>NZ_CABVHY010000001.1 GCF_902497875.1 Pseudomonas fluorescens
TGTCAGCGAGCCTGACGGTCCCGGTGTTCGATGCGGTGCCCGCAGGCACCATGTATCCGTACGTCACGCTGGATTATGAAGCGGTTGATAACACCACTCCGGTGTCCGGCAAGAAGCGCGAAAACCGCCTGTTCTATCTGAGCGTCTGGTCCAGTTACAAAGGCCAGGCCGAAGTGAAGCGCATCAACGGCGAGATCGCTGCCGCCCTGGACGAGGTTCCGCTCCCACTGAGCACTGGCACGGCTGTATCGGTTCGCGTCCTGCGCGCCGGCACCCACCGCGAGCCGGACGGTGTCACCTACATGGGCAGCGTCACGCTTCGAATCATCACCCAACACTGATTCCGCCGCGCACCACCAGCACCCGCCATTGAGCGGGTTTTTTATTGCTTGAAAACCACCCGCGCCCTGGAGGGCAACCATGACTATCAAAACATCCGCCGGCGTCACGCTTCTGATCGGCCCGGCACATAACGTCAGTTATGGCGAGGATGCGGCTGGTATTGCCGCTGCCATCCTGGCCTTGAAGGCGCTCACCTACGTCGAGGTCGGCGAAGTTGAAGACGCTGGCGAGATTGGCGACGAGGCGAGCACTGCCGATTTCACCGCGCTGGCCAACCGCCGCAAGCGCAAAGTCAAAGGCACCTTCGATGCGGGCAGCCAGAGCGTCACCCTGGGTGAAGACCCGAGCGATGCGGGCCAGGCGGCCGTGAAAGCGGCGGTGCGTAGCGACTCGAACTTCGCCGTCCAGATGGATTACGGCGACGGCTCGTCGGACTTCTACCTGGTCCAGGTGTTGAGCTTCCGCAAGCAGATCGGCACCGCTGAATCGATCCGCAAGGCGTCGGTCAATCTGGCGATCAACTCCGCCATTTACGAAGAGCTGGCGCCAGTCACTCCGTAAGGCTTTCGCTTCAACAGGCGCAGCGTCTCGTTGCGCCTGATCCCACACTTTTTCTTCAAGGAATACAGAACCATGTCCAAGACTGACCACGGCACCGTTGATGTTGAAATTGGCAGCGAGATCTACACCCTGAATTTCAACCTGAAGGCGGTGCGCAGCATCGAGCGCTTTTTTGGCGGCATCAGCCCGGCCTTGGCCGAACTGCAGAAGTTCAGCCTGACCGCGGCCGCGAAGGTGATCATCGCTGGCGCCAACCTGACCTTGAAGCCCAAAGAGGGCGATGCGCTCGAAGAAGCCATCTACGAGCAGGGCGTTGGTGAAGTGACCGTGCCGCTGATTACCTACGTCGTGGCGCTGCTGAATCCGGCGGCCAAGACCGAGGAAGAGCTGGAAAAGGCGGCTGAAGCGGGCGCGGTAAAAGGAAAAAAGTAAGCCGTCCCGGCAACGGTAGCTATGTGGATGAGCTGTTCTGCATAGCCACCGGCAGCCTCTATTGGTCGCCCCGGGATGCCTGGGAGACGCCGGTGCCGCAGATCATCATGGCGTGGGAGGCTCGTGTCGAATTTCTGCGGGCCACCAACCCCAACGGCCAGCCGCCTAAACCGACTGGGCCGCCGGCGGATGAAACCCCAGAAGAGAAACGACAGCGGATCAAGGATCAGATGCGCTCGCGTAAGGATTCGTGACGCGCATGATATGGCATTTTGATACGCTGCCGTTTTGGGAGGGATTCCGGTGCTCATTATTATTTTGTTGGTCGTAATCATTACGATCCTAGTGCCTTGGGTGCTTGGGCTGTTAGTGGCGGCAGCCGCAGTTTATGGCGCATGGGTCCTGATTGTTGCCAGTCTTGGGGCTGGCGCTCTGCTTTTGTCCATCGTATTTCTCGCGGTGAGAGCGGTGTTCTTTCCGAAAAAAACACCCGCGGACGCCTTGGCTGTCTCGAACAAAGAGTTCAACAGGAAGTACGTGGAGCAAGCCAAAAAGGAGGGGCTGGCGAGAGAGGTGAGCGGTGCTTCTGCCAATGATCAGCCAGAAAAACTTTCAACCTGTTCGGAAAAAGAGCTAGCCAAAGCTCCGGCGCCATACTCCCCACGAATGATCACATGCTCTCACTGCGTGGAATCTATTCCCAAGTACACGCTTTGGTGCCCCAAGTGTGGAAAAGATCCAAAGCTGATACGAAAACCAATAATCTGAAATGAACCCGCCACGTGCGGGTTTTTTTACGCTCCCAAACCGGCCACAGCGCCGGTTTTTTTTCGCCTGGAGAATCACATGGCAGGTCAAGAAGTCCAGGGGATGCTGATCCGCCTCGAAGCCACTACAGCGCAGATGCGCCAAGAACTGGCGCGTGCAGACTCGTCTGTTACTCAGGTTTCTGGACGTATCGACCGCCAGTTGGCTCAGGTTGATTCAGCTTTTGATCGAGTGGGGCTCAGCGCTCAACGAGCGGGAAGCCTGCTAAAGGACGCTCTTTCCCTTGGGATTGGTGGCGCTGGGATCGGCGCCTTGGTCAGCCAGGCCGAGGCATACACGCAAATTGCCAACCGGCTAAAGCTGGTGACTTCAAACAGCGCCGAGTTCACCGCTGCCCAAAACTCGGTGTTCAGTATTGCTCAAAAAGCCGGTCAGCCTCTTGGCGCCACGGCGGAGCTTTATCAGCGTATTGCGCAGAATCAAGATGCTTTGAAACTGAGCGGTAAAGGTGTCGCGGGCATCGTCGAAACCATCAGCAAGACGATGGTTATCAGCGGCGCCTCGGCCGCTTCGTCTGAGGCCGCACTGGTCCAGCTTGGCCAGGCGTTTGCGTCTGGCACCCTTCGCGGCGAAGAGCTCAATTCCGTGATGGAGCAAGCTCCGGCGCTTAGCCAGGCCATCGCCAAAGGTATGGGCGTATCCGTGGGCGCGCTTCGCGCTCTCGGTGCCGAAGGAAATCTCACGGCCGAATCGGTCGTGAAGGCATTGCAGGCGCAACAAGGTGCTGTGGATTCGTTGTTCGGCAGGATGCAGGACACGATCGGGGTCGGGCTGACTCGCGTTCAAACATCAATTACCAAGATGGTCGGGGAGGGCGACAAGGTCGGAGGCATGAGCGCCCGGATTTCTGCGGCGTTTACATCCGCCTCCAGGGCAATGGACGCAATCACTGCCGATGGCGATGCCTTCGCTGAAACCATCAAGAGCATGGGCAGCGCCTTAGAGAATGTTGCGTACGTGGGGGCTGCAGCACTAGCGCTTGGTACGGGGAGGATGGCTGTATCGTTTGCGCAGGCCACCCTCGCATCTGTTCAGCAAGCGGGCGCATTAGCGCTTTCGACCAAGGCAAGTCTTGAGGCTCTGGCGGCGGAAGCGGCCCTAGCCAGGCAATCGCTGCTCACTGCGCAGACCCGTCAACTAGAAGCTAAGGGATTGGTCGAGCGCGCTGGGCTGGAGCTCGCTGCCGCTGAAGGGAAGGTTGCTTCTGATCGGGTGCGACAAGCTTCCGAACTGGGGAATCTTAAGCTCGTTCAGGCGACTCTGACGGCGGAGCGCGAACTTGAGGGGCAGCGGCTCAAAGCTCAAATCACTGACCAAGGCCGAACCCTGTCCATTGCTCGGATAGCGGAACTTAGAACCGCTGAAGCTGGGGCTATCAGGCTGGTCCAGGCCGCCGAAGTGTCGCTGGCCGCTACGACCGTGGCGACTTCCGCCGAGATAACTGCCGCCCTTGGAGCCCAGACCGCCGCCAGAGGAGTTCTGGCTGAAACAACCGCAACTACCAATGCTGCCATCGTTACGTCTGACCGAGCAGCCGCCGCTGCTACGGTTGGCGCAAGAGCGACAACCGTCCTTTCAGCCGCTAGTGGGGGCTTGCTCGCTCTGTTAAGTGGTCCAGTCGGCCTTATCGCCATGACCGGGCTTGTTGCCGCTTCTTTCATCGACTTAGGCAGTAGCGCCAAAACCGCCACGTCCGCGCTGATCGATCAGAACCTGACCGTTGATGATTCGATTGCCAAATTCCAAGAACTCGGCGAGGCACAGCGAACCCTTCAGATCTCGACTTGGACTGAAAAACAAACGGATGCCTTAGACGAGGTCGGCGCGGCGCTCAACGAGTACTCGATGCGCGGCAAGCAAGCTTTTCAGCAGCTAGGCATGGCCGGTATCGAAAGTGGGGAAGCATTCGACAAGCTTATGGAGGAGGTTCGCACCGGCTCCAGATCTCTTAATAGCGTCACCGAGTGGGTCAAAGAGAACAAAGCGATTCTGCCTGCTTACACTTCCATGCTGGAGCAGACGGCTGCGGCGTACGAAATCAATGGTGTCAAAGCCGACAAATTCGGGAAGCTGCTCGGGCAAGTAAGCGGCGTAACCGTTGCTGTGACTTCCAGCACCGAAAAACTGAAAGTTGCTCAAAAAGACTCAGGCCAGACGGACGCCGTAAAAGCCTCGTGGGACAAGTACATCGAGCAGCTGACTAAAACCCGCGACCTGCTTGGTGCGAATGCTGCTGCCGAGGCTGCCTATACGGCTGCTAAAATGGGTGCAACACCGGCCCAGGCAGCGCAAGCAAAGCTCATCGCCGATCAAACTGACGCCCTGAAAAAGTATCAGGAAGCGATCAAGGAAGGCGACAAGGTCCAGCAGGCCAGTCTCAAATTGCAGTTGGTGGCGCTCTACACTGCCGAGGACGCAGTAACTCAAGCGGCCGCAACGCAAAGCAAGGCGTACGCAGACACCGCCACCGCTGCAGAAAACAGCGCTCGTCGCCAGATCACCGCAATTGAACAGGCCGCCAATTTCGCTGTTGTGTCGGCAACCCGCGTTGCCATGGGCGCTTCTGCACCGCAGTCATCGCTGTCTGGCTACGGCTTGCTCACTAACGGCGGTACCGCACCTATTGTTCCGGCTGTACCGACGGCTACCCCCAATCAGCGCGCGGATGCTGCAATCGCTCAGCTTGACGCGACAACTGAAGCGAACAAGCGTGTGGACAAGTCGGCGAACGCTGCTGCAACCGCACTGAAGAACCAGGCGAAGGCCCTGGACGACCTGCTGGCCAAGTCTGGAATCTCGACCAAATCGGCCAACGAAATGGCCGATGCCTATCTGTCTGGCGCGGACAACATTCGCGCGATCACGATCCAGCAAAAGATCCAGGAGGAACTACTAAAAACCGGCGCTGACTCCTATGACAAGGTGAAGGAAGCTGTAAACAAACTGCAAGACGCAGAGGATCGCCGCGATGTTTCGAAGAGCATCTCCGAGCTGAAAGTTGAGATCACGCAGACCTTGGCACAGGCCACTGCCACACTTCAGGGCACTGCTGCCCTCGAAGCCTTCAACATCCAGAAGTCGATGACGGTCGCGCTTGCCGGGAAGAACATCGAGTACGGCAGCAAGGAGTATGACCAGCTGCTGGCCACTACAAAGGCTCAACTGGCGGCCAATAAGGCGCTGGAGCAGGCGGGCCAGGTCGAAGGCATCGTTGATCGCCTGAACCCTCAGATCAAGCTACTGAAGGATTACACCGCCGAGCAGGACGCCCTTAACGCCGCCATGGGTCGCTATCCTGAGAGCGCCAGCCTGTATCAAGATGCACTCTCGAAGCTCGGCAACGAATACGAGGTCAATCGCTCCAAGGCCACCCTGTGGGGGCAAATGACCGAAGGTGCAGTAGACCGTGTTGATGGTGTATTCGCTGATGCCTGGGCAAATATCGGAGCGGGCGGCGACAGCTTATGGGACCGGCTGGTCAAGGGTGCGAAACAGGCCTTTGGCGAGATCGCTCACATGCTCACCACAAAGCCGTTGCTCGCCTCGATCAGCAACTGGCTGACCGGTACCGATAACGGCCAGGGTTTGTCCGCGGTGTGGGGCAAGTTGCTGGGTGGCGCCGGCGGATCTTCGGGCTCATCGGGTAGCGGTTCGCTGTTTTCTGGCCTGGCCGCCGTCGGCAAAGATCTGGTTTCAGCTTGGAACGCGGTCACTGGTGTGGGTGCGGAGATGGCTGCTGGCTGGGCTAGCGGTGGCGCAGGCGGCGCGGCTTCGGCTGGCGTCAATTACTATGGCGGCCAGCTGACGAATCTGACTGGAGTAGTGAAAGGCGGCTTCAACTCCTTGGTGCAGACCATCACCGGGACTACCGTCGCGCAGACGGTGGCAACGCTCGGCGCTGAGGGGATTACCACGTCGGTTCTTTCCGGCGCTGTAACCGAGGGCGCCGCTGCTCTTGGCGCTCAGTTCTCCACTGGTGTAGCCACAACTACCGCCGCCACCTATGCCGCAGCAGAGGCGAGCGCTGCTGCTACTGCGGCCTCGCTCGGCGGGCAGTTCGCTGCTGCAATGTCTTCGATGGCCGCCATGTGGCCACTCGCAGTCGTCGCGGGAATGTATCAATCCGGAAAATTGTACGACAACGGGGTGCGTCCGGATGCCGGAGAGATCATGGACAGCGGGGGCAAGACGGCGCTCGGAAAAGTCGCGATGGCGCCGGGCGCGGGTATGTCCAAGCTCTTCGAAGTGCAAGACGATGCACTGGGAAAAATTGTCGGTGGTAAATGGGCCGCCATCCTCAGCGGATCGACTCTGCATCAAGCCGTAACCAAGTACGTTGGCGAGAAACTGTTCGGCGGCGCATGGGAAACCAAAAACACTGGCGTCGCGCTCGAGGTAGAAGACGGGGTATTCAAGGCTCAGCGGTACGCCGACCAAAAGAAAAAAGGAGGCCTGTTCTCCAGCAGCAAGAAGCGCACTGATTATGACCCCCTGGTGGGAGCTGCCGCAGACAGTCTTGGCGGCGCGTACAACAAAACGATCCTTGACTCCATCGGTCTCGTTTCGCGGCTGGGCGTAGTAGTGAATAAGAATTCGCTCGACGGCCTCGATATCGCAAAGAAGAAAATCAACACAAAGGGCAAGTCGGACGAGTACATCCAGACCGCGATGAACGATTGGTTCGCCGCGCTCGGCGATTCCGCGGTGGCTGCGCTAAACAAGGCCACGGGCGCCGGTCTCGACGGTTTCACCTTCGATGGTCTAGCCACCTTCGCTAACAACCTGTACACGGTGAACGCAAGCTTCGACGCGATCGGCGTGAAGATGGTCGGCTTCACCGTGGCTGGTGGTCGTGCCGTTGAGAGCCTTGTAGCGCTGTCGGGCGGCATGGGATCGCTGCAGGCAAACATCTCAAGCTACTACGACAACTTCACGGATGACACAAAGAAAGCCGACGACACCCTGGCGTCGGTTACCAAACAGTTTTCCGATCTGGATCTGGTCCTGCCTGGCACCCGCGAAGCCTACAAGGACATGCTCGAGCAACTCGACATGACCGACGCATACGGCCAGTCAGTATTCAACGCAATGACCATGTACGCGCAGAACGCCGCCGTCGCATACGGCATCCTTGAACAGCGTGCAAAGGCGGCAGCCGAAGCTCAGGCATTGGTTGCTGAGAAGCAGGCAGAAATAAACGCCAATTATTACAGCCTGTTCACCACGGATGCCGAGAAGGCCAACGACAAGTTGATCGCCATTACTGCGCAGTTTGCCGCGATGGGCGTCGTGCTGCCGGCGACCAAAGAACAGTACAAGGCGATGGTCTACGCCGCTGGCCAGGCAGGCGAGTCGGGCAAGAAACTTTTCGACTTCCTGAAAGGCTCGGCCGGCGATGCAAGCGATGCTTTCTCGATCGTCGCGCAGCGGGCCGAGACGCTGAAAACAAATGCAATCGCCGGCGCCACGGCGGCGATGGGAACTCTGCAGCGCTCGATCACGGCTCAGCAGAAATCGGCATCGATCGCTTACGCAGCGACGAACACCGCGCTGACCGAGATGACCAGCACGGCCTCGAAGAACGTCAGCGATCTGACTTCCGTCGGGGGTGACCTGAGCGCGGCGCTCAAGGCGTTGCGTGGCGACTCAGACGAGGCAGTCAAGACGCTGCGGGCTCAGGCTGTGGCGACACTGCAAAGTGCGCTGGCAACAGCGAAGGCGGGCGGTTCGCTGGCCGGCTTCAGCGGGCTTGAGGATGCGCTCGACACGGTCGGCAGCAACAACAGCGATCTGTACGGGTCGCTGGAAGACTTCAGCCGGGACCAGGGTCGCACGGCCAACGTCGTGGCCGAGCTGAATGTCCTTAACGGCCGTCAGCTCACCACGGCGGAGAAGGCTCTGGAAGGGCTGGAGCAGCAGATCAAGCTGGCGGAGGACAACTACCAACTCCTCACCAACCAGTTTGAATCGGAACTGACCTTCGCTCAGGCCCAGCTTGACGCGTTGAATGGCGTCGACACCTCGATCATGACCGTGGCCGCCGCGGTCGCGGCGATGAATGCGGCCGTGGTGGCCGCGTTGGCCTCGCTACCGCGCAGCGGCCCCGGCAGCGCCGCCGCGAACACCTCACAGAACAACGGTTCGGTCATCGACTCGATCTATCAGTCGGTGCTCGGGCGTGAGGCGGACGCCGGCGGTAAGGCGTTCTGGCAAGCGGCGCTGGACAGCGGGGCCATCCCGTACGACCAGATTGCTGCGGCGATCAGGGATGCAGCTATCGGAAATGGCCAGCTTCCTGCCTACGCCACTGGCGGGCTGATTTCGGGCCCGGGAACAGGAACTAGCGACAGCATTCTTGCCCGGCTTTCGGCGGGTGAGTACGTGATGCGCGCTGCTGCGGTGAGCACTTACGGGACCGGGCTGCTTGATCAGATGAACTCTCTGCAGTTGCCGGCATTTGCCAGCGGCGGTGGTGTCGGGGAAACCGGCCCGCAACTGGAAGTCACCGGCCCGAGCCGGATCTTCAACGCGAACCAGGCAGGGACGATGCGCAACGGGAGCGGCGACCAAGGCGCAACCGTGGCTGAGCTGCGTCAGTTGCGTGAAGAGATGCAGAGCAACTTTACCTACATCGGCAGGTACATCAAGGCGACCGCAGATAGCACCGGTCAGATGACGGAATCGGGGGTTCAGATCGTTGGCACAGTTCAAACTACGGCGGCCTAAGCATGAGTGAGATGAAAGTGGTGCCGGGGATAGAAATAACCCCGGCGAAGATGATTGTTAATGCGTTGCCGGATATGGACTATGCGGCATACAACTCGGGGGCTCCTTATGCGATTGGAGCGCTCGTCACCATTGATCGCATCAACTATCAGGCACTTGTAGCGAATACCAATCGCCATCCCGTAACTGACGCGGTGACGCCCGCTGCCTGGCAGAACCTCGGCTGGGTCAACAAATACCGGATGTTCAATAAGAACATCGGCAATACCTGGAAAATTGGCACGTTCACGTCAAATCCGGGAAGTATCGATTTGACGATTCGGCCAGGCCAGCGCATCAACGCTATCGGGTTGGTCGGCGTTTATGCCTCGTCGGTGCGGATCATCATGACGGTGCCGGGGATAACTGACCCGGTATACGACAAGACGTTCACAATGTCGCGCAAGTCCGGGGGCAGTTGGTATCAATACTATTTTGGTCAGTTCGTAACCAGGGACAACTTGGCCGAGTTCGACCTGCCTCCGTTCAATAACGCCGACGTACGTGTGATTGTCAGCGCTCCGGGCGGCACAGCCAAAGTGGGCATGATGGTTATTGGATGGGCCAAAACAATCGGCACTGCTGTATATGACACGTCCCTGGGTCGAAAGAAGTATACGACCAGCAAGGAAGACTTTGATGGAAGCATGACTATCACCAAGCGTGGCAGGCGCAGGTCAATAGACTTCAAAGTTGAGCTTAGCGGCGATCAGATATCCAGCACACAGCGGACCTTAGACTTCGTTGAAGATGTTCCCTCTCTGTATGTCGGCGCAAGTGAGCTTGATTACACAATCATCGTTGGGATATTCGACGACTTCGAAACAGGTCTTCCGACGTACAACCGTGGGCAATACACACTCAAAGTAAGGAGCCTCATGTAATGGCACTGCCACCACCGATTGATCTTTTACCACCACCGGCATTGCCGACCGATGCCGAAGACGTATTCGACGCCAAGGCAGGGGCATCGCTCACTGCTCAGGCGGCGATGGTTCCGCAGATTAATGCGGCGATTGCCTTCATCAACGACACCGCCGTCGATGCCAGCGAAGCCATTGAGGCTTCGGCCACGGCTGTGGCAGCAAAGAATGACGCCCAGGCATCCGCAGTGAACGCAGCAGCTTCCGCCGCTGCTGCTGAAGGCGCTGGCGGTGTATCCGGCAATCTCGCCACGGTTTATGCAGCCGTGCTCGCATTCAGTTAAGGATTTGAACCATGGTCATGACAGCCGTTCCAGCGTTTGCGCAAACTCCGCGCCTTGTTAAAGCAGTGGCCACAGCGGCCATTGGCAATATCGCGACCGATACGCCGACCAACGTTGTCGAGCTGATGTTGGCGGGCACTAAAGGCAGTCTGCTCACCAAGTTGACAGCAATGCCGCGAGCTAATGTCGCGGCGAACTCGTTGGTGCTTTTCATCACCAAGGCAGACGAAGCGCCGACGCCGCACAGCAAGTTCGCGCTGAAAGATTCGGCGCTGATGGCGGCCTACACGCTGAGCGCAGCGACGGAGATTGTTCAAACCGCTTTCTCGAAAATCACCCCGACGAACCCGATCCGGCTAGCGGCAGGCGACAAGCTCTGGGTAGGCACTCAAGTTGCGCTGCCGTCGGGCGTCGTATTTGTGGGCGAGGGGGCAGATTTTTAATGGCCAGTATGTACGATTTGCATGACCTGCCGACCGGCGAGCTTGCATTGCCCGGCCTGCCGGAAAGAACACCAGTCGCCGCCGCAATCATTCGAGGGGAAGCCTCGTGGACAGTGCCCGGCATCTATGACTTTACGGTGCCTATCGGGGTAACCTCGATCTGTGCGGTCTGTATAGGCGGGGGAGGGGGAATGTACAATACGAACCCTTACTACACTGGTGGCGGTGGTAGCTTAGGCTGGGCAAACAACCTCCCTGTCAGCCCGGGTCAGGTAATTAGAGTAGTAGTCGGCGTGGCTGGCGTGAATGGTGCTCCCGGCGTAGTGACCAAGGGAGGGGATAGTTTCATATCTCCAGATGGCGGGGTCACCGCGTATGTAAACGCTCCGGGCGGTAATATCCTCAACAATGCGAACATCGCCCCTACTCCAAACGGTAATGTCGGAGGGGCTAATGCCTCAACCCAAGGGGGTGGGGGTGGGGGTGCCGGTGGCTATACCAGTCAAGGCGGGAAAGGAGGTGATACGTCCACGTGGGTCGGACTTACCTCGCTGGATGGCGGCAGCGGTGGATCTTATAACAACTACAACGGTGGTGGGGCAGGCGGTGGGTCGTGGCTATATGGCTCAATTATACGCAACAGCCCAGCACCGCCACCCGTCACTAGCGGTAGCACTGGTGGTAATGCAGACGGCAGCCCCCCGACAAGACCGAACCTTAACTTCAATCTGTTTTGGGGCGGGGGAGCTGGCTACTGGCCTGCCGGGTCTGGTGCAGTTCGTATTCTTTGGGGTGCCGGGCGTGCGTTCCCAGCAACTGACGTAGGGCTACCAATATGATCAAAGTACAAAACAACATCGCCACTCGCGCGCCAATCCCCGCCTTCCTCGTCAGCCCCTATCTCCTACCTGAATCCCTCGCCGATCTGTCGTGGAGTGACCCGTCTTACGGCGTGCAAGACTGCGCCTGGTGGCCGGCGGAAAACATCGAGGGCGATCTGGGCGTCAACAAGAAGTGGGGCGCCGAGGTGTTGACCGTCGTGCCTGAGCGCCAGGTCGTACAGGTTGCCCGCAAGCAGGTCGCCATGACCACGGCAGAGAAGGCGGCGCGGGATTCTGCTATCGCCGCAGAGTGGGCTGAACGCATTGCTACCCGCCGCTGGATCGCCGAGACATCTGGCACTACCTTCGGCGGGATGGCCATCGATACAGACGACCGCAGCAAGTTGCTGATTAACGGTGCCGCACTCCGCGCTGATCGAAGTGCCGACTACGTGCTGCGTTGGAAGACATCGCAGGGATTCGTGGATTTGACGGCAGAGCAGGTGCTGGCCGTGGCCGATGCCGTGAGCGAGCACGTCCAGCTCTGTTTTGATCGCGAGGATGCGTTGTTGGGTTCGGTAGCCGAGGGATCGATCACGGCCGAGATGCTGGAAGAGGGGTGGCCCGCCTGACCGCGCTTGTCGTGGCGATTTACTATATTCTGCCGCGACCGCCCCCTACGCAGGTATCGGGGGGCCTTTAATGCGCTCAAGGATTGATCTATGCGTCGTGCATTTTTATTTCTCGGACTAATCAGTTTACTTGCTGGATGCGGCTCTGAGCCATTTCAGCCAGAGGTTAGGGACTCTAACGTTCATCTCCAACGATCAGAGCAGAACATCTATGAGCCAGGGACCGTTATCGTCATTTCAAATGCTGAGTTTCCCTGGGCCGCCAAAGATGTAGCCAGTGTGCTCGGGTCAAACGCTAAGGCATACGACCTGACATTATTCGAGGCTCGTCAGCAGGTCATGTATAACCCTAATGTCTCTGGGTTAGTTGAAGTGGTCCTAAATCTTGATCAGGCCTATGAGACGGTTGCGGCGGTTTGTCGTGACAAAGAGACAAAGAAGGTATGGCAGGAAACACGGGTCGTGAATTTTATGGGTGGAAGGGAGCGTCTTGCTCGCGACATGACAGGCGCCCTGGTCACCAAAGTCAGAGGCATGCGCTGCCCATAAATGCCGCGGCACTAGACATTACAGTAACCCCTATATCAGCCGCCTCAGAGCGGCTTTTTTGCATCTGGAGAAAACACATGAGCCGGTTTGTCACCACGCTGAAGACTGACCAGACCGACCGCCGCTCTTACACGCTGCTCGCTGACCTGGTACTGGCTGACGAGGACGAGCGCACGATCATCGTGCCAACTGGATTCATCACCGACTTTGCCAGCATCAAGGTGCTACACAACGCGTTTCTGTTCGTACTGTTCGCCCTGGTGTCCGGATACGGCAACTACGCCGCGACGGTGCATGACTGGCTGTACTTCGGCGGACAGGTGAATCGCAAGGAGGCTGATGCGGTTCTGTACCGAGCGTTGCGTGCGGAGGGTGTGGCGCGATGGCGGGCCTGGCTGTTCTGGGCCGGCGTCAGGGTAGGCGGCTCCAAGCAATACACCACGACCCCGACACGTTCGGGGTTTTCTTCGTCTGGGCGCTGAAAAGATGAAGCCCCTGCATGTTGGCCATTGCAAGGGCTTCTAGCTTCTACAGGGGAGCAGAGAGCTTGCGGAAGAGCCTAGCAGCGAGAAACAAAAAAGCAAAACCCCGACGCCTCACGATCGTCGGGGTTTCTATTTTCTCCTGCACCCTTTAATACGAGAGAACGTGGGAATGATCCTACCAGCGCCAATCCGGCTCGCCAACCGCCGATCGGGTCTCTATCGACTACAAATTTCAGCTATCCAGCCCGCCCAGTGCGGGCTTTTTTTCGCCTGGAGATAAGTAATGACTACCACAGAAAAAGACCGGGACATCCTTGCGCGCACGCTGTGGGGCGAAGCTCGCGGGGAAGGGCTGGCGGGACAGATCGCCGTCGCCTGGACGATCCGCAACCGCGTGAACGACGGCAAGGCCAAGTCCTGGTGGGGCGAGGGCTATGCCGGCGTGTGCCTGAAGGCCTGGCAGTTCAGCTGCTGGAACAAGAACGATCCGAACTATGCCTATCTCAGTGGGAGCAAGCTGATCCCGGCCGGGCAGTTCGCCCAGGCGCAGCGAGCTGCCGACCAGGTGATCGCCGGTACAGCGTCCGATCCCACTGGTGGTGCGACCCACTACTACGCGACCACCATGCCGAAGGCTCCGGTCTGGACTGTGGGAGCGAAGCTGACGCTGAAGCTCGGGCACCACATCTTTTTCAGGGATGTGCCGTGAGTGCCGCGGCGCTCAAGTTGGCGTTGGTCGGCGTGCTGGCGTTGTTGCTGCTGACAGCTGGCGGGACGTGGAAGGTGCAGGATTGGCGCTACGGCAAGCAGCTCGCGGAACAGTCTGGACTGCACAAGGAGGATCTGACCGCCATCAGCAATGCGGCCGCCACCCGGGCGCGCATCGATCAGGACAAGCGCCTCGCACTCGAGCAACGCCTATCGGCCAGCGAACAAACCCACTACAAGGAACTGAGCGATGCTCAAACCAATCAGGCTCGCCTGCGTGATCGCCTTGCCACTTCTGATCTGCGGCTGTCAGTCCTTGTCGACGCCGCGGATTCAACCGGTGGCTGTTCAGTGCCAGCCGATACCCAAGCCGGCGGCATGGTTTATGGAGGAGCGCGCGCCCGACTTGACCCAGCGCATGCTCAACGAATTATCGGAATCACCGACGCCGGTGACCAGGGACTAATCGCGCTGGCGGCGTGCCAAGCGTACGTTCGGGAGTTTTCTCGATAGCGGCTGCCGGTTAGAAGCAAAGGAAGCTCGAGGTGCTGGAAAGCAACGCCGTGAAGGTTCTCGCCCACTTATCGAAACATTTGGCGGTAATTTATTGTTGAGGCTAGATGAACTTCTGCCGACAAGCTGATGAGCACTGCTTCGATGACATAATTCAAGACATGGAGTATTTATGTTTGACTGGATTCGCAACGTTCGCGTCAGCGCAAAACTTGCCTTGGGCTTTGGCCTAGTGTTGGGCTTAACGTCTTTGATTGCTATCACGGGCTGGATAGCGATCAACGCTCTCACCGACCGTAGCGATAAATTAGCGAGTATTTCTAGTGTCGGTGATCTGACAAGAGACCTACGAATTAATCGGCTGACTATTGAGCTACACCCAGATGGGGCAGGTGGGAAATCGGTAATCGTTGTTCTCAACGAACTCGATAAAGTCTTGGAAATCGCTCGAAATCAGCTGGTAGAACTTGGTGATATCGCGCTGGTCGAACAACAGCGATCTGCCGTGCGCGACTATCGCGAAGCTTTTAGCGATATGGCTAGTGAAAAGAGCATGAGTAAGGACAGAGCTATTTCGGCTCAGGTACTTGCGCGCTTGCAAAAGCAGGGTGATGTCCTGCTTGAGGCAAGTGATCAGCTGATGTCTTCGCAAATCGCCAAGCGCGATGCAGACTCGTCTCGAGCAAAATCCATGCTCGGAATCGTTGCGGCGCTGACTCTGCTGTTAGGCACTATTGCTGCCTGGTCCATCACCCGGCAAATCGTAATACCGTTGCAGCAGGCCCTTAAGGATATTGATCGTATTGCCGCCGGTGACCTTAGTCAGGATGTTGACGTGGGGGGCAGCGATGAGCTGGGTAAACTGCAGGCGAGCATGCAGCAAATGACCATTAGCTTGCGTGAGCTGATTGGCGGTCTTGGCGCTAGTATCACTCAGATAGCCAGCGCCGCTGAAGAATTGTCGGCGGTGACCGAGCAAACCAGCGTGGGCGTCCACAGTCAGAAGGTCGAGACCGATCAGGTGGCTACCGCCATGAACGAGATGGCCGCAACCGTGCAAGAGGTCGCGCGCAATTCCGAGGAAGCCTCAGAAGCTGCTGGTGCTGCGGATCAGCAAGCCCGCGAAGGAGACCAGGTGGTCTGTGAGGCGATTGCTCAGATCGATCGTTTGGCTGCCGAAATCGGAAACTCCACTGAAGCCATGAACCACCTGAAAGATGAAAGTGACAAAATCGGGGGCGTGCTCGATGTGATCAAATCGGTCGCGCAACAGACTAATCTATTGGCCCTCAACGCGGCTATCGAAGCTGCTCGCGCCGGCGAGGCAGGTCGTGGTTTCGCCGTGGTCGCCGATGAAGTCCGCAACTTGTCCCTGCGTACTCAGAAATCTACTGAAGAAATCGAAGAGTTGATTGTCGGCCTGCAAAACGGTACTCAACAAGTGTCCGAGGCCATGGAAAATAGCCGCATCCTGACGGACAGCAGCGTTGAGTTGACACGTCGCGCCGGGGCATCACTGACAAGTATTACCCGCACAGTGTCGACCATCCAATTGATGAACCAGCAGATCGCGACCGCCGCCGAACAGCAGAGCGCAGTTGCCGAAGAAATCAATCGCAGCGTGCTAAACGTACGCGATATTTCTGAGCAAACGGCCGGCGCCAGTGATGAAACGGCCGCCTCTAGCGTAGAACTGGCTCGCCTGGGCAACGAGCTTCAAGTCATGGTCAGCCGCTTTCGAATGTAAAGCGCCCCTGATCGTGCGCCAGAAACCTAACCATTCCTTCCAGGCGCCGGCTTATGGCTGCGCCTGTCATTCGTTATGAGTGCAAAGGGTCGTTTACTGTCCTTTCGCACTGACGCTGAAGGTCGGCAGGACGCCAGGGAAGGCGTGCGAATCTGCTTATACTGCCCACATCAGAATGATCGACAATGGAGACGAGCATGGAAGATCCCGGCGAGAAGATAGCCGCGGAGGAGCCGTTAATGCAGCAGGCCCTGCAGGCAGTGCGCCGGTATGACGAAGCGAGCGGCGTGAAGCCAGCCGAGGAGGTCGAGCGCCTGCGCCTCGAAGCGATAGCACTCATGAAGGCGGTGTCGGAGTATCAACTTCTGGCGCTGAGTGGTCCGGCGGGGACGCTTCACTGAGTTGGTTGGGTCAGCCGCCGGCGCCGTCCTGGAGGTGCTGGACGGACTGTTTTCGATATCCGCGCCGGGATCATTGCAGACCAAGCCGCCTTGAGGGTGTTGCAGGTGTATGTGATGAATGTGTGCCGATGAAGGGATGGTGTTCAGTCGGCAGAACGCCGGGAGGAGGGCGCTGCTAGCTGAGCGCCGGCAGCGGCTCGGGTACGAGCTAGAACTATCGACGGCAGCTGAGGCTTGTCGCGGATCAGTCAGGGTTTGAATCTATTATGCGCTGGCGCTCGAGTTGCCTCGCCCTTCTCGACGGCAAAGGTTCCACATGGTGATCGAAGACACGTTTTTCTGCGTCACTTAGAGAATCGTGGTCATTATCGTGCAAGGCAATCCCATACGATGTCGGTCCCTCCTTCAGCAGACCTTCGTCAACAAGGTCCTGAATAGCGTAGCCAAGCTGTTCATCCCCATAGCTGTTAGGTTCCATACGAAATCCCTCCTGATAAGTGTCTGGAGCGTAGCTATTCTCGGCGCAATCTGCCACCCGCGCCGCCATGGTGCTATCCGACCTGTTTCAGCGGGCTGACAAAAGAGCGGGAGAACTGGCGGCAGCGTATGACCGGGCCCGGATAGCTGGCTTGACCTGCGAGGCGGCCTATACTGCGCTGACCAAATGATCGGCAGGAGGCCAGCATGGTGGATATCTACGAGAAAATAGCAGCAGGGGAGCCGCTAAAGAAGAAGGCTCTGCAGGCAGTGCGCCGGCATGAGGAAGCGAAAGGCGTGAAGCCGGACGAGGAGGTCGAACGCCTGCGCCGCGATGCGGAATCGCTCATGTCTGCGGTTCAGGAATATCAGTTTCGGGTGCTGGGTGGTCCGGCGCGGTCACTTCACTGAGTTGGTTGGGTCAGCCGCCGGCGTCAAGGGCGGCATGGAAGAGCGAGGCGCGCGCCCGACTTGACCCAGCGCATGCTCAACGAATTATCGGAATCACCGGCGACGGCGACGAAGGGCTGATCGCGCTGGCGGCTTGCCAAGCCTACGTCAAAGCAATAGCGGGCGAGGGCAGGGTCGACGATTAGGCAATGGATGCTCAGAGGCGGGTGTGCTGCCTTGCGAGGACTGCAATCGACCCCCATAGCTGACGTCCAGCAGCATCAATATCGTGGTTCACCGATTGTTTTAACACGTGGCATCCCTTCCCTAACGCACGAACTTTGATGCCAAAATGGACTGCCCAAGCGGTTATTTGGTCATTATCTTGTAATTTTTTTCTTTTAAGTTAAGTAGTTACGCCGGCAAGAATCTGTGCGCGCTGTATTGGCGAAGCGAACTGTTACCTGACTTTGCCCATGCCTACTACCTACTAGAAGTCTGCAGGATTCCTCGCCGCCGCCCTTCGCGATCGGGCTATGATCAAGATATTTGTACCGGACTCCCTGGCCTATGCCCATCGACCTGCAAGCGCTCTACCCCAGACTGATCCATCTGATGCTGGACACGGTCTTCGTGGTCGATAGGGACAACCAGATTGTATTTGTGAGTGAAGCCTGTGAGGCCCTACTCGGTTACCGTGCCGACGAGCTGACCGGCACCCCGATCACCGACTATATGCATCCTGAGGACCTGGCGGTCACACGAGCCTCCATTATCCGGGTCATGAATGGTCAACCTCACTTCGATTTCCGCAACCGATATATCCGCAAGGACGGAGGTATCGTACACATCCTGTGGGCTGCCTTCTGGTCCGAGGAGGTGGGTGCGCGGATCGGTGTCGCGCGGGACGTGACGGCCCTCAGCCAGGCCGAGGAGGAATTACGTTTCCTCGCCCATCATGATCCGCTGACAGAACTGACCAACCGGTCGCTTTTCAATGATCGACTGGACTCGGCCCTGCGAGCGGCACACCGCCACAAGAGCACTCTGGCTTTGCTGTTTCTGGATATCAATGACTTCAAGGGTATCAATGATGTCCATGGACATGCAGCAGGCGATCGTGTGCTCTGTATGATTGCACGACGTCTGGAAGGCTGCGTACGTGAGACGGACACGGTGGCCCGGATGGGCGGTGATGAATTCACTGTTCTGTTGACGGATATCCAGTCGGAGGATGCCGTTTCCGGGAAGGTGGAGCAGATTCTCGCGGTCATGGCCGAGCCGCTGGGCGCTGAATTTGGCGGGATCAAAATGCCGTCCTGCAGTATCGGCGTGGCCTGTTATCCCGCGGACGGGGAGGATGCCGATACTCTGCTCAGCCATGCGGATGGGGATATGTACCGGAGAAAAAGGCACCGTTCTGCAGCTGGGTGACGAGCCTGCAGGGTACCTTCGGCAAGCAGCCGCTAGCGCTGTATGACTCGATCCCGAATAGCTGGCCTGGCATGCGAGGCTGCCTATACTGCCCTGATCAAATGATCGGCATTGGAGGCTGGCATGAGAGGCCTTGACGAGAAGATAGCTGTAGGGGATCCGCTAATGCAGCAGGCTCTGCAGGCATTGCGGCGGTACAACGAAGCGAAAGGCGTGAAGTCTGCCGAGGAGGTCGAACGTCTGCGCCTCAAGGTAGAGGCACTCATGACCGCAGTGTCGGAGTATCAGCTTTGGGCGCTGGGTAGGCCTGTGAAATTACTTCGCTGAGTTGGAGCTATCAGACCCCGCCCCTGGTTCCGCACACTCCCCACGGCTACCTCGACCTTAGCGGTCATAGGTAAAAGAGCCGTTGTCGTCAAAGCATTCGAGATAGAAGGCGCGCGCAACGGCCTATCACGCCCGTCTTGAATCCCGGCGCACATCAGGACAATCCCGATTGAATTTTCTGGTGCAGGATGGAAGTCAGTTCCCGACCGGGGTATTGGGCTTTTAGGCTCCGCGCTTTACAGCCGAGCGCATGACTAAAAGCAACGGCGTCCGTGAAGCACTGGGCACTCCCACACAACCGACAGCGCACCCGTAAGCCGTCGAGTTTCCAGTGTTTGTTCCAGGCTTCCAGCGGCAGGTAGGTCACGGACATTCAAAAGCAGTCCTTTGGCATTGAGCGACAGGGGCTGAGTGCGCGTAAAACCACGCCCTATGGCAATGGTAGACCAGCCTCCGGGGGGCTGATCTCCAGCCGGCGCAAAAAAAGCCCACCGAAGCGGGCTTTTTTTTGAGGAGACATTTAATGAAAACGCCGTTATGCGCAGCGGCTCAGGGATGCTTGTTGGCCCGGATTCCAAGTCCGGACAGCGCTTCGAACAGCGCCTCACCCCCCTCGGAAATACTGCTGCTGTCGTCGTTTGCATGCGTCAAGATCAGGTAGCCGTCAGCTTCATACAGGGTGACGGCCTCCACCTCGGTATAAAATTTGTCGTTGTGTCTGAACGATACCGCTGAATTCATTTTGGTTCCTCCGGTACACGTGGGGCGCAACACGACGCGATTGGATCGGGAGCCAGGTCATGGATGCCCTCACGCATCGGGGGCAAGCTGTGAATTTTGTCAGCGGTCACGGCCATGGCCACACACGCCATCCGACCGCACTGAATTTCAGTGATGACCCCCGCATCGCGTAAGCCCAAGGCATAGCCTTCGGCACGACCGGCAGCTTCCATCACCAGGGGCAGGAGGCGGCCTTCGATGATTTTGAACAGCAGGTTCCCCCACCGTATCGTCTGCCCACTGCTCAGCCCCATAACTGCGTCATACGCGGCGAGAGAACTCAACATATTACTGTCAGCCAAAACATTGGAATTCGACATGAATTACATCTTTTTTTGTTTTTGAATGGGTTTTACACAGACGAAAAAAAACGGCGGGATGAACGCCACCGTTTTCTTTTTCTACTGATTCCGTATTCATTGGGCATCCTCCCTGATGCATCGCTCTACTGCGATGTCCCTAGCTCTCGGCCTTGTCAGCCTGGTCGATCCATCAACACAACGGGATATTAACTGGCCAGGCAGCCATTAGGCAGCGGGCAATTGCCTAAGCCATTGTACGCAATTGCTTACAACGCCTCCGAGGCCAGATTCGATGGAGGATAAAGGCGAAATTTCAATCCATCGGATCCTTGATTACGCGCTCTCCCGGTATCGATCCGCGAGCCTTACTCTGGCATTGTCCAGGATTGCAGCTTGTAGCCCTCCTGGCTCAACTCGGCGCGCGCCTCTTCCAGCAGGCTTTCCAGCTGCGCCGGATCGGAATAGGCACTGCTTGGAATCTGTTTGCGGCCAATACGAGTGTTGGTCCGGTCGATGACGGTCAGGCTCAGTTCGCCATTACCGTCTTGCGGAGCCCAGGCGACGCATTGAAAAGGTTCAAATGCATCGCTGGCAATCAAAAGTGCTTCGTTGATGCGGAGCGGGGTGTTCATGGGGTTTCTATCCTTGTACCCAAAAAATGATGTGCCGTCGGTTGGGCTTCCTGGTCGGCTGGCTATTAGTAGGGGAGTCAGCACGGACAAATAGATGCGCGCTTGATGGGAGCTGAAGCATTCCCAAAAAGGAAGTCATACAGTTTCAGTTAGGCCTGCGCTGCATCCTTGATACAGATAGTGAAGGGGCCCCTCATTTACCGCGCCGTCTTCTACAACCACCAAACCCGTCGCCGTAATCACCGGTGCTTGCGCGAAAATCAACTTGAAAAATACTGTTCGACATGACGAAGCCTCACCAATTTAGAGCTCTGAGCGTAGCCGCAGAATGCCGTTAGCGCGGTGGCATATGTAACAACTTGTGCCATTAGGATGGCCTCGATGATGCTGCCTATACTGCCCTGATCGAATGATCGGCAAAGGAGGCCGGTATGGGAGATCTAGACGAGAAGATAGCTGCAGGGGACCCGCTGATGCAGCAGGCTCTGCAGGCATTGCGGCGGTATAACGACGCAAGAGGCGTTAAGCCGGCCGAGGAAATCGAACGTCTGCGCATCGAAGCGGAAGCGCTCATGACGGCGGTGTCGGAGTATGTATCTCGGTCGCTGGATGGTCCCGAGCGGACGTTTCATTGAGTTGGAACTATCAGGCCCTGCCCCTGATTCCGCACATTCCCCACGGCCATATCGACCTTGAACCATTCGAAGACCTCGGACGGCTCTCCCTGTTGAATCATCATATGCTCGGCGCGCTCCTTGGGCGTTGCCGGATCAAGCCATTCCCGGGCCAGCTCCGGCGCTAGTATTACCGGGCGTCGATCGTGGATGTCCACCATGCCGCCGGCCGAATCAGCAGTGATGATCACGAAACCATCATATTCACTGGGCGTGTGGTCGCCGGCCGTAAACTGGCCGATTGAGGCGCAGAAGGCAGGGGCACCATCTCGGCGCCGGATAAGGTAGGGCTGCTTCTTCGGCCCGCCTTCATCCACCCACTCAAACCAGTTGTCGATTGGGGTGATAGCACGGTGTGGCCAGATCGCCCGGTAGAATGGGCTATGCGCTACCTTTTCGACTCTGCCGTTCGGTTTCGCTGGCTGGTCGGTTGCCCAATGCGGTCGCCAACACCACCTGACCAGGTCGGCGCGCAGCGTGTCGCCTTCCTGGCGAAAGAGGGCGACCCTTGTTGTAGGTGCGACGTTGTACTGCTCGAGCGGCTGGTCGCCGATGGTGTTGACCAGAGCATTGGGCATGCTCAGCGCTGCAACAAAGTCGTGTATGCCTCGGTACTGGGAAAGTCTTCCGCACATGGATAGGTCCTCCGGTGGAAATCTCAGCTTAGCTGAGCCGTTTGCCCGGACGCGGATCCACTCCGCGGAGTCTGACCACTTGATCGCGCAACTCATCTATTTCCCGCACCTGGACATTGGACGCGCTCTTGAGGTTGCGCAGCTGCTCGCGTAACTCCGCAAGCGTCGCTGCTTTCTCTTTGAGGAATTCCCTGGCCTGGTCTCGGTCTTTTGTGGTCTGTGCCTGCATCTCGACCAGCTTGAAGATGTTTTCCCGGGCCGCACGCAGCTGCTGGTTGAGATTGTCGATCTCGTTTTCGAGCAGGTGCGTGTGTTGGATGCAGGTTTCGAGTGGCGTGGGGATGCCGAGCCACTCGCAGGTGTCTTCATCAGGGTTCACGTCATGCTTTCCTGATACTGTTTGGATATACAGCAATCGAGGCGAGCCGATCAGGCGAGGGTGGAGCGACGAGCTGTAAAGTCGTGGGCTTGTGTGCGGTCGGCAGGACGCCGGGGAGGGGGAAAAGCGGCTGAGTTATGGAACACTTCCATAATAGTTATGGAACACATCGGTTTGCAGCGCCCGAAACCCAAACCCCAGAAACGAAAAAGCCCTGAATAATCAGGGCTCTAACGTACAAATATGGCGGAGGCGATGGGATTCGAACTCATGGACCTGTTACAGTCGACGGTTTTCAAGACCGTTGCCTTAAACCACTCGGCCACACCTCCGTATTGCGTTGCGGGCGCCATAATACCTGAATGAAACACACTGTCAAACTCTCTGCGTAGCTTGTTGCAGGGTGTCTGTTATGATCTTTGCGACTGAACGTTTCAAACCAACAGGAGTGTCGCCATGCGCGAACAGGATTACGCAGTTAATAACAGCGTGCAGGCTGAGCAGCTAGAGGTTAGCCGCGTCCTGCGCAACACTTACGGCTTACTCGCCCTCACGCTCGCATTCAGCGGTGTGATGGCGTTCGTGGCGCAGCAGATGCGCGTAGGCTATCCGAACATTTTCGTGGTGTTGATCGGCTTCTACGGGCTGTTCTTCCTCACCAACAAGCTCCGCGATTCCGCATGGGGCCTGGTTTCGGCGTTCGCCCTGACCGGGTTCATGGGGTTTCTGCTGGGCCCGATCCTCAACCGTTACCTGGGCATGCAGGGCGGCGCTGAAGTCGTCAGTTCGGCCTTTGCGATGACTGCGCTGGTGTTTGGCGGCCTGTCGGCCTATGTGCTGATCACCCGCAAGGACATGAGCTTCCTCGGCGGTTTCATCACTGCTGGTTTCTTTGTCCTGATGGGCGCGGTGCTGGCCAGCTTGTTCTTCCAGATCAGCGGCCTGCAACTGGCGATCAGCGCCGGCTTCGTGCTGTTCTCCTCGGTCTGCATCCTGTTCCAGACCAGCGCCATCATCCATGGCGGCGAGCGTAACTACATCATGGCGACCATCAGCCTGTATGTATCGATCTACAACCTGTTCGTCAGCCTGTTGCAGCTGTTCGGCATCATGAGCCGCGATGATTGATCGTCAGCCTTGAGTAAAAAAACCCGCTTCGGCGGGTTTTTTATTGTCTGTAAATAGGCTCGCCGCTCATCAAAGGGGCTCGGCGGGGGCCCATCATTCGGTGATGACAATGCTGCCATCGGCCTGCTGGCGGTAGATAGTGTAGGGCAACAACAAGGTATCGAGCGCGCCGGAAATGACCACGTCGATCAGCACAATGGGCGTGGCGTTGTCGTATTGCTGCTCATCGATTCCCTCACGCAGGGGCGCATGCAGGGAGCAGAAATCATAGGTTACTCCGCTGTAGATTCGTGGGATCGCGCCGCAGTAACTCTTCTGCTGCTTGAGATGTTGTACAGCCACTTCGTCGGGGCGCAAAACCGTGTTGATGGTACCGCACCCTGCGAGCATCAACGCCGCCAGTAACATTGCCTGAATTTTCATACTGCCAATCCTTAGCCGAAAAAAGATCAATCTACGGTGTTCGGAACAAAAGAGCACTCAAGTCATCGGTGGCAACCGACGCTTGACCGGGGTTTTCTTGACGATCGCGGTATTGGTTTCGGCGTGGGTATTGAGCCGGTCGAGCAGGGTGTCCAGTTGTTCCATCGAGCGCACGTGCAGGCGCGCGATGAAGCAGTCATCGCCGGTGACCTTGTCGCATTCGGTGAATTCGGGGATGGCCTGGATCTGCCGTTCGACTTCCTGCAACTGGCCCGGAAGCGGGCGGATGCGGACGATGGCCTGCAGTTGATAGCCGAAACATTTCGGGTCTACCTCGACCGTGTAGCCCTTGAGCACGCCGCGCTCTTCGAGGCGGCGCAGCCGTTCGGCGACGCTCGGTGATGACAGGCCGCTGATCTGGGCCAACGCTTTAAGCGAGCGTCGCGAGTCTGTCATCAGCGCGGCGATCAACACTTGGTCGATGTCATCGGTCATGCAAACCTCGTTAGGCAAATGGATCGATATGCCTTGATAAGAAAGGTAGAAATAGATTTTAGCCTGCTTTTGACGCTGGAGGTGCGCTGCTGAGGATTGGCATAATTCAACCACTTGCTGAGGAGGTTGATGATGGATAAGTCGATACGTCGTGGGTCATTTGAAATGACCGCCGCCATGCTGATTTCAGGGACCATTGGCTGGTTTGTGCTGGTGTCCGGGCAGCCGGTGCTGGATGTGGTGTTCTGGCGTTGCGTGTTCGGCGCGCTGACTTTGCTGGTGATCTGCGCGGTGCTGGGTTTCCTGCGTCCGGGCATTTTGAGTCGCACCACCTTTTTGCTGGCGGTGCTCAGCGGTGTGGCGATCGTTGGTAACTGGGTGCTGCTGTTTGCCTCCTATTCCCGAGCCTCTATCGCCATCGGTACGGCGGTTTATAACGTCCAGCCCTTTATGTTGGTGGGGCTGGCCGCGTTGTTTCTCGGAGAGAAGATCACTGCGCAAAAGCTGTTCTGGCTGAGTATTTCGTTTGCCGGGATGCTGGCGATCGTCAGCGCCCATGGCGAGCAGGGCGCTGGTGGCAATGAATACCTGCTGGGTATCGGCCTGGCGCTGGGGGCGGCACTGCTCTATGCCTTCGCCGCGTTGATCATCAAGCGCCTGACTGGGACTCCACCGCATTTGATCGCGCTGATTCAGGTCTGCACCGGCGTGCTGTTGCTGGCGCCGTGGGCAAATATCGCCGCGCTGCCACAGGAGTCATCAGCCTGGGCCAGCCTGCTGACATTGGGTGTGGTGCATACCGGGGTGATGTACGTGCTGCTTTACGGGGCTATCCAGAAGTTGCCGACTGCCTTGACCGGTGCGCTGTCGTTTATCTACCCGATCGCAGCGATCTTTGTCGACTGGTTTGCCTTCGGCCATCGCCTTGAACTGCTGCAGTGGGTCGGCGTGCTCGCGATCCTGCTGGCGGCGGCAGGCATGCAGCAGGGTTGGGGCTTTCGTTTGCGCCGCACCGCGGTGCAGTGACCGGCTTTCAGATCTTCCAGTGCGCCGCGGTCTTCGCCAGCCGTTGGCGCATCTCGGCGATGTTGGCCGCCAGTTGGCGGGTCAACAGCCGGTAGCCATCCAGTGCGGAATAGACCGGGGTATTGATTGACGGATCGTCCTGTGCCCCATCGAGCGGACGTTCAAGCCGCTGGGTGGCGCCGGACTTCAGGGCGCGGGCCATGCCGATCAGTTGCACGCGGATTTGCCGATGTTCGGTTTTCAGCCCCGACTGCATCTGGGCCATGGCCTGTTCGTCGCTGGCGTCCGGTCGGGTGTTGGCGAGGATTTCCAGGGTGCTGACACACATGCGCAGATTGCGTTGCAGGGCATCCAGTTCGGTCATCGAGATCCGCACTTCCTTGGACACCGATGGCATCAACGAACGCAGTTGCAACATTACGCCGTTCAACCGGTTCATCAGTTTGTGATATTCGTCGTCGGTGACCGACTGGCCATTGACGATTCGGCTGTAGATCGAAGCGCAGTCGCGTAGTGCACTGGCCAGGTTATAGCGCCAGGAATAGACCGCATACAGCGGCAAGGCAAAGGAGAACGCCAGGGCCAGCGCGATACCGATGAGGATATCGACCGTGCGCCAGAGGCCATCGGTCACCGGGTTGTCGCCATGCCCGGCGACGATGAACACGGTGATCGCCGACAGTAGCGCGGTATAACCGCCCTTGCCGATCGCGTGGTAAGAGAAGAAACCGCAGACCGCCGACATGCCCAGATAGGTCAGCCATGGCATCCCCAGCCAGGCATGCTGGGCCACCAGCAACAGGCCGACCCCGGCACCGATCAAGGTGCCGTAGGCTCGCTCCTTGGCTTTCTTGCCGATATTGCCGTGATGTTGCAGCCCGCCAATCACCACTAGCATGGTCACCGAAGCCCACTCGCCATGGGGCAGGTTGATCCCGCTGGTCAGCAGGATCGTCGCCAGCAGCCCCAGGGAGACCCGCACCGCGTGGATCAGTCGGGCGTGGCGATAGCGTCGATAAGGGTCCAGCAGCGGACGCAGGAATCGGCGCAACAGCGCGGGCAGTCGGATCGATCGCAGGTAGCTTATCGGGCTCAGGTGCTGTCCTCCAAAGGTGCTCTCAGAATATGTAATCGGTGGTCAAAAAGCTCGACTCGCGATTACGGATGATATCGCTGATGAGTTCCTTGTTGCTCTCCAGGAATTTGCTCGCGACCAGGGTGCGGATCGAGAATGTCCGGAGTGCATCATGGACCGAGAGGGTGCCTTCGGCCGAGTTTTTTCGGCCATTGAACGGGAAGGTATCCGGGCCGCGTTGGCACTGGGCGTTGATGTTGATGCGGCCGACCTGATTGGCGAAGGTATCGACCAGGCGTCCGACCTCGGTGGAGTTGGTGCCGAAGATGCTCAGTTGTTGGCCGAAGTCGGATTCCAGTACGTAGTCGATCACGGTTTCCAGGTCACGGTAGGGGACGATTGGCACCACTGGGCCGAACTGCTCTTCCTGATACACGCGCATTTGTGTGGTGACCGGGTAGAGCACCGCAGGATAGAAGAATGAAGCCCGGGATTCGCCGCCGTTGGCGTTTACCACCTTGGCGCCTTTGCTCACGGCATCCGCCACCAGCGAGTGCAGGTAATCGACCTTGCTCGACTCCGGGAGCGGTGTCAGCGCCACGCCGCTGTCCCAGGGCATGCCCGGTTTGAGGGACTGCAGCTTCTGATTGAATTTCTCGATGAAGCTGTCGACCACGTCTTCATGGACGAAAAGAATCTTCAAGGCGGTGCAACGTTGACCGTTGAACGACAGCGAGCCGGTCAGCGCTTCGTTGACTGCGTTGTCGAGGTCGACCTCGGGCAAGACAATCCCGGGGTTTTTCGCATCCAGGCCCAGGGCGGCACGCAAACGGTGAGGTCTTGGGTGGAGTTTTTTCAGGTCGCTGGCGGCTTTGTTGGTGCCGATGAAGGCAAAGATATCGACCTTGCCGCTGGCCATCAGCGCGCTGACGGTTTCCCGGCCGCTGCCGTAGATCACGTTGATCACCCCGGCCGGGAAGCTGTCGCGAAAGGCTTCCAGTAGCGGACGAATCAACAGCACGCCGAGCTTGGCCGGTTTGAACACCACGGTGTTGCCCATGATCAAGGCCGGAATCAGCGTGGTGAAGGTCTCGTTCAGCGGGTAGTTGTAAGGCCCCATGCACAGCGCCACGCCCATCGGTACGCGGCGAATCTGGCCGAGGGTGTCCTGTTCCAGCTCGAAGCGGCTTGAGCGACGGTCCAGTTCCTTGAGGGCGTTGATGGTGTCGACGATGTAGTCGCAGGTGCGGTCGAATTCCTTTTCCGAATCCTTGAGATTTTTGCCGATCTCCCACATCAGCAGTTTGACCACCGCTTCGCGTTGTTCGCGCATGCGCCCGAGGAAGGTTTCGACATGCCGGATGCGTTCGGCGACGCGCATCGTCGGCCATTCGCCCTGACCTCTGTCGTAGGCCCGGACGGCGGCATCCAGGGCGGTCAAGGCGGTGGCGGCGTCCAGCAGCGGAGTGCTGCCGAGGATAACCTGTTCATCCGCGTTGTCACCGGCCAGATAGACCGGGCTACGCACCTGCGCGAGGGGGCCGGGCCAGATCTGCAAGGTGCCATCGACCAGGTATTCGCGTTGTTCGATCCGGCCGTCAAGGCGGTACTTTTCCGGGATGTCGGCAGCAGAAGGGAACAGCTGGCTGAGCAGGTTATCTGTGGTCATGGTGCTACCCCGTATGGATTGGGTGATTCAGACATTATTTGTTATAGCGGTGCTGAATCGTTTTACCTGATTGCGCCAAGGGTTGTCATGCACCATTTATCCGGGCCTGTTTGACTCTAGCCCAATACTGCCTTGATCGAGTCGAGCGAGGAGGGCGCAGGCGCCCGAAAACGCTATCGATCTCGAACGCTGTGCAAGGCGTGCCCGCGTAATCCTCGTCGCGGTTTTTTGTCGCGCAGGGTTCATTTCTCTTGAAACGGCAAGCGCATGCCCCCGCGTGCCGGTTAAACTTCGCGTTTTCAATAGGAGTTCACATGAGTTACTACCAGCCGGGCATCCTCGCCACTCCAGTCCCGCCGCAGGCACGCCATTTGTTTTTTGCCCTCGAATCCGTCGAAGCATTGCCGGCGGCGATCGACAAACTGCTGCAGCTGGTGGACGGGAAAACCGCGGTAGTCGGTTTCGGCGAGTCGCTGGTACAGGCCCTCGGCGGGCGGATCGATGGTCTGCGGGCGTTTCCGGCAATGACCGGAGTCGGCGTGGATAACCCCTCGACCCAGCATGCACTCTGGTGCTGGCTGCACGGCGAAGACCGTGGTGAGTTGCTGCATCGCAGCCGCGCCGTTGCAGCGGCATTGGCCCCGGCCTTGCGCCTGGTGCAGATGACCGAGGCCTTCCGCCACAAGACCGGGCACGACCTGACCGGTTACGAAGACGGCACCGAAAACCCCCACGATGAAGCGGCCGTGACGGCAGCGTTGGTGGGCGAGGGCGTTGAAGGTTTGCACGGCGGCAGCTTTGCCGCGCTTCAGCAATGGCAGCACGATCTGGACGGCTTCGCCGCTCTGCCTTCCGAGGAGCAGGATCACATCATCGGTCGGCGCAAGAGCGACAACGAAGAGCTCGAGGATGCGCCGCAGTCCGCTCACGTCAAACGTACCGCCCAGGAAAGCTTCGCCCCTGAAGCCTTCGTCGTGCGCCGTTCCATGCCGTGGGTCGAAGGTGATCGCGCAGGGCTGGTGTTCCTCGCCTTTGGTTTTTCCCTCGATGCCTTTGAAGTCCAGCTGCGGCGCATGAGCGGCCTGGAAGACGGCATCGTCGATGGCCTCTATCGGATGAGCCGGCCGATTACCGGTGGCTACTACTGGTGCCCGCCCCTCAAGGACGGTCATCTGGATCTACGGGCGCTGCGTATCGGCTGATTGGCGCAGCAGGACCGAACATGCTCAGGGAACTTTGAATGAACACCGTGCGATGGGGAATGATTGGCTGCGGCAGCGTCACCGAACGCAAGAGTGGGCCGGCCTTCTATAAGGCGCCGGGTTCGGCGCTGGTGGCGGTGATGGGTCGACGTCTGGAGGCGGTGCAGGATTATGCGGCGCGCCATGGCATTGCCCGGGTCTACACCGACGTCGAGTCGCTGATTGCCGATCCGCAGGTGGACGCGGTGTACATCGCCACGCCTCCCGACAGTCATCGGGCTTACAGCCTGATGGTCGCGGCGGCGGGCAAGCATTGTTGCGTCGAAAAGCCCATGTCGCTGAACGCCGGGCAAAGCCTGGAGATGCAGCAGGCTTTCGAAAAAGCCGGTGTGCAGTTGTTCGTGTCCTACTACCGGCGCTCTCTGCCGCGCTTTCAACAGGTGCGGCAATGGCTGCTGGAAGGGCGCATTGGTGAGGTTCGTCATTTGACCTGGAGCCTGACCAAGCCGCCTTCCGAGGCCGACCAGAACGGTAGCGCCAATTGGCGCACCGACCCGCAGATCGCCGGTGGCGGTTATTTCGCCGACCTGGCCAGTCATGGTTTCGATCTGTTCCAGTACCTGCTGGGCGACATCGTCGAGGTCGCCGGTTTCACCGCGCGCCAGGCCGGCCTGTATGCCGCCGAAGATGCGGTGAGCGCCAGTTGGCGATTCGCCTCGGGGGCGCTGGGCATGGGCTGCTGGAACTTCGTCGCGGATCGTCGGGAGGACCGGATTGAAGTGATCGGCAGCAAAGGCCGGATCATCTTCTCGGTATTCGACGAGCAGCCGGTGCAACTGCAAGCCGAAGAGACCCTCAGCCTGCAGATCGACAATCATCCGCATATTCAGTGGCATCACGTACTGGGCATGAACGCGCATATTCGGGGTGAGGCACAGCACCCTGCGCTGGCGGTCGAGGCGTTGAAAACCGATTGGGTGATGGACCGGATTCTCGGGCGCGGTTGAATCGCCGAACGCTCCTCTTCGAAGTCGACAGTCCGAACCTGTGGTGTGCTCTGGATGATTTAGTCGCCGCCTGACACCGGCCAGTTTTCTGCGCACGCGATTCCTCTGTAGGAGCTGCCGCAGGCTGCGATCTTTTGATCTTCGCCTGGCGATCTCGCCCACGCCAATGCCATTGACGACTGGCGGCTCTTGTCAGAAAAACCCGACAGGAGTACAAATGTACTCCATGACGACTTTAAGCCCCCGCCGTACTGCCATCCTGACCTTTATCCGCGACCGGATCGCGCAACAAGGCCAGCCACCGAGCCTCGCCGAGATCGCCGAGGCCTTTGGTTTTGCCTCGCGCAGCGTGGCGCGCAAGCATGTGGTGGCCCTCACCGAGGCTGGTTTCATTGAGGTCAACGCCCATCAGGCGCGGGGTATCCGGTTGTTGAACCAGCCGCCCCGGCCCGAGCTGCTGGACATTCCGGTGCTGGGCCGGGTGGCCGCCGGTGCGCCGATCGGTGCCGATGCCGAGGTGCACAGCCGGCTGATGCTGGACCCGGCGATGTTCTCGCGAATCCCCGATTACCTGTTGCGGGTACAGGGCGATTCGATGATCGGGGACGGCATTCTTGACGGCGACCTGGTGGGCGTACGGCGCAGTCTCGAGGCGCAAAACGGTCAGATCGTGGTGGCGCGGCTCGACGGTGAAGTCACCATCAAGCGTTTTGAACGGGTCGCGGGGAGCGTGCGCTTGCTGCCGCGCAACCCGGCCTATGCCCCCATCGTTGTGCGCGCCGATCAGGACCTGGCCATCGAAGGGGTGTTCTGCGGTCTGGTGAGGCAAGGATGATGGGCGCCGTCGTTGCTCTGGACACGCTGTTCAATGGCGGCCAGGTCTGGAAGGGCCGGCCCGCCGCGCCGCCAGCCAGTCCTCAACCGACTGGCCATGCGGCACTGGATGCGGCCTTGCCCACTGGCGGCTGGCCGGAGTCGGCCTTGACCGAAATTCTCATCGCCGGGCAGGGCGTCGGCGAGTTGCAACTGGTCTGGCCAACCCTGGCGCGGTTGTCCGCCAAGGGCGAGCGGATTGTTCTGGTGGCGCCGCCTCATGTGCCGTATCCGCAGGCCTGGCAGAACGCCGGGGTGGATCTGCGCCAGCTGTCGGTGATCCAGGCCAGTGATCGCGATGCCCTGTGGGCCGCTGAACAATGCCTGCGTTCGGGCAGTTGCGGCGCGGTGCTGTGTTGGCCGCAGAAGGCCGATGACCGGGCCTTGCGCCGGCTGCAGGTGGCTGCCGAAACCGGCCAGACCCTGGCGTTCGCCTATCGCTCGATCAAGGAAGCCATCAACCCTTCGCCGGCCGCCTTGCGGATCGCCATCGATGCCCGGCCCGCGCAACTGCGGGTGCTCAAGTGCCGTGGCGGCCTGGCCCGCTCGGCGCCGATCGCCTTTACCACAGGGCATTGAGGTTGGCATGCGCTGGGTCTGTATTCTCTTTCCGCAATTGGCGCTGGATGCGGCGCTGCGTCAGCGGCCCGATCCCGAAGAACCGCTGGCGCTGCTGACGGGCTCTGCGCAGCGTCGGGTATTGCAGGCGGTGAATGCCTCCGCTCGGGCGCTCGGCCTGCGGCCGGGGCAATCGTTGACCGCCGCCCAGGCCTTGAGCAAAGCCTTTGCCAGCGCTGAATACGACCTTGCCGAGATCGAGCGCTGGCAGCAATTTCTCGCGGCCTGGGCCTACCGTTTCAGCTCCCAGGTCAGCGTTTTTTATCCCCGCGCCTTGCTGTTTGAAATCGAATCGAGTCTGGGGCTGTTCGGGCCCTGGCCGCCATTCGAGGCCCGGCTGCGGGCGGAACTCACGGAGCTGGGCTTTCGTCATCGGATTGTCGCCGCGCCCAATCCGGCGGCCGCGCGAATCCTGGCTAATGCTTACGACGGCCTGGCAGTGGCGGACAACGAGAGCTTGCAGCGAATCCTCGGGCAGATGCCCATCGACCGGGTCGGGCTGGAACCGGAGGTGGCCACGGCCTTGTCTCGCATGGGCCTGCGAACCTTGAGTCAGGTTCAGGCGCTGCCGCGCCATAGCCTGGCGCGACGCTTTGAAGCCCAGGTGCTCAAGCACCTCGACACGCTACGAGGAGACCGCCCGCTGGCCCTGGCGTTTTACCTGCCGCCGGACCGCTTTGACGTGCGCATCGAGCTGAACTTCGATGTCTTGTCCCATCAGGCGCTGCTGTTCCCGTTGCGCCGGCTCACCGCGGACCTGTCGGCGTTTCTCTGTGGCCGCGACAGCGGCGTGCAGCGTTTTGATCTGCATCTGGAACATGCCGGGTTGCCTGACACCCGGATCAAGGTCGGCCTGCTCAGCGCCGAGCGCGATCCGGCGATGCTCTTCGAACTGGCCCGCGGTCGACTGGAGCAGGTGCAGGTCGGCGCGCCGGTGCGGGGCTTTCGTTTGGTGGCCCAGGACTTGCCCAGGTTCGTCCCGCAGCACCGGGAACTGTTCGACGAGCGCCCGCAGCAATCCGTGCCCTGGGAACAACTGCGCGAACGCCTGCGGGCGCGGCTGGGGGATGACGCGGTGCATGGCCTGCGCTTCCAGGCCGATCATCGGCCCGAACACAGTTGGCAGCCGAACGCCGATAGCCAGGGCTGCCCGCCGACCTTCGGCCTGCAGCGCCCCGGTTGGCTGCTCAGCGAACCGCTGTTGGTGCACGAAGGCGCGGCGCGGATCCTCATGGGGCCGGAGCGCATCGAGTCCGGCTGGTGGGATGGCGGTGATGTGCGGCGTGATTATTACCTGATCGAAACCCGTTCCGGCCAGCAGGCCTGGGCCTGGCGCACGATGGGCGAGGCCGGGCCCTTGTGGCTGCAAGGCTGGTTCGCATGAGCGTCGAGTATGCCGAACTGCACTGCCTGTCGAATTTCAGTTTCCAGCGCGGTGCCTCCAGTGCCCGCGAGCTGTTCGAGCGGGCAAAACGTCAGGGCTATCAAGCCCTGGCGATCACCGACGAGTGCACCCTGGCCGGCATCGTCCGCGCCTGGCAGGCCGCCAGAGAGGTTGAGTTGCCGCTGATCATCGGCAGCGAAATGCGCATCGAAAACGGCCCGAAACTGGTGCTGCTGGTGGAGAACCTCGAGGGCTACCAGGCGCTTTGCCGGCTCATCACCCGGGCGCGGCGGCGGGTGGAAAAGGGTCAGTACCAGGTATTGCGCGAGGACTTCAGCGAACCGTTGCCGGGGTTGCTGGCGCTGTGGCTGCCCGACACCCTCGAGGTCGAGGGGGAAGGGCGCTGGTTGCGGCAGGTGTTCGGCAAGCGGTTGTGGCTGGCCGTCGAACTGCACTGTGGGCAGAACGATGCCCGACGGCTGGCGGATTTGCTGGCCCTGGCCGCCGCTCTGGATATTGCGCCGCTGGCCAGCGGCGATGTGCATATGCACGCCCGTGGGCGCCGCGCCTTGCAGGACACCATGACTGCGATCCGTCATCACGTGCGAGTCGCCGAGGCCGGGCAACGCCTGCACCCCAACGGCGAACGGCACTTGCGCAGCCTCGAGGCCTTGCGGGCATTCTATCCGCCGCAGCTGCTTGAAGAGTCAGCGCGCATTGCCCGACGCTGCACCTTCGACCTCGGCCAATTGCGTTACCAGTACCCGCGTGAACTGGTGCCTGAAGGTCACAGCGCAGCCTCCTGGCTGCGCGAGCTGACCGAGCAAGGCATGCGCTGGCGCTGGCCTGAAGGGGTGGAAGACAAGGTGCTGGCGCTGATCGAGAAGGAACTGAAGCTGATCAGCGAGATGGGCTACGAGAGTTACTTTCTTACCGTCCACGACATTGTGCGCTTCGCCCGCGAGCAGAAAATTCTCTGCCAGGGTCGCGGTTCGGCGGCCAACTCGGCGGTGTGTTATGCCTTGGGCATCACCGAAATCAATCCCGGCCTGATGAACATGCTGTTCGAGCGTTTCCTCTCCAAAGAGCGCAACGAGCCCCCGGACATCGATGTCGACTTCGAGCATGAGCGGCGTGAAGAGGTGTTGCAGTACGTGTTTCAGCGCTACGGCCGGACCCGCGCGGCGCTCACGGCGGTGGTCAGCACCTACCACGGCGCCGGCGCGGTGCGGGATGTGGCCAAGGCCCTGGGCTTGCCGCCGGATCAGGTCAATGCCCTGGCCGATTGTTGCGGCCACTGGAGCAACGAACCGCCCTCGGTCGAGCGTCTGCGCGAAGGCGGTTTCGACCCGGACAGCCCGGTGTTGCGCCGGGTGCTGAGCCTGACCGGACAACTGATCGGCTTCCCCCGGCACCTGTCCCAGCACCCCGGCGGTTTCGTGATTTCCGAGCAGCCGCTGGACAGCCTGGTGCCGGTGGAAAATGCCGCCATGGCCGAGCGCACCATCATCCAGTGGGACAAGGATGACCTGGACATGGTCGGGCTGCTCAAGGTCGATATCCTTGCCCTCGGCATGCTCAGCGCCATCCGCCGTTGTTTCGATCTGCTGCGCCGTCATCGCGGCCTCGACCTGAGCCTGGCGAAGGTGCCGAAAGAGGACCCGAAAACCTACGAGATGATCGGCCGGGCGGACACCATCGGCGTGTTCCAGATCGAGTCCCGGGCGCAGATGTCGATGCTGCCGCGACTCAAGCCGGTGAAGTTTTATGACCTGGTGATCGAGGTGGCGATCGTCCGCCCCGGTCCGATCCAGGGCGGTATGGTCCATCCCTACTTGCGACGGCGTAACAAGGAGGAGCCTGAAAGCTATCCGTCCGAAAAATTGAAAGCCGTCCTGGAGCGCACATTGGGAGTGCCGCTGTTTCAGGAGCAGGTCATGCAGATTGCCATCGTTGCCGCCGATTACAGCCCCGGCGAAGCCGATCAACTGCGGCGTTCCATGGCCGCCTGGAAACGCCACGGCGGGCTGGAACCGCATCAGGTACGGCTCAAGGAAGGCATGCTGAAAAATGGCTACACAGAAGCCTTCGCCGCGCAGATCTTCGAGCAGATCAAGGGCTTCGGCAGTTATGGTTTTCCCGAGTCCCACGCCGCCAGCTTCGCCTTGTTGACCTACGCCAGTTGCTGGTTGAAATGCCACGAACCGGCGGCCTTTGCCTGTGCGCTGATCAACAGCTGGCCGATGGGTTTCTACAGCCCGGACCAGATTCTGCAGGACGCCCGGCGGCATCATCTGCAGATCCGCCCGGTGGACGTGCGCGCCAGTGACTGGGATTGCAGCCTGGAGCCGACCCAGGGTGAACAACCGGCGATTCGCATGGGCTTGCGGATGATCCGCGGTTTTCGCGAGGACGATGCCCGGCGCATTGAAGCGGCGCGTTTGATCGGTGCGTTTGTCGATATCGCCGACCTCGGCGAGCGGGCGCGGCTAGACGCCCGGGCCCAGGAGCAACTGGCCGACGCCGGAGCTTTGCGCGGGCTGGCCGGGGATCGTCATCGGGCGCGCTGGGAGGTGGCCGGGGTGCAGAAACAGTTGGGGTTGTTTGCCGGTTTACCGAGCCAGGACGAGCCGGTGGTGGTCTTGCCCAAGCCCACCGTGAGCGAAGACCTGCAAGCCGACTACGCCAGTGTCGGCACCACCCTGGGCCCGCATCCGCTGGCCTTGCTGCGGGGTGAGCTGAAAGCCCGACGCTGCCGCAGTTCGCGGGAGTTGCTCGAGGTCGAGCATGGGCGCAACGTCAGCGTCGCCGGGCTGGTCACCGGCCGACAAAGACCCGGGACCGCCAGCGGCGTGACCTTCGTCACCCTGGAAGACGAGTTTGGCAACGTCAACGTAGTGGTCTGGCGTGACCTGGCCGAGCGTCAACGGCAGGTGCTGGTGGGTTCGCAGTTGCTGAAGGTCGACGGCACCCTGGAGACCGAGGGTGAAGTGCGGCATTTGATTGCCGGGCGTTTGAGTGATCTGAGTTCTCTGCTGACCGGGATCAGTGTGCGCAGCCGGGATTTTCGTTGAGGTCGATTAATGAAAGTCCCTGCTCCGACGAGTAATTGTGGCGAGGGGGCTTGCCCCCGCTGGGGCGCGAAGCGGCCCTAAAATCAGCCACCGGGTTTCTTCAGGTACAATTAGCAAGCAGGCTTTACGACCGCTACGCGGCCGAACGGGGGCAAGCCCCCTCGCCACAGGTTTGCGTTCGACGCGCTTTTTTCTTAACTGACTCGACCTACTTCACCCCCGGCCAAAACCGTTCCCCACCCCCCGGCTGATCATTCCAGGCCTGCAGCGACCTGGTCGGCAGATCAAAATAATCGCGGGTCCGCGCATAACCATGGCCACCCATGCGGCCGATGGCGTCCAGGCCAAGCTGGTCGATGTACAGGGTTTTCGGGTCGATCAGCTCGTCGCGGACATGGGCCATCAGCACTTCGCCGAAGATGATTTCCCGGGATTGGCCAATCGACAGCGCCATCATCCGCCGGCACTCCAGTGCCACCGGCGCTTCGCCGATGCGCGGACATTTGACCAGGGTCCCAGGGATCGCGGTCAGGCCGGCGGCGGTCAGTTCGTCGAAGCCGGGAGCGAAGGGCACGGCGCAGACGTTCATCGCTTCCACCAGCGCATCGGACACGATGTTCACGGTGAACTCCTGGTTGAGCTGGATATTGCGCGTGGTGTCCTTCGGGCTTTGGTCGCCGTAGTTTTCCACGCCCAAGGCAAGGATCGGCGGGTCGGCCGACAGCGCGTTGAAGAAGCTGAAGGGCGCCGCATTGATCCGGCCTTCACCATCAATGGTGGTGACCAGCGCAATAGGTCGGGGGACTACGCTGCCGATCAGAATCTTGTATTTTTCCCGCGGGCTGAGCTTTGTGAAGTCGAAACTTTGCATGGCAGAAATCTCTAAAGAAGTGGATCAATCGCGCTCAGCGGCGCTTGTGCGCTGTAGTCATCGGCGAATGGAATGGCCGGTTTGAACAGGCCTTTCCAGTCCGGTTGGCCAAAGGCCCGGTCGCTGTGGCTGCGCATCAGTTTTTCGAATTGTCGTTGGCCCTGACGCTGCAGGGCGGGATAGTCCACGCCCTGCACCTGACCGTTATGCATCACGCAACGGCCGTCGATGTAACTGGCGATGCAGTCGTCACCGCGTCCGGCCAGCACCAGGTTCTTCAAGGGATCGAACAGCGGGCCGAGGTGCATTCCACGCAGACTGAAAACAGTGATGTCGGCCTTGGCCCCGGGTGCCAGGCGTCCGAGGTCATCGCGCCCCAGCGCCTTGGCGCCGCCAAGGGTGGCGGCGTTGTACAGGTCCAGCGCGCTGGTCTGCTCGCCACCATGCTCCATCAGCCGCGCGATGTTCAGGCCCTGGCGCATGTTTTCCAGCAGGTCCGCCGGCCAGGTGTCGGTGCCCAGCGCCAGATTGATGCCCAGGTCGCGATAGCGGCCGAAGGAATTCAGCGCCTCACCGTCGCGGGCGAATACCACCGGGCAATGCACCAGGCTGGCACCGCCATCGACCACGCGTTGCAGATCGTCAGCGCCGCTGGTGTAGAGGCCATGGGGCAACAGGCTGCGTGGACCGAGCAGTTCGAGCTGTTGGAGCCAGCCCAGCGGCGAGTGGCCGCGCAGTTGCCGGACCATCGCGTATTCACTCGGCGATTGGCAGCAATGCAGGCGCATCGGAGCGTTCAGTTCGCGGCTGAGGGCGCTGGTGCGTTGCAACAGCGCCGGAGTGCAGGTCTGGATTCGATCCGGCAGCAGCGCGCCGCGTATCAGGCCTCGATGGGCCCCATCAAAGTCATGGAAAAAGCGCTCGGCCGCGTCGAGCCCGGCCATTCCTCGTGCTTCATCCCAGTGCTGCCCCAACGCTCCGTCGGCGCGCCAGTAGCTCATGCCGCTCATGTAGCAGGGACCCAGATAAGTTCGCAGCCCCAGTTCGGCGGCGACCCCGGCCACCGCGGCGAATTCGTCGTAGGTTTCGGCCCACTCGCGGTAATACATTGAGGTGATCGGCATCGCGGTAGTGATGCCGTTGCGGATCAACTGAGTGAAGGCGTAGCGGTACTTGAACAGCTCTTCATCGAAGCGGTAGCTCTCCCGCGGGCCGGTCGCCAGGTACTGCTCCGACCACATCCGGCCCATGTGGCGCTCATCGCCGTTATCCAGGGTGAGCACCGTGGAGTCGAGATCGCCAAGCGCGTCGAGGTCGATGAAGCCGGGACCGATCAGCGCATTGCCGTAATCGATCCACTGCTCCACGGCACCCGGGTAATCGCGGCCGACAAAGACAATGCGCGAGCCTTCGAATACCACTTCGCCGTTGCGCCAGAGCACATGCCGCTGGCCGTCGAAGCCGACCACGCAGCTGGCCTTGAGGCCAATCCGTGCGGCGCTGTTCACAGACGGCTTTCCAGCAATTGACCGTTGCTGGCGATCAGCTTGCCGCCGCGATAGACCTGCCTCGGTGGCCGGGCGACCACTGCTTCGCCGAGGGTTTGCACCGCCAGCAACAGGAAATCGGCGGGTTTGCCGATCTCCAGGCCATAGGCGTCAAGTCCCAACGCCTGAGCGCCATTGATGGTCGCGGCCGCGAAGGCCGCCGCCAGTTGGTCATCCTTGTTCAGGTCAAAACGCAACGCCAGCAGCATCGCCCGTTCGAGCATGTCGCCATTGCCCATCGGCGACCAGGCATCGCGAATGCCGTCGGAGCCCAGGCAGACATTGACCCCGACTTCGCGCAGGGCGAGGAACGGCGGCACCGCACAGTCGGCTGGCGCCGAACTCATCAACGAAATCCCCAGCGCCGCCAGACGCTCGGCCACCGGTCGCACCTGAGCCCAGGGCAACATGCCCAGGCAGTAGGCATGGCTGATCATCACCCGGCCCTGGCGCTGGAAGCGCTCGGTGTAATCGGCGATGCGGGCGATCTGCCAGAGGCCGAGTTCGCCTTTGTCATGCAGGTGAATATCGATGCCACGATCAAACTCTTGCGCCAGGTTGAAGACGAAATCCAGCTGGGCGATCGGATCGTTGTCGATGCCGCAAGGGTCGAGGCCGCCGACGTTCTCCACACCCAGAGCCATGGCTTCGCGCATTAGCTCGGCAGTCCCGGGGCGACTGATCAGGCCGGTCTGTGGAAACACCACCAGCTGCAGATCGATCAGGTCGCGGTAACGCTCACGCAACTGTTGCATGGCTTCGACGTGACGCAAGCCGAACTCCGGGTCGATGTCGACGTGGCAACGCATGCTCAGCGAGCCGCGGGCGATGCAGTTTTCCAGCAGCGCCCCGGCACGCTCGGCGATCGGCGCCTGGACTTCACGCAGCACCCGGCGCTCGTTGGCGATGTAATCCTTGAGGGTCGGCCCGGCGCTGTTTGGGCGCCAGGGTTGGCCCCAGAGGGTCTTGTCCAGGTGGACATGGCTTTCCACCAACGCCGGGGTGAGCAGTTGGTTCTGGCCGTCTATATCGGTGGCGGACAGCGCAGCGCTTGATGCAGGACGGCGCTGTGTGAACAGACCGTTTTCGATCAGCAGGTCTTCGGCGGTTGAACCGTACGGCCGCACATTGCGCAGCCAGCGGGATTGAATCATGGCAAACCTCTGTCGGATTCTTTGAATTCTGTGGTGTCGATGCAGGCCTCTTCGCGGGCAAGCCCGGCTCCCACATTCGTTTAGTGTTGGCCACAAACCGGGGGCCAACCCAGAACCCTGTGGGAGCCGGGCTTGCCCGCGATAGCCGCGACTCGGTCTCAAATCAACCCTTGAGCTTCGACCAGATGCGGTCCTGCAGTTCGCGCGCCTTGTTGCTGCATTCTTTTTCCGGGCGCAGGCGTGAGGCGAACTCTTCGGGCATGTTGATGGCGTCCATGACCTTCCATTTGGCTTCGAGCAGGTTGTCGCTCTCGATGCCATTGGCATAGGCGATGGCGTTGGAGACCGCAGCGGCGTTTTCCGGCTTCATCATCCAGTTGATGAAGATTTTTGCATTGCCCGGATGCGGCGCGCTTTTGGGCACGGCGAAGTTGTCCTGGAACATCGCCAGGCCTTCGCGCGGGTAGACGTACTTGATGCTGCTCTTTTGCAGCGTGGCGCGGGCGGTGGAGCCGTTCCAGTTCTGCATCATGATCACTTCACCGGAGGCCATGCGGTCCACGGTGTTGTCCGAGCTGTACATCTTCAGGTGCGGCTTCTGTTTTTTCAGCAATTCGAGGATGCGCTTGGCGTCCTGCGGGTTTTCGCTGCACTCGTCGACCCCCAGGTAATGGCTGGCGGCATTGATCACGCTGCTCGAGGTGTCCAGCGCGGCGAGCTGACCTTCAAGCTCCTTGCGCGGTTCAAAGAACTCTTTCCAGGAGTCATCCAGCTTGCCGCCGGGGACTCGCGCGCTGTCATAGGAGAACCCGGTGGAACCCCAGAGATAAGGCGCGGAAAATTTGCGACCGGGGTCGAAAACCGGATCGCGAAACGCCAATTTGACGTGCTGGAAATTCGACATCTTCGCGGCGTCGATTTCCAGCAGCAGGTCCTGTCCGATCAACGTGCGCATGATCGACTGCGACGGCACGATCACGTCGTACGCGGCACCGCCGGCCTGCAATTTGGCCAGCAGGGTTTCGTTGCTGTCGTAGCCGTCCATGGTGACCTTGATGCCAGTCTCCTTCTCGAACTTGGCCAGCAGGTCCACCGGGTAGTAGTCGGTCCAGTTGTAGAAGAACAGTTGCTTGGGTTCCTCGGCCTGGGCACTCAGGGCAGCGACGCCACTCAGGGCCAGACCGGCGACGCCGTAACACAGGGCTTTGAACATCATCGTTTTACGCTCCTGGCAGGGACTGCCTGCGAATGGAAGAACACGTGGGGAACGGCTCATTGGTTGTGGGTCTTGCCGCGCTGCCCCAGCCAGAAGGCCAGTACCACCAGCACGATGGAAATCACCAGCATCAGGGTCGAGATCGCATTGATTTCCGGGGTCACGCCGGACTTGATCGCCGAGAAGATGTACACCGGCAGGGTGGTGGAGCCGGGGCCGGCGACGAAGAAGGTCATGATGAAATCATCGAGGCTGACCACGAACGCCAGCACTGCGCCGGACAGCACTGCCGGCCACAAAAGCGGCAGCGTCACCCGGCGAAAGCACTGCCACGGGTTGGCGTACAGATCGTTGGCCGCTTCCAGCAGGCTTTTGTCCAGATCGTTCAGGCGCGCGCGAATCGGCAGGTAGGCAAAGGGGATGCAGAAGCCGATGTGGGCGACGATCACCGTCAGCAGTCCGAGCTTGATCCCCAGTGCCATGAACAGCAGTAGGGTGGCCACGGCTGTGACGATTTCCGGGAGGATCAATGGCAGGTTGATCCCGCCTTCGACCATCTTCTGCCCGTAGAACGGCCGGTAGGTCGCCAGCGCGGCCAGCAGCGCAATCAGCGTGGCGCAGACCGTGGCGATGCTGGCGACAATGATCGAGTTCAGCGCGGCAGTCTGGATCGACGGGTTGGCGAGGATCCGTCCGTACCAGGCGAAGGAGAACTCGGTCCAGACCGTGGCCGAACGGTTGGCGTTGAAGCTGTAGGCGATCAGCACCAGGATCGGCAGGTACAGATAGGCCAGGATCAACAGGCTGATTTCGCGGGTCAGCGGCAGTTTCTTCAGGTGTAAGGCGATCATGCGCGGGCTCCCCGGCGAAGGGTGTTGGCGGTCTTGCGGCTGTAGAGGGCGTAGAACACCAGTGACACCAGCAAAATTCCCAGCAACAGGAACGACAGCGAACTGCCCAGCGGCCAGTTGCGCGCGGTGCCGAACTGCTGCTGGATCAGGTTGCCGATCATCAGGGTCTTGCCACCGCCGAGAATCGCCGGGGTGATAAAGGCTCCCAGACTGGGAACGAACACCAGCAGCGCACCGGCGATCACCCCCGGCATCGACAACGGCAGGATCACCCGACGCAGCGCGTGCCAGCGGTTGGCGCCGAGGTCGTAGGCGGCTTCCACCAGGCGCCAGTCGAGTTTTTCCAGGGTCGAATAGATCGGCAGGATCATGAAGGGCAGGAAGCTGTAGACCAGCCCGACGCTGACCGCGAAGTCGTTGTAGAGCAGGGTGATGCCGCCCGCTTGCGGGAACAGCGCGTTGAGGCCTTGCGCGACCCAGCCGTGTTCACGGAGGATGATCAGCCAGGCGTAATTGCGGATCAGCAGGTTGGTCCAGAACGGGATGGTGATCAGCAACACCATCAGATTGCGCTGCCGTGGCGCCAGGCTGGTCATCCACAACGCCACCGGAAAGCCGAACACAAAACACAACAGGGTGGTGCCACCGGCCTGTCCGATCGAACGCAACAAGGCCTGAGCGTAGACCCAGTTGAGTTCGAGTTCGCCGTCGAAACCCTCCTGGAAGAACAACTGCACGTAGCTGTGCAATTGCCAGTCGGCCTGCCAGTCGACGCCGCCATAGAGGTTGCGCGGCAACAGGCTGATGTAACCCATGATGCCCAGTGGAATGGCGATCAATGCCAGCAGTGTGAGCACGACCGGGCTCAGCAACAGCAGGCGGTTCAAGGCGGGAGAAGTGCTGCTGACGCTCATATCAGGCCTCCATCAGCAGGCAGGCGTGGGGCGGCAGATGCACGGCAACGCCGTCACCCACGGCGCGAGCGTCGTTGAGGCCTTCGTTGCTTTCGCGCAGCATGACCTTCACGTCATTGTTCAGCCGACACTGGTACAGCGTCGCGGTGCCGACATACAGCACCGTCTCGATGATCCCGCGCAAGTGATGGGGTTGCGATGGGTCGACCAGTTGCGAACGCTCCGGGCGGAAGGCCAGTTGCACGTTATCGCTGGCGAAACGACTGGCCGAGTTGCAGGGGATCTCTACCGGCATGCCGGTCGGCAGGAACAGCCCTTCGTTCTGCTGGCCACGCTTGAGACGGCCGGGAAGGAAGTTGATGTCGCCGATGAACTGCGCGACAAACTGATGTTGCGGGCGCTCGTAGATATCGTTCGGGGTACCGATCTGCAAAATCTTCCCGGCCGACATCACGGCGATGCGGTCGGACAGGGTCAGGGCTTCTTCCTGATCGTGGGTGACGAAGATGAAGGTGATGCCGGCTTCCTTTTGCACGCGCTTGAGCTCGACCTGCATTTCCTTGCGCAGCTTGAGGTCCAGCGCCGACAACGGCTCGTCCAGCAACAACACCTTGGGTTTGGGGGCCAGGGCGCGGGCCAGGGCCACGCGTTGCTGTTGACCGCCGGACAGTTCGGCCGGCTTGCGCTGCGCCAGGTGCTCCATTTGCACCAGCGCGAGCATTTCCTTGACCCTGGCCGCGATGGCACTTCGTTCAAGATTCAGCATATCGAGGCCGAAGGCGATATTCTGCGCGACACTCATGTGCGGAAACAGCGCGTAGCTCTGAAACACCGTATTGACCCGGCGCTTGAACGGCGGCAGGTCATTGACCCGCTGCCCGCCGATGTGGATCTCGCCGCTGCTGACCTGTTCAAAGCCGGCGATGGTGCGCAGCAAGGTGGTCTTGCCGCAGCCGGAGGGGCCGAGGAGCGTGAAGAATTCGTTGTGAGCGATGTTTACCGAGACGTTATCCAGTGCTGGCGCCACGCCGGGGTCGTCGGTGTAGTGCTTGGAAACGCTCAGCACTTCAATTGAGGCCTTGTGTTCCATAATGGTGCATTCCTCTTATTATTGTATGCAAAAATTGGATGCAATCTAGAAATACCCCGTTTAATCTGCCTGTGCAACCCCCATTTTTTGTTTGGCTACTCACCGCCATGGGCCGGTTGTTTATTGATAAAGGAGTGTTTGCATGGCTGAGAAAAAGCTGGAAACCACGGTGGATCGTGTCTACCAAGGGGTTTACGAGGCGATCAGCAAACGCACGCTGCGTCCAGGCATGAAGCTTGGGGAGGCGTCGCTGGCCGAGCTTTTTAATGTCAGCCGGACGTCGGTTCGGGCCGCGCTCAAGCAGCTCGAGGCCGATGGACTGGTGTCGACCGAGCCGAATAAAGGCGCCTCGGTGTCATTGCCCAGTGATGAGGAGATCCGTTCGTTGTTCGAAACCCGTCGCTTGATCGAGATCGGCATCGTCAGCGAACTCTGCCGGCGCCGGGACACGGCCGCCACGCAGGACTTGCGCGATCACCTGCTGCTGGAGGATGAAGCGGCGAAAAGCGGTGATCACGAGCGGCTGATTCATCTGCTCGGCGAGTTCCATATCAAGCTCGCGCAAACCCTGAACAATCCGGTGTTGCTCGACTGGTTCCGCAAGCTGATCTCGCGGGCCTCGCTGTATGCCGCGGCCCTGGATGATGACAGTCACGAAGCCTGTCGCGACGACGAACACCTGCGGTTGATCGAGTACATCGAAGCCGGCAACCAGAGCGCGGCCATCGAGTTGACCTGCATGCACCTGAACGGCATCGAGAAGGCGATTCTCGATGTAGCGGCGACCCTGAAGTCCGAGTACCACCCGCTCAAGCATCTGATTGAGGTGTGATACTCGTCTCTGCTGTTATTACCCCCGTCGATGCGCTATAGACAATGAAACGATCTTCATTGGGCATGCTCCAACGAAGTGGCACGAAGGGGGTTCAACCGGCGTGCGACCCTTTCCAGGATAGAGTCAGCCGATGCAGTTTTTATCTGAAAGCCACGGGTGCCAGGGCTGGAGCGGTGAAATGGCCGGGCGCATTCGTGCGTTCGACTGGTCCCTGACAGAGCTGGGCCCCATCGAAACCTGGTCGACCAGCCTGCGCAGTACCGTGCAGTTGCTGCTCGCCTCGCCGGTGCCACTGGTGGTGCTCTGGGGCAAACCTGGCTACATGATTTATAACGACGCCTATTCGCTGTTCGCCGGTGGGCGCCATCCGTATCTGCTGGGCTCGCCGGTTGAACTGGGCTGGCCGGAAATTGCCGAGTTCAACCGCACGGTGGTGGACACCTGCCTGGCCGGCGGTACCTTGTCGTTTCATAACAAAGAGTTGGTGTTGTTGCGTAATGGCCAGCCGGAAAGTGTCTGGATGGATTTGTATTACAGCCCGGTGGCCGGTGACGACCAGCTTCCGGCGGGGGTCATGGCGATCGTTGTCGAAACCACCGCCCATATCATCTCGGAGCGCCGTCGACAGGACGCCGAGCGGGCCTGGCGCGCCGCCAACGAACGGGTACAGCTGGCGCTTAATGCCGGTGCCTTGCTCGGTTCCTTTGTCATGGACATCAAGGCCAATCTGCTGTCCGGGGACGAGCGTTTTGCGCGGACTTTTTCCTATCCGCTCGAGCAGCCGCTGGACCAGCTGGCGCCTGATTTCGCCAGGGGCAGGATTCACCCCGATGACGTGGAGGAGGTCAATCAACTGTTTGCGCATTCGGTGCAACATGGCGGTGCCTTTAACGCCGAGTACCGCGTTCGGTGCCCTGACGACAGCTACCGCTGGGTGCTGGCCAGCGGTTGTTGCGAGTACGACGAGCAGGGCGAGGCCTTTCGCTTTCCCGGCGTACTGATCGACATCCACGAACGAAAAATCGCCGAGGCTTCGCTACTCAAACTTACCCGCAACCTCGAGCAGCGGGTCGCTGATGAAGTGCAGGCACGCATAGCGGCCGAAGAGCAATTGCGTCAGTCACAGAAGCTGGAAGCCATTGGCGGATTGACCGGTGGCGTCGCCCATGACTTCAACAACCTCTTGCAGGTGATTGCCGGGAACCTGCACCTGCTGGCTCGCCATGAGCCAGACAACCCGAACGTGCAACGCCGGGTCAGTGCGGCGATCGCCGCGGTCGAGCGCGGTGCCAAGCTGTCATCGCAGCTGCTCGCGTTCGCCCGTCGCCAGCCGTTGTCACCGGCGGTCTACAGTCCTCGGCGAATCTACGAAGGCCTGGGTGAACTGTTGCAGCGGGCCCTGGGTGAAACCATTCGGATTGACGTGCAGCTACCGAATGACCCCTGGTGCATTCATGTCGACCGCAACCAGCTGGAAAATGCCGTACTGAACCTGGCGATCAACGCCCGCGACGCGATGAGGGGCGAGGGGACTATTTGCATCAGCGCAGAGAACATCGCACTGGACCGCAGGTTTTGCGCGGGCAAGGGCATAACCGAGGGTGATTATGTGCGTTTGTCGGTGACCGATACGGGAGAGGGCATGCCTCCCGAGGTGCTCAAACAGGCTTTCGAACCCTTCTTCACCACCAAGGCCGATGGGCACGGCACTGGCCTGGGCTTGAGCATGGTGTTCGGTTTCGTCAAGCAAAGTGGCGGTCATGTGGAGATCGCCAGCCATGCCGGGCAGGGCACCACGGTGCAGATGTATTTCCCCCGCAGTACGTTGCCGCAAACCCCGGAGTCGCCGATCAATGGCGCTCAACAGCCAGGTGGGCAGGAGACCATCCTGGTGGTGGAAGACAACGAGGATGTGCGCGCCGCGGCCGTCGAACTGTTGCAGCAGTCCGGCTACAACGTGCTGACTGCAGCCAACGGCGATAGGGCGATGGAGATCTTGTTGGAGAATGCCAGGGTGGATCTGATTTTCACCGATGTGGTGATGCCCGGGCTGATCAAAAGCGCCGACCTGGCCGCCTGGGCCAAGGTGCAATCGCCACCCATTGCGGTGCTGTTCACTTCGGGGCACACCCGCGACATCATCTCGCGCAACCACCAACTCAGTCCCGATACCCACCTGTTGAGCAAGCCCTACGGGCCGGATGCACTCAGCACTATGGTCAGGACCCTGCTCGGCGCGTGAACCTTGCCCCGATATGACTTGAGCGACGACTCGGCACTCACCTACACAAGGCTGGCCCATGACATCACAGCGAAACAACCCTCCAGACCGTCCAGGTTTCGTCAGGGTGCGCGGTGCCCGAGAGCACAACCTGCAGAATGTCGATGTGGACATTCCCCGGGACGCGCTGGTGGTTTTTACCGGGGTCTCCGGCTCGGGCAAATCCTCGCTGGCGTTCTCGACCTTGTATGCCGAAGCGCAACGACGCTACTTCGAATCCGTGGCGCCTTATGCGCGGCGCCTGATCGACCAGGTGGGCGTGCCGGATGTGGACTCCATCGAAGGCCTGCCGCCTGCGGTGGCCCTGCAACAGCAACGCGGCACGCCCAGCACGCGTTCTTCGGTAGGCAGCGTCACTACCTTGTCGAGCTTGATTCGCATGCTCTATTCCCGGGCCGGCAGCTATCCGCCGGGGCAGCCGATGCTCTATGCCGAGGACTTCTCACCGAATACGCCCCAAGGTGCTTGCCCTGAGTGTCATGGCCTGGGCCGGGTCTACGAAGTCAGCGAGACGACGATGGTCCCGGATCCTTCGCTGACCATCCGCGAGCGTGCGGTGGCGTCCTGGCCGACGGCGTGGCAGGGGCAAAACCTGCGGGACATTCTGGTGACCCTCGGTTATGACGTCGACGTGCCCTGGCGCGACCTGCCAAAAAAGCAGCGCGACTGGATCCTCTTCACTGATGAGCAACCGACGGTTCCGGTGTACGCCGGGTTCACCCCGGCGCAAACCCGGCAAGCCCTCAAGCGCAAACTCGAACCCAGCTATCAGGGCACTTTCACGGGTGCGCGGCGCTATGTCTTGCACACCTTCACCCACTCGCAAAGCGCCCTGATGAAAAAGCGCGTGGCGCAATTCATGCTTGGCAGCCCATGCCCGTTGTGTGACGGCAAGCGTCTCAAGCGCGAAGCGCTGTCAGTGACCTTCGCCGGTCTGGATATCGGCGAACTGTCGCAAATGCCCTTGCTGCAAGTGGTCGAGGTATTGAAACCGGTCGCCGCCCAGAGCTTCCTTGAACACGCCGATGCTGGCGGCGAAGTGCTGAGCCACAGCCAGACCCGCGAAGCGCGCGAGGCGCGGGTAGCCCATGGCGGCATGGCCCATGCGGCTGCACCGGATGTCCGGCACACGCCCAATCTGTCACTGGAAAAGCGTCTGGCCGCGCAACGCATCGCCCAGGACCTGCTGGAGCGGGTCAGCACCCTGACCGATCTTGGGTTGGGCTACCTGGCACTGGAGCGCAGCACGCCGACCCTGTCATCCGGCGAGTTGCAGCGCCTGCGCCTGGCCACTCAACTGGGCTCGCAATTGTTTGGGGTGATCTACGTACTGGACGAACCCTCGGCCGGATTGCATCCGGCAGATGGTGAAGCGCTGTTCGAAGCCTTGCAGCGCCTCAAGGCGGCGGGGAATTCGTTGTTCGTGGTCGAGCACGACCTGGAAACCATGCGCCGCGCCGACTGGCTGATCGATGTCGGCCCGGCCGCTGGCGAGCATGGTGGCCACGTGCTGTACAGCGGACCGCCGGCCGGTCTGGCGCAGGTTGCAGCGTCGCAGACCCGCGCTTACCTGTTCGCTGAGCAACGGACCGCGAAACGCAGCGTTCGTCAGGCCAGCGATTGGCTGCGCCTCGAAGGCGTCAGCCGCAACAACCTGAACAATCTCAGCGTCGAGTTTCCTCTGGGCTGTTTTACCGCGGTGACCGGCGTCTCCGGGTCCGGCAAGTCGAGCCTGGTCAGCCAGGCCTTGCTGGAATTGGTCGGCACCCATCTTGGGCGGGCGCAGAACAATGCCGAGCCGCAGGAACTGAGCCTGGAGGATGAGACGCCGCAAGCCAGTGGCGGACAGGTGACTGCCGGTCTCGAATCGATAAAGCGCCTGGTGCAGGTCGACCAGAAACCCATTGGCCGTACGCCTCGTTCAAACCTGGCGACGTACACCGGTCTGTTCGACCACGTGCGCAAGCTGTTCGCCGCAACACCCGAGGCGCGCAAGCAACAGTATGACGCCGGCCAGTTTTCCTTCAACGTCGCCAAGGGCCGCTGCGCGACCTGCGAGGGCGAAGGCTTTGTCAGCGTTGAATTGCTGTTCATGCCCAGCGTTTATGCGCCGTGCCCGACCTGTCACGGAGCGCGCTACAACCCGCAAACCCTGGCCATCACCTGGCAGGGTCTGAACATCGCCGAGGTGCTGCAGCTCACTGTGGAGCAGGCGGTCGAAGTGTTCGCCGAGCAACCCGGGGTGCGCCGCTCCCTGGAGGTGTTGCGTGATATCGGTCTGGGTTATCTGCGTCTCGGCCAGCCTGCCACCGAACTCTCGGGTGGCGAAGCACAACGGATCAAACTGGCCACTGAACTGCAACGCAGTCAGCGCGGCGCGACCCTCTATGTGCTGGATGAGCCAACCACCGGCCTGCACCCGCGTGACGTCGACCGCTTGCTTGAGCAACTGAACAATCTGGTAGACGCCGGGCACTCGGTGATCGTTGTCGAGCATGAAATGCGTGTTGTCGCGCAAAGTGACTGGCTGATCGACATCGGTCCCGGCGCCGGGGATCAGGGCGGAACAGTGGTTGCCTGTGGTGCACCGCACACAGTCGCGAAAAACCAGAAAAGTCGTACCGCGCCCTTTCTGGCCAGGGTCCTGGCTCAAGCAACCGCTTGAAGGGAAGGACCGCGGAGGTTGGCCGCGGTCCGGGTACCCAATCATCCTTCTCTTGTGGACACGCTGGAGTCTTTTCGCCATCTGCAGATTGGGCGACGAACGGTTACCGCTGGTCTGATTGGCGGTCGACAGAAGGGCATAGGCAAGGCCATGCTGGTACTTGGTGATTGCGATAAAACGCAGTTGCCTCCGATCAACAAACGGAGGTGTTCCATGCCGGTGAACCATGATCTTTATCAGGATTTGGGCTGCACGAAGGAAGTCATCCAACAAAAGCGCGCCAACGACCCCCATCTCCACTCCTTGCTCGATCAATACTCAAGCATCGATGCCGAAGTGCTGAAGGCCGAGGCTGCGGCAGCCGCTGATGATGAGCTGATGAAGCTCAAGGGGAAACGTGCGATTCTCAAAAGAGATATATTAAATTTGACGAAGCAATCCTGAATCTGTGAAATCCTGAGCGGGGTTGCGCAGATTGTCTGTGCACCCCGCCAGATTGTCCCCCTGTCATTATTTGAATGCTCACGCTGTCAGTTCTTCCGCCATCCTCTGGGCAGGGTATTTGCGTCGACGGCCGGTGGGCAAATAAATGGAACGGCGATAAATGTCCACTCCTCGAAATATCAGAGTCTGAATTTCCAGGCTTGAAGCGAGGTGTTTATGAGCGATCCAAGATTTCCCAGCGAAGAACAGGGCGGTTATGACCCCATGCCGACGTCCCCTGACCCATTGGGCCCAGGACGCACCGCGGTCAAGCCGGAGAAAGAGCGGGGTATTGATGAGCTGCCGGACAACGAAGTCGTGCGGCCATTGGATGAGGACGATGAAACCGGTATGGACCCGGAGCGGATACAGGAAGAGACCGATAATGCGGTGCAGGACAAGCCGATGGATCCGCGTTGAGCCCTGCGAGTTGTCCAGTTGCTATGTTCATATACCCAACTTTCTCCCCAAGGGGCATGGGTATCTACACATCTCACGGCTAGAACTCCTGTAGCAGCTGTCGAGTAGAACGAGGCAGCGTCCGAGGACGGAGTCCTCGTAAAAGCTGTGCTCGCGGTTTATCTGAAACACTGAAGTGCAGGGTCTTACGGCTGCTTCGCAGCCGGACGCGCCTCGTTCTACTCGACAGCTGATACGCCCTGCATTGCCTGACTCAACGGCAGTCTTGCCATATTGCTCGCCTTGAGCGATCCCAGATACAGCCAGTCACCGTACTCGCGTACCGTGGTAATCGGCGAGTAATTGCCGCTGCTGTTGTCCTGCAGGTTGGCAACCACCTTGCCTTCAGTGTCCAGTCCCAGGGCGAACGCGCGTTTCTCGATGGGTTTGGGCAGGACCATCAGCGCCCGGACCAGCATTTTGCGCAGATAAGGGTAACCGGCGGTGCCGTCGAGCAGTGGACTGCGCGGGGCATAGAGCGCGACCCAGAAACGGTCGCTGCCATTGAAACTCAGGTTGTCGGGCAGGCCCGGCAGATTGTCGATAAACACGTCATGGGTACCGGCCCTGGCGCCGGTCAGCCAGTAACGGCTGATGCGATAGGCGCCGGTTTCATTGACCAGCACAAAGGCTTCGTTCGGCCCCAGTGCCACGCCATTGGCGAACTCCAGCCGGTCCAGCAGCAGCTCGGTCTTGCCGGTCTGGAAGTCGTAGCGCAGCAGTCGCCCGTCACCGCCGTGTTCGATAATGGCCTCACCATCCTTGCCATAACCCCAGCGGCTCGAGGCATCGCTGAAATAGGCATAACGACCGGTTGTATCGACCGCGACATCATCGGTGAAACCAAAGGGCAGACCATCGGCTTCGACGGTCAGAACTGCCAGTTGACCCTGAGCGTCCAGTGCCAGCAAACCCTTGATCCCGTCAGCAATGATCAACCGGCCGTCCGGATGCCGGGCCAGGCCCAACGGCCGGCCGCCAGTATCGGTCAGCACGTCGAGGATCTTGCCATCAAGGCTGGTGCGGATCACCCGACCGTCGTGCAGGCCACTGATGAGAAAACCCTCCTCCAACAGCAGCGCTTCGGGCCCGGCAATATCCGCGGCACCGACTTTTTCCGCTGCCTTGGGCTTTTGGTTTTCGCTGTAGGCGCCGTCACTTAGCGACGGCGCGGTAGCCGGGGTCCAGCTGACCGGCTGGACCTTGGTCGGCATCAGCAGCAGAAAAGCCGCGATGGCGATCACCAGCACTAGAACCAGGTGGCGAATCTTGACTCGACGGGGGGCGGGGGCATTCTTCATCAAGCGCTCACTCCTGTCTGGGCCGGGAGGGTTCGCAGCGCCATCTCGGACAATGCCAGCAGGGACGCTGCCGATTCGCGTTCTATCCGTTGCTTGAACAGCAACTGGTTGCCCAGACGCATCAGCAGCCCACTGAAGCGATATTCCAGGGTGCGGCTGAACCGGGTGCCATTGCCCGCGGCAGGCTGGCATTCATAGGTCACCAGCAACTCAAGGCCATGGTCACCCTGGGCCCGCGCGCTCCAGCGGCGACCCGGTAGGTATTCGTTGACTTCCCAGCTCAAATGGCCGGAACGGCCGCCCGCGTGAATGTCTTCTTCAAAGCGCGCCCCGGCATGCAGCGGGCCGCTCTGGCCTTCGACCTTGAGCGACGACGGATGCCATTCCGGCCAACGGCTGGAGCTGCTGGCATAGGCGAGAACGGCTTCCGGGCTACGGGCGATATCGACGTGATGCTGCATGCGGGTCATGGGCGGTCTCGTGGTCAGAGAGTAGGGTTTGGCTTCGGGCTCCCAATACAGCGTGCCAAAAAAATAGTCCATCAGCGGCAGGACGATATTGAAATTGCGTTCCTGCATCAGTTCGTGACGGTGATGCAGTTCATGCAGGCGGCGCATCTGGCGAATCCACGGCAGCCGGGTGATCGGGTTGCCTGGCGGCAGATGCTCGCAGGCATGGAACACCTCGTAGGCCAGATAGCCAAGAATCATGCAGCCGGCAAACAGCCCGGCGACATTGGCATTGAGCTGCTTGAGCAGCCACCAGGCGGGAAGGGTGATCAGCAGGCTGTGCAACACGATCAACCAGGCCGGGAACAGAATCACCCGCCAGTCGCGGGCGCTGTCGTAGGTCATCTGACCCGGCGCGAAAAAACTGTGGTGATCACCGGCATGCCGCGCATAAAACATCCGCGCAAAACTCTTTTTATGATGCCCAAGATGGCGGTGCACGGTGTAGATGCAAAAGTTGAAGAACAGCAAGGTCAGCGGTACCGCCAGCCATTCCAGCGGTTGCACCTGGTCCAGGGTGCGCCAGAACAACCCGATGCACAGCAACCCGAAGCCCAGCACGAAGCCGCCATGCAGCCACGGGTTGTACAGCGGATGGATGCCGGCACGGTAGCGGCTGCGAAACGCCTGGGTGGACTGCTTCACTGCGGTCTCCTGTTGTCATTGTTATTGACAGAAGATTAGCCCTGGCCGGGTTTGCCGGCTAATGGTTATTCGCGGTGATGGTTTGAGTTGTAGCTGGGTACATCGATTGCATCAGTCGAACGAAGTACCTGTGGCGAGGGGGCTTGCCCCCGCTGGGGCGCGAAGCGGCCCTAAAACCGGCAATCGCGGTTTTTCAGGTAGAACGCACCCGCAGGTTTTACGACTGCTACGCAGCCGAACGGGGCGGTGCGGCGTTCCGACAAGCCCCCTCGCCACAGTAAGCCCCCTCACCATAGGGGTTCATCGTCAAGCCTTGGGTTGGCTGTTTCGATCAACGTCCCAAACTCACCGGCTCGCGCAAATGCCGGGTCGGGAAGTGCCGGGCGTAGGCCTGGCACACCCGCAGCACCTGATCATCGGCATAACGCGCGGCGACCACCTGCAGACCCACCGGCAAGCCGTTAGGCGCCACTCCGCAGGGCACCGACGCGGCGGGTTGCTGGGTCAGGTTGAAGGGGTAGCTGAAGGGCGTCCATTCCATCCATTCGCCAAAGGGTGAACCTGGCGGCACGTTGTGGCCCGCCTCGAACGCGGTGATCGGCAGCATCGGCGAGACCAGAACGTCATAACGCAGGTGGAAGGCGCTCATCCTGGCCACCAGCGCGGCGCGGGCTTCGAGGGCGCTGGTGTAGTCGCTCAGGCTGATCCGTTCGCCGAGCTCGGCGATCCGCAATAGCCCCGGGTCGAGCAGTTCGCGCTGGGCGTTGCTCAGTTGCCCGGCCAGGCGCGCGGCCCCGGCGAACCACAGGGTATTGAACATCTCCAGCGGGTCGCTGAAACCCGGGTCGATCTGCTCGACCTCCGCGCCCAGTTGCGCCAGGCCTTGCACTGCCTGGGCGACCAGAAGGGCGACCTGCGGGTCCACCTGCACATGGCCGAAGTCCGGGCTGTAGGCGATGCGCAAGCCTTTGAGGTCAGCGCCTTCCCGCAGCCAAGGCGTGCTGCGCGGTGCGCCGATCAACCCGTCGCGGGCATCGGGGCGGGCGACGGTTTGCAGCATCAGCACAGCGTCTTCCACGGTGCGGGTCATGGGGCCGAGATGTGAGAGGATGGTCATGGCGCTGGCCGGCCATTGCGGTACATAGCCAAAGGTCGGCTTGATCCCGAAGGTGCCGGTGAAGGCACAGGGAATCCGGATCGAACCGCCGGCATCGCTGCCCTGGTGCAGCACCCCGAGATTCAGCGCGGCCGCGGCTGCGGCACCGCCGGACGAGCCGCCGGCGGTCATCCGCGTGTCCCATGGATTGCGGGTGATGCCATACAGCGGGTTATCGGTCACGCCTTTCCAGCCGAATTCCGGGGTGGTGGTCTTGCCCAGCAACACCGCGCCGGCCTCGCGCATGAACGCAGTGAAGGGCGCGTCCACCTCCCACGGCCCTTGCGCTGAAGTGCTGCGCGAACCTTTGCGCGTCGGCATGCCCCGGGTCAGGGTCAGGTCCTTGATCGACGCCGGCAGGCCATCCAGCGCGCCGCAAGGCTGGCCTTTGAGCCAGCGTTGTTCGGAGGCGCGCGCCGCCGCCAGTGCGCCTTGCGGGTCGACGTGGCAGTAGGCGTTGACCTGCGGATTGAAGCGCTCGATTCGCCCCAGTGCGTCTTCGGTCACTTCGACCGGCGACAGGCTCTTGTCGCGGTAGCGGGCGAGCAGTTCGACGCCGCTCATCTCGGCGATAGCGCTGTGCTCGATCATACGGATTTCCCTCCCTGGGCGGCATTGACCATCGCCCGCAGCAATACCGCACAACCGGCTGCCAGATCATCCGGGGCGGCGTTCTCGATTTCGTTGTGGCTGATGCCGCCTTCGCACGGCACGAAAATCATCCCGGCCGGACCGAGTTCGGCGACAAAGATCGCGTCATGCCCGGCGCCGCTGACGATGTCCATATGACTCAGGCCCAGTTGTTGCGCGCCTTGGCGCACCGCATCGACGCAAACAGCAGCGAAGTCCAGCGGCGGGAAGTCGGCGGTCGGAGTCAGCTCAAAACTCAGCCCATGCTGCTCGCAGGAGGTTTCGATGACCGCGCGGACTTCGTCGACCATGGTTTGCAGCTTATCTGCATGCAGGTGGCGCAGGTCGATGGTCATGTGCACCTGGCCAGGAATGACGTTGCGCGAACCCGGATGCAGGCTCAGGCAGCCGACAGTGCCGCAGGCATGGGGTTGATGGGCATGGGCGATGCGATTGACCGCGCTGACCACTTGCGCGGCGCCGACCAGGGCATCCTTGCGCAGGTGCATGGGCGTCGGCCCGGCATGGGCTTCGACGCCGGTCAGGGTCAGGTCGAACCACTTCTGCCCAAGGCAACCCATGACTACGCCGATGGTGGTCTGGCGGTCTTCGAGCACCGGGCCCTGTTCGATATGCGCTTCAAAATAGGCGCCCACCGGATGCCCGAGTACCGCCCGCGAACCGGCATAACCGATGCGCTGCAATTCAGCCCCCACCGACAACCCTTGTTCATCCTGCGTGAGCAGGGTTTCGCCGAGGTCGAATTTGCCGGCGAACACCCCCGAACCCATCATGCACGGTGGAAAGCGTGAGCCTTCCTCGTTGGTCCAGACCACCACTTCGATGGGCGCATCGGTTTCCAGCCCGAGGTCATTCAGGGTGCGGATCACTTCCAGTCCGGCCATGACCCCGTAACAGCCGTCGAACTTGCCGCCGGTGGGTTGGGTGTCGATATGGCTGCCGGTCATCACCGGCGCACGCTTGGGATCGCGCCCGGCACGGCGGGCAAAGATGTTGCCGATGGCGTCGACGCTGACGCTGCATCCGGCCTCTTCACACCAGCGCACGAACAGGTCGCGGGCCTGGCGATCGAGGTCGGTCAGGGCCAGGCGACAGACCCCACCCTTGACGGTGGCGCCCAATTGCGCGAGGTCCATCAGTGATTGCCAGAGCCGGTCGCGGTTGATCAGCGGTGCGTTGCTGTCGAGGTGTTGCGATGGATCGAGACGGCTGTTCATAAAAGAAGTGCTCCGGTCAGGCGCTCAGGGCCAGGTAACGGTTTTTGATCATCGGGTCGGCACGGAAGGCAGCGGCACTGCCTTCGTAGACCACGCGACCCTGTTCGAGGACGTAATGACGGTCGGCGAGCTTGTCGCAGACCATCAGGTTCTGCTCCACCAACAACACCGGCAGACCGTCCTCCTTGATCTTGCGCAGGATCTTCACCAGTTCGTCGACGATCACCGGCGCCAGGCCTTCGGTGGGCTCATCGAGGATCAGCAGCTTCGGGTCATTGAGCAGCGCACGCGCGATGGCCAGCATCTGTTGCTCGCCGCCGGACAAAGCGTGGCCGGCATTTTTGCGCCGCTCCTTGAGCCGGGGGAACATGCCGTAGACGTCTTCCAGCTGCCAGCGGCTGGTCTTGCGCACGGCGATGCGCAGGTTCTCCTCGACGGTCAGCAAGCGGAAAATGCCGCGATGTTCCGGGACCAGCGCCAGGCCCTGGCGGGCAATTTCGAAGATTTTCTGGCCGACCAGGGCCTTGCCGTTGAAATGGATCTGGCCCTGGCGCGGACAAATGATCCCGAGGATGCTGCGCAGGGTGGTGGTCTTGCCGGCGCCGTTACGCCCGAGCAAGGTCACCAGTTCGCCGGGGTTGACGGTCAGCGACACGCCTTCGAGGACGTGGCTCTTGTCGTAGTAGGAGTGGATATTCTCGACGATCAGCATCAGGCGGCTTCTCCCAGATAGGCGGCACGCACGCGCTCATCGGCGCGGACGAATTCCGGTGTGCCCTCGACCAGGATCTGGCCGTGGCTCATGACGGTGATGCGTTGGCTGATGGACATGACGATGCTCATGTTGTGTTCGATCAACAGCACCGTATGGTCACGGCCCAGGTCGCTGATCAGCTGGGTCATGATCGGAATGTCATCGATGCCCATGCCCGAGGTCGGCTCATCGAGCATCAGCAGTTTGGGCCGCGAGCAGATCGACATGCCGACCTCCAGCACTCGCTGCTGGCCGTGGGACAGTTCGCCGGCGAGGGTGTCGGCCCGTTGCGTGAGCTTCAGGCGTTCCAACACCTCATCGGCCATTTCCAGGTGCTGGCGACGGCTTTCCACCCGGCTCCAGAAATTCAGCGCACCGAGGCCGTCACGGCCCTGGGCGGCCAGGCGCAGGTTTTCCCGCACGCTGAGGTTCTGGAACAGGCTGGTCAGTTGAAATGAACGGGCCATGCCGAGGCCGACCCGGCCGTGGGTCGGCTTGCGCACGATGTTCTTGCCGTCGAAGTGAATGGCTCCGGCGGTGGCCTGACGCTCGCCGGTCAGGCAGTGGAACAGGCTGGTCTTGCCGGCGCCGTTGGGGCCGATAATGGTGTGGATGGTCCCGGCCCGCACCTTCAGGTTGACGCCGTTGACCGCATGGAACGCGCCGTAGGCCAGCTCCAGGTTGCGGGTTTCCAGCAGGTAGTGTTCAGCGCTGCTCATAACAGTTTCTCCTTGGCCTGCAGGGCCGCTTTGCGATTGCCGCGAAAACGTTCCACCAGTGACGACAAGCCGCCCCACAAACCGCCGCGCATGAACACCACCACCAGGATCAGGATGATCCCCAGCAGCATCAGCCAGCGCGGCCAGAGGTCGGAGAGAAAGTCGCCGAGCAGCACGATGGAGCCGGCGCCGAGCAAGGAGCCGAACAGCGATCCGGTGCCGCCGACGATGGTCATGATCAGGATGTTCTCGGACATCGCCAGGTCGATGTTCGACAGCGGCACGAAGTGCAGCAGCATGGCGTACAGCGCCCCGGCGATGCCGGTCACCGCGCCGGACAGGACGAACACCAGGATCTTGAAGTGCCGGGTGTCGTAGCCGATGGCGGCGGCGCGGGTTTCGTTTTCGCGGATCGCCATCAAGGTGCTGCCGAACGGCGAGGCGATGACCCGGCGGGCGGCGATGAAGATCAGCAGGAACAGCACCGCGACGAAACCGTAGAAGGACCGCGAGTCGGTGAGCGACAGCAGTACTGTTTCGCCGATGCGGATTTCCGGACGCGGCACGCTGAGCAGGCCGTTATCGCCACCGGTCCAGTCGCTCAGGGTGTAGGCAATGAAGTAGGCCATCTGGCTGAAGGCCAGGGTCAGCATGACGAAGTAGATGCCGGTGCGGCGAATCGCCAGGGCACCCACCAGAAACGCCAGGAAGCCGCCGGCCGCCGCTGCGCCCAACAGTGCGCTGAACAGGCCCAGTTGCAGATGGATCATCAGCAGCGCCGCGCAGTAGGCGCCGGCACCGAAGAAGATGCCCTGACCGAAGGACAGCAGCCCGGTGTAACCCAGCAGCAGGTTACAGGCGAGGGCGGCCATGGCGAAAATCAGGATCTCCGTGGCCAGGGTCGCCGACGGCAACACCAGCGGCAGGCCGATCAGCACGCCGATCACCAACAGCAGCATGTAGCGCGACTGGGTCTTGGCGAACGGCAGGGGGTTTTTCTCAGTCATGTCATGCTCTCCCGAACAGGCCGTAAGGACGCACCAGGATCACCAGCGCCATGGCGCCGTAGATCATCAGGCTCGCGCCCTGGGGCCAGATTGTGGTCATCAGGCTTTGCACCACCCCGACCAGCAGACCGCCGACCAGTGCGCCGCTGAAGGAGCCCATGCCGCCGATCACCACCACCACGAACGCCACCCCGAGAATCTCCGGGCCGACGAAGGGTTGGGCACCGCGCAAGGGCGCAAACAGCACCCCGGCCACACCCGCCAGGGCCACGCCGAGGGCGAAGGTCATGGAGAACAGCCGGAAGATGTTGGTGCCCAGCAGCGACACCGTTTCAGTGCTTTCACTGCCGGCCCGCACCAGCGCGCCGAAGCGCGTGCGCTCCAGCAGCAACCACAGCGCCAGGCCGACCAGCCCGGAAAAGACGATCAGGAACAAGCGGTAGTAGGGATACACGAAGTCGCCGATGATCAATACGCCGCGCAGCAGTTCCGGCACCGCCACACTCTTGCCCACCGGGCCCCAGATCAACACGCTGGCCTCCTGGATAATCAGCGCGATCCCCAGGGTCACCAGAATCTGGAAGGTGTGCGGCAAGTGGTAGATCCGCTGGATCAATAATCGCTCGATGGCCCAGGCCAGGGCAGCCACCACCAGCGGCGCGACGAGCAGTGCCAGCCAGAAACTTCCGCTCAGGCCGACGACGGTGTAGCAGATGTAGGCGCCGAGCAGGAAGAACGCGCCGTGGGCAAAGTTGACGAAGTTCAGCAAGCCGAAAATGATCGTCAGGCCGACCGCGATCAGGAAGTAGATCATCCCCAGGCCAAGGCCATTGAGAATCTGGAACAGGTAAAGATTGAGCATGCAGGTACCCTCTGCAGGGGGCCGATCGACCAACAGGTCACTCGGCCCGCTGCCTGTGGCAAGCGGTAGAAAGGTTTCTCGGGTTAGCCCAGTACGCAGCCGGTCGCGTCTGCCGGCGGGAACGAACGTCCCGAGCTGACCACCTGCGCCAGGTCATCCTTGTCGCGCATGTCGGCCGCGGCCTTGCCCACCAGCAGGTAGTAATCCTTGATCACCTGGTGATCGCCGGCACGGATCGATTCCTGGCCGGTCGGCCCTTCGTAACTCAAGCCCTGCATGGCCTTGGCCACGGTCGGGCCGTCGAAGCTGCCAGTGGCGATGATGCTGTCGAGCATGATCTTGGTGCCGATGTAATCGGCCGCCAGCGGATAGGTGGGATTGATGCCGTATTTGGCCTGGGTGATCTTCACCAGCTCGCGATTGAGCGGCGTATCGATCTGGTGCCAGTACTGCGCGCCGAGGTACACACCTTCGAGGACATCGCTGCCCAATTCCTGGAACTGATCGAGTCCGGCGGACCAGACCAGCAGCACTTTCATGCGTTCCTTGATGCCGAAGTTCACCGCCTGGCGCAGGGTGTTGGAGGACTGGCTGCCGAAGTTCAGCAGCACCAGCACGTCCGGTTTGGCGGCGATGGCGTTGGTCAGGTAACCGGAGAATTCCTGCTCCTGGAGGGAGTGATAGCTGTTGCCGATGTGTTCGACGCCATGCTCGGCGCAGACTTTTTTCGCGCCTTCGAGCAGTGCTTCGCCAAACACGTATTGTGGGGTGATGGTGTACCAGCGCTTGGCCTCGGGCAGCAGCTTGATCAGCGGCACCAGGGTTTCGCGGATCGCCCCATAGGTGGGCACCGACCAGCGAAAGGTCGCCGCATTACAGTCCTTGCCGGTGATTTCGTCAGCGCCCACCGGGGTCATGAACACCCCGCCGACCTTGCCCACTTCCTTGGCCACCGCCAGTGCCGAGGACGACAAGGTGCAGCCCTGGAAGAACCGTGCCCCGTCCTGCGCAATCGCCTCCTGCACTTTGCGCACCGCCTTGCCGGCGTTGCCTTCAGTGTCGATCACCTTGTAGTTCAACGGCCGACCGAGCAAGGTCGGATGCTGCTCGATCGCCAGGCGCGAGCCCATGTCGGCGAACTTGCCATAACTGGCAAAGGCCCCCGACATAGACTTGAGCCCATAAAAGGTAAATGGCTCGGCGGCAAAAGCGTGGCGCACACCCAGCGGGAGGCTGAGGGCACCGGCGACGGTCAGACTGGCTTTCAACAACGTACGACGCTGCATGGGGTAACTCCCTGGTTTAATTATTGGCAGGAGTGGCAATGGCAAAACGGCGCATCACGGCCTGTGGGCAGGCCTTTTATTGGAGGTCGCAACGGGTGTCAGTGACTGTGATCGAACTCCAGCAAAAAGTGGCGGGTGACTTCGCCTTCCAGAGCGCTCATGTGGTGCTCGGCATCGCACATGTGTTCATGCATCAACTGTCGCACGCTGTTTTCGTCTTCGGCTTGGAGGGCGTTGAGCAAGCGCTTGTGGTAGTCGAGGTTGGCCGCGTCGAACTGCTTGCGCTTGGGTTTGTAGGCTTTCTTCAGCACCACCAGATCGCGCAGCAGATCATTGAGAAATTGCGCCATGAACCCCAGCAGCGGGTTGGGGCAGGCACGGGCCAGCAGGTTGTGGAACTCCAGCTCCGCCAGGCGCTGTTCGCGCTGGCCGGCTTCGCTGTCTTCCGGCGCGCTGCAAAAGTCGACGTTGTCCTGCAGGGTCTTGAAGTCAGCCTCGCTGAGGCGGCCGATCACCGACACGGCCAGTTCGACTTCGATGACCTTGCGCAGTTGGTACACCTGCTCGCCGTCCAGGTGCTGGAAGTGCAGGTAGTTACGCAAGGCGCGGCTGGCTGGTTCGGTGCCGGCTTCATTCAGATAGGCGCCGCCGCTGGGGCCGGTGCGGGTGTTGACCAGACCCTCGACCTCAAGGGCCTTGAGCGCTTCACGCGCCGAGCCCTTGGAGCACTGAAAGCTTTCCATCAGCTCGCGCTCGGTTGGCAAACGGTCGCCCGGGCGTAGCGCGTCGGTGACGATGGAACGCTTGACCGACTCGACAATCACATCGGAAAGCTTCTGGCGTTTGCGGCGGAGCGGGCGACTGAGCATGTGTTCTATTTATCCTATTAATGCGGATTAATAGCACTTAATAGGGCTTGGCCGGACACGTCAACCGCTGGCACGCTGGCGGGGTCGCTTTCAGCGGAAAAGCGTCGTAAACAGATATAGCGGCTAGTCTGTTGGAACTGGCAGCTACCCGAGATTCAGTCCGATGATTCAATGCAAGCGCGCCTACAGCCCGGCAGACCCTGACGACGGTTACCGGGTACTGGTCGATCGCCTGTGGCCACGTAACTGTCGCAAGGACCAGCTACCGCTGGATGAATGGCTGCGCGAGGTGGCGCCGTCAACCGAACTGCGGCGAGCGTTCAAACAGGCGCAGGTGGACTTCGAGACCTTTCGCAGCCGCTATCGGCAGGAACTGACTGCCCGGCCCGAGCATTGGTGGAAGCTGCTGGAGAAGGCACGGACGGGCACGCTGACGCTGATTTACTCGGCAAAGGACGAGCAACATAACAATGCCCAGGTGCTGGCACAGTGGCTGGAAGACGAACTGGATCGGAGCGGGGATTCGAGTTCGCCGGTGTGTTATGCGGGGGAGTTTGATTGAGGCCGAGAGCTCTGTGAATGCAGAACCCCTTGTGGCGAGGGAGCTTGCTCCCGCTGGGGCGCGCAGCGGCCCTAAATTCGGAAATCACGGTTTCTCAGACAGAACGCATCAGCAGGTTTTACGACTGCTGCGCAGCCGAGCGGGAGCAAGCTCCCTCGCCACAGGGGTTCATCTCCAGCCGTTGTTAAGCGGGATCCTACCGCTTGCGCCGGTTACCGGTGATCATCGACAGCGGCAGGTTTTCCCGCAAACGCACACTCTCGACCACGGCGGCGGCAATATGCACGCAGACCAGGGTGAGCAGGGCGTTGGCCATCAGCTCATGGATATCCCGGGGCAAGTCCTCACCCCAGAAATAATCCACTTCTTCCATCAGGAATCCGGTGACGCCGAGGCCGACCATCAACAGCAGCATCAGGACCATCACCAGCGCACCGATAGGTGAATGCCCCATGCGGTGATAGTCCTTGCCGCCCAGCAATGCGCGGGTATGCCAAACGAGGCGCGCAGGGGTCGGCCAGAAGTCTGACCAGCGCGCCGCCGGCGAGCCGATAAAACCCCAGACCACGCGTACCAGCACCACAACCACTGCGTAATAGCCCAGCCAGCGATGCCAGCCGTCACCTTCCTCATTGAGGAAGTAGTCGCCAATGAAGGCGACTACCAGGGACCAGTGGCAAAAACGAACCAGCGGGTCCCAGAGGCGCAGGGTTTGAGTGTTCATGTCATTCCTTTTCGATCTCTTCCTTCACAGCCTTGCCAGAGACCGGGTCGAAGTAGATCTCGACTTTTTGCTTGGCTTTGTTCCAGCCATAGATTTCATAGCAGTTGCCGGAGGTGACCTTGAACTTCTTGATGTCATAACCCTGAGCCTTGAGGTCTTCCTGGAACTTGGCCGGGTCCTGCCATTGAGCCTTGTCGGTCTTGGTGCATTCAGTGGCGGCCAGAGTCAGCGGGCTGATTGCCAGAAGGGAGATCAGAAGAAGTGTGCGCATGGGGGCTCCTGGGGATGTTGTTGTTCACTGGCAACGCGAGAGATGCTCACTGAATTGCCACAGCGCTGAAGCTTAGTAGGGCTTTTGAGACCTGTCACTGCAGCGTTGGCCGCTTTGCGCCTTACTTGAAAAGCGCTTCTGATTCTTACTTGAGTGCAATATTAATGAACTTAAGCAGCATTATTATCAAGTTGTGGTGAGTTGTCTGACGCCGCACACTGGTTCTGCTTCGTCCTGCAGCACTTGCCCAGTCTTACTGACCGACCTCCTTTATCGGTATCTGACGCTTGCTTATCCATTTAACTGGAGAGCGGAATTCTGCTGCACGGACCTGTCAGCGACTTCTTGTGTAATGGAATGATTATGGCCAGTGCAATACTTTCCGACAGCAACACCACCTACAACTATGAGATCGTCAGACGCTTCACGTTGATGACGCTTTTCTGGGGCATCGTGGGCATGGGCATGGGGGTGTTTCTGGCCGCCCAACTGGTTTGGCCGCAGCTGAACTTCGGACTGTCCTGGACCACCTTTGGCCGCTTGCGACCGGTCCATACCAACCTGGTGATCTTCGCCTTCGGTGGCGGTGCGTTATTCGCCACATCGTTTTATGTGGTGCAACGTACCAGTCGCGTGCGGCTGATCTCCGAGCGCCTGGCCAACTTCGTGTTCTGGGGTTGGCAGGCGATTATCGTGGCGCTGGTAGTCAGCTATCCGCTGGGCTACACCACGTCCAAGGAATACGCCGAAATGGAATGGCCGATCGCCCTGGCGGTGACGGTGATCTGGGTGGCCTACGCCTACCTGTTCTTCGGCACCATCGCCCGGCGCACGGTCAAGCACATCTATGTCGGTAACTGGTTTTACGGTGCGTTTATCGTGGTCACGGGCATGGTTCATGTGATCAACCACATCTCGATTCCCGTCAGCCTGATGAAGTCCTACTCGAGCTATTCCGGGGCCACTGACGCAATGATTCAGTGGTGGTATGGCCACAGTGTGGTGGGCTTCATTCTCTCGGTGGGTTTTCTGGGGATGATGTACTACTTCGTGCCGAAACAGGCCGAGCGGCCGATTTACTCCTATCGCCTGTCGATCATCCACTTCTGGGCGATCATCACCCTGTACATCTGGGCCGGCCCGCACCATTTGCACTACACCGCATTGCCGGACTGGGCGCAGTCGCTCGGCATGGCGATGTCGATGATCCTGCTGGCGCCGAGCTGGGGCGGGATGATCAACGGCATGATGACCCTGTCCGGTGCCTGGCATAAATTGCGCACCGACCCGATCCTCAGGTTCCTCGTGGTGTCGCTGGCGTTCTACGGCATGTCGACTTTCGAAGGGCCGATGATGGCGATCAAGACGGTCAACGCACTGTCGCACTACACCGACTGGACCATTGGCCATGTGCATGCCGGTGCCCTGGGCTGGGTGGCGATGATCAGTATCGGTACGCTCTACCACATGATCCCGAAACTCTATGGCCGCGAGCAGATGCACAGCATCGGCCTGATCAATGTGCACTTCTGGCTGGCGACCATCGGCACGGTGTTGTACATCGCCTCGATGTGGGTCAACGGCATTACCCAAGGGTTGATGTGGCGAGCGATCAACGACGACGGCACACTGACCTATTCCTTCGTCGAAGCGCTGCAAGCCAGTCATCCGGGTTACATCGTGCGCCTGATCGGTGGCGCGACATTCGCCAGCGGCATGCTGCTGATGGCGTACAACACCTGGCGCACGGTGAGGGCAGGGGAACGAGTGGTCTCGGCGCCGATTGCGGTAATGGCCTGATTGTCTGGGTGCATGTGTGCGCGAAGATCAAAAGATCGCAGCCTGCGGCAGCTCCTACGCCGACCTCATCCATGCGCTATTTTACGGGTGTATATCAATCCCAGTGTAGGAGCTGCCGCAGGCTGCGATCTTGGCGATGTGGGTCGCGCTGAAGGTGTTTCGCTGATCAGGCCTTACAGATCAAATCAGCGGATCCCAGCGTTGCGACCAGTCACCGTCGGCCTTGACCACTTCTCTGAGCAGCTCGAACGCCAGCTGCAAGGTGGTCGAATCGCGATCCCGTGAATACACCAGGTAAGTCGGGTAACTGAACTCCGGCGCTTTGGGCACCCGTTCCAGTACGCCGCTGTTCAGGTAGCTTTGCACCACTCGGGTTCGGAAATAACCCGAGCCGCCGTTTTCGAGGATGTATTGCAACGCCAGTGGCCCGAGGTTGAAGCTGAGGGCGGCCTTTGCCTTGTCCGGCAACGCTGCGTCGTGTTGCCGGCGAAAGTCTTTGCCCCAATCGATATAGATATAGGGCTCGGGGTTGGCGACCAGGCGCACCTGAATCAGTTTCTCTTCCAGCAATTGTTCGACTTGCAGGCGCGGCCAATATTCCGGTTGATAGACCAGCGCCGCATCCAGCACCCCCAGTTCAAGCTGGCGCAATAGGCTTTCGCCATCGCGAATTTCCGTGCGCAAGGCATGGCTGGGAATCTTCTCGCGCAACTCGCGAGCCCAGCTGAGCATCAGCGGGTTACAGAGGCTGACCTCACCGCCAATATGCAGCACGTTACGGTAACCGTCCGGCAGTGGCAGATCGCGACGGGCTGCTTCCCAGGTCTGCACCAGTTGGTTGGCGTAGACCACGAACGCTTCGCCATCCGGGGTCAACCGGGCACCGGCGCGATTGCGCACGAACAAGGTGCTGGAGAGTTGGCTCTCGAGTTTTTGCACTCGTGCGGTGATGGCGGTCTGGGTGACGTGCAGCTTCTCGGCCGCCGAGGCCAGGCTTCCGTGGCGAACGATCTCCAGGAAGGTGCGGGCTAGATCGATGTCCATGGGCATCCCGGTATTGAAAGTGGCTTGCAGTGTAAAGCAAGCGCAGGCGACCCGACCCATTTCGATGGGTCTGGTGGCCTGAAACAGTCAACGCCGCAACTCACATCAAAAGGCAAAACACGAACAGCCAAACGCGCCCCAGAACCCCTGGAAGTCGCTGGTTGGCACTGACGATAACCGCGCGCGCTCATGACTGTGGGCGTGCACCGCGCAAGGACCGACGCAGTGGTGAACCTGCGCCATCAGCGGCGCAGTCGGCTTCCAGTGACCCGGCACCTTGACCACCGGCGACCAGTCCGGCATCACCGGCACGGCGGGTGGAGCAAGCTTGTCGAACTCCAGGGTGCCGTGTACCACCTTGCCGTCGACCACGGTCAGCACCGATTCGATCCATTTGATGGCCTCGTCGTCGACGTTGAAGTAGTCGGCCGAGAGCGCGACCAGGTCCGCCAGCTGGCCGGCCTTGATCTGGCCTTTTTTGCCTTGCTCGGAGGAAAACCAGGCGCTGCCGTGGGTGAACAACTCCAGTGCGGTGTCGCGGCTCAAGCCCTGTGGGTACAGCTCCAGGCCGCCGACGGTACGCCCGCTGACCAGCCAGTAGAGCGAGGTCCAGGGGTTGTAGCTGGACACCCGGGTGGCATCGGTGCCGGCACCGACCGGGAGGCCTTCGGCAAGCATGCGCTGGATCGGCGGCGTGTGCTCGGCCGTTTTGGCACCGTAGCGCTCGACGAAGTATTCACCCTGGAAGGCCATGCGATCCTGAATCGCAATGCCGCCACCGAGGGCGCGGACCCGCTCGATGTTCTGGGGCGTGATGGTTTCGGCATGGTCGAAAAACCACGGCAGACCGTTGAACGGAATGTCGCGGTTGACCTTCTCGAACACGTCGAGCATCCGCGTGATCGATTCGTTGTAAGTGGCGTGCAGGCGGAATGGCCAGCGTTGCTCGACCAGGTGCCGGACCACCGGCTCCAGTTCCTGCTCCATGGTCTGTGGCAGGTCCGGGCGCGGTTCGAGGAAGTCTTCGAAGTCGGACGCCGAAAACACCAGCATTTCCCCGGCACCGTTGTGCCGCAGGAAGTCATCGCCCTGGCCGTACTTCGAGGTACTGGTCCAGCTCTTGAAGTCGCTCAGCTCTTCCTTGGGCTTCTGGGTGAACAGGTTGTAGGCAATACGCACGGTGAGTTGCTGGTCGCGTGCCAGTTGCTGGATGACCTGGTAGTCGTCGGGGTAATTCTGATACCCACCGCCGGCATCGATGGCGCTGGTCACGCCGAGGCGGTTGAGTTCGCGCATGAACTGGCGGGTCGAGTTGACCTGATATTCCAGCGGCAGCTTCGGCCCTTTGGCCAGGGTCGAGTAGAGGATCATCGCGTTGGGGCGCGCAATCAGCATGCCGGTGGGCTCGCCCTTGGCATCGCGCTGAATTTCGCCGCCCGGCGGGTTCGGGGTGTCGCGGGTGTAGCCGACCACCTTCAACGCCGCGCGGTTGAGCAGGGCGCGGTCGTAGAGGTGGAGGACGAAGACCGGAGTGTCCGGCGCGGCTTTGTTCAGTTCTTCAAGGGTCGGCAGTCGCCGTTCGGCAAACTGGAATTCGTTCCAGCCACCGACCACCCGGACCCATTGCGGCGCCGGTGTGCGCTCGGCCTGGTCCTTGAGCATGCGCAAGGCATCGACCAATGACGGCACGCCTTCCCAGCGCAGTTCCAGATTGTAGTTGAGACCGCCGCGGATCAGGTGCAGGTGTGAATCGTTGAGCCCGGGAATCACTGTGCGCCGTTGCAGGTCGACGACCTGGGTGGTGGCGCCGCGCAGGGCCATGGCCTCGGCATCGCTGCCGACGGCAATGAACAAACCGTCCTTGATCGCGACGGCAGTGGCCTGCGGTTTGTCACGGTCGACGGTGTGCAGGCGACCGTTGTACAGAATCAGATCGGCCGGGGCGTTGGACAGGGTACTGCTCCCTGCGATGAGTGGACTGATCCAGGCGCCAATAGCACCTGCTGAAAGGCCTTGCAGGACGCGACGGCGATTGAAGCCGTCGTGGTCATCAGCTGGACTCATGCTGGGGTTCTCCGCGTGACAGGGGCCTGGAAGCACCGCAGAGAAATATAGACCGAAAATCCACACCCCATGGTCCGTAGGACGAACGGGGAGAGCAAATACCTGTATCCGGAAAACACCCATGCGTTTTGGATTGTTTGAGGCAGGTGATCGAAAGGGCTTTCAGTGTGTCAAGAACTGAAACAGTTGGTTTGCAGAAGATTTCGAGAAACCGATTGTAGGCTGTTTCCGAAAGTGCGCCGGAAGTTACTTGGTGATGCTCCGGAGGGGTGGAATAGCCGTTGGAGATGATTCATTGTTGTAGGGAAGAGATCTAGTGCATCTCGCGTAGGTTGTTTATCCGTATATAAAAAGGAATTTATGTGCTGTGGCTGGCAATTATTTGTAGTGGGCCGGCTAAAGTTGTGAATTCCAGTCTTATTGGTTTTCGTGATGGCGTTAGTTGTCGCGCAGGTGTCTGGAGGAATTATGGCTTCAAGCAGTTTTCAAAATGAAGTGCCCAAGGCTCGGGTCAACATCAAGCTCGATTTACACACCGGCGGTGCGCAGAAAAAAGTCGAGTTGCCACTGAAGTTGATGGTGATGGGGGATTACAGTAACGGCAGAGAGCAGCGTCCATTATCCGAAAGAAGCAAGATCGACATTGACAAAAGCAACTTCGACAGCGTGTTGGCCGAGTATTCTCCGGGTCTGAAACTGGCGGTGGAAAATACCTTGGTCAATGACGACTCCGACTCTTCTGTCGAGTTGAGTTTCCAGGCCATGAAGGATTTTGAACCGCAGCAGGTGGCGCGGCAAATTCCGCAACTACGTGCCCTGTTGGCCATGCGCAACCTGCTGCGCGACCTCAAGTCGAACCTGTTGGACAACGCCACCTTCCGTCACGAACTGGAACGCATCCTCAAGGACGATGCGCTGAGTGACGAGCTGCGAGCCGAATTGGCCGCCCTGGCTGCCCAAGAAAATCGTTAATCCACCTCGGTTGGTTTAAAAGGAAGTTTCCATAATGTCCGTAGAACATTCTGGCGCACACTCGCGCGACGCTGCTGTATTGACTGAAGAAAACCAAGGCGTATATGGCGCGCTGTTCAGCAAGATCAATCTCAGCCCGGTTGTAGAACTGGGTGGTATCGAAATTTTTCAGAGCACTGAGGCATTGTCCGAGGCTTCTGCCGATGAACGGGTGACCGCCGCCGTCAGCGTGTTCCTGAATTTGCTCAAGCAATCGTCGCAGAAAGTCGAGCGTCTGGATAAGACGCTGCTCGATGAGCACATTGCGTCGTTGGATGCGCAGATCAGTCGTCAACTTGATGCCGTGATGCACCACCCTGATTTCCAGCGCGTCGAGTCGACCTGGCGCGGCGTGAAATCGCTGATCGATCAAACCGATTTTCGCCAGAACGTACGTATAGAACTGTTGGATATCAGTAAGGATCACCTGGTACAAGATTTCGAAGACGCACCGGAGATCGCCCAGAGCGGCCTGTATATGCATACCTACACCCAGGAGTACGACACTCCGGGGGGGGAGCCGATCGCCGCGGCCGTTTCCAACTACGAGTTCGACCGCAGTCCGCAGGATATTGCCTTGCTGCGCAATATTTCCAAAGTGGCGGCGGCAGCGCACATGCCTTTCATTGGCTCCGTTGGCCCGGCGTTTTTTGGCAAGGAGTCGATGGAGGAGGTGGCCGCCATCAAGGATATCGGCAACTACTTCGACCGTGCCGAATACATCAAATGGAAGGCGTTCCGCGACAGTGACGATGCCCGTTACATCGGCTTGACCATGCCGCGCGTGCTGGGTCGCTTGCCCTATGGCCCGGACACCGTTCCGGTACGCAGCTTCAATTACATCGAAAGCGTCAAGGGCCCGGATCACCACAAGTATCTATGGACCAACGCCTCGTTCGCCTTCGCTGCAAACATGGTCAAGAGCTTCATCACTAACGGCTGGTGCGTGCAGATTCGTGGGCCACAGTCAGGCGGCGCGGTCACCGAGCTACCGATTCACTTGTACGATCTGGGCACGGGCAACCAGGTGAAGATTCCTTCGGAAGTGATGATTCCGGAGACTCGCGAATTCGAATTCGCCAACCTTGGCTTCATCCCTCTGTCGTATTACAAGAACCGCGACTACGCGTGTTTCTTCTCGGCTAACTCCACCCAGAAGCCGGCGCTGTATGACACCGCCGATGCCACCGCCAACAGCCGGATCAATGCACGCTTGCCGTATATCTTCCTGCTGTCGCGCATCGCCCATTACCTGAAACTGATCCAGCGCGAGAACATCGGAACCACCAAGGACCGGCGCTTGCTGGAGCTGGAACTGAATAAATGGATCGGTGGGCTAGTCACCGAAATGACCGATCCGGGCGACGCTCTGCAAGCTTCACACCCGCTGCGCGATGCGAAGGTGACCGTAGAAGACATCGAGGACAACCCGGGCTTCTTCCGCGTCAAGTTGTATGCCGTGCCGCACTTCCAGGTGGAAGGCATGGACGTCAATCTGTCGCTGGTTTCGCAGATGCCCAAGGCGAAGGCCTAAGCCACTTCAAACCTAAGCCACTGCGTAGGGAAACGACATCATGAAGATCGACCGCCCCCTGTGGGCCGCGGGGGCTCTGTTGTGCCCGCAGCAATTCCAGCAACAGGCACGCTGGGAAGCCTGGACCAACGAGAGTCTCGCCCATCTGTCCCTGGTACACCCTTGGGGGGTGCAGGCGCTGGCGTTTGACCCGCAAGCCCTGCGCCTGGGGAAACTCAAGGCAACCCAAGTGCGCGTGCGCATGCCCGATGGCACCTTGGTCGATAGCGATCACGCGGATCGGCTGCCCCCCGCCCTGGAGTTGGCCCGACTGCTGTCCGATGACATCCAGGCCGCGACGTTGCTGCTTGCCTTGCCGCTGGAGCAGGGCAATGGCAACAACTGTTTGTTCGAGGATGCCAGGGCCGATCGGCCGACGCGCTATCGCCAGGATTGGCGTCAGGTGCAGGACGTCTACGCAGACGAGGTGCAGTCCATTGCAGTGCTGGAACACGCGCTGAGCCTGCGCCTGGATAACGACGAGAACGCCGATTACCTGACCTGCCCGGTCGCGCGTCTGGTGCGAGACGGGCAGGGTGCCTGGAGTCTCGATCCAGCCTACGTGCCACCGCTGCTCAGCTTCGCGGCTCATCCCGGGCTGCTGACACAGCTTGATAATCTGCTGACCCAGTTATCCGCCAAGCGTCAACGGCTGATGGGCATGCGTCGCGAGAGCAACCAACGCATGGCTGACTTCGCCGTGGCCGATGTCTCGTTGTTCTGGTTACTCAATGCCTTGAACACCTACCAGCCGGTATTGGCTGATCTCCAGGCTCATCCCGCGCGTCACCCCGAGCAGGTGTATCTGGATCTGGTCAAGCTGGCCGGCAGCCTGCTGACCTTTTCACTGGAACACGATATCGACAAGATTCCAGCCTATCGGCACGAGCACCTGGAAAGTGTATTTGCGCCGTTGATGGGCACTATCTCCTCCTTGCTCGAGGCGAGCCTGCCGTCGCGGGTCATTGCGCTGAAGCTGGAGGAAAGCGCTGCCAACCGCTGGCAGGTCACCCTCAACGATCTACGCCTGCGTGAGCCTGACGGCGCCGACTTCTATCTGTCGGTGCGTTGCCGCCTGCCGGCCGTGCAGTTGCAGAGCCAGTTCCCACGTCTGTGCAAGGTCGGTACACCGGATGATGTCGATCAACTGATCAACGCCGCGCTTGACGGTGTGCCTTTGCAGTCGCTCAGCCATGTGCCGGCGGCCATTCCGCTACGTCTCGAAAACCAGTACTTCGCCCTCGATCTCAGTCAAGCCAAGGGGCAGGCCATGCTGGCTGCAGGGGTCTGTGCCTTCTACGTTCCGAGCACGTTGGCCGAGGTGAAACTTGAACTGTTCGCGGTGCTGCGCACATGAACCTGATCGCCCTCAAAACACACACCGCCGCTGCGGTGGATATCGACTCGCTGTTGCAGGACAGCTACCTGCTGGTAGTAGAGCTGCGGCAGGGCGCCTCGGCGCAAAACAGCCTGGATCTGTGGGAGCGCTGCGCGAAGCAGATTGAGCACGTTCGCCGACTGCTCGAGCATGCCGGCCTGAGCCAGCGCAGCATCGACCATATCAGCCACGCTCAATGCGCCTTGCTGGATGAAACCTTGCTCACCGGTGCCAAAGGCGAGGCCCATGCCGCCTGGGTCCGCGAGCCTATGCAGGCCAAGTTCTTCAATCGTCACCAAGCCGGTGAGTTCCTGTATGAAGACATGCGCGAAGTGTTGCGCGAGCCCGCACCGGATCGGCATGTGCTGACGGCATTCCAGCGGGTGTTGATGCTGGGGTTTCGCGGCCGTTACCGCGATGTGAACGACCCCGAACGTGAGCAATTGCTGGCAGCCCTCAATACGCAAGTCGCGCCACTGGAACTCAGCCATGGGTTAACCACACAAGCGCGTGTCGGCCATCAAATCAGCAGCCTGCGCGGGTTGCGATCACCACGAGCCCATGTTTTGGCGGTGGGCCTGTTGCTCGTCGGTGTCTGGTGGGGGCTGGATCATTTGTTGGGCGGTGTGATCGCCACGCTCTTGCCAGGCCAGGCGTGAGGGGGCGTTGATGACGCTCAAGCTGACACGAGGCCTTTGGCTGTGGGCCGGTGCGCTAGTTCTGGCGCTGCTGGCTATCATTCCGCTTGCAGCCGGGATGCGGGCGATGGCTGTTCTAACCACTGTGGTCTTCGTTGCCGTGGCCTGGATCCGGGCGGGGCGGCGTGCAGCGCAGCTGTGCGAGTCATTGGTCCTGGCCGACAGCACTTCCTTGCCACCTGCTGCCTACCGCCAACCCGTGGTATTGGTTTGTGGTGATGGTCTAGCCGGGCTGTTTGGCGCGATTCCCGCTGAACAACTGGCCCTGCGCGTGACCGAGCAAGGTTGCTATCTGCCGGTACCCGATCTGGAGCAGCTACCGGTGGTGGCCGCTAGCCTGGTGGCCTTGCGCCCGGACTGGGGTGGGCAGCTCAGCGTCATGTTCATCGCCAACCCGGGTGAGCACACCGACGCCGCCGTACTGGCCGGCCAGGTCCGCGCCTTCGGCTACCAGGTAAGCCTGACTCGCCAACGCGGCATAGCGTTGCCGCTACTGCTGGTGAGCTACCTGCAAGCCTCGCGAGGCGAAGGGCCCTGGTTCAGTTGGGAGGCAGGACAGCCCAGCCCCAGCGTGCGCGAGGCGGGTGCGTGCGTCAGCCTGGCCGATTGGCAACGGCAGGCGGCTGACTCCACAACGCAGGCCGCACGGTTGCAAGGTTGCGTACAACTGAACAGCGCTGCGGCCTGGCTGAGTGAAGCGGTGCTGCCACACCTGACGACCCGCGAAGCCCGCAACCTCGTCAGTCCGCCGGTGGCCTGCGCCATCGCCCTGGTACCGGCGCTTCCCCGGACGCTGACGGGCAATCTGTGGCAGCAATGGCTGCGCGATAAGATTGCGCTGGTTGATACCAGGCAGATTTCCCCCGGGCCGGACACATCATTGCCGTTTCCCGATCCCTTGCTACACCTGCTACCCACTCACGTCCAGCGCCCCCCGATACACAGCGCGGTTCTGATCGCTCTGTGGCTGTTCACGGTTGCCGGCATCGTTGCCCTGGCCAGCTCGGCCTGGCAGAACACCCTGCTGGTACGTCAGGTCAGTGATGACCTGCGTCGTTATACGTCTATTTCCCCATCGCAACATCGTGACCGGCCCGAGTTCGCCTTGCGCGAAAAGGCAGTGGCGGTGCTCCACGAGGACGCCACACGTCTGGACAGCTACTACCGACAGGGCGCACCCCTGTCGTTAGGCCTGGGCCTGTATCGCGGCGAACGCCTGCGGGCGCTGCTGCTGGCGGTGATTGCCAGTCACCGTCAGCCGTCGGCGGCGCCAATGCCAGCAGGGGTTTCCCATCCGGTGCGGCTGGACAGCCTGTCACTGTTCAGTACGGGCAGCGCCCAGCTCAAGCCTGACTCGACCAAAGTGCTGATCAATGCCCTGGTCGACATCAAGGCCCAGTCAGGCTGGCTGATCGTCATTACCGGGCATACCGATGCCACGGGCAACGCCGATCTGAATCTCAAGCTGTCTCGCGCCCGAGCCGCCGCGGTGCATGACTGGATGCAACGCATGAGCGATATCCCCGACAACTGCTTCGCTGTCCAGGGCTTTGGCGCCAGCCAGCCGATCGCCAGCAATGACACCGAGGCCGGGCGCACGGCCAACCGTCGCGTCGATATCCGTCTGGTGCCGGAAGTGGGGGCCTGTGTGCTCCCCACTGCGGGGCCGGACAGACAACCCCCTGTCGCAATCAGCGGCATTCATTTTTGAGAAAAGGAGCTTCACATGGCAATTCCGATTTACCTGTGGCTGGCAGTAGATGACGCCGGCCAGGAGATCGCAGGTTCGGTGGATGTGCAAGGACGCGAGGGTAGCATCGAGGTGCTAGCCCAGGACCATAGCCTGTACATCCCCACCGACAACAACACTGGCAAGCTGACAGGCACCCGTATTCACACGCCATTCCAGTTCATCAAGGAAATCGATGCCTCCAGCCCCTATCTGTACAAGGCGGCGGCCACCGGGCAGACCCTCAAGTTCGCCGAATTCAAGTGGTACCGCATCGACCACGCAGGCCAGGAAGTCGAGTACTTCGTCACCACGCTGGAAAACGTCAAAGTGGTGAAAGTCGCGTCGAAAATGCACGACGTCAAGGACCCGACCAAGGAGAAGCACAACCACCTCGAGCAAGTTGAACTGCGCTACGAGAAGGTCACCTGGACCTACAAGGACGGCAACATCACCCACTCCGATTCATGGAACGAACGCCAGAGCGCTTGACGTGAGAGAGCCAGCAGACGGGCCTCTGTCTGCTGGTCCCGGTGTGCCGGGTTGAGCGTCCGTTCGCGGGCGTTCAACCAGACACATCGACCCGCCGCTTGCACAACCGACTACGCGCCGAGAATCCAGAACAAGGACGCACCCCCATGGCACACCCTTCCACCCGTTTGCTTCGTCGCCTCAATCCCTACTGCGTCCAGGCGCTGAGTGCGGCGGCTTCGCTGTGCCAAAGTCGTGCCCATGGGCAGATCAGCATCGAGCACTGGTTGCTCAAGCTGCTGGAGCAAGGCGAGGGTGATTTGACCCTCATCGCGCGCCGCTACGAATGGGATATGGACGCGCTCTGGCGCGGGTTGCTCGACCATCTGGACAGCCTGCCGCGCAGTGTGCAGAGCAAGCCGCAGTTGTGTGGCAAGTTGCAGCTACTGATCAAGAACGCTTGGCTTCGTGCATCGCTGGACGACGAGAACAATGATTACCTGCGTTCAGTACACCTGCTCGGTGCGCTGCTGGAGACTCCCGGCCTGCTGGCTTGCGAGGCTGCCTGGCCGCTGCTCAGCCTCAGCGATACTCAGTTGCAGCATGTGCTTCCATTACTTGATCAACATTCCGAAGAGCGTCCACAGGTGCAGCAAGAAACTGCCCTGGGCCAAATAGAAGCGTCGCCAAACCTGCTCGCTACTACCCCATCCAGCGCCGCCAGGCACGATGCCTTGCAGGCCGTGCTGGACAAATTCACCCAGGACCTCACCGCCAAGGCCCGGGACGGGCGGATCGACCCGGTGTTCGGCCGCGACGATGAAATCCGTCAGGTTATCGACATCCTCAGTCGCCGCCGCAAGAACAACCCGATCCTGGTCGGCGAACCCGGGGTGGGCAAGACCGCCCTGGTCGAAGGCCTGGCCTTGCGCATCGCCCAGGGCAATGTCCCGGACAGCCTCAAGGCGGTCAGTGTGCGCACCCTCGACCTGGGTCTGTTGCAAGCGGGCGCCGGCGTCAAAGGCGAATTCGAACAACGCCTGAAAAACGTCATCGAGGCCGTGCAGCAGTCAGAAAACCCGGTGCTGCTATTTATCGACGAAGCCCATACCCTGATCGGCGCCGGCAACCAGGCCGGCGGTGCCGACGCGGCGAATCTGCTCAAGCCCGCCTTGGCCCGTGGAGAGTTGCGCACCATCGCCGCCACCACCTGGAGCGAATACAAACAGTACTTCGAGCGCGACGCCGCCCTGGAGCGGCGCTTCCAGAGGGTCAAGGTCGACGAGCCGGACGACGCCAATGCCAGCCTCATGTTGCGTGGCCTCAAGGCACGCTACGCCAGCCACCATGGCGTGCACATCCAGGATGCGGCGGTACAGGCCGCGGTCAGCCTGTCGCGGCGCTACCTGACCGGCCGCCAACTGCCGGACAAAGCCGTCGACCTGCTCGACACCGCCAGCGCGCGAGTGCGCATGAGCCTCGACTGCGAACCGCAGGCGCTGGTCCGACTCAAGGCCCGTCAGGCCGCTCTGGAGCTGGAGCGCCAGGCTCTGGAAGAGGATCGGCAACTCAGCGGCAGCAGCGCCAGTGAGCGTCTGACGCTGATCGCTGCGCAACAGGCCGAGCTGCACCGCCAGCAGATCGAGCTGGAGCAGCAATACCGCTACCAACTCGAGCTGACACAGCAACTGCTCGCCGCACGCCAGGCGGAACCACCCCGGATGGACGCCTGCGCGGAGCTGCAACGACAACTGACCACGGCCCAAGGCAACCAACCGTTGCTTTGCCTCGACGTCACCGCCCGCAGCGTGGCCGAAGTGATCGCCGACTGGACCGGAGTGCCGCTGGGCAGCCTGCTCAAGGACGAACACGCCAACCTGCTGGCGCTGGAACAGCAATTGGCTGAGCGTGTCATTGGTCAGGACCCTGCCCTGAGCGCTCTGGCCCAGCGTCTGCGGGCGGCCAAGACCGGCCTGACCGAAGAAAAAGCGCCACTGGGCGTCTTCCTGCTGGTGGGCACCAGTGGCGTCGGCAAGACCGAAACCGCCCTGGCGCTGGCCGACAGCCTGTTCGGTGGCGAGAAGTCGCTGATCACCCTCAACCTCTCCGAGTACCAGGAAGCCCACACCGTCAGCCAACTCAAAGGCTCGCCCCCTGGCTACGTCGGCTACGGCCAAGGGGGTGTGCTCACCGAAGCGGTGCGGCAACGGCCCTACAGCGTTGTACTGCTCGACGAAGTCGAGAAAGCCCATCGCGACGTACTCAATCTGTTTTACCAGGTCTTCGATCGCGGCTTCATGCGCGATGGCGAAGGGCGCGAAATCGACTTTCGCAACACCGTCATTCTCATGACCTCCAACCTCGGCAGCGACCCACTGCAAGCCTGTCTGCAGGAGCAGCCCGACACGCCTGACAACGCCCTGCAGGAACTGCTGCGGCCGATCCTGCGCGAGCACTTCCAGCCGGCCTTGCTGGCACGCTTTCAGACCCTGATCTACCGCCCACTGCAAGCCGACGCACTCAAGCGCATCGTCGCCCTCAAACTCGCCCAGGTCGCCAGGCGCCTGCAGCGCCACTACGGCCTGGACTGCCAGATCGAAGACCCCCTCAACGATGCCCTGGTTGCCGCCTGCCTGCTGCCCGACTCCGGCGCGCGCAACATCGACAGCCTGCTCAACCAGCAGATCCTGCCGGTGCTCAGCCAACAGCTGCTGCAACGCCAGGCGGCCCGGCAGAAAACCCACGGCGTGACCCTGGGCTACAGCGACGATGAAGGCATCACGCTGCACTTCACCGACGCACCGGACGCGGCACAACCCGTCGCCATGGAGGCCTGACATGACCAGCCCACTGCGCACCTTCTTCGACCACAGCCGCCACCAACTCCGCGTCCGCAATGTCGAGGCACGGCTCGACGTCCTGGCCTTCCACGGCGAAGAACGCCTGAGCCAGCCGTTCAGCTACGGCGTGGAATTCACCTGCCCCCAGCAGGACCTGGCCGCCGACCAGTTGCTCAACCAGGAGGCCAGTTTCAGCCTGCATGGCGCGCCGCAAAAACTGCCGTTCCTCGGCCTGAGCGCGCCCCCGGTCAAACCGCTGCGCACGCTGCACGGGGTGATAACCGGCTTCCAGCGCCTGTCCGGCTCCCACGACGAAGCCCGCTACGCAATCACCCTGCAGCCGCGCCTGGCGCTGCTCGGCCGTGGCCAACAGTTTCGCCTCTACCAGCACCAGTCGGTGCCGGAGATCGTCGAGCAGATCTTGCGCAGCCGCCACGACTTCCGCGGGCAGGATTTTTTCTTCGACCTGCACCGCGAATACCCTAAGCGCGAACAGGTCATGCAGTACGGCGAAAGCGACCTGGCCTTCATCGACCGGCTATTGGCCGAGGTCGGCATCTGGTACCGCTTCACCAGCGACGAACGCCTGCGCATCGACGTCGTCGAGTTCCACGACGACCAGCGCGCCTATCAGTTCGACGTCGAGCTGCCATACCGCCCGCCCGGCGGGCTGAACAGCAGCGGCCAGGACGGCGTATGGCACCTGCAGACCCACCACCAGGTGGTGGAACAGCACGTCAACATCCGCGCCTATCACGACCTTGACGCCAGCGCCCACCTCGACGGCGACATCGACCACAGCCGGGGCGCAAAAACCACCTACGGCGAGGCCTACCACTACGCCGAGCCCTACCGCGTGCTCGGCGACCGCTACCAACACTACGAAGACCTGCCCAGCGAAAGCGGCTACTTCTACGCACGCCTGCGCCACGAGCGCTACCTCAATGCCCAGACCCACCTCAGCGGCGTCAGCAGCAGCGCCAGCCTGGCCCCCGGCCAGGTGCTGAAGATCTCCGGCGGCGCGCCGCAGGCCTTCGCCCCCGGCGCGGTGATCACCCGGCTGAGCACCCACGCCGCGCGCGATGCCAGCTTCGAAGCCCGTTTCGAGGCGATGCCCTACGCGGAAAACGTCTGCTTCCGCCCGCCGTTGCCGGCCAAGCCGCAAATCGCCGGCACGGTGCCGGCCCGCGTCACCAGCTCGCGGCAAAACGACCCCTACGCTCATATCGACCTGCAAGGGCGCTACAAAGTGAACTTCCTGTTCGACCGCGATCAATGGCCCATCGGCCAGGAAAGCGCCTGGCTGCGCCTGGCCCGGCCCTACGCCGGCGACACCCACGGCCTGCACCTGCCCCTGCTCGCCGGCACCGAAGTGGCGGTGGCCTTCGAACAGGGCGACCCGGACCGCCCCTACATCGCCCATGCCCTGCACGACAACCGCCACCCCGATCCCGTCACCCTGCAAAACTACAAGCGCAACGTGCTGCGCACCCCGGCCAACAACAAACTGCGAATGGACGATACGCGCGGGCAGGAGCACATCAAGCTCAGTACCGAGTATGGCGGCAAGAGTCAGTTGAATCTGGGGCATGTGGTCGATGCCGAGAAGCAGAAGCGCGGGGAAGGGTTTGAACTGCGGACCGATGACTGGGGCGCCATTCGTGCAGGGAAAGGCCTGTTCATCAGTGCCGAGGGGCAGGCCAAGGCGCAGGGCCCGGTGCTCGACATGAGCGCCGCGATGGAGCGCTTGCAACAGGCCGGCGACCAACTGCAAAACCTCTCCGTCGACGCCCAGGCCAGCCAGACCGACCCGGCCGATGTGCAGGCGCAACTGAACCTGCTCAAGCAAGACCTGGCGCAGCTCAAGTCATCGGTGCTGCTGCTCAGCGCGCCCCAGGGCATCGCCCTGACCAGCGGCAAGCACCTGCAGTTGGCGGCGCAAAACAACCTGATGCTCAACGCCGGAGGCGAGGCCGACATCAGCGTGGTCAAACGCCTGTTCATCGGCGTGGGGCAGGGGCTGAGCCTGTTCGTGCGCAAGCTGGGTATCAAGCTGATCGCCAACCAGGGACCGGTGAGCGTGCAAGCGCAGAACGACAAAATCGAGCTGATGGCTCGCCATGAGCTGGACATCACCAGCACCGAAGACGAGATCCGCATCACCGCCAAGAAGAAAATCACCCTCAACGCCGGTGGCAGCTACATCACCCTGGATGCGTGCTGCATCGAATCGGGCACGGCGGGTGACTACACCGTCAAGGCGGCGCATTTCGAGGCCCGAGGCCCAGCGAGTCAGGTGCTTCAAATGCCGCCGCTAGCTCGCTTGACCGAGCATGCAAGCGAGTCCCCGGGGCGTACGGATTTCTCCGGCTGACATCTTTTTGCACAACAAGGAGCGACATTTCACATGGCCAGTTTGCTTTCCCGTTTTTTTGGATTTCACGACAACCGCAGGGACTCGCGGGTTGATCGGCCGGCTGCGCCGGTCTTGCCGACGCCCGACACCCATCCCGTCCCATTGTCTCCAGAACCCAGTACCGACGCCCTGCCACCGCTGAAAAACTGGAGCCATCCGTTCAAGGACCCGCGCAACCCGCTGCTGCAGTTGACCCACCTGGCCAAGGCGACGGCGGGTTACTACCCCCTGGGACGCAACGGCCTGTGGCACGGTGGCGTGCATTTCGACAGTGGCACCGCCGACGGCCTGGATCAATCCAGCGTGCAGTGCCTGGCCGACGGTGAAGTGGTGGCTTATCGCATCGACACGCATTCGCCGACCACGGCCTACTTCGTCAACAAGCTGACCGTCGAGAAACCCTTCTCGCGCAATTTCGTGCTGGTTCGACATCGGTTGCAGCCACCCAAAATCGAAGGCAGCCCGGATACGCCGCCCAGCCTGACCTTCTACAGCCTGTACATGCACCTGCAGGACTGGGCGGTGTACCAGGAGAACTCCGCCATCGCTCGCCCGGCGTTCTGGCCCGAGGCGCCGACCCGACGCGTCAAGGAGTCGGCGAATGACGTACGCCCCGGAAATCTTGAGCAGCGTGGCCTGAACGTGCGCAACCAGGCCGCCTGGCGGGGCAAGGTGCTCGACCTCCTGCCACGGGGGGCGGAGGTGACCGTCAGCGGCGAGGGTGATTACCGCAAGCTGGAGAACACCCTTGGCCCGGCCAAGCTGATCAACACCGATGGATCGCTGCGCGGCTATGTTTCCATCACTCAGCTGAGACAGAGTGCCGGGGACGAATATCACGTCGCGACACGCTGGGGCTCGCTCAATGTCTACGCCGAACCGAGCTTTACCAGCGAGGTTCTCATGGAACTGCCGGATGGCACGCACGTCACGGTCAGTGGTGAAGGCGAGTACCGCAAGCTGGAACGCGTCAACCAGTACGTGCATTTCAAATCGCTGCAAGGCGCGCAGAAACCGCTGGCAGCGGATCGGGTGGTGGTGCTCGAAACGCCCGTCGCGATCAAGGCCGGAGCGCTGATCGGTCACCTTGGTAGGTACCAGGACGGCGGCGCGGACCAGCCAGAAGAGAAGCTGCATCTGGAAGTGTTCAGTGGCGATGACATCGATTTATTCATCGAAGCCAGTCGCGCCTGGGCCCTACACCTGCCGGATAAAGACAAAAACTGGCTGAAGCTCGCCCAAGGCACCGCTGTGGTGACTCATCCAGAAAATGCCACTGCCGCACAACTGAAAATATTGAGTGCCGCCAGCCCACTCAGTGCTGCCGACTTGTTAGTCCCCAAAAGTTTGCTTGATGGTCTGCCGGCCGACAGAAAAATCCAGGTGACCGCGAGCGAGAGCCGCAAAGCCTGCAACTGGTATCGCCTGGATGGGCTGCTGCACGACGTGGACAACAAGCTGCTCGACGGCTGGGTGCGCGAAGAAGTAGGCGTCACGCCTTGGCTCAGTCCGTGGTCGTGGGAGGGCTATGACGTTATTTTCGACTACAGCACGCCCAAACACGCCATGGCCTCGTTTCTCAGTGCTGTCGACCACTTCAGTGAAGCGCAACGCGAACGTTATCGTCCCCTGGCCGACAAAGACGACCAAGGGCCGATGAAGAGCCGGCTGTACGACATCATCGACCGCAACCGCGACGGCAAGATGACCGCCGAAGAACTGCAAGCAGTCCTCCACCTGCCGGCCCACGCGCAAGCGATCTCGCAGTTGATCATCCGCAAAGAAAGTGAGTGGTTTCACCAGGCGCAGAAGTGGGACGCGCTGGATGAGTTGCTCGGCCATAGCGGGTCGACTCCACACTTGAACTGGTTGGCGGAGAAACAGCGGATCGAGCAACTGAGTTGGTGGGGGGCGGTCGCGGAAGGGGTGGGATTGCCATCGTGGGGGAAGGCATATCACTTTCATCCCGTGGGGTTGAAGGGGTGGTTCGAAACTAGTGATCGGAAAATTACTGTAGAGCTTTTAGAAAAGGTTACGGGGAAAACTGGAAATTGGTTTACGGGGCGAGGGGGCGGGCGCACCTTTGTTGATGATTTTCAGGAAAACTATCCATTAATATATAAATATGATAAGTATGAGTTTGTTGCTCATTTGAATGATGCTCTTGAAAGATACCAAATAACAACTCCACACCAGCAGGCACATTTCGTTTCTCAGTGTTTTCACGAGTCTGCTGCCTTTGAAACAACTATCGAGTTTGCGTCCGGGGAGCAGTACAACCCTGGTAGGCATGTTAATGCTGTAGCGAGTGGGAATACGGAGATCGGTGATGGTCCAAAATATAAAGGGAGGGGTTTGATTCAGCTTACTTGGAAAAATAATTATGCATCTTACTCGAGCTATGCGGGAATTGACTTTGTGCGCGCTCCAAATTTAGTTGCTGAGAGTATGTTTAATGCCATAGATGTTTCGTGTTGGTATTGGCGGCGCAGCGGGGCGGTGAGCAGAAAATATAATGCGCAGGGTGATATTAACGTTTTGATAGATAATGAACCTAACAATGTCAATCTCGTGACGTTAGCGGTAAATGGGGGTGACAATGGACTGCATGAGCGAATAAAAATATACGAAGCAATACGAAAAGAGTGGGGGCTTACGTAAATGAATGTATTTAGATTGGTGTCGGCAGCTGGCTTACTATTTGTTTTATGTTTTTTTTCGTTTGGTGTTAGCGCTGAGTCGTCGCTACCAAAATTACAGATAGATCGTCGTGCACCTCTTGCAATGTCTGTTTTTTTTCAAGGGGAAACGTACCCATTATTACTGCCTAGTGATTTTCTGAAGGAGGTTGAAGGCGTATATGACGATGTTTACATTGAGGATTTAAATGATGACGGTATAGGGGAAGTGGTTTTTCGTCTAGATGGGGGAGGTGTAAATGCTTGCTCGAAGGTGTTGCATTACAAGATTGCTGATCGCTCCCTAGCTGAATTAGACTTCGGTGATGGGCTTTTGTGTAATTTTAAAGTTCGTCGTGGCTATATTGTTAGTTCCTATAGGGATGGTGCGGTCTGGACGGAAAATGTCTATCGCATTAGAAATGGAGAAGTGGAAGTTGAAGTTTCAGATAGTTGTGTAGGGTGCGGAGAGATTAAGCGGAAAATGTATAACTTGGATGGCTCGTTTACTCGGCTTCTGGTTTCCGATGATATTGATTTTGAACGTAGAGTACCATTGACTGCTAAGGTTTCTTCTCTTCGAGCAGATATTTTTAGTTTGCCAGAAATTTCGAGGCGAACAAATAAATACTTAATTCGAGGAGACAAGGTTGCGCTGCTCGACTTTTTTAAAGACGACAATGGTGAAGATTGGGTTGAAATCAGGTTTTCGGAGGTCGTCTCAACTGAAGGGTGGATGAAGTACAGTGAACTCGAATTGTGCGATGGATGTTAATGTATGAAATCATGGGGGGATGGCAATTGCCCCTTTGGTTTCTTGTTGTATTCGGTCGTGAAGATTTAATGTGGTGTTAATGGGGGTGGGTTTGAAAAGCGTTAGTTGCTAATTAATGTTTATAGGGTGTTGGTTCTGTGGAGTTTGTATCGGGTGCGGTTAATTTGTGTAGCGACTTCTATGTTTGGAATATGTAATGGCAAGAGTCTGTGCGATTAAGCATGGGGTTCGGTTTTTAGGGTAGGGATAACCATGAAAGGCATCATTCGTATTGGTGACATAACAACTAGCGGCCGCGCCGTTTTCACAGGTTCGGTTGTAGTGAAATTTGCAAGTATCCCAGTGGCTCGTGAGGGGGACCCTGTGCTGTGCTCGATTCCTGGCCATGACCGTACGGTTATCGCAGAAGGGCATCCAATATTTAAAAACAACGGTATTCCGATTGCATTTGACGGTCAGCTCTGCGCCTGCGGTGGTGCATTGATTTCCTCATGGTCTGAAGCGAGGGCGAGTTAGTCATGCCGGTCAGACTGGATAAAGTACCTGCTCTCGCGCTGCGTCCTGCCCGACCTCGCATCTGGCTTTGGCTCGTGTTGCTGTTGCTGTGTTTATTGCTGGGTGTGGGAGGGACGTTATTGTTCGGCGATGAGCCATTGCGCCAGAGGCCTGTTGATTTCTGGGGCTTGGCCTTAGGCCTACCGATCCTGGGCTGGTGTGTGCTGGGTTTCGTGCGAGTGCTGTTTCACATCGGCGAACAGTCTGCTGCCGATGGCTGGGATGAAGCCCGCGAAGACGACATGATCCGCAAGATTCGTCAGGGACGACGGTCGCAGCAAGTGTTGGGGGTGAGTTTGTACACCGCCCTGCAAGATTTAGCGGACGAGCCAACCGCCCAACTCGAAGCTTTGCTGAGCGGGACCGAGGCGCTGAAGACGCAACCGGCCAGGATGGACGGTGCAACGGTGAGTCACAGCCGCTTAATTGAAGACTCCGGTGAAGACCTGGAAGCGGTACTGTTGAGTGTATTGGAGCAGAGGCTCGCTGACCTGGCACCGATCCTGGCGCAATTGTCTGACGATAAACCTTTGGCCCTGTTACTGGAGGTCGACAGCAGGTTACCAGAGGACCAGTGGCGCCCTGCGTGGCGAAAGATATGGCGAGAGTCCGGCATCCGCCGATCGACGGTACCCGTCGAGGGCAGTGGACTGGCCGCGGTGGATCAGTGGCTCGACCAGCACATCGGCGATCAGGCCTTGCTGTTGGTGCTGGCAGTGCAGCTTGCACCGGAAAAGCTCGAGGGCACGGCAGAAGTCGCCGTCGGCTTGTTGTTTGGCAATCGTCTGACGCAAACCAGCTTGGCGCCGATCGCCTACCTCCACCGTCCTGAGCAGGAGCGCAAGCCCACCGACGCGGATCTGCTCTACGCCACGCGTCAAGCCCTCGACTGGGTGCCGCTTCAAGCGAAGTCAATCGAGAAGGCCTGGCGGGTGGGTATCGACCCACAACGTCATGCCGCCATTGCGACCGTGTTGGTTGACGTCCCCATGCCGGTCAAGCAGCCGCAGGGTTTGTGCAACCTTGATGCGTTGCTTGGGCATCCGGGTAAAGCATCACCTTGGCTGGCCATCGCTGCCGCGGCGCAGACGATTGAGCGCGGCGCCGGGCCGCAATTCATTTTCAGTGGTGGTGGCGCTGCCACAGCCGGACTCTGGGGCACGGTGTTGATGCCTGTGTCACCACTTTCGAAATAGGAATCTCGAATGCAGTTTCGACGCTCTGTAGGGATGGGTGTGTGGGTTGGCCTGCTGTTGCTGACCGGTGTGGTCTTGGGTGTACTGGTTTGGCACTCCCCTGAATCGCTGGGTCTTGCGGCCGGCAGTGACCGGCAAATGATCTGGCTTTGGGTGATATCGGCTACGACCTTGGTCGTCGTGGTGATCCTGGGAGGGTACCACCTGCTGGGACGTCAGCTAGGGCATTCGGCCTATCACCGGCTCGACGCGGATGATGTTGTCCAGCCTGCGCAACCCACTGCCACTGCATCTTTTGACACTCGGGCGCAGCCGAACGACGCCGTTAAATCGTACTTGCGCGAGCGCTACGGCCTCTTCTGGCGCCGCAAAGTCCGCCTGCTGCTGGTCGTCGGCGAGCCAACGCAGATCGAAGCCATTGCCCCGGGCCTGACCGAGCAGCAGCCGTGGCTGGAAGGTCAGGACACCGTGCTGCTGTGGGGCGGCAGCCTGCAGGGCGAAGCCGATCAGGCCGACCTCGGCCAATGGCGCCGACTGAGCCGTTGGCGCGGCCTGGACGGGGTGGTCTGGGCGTTGAACAACAGCCAGAGTGCCGATGCGGCCCAGATGGGCACCGGGGTGCGCCGCCTGCGGGACCGGGCCGGGACGCTGGGCTGGCAATTGCCATTGCACCTGTGGCAGGTCTGCGACAGTGAATGGTCGCAGGACAAACGCCATTCCCAGCCGGTCGGTTGCCAGTTGCCCTCAGGTTTCACCGCCGTCGAGTTGGACACCTGTCTGGAGCGCTTGCTGCAGCCGTTGCGCCAGCAAGGCCTGGCGCAGATGAACGAGGTGATGGGCCATGACTTTCTGCTACGCCTGTCCCGCGATCTGCAGGCCGAGGGCATCGCCCGCTGGCGTCAGGCGCTCGCGCCCTGGCTCGGCGAGTTCACCCGTGGCGTGCCATTGCGCGGGCTGTGGTTCAGCCTGCCGCTGAAGCGAGCGCCAGCACTGTTGAAACATGATTGGCTGGCGGACCCGGTTTGGCATGGTGTGCTCGACGACCGGGCCCCCAGTGCTCGCCGTTTTGGCTGGAGCGCGCCGCGGGTCGGTTACGCGCTGGTACTGAGCCTGGCCGCGCTGTGGGGCGCCGGCCTGCTGCTGTCGTTCGCCACTAACCGCGCTCAGATCGCCCAGGTGCAGAGCTCGCTGGTGGCCCTCGAGCAGTCGGGGGGCGGCGACGCGCACCTGCTGGCGCTGAACGACCTGGTGCGCGAACTGGCGCGCCTGGATTACCGCGCCGAACACGGCGTGCCCTGGTACCAGCGCTTCGGCCTGAACCAGAACCCCGTCCTGCTCGAGGCCCTGTGGCCGCGCTACGTCGAGGCCAACCAGCGGCTGCTGCGTGACCCGGCCGCGGCCAACCTGCAGCAGCAGCTCAGCGCCCTGGTCCAGCTGCCGCCGGACAGTCCCGAACGCGCCCAGCGGGCCCGGCTGGCCTACGACCAGCTCAAGGCCTACCTGATGCTGGCGCGTCCGGAAAAAGCCGACGCGAGCTTTCTGGTCAAGGTCCTGAACGAGGCCGAGCCGACGCGCGCCGGTGTCTCGCCGGGCCTCTGGCAAGGCCTGGCGCCGACCCTGTGGCAGTTCTACGCCGAGCAGCTGGCGGCGCATCCGGCCTGGCGCATCGAGGCCGATCCGAAGTTGGTGGCGCAGGCCCGCCAGGTGCTGCTCGGCCAGTTGGGCCAGCGCAACGCCGAAGCCAGCCTGTACCAGCAGGTGCTCGACGCGGCGGCTCATCACTACCCGGCGTTGAGCCTGCCACAGCTGGTCGGCGAGACCGATGCCGGGGCGTTGTTTGCCAGCCAGGCCAGCGTCCCGGGCGTGTTCACCCGCCAGGCCTGGGAGGGCCAGGTGCGCCAGGCCATCGACGCCATCGCCCAGGCGCGCCGCGAGGAAATCGACTGGGTGCTCAGCGACCAACCCGCCGATATCGCCGCCGAGCTGAGCCCGGAGCTGCTCCGGCAGCGTCTCACCGAGCGCTACTTCCAGGACTACAGCAGCGCCTGGCTGGGCTTCCTCAACCGCCTGCGCTGGCAGCAGGCCGCCAGCCTGAGCGAGGTGATCGACCAACTGACGCTGATGAGTGACGTGCGTCAGTCGCCGCTGATCGCCCTGATGAACACCTTGGCCTACCAGGGCCAGGCCGGCACCCGCCACCAGGCGTTGGCCGACTCGTTGATGCAGTCCGCGCAAAAGCTGATTGCCCAGGACCCGGTGCCGGTGATCGACCAGCAGCTGCAGCGACCGAGCAGCCCACTGGACGCCACCTTCGGCCCGTTGCTGACCCTGCTGGGCAAGAAGGATCCCGAGGGCCAGACCGGCAACGACGCCCTGAGCCTGCAGGCGTTTCTCACCCGGGTGACGCGGGTGCGCCTGAAACTGCAGCAAGTGAGCCACGCCCCCGACCCGCAGGCCATGACTCAGGCCCTGGCGCAGACGGTGTTCCAGGGCCAGAGCGTCGACCTGACCGACACCCAGTCCTACGGCAGCCTGATTGCCGCCAGCCTCGGCGCGGAGTGGGCCGGGGTCGGCCAGACGCTGTTCGTGCAGCCGCTGGAGCAGGCCTGGCAGCGGGTTTTGCAACCCTCGGCGGCCGGCCTCAACAGCCAATGGCAGCGGGCGATTGTCAGCGACTGGCACCGCGCCTTTGCCGGCCGCTACCCGTTTGCCGCCACCGCCAGCGACGCCTCCCTGCCAATGCTTGGGCAGATGATCCGCGCCGACTCCGGGCGCATCGAGCAGTTTCTGCAGCGCCAACTGGGCGGGGTGTTGCGCAAGGAAGGCAGCCGCTGGGTGGCCGATCCACGGCATAGCCAGGGCTTGCAATTCAACCCGCAGTTCCTCGCGGCGATCAACCAGCTCAGCCACCTGGCCGACGTGCTCTACACCGACGGCGGCCTGGGCCTGGGTTTCGAACTGCGGGGCAAAGCCGTGCGCGACGTGGTGCAAACCAGCTTCATCCTCAATGGCGAGAAGCATCACTACTTCAACCAGAAGGAAAGCTGGCAGCGCTTCAACTGGCCGGGGCGCAGCGACCATCCGGGCGCCAGCCTGAGCTGGACCAGCGTGCACACCGGCGAGCGCCTGTTCGGTGACTTCCAGGGCACCTGGGGCCTGATCCGGCTGTTGGAAAAAGCCCGGATCACCCCGCTGGACGACGGCGACAGCCGCTACCGCATGGTCCTCAAGGCCCCCGATGGCCTGGGCCTGACCTGGCACCTGCGTACCGAACTGGGCGCGGGGCCGATGGCCCTGCTCAAGCTGCGCGGCTTCACGTTGCCGTCGCAGATATTTCTCGGCAAGGGCGGCGCGGCGGGGCCCTATGCGCAGAATGGGAGCTTTCAATGAGCCTGCACAGTTTGATCGCTAGTTGCCTGGGTAAGCGCGATGCGCTGTCCCTTACCCGTGAACAGGCTGAGCGCTGGCAGCCCTGGTTGCAGCCCATCAGCGCGGACTCGCCCGTAGGGGAAGACCCCGGTTATGACGACGACTTCCAGCGCATGCGCGAAGAGGTCAACAAACTGTCCGGAGCGGACACCGAACGGGTGGTGCAACTGGCGCAGAAGCTGCTGACCCAGACCTGCAAGGATCTGCGCGTGGCCACCTACTACCTGTGGGCGCGCTTGCACAAGGACGGTGAGGCGGGGCTGGCCGACGGACTAAACCTGCTGGCTGCCCTGGTGGAGGGTTACGCCGCCGAGGTGCTGCCGGCGCGGCCCAACAGCCGCAAGATGGCCCTGGAGTGGCTGGCCAGCAACAAGGTGCTGGACAGCCTGTCGCTGTATCCGGAGGTGGTGAAGAGCGAGGCTGAGCGCACGGTGGCGGCACTGGCCTGGCTGGAGCGTGGCCTTGGCGCCTGGCCGCAGGACCAGCGTCCAGCCCTGGGCGCACTGTATGCCGCGTTGTCCGCCCGGCTGGCGCAGTCCGGCGGGGTGGATGCGCTGGTGCCGCAGAACAGTGCCAGTCACGAGTTGAACGCTCAAACGGGTGCACCGAACACCACGGCGATCAAATCCGGACGCGATTTGCTGGACAGCGGCCGGGCCCTGGCGGGTTACTTGCGCGAGCAGCCCCAGGGCTGGCTGGCGGCCCATCGGTTGATGAAGAGCCTGCGCTGGGACACCGTGCACCAGGCCCCGCCCCAGGACGCCAACGGCAATACTCGCCTGGCACCGCCGCGTGGCGACTATCGGGCACAACTCAAGCGGCTGTATCTGCAACAGAGCTGGAATGAATTGCTCGATCAGGTCGAGCGGGTGTACGCCGAGGGGGTGAACCATTTCTGGCTGGACCTGCACTGGTACCTGTACCAGGCACTGAGCAAACAGCCCGCGCCACAGGAAAGCTGGGCCGATATCGTCAAGCGTGATCTGGGCATGTTCCTCGAGCGTCTGCCGGGCCTGGAAGTGCTGTGCTGGAACGACGGTACAGCCTTCGCCGACGAGACCACCCGCGAGTGGATCACCCAGCACGTCAGCGGCAATCGCCCCCAGCAGTGGCAGCCTGCTCAGGCGGTTGCACCGGCAACCGCGGATGCCGAGATCCTGTCTCTGGAAGACGAAGCCCTGGCGCAGGCCGACAGCGATGGCGTGGAACCCGCGCTGGCCTGGCTGGCCGCGCGGCCTGGCGTGCAGACCGGGCGGCAGCGCTGGCTGCTGCGCCTGCTGATGGCGCGGGTGGCCGAGCAATACGGCAAGAGCGATCTGGCCATCCACCTGCTGGGCGAACTGGATGCCACTGCCCAGCGCCAGGCGCTTACGGATTGGGAGCCCGAGTTGAATTTCGAGGTCAAGGCACGCCTGCTCAAGCTGTTGCGCTTGAAAGCGCAACGCAACGGTGCGGACAAGCTGACCCTGGCTCGACAGATGGAGGCGCTGCTGGCGGCGCTGGTAGCGATTGACCCGGTACGCGCCGCAGTGCTCTGCGGTTAAACCTCATTCATCAGGATTCTTTCATTGAGCATCGACAATCTGACACTGCATTACTTCGACGCCGAGATGCGCTATCTGCGCGAGGCTGGCAAGGAATTCGCAGAAGCTTTCCCGGACCGGGCGGCACAGCTGAACCTGGACAAGCCGGGAGCGCGCGACCCTTATGTGGAACGCCTGTTCGAGGGCTTTGCCTTTTTGATGGGACGACTGCGCGAGAAGCTCGACGATGACCTGCCGGAACTGACCGAAGGCCTGGTCAGTCTGTTGTGGCCGCATTATCTGCGCACTATTCCTTCGCTCTCGGTCATCGAGCTGGTGCCTGATCTCAAGCAGATGAAGCACCGCGAGCCGATCGGCAAGGGCTTCGAAGTGCTGTCGCAGCCCATCGGGCCGCAGCGCACCCGGTGCCGCTACAGCACCACCGAGGATCTGCTGCTGCAGCCACTCGCCCTGGAGTCTCTGCGACTTGACCACGAGCCGGATGGTCGTTCGGTGCTGCGTCTGCGCTTTGCCTGCGGTAATTTGACGGACTGGAGTGAGATCAACCTGAGCCGCCTGCCGCTGTACCTCAATGCCGACGCCCCGCTGGCCAGTGCATTGCACCAGGCGCTGACCCTGAACACTCAGGCGTTGTACGTGCGCCTGCCGGGGCAGACGGACCGCCATGCGCTGGACGGCCATTTTGCGCCCAAGGGTTTCGCCGATGAGGATCGCCTGTGGCCCAAGGGCGACAGCGCCTTCAGCGGTTATCAGTTGCTGCTGGAGTATTTCACCTTCCGCGAGAAATTCATGTTCGTGACCCTCTGTGGGCTGGAACACCTGAGCATCGCCCCAGGTGTGCCCTGGTTCGAACTCGAAGCGGTGCTTAGCGAGCCGTGGCCTCACGAGTTCAATCTGAGCGCAGAGCACCTTCGCCTGCATGCCGTTGCGGTAATCAATCTGTTCTCGTTGGAGGCCGACCCACTGACCCTGGCGCCCTTGCAAACCGACTACCTGCTGCGACCCATGCGTTTGCAGGACGGTCATACCGAGATTTATTCGGTGGATCGAGTCACCGCCTCAAGGAACGCCGAGCGCCAGGAATATGTGCCGTTCACCAGCTTTCGCCACAAGGGCGGCATGCTGCGCGTTGATGCGCCCGAACGTTACTTCCATACGCGCTTGAAGCGTGGCGCAAATGGTTTGCATGACACCTGGCTGATCCTGGGAGGCGAGGGCTTCGACAAGGATCAGTTGCACCAGAGCGAAAGCCTGTCGCTGCATCTGACCGGCACCAATGGGCAGCTGCCGCGCAAGGCGCTGCAAAGCACCTTGCTCGATACCCTGGTGCAATCCACCCAGACGGGCTTGCGGGTGCGCAACCTGTGCGCACCGACCTTGCCGTGCTACCCGCCGAACCGCGATCGTTTTCACTGGCGAGTGCTCAGCCACCTGGGGTCGAACTTCCTGCCGATGCTCGATAGCGCCGAGGTGCTGCGAGGCACCCTGGCGCTGTACGACTGGACGGGCAGCGAGCTGAACCGACGCCGCCTTGCAGCGATCGTCGAGGTTAGCCACCACTTGATCCAGCGCTTCGAGAAAGGCTTCCTGCTACGCGGGGTGGATATCGAAGTCACCCTGGATGCCAATGGCTTTTGCGGCGAAGGCGACATCAGCCTGTTCGGCGAGATGCTCAATCGCTTCTTTGGCCTGTACGCCGACATTCACTTATACAACCAGCTCACGCTGATCCTGCAACCTACTGGAAAGTGCCTGCGATGGAACGAGAACCACAGTCAGCGTATTCCCGGCTGAAAGCCGGCGGTTTACTGGAGGCGCTGGAGGGGCGGGTGGCTGAGGCCAATCTGTATCGCTTCTGCCAGTTGCTGGAACAGGCCTTGCCGAATCACCCGCCACTTGGCAGCACCACGCACCCGGCGGATGACCCGGTGCGCTTTCGGCCCGACCCTGGGATGGGATTTCCTGGCGGCGAACTGAAGGCTATCGAAACCTTTGATGCTGACCCGGAGCCCCGGCCACGGTGCGCACCCGCCTGCTCGGTCTGTACGGTGTCGACTCGCCGTTGCCGACGGCTTTTCTGGACGATATCGCCCAGCGTCGGGAGGGGCATGAGGCACTGGAAGCCTTCCTCGACATGTTCAACCACCGGATCTTCACCCAGTTTTACCGTATCTGGCGCAAGTACTCGTACCCGGCCACGTTTGAGGCTGGCGGTACCGATGCGACCTCGCAGTGCCTGCTGGGGCTGATCGGCCTGGGGATTCCCGGCACCGAAAAGCAGATTGCCACACCAATATCGCGCTTCCTGGCGCTGCTCGGCGTGATGCGTTTGCCGACCCGTAACGCTGAAGGCGTCATCGCGCTGGTCAAACTGTTGGCACCCAACACTCACACACGGGTGACGCCACACTGGCCGCAGAAAATCCCCTTGGCGCGGCCGGCCAGTCTGTCCTCGAACCATCCGGTGAGCTTGTCCCAAGGCACGCCGCTGGGCAGTGTCGGGCACGACGCCAACAGTCAGTTGCACCTGGCGTTGTTCACCGAGGACACCGACGAGGCCCGAGGCTGGTTGCCGGATGGCCAGTTGCACAACGACCTGCTGGTGCTGTTGCGGGTGTACCTGGGCTGGCGTTGCACCGCCAGGCTGCAGTTGTCGCTACCGGTGCGCAGCCTGCCGGAGCCGGTGCTGGGGCGAGCGCCAATACGGCTGGGCATGACCGCTGTACTGGGCTTGGGGGGCGATGCCTGGCAAGTCGCGGAATACGACACGATCATCATCAACCTGGGCCGCTACCAAGGCCTGCAGAACAACCCCCGGGACAGGGAGATACAGTATGTCGCATACCTTTTTTAAAGCATTGATGCTGGCAGCATCCGGTGCACTGCTCGGCGGTTGCGGGCTGACCCAGACCGTGACAGATGGCACCACCTCCACGGCTGGGGCGATTTTCTACAAGCAGGTAAAAACCCTGCACCTGGACTTTAGCGGTCGAGCGGCGATGAACACCGATGCGGCGGATATGAGCGCGTTGTCAGTGCCGACACTGGTGCGGGTGTACCAGCTGCGCGATAGCAAGGCGCTGGAGAAAGCGACCTACGACAGCGTGTTGAGCAACGGCGACAATGTGCTCAGAGCCGATCTGCTGGACGAGCGGGCACTGGTGGTGAAACCGGGTGAGGGCGCGCAGTTGAACGTGCCCATGGACCGGGGCGCGCAGTTCGTCGCGGTGGTCGCCTTGTTCCGCGAGCCGGATACGCGGATGAATACGTGGCGCCTGACCCTGGCCCGCGATGACCTGGAGCCGGATCGGGCGCGGGTGATCGAGTTGGGGGACGACCGGCTGACCCTGCGACCGTTGGCGAAGGAGTGAGGAATGCCCGAGCTCAATCCTTCGCTCTACGAAATGCTCCTGCAGAATTTCGCCGGCGAGCTGGACCTGTATCGAGTCGGCGAAGAGGACCAGTACACCCTGTCGGTGCTGGACAACCTGCAGCGCATCCTCAACAGCCGGGCTGGCACGCTCAGTCATCTGCCGGACTACGGTCTGCCGGATATGGGCCTGATCCTGCAGGGACTACCCGCCACGGCGCATGGGCTGATGGGCACCATGGCCCAGACCCTGCTCAAGTACGAGCCGCGTCTGGCGACGGTGAGCATCGAACTGCTGCCGCAGGCTCAGCCGGGTCATCTGGAATACGCCCTCGACCTGCAACTCAAAGGGGGCGAACGGGTGACCTTCGGCACGACCCTGGCGCCCGAGGGCAAGGTGTTGGTGCGCCACCTGAAGCGGCAGAACTACCTGTCGAAGTCGTGAAACCTCTAACGGAAAGGATGCTGGATGACGGCGTTGTTTGAAATGCGTATTCGAGTAGGCGGTGATCCACGCGGCTTCGGCGAGTTTATGGCGTTGCGTGATGAGCTGGCCAAACTGAGCCATCCGGCGTGTCCGGACGTGGACTGGGCCAAGGTGGAGCAATTGTGCCTGACGCTATTCCAGAAGAATGGGGCGGAATTGCAAACCGTGAGCTCTTTCGCGCTGGCTCGCAGCCAACGCCATGGTCTGGATGGCATGGCGCAGGGGGTGGCGCTGATAGAGACGCTGGTCTGCGAATGGCCGAGCTTGTGGCCAACAGTGGCGTCAGTGCGCCTGGATATCCTGGCCTGGTTGTTCGGTCAGCTGCAGCCGTTGCTGCGCAGCCTCGAGCTCAACGCACAGAGTCTGCCAGCGCTTGTCCATCTGGACACCGAGCTTGCGCGTTTGAACAAGCGGTTGGATGGCCAGGTGCAGGTCCCTCTGGTCACGCTGCAGGCTCTGCGCCAGCAGGTCGGCAGCCTGATGCAACGCTTGGAGCGAAACCTCTCTTCGGGCGAGGCAGTGCGGCAATCGACGAGGATGCTTGAACCGGCATTCGTGATGCCTGTGGTCATTCTGCCGGCCCTCCATGAACCCGAAGTGTCGGCCGCTCACCCAAAAACCAAGAGGCGTCGTATCGCCCTGTGGTTGTTCGCAGTGGCGGCTGCTATCGCCTTGGCCGGCTGGTTTGGGTGGAGGGACTGGCTGGCAGTTCCGGACAGTGATGGTTTACTGCCCGATCCGGTGCGTCTGGACAGTCTGTCATTGTTCGATGCAGGCAGCGCCGAGCTCAAGCCTGGCTCGACCAAGGTGCTGGTCAATGCCTTGGTCGACATCAAGGCCCAGCCAGGCTGGCTGATCGTCATCGCCGGGCATACCGATGCCACGGGCAACGCCGATCACAACCTCCAGCTGTCCCGCGCCCGCGCCTTGGCGGTGCGTGACTGGATGCAGCGCATGAGCGACATCCCCGACAGTTGCTTTGCTGTCCAGGGCATCGCAGCCAGTCAGCCGATCGCCAGCAATGACACCGAGTCCGGGCGAGCGGCCAACCGTCGTGTCGATATCCGCCTGGTGCCGCAAGTGGGGGCCTGTGGGCAAATGCCGATCAGTTAAGACGTTATGCGAACCGTAGCAGCTGCCGCAGGCTTCGCCAGCTGCTACGGGGGAATGTGCGAAGCCACAAATTTCTTGACTGACCGGGCCTGTGGACAGCCAATAATTTTTGGTCAGCGTTGAGGCAGAAAACACAAATCCCGCCATAAAGGCGGGATTCGCTTGCAGCCAGACCTGCTCCCGAGAATCGGGAGCGGCGTGCTTAGGCCGGGAACAGCTCGCTCAGCTTCATCGCCAGCATCATGTCGCCTTCAGCGCGCAGTTTGCCGCCCATGAACGCCTGCATGCCGTCGGTCGAGCCGTCGACGATGCCTTCCAGGGTTTCGCCGTCCATGACCAGGGTCACGCCAGCGTCAGGGTTAACGCCTTCTTTCAGCTCGCACGTACCGTCTTTAACGACCAGCGAGAAGTTCTTTTCTTCGTCGATGCGAAAACCGAATACCAGGTCCAGGCCCGCAGCAGCGGCTGGGTTGAACTTGGCTTTCATTGCTTGTACGGCATCAGCTACGGAGGTCATGGTTCGATCCTTTTTATGGGGTTGTTACAACAAGGGTCACAATTAGCCGGCGCTCAACGGAAGGTGATGAGTTCCGGGGTCTTCAGCAGTTGCAGATGCACATGACTGTTGAAGGAAGCCAGAGCGACCTCGCGACCGCGGAACTTGAGCAGGTTGAGCGAGGTGTTGACGATTTGCCAGTTCAGTTCAAAGGCCTGTGCGGCAGGCATTTGGGTAATCAGATGGAGCAGGGCGGTGATGGTCCCGCCGGAAGTGAACACGGCGATTTTCTGGGTGTTGTCCGCTTGCTCGAGAATACGCTGCAAACCGGCCTGGACACGACCGACGAACCCCAGCCAGCTTTCCAGCCCCGGTGTGTCATAGGTGCCACTGAGCCAGCGCTCGATGATCAAGGCGAAGATGCGCTGGAACTCTGCGCGATGTTGTGTGGCATTGCGCAGGATGTTCAGCGCTTCGGGTTCGTCCGGCAACAGGCCGGGAAGCAGGGCGCGAATAATGGCGTCGGCATCGAATTCGTTGAAGGCCGAATCGACTTCCAGCAAGGGTACCGGCATGCCGATGGCACCGAACTGCTCAAGCGCGCAGGTGGCGGTGTGCTGTTGCCGGCGCAAGTCGCCAGACAGGCAGCGATCGAAGCTCAGGCCCAGTTCCGCCAGGTGGCTGCCGAGCACTTGTGCTTGGCGCACACCGATCGGCGACAGGACGTCATAGTCGTCTGCACCAAAGGAGGCTTGGCCATGTCGAATCAAGTAGATGCTGCCCACGTGCGCGTCATCCCGGTGCGTTGTAAGTTTTGCGAGGTTATGAGGATGGCGGTGGGCTGTCAATAAAAAAACATACGCTTGTTTGAAATGTTCGTTAGAGGCCGGTAACAGCAGGTTTCACGGCTGGCCGCGAGGCGGGCGCATGAGTATGCTTGAGGTATCCCGCGACCGTTGTTCAGCGGCGCACAGTATTTAAGGAGTCCCTGTGGAGTTTCTTGCCGAGTACGCAAGTTTTTTGGCTAAAACCATCACCCTCGTCATCGCTATCCTGGTGGTCCTGGCCAGTTTCGCGGCATTGCGCAGCAAAGGCCGGCGCAAAGGTGCAGGCCAGTTGCACGTCAGCAAACTCAATGATTTCTATAAAGAGCTGCGCGAGCGTCTGGAGCAGGCCCTGCTCAGCAAGGATCAACTCAAGGCCTTGCGCAAATCCCAGGGCAAGCTCGAGAAAAAGCAGAAGAAGCAGGCTGAGACCAAGCCTCGGGTATTCGTGCTGGATTTCGATGGCGACATCAGAGCCTCCGCCACTGAAAACCTGCGCCACGAAATCACCGCGCTGCTGAGCCTGGCGACGCCCAAGGATGAAGTGGTTTTGCGTCTGGAGAGCGGCGGCGGCATGGTTCACAGCTACGGCCTGGCTTCTTCGCAACTGGCGCGGATCCGTCAAGCCGGAGTACCGCTGACGATCTGCATCGACAAGGTGGCAGCCAGTGGCGGCTACATGATGGCTTGCATTGGCGAGAAGATCATCAGCGCGCCGTTTGCCATCCTCGGCTCGATCGGCGTGGTGGCGCAATTACCCAACGTCAATCGCTTGCTGAAAAAGCACGACATCGACTTTGAGGTGCTGACCGCCGGCGAATACAAGCGAACCCTGACCGTGTTTGGCGAGAACACCGAGAAGGGCCGGGAGAAATTCCAGGAAGAGCTGGACATCACTCATCAATTGTTCAAGAACTTCGTCTCGCGCTACCGCCCGCAACTGGCCATCGACGAAGTGGCCACTGGTGAAGTCTGGCTGGGTATCGCGGCATTGGACAAGCAACTGGTTGATGAACTGAAAACCAGCGACGAATACCTCGCCGAACGGGCCAAGGGTGCCGAGCTTTACCACCTGCACTACGCCGAGCGTAAAAGCCTGCAAGAGCGGGTCGGGCTGGCGGCGAGTGGCTCGATCGATCGTGTGCTGTTGAGTTGGTGGAGCCGGTTGACTCAGCAACGTTTCTGGTAAGTCTGTCCGCACAAGGCCCTGTCACTGATCTTCAGTGACAGGGCCTTGTTGTTCCGGTGTCATCATCGAGCCCTGGGTTCAAGCGTTGATTTTTGATTCGGGGCTTTACTCGAAGTCTGACTTGCGATTCGTCATGTTATTCATCGAGCATGAATGCAAGTGTATTGGCGGGTCCCCGCGGCCATTTGTTTTTCGATAGTTTACGTACTGCAATTTCGGTCGATATTTCCTACGGCGTCTGCGCTATTTTGTTTCTATTTCTGGCGCGTGGTTTGAATTAAGTTTGTTTTACCTAAACGCAATAAGGAAATTGCAGAATGTATGTTTCAAATAGGGCCAAAGTTTCAGCTTCAAGAACCTTGTGGGAAAAAGAAAAATTCAGCTATGTGATGATCTTGCATCGCTCCGTAGATGGAGAGATTCTTCAAACGCCCATAAAAACCGAAGAGGGCGCGCTTTATGTCGATCGAGAAGACTGGGCAGGCATTCATGCAGCGCGATTCAAACGCCTTGAAGACCTGGTTCAGGCATTGATGTTTCGAGGTATGTCGCAAGTTCCCGGGCGGATGGACCGTGTCAAGTTTCCCGGACTGCCCTTGCCCGGATCCCTGGAAGAACAGTTAAGCAAAACCGATATGTTTATGCTTGATGATCTTTATGGTTTTCAGGTTCAGTATGATTCTTCCAGTTCCGGTGGGCGTGCATTTTCACTGTCGGTTATCGACAGTGGTGTGTCGTTCAAGAGCGGAGCTCCGATAGAAATTCGTGACGTGCGTTTTGATACTGTTGATGCTGCTCTGGATGCTTTGAATCATTATGGCGAGGCGAAACTTCTGGATTGGGGTTTCAGTCTGGGGGTGCGCGTGCCAGAGTTCAATTGATCATACTGAACAAGGCGTGAACAGGCCCTGAAATCTGGAGGCTCCGGATTTCCGGGCTTTTTTGTACCTGAGGTTTGGCGTCGGCCAGCTTGGTGAGGTTCGGCAGGTTTGTTCGGAGTCTCCCTAGGATCCTTGACGATATTTCCGGCATTTGTTTCAGCTGTGCCTGTTTAATCTGGGCACTCCTGAATCAACTGCAAAGGAATTGCACAATGATTGACTCTAAGAACAACCTCGATTCTGACAAACACCCACTGCCCGTTGCACCGATGCGCGCAGATCTGCAGGCCACCGTTGAGTCGGCGCTGCCCCTGTCGCCTGGTCAGTTTGGTGCGCAGCTTATCCAGGAAAAATGGGGTAAAGACATCGCGCCCCAGACTGCACAGCTGGTAACGCTCGATTACAACTACAACGGCCACCCGGTGCAAAACGGAGTCCAGCAGGGACGGGTAGCGAGCTCGCAAAACCTGACACAAGTGTTGCTATCAAATTATCAGACTGTGGGCGATGGGCGCTTCGGGGAAACGGCTTTCGGTTTCTACACGCCCCCCGACATCGGCCCGCAGGTGCGGATAGTCGATAAGGTCGATGAGTTTGCTTATCCTGGCAGTGGTAACCATAAAACCTATGAAGGCATCTACCGTCTGACGGATCCGCAAACCTATGGCCCGCTCACGCAAATTGCGCTGAGGCCTGCCGATTTCAAAAAGTGGGTATGGGAACTCGAGTTCAAGGACCAGTTCAGTGATTACGTTCAACGGGCCTGGCCGTCGGACGAAGTGATCGTTGCGCCTGGAGCCTATGCGCTGCGGACATCGGTCAAAGCGGCGTTTGTCATGACGGCTTTTTTGCAACGGCAGGAGAACAGCCTCACCCAGGACGGTCTTGAAGTGGCACTGCGAGCGGCAGGGTTGGCGCCCGAGCAGCAGTGGGAGCACCTGACCATCGAGCAGTTACGCGCTCCGACACGCGCCCCCCACCTGGTCGAAGTCGCCCGGCTGGTGCTCTATCGCTATACCGCCAGGGATATCTGGAGCTTCCGTCACCGTTCCAGCTCACGGATTCTGTTGTACATTCCGGGCAATTCTTCGCCTTTACATTACTTTGCCGATGCCAAGGCGCTGCACGACTGGATTGTGCAGCAAGGCAAGGATCCAGACAAGAAACAGGCGCTGGCCGCCCATTTTGCCGAAAACGATCGAAAAGACGGCCCACTCCATGCGGGTGTGCTGACTGCATTGGATGGGATGGTGGATTACCCCCGCCAACACCATCTGAAAAAGGGTCATGGTTTATTCAATAACGATGGTTACTGGGATCCTGCCGAATATATCGATTTCAAGCTTGCATCCAGAGACACCGATCCCTTCGCGCAACTGGTCATGACAATGAAACAGGCGGCGAAAGCGAGTATCGAGACTATTCGCGATGATGCCCAGGTCAATCGGGATAACCTGAGCGCAGTGATCGAACCCATTGTGCAGTGGGTCAACAAGTTCGGTCCCTTGGCCTTGTTTGTGCCCGGTGGTGAAGGCTTGCTGGCGTTGGCCGGGATCATCGACGCCGGATATGGCCTGGACCAGGCGGTAAACGGCAAGAGTCCGGACGATCGATCGGAAGGCGTGACACGTAGCGTGTTTGGTTTGCTCAATGCGCTCCCGCTATTGGGCGCTGGCGCTGCACTTAGAGGCGAAGGTACTGGCGAAGCGCTCGTAGAGGATGTGACCCGTTCAAGAGAAAAGCCGACGGAGCCTGGCATCCGGCCCACAACTGAAGAACCCTTATTCAAGGATGACGCATCCAGTGAAGTGGCGCCTGCCACACAACAGCCGTCAAGCGTCAGGACGCGCCTGGAGTTGATGCGAGGAATCGGCCCCTCCGTTGCGTCATTCAGCGATGAGGTGCTGGAGCAAATAGGCAAAGTCAGTGCGGTCGATGACGACATGTTGCGTTTGATGCAGGCCGGACGCCCACCCACTCCCTTGCTGGCCGATACGATCAGCCGCTTCAGGATTGATCAGGATCTCCGGGGGCTTGACCCGCAGATGCGCCTCGGACAAGAGGCCGCCATTTCTCGGGCTGAGCGCTTCCAGGGTCGTTATGACGCGCTTCAGACCTCCGCGCATGAATGGGTTCGGCTGTTTCAGCGTGAATATCCAGGCTTGCCTAAAAGCGCCATAGAGCAAATGCTCGACCGGTCAGGAGTGGATATTCAGGTTTCGCCAACAGCGGTTGAAACCAGGCGCCTGCTCCGGCAGCTGGATGGCAAAGCGACCCAATATGAGCAACACGTACGGCTCAATCGTGCGTATGAAGGGCTTTACCTTCAATCGATGGAAAATCCCGAGACCGACATACTGGCCTTGCACTCTCTAAAAGCATTGCCCGGATGGCCCAGGGCGGTTCGGATCGAAGTACTCGAGAGTACCGCTGGCGGTAGAGTCCTGGACCACGTCGGTCCAATCGATGCAGCTGTTCGCAGGAGTCTGATCAAGGTGGGCAACCGATATCGGGGGTATGACGCTCAGGGGCTCGTTCGGCAAGATACAGACGATTTCTATCATGCGGTTCTCGCTACCTTGTCTGAAACAGAGCGCTCAGCGTTGCAGTTGCAGCCGCTTGATGAAGTGCGGGACCTGAAGCTGAAAATCAGTGAGCGAGCATTGCGGCGCTCCGAACTCATCATTGGGCTTCGGAGGATGGACTCGGGACTGTCTTTTGACGCTGGAGGGCTTCGAGGCGGCGGTTATCCGGTTACGTCGCAGGGTGAGGCGTTTTCACACGAGGTGGTGATACTTCAGGTCCAGTCGATATACCCCGAGTTCACCCGCGCGCAGGCTGATGAGTTTCTGCAAGGCATGGGCGCCGCAGCTCATACAGAACTGATCCGGTTGCACACGCAGTTCGAGCAGCTAAGTATCGATCTGAGCGGCTGGATCGATCAGGTAACGCTGGATATTGACGACATGGACGTTGATCTTTTGTCCGCGCAGGACGAGGAGGCGCAGGGGATGGATGCTGCGCAAATCGAGGAAGAAAATATCGAGCGCCTCGAAGAGGCGATGCATTATGAACGGCAGGCAAGGATGGAGCTGGCATCCGAGTTGACAGCATTCTGGCAAAGGCGGGGGCATGAAAGCAGTTGTGTTTATGCGGGCGAGCAGTTGCTTGGTTACAAACTGGATCTGGACTTCGAGGACTTCCATTGTCTGCCCGCACTGGGCGCAAAGTTCACTGAGGTCGTTGAGCTGTCCATGAAAAACTTCCAGCTGACCCGCCCTGAAGGACTGAACGATTTCCTGGAATGTTTTCCCCATCTTCGAACGCTGAACATGGAAGGTGTCGACCTGCGCCTGTTGAATGAACAGGGCGTGTGGCAAGGCGTTTTGCCGCAAGCCATTGCTCGTATGGTCGATCTCACCACACTGAACCTCAAATCGACCAGGTTGGTGTTGACCGAGCGAGCCGCAGGCCAGCTGTCTGGCCTGGTTCGCCTGCAAGTATTGGACTTGAGCGATAACCCGCTGGGTGCTCCTCCGCTGATCCTGGGGATGACTGAGTTGCGCAGGCTGAACTTGAGTGGTTCGGGCATCACGACCTGTCCGGTAGGCATCCTCGACCAACCGTATCTGGAGTCCCTGGACCTGAGCAATAACCGGATCACCCGGATACCTGCGGCCGTTCTGACCCAGGCGGTGGACAGAGACCATGTTCAGTTGTGGGGGAATCCGCTGACGGATGAGGACAGTCTGCGGCGCATTATTGCCCATCGAGAACAAACCGGTATCAACCTCTGGTTGAGCGCGCCAGTCGCGGATTTGAATCAGCCCGGCGTCTGGTTGCAAAGGCTTGCGCTAAAGCACGTGATACTCAAGCGCCTGGTGTGGCAGCGTCTGGAAGCGAGGCCAGGGTCCACACGTTTTTTACGAGTGTTCGAGGGCCTGAGCCGTACCGCCGATTTCCAGGTGAGCTACCCGGTGCTTCAGGCGCGGATCTGGCGTTTGCTGGAGGAGGCGGATGCCTCGCAGGAGCTGTGGGGCTTGTTAAGCAGGGATGTAGCGTTATCGGCTCTGGATGCTGAAAATCCGTTTGCGAGCTTCACGCGTCTGGAAAACAGAGTCAGGCTGTACAAAGACTGGGTACAGATGGGCAGGCCCATTCCGATAGATGATCTGCAACAGGACTGATGGGTGCAGCAAGCCTTGAGCCCGGGGCCGGGTTCAAGGCTTTTGATCATTTAACGTCGACGAAACAGCGGCAGCGGTTCGTCAGCGGCGGCCTGATAGGTCACCGAAAAGTCCCTGAGACTTTCCAGGGCTTCGTACGGGTCTTTGTCTGCACGCAGGGCGTAGGCATCGAAGCCGCAACGGTGCAGATAGAACAGCTGGTCACGCAGCACGTCGCCGATGGCCCGCAGTTCACCCTTGAAGCCATAACGATCACGCAGCAGGCGCGCGTTGGAGTAGTTGCGCCCGTCGGTGAAGGCGGGGAAATTCAAGGCAATCACCTGGAAGAATTCGATGTCGTCGCCGATCTCTTCGGCTTGTTCATCGGCATCCAGCCACACACCCAGGCCACCATCGCGGGCCTTGAGGGCGTGAGCGTGATCACGCCACAAGGCCAGCGGGACGATCAGGTCGTCGCAGTTGGAGATACCGTCGAAGGTCGCGTCCTTGGGCAGCAAGTGCCAGGTTTCGTCGATGACCTCGTTGTTCTTAATTATTCGCTGCATAGACGCGCTCCTTGAAGAGGTCAATGCCGATACGTTGGTAGGTGTCGATGAAGCGCTCGTCTTCGGTACGCTGTTCCAGGTACACGTCGATCAGCTTCTCGATCACGTCGGGCATTGCATCCTGGGCGAAGGAAGGACCGAGGATCTTGCCCAGGCTGGCATCGCGGCTGCCGCTGCCACCGAGGGAGACCTGGTAGAACTCTTCGCCTTTCTTGTCGACTCCGAGAATGCCGATGTGGCCCACGTGGTGGTGACCGCAGGCATTCATGCAACCGGAGATGTTCAGGTCCAGCTCGCCGATGTCGAACAGGTAGTCCATGTCCTCGAAACGACGCTGGATCGACTCGGCAATCGGGATCGACTTGGCATTGGCCAGGGAGCAGAAGTCACCGCCCGGGCAGCAGATGATGTCGGTCAGCAGGCCGATGTTCGGCGTGGCGAAACCTTGCTCGCGCAGCTCGCCCCACAGAGTAAACAGCTGGCTCTGCTCGACGTCGGCGAGAATGATGTTCTGTTCGTGGGAGGTGCGCAGCTGGCCGAAGCTGTAACGGTCGGCCAGGTCGGCAATCCCGTCGAGTTGCTTGTCGGTCACATCGCCCGGGGCCACCCCGGTCGGCTTCAGCGACAGGGTCACGGCCACATAGCCCGGCTTTTTGTGCGCCAGGGTATTGCGAGTACGCCAGCGGGCAAAACCTGGGTGTTGCTTGTCGAGTTCGGCCAGCTCCGCAGCCTGGTCGGCCAGGACTTTGTACTGCGGATCGACGAAATGCTTGGCGACACGCTGAACTTCAGCGTCGGTCAAGGTGCTCTGGCCACCGCGAAGGTGAACCATTTCCGCGTCGACTTTCTCGGCGAACACTTCAGGAGTGAGCGCCTTGACCAGGATCTTGATCCGCGCCTTGTACTTGTTGTCGCGACGGCCATAGCGGTTGTACACCCGCAAAATGGCGTCGAGGTAGCTCAACAGGTCCTGCCATGGCAGGAACTCATGGATGAAGGCGCCGACCACCGGAGTCCGGCCCAAACCGCCGCCCACCAGCACCCGGAAGCCCAGCTCGCCAGCGGCGTTATGCACCGGCTCCAGGCCGATGTCATGGACTTCAATGGCTGCGCGATCCGCGGTGGAACCGTTGATGGCGATCTTGAACTTGCGCGGCAGGTAGGCGAATTCCGGGTGGAAAGTCGTCCATTGGCGAACGATCTCGCACCAGGGGCGCGGGTCGATCAATTCGTCGGCAGCGACACCGGCGAACTGGTCGGTGGTGACGTTGCGCAGGCAGTTGCCGCTGGTCTGAATGGCGTGCATCTGCACGGTTGCCAGTTCAGCCAGGATGTCCGGGATGTCTTCCAGCGCTGGCCAGTTGAACTGCACGTTCTGCCGGGTACTGATGTGGGCATAGCCCTTGTCGTAGTCGCGGGCGACCTTGGCCATCATCCGCGTCTGGCGCGAAGTCAGTTGGCCATAAGGCACCGCAACCCGCAGCATCGGGGCGAAACGCTGGATATAAAGGCCATTTTGCAGGCGCAGGGGGCGGAATTCTTCTTCGCTCAGCTCACCTGCCAGATAGCGTCGGGTCTGATCACGGAACTGCTTGACGCGGTCCTCGATGATCCGCTGATCGTATTCGTCGTATACGTACATATAGGTCCTGTTCTCAGGCTGCTTTGCCACAGCAAATCCGCGCGCACGGCCGCGCACTCCCAACGGAGCGGAGGCACGATACCAGTTTGCGGTTATGCGCAAAAGTGATGTTTGAGTATATGCAAAGAACTAAAACGACTAATGAACACCGTGCCGGTAAAACCCACATTTGTGGTGCGGGCAATACTGGACTTTACTGTGCTCGAGTCTTCGTGCAATCACCGATAAAACCGACAAGAGGCGATGCAATGAACAACCCGACCAAAGCAACGAAAAGCGACAGCAGTGTCGATGCGTGGGCCATTTTGTTTCTGATCATCCTGGTGGTCTCGACCGCTGTGTACTGGGTCAGCCATCAATAAGTAGTCCTGTCCGGGCCCTGAGCCGACAATTGTCGGACAAAACGGTAATCAAGCGGGGGGTTGCTGGCATTTAGCTAGCTATAATGCGCGGCTAATTTCCGGGGCTCGGATTGACCATGTTAAAGTTTCTCTGCGGTGTATTTCTGGTGCTTGGCGGGTTTATCGGGCCGAGTGCGCATGCCGCGTCGGTGCTGTTCCTGAATCCCGGGGCCAGCACGGAAACTTTCTGGGTCAATTATTCGCAATTCATGCAGGCAGCCGCCCGGGACCTGGGCATGGACCTGCGGATTCTCTATGCCGAGCGCCAGCCCGAGATCAATCTCAAGCAGGCCCGTGAAGCCCTGCAAGGGCCAAAGCGCCCGGATTACCTGGTGTTCGTCAACGAACAATACGTCGCTCCGGAAATTCTGCGCCTGGCGCAGGGCAGTGGGGTGAAGCTGTTTATCGTCAACAACGCCCTGACCCCCGACCAGCTCAAACTGTTGAATGAGCGCGAGAACAAATACCCCGACTGGATTGGCAGCATGGTCGCCAATGATGATCAGGCCGGTTACTTGATGCTCAAGGAACTTGTCCGCCAGCACAGACCCGTTGCTGCGGGCCAGACCATCGATCTGCTGGCGTTCTCCGGAGCGAAAATCACCCCGGCTGCGCAACTGCGTGAACAGGGCCTGCGGCGGGCCCTTGCCGAGCATCCTGAAGTCCGCTTGCGTCAGTTGGTGTATGGCGAGTGGAACCGTGGGCGAGCTTATGAGCAGGCCAGGCAACTGCTCAAGCGCTATCCGCGGACTGCCTTGATATGGTCGGCGAACGACCAGATGGCGCTGGGGGCAATGACCGCGCTGGAGGAGGCGGGCGGGCGGCCGGGCCGGGAAGTGCTGTTCAGTGCCCTGAACAGTTCGCCAGAAGCGTTGCAGGCGCGTATCGATGGCCGTCTGAGTGTGCTGGTCGCCGGGCATTTCACCATTGGCGGCTGGGCCATGGTGCTGTTGCATGACCACGCCCAGGGGATCGATATCGCCGGCAATGGTGGGCGGGATCGACAAGTACCCTTGTTGCAATTGATCGATCGGCAGCAGGCGCAGCGTTTGTTGGGGTTCAAACAAGCCAAGGATTACAACGTCGACTTCCGCGCGCTTTCGGCGCAAGGCCACTCGCCCTCATACCGCTATCCGTTCAGCCTGCGACTGCTGGTGCACTGACCCGCGCTTCAGACGCCAGCCAAATGCAGGACCAGTTTCACAATGCCAAACAAGGCCAGCGCAAAGACTGCCGTGAACAGAATGCCCAGCACCACGAAATGACTGGGTTTGCCGTGGGAGAAATCCCGCGCGCGGTTTTTCCCGCTCTGCACACCAAATGCAGCGGCCACGACGCTGTGGAGCATCTGCCACAGGGTCGGTGGTTTGTTGTTGGCAGGGTCGTCCATAAAGCCCTCTTCACAGGTTGTGTGTACAGAGCATAGCTAATTTGTGGCGCGCGGGGGATAGCAAAAAGATCGCAGCCTGCGGCAGCTCCTACGCGCCGACCGCATACACCCGCGATGTTGCGGGTGTACACAAATCCCCGACCGCGTACATGCGCGATGTTGCGTGTATACGCGAATCCCCGACCGCGTACATGCGCGATGTTGCGTGTATACGCGAATCCCCGACCGCGTACATGCGCGATGTTGCGTGTATACGCGAATCCCCGACCGCGTACATGCGCGATGTTGCGTGTATACGCAAATCCCCCGACCGCATACACCTGCGATGTGTATCCGCAAATCCCTGTAGGAGCTGCCGCAGGCTGCGATCTTTTGATCTTGACCTTAGTTGTCGTAACCCAGATTAGGCGACAACCAACGCTCGGTAACGCTCAGGTCCTGGCCTTTGCGGGCGGTGTAGCTCTGCACCTGGTCCTTGTCGATCTTGCCCACGGCGAAGTACTGCGCTTGCGGGTGGGCGAAGTACCAGCCGCTGACCGCCGCCGCCGGGAACATCGCGTAGTGTTCGGTGAGGAACACGCCGCTGCGGCCGGCCTTGAGTTCGCTGGCCTCTGGGTCCAGCAGCTGGAACAAGGTGCCTTTCTCGGTGTGATCCGGGCACGCCGGATAGCCGGGGGCAGGGCGGATGCCGGTGTATTGCTCTTTGATCAGCGCTTCGTTGTCGAGCTGTTCGTCCTTGGCGTAACCCCAGTAGTTTTTCCGCACCTGCTGGTGCAGCCACTCGGCGCAGGCTTCGGCCAGACGGTCGGCGAGGGCCTTGACCATGATCGAGTTGTAATCGTCGCCAGCGTCCTGATAAGCCTTGGCCACTTCTTCGGCGCCGATCCCGGCGGTGGTGATAAAGCCTCCGACATAGTCGGTGATACCACTGTCTTTCGGCGCAACGAAGTCGGCCAGGGAGAAGTTCGGCTTGCCGTCGGTCTTGATGATCTGCTGACGCAGGTGATGCAATTTAGCGATTGGCTTGCCATCGTCACCATAGACTTCCAGGTCATCGTCCTGCACCTGGTTGGCTGGCCAGAAGCCGAACACCGCGCGGGCGCTGATGAGTTTTTCGTCGATCAGCTTGGCGAGCATTTCCTGGGCGTCGGCGAACAGCGAGGTGGCGGCTTCACCGACCACTTCATCGGTGAGGATGCGCGGGTATTTGCCGGCCAGGTCCCAGGAGATGAAGAACGGCGTCCAGTCGATGTATTCGGCCAGCACCTTGAGGTCGATGTTGTCCAGGACCTTGGCGCCAGTGAACGTCGGCTTCACCGGCTGGTAGCTGCTCCAGTCGAACTGTGGCTTCTTGGCGATCGCCACCGGGTAACTCAGGCGTTCGGTGCGGGCGCTGCGGTTGGCGGTGCGCTCGCGGACTTCGATATATTCCAGGCGGGTCTTCTCGACGAAGGCCGGTTTCAGTTCCCTGGACAGCAGCTGAGTCGCCACGCCCACGGCGCGCGAGGCGTCGGTGACGTAGATCACCGCATCGTTGCTGTACTTGGGTTCGATCTTCACCGCCGTGTGGGCCTTGGAGGTGGTCGCGCCGCCGATCATCAGCGGCAGATGGAAATCCTGACGCTGCATTTCCCGGGCGACGTGGACCATTTCATCGAGGGACGGGGTGATCAGGCCGGAGAGGCCGATGATGTCGCACTTCTGTTCCTTGGCGACCTGGAGGATTTTCTCGGCCGGCACCATCACGCCGAGGTCGACGATGTCGTAGCCGTTACAGCCCAGCACCACGCCGACGATGTTCTTGCCGATGTCGTGCACGTCGCCCTTGACCGTGGCCATGAGGATCTTGCCCTTGGCTTCCGGTTTGTCGCCTTTTTCCAGCTCGATGAAGGGGATCAGGTGGGCCACGGCCTGCTTCATCACGCGGGCGGATTTCACCACCTGCGGCAGGAACATTTTGCCCGCGCCGAACAGGTCGCCGACGATGTTCATGCCGGACATCAGCGGGCCTTCGATCACCTCGATCGGACGGGCGAACGACAGCCGGGATTCTTCGGTGTCTTCAACAATGTGCGTGGTAATGCCTTTGACCAGCGCATGCTCCAGACGTTTGTTGACCTCCCAGTTGCGCCACTCGCCGGTTTCGGCTTCCTTGACGCTGCCATCACCCTTGTACTTGTCGGCGATCGCCAGCAGCGCATCGGTGCCGTTCGGGGTGCGGTTGAGCACCACGTCCTCGACGGCGTCGCGCAGTTCGGCCGGGATCTGGTCGTAGATCTCCAATTGACCGGCGTTGACGATACCCATGCTCAGGCCGTTGCGGATCGCATACAGCAGGAACACCGAGTGGATCGCTTCACGCACCGGGTTGTTGCCACGGAACGAGAACGACACGTTGGACACGCCACCGCTGGTCAGCGCATGGGGCAGGTGGTCACGGATATAGGCGCAGGCATTGATGAAATCGACGGCGTAGTTGTTGTGCTCTTCGATGCCGGTGGCGATGGCGAAGATGTTCGGGTCGAAGATGATGTCTTCCGGTGGGAAGCCGACTTCGTTGACCAGAATGTCGTAGGAGCGTTTGCAGATTTCCTTCTTGCGCGCTTCGGTATCGGCCTGACCGGACTCGTCGAAGGCCATCACCACCACTGCGGCGCCGTAGCGCTTGCACAGTTTGGCGTGCTGGATGAACTGCTCGACGCCTTCCTTCATGCTGATGGAGTTGACGATGCCCTTGCCCTGGATGCACTTGAGGCCGGCTTCGATCACTTCCCACTTCGAGGAGTCGATCATGATCGGCACACGGGAGATGTCCGGTTCGCCGGCGATCAAATTGAGGAAGGTCACCATGGCCTTCTTCGAATCGAGCATGCCCTCGTCCATGTTGATGTCGATCACCTGCGCGCCGGCCTCGACCTGCTGCAGGGCGACTTCCAGGGCTTCGGTGTAGTTGTCGTCGCGGATCAGCCGGGCGAAGCGCGCGGAACCGGTGATGTTGGTCCGCTCGCCGACGTTGACGAACAACGAGTCGCGATTGATGGTGAACGGCTCCAGGCCCGACAGGCGGCATGCCTTCGGAATGTCCGGAATCGGCCGCGGCGCGTAGTTGGCCACGGCCTTGGCGATGGCCTCGATGTGCGCGGGGGTGGTACCGCAGCAGCCGCCGACGATATTCAGGAAGCCGCTTTGGGCGAACTCTTCGATGACCTTGGCGGTCTCGGCCGGCAGTTCATCGTATTCACCGAACTCGTTCGGCAGACCGGCGTTCGGGTGCGCGGACACATAGGTGTTGGCCTTGTCCGACAGCTCTTCCAGATACGGTCGCAGTTCGCTGGCACCCAGGGCGCAGTTCAGACCGACGGAAATCGGCTTGGCGTGGCTGATGGAGTTCCAGAAAGCTTCGGTGGTCTGGCCGGAGAGGGTGCGGCCGGAGGCGTCGGTGATGGTCCCGGAAATCATGATCGGCAGTTCGATCCCCAACTCTTCGAACACGCCTTGCACGGCGAAGATCGCCGCCTTGGCATTCAAGGTGTCGAAGATGGTTTCGATCAGGATCAGGTCGGCGCCGCCTTCGATCAGGCCTTTGGTGGCTTCGCTGTAGTTCTCTACCAGCTCGTCGAAGGTCACGTTGCGGTAGCCAGGGTTGTTCACGTCTGGCGACAGCGAGCAGGTCCGACTTGTAGGACCGAGCACCCCGGCGACGAAGCGCGGCTTGTCCGGGGTTTCCAGGGTCTTGGCGTCGGCCACCTTGCGCGCCAGGCGTGCGCCTTCTACGTTGAGTTCGTAGACCAGTGCTTCCATGCCGTAATCGGCCTGGGATACCTGAGTGGCGTTAAAGGTGTTGGTTTCGAGAATGTCGGCCCCGGCATCCAGATACGCCTTCTCGATCGCCCCGATCACGTCCGGGCGGCTGAGAATCAACAGGTCGTTGTTGCCTTTGACGTCGCTCGGCCAGTCGGCGAAGCGTTTGCCACGGTAGTCCTGCTCCTCGAGCTTGTAGCTCTGGATCATCGTGCCCATACCGCCATCGAGAATCAGGATGCGCTCTTTGAGAGCTTGATGAAGGGCTTGAAGGCGAGCGCTGCGATCGGACATAGGACTACCTGGTAAGGCCAATACAAAGAGGCGCGATGATAGCAAACCTGTGCGCTTTTAGAGCATGGCAGGGTTTTGCATGAATATCGCTCATGTTGGTGGCAGGGCCGGACCGGTAGAATCGCCGCGTCGTTTCTATCGTCGGGACAGGGATATGCCGTATCGCGTGGTCATCAGCAGTGTTCTGCTGCTGTTAAGTGGTGCCGTCACAGCGCAAGGTCCGGCGTCGGCGATTTCCTACAGCCGCGACATTCAACCGATCTTCACCGAAAAGTGCGTGGCCTGCCATGCCTGCAATGACGCCGCCTGTCAGCTCAACCTGGGCAGTGGGGAGGGCGCGGCGCGGGGCGCAAGCAAAATCCCGGTCTATGACGGTGAACGCAGCCGGGCTTCAGCACCGACTCGGCTGTTCTACGATGCTTTCGGCAAGGCGGCCTGGCAGCACAAAGGCTTCTATTCGGTCCTCGATGCTCAAGGCAATCAGGCGGCATTGCTGTCGCGCATGCTCGAACTGGGACACCAGGCACCCTTGCAGCCCAACGCCAAGCTGCCCACCGAGATTGTTCTGGGCTTGAACCGGGAAAACATCTGCCCGCAGCCGGGCGAGTTCGACGGCTATGCCAGCGCCCACCCGAAAGAAGGCATGCCCCTGGCCGTCACCGGTCTGACCGATCAGCAGTATCAGACCCTGCAACGCTGGCTGGCGTCCGGGGCACTGATCGACGAGCAAGACCTGGCCCCCAGCGCCAGGGAGGCGTTGCAGATCGTGCAGTGGGAACGCCTGCTCAATGCCCCAGGCAGCAGGGAAAGCCTGGTCGGCCGCTGGCTGTTCGAGCACTGGTTCCTCGCGCATATTTACTTCAAGGACGGCGAGCCGGGGCATTTCTTCCAATGGGTGCGCTCGCGTACGCCGCCGGGGCAGCCGATCGAGCTGATCGCCAGCCGCCGCCCAAATGAAGACCCGGGGACTCAGGTCTATTACCGCCTATGGCCAGTGCAAGGGGTGATCGTCCACAAGACTCACATCACCTACCCCTTGAGCGCAGCGAAAATGGCGCGGATCAAGACCCTGTTCTATAGCGGTAACTGGCAGGTCAGTGCCTTGCCGGGCTACGGGCCGGAACGCAGGGCCAATCCATTCGAGACCTTCCAGGCGATTCCGGCGCAGGCGCGTTATCAGTTCATGCTCGATAACGCCGAATACTTTGTGCGGACCTTTATCCGCGGTCCGGTCTGCCGTGGGCAGATCGCCACCGACGTCATTCGCGATCACTTCTGGGCCCTGTTCCAGGCGCCGGAGCATGACCTGTACATTACCGACCCCAATTACCGTGGCCAGGCCACGCCCTTGCTCGCGATGCCGGGGCAGAACGACGACGTCGGCAGCGTCCTGAGCCTGTGGCACGGCTATCGCGACAAACGCAACGCATACGAGGCCTTGCGCCGGGACAGCTACGCCGATACGCCGGCACCGAGCTGGTCGACCCTGTGGGCCGGCAATGACAACGCGCTGCTGAGCATTTTTCGGCACTTCGACAGCGCCTCGGTGAGCAAAGGCCTGATCGGTGACGTGCCGCAAACCCTGTGGCTGTTCGATTATCCGTTGCTGGAGCGCACCTACTACCAGTTGGCGGTCAACTTCGATGTGTTCGGCAACGTCTCCCACCAGGCGCAGACTCGCCTGTACTTCGACCTGATTCGCAACGGCGCCGAGCAGAACTTCCTGCGCCTGATGCCGGCTGATTCCCGGAATGGCTACCTCGACGATTGGTATCAGAACAGCGGCAAGTTCAAGATGTGGCTGGACTACGAGTCCATCGACAACGACCAGCCCACGGCATTGAATCTGGACGAACAGGATCCGAAGCGGGACTTTGTCAACCAGTTGCTGGTTCGCTACGGCGATCTGAACGCCAGGCCTGATCCGATAAACCGCTGTGGCGGGGCCTATTGCTCTCGGCCGAACATCGATCCGGCGCTGCAGGAAGCGGAACAGACCTTGAGCCGTCTGGCTTCGCGCCCGGCCGCCGGGCTCAGGGTGGTCGACCAGCTACCGGAAGCCGTGGTGCTGCGTATCGAGACTCAAAGCGGCAAACGCGAGGTCTATAGCCTGCTGCGCAATCGCGCCCACAGCAACGTGGCGTTCATGCTTGGCGAATCGCTGCGTTATCAGCCGGGGCTGGATACCCTGACGATTTATCCGGGGATACTGAGCAGCTATCCGAACTTCATCTTCAACATTCCGGCCGGGCAGGTACCTGATTTTGTGGCACGGATGGAGCAGGCCAGGGACGCTGACGGGCTCGAGAAAATCGTCGAGCGTTGGGGGATTCGTCGCAGTCATCCGCAGTTCTGGCAGTACTTCCATGACCTGAGCCAGCACATCCACGAGACCGAACCGGTGGAGGCGGGGGTGCTGGACATGAATCGCTATGAGAATCTGTAACCGGTTGACCGGTAGTCCTCGGGGCCACCGGTTCTTTCCCGACCTAAATACTAGGACTTTGTCCGGCGCGATGATTGGCGTAAACTGCGCCCAAGCCTGCGAGGAGTTTCCATGACCGCCATAACCATTACCGACGCCGCCCACGATTATCTGGCTGATCTGCTGTCCAAGCAGAACACCCCGGGGATTGGCATCCGCGTCTTTATCACCCAGCCGGGCACCCAGTACGCCGAAACCTGCATTGCCTACTGCAAGCCGGGCGAGGAAAAACCGGAAGATACCGCGCTGGGGCTCAAAAGCTTCACCGCTTATATCGATGCCTTCAGCGAAGCCTTCCTCGACGATGCCGTGGTTGATTACGCCACCGATCGCATGGGTGGCCAGTTGACCATCAAGGCGCCAAACGCCAAAGTACCGATGGTCAACGCTGACAGCCCGATCAACGAGCGCATCAACTATTACCTGCAAACCGAAATCAACCCGGGGCTGGCCAGCCACGGTGGTCAGGTCAGCCTGATCGAGGTGGTTGAAGACGGTATCGCCGTGCTGAAATTCGGCGGCGGCTGCCAGGGTTGCGGCCAGGCCGATGTCACCCTGCGCGAAGGCATCGAGCGCACACTGCTCGAACGCATTCCCGAGCTCAAGGGTGTCCGTGACGTCACCGACCACACGCAGAAAGAAAACGCCTACTACTAATAAGTAAGGCGTTCGCTGCAAACCGAAAAAACGGCGCCCGTGAGCGCCGTTTTTTTATGCCTGGGAATTGAGGTGGCCGTTACATAGTCCCGTAGCAGCTGGCGAGCTCGCGAGACTGCGTTCGGCCGCGCAGCGGTCGTAATCCAGGCGACTCGGTTAATCTGAAACACCGCGTTATCCGATTTTACGAGGGCTTCGCCCTCGAACGCAGGCTCGCGAGCTCGCCAGCTGCTACGGAAATTGATGGCCCTAAGGGCGATAGAGATGCGCATGCCCTGCGCGATACAACGACGACTCGCTGAAATTGTCACTGCCCAGTACCCGACCCACCAGGATCAGCGCCGTGCGGCGAAAGCCCTTGGCCTGAACCTTTTGCGCGATATCTGCCAGAGTCCCCACTACCCAATCCTGATCCGGCCAGGTGGCGCGATGAATCACTGCGATCGGGCAGTCCGCGCCGTAATGCGGAAGCAGCTCGGCGATGATTTTTTCCAGGTGATTGACCCCCAGATGAATCGCCATGGTCGCGCCATGCTGTGCCAGGCTCCCCAGCTCTTCCCCGGCCGGCATCGCGGTTTTGTCGGCATACCGGGTCAGAATCACGCTCTGGGACACGTCCGGCAGTGTCAGCTCCGCCCCCAGCAGCGCCGCGCAGGCGGCCGTCGCGGTCACGCCGGGGACGATTTCGAAGGGAATACTCAGCTCGCGCAAGTAACGAATCTGCTCGCCAATCGCGCCGTACAGGCTTGGGTCGCCGGAATGCACCCGGGCCACGTCCTGGCCTTTGCCATGGGCGCTCTTGATCAGTTCGACGATCTGTTCCAGGTGCAGCTCGGCGCTGTTGACCACCTGTTCGGCCTGGTGGCCTTCCAGCACGGCGGCGGGTACCAGCGAGCCGGCATAGATGATCAGCGGGCAGCTGCGGATCAGTCGTTGGCCTTTGACGGTGATCAGTTCCGGGTCGCCGGGACCTGCGCCGATAAAGTAGACGGTCATGCCGGTCTCCTGTGCAAAGTCGTGGCGGCAATGCTTCAGATGAAGATTGCTCATGATCGAGGGCGGGGATTATCGGGGATTTTAAGCAGATGAGGCTAATGCAAGGGTCGCCTGGCCATATTTTTGTCGCAGGATCAGCAATCTGGCCGGGGTTTGCGCCAGTTGTTCGACCAGTGCCAGGGCCGCGCTTTCGGCCACGCCATAGCAGCCGGTGCGCTCAAAGGCGATTTGCGAGTGATGGCTGAGGTGTGGCTCATAAGCGGCGAGCTGCGTGCTATTGAACAGCGTCAGTGGTAGCGCCAGTTGCTCGGCCAGCTCGAGCAGGCCCGGCTCATCGCGCTTCAGGTCGATGCTGGCCAGCGCCCGAATCGCTCGAAGCTCGATGTTATGGGCCTGCAATGCCTGGTCGAGCAGCGCCCGCAGCGTGCTGGCGGGGCAGCCACGCTGGCAGCCCAGGCCGACCACCAGGGTCGGCGCTGTGCTGATCGGCGTCATCAGCGTTACTGACCTGCGTTGTTGCGGCGGAACAACCAGGCGCTGATCAGACCCATGGCCAGCCAGAACGCCGCGTTGGTCAGCTGCGAAGCGATTTTGAATTGGGCTTCGAGCGCTTCCGGGGCGAGCATCGAATGCACTTGCGGCTGTGGGGCGCCAATGATGTGTGGTACGGCCAACGTCGCCACGCCGAGAATCTTCAGAGCCCAATGCTTGCCGAACACGATCAGCGCGATGCCGACGGCGGTGGACGCCGCGGTACCGACCCACCAGATCTGCCGCTGCGCCAGGTCGGCTGCGACAGTACCCGGCAGCTCGGGCGGCAGGCCCAGGGTCGGCGCCAGGCAGAAGGTCGCGTAACCGGCCAGGCCCCAGAGCAAGCCCTGAGAGGTACGGCTCGGAGTGCGCAAGGTATAGAGACCGGCGAGCATCAGGGCGAAACCGACCGCTACCACCAGATTGCCACCGGTGGTCGACAGCACGCGCTGCCAGCCGTCTTCCGGTGCCCAGGCTTCGGCGTCGTGGGTGTGAGCGGCAACAGCGCCTTCAGCATGTTCGTGAACTTCGGCAGCCGGGGCATTTTCGTAGGTTTCCGCCTGGAGAATCAGCGGCGCGACCCAGAAGCTTTGCAGCAGGGTCAGCAACAAGGCCGCGAGCAGCCCGGTGAAACCTGCGGTTTGCGCAATACGCTTGATCATGACGGCAGGTCTCAATGGCACGGGAAGGCGGAGCTGTGACGGGTGTCGTGGGCGGCGTTGTGCACCGCTTCGATGTGCGAGAAGCCGGCGAAGTACACCAGGCACGCGCCGAAAATCGATGCGCCGATAGCGACAATCAGGCGTTGGCTCAGGGTGGATGTGGTGCTGGCGGTGCCTGCGTGGCGAGTGCTGCTGATAGTCGACATGGCGCTTCCCTCTGGTGTGTCAGCGGGTGAATCGAGCGCGTGAAAACCCCGCGAGACTGGCCCGCAGAGATCCGAACAGCGCCCGCCCACCGCGGGTTTTTGATCTATGTATTGCGGGCCGGTCTCCGGGCTCGCGAGGGGCAGGGCTGGCGCCCGAACCTGCAAGAGTCACCTTCCCATGCCGAACTGCTGACACAGTGGATCTGACTCTTCGCTCGCTTACCGTTGCGGGGGCAGCACCGGACTGATCAAGGCTTGAGTAAAGCACATGACTCACCGGTTTCCCGTTTCACCCTGTGAAGGGCACCCGTAACAAGGCGTGTAGGAGAGCATGGGCGGGGGATGGGAGTCAATTGGCAAGGGTTCTCAACTCGGAATCGAGGCGCTCCCATCGCGAGCAAGCTCGCTCCCACAGTTGACCGCATACCCCTGTGGGAGCGAGCTTGCTCGCGATGGCGTCGTCATAGTCGCCATAGATCTCTATCCGGACATTGACCCGCCCCGATGCGATGCGTAGCCTTGCGCTTTCGAGGTTCTTCGGCGTCTGCCGAAGCTAAGAAGGGAACGCGGTCAATGCCGCGGCTGCCCCCGCAACTGTGAACGGTGAGGTTTTCTGCCACGCCACTGCGCCATTTATCCAGAGGCGCGGGAAGGCGCAGAACTCGCCAGTCGAAGGACTGGCACACCGTCAGCCAGGAGACCTGCCTCGTCCCAGATTCTCACTACAACCGGGCGGGGTGATCCGGTGGCGAAATCTTCCGCGTTTGTGCGCGCGGTCAAGTCGTCCCGTATGCCCGCCACCTTGCCAAAGGGCATCCGATGAAAACACTGGCCAAACTTCCCGTCACCATCGTTACCGGCTTTCTCGGCTCGGGCAAAACCACCTTGCTGCGGCATATGCTCGACAACGCCCAGGGCCGGCGCATTGCGGTGATCGTCAACGAATTCGGCGAACTGGGCATCGACGGTGAAATTCTCAAGCAGTGCTCAATCGGCTGCACCGAAGAAGAAGCCAGCGGCCGCGTCTATGAACTGGCCAACGGTTGCCTGTGCTGCACGGTCCAGGAAGAGTTCTTCCCGGTGATGCGCGAGCTGGTTGCCCGCCGCGCGGACCTGGACCACATCCTCATTGAAACTTCCGGTCTGGCCCTGCCCAAACCGCTGGTGCAAGCCTTCCAATGGCCGGAAATCCGCAGCGCCTGTACCGTCGACGCGGTGATTACCGTGGTCGACAGCCCGGCCGTGGCCGCCGGCACCTTTGCCGCGTTCCCGGACCAGGTGGATGCCCAGCGCAAGCTCGACCCGAACCTCGATCACGAGTCGCCGCTGCACGAGCTGTTCGCTGACCAACTGGCCAGCGCCGACCTGGTGATCCTCAACAAGGCTGACCTGATCAGCCCTGAAGACCTGGCCCGTGTGCGCCTGGAAGTCGCCGAAGAACTGCCGCCAGCGGTAAAAGTCATCGAAGCCAGCAGCGGTCGTGTGCCACTGGACGTGTTGATCGGCCTCGGTGCCGGCTCCGAAGAACACATCGACAGCCGTCACAGCCACCACGACCATCACCACGGTGACGCTGATGGTGAGGGGCATGATGATCATGACCACGACGCCTTCGATTCCATCTCCATCGAACTGCCGCAAGCCGACGAAAGCCTGCTGCTGGACGCCCTGACGCAACTGGTGGTCGAGCACGGCATCCTGCGGGTCAAAGGCTTCGCCGCCGTTGCGAACAAACCGATGCGCCTGCTGATCCAGGGCGTGGGCACGCGCTTCGACAAACACTTCGACCGCGCCTGGCGCGCCGAAGAATCCCGTGCGACGCACCTGGTGCTGATCGGCCAGCAGCTGGACGCGGCCTTGATCGAAGCGCAATTGCGCGCCGCGCTCAGCGCCTGATCCATGCACCTGCTCAGGACCCAACCCGGCGGTTTCGTCTCGGATGACAACATTGCCGACCTTGGCCAAACTCCCGCCGAGCTGGTGATCCTGTGCAGCGGCGATTCCAGCCTGGCACTGCTCGCCGAAGCCGCGCAGCAGTTGCCGGACGACTATCCGAGCCTGCGCCTGGCCAACCCGATGCAGGTGCAGAATCACGCCTCGGTCGATCTGTATGTCGATGAAGTCCTGCGCCACGCGAAAATTATCCTGATCTCGCTGCACGGCGGGATCGGCTATTGGCGCTACGGCGTGGAACGGCTGGTGCAGCTGGCCGAGCGGGGCGTGCAACTGATTCTGGTGCCGGGCGATGATCGCCCCGACCCTGAGTTGAGCGACCTGAGCACAGTGGCCGCCGAAGACCGTGATCGATTGTGGCACTACTTGCGCCAGGGCGGCATGGGCAATGCGCTGGACCTGTATCGCTGCCTTGCCAGTCGCTGGCTGGGCCGTGAGTACCCATGGGCAGAACCACAAATCCTGCCGCGCACGGCGATTTACCATCCGCACAAAAGCCCCGCCGTACTCAGCGACTGGCAGGCTGATTGGCAGGCCGATCAGCCGGTGGCGGCGGTGTTGTTTTATCGCTCGCACTTGCAGGCGGCGAACACCGCTTTCATCGATGTTTTCTGTCAGCGCTTGCAGGCGGTGGGGCTTAACCCGTTGCCGATTGCGCTGGCCAGTTTGAAAGAGCCCGACTGCCTGACGGTGGTCGAGGACTTGCTGGATGAAGTTTCTGCCTCGGTCATTCTGAACACCACCGGTTTCGCCCAGTCCAGCCCGGAAGCACCGCATCTGCGGCCGTTCCGCCGCAATATTCCGGTGATCCAGGCGATCTGTGCCCAGGACAACGAGTCCGGCTGGCGCGCCAGCGAGCAGGGCCTCGGCCCGCGTGACCTGGCGATGCATATCGCCTTGCCGGAACTCGATGGGCGGATCATCAGCCGGCCCATCAGCTTCAAGGACCTGGCCTGGCGCAGCGAGCGCAGCCAGTCGGATGTGGTCTGCTACCGAGCGCAACCTGAGCGTATGGACTTCGTCGCCGAACTGGCGCGGCGCTGGATCGAACTGGCGCGGGTGCCGAACGGCGAAAAACGCATCGCACTGATCCTCGCCAACTACCCGACCCGCGATGGCCGGATCGGCAATGGCGTAGGTCTCGATACGCCGGCTGCCGCATTGAATATCCTGCGGGCACTGCATGCCGAAGGCTATCCGCTGCCGGCGGATCTGCCAGTCAGCGGCACGGCGCTGATTGAGCAATTGCTCGGTGGCGTCAGCAACGATCTGGAGACCATCGACCAGCGGCCGTGCCAGCAAAGCCTGGCGCTGGACGACTACTGCACGATGCTCAACGCGTTGCCCGAAGCCAATCGCAACGCGGTGCTGGAGCGTTGGGGCTCCCCTGAAAGCGACCCGATGTTCCGCGGCGGGCGGATGATGATCGCCGGCCTGCGCTTTGGCCTGACCTTTGTCGGTATCCAGCCGGCACGGGGTTACCAGGTCGATCCGAGCGCGGTCTATCACGACCCGGACCTGGTGCCGCCCCATGGCTATCTGGCGTTCTATTTCTGGCTGCGCAAAACCTACGGCGCCCACGGGGTGATTCACGTTGGCAAGCACGGTAACCTCGAATGGCTGCCGGGCAAGGGCGTCGGTCTCTCGGAAAACTGCTGGCCGGACGCATTGCTCGGTCCGCTGCCGAATATCTATCCGTTCATCGTCAACGATCCGGGCGAGGGCGCCCAGGCCAAGCGGCGCACCCAGGCCGTGATCATCGATCACCTGATGCCTCCGCTGACCCGCGCCGAAACCTATGGCCCGCTGCGCGATCTCGAATTGCTGGCTGATGAGTATTACGAAGCCCAGCTGCTGGATCCGCGCCGTGCCCGGGAGTTGCAGCGCGACATCCTGAAGCTGGTGCGCGATAGCCACATCGATCGCGAACTGCAACTGGACGACCAGCTCGACAGCGATGCCGACGCAGCGATCTGGTTGCCGCGCCTCGATACCTATTTGTGCGACCTGAAGGAATCGCAGATTCGCGACGGTCTGCATGTGTTCGGTGAGTCTCCCGTCGGCCGCCTGCGGATCGATACGCTGCTGGCATTGCTGCGAATTCCCCGTGGCGATGGACGTGGCGCCCAGTCGAGCCTGCTGCGAGCGCTGGCCAAAGCTTTTGAGCTGGGTTTCGATCCGCTGGATTGTGACTTGGGCGCGCCCTGGACCGGGCCGCGACCGGTTGCGCTGCAAGCACTCAGTGATGAGCTCTGGCGCAGCGCTGGCGACAGTCGTGAACGCCTTGAGCTATTTGCCGCACAGTTGATCGAGCGGGCGTTAAGTGCTGATGTCGACACATTGAATACACCTGGCTGGAGCGAAGTGCAGGTGATCATCGACAGCCTGCGCAAAGTCGTCGCCCCACGCCTGGACGCCTGCGGCCCGGCAGAAATGCGCGGCCTGCTGGATGCCCTGAGCGGGCGTTTTGTCCCGGCCGGCCCCAGCGGCGCACCGAGTCGCGGGCGCCTCGACGTGCTGCCCACCGGGCGCAACTTCTTCTCGGTGGACGTGCGCAACCTGCCGACCACCACCGCCTGGCGCATCGGCTTTCAGTCGGCCAACCTGATCCTCGAGCGACATTTGCAGGACCATGGCGATCATTTGCGTCAGCTCGGGCTCTCGGTCTGGGGCACGGCGACCATGCGCACCGGCGGCGACGACATCGCCCAGGCCATGGGATTGATGGGGGTGCGCCCGGTGTGGGCCACGGGCAGCCAGCGGGTCGACGATTTCGAAATCCTGCCGCTGAGCCTGCTCGATCGGCCACGGGTGGATGTCACCCTGCGGGTCTCCGGGTTCTTCCGCGATGCCTTCGCCAACCTGATCCGCTTGTTCGATGCCGCGGTGCAGGCCGTGGCCGCGCTGGACGAGCCGGATGACATGAACCCACTGGCGGCCAAGGTTCGCAGCGAGCGTGCAGCGCTGTTGTTGTCCGGGCTGGATGAGGAAGCCGCGGCGCGTCAGGCCGGCTGGCGAATCTTCGGCGCCAAGCCCGGTGCCTATGGCGCGGGCGTGCAGGGCGCCATCGACGGTCGCCTGTGGCAAAGCCGCGAGGACCTGGCCGAGGTCTACCTGAACTGGGGCGGCTACGCCTATGGCGGTGCCGATGAAGGCACCGCGGCGCGCGAGCAATTTGCCCAGCGGTTGAGCCAGGTTCAGGCCGTCCTGCAAAACCAGGACAACCGTGAGCATGACCTGCTCGATTCAAACGACTATTACCAATTCCAGGGCGGCATGCTTGCCGCCGTGGAAAGCCTAAGCGGCGAGCAAGCCGCCAGTTACCATGGCGACCACAGCCAGCCCGACCTGCCGAAGATTCGCACCTTGAAGGAAGAGCTGAACCGGGTGATCCGTTCCCGCGCCGCCAATCCCAAGTGGATCGAAGGGGTCAAGCGCCATGGCTATAAAGGAGCTTTCGAACTGGCGGCGACCGTGGATAATCTGTTCGCCTTCGACGCCACCACGCAGTTGATCGACGATCATCAATACGCCTTGCTCGCCGATGCCTATCTGCTCGACCCGTCGACCCGTGAATTCGTCCGGCAACACAACCCCCACGCCCTGCGCGACATGACCGAACGCCTGCTCGAAGCCCAGCAGCGGGGGATGTGGAGCGAGCCAGGCGAGTACCGCGAGGCGCTTGAGAATCTGTTGCTGGATATAGAAGAAGACACCTGACCTGTGGGAGCGGCGGTGCGGCGATTCGACTTGTCCGCGAAGGCGGCCTCACAGGCAACAAAGAACCCGTGTTTCTGCAGAAGAATAGCGGTCACAGGTTTTGCGAGGACTTCGTCCTCGATCGCGAGCAAGCTCGCTCCCACAGGTATTGTGCTGTCCTTGTGGGAGCGAGCTTGCTCGCGATAGCGGACTGACAGGCGAAACATAACTCGACCTACCGAGAACAGAATATGAGCCACACCCCACATTTCCCCCTCTGCGCCGTGGTCGGTGCCGATGCCCTGAAGCTCGCGCTGTGCCTCACCGCCATCGATCCGAAGATCGGCGGGGTGCTGATCGAAGGACCGCGCGGCATGGCCAAGTCGACCCTGGCCCGAGGCCTGGCGGATCTGTTGGCCAGCGGGCAATTCGTCACCTTGCCACTGGGCGCCACTGAAGAGCGACTGGTTGGCACCCTGGACCTGGACGCCGCACTCGGCGAAGGTCGCGCGCAGTTTTCCCCGGGCGTGCTGGCCAAGGCCGACGGCGGCGTGCTGTATGTCGATGAAGTGAACCTGCTGCCCGACCACCTGGTTGACCTGTTGCTGGACGTCGCCGCCAGCGGTACCAACCTGATCGAGCGAGACGGCATTTCCCATCAGCATCCGGCGCGTTTCGTGCTGATTGGCACCATGAACCCGGAAGAGGGTGAACTGCGCCCGCAGTTGCTTGACCGCTTCGGGTTGAACGTCGCCTTGAGCGGGCAGACTCCACCGACCGAACGTGGGCAGATCATCCGTCGGCGGCTGGACTTCGACAGCGATCCGCAAGCGTTCTGCGCACAATGGGAAAGCCCGCAGCGAGCCCTGCGCGAACGCTGCCAGCAGGCGCGCTCGACCCTGGCGAGCATTCCTCTCGACGATCAGTCCCTGGCGCAGATCACCGAGCGCTGCTTTGCGGCCGGCGTCGATGGGATGCGCGCCGATCTGGTCTGGTTGCGAGCGGCTCGGGCCCATGCCGCATGGCGTGGTGCTCCAGCGATTGACGAAGAAGATATCGACGCGGTGGCGGAGTTCGCCCTGCGTCATCGTCGTCGTGAGCAGTCTCCGCCCGCGCCGAACCAGGCCAGCGCGCCACAGTCGCAATTGGCAAAAAATCCCGACCCCGGCGAAGGCCAGGGGCAATGGGGCGAAATGCCCGCCCAGGCACTGCCGGTCGGCGCAAGACGTGAAGTCCCGAGCTGGCCAAAAAAGCCCTAGGCATTCGCCCCCGATCCGACGCGGGGGCGAATGCCAAACCCCGCGCGGGACGCCTGAAAAATGGCCGCCAAGGCCAAAGCCGTACCGCAAAAAGCGGCTCGATCAATTGGCCCGGGACATTGCTCAATGGCCGTCCGCGCCAGCGCGAAGACCTGCTGTACCGCCTGCGCAGTCGTTCGCCCCATGAGCTGTGGCTGGTGATTGTCGATGCATCGGCTTCAACTCGCCGGCACCAGGCCCTGAGCGACGCCAAAGGGCTGCTGGCGCAGCTGTTCGATGACGCTTACCGTCGACGGGCACGCCTGGCGTTGCTGACCGCCAGTGGTCACTCGCCGCAATGGCAGGTGCAAGGCCTGAAAGCCTCGAGTGGTCTGCGAAGCTGGCTCGATGCACTCGGCGCCGGGGGTGGCACGCCGCTGCTGGCCGCCCTGGATGAGGCGGTCCGCTGGCTGGCGTTCAGGCAGCAGCGTTTCCCCGCGGAGCAGCAGCGATTGTTACTGCTGACCGATGGCCGCTTGAAGAACTGGCCTACGCTGCCGACGATCAATTGCCCGGGGTTGCTGGTGGACATCGAAAGAGGCCCGATCCGGCTCGGTCGGGCAAAGGAGCTGGCCAGCGGACTGCAGGCGCAGTATCGACATATCGACACCCTGTAACGGCCTGTCGCGTATTGCCGCGCGTCAAGGCTGGAGTGTGCAAGTGAACTGCTCGTATGCTGCCGGCTTCGCGAATCACAGGAGTGAAGCATGCGCGTACTGGTCAGCAACCTTAAGGACGATTTTCGCGTTAAAGCCTATGCCGGCACCAACGGCGTATTGCTCGCCATGGACCTGGCCGAGTCCAGGCGCGCGGGCCTGCTGGGCTTTGCCATCGAGAAGCAGCTCACCGAAAACAATCCGATGCAGTCGGAACAGGCGCTGTTCGCCGGCTTCTCGTCGCGCTCGGGCCAGGGGGATCTGCAAGCGTTCGTCGAGATTATCAGCGCGACAAAGAAAGACCTGCTGTTCGCTACGGCCTTCGCACTGCCGGAGCGCATTCTCGATGCCTTGCTCGGCCAGCCTCACGACCAGGTACTGCGCTACGGGCTGCAGAACAGGGCCAGCCGCATCAGCGGCTACCATGCCGATCGCACGGCCGAGTTCACCGCCACGGCCCTGTTGAACAATGGTCTGGAGGGCTGAACTTCCTGATCATGCGTGGCGATACTGATCTGGCCGATCGCTAAGGCCTGGAACTGCTGCGCTTCTACGAGCATTACCGGTTTCGCTACTACGTGAAAAAGCTCGCATTGAAACAGGTGCGGCCGCTGTCAGTGGACAATAGCTGGAGCGACGACTATTACCGCCCGGGTGATTTGCGGATGATGTCGAGGTTGCGTTTTTCCGGGCGTTGACTGTGTGTGCCTTAAAAGATCGCAGCCTGCGCCAACTCCTGCGCCGTCTGTAGGAGCAGGCGGTCGATGTTCGATTGCTCGCGAAGGCGGCCTGACAGTCGGCCTGTTTTCTTGCGTACGCGATGCCCTTGTAGGAGCTGCCGCAGGCTGCGATCTTTTGATCTTGATTTTCGGCAATCTCCAGAACCGCTAAAAGATCGCAGGCTGCGCCAGCTCCTACGCCGACCGTGGTTGGCCGAAAGATCTGTGAGATGCCCAGCCTTATGTGTTCGGAAAAATCCGCCAGACACCCGCAACAGGGGTTCAAGCCTCACCCTCAACTCTGATCAATACACCCATCCCCAAACGCCGGATAACGCAAGATACGGGTCACCCCCGAACTGTCGACATAGGTCATTTCCCGTGTCCCGATCCCGCAATAACTGGTGTCCGACATGCTGATCACTCGCGCCACATCCAGCGGCATGGAATACCGGTAATCCTCGACTATCGGCTGTTTGCCGTCATCGGTCGAAGCGGCCAATGCCGTGCCGCTCGAGGCGAGCAAGGCCAGGGCGAACAAGGTGCTTTTCATGATGAGCTCCCGTAATGGCTACTGAAGGATTTCAGTAGTCGTACGACGAGCCCCGTGACGATTTATTCCACGCTCAAGGACACCGTTCCAGGTTGGGGAATCGGATTGCGCATCAGCGTCCCGACCACCAGCGCACCCAGCAACGCCAGCAGTCCCGCGACCCACAGCAGCAGGCTGAAGCCGCCGACAAAAGCCTGGCGGGCCAGTGGTTCGACCACCAGGCGCGCAGCTTCGGGCAACTCGCTCAACGCTGCCGGCATGTCGCCGGCAACCACCCGCGAAGCAATGCTCTGTGTGTGTCCAAGCCATTGCGCCGCCTCGAGCTTCAGGCTGGCGTGCAACAATTGCTCGGTATGGCTGCTCAGCAGCGCGCCAAATACCCCGATGGTCAGCACGATCGCACTGAAGCGCATGGTGGTGCTCATGCCCGAGGCCATGCCGACACGGTCGCGCGGCACACAGGCCATGATGTTTTTCTGGGTATCGCCGTTGAGCAGTCCGGCCCCGGCTCCCGTCACGGCAATCGCCAGGGCGAAGTTCAGGTAGCCACCGCTGGTGACCGCCCAGGCGCTTAGCAGGTTGCCAGTCCCCACCAGGGTCAAACCGGCGGCCATCAGTGTTGCCGGGGAGAAGTGGCTTGCCAGCCGTGCGCCGATACGTGGGCAGATCAGCATGGTCAGGGCAAAGGGCAGCATGCCCAGTCCGGAGGCAATCGCCGAAAACCCCAAACCGTTCTGCAGGTAAAACGGCAGCAAGGTCATCATCACTTGCGCACACCCGGCATAGGCGAACATCCCCAGCAATGCACCGATAAAACGCGGATGGCGGAACAGTTGCAGATCGACCATGGGCCGCTGTTGCAGACGCTCGATCACCACGAACAAACCGAGTAACAGCGCGCCACCCAGCAGGCGGGCATAGGTTAGCGGATTGCTCCAACCGATCCGGTTGGCTTCGATCAAGCCCCAGATCAGGCACAGCAGGCTCGCGCTGAAGGCCAGGCTGCCCCAAGGGTCGAGGCGGGCGGCCTGGGCGTCCCGAGATTCCGGCACCGCACGCCAGACCATGGCCATCAACAGCAGGCCCACCGGCAGATTGAGGTAAAAAATCCAGCGCCAGCCCATGAATTCGGTGATCAGCCCGCCGACGGTCGGCGCGGCAGTCATTGCCACACCCATGCACGCGCCCCAGAACGCCCAAGCCTTGGCCCGTTCCACTTCATCGTGAAAGCTGTGGCCGATCGAGGCCAGTGCCGAGGTCAGCAACAACGCCGCGCCGACCCCTTTGACGGCGCGGGCGATGTCGAGAAACAAGGCATTCGGTGCCGCGCCGCAACCCATCGAGGCGAGGATGAAAATGCTCAGGCCCCAGAGCAGGGTTTTCTTGCGCCCGAAGCGGTCGGCGATGCTCCCTGCCGGCAGCAGCAGCGCGGCGAAGGCCAGCATGTAAGCACTGACCACCCATTCGATATCGGCGAAGTTGGCTCCCAGGTCGCGGGCAATACTCGGCAGCGTGACGGCGACGATATTGGTGTCGAGCACGATCAGCGAGCAGACCCCGGAAGCGGTCAACAGCGTAAGGCGCGGGCTGACCCGGTTCATGCCGTCACCCGCGTTGCCTTGCAGGCAATGCATGCCGAGTGGGCGCCGATACACGCTGATTGTCGGCTGAAACAGCTGGTCAGCGCCAGGACAAGGGATTTGACGCGCATGGCTTGAGCTCTCTACTGTGGAGTTTGAGCCAGCTTATCGCGGGTTCTTCAGTGCTTTATTAGCTGGAGGCCAGCACTTCATTACCTTTGAGCTAATGCCGCTATGGAAATACGTCATTTCCGCTACTTCCTGGCCGTTGCCCGGCAGCGCAACTTCACCCGCGCCGCCGAGCAATTAGGCATCGCGCCGCCGACCTTGACCCGGCAGATCCAGGACATGGAAAACACCCTGGGCACTCGACTGTTTCTGCGCCAGCAACGTCAAGTCAGCCTGACCGAGGCCGGCGCCGTCCTGATGATCGAGGCCGAGGCCACCGTGCGGCAGTTCGAGTTTGCGCAGCTCAATGCCCAGCGCGCCGGGCGCGGTGAGACCGGTCATATCGAATTGGGCTATGTGGCCTCGGCGGTGTACTCGGGCTTGTTGCAAAAGCAGGTGCAGAGTTTTAGCCGAGAGTACCCGGATGTCAGCCTCAGTGTGCGGGAAAGTCCGATGGCGGCCTTGCCGGGACTGATTGCCGAGGGGCGGTTCGATATCGGCTATATCCGCTCGCCCATGATCTTGCCCGAGGGGCTGGACGCGCTTCGCCTGGACGCCGAAGGCTTCGTTCTGGCGCTGTCGGCCGAGTCCTGGTTGAGCCGCTTGGCGGACATCACGCCTGAGCACTTGCAGGATCAAACGTTCATTCTTCCGGAGCAAATCAGCGGCACCTTGCAGGTCGCCGCCCAAGGTGGCTACGCACCCAAACTGGGGCCGCAACCGGGCGGGCTGGTGGCGGTGATCGCGCTGGTGTCATTGGGGCAGGGCGTGGCGGTGGTGCCTGAGTCAGTCGTCGGGCACGTCAGTTTGCCGAATGTGTTGTACCGGCCGATCAAGGGCAGCGAGGCGTGTTCCTGGTTGTCGTTGATCCATCGCCGCTTCGAAAAGGCCCCGGCGGTTGCGCGTTATATCGAGCAGGTCAAAGACCGGTTTCCAATAGATAAATGATGTGTGGCCAGGAAAAGATCGTCCGAACGCGGCCCGAACCTTCGGCAGCTACGCTGAAATGGAAGGTCTACGCAAATTCTGTAGGAGCTGCCGAAGGCTGCGATCTTTTGATCTGTTTGCACCCTAAACAGATTTTGTAATGATTTTTCGCTGTAGGAAATCTCGCTTCTGGCTGTAACCTCCAAGTCCGTTTTTTCTCTCAGGACTTGCATGAACACCCTTTCGGAGCCTCCCAGTCGCCTCTTCGCCTGGACACTCGATCTTCTTTTCGCTCAATACCCCTCACGCCAATCGGCCACTCTGAGGCTGTGCGGACAGGCTAAAAATCCAGTCTTGCGACTCTCTTCGGCCCGCATCCCCGGGCAGCCCGACTTCATGACCTTTCGCCGACCTTCACGTCGTGCCTTGCCGTGCCCGGCATTCTGAATTCATTAGAGATATTGATTAGATTTTATGGAATGGATAGCTGACCCCACGGCCTGGCTTGGCCTGTTGACCCTGATTGTGCTGGAGCTGGTGCTGGGTATCGACAACCTGGTGTTTATCGCGATCCTCGCGGACAAGTTGCCGCCCGAGCAGCGCGACCGCGCGCGGATCATCGGCCTGTCCCTGGCATTGCTGATGCGCCTGGGCCTGCTGGCGAGTATTTCCTGGCTGGTGACCCTGACCCAGCCGTTGTTCGAGGTGTTCGACAAGAGCTTCTCCGGCCGTGACTTGATCATGCTGTTCGGTGGTGTGTTCCTGTTGTTCAAGGCGACCATGGAGTTGCACGAGCGACTCGAAGGCCACGTCAGCCAGCGCGCCAGTAATGCGGCATACGCGATGTTCTGGCCGATCGTCGCGCAGATCGTGGTGCTCGACGCGGTGTTCTCGCTGGATGCGGTGATTACTGCGGTGGGCATGGTCGATGAGTTGGCGGTGATGATGATCGCGGTGATTATTTCCATCGGTTTGATGATTGTCGCGAGCAAGCCACTGACCCGATTCGTCAACGAACACCCGACGGTGATCATGCTGTGTCTGGGCTTCCTGATGATGATCGGCTTCAGCCTGACCGCTGAAGGCCTGGGCTTCCACATCCCCAAAGGCTACCTGTACGCGGCCATCGGTTTCTCGATCCTGATCGAGGTGTTCAACCAGATCGCCCGGATTCAACGCAAGAAGTCCATGCAGGGCCTGCGCCCGATGCGTGAGCGCACCGCTCATGCAGTAATGCGCTTGCTCGGTGGCCGAACGCTTGCGGCAGACGAAGTGGGTGAGGAGATTGCTGACTTGCTCGAAGGCGGTGAGGGTGCCAGCGAGCTGTTCGACCGCCGCGAACGGGTGATGATCAGCGGCGTGCTGCAACTGGCCGAGCGACCGATCCGCAGCCTGATGACGGTGCGGGCCGAGGTCGACCACCTGGATCTGGCCGACAGTGCCGAATTCATCCGCACCACGCTGATGCACTCGTCCTATTCGCGCTTGCCGCTGATTCGCGGTGGCGCGGTGGATGAGCCGCTGGGCTTCGTGCACAAGAAGGAACTGCTCAAGGAGTACCTGGCCGGTGAAGAACCGAACCTCGAGCACCTGGCGCGCAAGACCATCAACCTGCTGGACAGCTATTCGATCCTCAATGCCCTGGAACAGATGCGCAAAGCTTCGACCCACATTGCCTTTGTGGTCAACGAATTCGGTGATTTCATGGGCGTGCTGACCATGACCGACATCCTTGAATCCATCGCTGGTGAACTGCCCGACGCCAGCGAAATCGCAGGCCCGGACATCGTCGAAGCACCGGGCGGGTTCATGGTCAACGGCGCGCTGAACCTGGCGCGGATCGGCCAGCGAACCGGCTTCAAGGCCGCAGCGACCGAGGATTACCAGACCCTGGCAGGGCTGGTGATGAGCCTGCTGGATCGCCTGCCAATGGTCGGCGACAGCCTCGATTGGGAGACCTGGCGCATGACCGTGGTGGCGGTCGAGGAGCGGCGGGTGACGCGGGTGTTGTTGGTCCGTGCAGAGGCGGAGCTCATCGGCGCCTGACCGAATGCCATCGCGAGCAGGCTCGCTCCCACAGGTTTCGAGTCGATCGCGGGTTATGTGATCGATGAAAATCCAGCGTAGGAGCTTGCCCCAATACCGGTCAGTCAAGAATTTTAAGACGAGCATCCCACCATAGATTTTTGTTAACTGACTGGCATCGATGCAGAACCAGGCGAGTGTTCACAAATGCCCTGATCTCCTCAGGCCGTTCGACCCTCACTCCAGCCTCGTCGCTCCATTTCAGTCAACACACTGCAACCGTCCTGCAACAAAATCGCTGTCGCCTCGGTAACCGCCAGAAGATCACGCGCGTCGGTGTTGGTGGTTGCAACGCACGTCAAACCACTCAGCAAATCCCGCGCGGCGCGAAAACGTTGGGTGGCGCATGCAAGCAAATCACTGTTACTGGCTTCGCTGTCGAAATACAGTACAGAGTTTTCGGATTCGTGGAGGTTGAGAGAAAGGTATTTCATGATAGTGGCTCCATAGCTTGAGAAAAGCTGCCACCGCTCGCGGCCAAGCGAGTAAGGGTGGCAACTGTGCGCGGGTTGGCCGACCGGTCTCAAGCTCCCGGCACACCCGAAGGTGTCCCACGCACAGTCGCCATAACACGAAAGCGCAGACGCAAAAAAAGCGCATGCCTTTGTATGGTGAGCGCTTGTGCGCTTGAGATCAGACGGCCAAGTCCGGTCGCTGAATTGGCAGCAACGGGGCGAACTATAAGCGTCCTTGATTGGGGCTTGCAAGCAGCTTGAAACCCGAGCAAGGTGCTCCTACGCAGGTAATCGATGTTTTTTTGATTAATTTGCTAAAACTGAAGAAATATTTGTGTTCATGTGCTTTTAACGCCCAGGAGTTTGCGTCGCAGCATGGCTCTTGCGGGCGTGCAGTCGACGGGCGCATGATGCGAAAGCCTGAAGGTAGTGTAGATGTTGTGGATGGTCGCAATAGTTGTGAAGTTAAGGAGGACTTTCAATGAGGGTGGTGCGAGATAGACTGTTTATTAATACCTCATCAGAATTGTTCTGGGGGCAAGGAGTGTGGGTGGTGCTTGCATTCCTGAGGTCATAAATTTTATGAGCATGCTTAATAGGGATGACTTTTTTACTGCTGAGTTGTTCATTTATTGAGTTTGTGTGCTTTGTGAGTAAATTACGTAGTGGGATACTAAATGTTAAGTGAGTACCTGATTAATTGGTTATCTAGAAGTGTGGTTGATAGAAGCAATGGAAGCACTTCTCGTCCATCTATCGCACTTGCTACAGATATAGGTCTGGTGAGGAAGGAGAACCAAGATCGCGTTGCTTGTTTGAAAGTTGGCGCATCTTCTTGGTCGGATAGGTCATTTTTAGTAGTAGCCTTATCTGATGGAATGGGAGGCATGAAAAATGGAGGGGAATGCGCTTCAATAGCAATATCGGTTTTCTTTTCTTCTCTTGTGCGATCCCGAAATGAGTCTTTAATTGATAAAATGAGACTCGCAGCAAATGAATCGAATTCAGCAGTTTATGATTACTATAGAGGGTATGGAGGAGCTACTTTATCGGCAGTTTTAATCGATTTGGATGGTAGTGCTATCAGTTTGAATGTTGGTGATAGTCGTATTTATGCTGAGTCAGGTGTTGATCGGCGAGTTCTGAATCGGCTCACAATTGATGACTCTCTAGAGGAGGTGGTTGGAGGGCATGGTAGAGAGTTACTTCAGTTTATAGGGATGGGTGATGGGCTGAATGCCCATGTTAAATATATTACACCAGATTATGATAGGCTGCTAGTCACCTCTGACGGGGTGCATTTTATTCATCATCAAACGTTGCAGGATATATTTGCAAATGTAGTGGATCCCTCGCAGGCTGTCAGCCGATTGAGCGCATTGGCTAGATGGAGTGGAGCCCCCGATAATGCATCTTTAGCGGTGCTGTCCATAAATAGAGTTGAGCAGTTACTTTTGGAGGCTAAAAGTGAAAGCTTAGAGGTGTGGGATGCATTTGCTGAGCTTCATCTACTTCGTGTTAAGCAAGAACACGTACAGGTCCCTGTCGAGGCTGAAGCTAAGGCTGAAGCGGCTATCTTGCCTATTGTCAAAGAGGGTATTGTAACTGAAAAAAAACCAATCATTGATGCGGTGAAGGTAAAAAGAATCTCTCGTTCGAGAAAAAAACCAAAAGAGCCAAAAGAGCCAAAAGACAAACTTCAGATAGTTATTCAGATGGACGCTAGCACGGAGGGTAGTGATGATAGTTCCAGATAGATATTCCGCTGCTGGTCACTCCATTGCGGGTGGCATGGGAGAGGTTCACGCGTGTACAGATTTGCATCTTGATCGGAAGGTTGTTTTCAAGGTTCTAAAACAGGGTGAAGAAAATCGCCGTTTGCTCGATGAGCAAAAAGCTCTTCTGCAATTGCGCTCAAAACACGTGGTGCAACTTTATGATGTGGTTGAGGTTGTTGATGATCATGGAGTGACGAAACCTGCGCTGGTTCTTGAGTATGTAGATGGAAATACTTTGGTTCCTCACTCCTATAATGTAGATGACGAATTATTAAACGTTCTATGGCAAGTCGCGTGTGGTTTGACCGCTATTCATGATGCGGGAATCATTCACCGTGATATTAAGCCGAATAACATAATTTTGAATGCGGGTGGTGTCGCAAAAATTCTGGATTTCGGACTTTCGAGAAACTCTGGTGTTGATGCTCACACGGTGAGTGCAATAGGTACTCCATTTTTTATGGCTCCTGAACTTTGGTCTCGAAATGCTGTAAGCTTTGATCAGGCCGTAGATGTTTATGCATTTGCAATTACCACGCTGGCTTTGATTAAGGAACGGAAAATCCCGGAGGAATTGTTTAAGTACCCGCCGCAGCCGTTGAATAAAGATGGCCTGAGCGGGTGTTTAAGTGGTCTGCCATCTGAGGTTGTTAAATTAATCGAAGAGTGTCTAAGTACTTTGAGCTCAAGTCGGCCACCTATGTGCGCTGTTGAGAAGGTATTAAGAAAACACTTATTATTTAATAAGCATCGAGGGTTGTTGGTTGTTGGTGAAAATATTCATGAGCTTCATGCAGGTGCGGCGGTAGCAAATATTATAATTAGCCCTTCTGTTTCAATTTCTATTCGGTACGATGGGTTGATTTTTGTCGTAAACTCATTGGCTGGCTCAATTTACATAAATAATGTGCCAGCGGCGGTTGGGGATGAATTACCCGCTTGTTGTGTTATTACGATTGTTGTTGGGAGCACAAGAAAATTTGTCACATTCGATATCTCTAATCCAGAGGTGATGTCATGATCTCTCCAGGCAATATAATTGCTGGAAGGTATGAAGTGCTTAGGCATGTCGGGCGAGGTGGGATGCAAGAGGTTTATTGTGCTCGAGATCTATTGCTTGAAATAGATGTTGCTTTGAAGACTCCTCAGCCTGGCCAGGTTGCACGAAGATTCAAGAATAGTGCGATAATAGCTGCAAAAGTTAATCATCATAATGTTGCTAAGACTTTTGATTATGTTGAGGATGGTGAATGTGTTTACCTCATTGAAGAGTTTGTGGATGGTGAGACTTTAGAGGAAAAGCTTGTTCGGTTTGGATGCCTTGATCCTCATTTGGGTGCCCACGTACTTCATCATTTGGCAAAAGGGATTCAAGCCTCGCATCGTGTTGGCGTAATTCATAGAGATTTGAAACCTAGTAATGTTATGGTAAGTCGTGGTGTGAATCTTCAGAATTTAAAAATTACAGATTTCGGAATTGCCACACTTACAGCGGAAGTTTTCGATGAAGCGCATAATAGAGGTGATCTCACGAACTCTACCTCTGGAACTATTAAAGGGGCGCTACCTTTTATGGCTCCTGAGATGATGTTTAAGAAGCCGGGAGAGTTATCTGGTTCTCCAGCTGATATCTGGTCATTAGGCGCGATGATGTTTAGGTTGCTTACCGGAGAGTATCCATTCGGTCTCTACCTAGAAGCAGCTGTAAATGTTAAGACGCAGAACAGGAAAGAATGGCCGCTTTTTATGACAAATAAAGCCCAGTTTCGGCCGCTGTCTCTTGAACTTCAAAAAATAATAAATTCCTGCTTGAATTACGATCCAGTAGCGCGACCTACCGCAGAGAGTTTAGCGTTGAGTTGCCGAGAGCTTTGTTATTTGGCCGTCGATAGAGAGGAGGGTACAGTGGATAAGCTGATACAGCATGGTTATAGTGGCTTTGCTAGTACGGTAAATAAAACTGTGTTTTTTAGCATGGAAAGTGCGTATGGTCCTACGCGACCAAATGAGGCCGACAATAATCATATTTGTTTTTCGAGTTTTCCTGGTGCTCCAAACGAAAGAGCACATCCTGTCTTGGTGATAAAGCCATAGTTGTTGGATGTGAGAGAGGGGAGTCTAGCTGGACTCCTCGAAGTCTCTTGAAATTCGTTTCTTTAGGTTGTATATAATGCGAATGTAAAACTCTTGTGTTAGCTACTATTCAACACTATATAAAACATTTAATGTGTCACGAAATATTTTTTACTTTTTTGAGTCGCCTTAAGGCATATGTACCTCCTGTTACTGGTGTCCCTCTAGCAAACGGTAGCGCTCGTTCTGTGTGCCTTGCGTAATGTACTTCAGCCACCTTCCCACCCTTGATTCAATATGCTTTTAAATCCTTGCAAGATTTCTCCCGCTACTGTGGCACGACTTTCTGTGGTGTGTTCCGTTATAGTGAACTTGATTCTTGTATAGCGGACTAATTGTCGCCCGGGACCTAATCTGGCGAAACTCTCAGAACACTTATTTTCAATCAGGAGGAACACCCATGAGCATTACTCGTTACGGCACCGGTAGCACCGCCGGTGGCGGCCAGCCTCGTCCTTTCGCCCGCGCAGTCGAAGCCGATGGCTGGCTGTACGTGTCCGGCCAGGTCCCGGCGCTGGATGGCGAGATCATCAGCGGCGGGATTGTCGAGCAGACTCATCAGGCCATGCGCAACCTGATCGCTATCCTCGAAGAGGCCGGTTATGGTCTGGAAGATGTGGTGCGTACCGGGGTGTGGCTGGAGGATCCGCGGGATTTCTGGAGTTTCAACAAAGTGTTTTCCGAGTACTTCAAAAGCGAACACGCCCCGGCCCGGGCCTGTGTGCAGGCGAACATGATGGTGGACTGCAAGGTCGAGATTGATTGTGTTGCGTACAAGAAGAAGGTCTAGCACACGGTGTTTGCATTGAATAAAAGCGGCTGCTCACAGCCGCGTTTGCGAGGAATCGGATCATGCCTTCTGCCTTGAAAATCGCTGCCGTGGAAAAGGGCGCCGCCCAACCCGGTGCCAATCTGGTGCGAGACGTCAGCCTGCCGGCGCTGGTGCTGCACCGTGAAGCCCTTGAGCACAATATTCGCTGGATGCAGGACTTCGTCAGCAACAGCGGCGCGCAACTGGCGCCCCATGGCAAGACCAGCATGACCCCGGCGCTGTTTCGTCGGCAGTTGGCGCAGGGCGCCTGGGGTATCACCCTGGCCACTGCGGTGCAGACCCGTGCGGCGTATGCCCATGGCGTGCGCCGGGTGCTGATGGCCAATCAGTTGGTCGGCGCGCCGAACATGGCGTTGATTGCCGAGTTGCTGGCGGACCGCTCTTTTGAATTCCATTGCATGGTCGATCACCCGGACAACGTCGCCGACCTCGGGGCTTTTTTCGCCGCGCGCGGAGTGCGCCTGAACGTGATGATCGAATACGGCGTGGTCGGCGGTCGCTGCGGTTGCCGCAGCGAACAGGAGGTGCTGGATCTGGCGCAGGCGATCAAGGCGCAACCGGCGCTGGCCCTGACCGGTATCGAAGGTTATGAAGGGGTGATCCACGGCGACCAGGCCGTGAGCGGGATTCGACAGTTTGCCGACTCGTTGGTCCGTCTGGCGGTGGAGTTGCAAGACAGCGGCGCCTTCGCTATCGACAAGCCGATCATCACAGCGTCGGGTTCGGCCTGGTATGACCTGATCGCCGAATCCTTCGAGACACAGAACGCCAGCGGACGTTTCCTTAGCGTGCTGCGGCCCGGCAGTTATGTGGCCCACGACCATGGCATCTACAAAGAAGCGCAGTGCTGCGTGCTCGATCGGCGCAGCGACTTGCACGAAGGCCTGCGCCCGGCGCTGGAAGTCTGGGCCCATGTGCAGTCGTTGCCGGAACCGGGGTTCGCAGTGATCGCCCTGGGCAAGCGCGATGTCGCCTACGACGCCGGTTTGCCGGTGCCGCTGTTGCGTTACAAGGCCGGTGTGCTGCCGGCCAAGGGTGACGACGTCAGTGCCTGCGAGGTGACGGCGGTGATGGACCAGCATGCGTTCATGACGGTGGCGCCCGGTTGCGAGTTGCGCGTGGGGGACATCATCTCCTTTGGCACTTCCCACCCCTGCCTGACCTTCGACAAGTGGCGCAGCGGGTGTCTGGTGGATGAGCAGTTAAATGTCATCGAAAGCATGGAAACCTGTTTCTAGGCTTGAGGTCGAGGTGTGGCTATTCGCGGGCAAGTCGGATCACCGCACCGCCGCTCCCACGGGGATCGCGATGCCCTGTGGGAGCGAGCCTGCTCGCGATGACGATCTTGCAGGCACCGAAGCACCTGAATGATTGAGAACCTACAACAATGAACACCATCCACAATCCCGGCCCCAACCCCCCGCGCATCGCGCTGATCGGCGAGTGCATGATCGAGTTGCAGCAACGCGCCGACGGCAGCCTGCAACAGAGCTTCGGTGGCGACACGCTGAACACCGCGGTCTATCTCTCCCGCGAACTGGGCGAAGGGGCCAGAGTGGATTACGTCACGGCCCTGGGCGATGACAGCTTCAGCGATGCCATGTGCCAAAGCTGGGCGGGCGAGGGCATTGGCCTGAGCATGGTCCAGCGTCTGCCGGGGCGCTTGCCCGGTTTGTATTGCATCCAGACCGACGCCCGCGGAGAGCGGCGCTTTCTCTATTGGCGCAATGAAGCGGCGGTGCGTGACTGCTTCACTCTGCCTGCGGCCGCGCCGATTCTGGCGGCACTGGCGGATTACGATGTGCTGTATTTCAGCGGCATCACCCTGGCGGTGTTGGGCGCTCAAGGGCGGGAGAAGCTGCTCGAGTCGCTGATCGAAGCGAGACAACGGCACGCGCGAATTGTCTTCGACAACAATTACCGGCCACGCTTGTGGGCTTCGGTCGAGGAGGCGCGGACGGCGTATCGCGCCGTGTTGCCCTATGTCGACCTGGCGTTGCTGACCGTCGATGACGAGCAGGCGCTGTTCGATTCTGCCGATGACGCCGCGGTGTTTGCCGAGTATGAGCAGATCGGTATCCCGGAAGTGGTGCTCAAGCGCGGCGCCGAGGCCTGTTTGATTCGTTGCGCGGGCGAGTATTTTGCAGTGCCGGCGCAGGTGGTCGAGCGAGTGGTCGATACCACGGCGGCGGGGGATTCGTTCAGTGCGGCGTACCTGGCCAGCCGGCTCGGTGGAGGGAGCCCGGTACAGGCGGCTGAAGCCGGGCATCGGTTGGCGAGCAGGGTGATACAAGTGCCGGGGGCATTGATCCCTAGAGATTGAATGCGGCCCCATGTAGGAGCTGCCGAAGGCTCGGGCCGCGTTCGGACGATCTTTTGATCTTCTGCGATGTTGCCGACGCCAAAAGATCGCAGGCTTCGCCAGCTCCTACAAGATCAAAAGATCGCAGCCTGCGGCAGCTCCTACAAAAAGCCTCACCGAGACCTTTTCAATCCCGATAAAACACCTGCACCAGGTGATAGCCGAATTTGCTCTTGATCGGCCCATGCACGGTGCGCAGCGGTTTCTTGAAAATCACTTGATCGATGGCGCCGACCATCTGCCCTGGCCGTACTTCGCCCAGGTCTCCGCCGCGCTTGCCGGAGGGGCAGGTGGAGTACTTCTTGGCCAACACATCGAAGGCTTCGCCTTTGGCGATACGCTGCTTGAGTTGTTCGGCTTCTTCGGCCGTTTTCACCAGGATATGGCGGGCTTGAGCTTTCATCGGGGCAGTTACCTTGAAGCGGTGGTGTCAGCGGGGCGCGCGATTATGCCCGAAACTCAGCTGTTCTGGCTGATCATCGTGCGAATCTTGTTGGCCAGCACGTCGATGGAAAACGGCTTGGCCACCATGTCCATGCCTTCTTCAAGGAAACCCTGGCGATCGAGGGCTTTTTCGGCGTAACCGGTCATAAACAGCACTTTGAGCTGCGGGCGACTCTGGCGGGCGATTTCCGCCAATTGCCGGCCATTCATGCCTGGCAGGCCGACGTCGGTCACCAGCAGGTCGACCCGCAGGTCGGACTCCAGCAGCGGCAGTGCGGTTTTTGCGTCTTCAGCTTCATGGGCGTTGTACCCCAGCTCATCCAGCACATTGAGCACCAGCATCCGTACCGCCGGGTCGTCTTCTACCAGCACCACGGTTTCACCGGCGATGGCCGGTGGCGTGGCCCGGGGGCTGACCGTCTGGGTTTTTTCCACGGCCGCGAGGTAAAGCCTCGGGAGATACAGGCGCACACTGGTGCCCTGGCCGGGGAGACTGGACAGGCTGACATGACCACCCGATTGCTGGGCAAAACCATAGATCATCGACAAACCCATGCCCGTGCCCTGACCGATGGGTTTGGTGGTGAAAAACGGGTCGAAGGCTTTGGCCAGCACCGAAGGGGTCATGCCGCTGCCGTTGTCGGTGACGCCAATCATCACGTAGTCGCCGGCCTTGACCGGTTCCAGGGTGCTGATATCCGTGCCGTCCAGGTAGCTGTTGGAGGTTTCGATCAGCAGTTCGCCGCCATTGGGCATGGCATCGCGGGCGTTGATCACCAGGTTGAGCAAGGCATTTTCCAGTTGGCTGGCGTCGGTGCTGACCGGCCAGACTTCGTTGGCCAGCTGCAGTTTGAGGTTGATGTGCTCGCCTTTAGTGCGGCTGAACAGGTCTTCCAGCGAGTGCACCAACTGGTTGGGGTCGATGGGTTTGCGGTCCAGCGATTGCCGGCGGGAGAACGCCAGCAGCCGATGGGTGAGGGCGGCGGCGCGGTTGGCCGAGGACACTGCCGCTTCGGTGAAACGGCCAATCTCGGCGCTACGGCCATCGGCAATATACCGTTGCATCAGGTCGAGGCTGCCGATAATCCCGGTGAGCATATTGTTGAAGTCATGGGCGATGCCGCCGGTGAGCTGGCCGAGGGCTTCCATTTTCTGCGCATGACGCAGTGCCTCCTCGGCGCGCTCGCGTTCGAACATTTCGTTTTGCAGGCGCAGGTTGGTTTCGGCCAGTTCCCGGGTCCGGGCGGCGACACGTTCTTCCAGGGTTTCGTTGAGGTTGCGCAGGGCGGCTTCGGTCTGTTTGCGCTCGGTTTCATCGATCACAAAGATGTAGAAGCCATTGATCGCGCCGTCGGCACCATGGCGCGGTAGGTACTTCATCAGCGCATGGCGCGGGCGACCGTCACGGTGGAAGGATTGCGCCTCGAAGCTGCAAGGCTGGCCGGCGAGGGCCGCGGTGATCTGTTCGGCGCGGGCGGCATACAGTTCTTCGCCGATGACTTCGCGGATGGTTTTGCCGTACAGCTCTTGCGGGGTCATGCCGTACCACTCCAGGTAGGCGGCGTTGTTCAGCCGAAAGCGCTGTTCGTTGTCGACATAACCGATCAGCACCGGCATGGCATTGATGATCAGCTGCAGCTCGGTCTGGCTTTGGCGCAGCGCTTGCTCCACCTGCTTGCGATCTGTCAGGTCCAGCGCGGCACCGAGGAAGCGGATCGGCCGGCCATGATGATCCTTGTAGCAGCGGCCACGGGCAAACACCCAGCGCAGTTGGCCGTCGGGCAGCAGCAGACGGTATTCCTCGGCATATTCAGTGCCATGGTTGATGCAGTACTTGATGCTGCGGGCGACCATTACTCGGTCTTGCGGGTGGACGGCGGTCAGATAGTCGCTGATGGGCCGTTGCCCGGCCTGGGCAGGATCGATCCCATGCAGTTGGGCAAAGTGTGGATCGGCAATAAAGCGATCCTCAGCGATATCCCAGTCCCAGGTGCCCACCCCCTCGGTGGCCGAGAGCGCCAGTTGCAGGCGCTCTTCGGACTCGTGCTGAGCCTTGATACTGGCCTCGGAGCGCAGTTTCAGCTCCAGCGCGACCCGCCGACGTTCGTTGGTCTCGATGGCGGTGACCAGAATTCCGGCGACCTGCCCGTGTTCATCGCGGATCGGGCTGTAGGTCAGATCCAGCCAGAGCTCGGAGTCGCGGCCCAGGTGTTGCAGGTTGAAACACTGTTCGCTGTAGGTGCGCACCTGGCCCTGCAGCACGGCATTGTAGATGGGCGCGGTGAAGTCCTGGAGTTCCGGCCAGATCAGGTGCGTCGGCTGTCCGAAGGCCTGCGGGTGCTTGTGGCCGGCCAACAGGGCGAAGCCGTCGTTGTAGATTTGCGTGAGCTGCGGGCCCCACAGCAGCAACATGGGCATCGGCGAATGAATCACGATATCCACGGCCGTGCGCAGGCTTTGCGGCCAGTTGCCGGGCTCGCCCAGCGGACTTTGCGTCCAGTCCAGACGGGCTATCAGTGCCTGGGCTTCACTGCCGGTGGGCGATTCGTTCATCGGATGGATCCTGAGGGGGAAGCCTTGGGGCTGTTGTATCTAGGATGCTTTCAGGCTTTAGACGTTCAATACCTCAAAAAGTCGCATTTATCGATTTATTCTATTCGAATGGGTGTTTTAGGGGTGAGTCCGGATTTTACACCTTCAGCTCTGCGCGGTCGCGAAACTGCTCCAATGCCTGCGGATTGGCCAGTGCATCGGTATTCTTCACCACCTCCCCATGCACCACGTTCCTCACCGCCAGCTCAACAATCTTGCCACTGATGGTGCGGGGGATATCGGTGACGGCGAGGATTTTCGCCGGTACATGCCGCGGCGTGGTGTTGCTGCGGATCACTTGGCGAATCTCTTCCTCGAGCGCTGCATCGAGTTCTACGCCTTCACGCAGGCGCACAAACAGCACCACGCGCACGTCGTCCTGCCAGCTCTGGCCGATAGCGATGCTTTCCAGCACCTGCTCGATTTTTTCCACCTGGCGGTAGATTTCCGCAGTGCCGATGCGCACGCCCCCCGGGTTGAGCACCGCGTCCGAACGGCCATGGATCATCAGGCTGCCATGGGGCAGTTGTTCGGCATAGTCACCCTGGGCCCATACACCAGGGAACTGGCTGAAATACGAGGCGCGGAATTTTTCCTGCTGCGGGTCGTTCCAGAAACCGATAGGAATCGCCGGGAAGTGCCGGGTGCAGACCAGTTCGCCTTTCTCGCCGACGACTGGCTGGCCGGCGTCGTTCCACACTTCAATGGCCATGCCCAGACCCTTGCCTTGCATCTCGCCACGGCGCACCGGCAACAGCGGATTGCCGGCCGCAAAACAGGAAACGATGTCGGTGCCGCCGGACATCGACGCCAGGCACAGATCGCTTTTGATCTCGCGGTAGACATAGTCATAGCTTTGCGGCGAGAGCGCCGAGCCGGTCGACAGAAGGGTCTTGAGACTGTCCAGCTGGTGGCTGTGGCGCGGCTGCACGCCAGCGCTTTCGAGGCTCGCGAGGTACTTGGGACTGGTGCCGAACACAGTGATCTGTTCGCTGTCGATCAGGTCGATCAAACGCGCCGGCCCTGGATGAAACGGTGAGCCGTCGTACAGCAGCACACTGGCACCGACCGCCAGCGCCGAGACCAGCCAGTTCCACATCATCCAGCCGCAAGTGGTGTAGTAGAACAGCAGATCGTCACGCCCCAGATCGACGTGCAGGCCATGTTCCTTGACGTGTTGCAGCAGTACGCCACCGGTGCTGTGGATGATGCATTTTGGTACACCGGTGGTGCCGCTGGAATAGAGGATGTACAGCGGATGGTCGAAGGGCACCGCGACGAATTCGGGCTCGCCAGCGGCCTGGTAGAAATCATTCCAGAGCGCCACCTTGGCCGGACTCTGGTAATCCTCGACGCGAGTCTGGGGTCGCGCATAGGGCACGATGATCAATTGCTGCAGGGAGGGCAGGCGCTGGAGAATCTCGTTGATCTTCGCGGTCTGGTCGAGCTCTTTGCCGGCATAGCGGTAGCCGGCGCAGGTGATCAGCACCTTGGGTTCGATCTGGCCGAAGCGGTCGATCACCCCTTGGGTGCCGAAATCCGGCGAGGAACAGGACCAGATCGCCCCCAGGCTGGTGGTGGCAAGCATGCCGACCAGGGTTTGCCAGGAATTGGGCATACAGGCAGCAACCCGGTCGCCAACGCCGACCCCAGCCGCTCGCAGGCTCTTTTGCAGGCCGGCTACATGTTTCGCCAGGTCGGCGTAGGTCAATTGTTCGCGCTGGCCGTTCTCGCGGATGGAGATAATCGCCGGGCAATTGTCACGGCGGCGCAGCAGGTGTTCGGCAAAGTTCAGCGTGGCCCCGGGAAACCACTGGGCGCTGGGCATCGCCAAGCCTTCGACCAGCACTGCGCTGGGCGGGGTATGAAATTCGATGTCGAAGAAGTCGACTATGGCCTGCCAGAACGCTTCGCGCTGCTCGACGCTCCATTGGTGCAGGGCGCAGTAGTCGGCAATGTCGAGGTCGTGGCGATGATTGATGAACCGTCGGAAGACCTCCATGTGGGTCTTACTGATTCGCTCGGCGCTGGGTTGCCAGAGGATTTCGGACATAGCGGGCCCTTTTCTTTTATTGTTTTATTACATGCACACAGATTGATGTGACTGGCGAGCTTTTGTGGCGAGTGGGCTTGCCCACGCTCGGCTGCGAAGCAGTCGTAAACCGGCGGATGCGTTCGACCTGAAGAGTCGCGGTAGCAGGTTTTGGGGCCGCTTCGCAGCCCAGCGCGGGCAAGCCCGCTCGCCACAGTGTATGTCGGGCTATTGCGCCAACCACCCACCATCGATGTTCCACGCCGCGCCACGCACCTGGCTGCCGGCTTCGCTGCACAAAAATAGTACCAGTTCACCCAACTGCGGTGGAGTGACGAACTCCAGCGAAGGCTGTTTCTCGGCCAGCAGATCATGTTGCGCCTGCTGCGGGTCGACGCCTGTGGCAATGCGCGCATCGATCTGCTTCTGCACCAGCGGGGTCAGCACCCAGCCCGGGCAGATGGCGTTGCAGGTAATGTTGGTGGTGGCGGTTTCCAGGCCGACCACTTTGGTCAGGCCGATCACCCCATGCTTGGCGGCGACATACGCTGACTTGTTCGCCGAACCGACCTGGCCATGCACCGAGGCGATGTTGACGATCCGTCCCCAGCCTTTGGCGCGCATGCCCGGCAGGCTCAGCCGGGTGCCATGGAACACCGAAGAGAGGTTGATGGCGATGATTGCGTCCCAGCGCTCCAGCGGAAAGTCTTCCACGGGCGCCACATGCTGGATGCCGGCGTTGTTCACCAGAATGTCGACGCCGCCGAATTCGCGCTCGGCATAGGCAATCATCTCGGCGATCTGCGCTGGGTCGCTGACATCGGCCGGATGATGACCGACCTTGCCGCCGAACTGGGCAACTTCTGCGATGACCGCCGAGGCATCACCAAAACCATTGAGAATCAGATTGGCGCCAGCCTTGGCCAGGCTCAGGGCGATGCCCAGGCCGATGCCGCTGGTGGAGCCGGTGACCAGTGCGGTTTTGCCGGAAAGATTAGTCATAAGTTCCTCACACAATGCCGGTGGCGTAGAAGGTGCCGATCACCACGAAGACCGCGAGGGTCTTGATGATGGTGATGCCGAAAATATCTTTATAGGCTTCGCGGTGGGTCAGGCCGGTAACCGCCAGCAGGGTGATCACCGCGCCGTTGTGCGGCAGGGTGTCCATGCCGCCGCTGGCCATGGCCGCGACCCGGTGCAGGACTTCCAGCGGAATATTGGCCGCATTGGCCGCCGCGATAAAGCTGTTGGACATCGCCGCCAGGGCGATGCTCATGCCGCCCGAGGCCGAGCCGGTAATACCTGCCAGCAGAGTGACAGTGATGGCTTCATTGACCAGCGGGTTGGGAATGCTCTTGAGCCAGTCGGCCAGCACCAGGAAGCCCGGCAGCGAGGCAATTACGGCACCGAAGCCGTATTCCGAAGCGGTGTTCATCGCCGCCAGCAGCGCGCCGCTGACCGCGCTTCTGCTGCCTTCGGCGAGTCTGCCGCGGATCGCCTGGAAGCCGAACACCAGCACCATGATGATGCCCACCAGCAGCGCCGCCTGGACCGCCCAGATCGCGGTGAGCTTGGCGATTTCGGTTTGCACCGGTACGGCCATGCCCGGCAGGCTGAGGCTGTGGGTCTTGCCGTACCAGAGTGGGATCCAGTGGGTGAACAGCAGGTTCATCAGGCCGACCAGCAGCAGCGGCGAGAGGGCGATCCAGGGGTTGGGCAGCTTGATGTCTGGGGCGGTTTCCGGCTCGTTGCGCAGCTCGGTGCCGTAGCCTTCGCCCGAGCGCTGGGCTTTGTTGCGCTGGCGTTGCAGATAGAGCATGCCGGCGCAGAACACGAAGATCGCGCCGATCAGCCCGAGCCACGGCGCGGCCCAGGCGGTGGTATTGAAAAAGGTACTAGGGATGATGTTCTGGATCTGCGGGGTGCCGGGCAGGGCGTCCATGGTGAAGGAGAACGCACCCAGGGCGATGGTCGCCGGGATCAGGCGCTTGGGGATATTGCTCTGGCGGAACATCTCCGCGGCAAACGGGTAGACCGCGAACACCACCACGAACAGCGACACACCGCCGTAGGTCAGCAGGGCGCAGACCAGCACGATCACCAACATTGCCTGGCGGGTGCCAAGCAAACGAATGGCCGCGGCGACGATCGAGCGCGAGAAGCCGGACAGCTCGATCAGCTTGCCGAACACCGCACCAAGCAGGAACACCGGGAAATACAGTTTGATGAAACCGACCATTTTCTCCATGAACACCCCGGTGAAGGCCGGAGCGACAGCGGAAGGGTCAGTGAGCAGTACCGCGCCAAGGGCGGCAATCGGGGCGAAGAGGATAACGCTGTAGCCACGGTAGGCGGCGAGCATCAGCAGCGAAAGGGCTGCTAAAGCGATGATCACACTCATGGTGTGTCTCCTGGATTGTTATTTTTGTAGAGGTGAATCTTTGGTGGCTGTGGGTATAGCCAGTTTCGTGCCAGTAAACTAAGTAATTGAAATATATGGATATTTTTATAGATGACGGTAGAGATAAAGATATTTGTCTCTGATCGGAGACTTTTTGAAACAGATAGGGCCCTATCGCGAGCAAGCTCGCTCCCACATTTGAATTTTGTTGTACACAAAAAATGTGTCCGACGCAGATCCAATGTGGGAGCGAGCTTGCTCGCGATGAGCGCCTAGCGCTCAAAAAAGGGTCTTCTCTATATAGAGATTTATGTCTCTATATTGAGACTCTGCAATCCCCAACGCCACCATCTTCTTGTACAACGTCGACCGCCCCAACCCCAATCGCGCCGCAGCCTCAATAACCTTCCCACCACATTGCGCGAGGGCCGTTTCGATCAACTGCCGATCAAACCGCTCCCGCGCCGCGCTGAAACTCTCATTGACCATAGCTTCGGGTGCCGAAGACGCAAGACGCTCCACCGGACTGAATGTCCCAATTGCCGCGCGGATATCCGCTGCGTTCAACATCAGGTCATCGCTGAGCAACGCCGCGCGCTCCAGCACATTGCGCAATTCGCGGATGTTGCCCGGCCAGGCGTGCTGGCCCAGCAGCGCCAGGGCTTCGCTGTCGAGCTCATGCTGGCTGCGCAGTTCTTCGAGGATGGCTTCGCTCAGCGCCGGCAGATCGTCGAGCCGTTCGCGCAGTGGCGGTACCTGAATCGGCAGCACGTTGAGGCGGTAATACAGGTCAGCACGAAACTCGCCGCGCTTGATCGCCGCCTGCAGATCAGTTGAGGTGGCGGCAATGACCCGCACATCACTCTGGATCACTTCATTGGAGCCGACCGGTTCGAACTCCTTCTCTTGCAGCACCCGCAGCAACTTACTCTGCAACGGCAGCGGCATGTCGCCGATTTCGTCGAGAAACAGCGTGCCGCCCTGGGCGATCTGCAATTTACCGCTGCGGCCCTTGCGGTCGGCACCGGTGAAGGCACCGGGGGCGGTGCCGAAAAATTCGGCTTCCAGCAGGGTTTCCGGAATCGCCGCGCTGTTGATGCTGACAAAGGCTTTGTGCGCCCGTGGCGAGGCGCCATGGATCGCCTGGGCCAGCAATTCCTTGCCGGTGCCGGTTTCACCGAGCAGCAATACCGGCGAGTCGGCGCTGGCGCTACGCCGGGCGCGGCGTTTGACTTCGAGGCTGGCGGCGCTGGTGCCGATGAAGTGCGCGAAGTTGTATTTGGTCTGCCGCGCCCGCAGCAGCGAGCGGGTCGAAGCGAGCTCCTCCTGCATGCTCATGTAGCGCTTGAGCATCGGCGACAGGCTGCGCAGTTCATCGAACAGGGCAAAACCGATGGCGCCGATCACCGTGCCGGCATCGTCATGGATCGGCAGGCGCATCACCACCAGCGGCTCTTTCGGGGTGTCCTGCATGTCCAGCAGGATCGGCCGGCCGGTGCGCACCACTTCGCGCAGCAGGCTGCCGGGGATCACGCTTTCACAGGGCTTGCCGATGGCCACCTCGGCCGATTCGAGGCCGAAGCGTTTGGCGTAGCGTTCGTTCATCCAGACGATGTTGGCATCGCGGTCGACGATCACCGTGCCTTCGCTGGATTGTTCGATGATCTCGAACAACGAGCGGATCGCCAGCAGGCGCACACGCTGGTAATCCTTGAGGCTTTCGGTGTCGTTCATGGGCGGTCTCAAAAAACTTATTTTTTCCGGGCGCCGGCCTCGGCCGCCAGGCACTCGAGGGCGAACTGTTCGGGATAGGTCATCTGGATCAGGGTGGTTTCGCCTTTGACGGTACGCGAACCTTCGAGGATGTAGCGAATACGCTTATCGGTGACGCCGATGCGCTTGGCGATCCAGGTCGGGGTCTGGCCAATGCGCGAGATCAGCTTGTCGGCGTAGTCGGTGGAGGGGTTATACAGTTCTGCGTTAGGGCTCATGGGTGATGTCCGGTCAAGAAAATGGGCTGCAATAGGCCCAAGGTTACAGGGTCGGTGGCGAATGCGGGAGCGCGGCGGCCAGGAGTTCTTTGGTATAGGGGTGCTGCGGCGCACTGAACACCTCATGGCTTGCGCCGCTTTCCACCACTTTACCGTCCTTGATCACGATCATGTCGTGGGCCAGGGCGCGTATCACCGCCAGGTCATGGCTGATGAACAGGTAGGTCAGGCCGTATTTTTCCTGCAGCTGACGGAGCAGGGCGACCACTTGCTTTTGCACGGTGCGGTCCAGCGCCGAGGTTGGTTCGTCCAGCAAAATCAGCGCTGGCTTGAGCACCAGGGCCCGGGCGATGGCGATGCGCTGGCGCTGGCCGCCGGAAAACTCATGGGGGTAGCGATGGCGGCTTTGCGGATCCAGGCCGACTTCTTCGAGCACCCGAATCACCTGGGCTTCGCATTCGGCAGCGGTCGACTGGCTGTGAACTTCCAGGCCTTCGCTGATGATCTGCGCCACGGACATCCGTGGGCTGAGGCTGCCGAACGGATCCTGAAACACCACTTGCATCTGTTTGCGCCAGGGCCGTAATTGCTTCTGGGTCAGGCCGTCGAGGGCCTGGCCCTGAAAGCGGATGCTGCCTTCGGAATCGAGCAGACGCAGGATCGCCTGGCCGAGGGTGGATTTGCCGGAACCGGACTCGCCAACGATGCCCAGGGTCTTGCCGCGCTGCAGGCTGAGGCTGATGCCATCGACCGCGCGCAGGTACGTCTTGCGTTGAAACAGCCCGCCGCCCAGCGGAAATACCACGCTGAGGTCATCGACCTGCAACACCGCCTCACGCTCATCCCGCGGCAAGGCTTCGCCTTCCGGCTCGGCGTTGAGCAGTACGCAGCTATAGGGGTGTTTTGGCTGGGTGAAGAGCGTCTCGGAGTCCGCCTGCTCGACGATTTGCCCTTCGCGCATCACGCAGACCCGTTGCGCGATGCTGCGCACCAGGTTGAGGTCGTGGCTGATCAGCAGCAACGACATGCCCAGACGCTGTTGCAGGGATTTGAGCAGCAGCAGGATCTTGCGCTGCACCGTCACATCCAGCGCGGTGGTCGGTTCGTCGGCGATCAGCAGTTCCGGTTCGCAAGCCAGGGCCATGGCGATCATCACCCGTTGTCGCTGGCCGCCAGAGAGCTGATGGGGATAGGCCTTGAGCCGCTCCTGGGGTTTGCGAATGCCCACCAGTTCGAGCAATTCGATAATGCGCTGTTGTGCGGCCCTGCCACCCAGGCCCTTGTGCAGCAGCAGGGTCTCGCCGATCTGCTTTTCGACACTGTGCAGCGGATTGAGGGAGCTCATCGGTTCCTGGAAAATCATCGCGATGCGATCGCCGCGCAGCTTTCGCAGCACGCTGGCATCCGCGCCCAACAGCTCCTGGCCGCGATAGCGGATGCTGCCACTGGAGTGTGTACCCGTTTGAGGCAGCAGTTGCAGGATCGAGTGGGCGGTCACCGATTTGCCCGAGCCGGATTCGCCCACCAGCGCCAGGCATTCTCCGTGACGGATATCCAGGCACAGATCGCGCACTACCTTCTGGCCGTTGAAGGCCACGCTGAGGTCGCGGATTTCGATCAGGTTGTCACTCATATTTTTGGGTCCACTTCATGACCGAGGATCAAAGGCGTCACGCAACGCCTCGCCAATAAACACCAGCAACGAAAGAATCAACGCCAGGGTGAAAAACGCCGTCAGGCCCAGCCAGGGCGCTTGCAGGTTCTGCTTGCCCTGGCCGATCAGTTCACCCAGCGAGGCGCTGCCGGCGGGCATGCCGAAGCCGAGGAAGTCGAGGGCGGTGAGGGTGGAAATCGCTCCGGTGAGAATGAACGGCAAGTAGCTCAACGTAGCGTTCATCGCGTTGGGCAAGATGTGCCGCACGATCACCTTGCGGTCGGTCAGGCCCAGGGCTCGGGCGGCTTTGACGTATTCCAGGTTGCGCCCGCGCAGGAACTCGGCGCGCACCACGTCCACCAGCGCCAGCCAGGAAAACAGCGCCATGATCCCCAGCAGCCACCAGAAATTTGGCTCGACAAAACCCGAGAGGATGATCAGCAGGTACAGCACCGGCAGCCCCGACCAGACTTCCAGCAGCCGCTGGCCGAGCAGATCGACCCAGCCACCGTAGTAACCCTGCAGGGCGCCGGCGGCGATACCGATCAGCGCGCTGATAAAGGTCAGCGCCAGGGCAAACAGAATCGACACCCGGGCGCCGAAAATCACCCGCGCCATGACATCGCGGGCCTGGTCATCGGTGCCAAGCCAGTTCACCTTCGACGGTGGGCTGGGGGCGGGCTGGGTGAGCTCGTAGTTGGGCGTGTCGTCGTTGAACGGGATCGGCGGGAACAGCATCCAGCCGCGACCCTGACGAATAAGCTGCTGCACATAATCGCTGCGGTAATCGGCCTGGAACGGCAACTGCCCACCAAATTCCTGCTCGGTGTAGCGCTTGAACACCGGGAAATACAATGAATTCTGGTAGCTGAGCACCAGCGGTTTGTCGTTGGCAATCAGTTCACCGCCCAGGGTCAGGATGAACAGGCCGATAAACAGCCACAGCGACCACCAGCCACGACGATTTTTCTTGAAGCGCTCGAAGCGTCGACGGCCCAGGGGCGAGAGTCTGAACATCAGGCGTTCCTCGCGGCGAAATCGATACGCGGGTCGACCAGGGTGTAGCAGAGGTCGCCGATGAGTTTTATCAGCAAGCCGAACAAGGTGAAGATAAACAGCGAGCCGAATACCACCGGGTAATCCCGCGAGACCGCCGCTTCGTAACTCATGCGGCCCAGGCCATCGAGGGAGAAGATCACTTCGATCAACAAGGAACCGGCGAAAAACACACTGATAAACGCCTGGGGAATTCCCGAAACCACCAGCAGCATCGCATTGCGAAACACATGGCCATAGAGCACCCGCCGCTCACTCAGCCCTTTGGCGCGAGCGGTGACCACGTACTGGCGGGTGATTTCATTGAGGAACGAGTTCTTGGTGAGAATGGTCAGCGTGGCGAAGCCGCCGATTACCAGCGAGGTGACGGGCAGTACCAAGTGCCAGAAGTAATCGGTGATCTTACCGAGGGTCGACAGCTGTTCGAAATTATCCGAGACCAGGCCGCGCACCGGGAACCAGTTCAGCGAAGTGCCGCCAGCGAACACGACGATCAGGAACATCGCGAACAGAAACGCCGGCATGGCATAGCCGAGGACAATCGCCGTGCTGCTCCAGATGTCGAAGTGGCTGCCGTGATGCACCGCTTTGCGAATCCCCAGCGGGATCGACACCAGGTAGGTGATGAGCGTCGCCCAGAGCCCCAGGGAGATGGTCACTGGCATCTTGTCCAGGATCAGGTCGGTGACCGTGGCGCCGCGAAAGAAGCTCTTGCCAAAGTCCAGCCGGGCATAGCTCTTGAGCATCAGCCACAGGCGTTCCGGCGCCGGTTTGTCGAAGCCGTATTGCTTTTCGATGTCCTTGATCAGCTGCGGGTCGAGGCCGCGACTGGCCCGTGAGCCATGGTTCATCGACTCGCTGGAACCGCCGATCCCCGCGCCGCCTATCCCTTGCAGGTGAGCGATGGCCTGTTCCACCGGACCGCCCGGCGCTGCCTGGACGATGACGAAGTTGACCAGCAGGATCAGCAGCAGGGTCGGGATGATCAACAGCAAGCGCCGCAGTATGTAAGCCAGCATCAATGCGGCCCTCCGGGTTGGCCACGGCGAATGCGCTCGGCGGCCATCTGTTCGTTGGTCAGCGGCACGCTGCTGGTCTCCCACCAGGTTTCGATGGCTTCGTCATTGCTGGCTTGCACCGCGGGCCTGCCAAAACGGTTCCACCACACGGTGGAAGTTCCCGGTGGGTAGTAATTGGGAATCCAGTAGAAGTTCCATTGCAGCACCCGGTCCAGCGCATGGGCATAGCGCAGCATCTCTGGCGCCGTGGTGGCCTTGACCAGCCCGCTGATCAAGCTGTCGACCGCCGGATTCTTCAGGGCCATGTAGTTATTGGAACCGGGGTCATTGGCCGAGGCCGAACCGAAGTAGTTGTACAGCTCCATGCCCGGCGAGGTGGTGACCGGGTAGCCGGTGACGATCATGTCGTAGTCACGGGCCATCAACCGGTTCACATACTGCGAGGAATCGATGCGCCGAATGTTCAGGGTGATGCCGATCTGTGCCAGGGTGCGTTTGTAAGGCAGCAGCAGGCGGTCGATGCCACTTTGAGTGTTGAGGAAAGTGAAACTCAGGGGCTCGCCAGCGGCATTGACCAGTCGATCACCGTCCGGTTTCCAGCCGGCTTCTTCGAGCAGGGCCAGTGCCTGCAACTGTTTGTCGCGGATCAGGCCACTGCCATCGGTCTTCGGCGCCTCGAATACCTGGGTGAAGACTTCATCGGGAATCTGTCCGCGCAGCGGCTCGAGGATTGCCAGCTCGCCCGCATCCGGAAGTGCCCGGGCCGCCAGCGCGGTGTTGGAAAAGTAGCTCTGCTGGCGGATGTACATATCACGCATCATTTGCCGGTTGCTCCACTCGAAGTCCCAGAGCATGGCCAGCGCCTGCCGCACGCGGCGGTCCTGGAACATCGGGTTTTGCAGATTGAAGACAAAGCCCTGGGAAGGTTGCGGTGCCTCTTTGGCCAGGTGGGCTTTTTGCAGGCGGCCATCACTCAGGGCCGGGCCTTCGTAACCGATAGAGTAACCGGTGGCCGAGAACTCCCGGTTGTAATCATAGGCGCCACCGCGCAGCACCTGGCGCGCGACGTCGGTGTCGCCGAAGTACTCGATGCTGAATAGATCGAAATTGTAGAGCCCGCGGCTGACGGGGAGGTCCTTGCCCCACCAGTCGGCGTTGCGGGCAAAGGTGATGCTGCGGCCGGAGTCGATCTTGCTGACTCGATACGGACCGCTGCCCAACGGTGCTTCGTAGCCGCCGCCATTGGCAAAATCACGGGTTTTCCACCAGTGTTCGGGAAGCACCGGCAAGGTCGCGATGTCCAGCGGCAGGGTGCGGTTTTCATTGCTCTTGAAGTCGAAACGGATGGTCCGCGGCGACTCCACTTCGAGGCCTTTGACGTCGGCGAACTGGGTGCGATAGCGCAGGCTGCCCTGGGTCATCAGCAAGTCGTAGGTGTAGCGCACATCCTCGGCGGTAATTGGCGTGCCGTCGGCAAAACGGGCTTTGGGATTCAGGTAAAAGCGCAGCGACAAACCGTCGTCGGCCCGCTCCATCTTTTGCGCGACCAGGCCGTACACCGTGTAGGGCTCATCCAGCGAGCGCTGGGCCAGCGGCGAGTAGATCAAGCCATCGAGTTGGGAAACGCCGATGCCCTTGTCGATATAGGGCAACACATGATCGAAATGGCCGATCTCGATGGCCGAGCGGCGCATGCTGCCACCCTTGGGGGCCAGTGGATTGGCATAGGCAAAGTGACTGAAGCCGGCGGGGTATCTGGCGGGTTCGCCATACACCGTCATCGCATGCTGCGGTGCGGCATTCGCAGCCGTGGCGCCCAGTAACAGGGTCAGGACGGTGAGCATCAGTAAGGGGAAAGCCAGTCGCATTGTCAGCCTTAGAAGCCGGGTGATCGATGAAGATAATTTGTACGCTACCGGCGTGTCCCTCGCCAGTCACAATTGCGTCACTGAAATGCAACGGCCCACCAGAAGGCGGGCCGTTGTTTACACAAAATCGCGGATTGATCAGTCCTGACGGCTGGTCACTTCCAGCAGGTGATAACCGAACTGGGTTTTCACCGGGCCTTGCACGGTGTTGATCGGTGCGCTGAAGACCACGGCGTCGAATTCCTTGACCATCTGGCCTGGGCCGAAGGAGCCGAGATCGCCACCCTGACGGCTGGACGGGCAGGTGGAGTTGGCTTTGGCGACTTCAGCAAAGTCGGCGCCGGCTTCGATTTGGGCTTTCAGTTCGTTGCACTTGTCTTCAGAGGCAACCAGGATGTGGCGGGCAGTGGCTTTGGCCATGGGAAATACTCCATTCAACTTGCATTAAAGTGCTGAGCCTACCGGATTCTGTGGGCTATTTCTCGGCAAAGTTCCCTGGCGGTGCCTGCTTTCGGAGCGCCCTGGTCACGGCAGCGGTCGGCACGGCATCACAACCCAAGGTTTTTCAGGCGTTCGGCATGCTGGACATAGAGCTCGACCGGGTCGACCTCTTTGCGCACCAGTCCGGCCGTCTGATTGAGGGTGTCCATATGGTCCAGCGGGTAATCGGAGCGGATGACCGTGCCCAGGTGCGAGCTATAGCGGCCGACCCAGCCGTCGTTGCCTTCAGACGGGGTGCTGAAAAACTCGGAAAGAGCCCGGCATACGGCGTGAAGCGGATCGAGCAGGTTCGGCCCTTCACCGAGCAGGTTGCCAGTGAGAATGCCGCTCCAGGAGAAATAGCGCACGCCGTTGACCAGCTCCTTGCCGCTGCCGCCCCAGGTTTTCGGCAGGCCCTGCGGGTACTTGTGGTTGAAGGCTGCTACGCCTTCGGTGGTCAGGGCGTTGAGTGCGGCTATCGCATTCTGGGGCGACCGCGGGGTGGTGCTGAGCAAGGTCAGAAACTCGGCAAACAGGGTAATCACGGCTGCGGCCGCATACTCCGGCAATTGCCCGGGGGTCAATGCCTTGCGCAGGTAGTCGGCGAGTTCGGAGCCATGATTGGGGCCACTGACCGAGGTCACCGAGGCGATCTTTTTCGGTTGGGTCGCGGCCGCATAACGGGCGGCCAGCGCGCCCTGGCTATGGCCGATCAGATTGACTTTGGCGGCACCGGTTTCGAGCAGCAGCCGATCGATTTGCGCGAGCAACTGTTCGCCACGCCGTTCGTTGCTGTGAACCGCGGACAGGTAAGGGACGAAGACTCTCGCCCCAGCGAGTCGCAGGGCAGGCTTGATGCCGTGGAAGAGTTCCAGCTTGCCTATGCGCTCAAAGCCGAACAGTCCGTGGACCAGGAGAATGGGATATTGAGTCTCTGCATTCCGTTGCATGTTCGTTCCTTTCTTCAGTGAGGGGGCGGGTTTCCTCCTCACTCTAGTGCAGGCGGCCAGGGCCAATGGGTGGGAAAAAGCCGCGGTGTTCTGAAGAAAATGGAATAGAAATGGTCGGGTTATTCGGATTGTAGTAAAGGTGTGATCGGATCCAACCTTCTCCCGCGGCGATGACGGCTAGAGATTGAGCTGGATCTTCCTGCGATTAATCGTTATTCAACCACTGCGAGGTGGGAGACGCTCGGGGTCTGTCGAACGATCAGGCCCCGGGCCGAGCCGGTCATTGCCAATCAAAGGCTCGCTTGCGCAGGTGTTACGGACCCACGCAACTGCCGGGCTGCCTGGCGCAGGAGTTGCTCGGTGGCGTCCCAGCCCAGGCAACCATCGGTCACGGACACGCCGTAATGCAGGTTCTTGCCCAGCGGTTGGCAGCCTTCGAACAGGTGGCTCTCAAGCATCATGCCGATCAGCGAATGGTCGCCTTGCAAGCGTTGCTCGAGCACATCGGCGAACACTGCCGGCTGACGTGACGGGTCTTTGCCGCTGTTGGCGTGGCTGCAATCCACCATGATCCGCGTCGGGATCGCCAGTTTTATCAGGTCGTTGTGCACCTGGCTGACGCTTTGACGGTCGTAGTTCGGCCCGCGATGGCCGCCGCGCAGCACCAGGTGGGTATCCGGGTTGCCCGCCGTCTGAATGATCGCCGGATGCCCCTGGCTGTCGACACCGAAATGCCGATGGGGATGAGCCGCGGAGCGCATGGCGTCACAGGCAATGGCGACGCCGCCATCGGTGCCGTTCTTGAAGCCGACCGGCATGCTCAGGCCGCTGGCCATTTCCCGGTGGATCTGCGACTCGGTGGTGCGCGCCCCGATGGCGACCCAGCTCAGCAGGTCATCGAAGTAGCCCGCGGCCATTGGCTGCAGCAATTCGGTCGCAATCGGCAAACCCAGGCGCAGCATTTCGCGCATCAGCTCGCGAGAGAGGGTCAAGCCACCCGCCATGTCATCGCTGCCATCGAGCTGCGGGTCGTAGGCCAGGCCCTTCCAGCCGACAGTGGTACGGGGCTTTTCGACGTAGGCGCGCATCACCAGCAGCATTTGATCGCTGACCTCGGTCGCCAGGCGCGCGAGGTTGCCGGCGTATTCGAGTGCCGATTGCGGGTCATGGATAGAGCAGGGGCCGACGATGACCAGCAGACGGGAGTCTTCACCGTTGAGGATCGCGCGCACCGCTTGACGGTGGGTGGCGACTTGCTGGGTCAGGGCGGTGGAAAGCGGCAATTGCTGCTTGAGCGCCAGTGAGCTGGGCAGACGCAGGGTCAGCGCTTCATTGGCAGAGGGCAGGGTGGACAGCGGCAGAGCAGAGACGGACGAGTTCATATTCGGGCTTCCTGGGCTGGCGGCGGGTTCGTTCCCGCGCGCTCGGCCCTACTGGGGTGTTCGACAATTGGCCGGATTGGCTACGTGTGAGTGCTTGCCACCGGTGGGTGACCGATCGGAGGCGGCAGGCTGTCCCGAACGGCGGCTGGTAAATCGCCAGGTGGTGCAGGTGTCGTAGCGGTAATAAGTGGCGTAGTTCATGGGGTAATTCCTCGATTCGTTGTGTAGTGATGCTGAAAATCTATGGGGCTGAAAAAACAAAACCCCCGATCGGGAAGCCGACCGGGGGTTGAGAATTCTCAAGTGGCGACCCGTAGAAGTGGGCGCCGAGTGGGTATCAGGCGCGCCAGTGGCTAAACCAATACCCAAAATAAAAGCTGACCGGAGCACAGGCCTTGCTCACACGCACAGCCACAACCGAGCGCAGGGCGCTGGCGGTGTAACGAGGCAGTGAGAGGGTAGGCAACATGTGTTTCTCCGATGGATGCGCCGAGCTTACTCGAGGCAGGTGCAGGGGTTCAATCAGAAATTGCTATGGAGCAACCGGGTGGATTGCTATGACTTAAGCGACCTGATGCTTTATGCCACACTTGATGCACTTCAAGACGATCTGTTTACAGGGACGCAACATGACCACATTGACCATCGCCGCTGCCCAAACGATCTCCATTGCCGGTGATCTGCAAGCCAATATCAACCGGCACAGGCGCTTCATCGAGATCGCCGCCGGGCAGGGGGTGCAACTGCTGGTGTTTCCCGAGCTATCGCTGACCGGCTATGAACGCAGCCTGGCCGCCACACTCGCGATCCTCCCGAATGACCCGGTTCTGCAGCCGCTGCGCGACTTTGCCCGGGAACTCGGGGTGACCACTGTCGTCGGCATGCCGATCAGGCTGTCAGGCGATTCGGAGGTACTGATCGGCGCACTGGTGCTGGCCACCGATGGCTCACTGGCGGTCTACAGCAAACAGCATCTGCATCCGGGCGAAGAGCTGGCGTTTGCCCCTGGCGCGGGTGGTTCGATGCTGACCCTGGGCAACACCACTGTGGCCCTGGCGGTCTGCGCGGATTTTTCCCATGCCAGTCATGCCCGACAAGCCGCTGATTCAGGCGCGGACCTCTATGCGGCGGGCGTGTTGATCAGCGAAAACGGTTATGTCGCGGATACCGCTTTGTTGCAGGGCTACGCTGTCGAGCATTCGATGACGGTCTTGATGGCCAACCACGGCGGTGCGACCGGAGGCTGGGAGTCGGCAGGGCGCAGTGCCATCTGGGCGCCCGGCGGCGAACTGATTGTCGCCGCAGCGGGTGTCGGTGATGCGCTGGTGATCGCTCGCCATGACGCCGCTGGCTGGACTGGCCAGGTCGTGGCCGTCACGCAAATCGACGAGTGTCGTGATGGACTATGAATTGCGTCCAGCCTCATCGGCAGACCTGCGCTTTGCTCGCAGGCTGACCCGCGAAACGATGCTGCGCTATTACATTCGCTACGATCTGCGGTGGCACGACGATGCTTTTGATGTGGCGTGGGACGGTCGCCAGAACTGGCTGATTTGCCGGGGCGAAGCAGTGCTGGGTTATCTCAGCCTGAGTCGCGATGCGAAAGCTTTGTACATCCGTGAATTGCATGTGATCGAGGCCGGTCGTGGCCAGGGTGTCGGAAGCTGGGCAATCGAGCAGGCATTTTCGATGGCCTGCAAAGAACGTCGACCTGCGTTGCGACTGACCGTATTCAAAGGCAATCCGGCACAGCGGCTCTATGAGCGGATGGGCTTGATGGTGGTCGGTGACGACGATTGCTTTTTGCGGATGGAGCGACTGTGCTGCGCTGAGTCATGACCATTCAGGCCGAGCGGATTTGCCCGCTACACTGACAAGACCCTGTTGCAGGGAGCAGGAGAGGTATTTCGAGTAAATCGAGTGCGGCTGTGGATTAAGCGCATACTGATAGTTCAGGCCTGCCCTTGCTCCTGACCCTGCTGTTCGGTGTCCGCCAGGATGACACCATCTTTCATGCCCAACAGGACCGCCACCTTGTGGGCCTCTCCACGCCGTCCCTTCTTGCGCCCAGCGAGCACTTGATAAGTGGTGGCCGGATCAACGCCGTGCTCGCGAGCAAATTGTTGAACGGATTTTCCTTGGTGTTCCAGCCAAGCCTTGGCTTGTGCGGCAGTGCGAATACCGGGCATAGTTCAAAACCGTTCAAAAGTGTTCAATGAGCAACAGGTGTGGCACCTCAAGGGGTGCATAAAATAGGATCATACATCCAAATGAGTGGAATCGGTTCGCGCTTAAGGCAGGAAAGAGAACGACTTGGGTTGTCGCAGAAAATTTTTGGCGAAATCGGAGGCGTTGAAGCTAACGCGCAAGGCAAATATGAAAATGGCGGACGCGCGCCCAAGGCAGATTATTTGTCCAGAGTGGCAGAGCGAGGCGTGGATGTCTTGTATGTACTGACGGGGAACCGGACTCCGACGCTGATCGAGAATCTCAGCCAGATGGAAGAAAAGGTGCTGGGTTGCTATCGGGCGCTGTTCAAGGAGGATCAGGATGCAATTCGCCGATTGACCATTACCCTGGCAGAGTTTTCCGTTGCCCACGGTTTGAAGCGCACGACTGAGCCAACCGACTCCTGATCGATCAGGCCAAGTCGTCTGCGCCTGTCGCTCGGCAAGCGCGCTTTGTGAGCTGATACTCTTTATATAACGCTGCAGCTAGGTCTGCCCGCCGGTTTTTGCTAAGGTGTCCGGCAACCAATAAGACCATTTCGCGGGGTGTCTGCTTGATTAGGGTGCTAGTGGTCGATGACCATGATCTGGTTCGTACCGGCATCACACGGATGCTGTCTGATATCGATGGATTGCAAGTGGTCGGCCAGGCTGAGTCGGGGGAAGAATCCTTGATCAAGGCCAGGGAATTGAAGCCCGATGTGGTACTGATGGACGTCAAGATGCCCGGGATCGGCGGTCTTGAAGCCACGCGCAAAATGCTGCGCAGTCACCCGGAAATCAAGGTTGTCGCCGTGACGGTATGTGAAGAGGATCCGTTCCCCACACGTCTGTTGCAGGCAGGTGCCGCCGGTTATCTGACCAAGGGTGCGGCCCTGGCGGAAATGGTTCAGGCGATTCGCCTGGTGTTTGCCGGCCAGCGCTACATCAGCCCGCAAATTGCCCAGCAACTGGCGATCAAGTCGTTTCAGCCCCCCAGTGACACGCCGTTCGATGCGCTGTCGGAGCGGGAAATCCAGATCGCGTTGATGATAGTGGGCTGTCAGAAAGTCCAGATTATTTCCGACAAGTTGTGCCTGTCTCCGAAAACCGTGAATACCTACCGTTACCGCATTTTCGAGAAGCTCTCGATCAGCAGCGATGTCGAATTGACGTTGTTGGCGGTCCGCCACGGCATGGTTGATGCCAGTCTCTGAAAATGACCGACCCGTTTGATCCAAGTGCTTTTCTCTCCACCTGCAGTGGGCACCCCGGTGTCTATCGCATGTTCGACCGCGATGCGCGCCTGCTTTACGTCGGTAAAGCGAAAAACCTGAAAAAACGCCTGGCGAGCTATTTTCGCAAGGCTGGCCTGGCGCCGAAAACCGCCGCGCTGGTCGGGCATATCGCGCAGATCGAAACGACCATCACCGCCAATGAAACCGAGGCGTTGTTGCTCGAGCAGACGCTGATCAAGGAATGGCGTCCGCCCTACAACATCCTGCTGCGCGACGATAAATCCTATCCGTATGTTTTTCTCTCGGATGGCGAGTTTCCGCGCTTGAGCATCCATCGCGGGGCGAAAAAGCAGAAGGGCAAATACTTCGGGCCTTATCCGAGCGCGGGTGCGATTCGCGAGAGCCTGAGCCTGTTGCAGAAGACCTTCCTGGTTCGCCAGTGCGAAGACAGTTACTTCAAGAACCGCACGCGGCCCTGCCTGCAATACCAGATCAAGCGCTGCAAGGCGCCCTGTGTCGGGCTGGTCGAACCTCAAGTCTATGCCGAAGATGTGCGCCACTCGGTGATGTTCCTCGAAGGCCGCAGCAATGCCCTGACAGACGAACTGTCCAGTGGCATGGAGCAGGCCGCGAGCACCCTGGATTTCGAACGTGCCGCCGAGCTGCGTGATCAGATCTCCCTGCTGCGACGGGTTCAGGACCAGCAGAGCATGGAAGGCGGTACCGGCGACGTCGATGTGGTCGCGGCATTCATCAATCCTGGCGGCGCCTGCGTGCACCTGATCAGCGTGCGAGGCGGGCGGGTGCTGGGCAGCAAGAACTTCTTTCCGCAAGTCGGTATAGAAGAGGAGGTGGCCGAGGTCATGGCGGCGTTCCTTGGTCAGTACTACATCAGCAGCCCCGAACGGGACTTGCCGAGCGAGTTGATCGTCAACGTCGTCCATGAAGACTTCCCGGTCATCGTTGCCGCCATCGAAGAGCTGCGTGGCCGTGAGCTGAGCATCAGCCACCGGGTTCGCGGCACTCGCGCGCGCTGGCAGCAATTGGCGGTGACCAATGCCGAGCAAGCGCTGGGCGCACGATTAGCCAATCGCCAGCATGTTGCCGCGCGGTTCGAGGCGCTGGCTGAAGTGCTGAACCTGGATGAGCCGCCACAACGCCTCGAGTGTTATGACATCAGCCACTCCAGTGGCGAGGCGACGGTGGCCTCCTGCGTGGTATTCGGTCCTGAAGGCCCGCTCAAATCCGACTATCGTCGCTACAACATCGAAGGCGTGACACCGGGCGATGACTACGCGGCGATGCACCAGGCGCTGACTCGACGGTTCAGCAAGCTCAAGGACGGCGAGGGCAAGCTGCCGGATATTCTTCTGGTGGACGGCGGCAAAGGCCAGCTGTCGATGGCCCGTGACGTGCTCAATGAACTGGCGGTGCCTGACCTGATATTGCTCGGTGTCGCCAAGGGAGCAACGCGCAAGGCCGGGTTCGAAACGCTTTACCTCAATGACGCGGCCCATGAGTTCACTTTGCGCGGCGACTCCCCGGCCCTGCATCTGATTCAGCAGATACGCGATGAGGCGCACCGTTTCGCCATTACCGGGCACCGCGCGCGCCGCGGCAAAACCCGCCGTACCTCAACGCTTGAGGGGGTCGCAGGGGTTGGCCCGAAACGCCGCCGCGAACTTCTCAAACATTTTGGTGGATTGCAGGAGCTGTCTCGTGCCAGCATCGAAGAGATCGCCAAAGCACCGGGGATCAGTAAAAAGCTCGCGGAGTTGATTTATGCAAACCTGCACAGCGAGTAGAATGCCCAACTCACCTCGTAGCCAGTTGTGCCGATGAATATCCCTAATCTGATCACCGTCTTACGCGTCCTGCTCATTCCGATCTTTATTCTGTTGTTTTACCTGCCCTACCACTGGAGCTACATGGCGGCCAGTTCAGTCTTTGCTTTCGCTGCAGCCACTGACTGGCTGGACGGGTACCTGGCTCGCCGGCTGGAACAAAGCACACCGTTCGGGGCCTTCCTCGACCCGGTGGCCGACAAGTTGATGGTGGCGGTGGCCCTGGTGCTGCTGGTGCAAGAACATGCCAATTTGTGGCTCACGCTACCGGCAGCCGTGATCATCGGTCGCGAAATCGTGGTCTCTGCCTTGCGCGAGTGGATGGCGGAAATCGGCGCCCGGGCGCATGTCGCCGTCTCGAACATGGGCAAATGGAAAACCGCCGCGCAGATGCTGGCGCTGGTTATCCTGCTGGCCAACCCCTCGGACTTCAGCTTCTGGGTCCTGGTGGGTTACGCACTGCTGATGTTCGCGGCGGGGCTGACATTGTGGTCGATGCTGCAATATTTGCGCGCCGCCTGGCCGCACCTGAAGCCTGATGCTGAAAAGAAATAAAACTTTTTTGAATCAAGGGGTTGACGGGGCATCAGGATTCTATAGAATGGCGCTCAGTTACCAAGACGCGGGAATAGCTCAGTTGGTAGAGCACGACCTTGCCAAGGTCGGGGTCGCGAGTTCGAGTCTCGTTTCCCGCTCCAAATATAGATCTACAGAGCTCCATTGAACTCTGTAGATCATTGAAACAAGGACCTTCGGGTCCTTTTTTCGTTCCGACGGGAATCACTGACATCCAGCACCATCCAGTGTGTTTAAGTCCTGATTTAAGTCCAGGATTCTGACGCGTACTAAATCGGTTTGTTGCTGGAGCAGTTTGCGTAGCGAGATGAGCATCTGGCCCTGACTCTGTTCAGGAGCTCGCTATGGCACACTCGGAAATGGCTGTTCGGCACGCCCGAATCACCGGTAATGACTACACGCTCGGTGACAGTGATGGCCTCACGCTCAATGTGACGGCCAGCGGCGGAAAACCCCGGCTTTTCCGTTACTACTGGACGGGCAAGCAGAAGCGCATGTCCCTGGGTAGGTTAACCGATTCGCTAACGTTGATTGTCTTCGCATCATCACCTACAAAGACGACGAGTCAGATCATTCAGCAGCCATCGGCCTGCTTTCCCTAAAGAGCGATTTTGCATGTGAGCTGCGTAGATCGGAAGTGAGTCTGGTGTGCTCTGAAGTTCGGCGGCTAACTCAAGCGGCAAGAGGCGTCCTGAAGCCAGATGATCCGCAATAAGATGCTCTGGCATTCGACACCAACCGAACCCGGCGAGCAAAAAATCCAGCCGCCGTGCCAGATCTACAAACCGCCACTGGTGACTGCCCGTCACTCCATAGCTTGGGCCGTCGGGAGAAACCGGATCGGAAAGTACCAGTTGCACATAAGGCTTGAGGTCAGCAACCGTGGCCCGGCGGCCTAACTTGGCCAAGGGATGCCCGCTGGCTACTACTGGCCTGAGCCTGACGCTGAGCAGCGGCAGTGCGGTGACATCGTCGGGCACTGTCGGAATCAAAGTACAAAGCGCCAATGCCGCATCGCCGTTGCGCAATCGGCGCTCCGCGCCGCCTAAGCCTTCCGTAGAGAAACTCACCGCCAGATGCGGAAAAGCTTCACGTATAGCGCTGAGGCTCTCGATAAGCGGTGCACTGGGGACTAAAGGGTCTATAGCGAGTGCCAGTTCCGGCTCGACCCCTGCTACCGTGCTTGCTGCCATTGCTTCAAACTGGGCAGCGCTTGCTAGCACCGCGCGTGCTTGAACCACTAGCACCCTGCCTACCTCGGTCAGAGTTGGACGATGGCCGCTCCGATCAAACAGAGTCACGCTTTGAACTGACTCAAGTGTGGCGATCGACTGGCTAATCGCGGATTGGGCACGCCGCAGGTGACGTCCCGTTGCCGAGAAGCTGCCTGTATCAGCAATGGTCACAAGAATCCGCAATTGATCCAAACTGAGATTTCCGATCACGACCCATCACTTATACAGATGGAATCGATCATATTTACATCACTCCTGCATAGAGGTCGCGTTGGGTAGAGTGTCGCACATCGCCTAAAGCGACAACGTAAAACATACCGCCGCGTGACCGCGCAGGAGCTCATTCCATGTCCAGACTTCTTACCATTGAAACCAGCCCACGGGGGGACGCTTCAATCTCCCGGCAGCTCACTCGCAGATTTGTGGCAGCGTGGGAAGCTGCCCACCCTGGGGGCGCCATCAAAATACGGGATCTAACGCACACTCCTCTTGCGTTCGTGACAGGCCCCTGGTTACAGGCTTACTTCACTCCAGACGCCCAACAATCGCCTGAAATGAAAGCCGTGTTGCAGCTATCCGATGAGCTTGTGGCCGAGTTGCTGGAAACCGATCACCTGGTTATTTCAACGCCGGTCTACAACTATAACGTCCCAGCAGCGCTCAAGGCGTGGGTGGATCACGTGGTACGTAAAGGCCTGACCTTGGGCTTTGATGGTAAAGGGCTGGTGACCGGTAAAAAGGCAACCGTGCTGCTCGCCTCGGGAGGGGTATACACCAGCGGCTCGCCGATTAGAGACCGTGACATTGCGACCCAATATCTGAAACTGATCCTGAACGTCCTGGGTATCACCGACGTCACCTTTATTGCGGCCGGCGGCGCTAAAGCTGTAGATCTCGGAGAAATCAGCATGCACGAATTTCTAGATACCTTTGATGATCAAATTCAGAAACTGCTGGCTTAGACAGCATTTTCCCTGGCCTGGACGATTGCGCTCTATCCAGCTCGCGTGGTTAAACGGGCATCCACTTATGTGGCAGCCGTTGGCCGAAGAAAAACTTAACGTCGTGTCCGGGATTAGTTGACCACTACACTTTTCATTTGTTTCAAAACCGCACCATCCCCAACCAAAGCCAGACGACTTTCTCACCGTTAACCTGGGGCATCAGCGCCTCGTAATGAAATTTTTGCTCGGTTCCCGGTTTGTAGTCGCAGACCCACAGCCCCGGATAAGGACAGGGTTCGCCACTGCGCGCACGCATGCCGCTCACGGTCCAAAGCCAGCGAACGTTCTGGCCTTCATGCAATGGCAGGCGCTCATTCAACTGGACTGTGCAATCCACGCAGCGATCGAGCTCCATTTCCCAGCGACCGGCGCGCGGTGCCGGTTCGTTGCTGTTGGCTTGGCGGGCGGGCTCTGGGGGCGTTTGATCTGGATCGCGCTGCCAAAACACCGGGCTGTCACCTGACTCTGCGCTGAGCGCCGGCAGCATTTCCCCTTGCTTGAATTCGCGACGGGAACCCGCCATGCCGGGGACAAGCCACCACCCTCCCTGGTTGCACGCCATGCCTGCAACCATGCTCAACGGCTGAGCGGTTTGAGCAGGGGCGGCCGGTTTGGGTGTGATCAGGCGCGATGCTGCAGTTGGCCAATCGCTGTCGACATCGAAACGGGCCATCCAGCGTCGGCTGTCGGCGTCAGTAAAGCGCTCATTGGGATCACCGTCCCATTGGCCGAAGCCCAGCAGTCCCAAGTCGTCGTAGCGGATAGGCTTGAGGAGTTTGTTCAGGAACATGGGCAGTTCGGGCACGCCGTGTTCGACGGGATACAGCTCAGGCTGTTCGCCCAGTTCGATCCATTGGCCGCTGTGCAGTTCGGTGATGCTGATGCGTGGGTGAGCGAGTGCTTCGCGTACCTGTTCGCGGGTCAGGTCGAGTTTTTCTCGCCAGTGGTCGGCGAGCAGGAAGGCCCAGGTGGGGGGGCGGAGGCCGTTGGGCAACTCGTCGTCCATGCCATAGGCGTATTCGATGTCAAGTCCGTAGAAAGCCGGGGTAATCGCTCTTTCCCATGTGGTGACTTCCGCCCGTGTGCCATATTCCATCGGGTTGGCCATGGCGAAGCCGCTGTAGACCTGGTGGGCCTTGAGCCGGTCGATGGTCTTGAGCACGAACTGACGCCATGCGTCGCGGTTGTCCAGCCACCATTGCCAGCGGTAATGGAACACGATCCAGGAATACGCTGTTTTGGTTCCGTCACGCTTGTACCAGCCCCGCCAGAAGTGGCCAGCTGTCGTGGGGGAGGAGGCATGGTTGGTTTCGTCGGTGAACCAGAATTCGAAGTAATCGTCGTGATAGGCATCCATGGCTTGCATGCGAAGATCTGGCTCCTCCTCAGGATAAGGATGAGGGCGTTCTGCGTCTTCATGCATGGTCATGGTGTAAGGGTGGCCAAGCAATTGCTCGAAGGCTTCGTGGATATCCACCATTAGTAGCGCAATATCGACATGGTTATCAGGTTCGGGGGGGAAATAGAAACTGATGAAGGGGCTGACGCTGTGGCGGGCCACCTCATCAGTACCCCAGTCGGTGTTGGGCCATTGCTTAAGCTCTGCAATAAACTCATCACGTTCTTCTTCATCAAACAATCTATGAGTGGTGCTCACGCCTACCTCCTGTTTTTGTTGCCTTTGGGTGTGGAGTTGTTCTTTTCATCCGCTTCAAAACCAACGCAGTCTTCTGGCACCCGAAGCAGGGCCACTTTTTCCTTCCCGATTTTTTCCGGGTTTGTTCCTGTCTCGGGTGTCATAAGGGCCACATACCTTTTCATTTGTTTCAAAACTGCCCAATCCCCCGGAAACTTGATCTCAACCGCCGCAAACACATTGTCGGTTTCAAAGGGATCCTGTCGGTATTCAACGACCACCAGGTCGGGGGCCAGCAACCCCTTCGGGCGCGGCCAAAACGGCTGGACGTTACTTCCGAACCGTTTCGGCCGCGTAGCAGGCTCACCCAGTAACGCCTTCTTACTGTTGCCGTTGTAGTTAGGTTCTGCCTTGAGTGGACTTCGCCATTCCAAGGCTTCGTCCACAGCCTCAAAAAACAACGAGGCGGTGAACTGCTTGAGGGCGATCTCAATAGTGGTTTGCACCGTATCGCCGGCAATTTTCTTGCGAATCCGGCGTGGCACCTTGATCGGCATCTGCAAGGCAACGGTGCAGACTTGGCTGATCGCCGGGCGAAAAGGCACTTTGCGTTCGATATACTCCTTGAATGTGATGTTCTCCTGGCCTCGTCGAGAAACCGTGCTGTTGCCGCCGCGATCTACGACGGCAAAGGTCGAACTCTTGACGTCGATTTCGCGGGTCATTGCTTCAATGGTGGCCCGAAGCGTGTTCTTGATCTGTTGTCGGCGCTCGGCAATCTCCACCGCGAGTCGGGCCAGTTCGGCGGCGGTTTTGGTGTTTTCAAAAACCTGATTTGCACGGTAGGCTCGATAGGCACCATCGATAATCCGGGCGACAACGGGGGCTAGAGGACCTGGCATCAGTCGAGTTCTCCACTGTGTTGATCAAGAAAGCCATCAGGAAAAATGGCCTTGGTCTCTACGGGTGGGGCTTGATCATCGAAAGCCATCAGATAGGGCTGCCAGGTTTCGGTGATTCGCTGATCGTCGCGCATGATTGCCTTATGGGCCTGCACGGATTTGGAGGCCTCGGTAACCGTCCAGTCAGTTCCACCCTGGGGGCAAGTCAGGCCTTCGGTGAGTAAGGTGGCGCCATCGGTGATGCGATATCGATAGCCCGCGAAAGCACGTTGATCGTTCTTCAGCAACGTGTAACCTCCCAGGAATGCTCCAAGCGGTGCGGGAGGCGATGTTGGGCTACCAAGCGGATTGCCCGTACCGATTGCATCTGTGGTGACGGGGCCTTTGATCTTGATGGTCAGCCCGTCAAGGGTAATGCCATCGCTATCAATCGTGATGCTGCCACCGGGGGCTCTCAGAACAATGCGCTCGCCCGATGTGACATCGAACACCGTCGTTTTTTGCTCAATGCGTTGCCCTGCGGACAGGTAGTAGCGGTTGCGGACTGATTGCTCAGCACTGCCGCCGATCTGGATGTGATGGTCGGCGGCAATTTTGTCCTGTCGGTTGTTGGCAATTTCCTCGACTCGGTCCCCACCGATGCTGATGCGATGGTTACGGCCCAGCTTCTGGGTTCGATCACGACCCACCTCCAGATGCTGGTCCTGAACAATAGCAATGCGCTCATCGTTGCCCACTCGCTCGCTGCGGTCATGGCCGATTTCAACCTGCTCGTCGTGTTCGACCTTCTCGCTTCGGTCGTTACCCACGTAGGTGGTGTTGTTGTGCTTGATGTGGACGTTCTTGTCTTTTTCGGCATGGATATAAATTTCTTCCTGCCCCAGCTCATCCTCAAAGCGCAGCTCATTGGAGCCTTCGCCCTTATGGGTTCGGCTCTTGATGGTCATCCGAGTTTTGTGTTTGGGCAGCGGGTAGGGCGGCAGGTTGGCCTGCCGGTACGCGCTCCCGGTGGCGATAGGCTGGTCGGGATCACCGTCCAGGTAGCTGATCACCAGCTCCTGACCCACGCGAGGGATGGCCATGGAGCCCCAGGTCGCCCCGGCCCAGCCCTGGGTGACACGGATCCAGCACGAGCTGTGGTCGTTGTTTTTGTCTGAACGGTCCCACGGAAACTGAACCTTGACCCTGCCCCATTCATCGCAATAGATCTCTTCCCCCGGCGGGCCGACCACCGTGGCGATCTGCGGGCCGTCGATGCAGGGTTTGTCACGCAGTGGGGCTTTCCAGTCCGAGGTCCAGCGGATGGCGCTGGCCTTCATTTCATAAGACGTGCCGTGGCCGCTGCCAAACGATTCTTCCTGAAGACTGGTGTGCTGCTTGCCCTCGTGGGAGATGGAGATGGTGCGCCAACGGTCGTTGAAGTCCTCGCGCGGGTGGTCGCCGAGGTCGAAGGCCAGGCCCGGTTGCAGGCGCGCATCGTCGCCTTTGAGGTGAGCGAGTTTGGCATCGTTGCGTAGCGCGGCCAGGCGGGTCTTGGTAAAGGGCTTGCCGGCGATATCGCGTTTGTAGCGGCCGGGGTAGTCGTAGCGTTCGTAGTCCTTATGCTGGTTGTTCAGGTCCTGGTCGCCGGTGGCGGTGTGCTGCTGGTTGTAGCGCGGGTGAGTGAAGGTGTAGTCGCGCTGCACCTGCACGGCAGTGCGTACTTGTTCGGTGTAGTGGAAGCGGTTCAACGCCGGTTCCATGGAATCGCCGCCGGCCATGGGCTGGTAGATCACTGGGCAGTGTTTGTGGGTGCCGATGGTGCCCAGGCCGCCGACGCGGTCGGTAAGGACAAGGGTGTGGCCGTCGGCGCGGTGTTCGAAGGTGTAGAGCAGGCCTTCTTCGGCGGCGAGGCGGGCGATGAAGTCGAGGTCGGTTTCACCGGCTTGTACGCAGTATTCGCGCGGTTGGTGGTCGAAGCATATCTCGCTGTGGATGTCGGTCAGCTTTTGCTCAGCCAGCACGCTGGTGATGATGTTGGGCACGGTCTGGCCTTGGAAAATCCGCCAGTTGGAACGTAGGCCGAAACGCGCCAGGGTTGGTTCGACCACGGCGGTGTAGCGGGTGCGGCGAAAGCCGGTGTCGCCCTGGGTGAACAGGCTGACCAGGCCGTGGACATAACGCACCGCAGTGTCATCGCGCCAAATGGTGAACAGCGCAGCCAGGTCGAGCATGCGGTAGAAGTCGATGGTGGGATGATGGCTGACCAGTTCCAGCTTGAGTTGGAAGGGCTGAGACAGGCCTTCTTCAAGCGTGAACGAAACCACCTCGAAGGGATCACCCCGTAGCGGTTCGAAGGTGTAACGCAGATCGCTTTGACGGGGCATGAAACCTCCTTGTTGTGAGTCCGGGTCAGTTGATCAGCCAGCTGGCATCGCCGTTTTCCAGGATTCCGCCGTGGTCGGTGGCGTCACCGATCCGTGCAACAGCTTGGCCCTCAATAGTCATCAAAGCCGAACCGTTGGTAATTACGGCACCGCAACTGAGTGTGTCACCAGCGCGGGCGACAGCCCGGCCGTTGATAGTGAAACTCCCCGATCCACTGGCGACAGTGACCGGGCCACACGCTGGACAAGCATGGTCGTGACCGACCAAAACGACGGCAGGCATAGAGCCTCCTGATGGTTTTCACATAGGGATTAGAGCTTGAGAATTTTGTCCAGTGAGGCAAGTACCTCCTGGGTGATGGCGTTCAGGCGTTCGCTGCTGGCACCACTCTAGGCAGACAAGATTTGGCGCCTCAATAGGGCGTGGGCGATCAAGAGCCGTCCTACAATTGCTGGTGTAATTGGCTGTCAGTTTTGACTGTCTTTGGCGGGCGCCTTTCAGCGGCTGATGTGGCTAAAGGTCCGCGTATCCGTGATTGATGATACGCAGCGCCTCTTTGTCGAACTCATCGACCGCCGAACAATCGGCCTCTGCCAGTGCCGCCTCGATGAGGCGCATCATTGCCCGCGACGCCCCCCCCAACACCGCACAAAATCCAATGCCCCATTACTGCCCATCTGCCCACCCCGGCTGCCGCCCGAATTCCTCGAACAGCTCGAAAATGGTCGACTTGACCTTCTGCACGGCATTGCTCTCGACAACCGTGTCATGCCAGCACAGCGAAAGATCGCGCTTGAACAGTCGATGATCGATCCTGGCCAGCTTGAGCCTGTGTTGCACAAGCTCAACATGGGCAGCGGCCCACGGCAGGATCGTGACACCGAGCTGCGCCTTGACGGCTGAGAACAACAGGTCGGTGGAATTGGCTTCGAACTCAACCTCGCATTTCAGGCCGGACTCCTGCAGAGCAAATTCGACCCGACTGCGAATCGTGTTCGGGGCACAGGGCAGCACCAGCGGCATCTTCGCCAATGCCTCAATCGACACCGGTTCATCCGGTAATACAAATTCCGGCCACGCCACCAAGTACAGCGTTTCGGTTAACAGCCGCCGGAAAGCCATGCCCCGGGTTTCGACCACATCGACATTCACTGCCAGTGCCACCCGCCCTACCGTGATCAGGCGTCCGAGTTCGGCGCTCGGGGAATCGATCAATTCCAACTTGATGCCCGGATAACGGCTGCGAATCCTGCGCGCGAGCGGAATGGCCAACATGCGCGCGGTACTCGACGGCATGCCGACCGAGACTTTGCCTTGCGGGAAGTCGGCGTCCTGGCGCAGCAGTTCCTGGGTGCCGTCGGCCTGGCGCAGCAGTTCGATGGCATGCCGGTAAAGCGTCTGCCCGGCCGCAGTGGGGACCACGCCATGCACGCTGCGCTCAAGCAGTTGCACAGCCATATCCAGTTCCAGATTGCGCATCTGCTGGCTGATCGCGGGCTGCGCAATATGCAGCGCTTCACTGGCGCGGGTGATGTTGCCGCACTCGACCACCTTGATGAAATACCGCAACTGGCGCAGGTCCATGCGTACCTCCTAAGCCATATAATTTTCCGATGGGTACAGAGGAATATCATATTTGAAGATTATGAGATACGACGCCTAGACTCGTCCCACAACAAACGAAGCGCCACTGGAGAACCCTATGCAAGCTTTGCAAGGCGTGAAAATCGTCGACCTGAGTCGCGCACTGTCGGGGCCGTTCTGCACCATGGTGCTGGCAGACCTCGGTGCCGATGTGATCAAGATCGAGCCCGGCCCGACTGGCGACATGAGCCGCACCTGGGGCCCCTTCGACCGGGGCGTGAGCACCTACTATTTATCGTGTAACCGCAACAAGCGCGGCATGTGCATTGACTTCCGCAACCCCAAAGGGCTGGCTACCATCGAGCAGCTGATCGATGACGCCGACGTCGTCATCGAGAACTTCAAACCCGGCACGCTGGAAAGCATGGGCCTCGGTTATGAGGTGCTCAGCGCCCGTAATCCGCGACTGGTGATGGGCAGCATTAACGCCTTTGGCGCCGACGGGCCGATGAGCAGTTGGCCGGGCTTCGACCAGATCGCCCAAGGTTACTCGGGGCTGATGAGCCTGACCGGTTTCGTCGATGGCGACCCGACGCGCACCGGCACCGCCATCGGCGATTTGACCTCGGGCATGTGGTTGGTGACAGCGGTGCTGGCCGCGCTGCTGGAGCGCGAGCGCACCGGGCGCGGCCAGCATGTCGGCACGTCGCTGCTGGCCAGTCTGGTCGGGTTGCTGAGTGTGCACGGCCAACGCTACCTCAGCCTGGGGGATGTGCCGCGTCGCAGCGGCAACGCCCATTCGGTGATTGCGCCTTACGGCGTGTTCCAGACAAAGGACGGCCCGCTCAATCTGGCGCCGATCACCTCGGCCATGTGGGGGCGTTTGTGCGTACTGCTCGAGTTGCCCGAGTTGCCGGACGATCCGCGCTTCGCCACCAATGAAGCGAGGGTCGAACGTCGTGACGAATTGAGAGAAATTCTGGAAACCCGTTTGAAAACCCGCAGCAAACGCGAGTGGACCACGCTGTTCGTCGACGCAGGATTACCCGCTGGCCCGATCAACACACTCGATGAGGTCTTCGACGACCCGCAGGTGCTGCACAGCCAGCTGACCGAGACACTCACGCACCCGACACTCGGCGCACTGCGTCAGGTCGTGACCCCGGTGTTCGGCGCCACTGACGGCGTTGCCAGCCGCCCACCGCCACTGCTTGGCGAACACACCGTCGAAGTACTGCGCGAAGCCGGTTTCGACGCTGCATCGATCAACGCACTGCTCGCCGCTAAAGTAGTGTTCCAGGACTCCGACAACATGACCTGCGCGCAATCAACAGGAACCGCACAATGAATCCAATCTCTTGCGCTACCGTGACCGTCAACCGGGTCGATGAACGCATCGCGCGGCTGGTCTTCAGCAACCCCACACACCGCAATGCACTCAGCGCACAACTGCTGACGGCGCTCGACGAAAGCCTCGTCGCCCTGGCGTCACAACGCATCCCGGTGGTGATCCTCGGCAGCGAAGTCGGCCAATCCGTGTGGAGTGCCGGCCACGATATCCGCGAACTGCAACACGACCGCGACCCGATTGCCTACGGCAAACCGCTCGAACAGGTATTGCGCCGCATCCGCGCCTATCCCGGCGTGGTGATTGCCCTGGTGTCCGGCTCGGTGTGGGGCGGCGCGGTGGATCTGGTAATGAGCTGCGACATGGTCGTCGCGGACCGCAGCGCAAGCTTTGCCATGACTCCAGTGAACATTGGATTGCCGTACACCACCAGCGGATTGCTGCGCTTCTTCAACAATTTGCCGATTCATGTGTTGAAGGAGATGTTTTTCACTGCACAGAAGCTTGATGCGCAGCGCGCGGAACGGTTTGGTCTGATCAACAGACTGGTCGACACTGATGTGCTGGAAGCGACCGCGCTGGAACTGGCGCACGGCATCGCCAGCAAAGCGCCGCTGGCCGTTGCGGCGGTCAAGGAACAGCTGCGTATCCTCGAAGACCTGCAACCGATGCCGGTGCAGGCGATGGAACAGATTGCCGAACTGCGCCGACAAGCCTGCGAAAGTGCTGACTTTGGCGAAGGGCTGGCAGCCTTTTCCGAGCGCCGGCCGGCGGTGTTTAGTGGCAATTAGCACGACAGATTTCTGACGTGAGTCGGTTGCTCCATATCCCGGAAAAATAACAACAAGGACGGTACCTGCGGGACCGTCCGAATGCGGGGAGTCAGATTGAAATGAATAATGAGATTCTGTCGATTTTAGTACTGGTGGTCATTTTCGGCATCGCCAGCGTGTTGCCCATCAACATGGGCGCGCTGGCGTTCGCGGCGGCCTTTATCGTCGGTTCGGTGATAATGGACATGACAGCGGCGACCATCTTCGCCGGTTTTCCCAGTGACCTGTTCCTGACGTTGGTCGGTGTCACCTATTTGTTCGGCATCGCCCAGAACAATGGCACCATCGACTGGCTGATCGAACGGGCAGTGTTGATGGTGCGTGGCCATGTCGCCTGGATACCTTGGGTGATGTTCGTGGTGGCGGCGCTGCTCACCGGTTTCGGTGCGCTGAGCCCTGCGGTGGCAGCGATCCTTGCGCCTATCGCGCTCAACTTCGCCGTGCAGTACCGCATCAACCCGGTGCTCATGGGGCTGATGGTGATTCACGGCGCCCAAGGCGGCAGCTTCTCGCCTGTGAGTATTTTCGGTGGCATAACCAATCAGATCGTTGCGTCCTCCGGGCTGCCTTATGCACCGTTCACTCTGTTCATCACCAGCCTGCTGTTCAACCTGGGGATTGCCATGGTGGTATTCGTAGTCTTCGGTGGTTTGCGCAGCGCTCGCCTGTCACTGGTGCCGGCCTCGCCCGGTCTCGAGTTGCATGCTGCTGGTGCATCGCTGGCCATTCTTGGCCACGGCGGTACGCCGGCTTCCCCGGCTTATCACCGCGCTGACCTGACGGGCGCCGGTGCGCCGCTACAGACCGCCAGCGGCCTGGACTGGGCCAAGCTGTCGACGCTGGTCGGGCTGTTGGCCCTGGCGATCTCGGCATTAGTGTTCAAGTTCAATATCGGCTTGGTGGCCATGACGGTCGCGGTGGTCTTGGCCATGTTCGCGCCTACGGCGCAGAAGGCGGCCATCGACAAGGTCAGTTGGTCGACTGTACTGCTGATCACCGGGATCATCACTTACATCGGAGTGATGCAGACCATCGGTACCATCGACTATGTCGCCCATGGCATCTCCGGCTTGGGTGAGCCGCTGCTGGTGGCTTTGCTGCTGTGCTTCACCGCCGCAATTATCTCGTCCTTCGCCTCGTCCACGGCGTTGCTGGGGGTGATCATTCCCCTGGCCGTGCCATTCTTGAGCCAGGGCCACATCAGTGCGGTCGGCGTGGTCGCGGCCATCGCCATTTCCACCACCATCGTCGACACCAGCCCGTTCTCCACCAATGGCGCGCTGGTGGTTGCCAATACACCCCTGCAGGAGCGAGAAAAAGTGTTGCGCAGCCTGCTGATCTACAGCGCGGTGATTGCCCTGGTGGGACCCTGTGTTGCCTGGTTGACCCTGGTGGTGCCCGGGGTGCTTTGAACCATCGGGTCAGGCCTGATCAGCGACCTCATAACCTAGACTTGCTTTCAAAAAAAGGGCGCCTTGTCAGTCGTGATCAGGCGCCCATAAGGGAGGATTTGTTGCGGTCTACTTTTTGCTTGATTGCTCTCTGATCTGAGTCAGGCTAAGTCGAGGAGTCAATGCTTCAGGATCGACTCTGACTTCAATCAAGGATGGCCGGGACATCTCAAGGCAGCGTTCAAACGCGGGTGCAAATTCCGACGTCGTTGTTACCACCTCGCCATGGAGTCCATAGGCTTGGGCAAGTGCCGCGAAATCCGGGTTAAGCAATTCAGTCCCTGAAACCCGTCCTGGGTAGTTGCGCTCCTGGTGCATTCTGATTGTTCCGTACATGCCGTTGTTGATCACCACGAAAATCACCTTGGCACCATATTGCGCTGCCGTAGCCAGCTCCTGACCATTCATCAAGAAGCAGCCATCCCCTGAGAACGAAACCACCACTCGGTCCGGACAGGTCAGTTTCGCGGACACTGCAGCAGGAACACCGTAGCCCATGGAGCCGTTGGTTGGGCCGAGCTGGGTGCGGTAGTGGCGATACTGATAAAAGCGTTGCAGCCAGACGGCGTAGTTACCGGCACCATTGGTGAGGATGGCGTCATCGGGTAGCCGCCGATTCAGCCAGCCAATGATTTCGCCCAGTTGAACATCGCCAGGGGAGGCGGGGCATTCCAGGTTACCTTGATAGTGATCGTTCAGCGCGCGCGTCCATTCACGGTGACGTTGTGACGGGGTGGGCGCAAGCCGGGCGGCCATGGCTGCGAAGCTCGACATACTGCTGTTAATCGCCAGCGCTGGCTGGTAGACGCGTCCCAACTCTTCGATACCTTGATGAACATGGATCAATTGTTGTTTGGGGATGGGGATATCCAAAGCAGCGTATCCGCCTGTCGAGACCTCTCCCATTCGGGAGCCCACTACCAGTAGCAGATCGGCGTCCTTGACCGCTGAAGACAGTTGGGCGGATGCGGCGAATCCGAGATCGCCGACATAGTTCGGATGTCGATTGTCGAACAGGTCCTGGCAGCGAAAAGAGGCTGCTACCGGGAGGTTCTGCTGTTCAGCGAAAAGCTGAATGTCGTGCACTGACCCGGCATCCCAGCCACTGCCACCCAGCACCATCAATGGGCGCTCGGACTGCTTCAGCAGTTGCTGCATTGCGCTCATTTGCTCGACTGCGGGTGTCATCAAAACATGTTTGAATGGCCCCGCATCGGCCACTTCTGCCATTTCGGTCAACATGTCTTCTGGCAAAGCGACTACAACAGGCCCGGGTCTGCCATTGACCGCACGATGGAACGCCTGACTGATCAGCTCCGGGATTCGGCGTGCGTCGTCTATCTGCACGACCCATTTCGCCAACGGGCCAAACATCTGACGAAAATCAACTTCCTGAAAGGCTTCGCGATAGTGTTGATCGCGAGCGACCTGGCCGATGAACAGAATCATGGGCGACGAGTCCTGGAACGCAGTGTGAACACCAATAGAGGCATTTGTCGCGCCCGGGCCTCGGGTAACGAAGCAGATGCCTGGTTCACCAGTGAGTTTTGCGTAGGCTTCCGCCATATAGGCCGCACCACCTTCTTGACGGCATACCACCAGATCGATTTCTTCCTGAACGTCATGCAATGCATCGAGAACCGCGAGGTAGCTTTCTCCCGGAACACAGAAGGCTCTTTTAACGCCATGGATGCGTAATGCATCCACCAGAATCTGACCTCCACTACGACGAGAAATGGTTTTATTCATTGTTATCTCCTGAGTCGGATAGTGCGGTGTAAAGAGTTGAGTCGTTGATATTCTGGCTCGGTCCGGTGCAGTCCTCCGGTCGATCCTGTATTTAGCGAATTTCTGCCAGGCAGCTCTCAAAAATGTCGAGGCCTTCGTTCAGGATTTCAGGTTCGATAGTCAGCGGTGGCAGCAGTCGAATGATGTGGCGGGATCTCCCGCTAGGCATCAAAAGCAGACCGTTTTGTCTGGCACTCCCCAGCAGCTGGGCAAGCACCGAAGTCGCTGGCGATCCTTCAGGAGTCATCAACTCGATACCTCTCATGGCGCCCACACCGGTCAATTTTCCGAGATAAGGCGAGAGCTTCTTTTGCTGCCACGCCAGATACCGGCTAACGATTGCCTTTTCTTGATTTTCGCCCCAGGCAGAAAGATTGGTGTCGGTCATCTCATCCAGTGTGGCGAGCGCAGCTGCGCAGGCAATCGGGTTACCTGAGTAAGTCCCACCCAAGCCGCCTTTTGGCAAGATGTCGAGCAGGTGCTTTTTACCGACTACCGCTCCCAGTGGAAGGCCGCCGGCAATGCTTTTGCCCAGCAGGATTAAATCGGGTTCGATACCCAGCCGGGTAAATGCAAAGCGCTGCCCCGTACGGCCGAATCCGGACTGGATTTCATCGACAATCAGCAAGATGCCCTTGTCGTCGCAGAACCTGCGTAACGCTTGCGCGAACTGAGGGTCGAGGGCGAGGAATCCTCCCTCGCCCTGCACGGGTTCCAAAATGAAACAAGCGACTTCACTAACGTCGATCTCTACGCTGAACAGGCGATCCAGGGCTTTCAGCGCTTCTTGCGAAGTGACACCACTATCTTCGCTGGGGTAAGGCAGGTGGTAAACAGGGCCTGGTAACGCACCGACTTTCTGCTTATAAGGAGCTACCTTGCCGTTAAGATTCAGCGTGGCAAGCGTTCGTCCGTGAAAACCGCCATCGAACGCAATGACCGCAGTACGGCCGGTCGCCGCCCGGACAATTTTCAGGGCGTTCTCGGCAGCCTCGGCACCACTGTTGGTCAGCATGCCGCTAACCGGATAGGTGACGGGAATGAACTCCGCCAGGCGTGCCATCAATTGCTTGTAGGGAGCATGCGGCGCGGCATTGAACGCGTAATGGGTCAGCCTGGAGGCTTGGTTGCAAACGGCCTCGACCACTCGTGGATTGCAATGGCCGAGGTTCAGGACGCCAATCCCACCGACGAAATCGATGTAGCGCTTGCCTTCAGTGTCCCATACCTCTGCGTTTACGCCGCGATTCAAGGTGATGGGATGGACGATGGCTATGGACTCACTGATGGAGGACTGGGTCATGACAGCCGGTTCTCCATAACCAGTGCCGATGTGTTCCCGTTCTGATCTTTATCGAATGTCGACGCTGAAAATGTCAAGCTGATGGGTGCCGTCCATTGGCCCTTTTTTGTGACACGCATTGGCATTGGGGTATTCCTCGCTGCACAGGTTTTTTTCTATGTAAGCGAGGAATGATTGGTCACGACAAGCGAAAAGAAATGACAGCGTCATTCCGTAAACTCCTGAAGTCTCAACACAGCGGTTTGAAGTCCATTTTTCTGTCTGTTTTTCAACGTCCCTCAGGTTCTATTGTTTCTGTGGGTCGAACTGTTTGTCCTTGATAAACAGCGCCGGGATCACGCCGCAGATGAAGTAGGCTGCACCCATGACCAGGAAACCCACGCCTATCGAGCCGTGAGAGGCGAGGAAGCCGATAGCTGCCGGAGCAATTGCTGCGCCCAGGCGCCCGATGTTTTAGGCGCCGCCTACGGCGGATCCGCGGAATTTGGCCTCGAAGCTTTCAGTCATGTAGGTGGCGTTCACACCGTAAGGAATGCCATACAAAAAGCCGAACACCACCAGCATCCACAGGATGTTTTCCGGGCTTTGAAACAGCACGATCACCGGTAGGAATACCGCAGTTCCCAAGGCACCGAAGGCGAACACGGTACGGCGACCGATACGGTCTGCCGCCAGGCCGGCGAGAATCTTGCCAAGGATCATGGCGGTGTAGGTGCCGACCATGTAGCCGGTCATGGATTTGAGGTTCATGCCCAGCTCGCTTTCCAGATACGTCGGCATCCAGTTGTTCACACCGTAGTAGCCGAACTGCAGAAAGCCGGCAGTCAGGGCCCAGAAGATAAACATCCGGCGAGCCTGCGGATCACCGAAGATCAGCTTGTACATGCTCTCGCGCTTTTCGGAGGATGGCTTTTGGATGCCCTCGATTTTCTTCTTGGCACGCTCGGCTTGAGCGTTGATCCAGGCTGCCGGCTTCGACGTTGCTCAGGCCAAATTCAGTCTTCAGGCTGCTGAGGCTGTAGGAAAGCAGCATCAGATCGGCACCGTCGATCAACAATCCAAGAAAGCAGAAGATGAAGACCAGCACCCAGGTACTGGTTTTGGCGTGCGTAGTCGCACTCGCCTGAGCAGCAGCGTCCATAGCGTTACCTTATTGTATTTATGGGGGAGGGGACTTGAGACGTAAATTGAAAGCCCGTGGCCTCAGCCTTGAGCGTCGCGGATCATGTTTCGGGCGATGACCAGCTGCTGGATCTGGTTGGTGCCTTCATAAATGCGGAACAGGCGAACATCCCGATAGAAGCGCTCGATGGCATATTCGCTCACATAGCCGGCGCCACCATAAATCTGTACGCAGCGGTCGGCGACCGGCCCGCGTGCTGCCGAGCCAGGCTACGACTTCATCATCCAGGGAATCGGCGGGCTGATGAGTATCACCGGCGAACGCGATGATCTACCTGGGGGCGGTCCACAGAAAGTGGGGGTGGCGTTCTCCGATCTGATGACAGGGCTTTACTCCACCGTCGCCATTCAGGCCGCATTGCTCAGTCGCGAAAAAACCGGCCTGGGTCAGCACGTCGACATGGCCTTGCTTGATGTGCAGGTTGCCACGCTGTGCAACCAAAGCCAGAACTATCTGGCCTCTGGGAAGCCGCCGGGGCGTTATGGCAACGCTCACGCGAACATCGTTCCGTATCAGGTGTTCCGTGCCAATGATCGCGATTTCATCATCGCTTGCGGAAATGACAGCCAGTTCATCGCCCTGTGCGGGGCCATTGGTCTCCCTGATTTACCCAAAGACCCGCGCTTTGCCCGCAACGCGGATCGGGTGGCCCACCGCGAGGAGATCATCAGGATTCTGTCGCAACATTTCCTTGGCGACTGTGCCGATGAGTGGGTGCAACGGATTCACCCGCAGGGCGTGCCAGTGGGCGCGATAAACAGCATCGCCCAGGCACTGGACGAACCGCAGGTGAAGGCGCGCGACATGCTGGTGAATATTCCTCACCCATTGAAGCCAGACTTCGTCACGGTAGGCAGCCCCATCAAGCTGTCCGGCACGCCGGTAGAGTACCTGCGTCCCGCGCCGATGCTGGGTGAGCACACGGATGAAGTGCTCAAGCGCCAATTGGGGCTCGATGATGGACGCCTGGCCGAATTGAAGGCCCAAGGTGTGATCGAGCAGCTTGGCAACCGCTGAATGTGAGTCACCACGAGCACGATCAGGTGCTGTCGGGTCAATCTTTCTGAATGGAGCCTGCCATGAAAGGCCGGCTTCAAACTCAGCGGCAGCGGTACACGGCCTGAAACTGCAGGCGAGCTTCTAAACCCCGACTCGACTCAGTCACAGGACTTGCTCCGGTTTCAGGTGCTCGATGCCAGCGCCTAAATGAAAAACATTTGCAATTGCATCCCGTACAACTATGCGCATAGAATGAGAACGATTTTCAATAACAACCCACGCGCAGGGTCCCGCCGCCGATGCACACGAGTGACACGCTGAACCCCGCTGAAGTGGACTTGCTCTATCGCTCCCATCATTCCTGGCTCAACGTCTGGTTGCGTCGCCGTGTAGGCTGTCATGCGCATGCCGCGGATCTGGCCCAGGACACCTTCGTGCGCCTGCTCAAGGCCCGCCACGCGCACCCGCTCAAGGAGCCGCGCGCCTACCTGAGCAGCATCGCCCGCGGCCTGATGATCGATCAGTTCCGGCGGCGCGCCCTCGAGCAGGCTTACCTCGAAAGCCTGGCACATATGCCGCCCAACGAAGCGCCATCCGAAGAACAGCGCTGGGTCATACTCGACATTCTGGAGCGCCTCGACCAGTTGCTGATGCAACTCAATCCACGGGTGCGCCAGGTCTTCCTGCATGCTCAACTCGACGACATGAGCTGCCCGAAGATCGCAACGCACCTGGGGATTTCCCGCGCCACGGTCGAGCGTGATCTGGCCAAGGCCATGGCCACCTGTTACCGGTTGCGTCATGCCCAATCCTGAAGTTTCACCGGGCCAGGCCCACGTCGACCAGGCCATCGACTGGTTGGTGCAACTGCGCTACAACCAGCCCAGCACACAAACCGAGCAGGACTTCCGTCGCTGGCTGGAGCGCCATCCGCATAACGCCCTGGCCTGGGCCCATGTCGAGGCCATGAGCGAAGAGTTCGCCGGCCTGCCGCGTGACCTCAGCCGGCGTACCCTGGAAGGTACGCAACGGCGGCGGATCAGCCGGCGTGACAGCCTCAAGCTGCTGGGCGTTGTCACAGCCGCCAGCAGCCTGGGCTGGATCGGCCGCGATCAGCTCGGCCTGTCCTCGCTGATGGCGGAAAAACACACCGCCACCGGTGAGCGACGCACCTACCACACCGATGACGGCAGCCAGATCCAACTCAATACCGCGAGCGCCATCGACCTGCGATTCGATACCGACCTGCGCGCCCTGAGCCTGGTTCGGGGCGAGGTGGCCATCGACACCGGCACCGATCCTCGGCCGTTCCGGGTCACCACCCGCGACGGCGTGCTGCAAACCCTGAACTCGCGCCTGCTGGTGCGCGAACGCCCCGAAGGAACATTTCTGGCGGTGCGCCAGGGCGATGTGACACTGCAGGGCGATAATGGCAAGACATTGAGCATCGCCCGCCCCGGCGAACAACTGCTGTTGACTGCCAACGGGCAGGTTCGGCCGGTCATCAGCCATGGTGACCCGTGGGGCTGGAGCGAAGGCGTACTTAGCGTGCAGCAGATGCCACTGGGGGAATTCATCGCCGAACTGTCACGCTACCGCCCTGGCATGCTGCGCTGCACTGACGAGGTCGCCGGGCTGAAAGTCTTCGGCACCTATCAACTGGCCGATACCGACCAGATCTTGGCATTGATCGCCAAGGCGTTGCCGATACGGATCGATTACCGCACCCGCTATTGGGTCAGCGTTTCACACGCCTGAAAAATTTATAAAACTAAATGAGGTGGTTTCGCATTCGTGCTCGACCTGTAGGGATAAAGACTAAAACTCTGCGACTTATCCCATTAGGAGCCCCGAATGATTCACCCAAGTATTGCTCAACCCGAACCGCTGCAACGTGCCATCCGTTGCGCGCTGTTCGGCCTGGCCATCGTCAGCGCTGCCGTGCCGCTGCTGGCCAATGCCGAGCAGGCCGCTGCGACCCAACAGGCGAAACGCTGGAACATTCCCGCCGGGCCACTAAGTGCGGCACTCGAGCAGCTGGCGCGTCAGGGCGGGTTGAACCTGTCCTACGACGCCTCCAGCCTGCAAGGCAAGCAAACCTCGGGCGTATCGGGCACCTACGACAGTACCCAGGCCCTCTCGCTACTGTTGCAAGGCAGCGACGTGCAGATCCAGCAAACATCGGATACCAGCTTCCTGCTGGTGCCGGCGACGGCCAGCGGCAACGCACTGGAACTGGGTGCCACCAGCATCTCCGGCGAACACCTGGGCGTAACCACCGAGAACACCGGCTCCTACACCACCGGCGCGGTAACCATCGGCAAGATGCCCCAGACCCTGCGCCATACCCCGCAGTCGGTGTCGGTACTGACCCGCCAGCGCCTGGATGACCAGAACATCACCAACCTGACGACCATGATGGAGCAGACCCCGGGCATCGTCGTCGACTATGTGGATAGCGAACGGGTTACCTACTATTCGCGCGGCTATCAGATCGATGCGATCCAGTATGACGGCGCCACCGTAGTGCAGGGCAGTGGTAACGGCGCGTTCATCCAGAGCGACGCGGCGATCATTGACCGCGCCGAAATCTTGCGCGGCGCAACCGGGATGCTGCGCGGTGCGGGCAATCCGTCGGGCACCGTGAACCTGGTGCGCAAGCGTCCGACCCGCGACTTCCAGAGCTCGGCCACGGTCACTGCCGGCTCCTGGGATTCGCAACGTTATGTCGCCGACCTCTCCGGCGCGCTTATCGACAGCGGCGCCATCCGCGGCCGGATGATTGCGGTGCACGACGATAAGGATTCCTTCCAGGACAGCCGCATGGAACGCAAGAACGTCTTCTACGGCGTGCTGGCGGCGGACCTGGGCGAGCGCACCACGATCACCAGCGGCATCGAGTACACCAAACTGGATGCCACGGGGTCCTGGGGCGGCCTGCCGGCAAACTTCGACGGCTCACCGCTCGACCTGTCGCGCAGCACTTACCTGGGGGCCGACTGGAACCGCTGGAACCGCAGCAATCTGCAGACGTTTGCCGAGCTGGAGCATATTTTCGACAATGACTGGACGCTTAAAGTGTCGGGGACCCGCACGCACTTTCGGCTGGACGACAACGGTTTCAAGCAGACCTACTTCACCCGCGCCAGCACCACCAATCCGTACTTGATGAACTACCAGGTCACCGAGGGTGACGGCGGCGAAAGCGAACAAACCAACCTCAGCGCCACCCTCAACGGCCAATTCGACCTGCTCGGTCGCGAGCATGAGCTGATGCTCGGTGTCGAACGTATCCGTAACGACTCGACCGCCTCGGCCACCAACTTCACCCCCTCGGGCGTCTACGACATCCGCACCTGGGACCCGAAATTCTCCCTCGCCGAACCGTCGATCAACATCACCGCCAGCCCGGTGATGACCCGTACCACCCAGGAAGCGGCCCACGCTACCTGGCGCATCTCTTTGGCCGACCCGCTGACCGCAATTATCGGAGCGCGCCTGAACTGGTTCGACTACGAGCAGGAAAACAACACCAAGAGTTCAGGCAAGTTCAGTGTCGATCAAGAGGTCGTGCCGTATGCCGCGTTGATCTACGACCTGAATAAGAACTTCAGCGTGTACGGCAGTTACACCGAGATCTTCAACCCGCAAACCGCCACCGACGTGACCGGCTCGGTACTCGACCCGACCACCGGCGAAGCTTATGAACTGGGCATCAAGGGCGAGTTTTACGAGGGCAAGTTGAACACCTCGCTAGCGCTGTTCCGCATCAACCAGGTCGGCAACCCGCTGGACGACCTGAGCGGTCCCAACCCATGCCCACCCAACTATGCCTCCGGCTACTGCAAGATCGCCGCCGGCAAGAATCGCAGCGACGGCTTCGAACTGGAAGTGTCCGGTGAAGTGCTGCCTGGCTGGCAGGTCAGCGGCGGCTATACCTACACCACTACCGAGTACCTGAAAGACACTGTCAGCAACACCGGCAACGTGCTGCGCTCGACCGATCCCAAGCGCCAGCTGAAGCTGTTCACCACCTATCGCTTGCCGGGCGAATACGCCGCCTGGACTGTCGGCGGCGGCGTGAATGCGCAAAGCGACATCTACTCGCGTACCGGTACTGCCAAAGCCACGCAAAGCGGTTATGCGGTTTACAACACGCTGCTGGGATACCGCTTCAACGAGCACTACTCGCTGCAACTCAATGCCAACAATATCTTCGACAAGAACTACTACAAGAAGGTGGGCGCCAACGCGACCGGTTACTACTACGGCGACCCACGCAACGTCGCTGTGACCCTGCGCGGGACATTCTGACCCGCCACCAGCACGAGGTTGCTCAGTGGGCCTTGTGTTGGTATTCGGTGCGGCCGATAGGGGCTGCTCCACCAAGTCGGGATAAGTCAATTTGGCTGTCGGTTGGCTTGCTGCGCAAGGCATGGAGCGTTGGCATAAGTTTGATCGGGCACCGCTAAAGGTGCAGGCGAGAGCGTCACATTCGAGTGCACAGGTACGTGCTAGTCTCAGGTCATCTGAATCTCAACTCTAGGGAAGTGGAGGTTGTGCGACATGCCTGTCAAGCGTAAGGCCGGTACGGCCAAGCCAAGCGTCGTGCATTCGCGTGATGTTCTCAGCGGTGATGCGGATTTTGCAGAGCGCGGGCAGCTTGAGCAGCTCGTGAAACGGCTTCGTCGGGCACGTACAATTGAAGAGGACAAGTTCTCTGATGTCGTCGTTGTGCGTTTGCCCGCGCAAGGCACGGCAGATAGTCCTGAAGTACAGGCGGCTTCGATTCTGGGGCTTGGTAACGGTGCCGCAGCTTTCGCCAGAGGAGGAAGGAGGGCGGCACCCAAGATGGACTTGCTTCACCAGTTCGATGGGTCGATGGCCGTTAAAGCGAACGCCTCCGCGCTCATGGCAATGCGCAGCAACTCACCTGGATTGAAAGTGTCCTCTGCAACATGGCTCTATCCGCAGTACATTCGGCCAATGGGCGATGAGCTGGATGCTTTCGCTGTACAGGTTGTCGAGGGCATGAGGGGCAAACGCTTCGAAGTGCGCCTTACAGATGCGCAAGGCAAGCCGGTGGCAAAGGTTAGCGTTCGAGCGCTTGTAAACTGGGATGGCACCCATGTCAGCGCCGAGTCCGACAGCGACGGAATCGCCCTTTTTTCGATCCCTATCATCTATCCAAAAATCGAACTGATCATCGTCGAACCTGAGCACACCCACTGGTCGGTGTTCGTTTCCGGTTTTGAGCGAACGGCAGCACCAAAGCGTGTGAGCATTCAGCTGCAGCCACTGATCCCTTATGTTTTTGGCCTGTTCACCCATTACGCTGCTTATGAGGAGGATGCCGGCGCGAATGTCAGTGTCGGCGTCATAGATTGTGGAGTGGGCCCGCACGAAGCGTTGGACGTGGCCGCAGGTGCTTGCCTGGTACTGGGCGAAGACACCGCTGACTTCCTGGATAATGGCCTTGGGCACGGCACTCATGTCGCAGGCACCATAGCGGCCAAGAAGTTACCCGGGACAGAGGTATATGGGCTTGCGCCAGCTTGCCGTCTGTTTGCATATCGGGTGTGCCCCAAGACAGGAAATCGGGGACGGGCCAGGTCGATCGAGATAGCTGCCGCGATTGAGCGGGCGATAGCAGATGGGTGCGATGTGCTGAACATCAGCATGGGAAGTCTTGAAGCCATGCCTGAGGTGTCGGATTTACTGGCGCAGGCGCGTAATGCTGGCATGGTTGTCTTTGCCGCGACAGGGAACGATGGAGAGCCGTTGATTCGGTATCCGGCTCGCTATGCCCATGCGTTGGCGGTGGGAGCGCTGGGACGCTATGGAACGTATCCCGCCGACTCGCCTGAGGTGAATCATGAAAGCCCGCTCAGAAGAGGTAATGAGTTCGTTGCTCAGTTCTCTAACTATGGGAGAGAAACGGACTTCATCGGGGTAGGGGTAGCGGTGATCTCGACGTTCCCAAAAGGGCTCTATGCTATTATGTCAGGTACCTCAATGGCGACGCCGTTCACCAGCGGCATGGCGGCGCGTCTGTTGTCGAAACACCCCGATATCCTGGCTATGGCACGTGGGCCAGAACGTACAGACGCCATCATAAAAATGCTTTTTGGGGCGACAAGGAAGGTCGGTTGGAGTAACGACTACGAAGGTTTCGGAGTACTGAAATGACTAGCGTGGTATTGACCTACAAGGGCCCTCCTTCAGAGCAAAAAGACGCTGAGTCGCGTCTGCGGCGCAAGCTGGGTGGCGCAGACCTTGTCTGCAGGGCCACTAACCTTTTCGAAGCTCAAGTCGACGAACAACTGCTGTCCCTCATTGCTGGTGATGCGCAGTGGCAGCTGACTTTTCCCACCTACGCCGAAATCCGCAAACCCGCCACAAACTTGAATAAACTTCGCGAGAAACTGGCTGAAATGAAATGAAATGACGACGCGCTGCGCCTGATAAACATCCAGGGAGGGATTATGTCCGATCAAACCGTTCAGTTAGTGGTGTAAAAATGCAAATCCCGCGCTAGTGGGTGTTACGCCTCCACAATTCCAAACGATGCTACCCCTCCTCAAGTCGTAATTTGAAAACCTGAACGTTCCCAAGCAAATCACGGAACTAACGAACACAGTGTTCGGGAGTTGAATGATTGCGTTCGCAGTCAATCTCTGTGCCCCAGCGTTGAGCACATTCGTATCCTCTTCTGCACGACTTTCCAAATCATTGCCCGCTACGGGGCCGGGTCCTCGCGCCCTCCCGGCAAGATTTCCCCTCAGTCTGTGGTGACCTTGCTCCACTTTTAAAGGGCAAGGTGGTGCTTGATGCTTGCAATCCTTCACCTGACGATTCCAATGCGTTATCGCGCGAGGCGGCGCAAACAAGTGTAGGAGCTACGTCGGCCAGATTGCTGGCTGGAGCGCGGCTGGTGCGTGCTTTTAGCGCTGTAGACGCGACGGCGATCGAAGCGTCTGCAAATCGCTCAGTGGACAAATTGGGTGTGCCTTTGGCTGGAGATGATCGAGAAGCGGTACAGATTGCCTCGCAGCTTGTGCTGGATGCGGGTTGCGAACCCGTAGTCGTTGGCAAACTGGCCGACGCCAAAAGTTTCCAACGAGGGGGCCCAGGCTTTCGCGCCAACACCAATGCATCTGAGTTACGTCGGCTTTTAGGGTTGGCGCAGGAGTAAACCTCCTGAAATGGATCTGGTCAGCGCTCATTGACCACAGCTGTGCTATTGCGCAATGTCAACTCAAAGGGCAATACCACATGACGCTGGGCAATCGGTTTCTTCTCAATCAGAGCAATCAACATCTCGACGGCTTTCTGGCCGAAGAGTTCGGCGGGTTGCGCGATGGTCGTCAGGGGTGGATCGCAGTACGCCGCGAAGGGGATGTCGTCGAAACCCACCAATGAAATATCCTCGGGTACTCGCAAGCCCTGTTGCTTGATTCGTTTCAACGCGCCGATGGCCATTTCATCGTTTTCGCAAAAGAGCGCGGAGGGACGGTCGGGCAGCTCCAGCATCGCTGCTGCACCGTCATGACCGGCCTTCAAGCTGAAATCACCGTGGCAGATCAGAGCGGGGTCGGACGCGATTCCGGCCTGGCGCAATGCATCCTGATAACCGGCCACACGGTCGCGGGTCAGCGGGCTGCTTTTCGGGCCTTTGATCAGGCCGATCCGGCGGTGTCCCAGTTCGATCAGATGCTCGGTCATGGCCTTGGCTGCCGCGCGGTTATCGAGGCTGATCGTGGGATGGCGGCCGCCTTGAATCACCTCACAGGCGTTGACGATAGGAGGAAACTCGGCGCTGGGGAAGGGCGCTTCAAAAGGGTCGTAGGCGCGCAGCTGGATCACGCCATCGGCCTGATGGGCGTACACCAGCTCGGCGAATTCCCGTTCGATTTCCTCGCGGCCCTGGGTGTCGCACAGCAAAAGCCGGTACCCGGCGATCTGGGCAGCCTGTTGGGCACCGCTGATCACCCGGGCGAAAAAAGTGTTGGCGATTGCCGGCACCAGAATCACCAGGTTGCCGGTTCTACGCGAGCGAAACTGCACCGCCATCAGGTTCGGCCGATAACCGGCCTTTTCCACGGCGGCGTTGACCTTGTCCCGGGTGTCGGGGAGCACGCGCTCAGGCGACTTCAAGGTTCTGGATACCGTGGCCACCGAGACGCCGGCAAGCCGGGCTACTTCACGGATATTGGACAAGACCACCTCGTTGTCGAACTGTGCGGCTGGCGAGCTTAGCGCAAGTCGGCCGTGCCCTGAAATGTTCGTGGATTTTAATCCGGGATTTGACACTTCGCACAACAGGGCCTAAATTTCCGTGACGATGTAACCGGTTACATTGGCGTAGGGCTTCATTTCTGAAAAGCCGCCTGAATCCGCCTCAAACAGAGAAGAGTTGCGATGAGTGTTCCAGTGCCAAAAATAAGAATGGGGTTTGTCGGGGGCGGCGAAGGCGCCTTCATTGGCAAAGCCCACCGTCAGGCGGCCGGGCTCGATGGGCGTTTTGAACTGGTGTGCGGTGCGTTCAGCCGGGACGCGCGCAACAATCAGGACACGGGCGCGGCGCTCGGATTGCCCGCTTCCCGGTGCTACAGCGACTGGCAGCACATGCTGGATGCCGAGCGCGCGCAACCCGCCGATCAACGCATGGAGCTGCTGATCATTGTCACCCCCAATCATCTGCATGCCCCAATTGCCAGCCAGGCGCTGAGCGCGGGGTTTCATGTGTTCAGCGAGAAGCCCGCGGCGCTGAATCTGTCCGAGCTGCTGGCCCTCGAGAGCGTAGTGAAAACCAGCGACCGCCTTTATGGATTGGCCCACACGTATCTCGGTTATCCGATGGTCTGGCAGGCGCGGGAAATGGTTCGCAACGGCGTGATCGGCGCGGTGCGCAAGGTGATCGTCGAGTACCCACAGGGCTGGCTGAGCCAGGATGTGGCCGGGCAGGGCAACAAGCAGGCCGGTTGGCGAGATCGGCCCGAGCTATCCGGGTTGGGCGGCTGCATTGGTGATATCGGTACTCATGCCTTTTCCTTGGCGGAGTTCGTGGCGGATCAATCCATAAGCCACCTGTGCGCGATGTTGGGCACGCACATTGCCGGCCGGCAACTGGACGACGATGCCGCGATGCTGTTCAAGATGGTCGACGGCGCGAGCGGTGTATTGATCGCCAGCCAGGTCTGTGCTGGTGAAGAGAACCCGTTGAAGGTCCGCGTCTACGGCGACAAGGGCGGGCTGGAGTGGCGTCAGGAAGAACCGTCGAGCCTGATTCATCGTTCTCTTGATCAACCGTTGCGCATCCTGCGTTCCGGTGTCGGCCAGCCCTGGTTGTGTGAGGCCGCGATCAAGCGCATGCGTTTGCCCGCCGGGCACCCCGAAGGTTATCTGGAGGCCATGGCAAACCTCTACGGCGACTTCGCCAACGCGATCCGCAGCAACGTCGAAGACCACGATGCCCCCGGTGTGCCAGGCATCGAAGTGGGATTGCGCGGCATGGCCTTCATCGAAGCCGTGATCGCCAACCATCGTGGCGACACGAAGTGGACCGAACTGGTCTGCCATCCATGAACCCGGAGAATCCTCCCGTGAACCCCACGCCCCAACCCCCGACAGGCCTGCGCGGTCCAGGTATTTTCCTGGCGCAGTTCATGTCCGCCGAAGCGCCATTCGATACGCTGGCCAATATTGCTCACTGGGCGGCGTCCCAGGGCTACAAGGCCGTTCAGTTACCCACCTTGGGCACGCAATACATCGACCTGGCGCGCGCCGCCGAAAGCCAGAGCTACTGCGATGAATTAATAGCCGTGTGTGCTCAAGCGGGCGTCAAGATCAGTGAGTTGTCGACGCACCTGCAGGGCCAACTGGTAGCGGTGCATCCGGCGTTCGATGCCTTGTTCGATGACTTTGCGCCCGCGCATTTACGCGGTCAGCCTCAGGCGCGGACCGAATGGGCCATCAATCAATTGAAGCTGGCGGCCCGCGCCAGTCAGCGGTTGGGGTTGAAGGCCCACGCGACGTTTTCCGGCGCGCTGCTCTGGCCGTATCTCTACCCATGGCCGCAACGGCCGAGTGGTTTGGTCGAGCAAGGTTTTGCAGAACTGGCCAAGCGCTGGCTGCCCATCCTCGATTGTTTCGAAGAGGCCGGCGTTGATTTGTGCTACGAGATCCACCCCGGCGAAGACCTGCACGACGGAGCCTCGTTCGAGCGTTTTCTAGACGCTGTTAATCACCATCCACGCGCCACCATCCTGTATGACCCGAGTCATCTGCTGCTCCAGCAAATGGACTACCTGGGTTTCATCGATCGCTACCACGACCGCATCCGCATGTTCCACGTCAAGGACGCCGAGTTCCGGCCCGATGCCCGTTCGGGTGTCTACGGCGGTTATCAGGGATGGGTCGACCGGCCGGGCCGCTTCCGTTCCCTGGGCGATGGCCAGATCGACTTCAAATCGATCTTCAGCAAACTGACCCAATACGACTTCGCCGGTTGGGCGGTGCTGGAGTGGGAGTGTTGTTTGAAGGATTCCGCACAGGGCGCCGCGCAAGGAGCGGCGTTCATTGAGCAGCACATGATTACCAAGACCCGAAAGGCGTTCGATGATTTCGCCAGCGTGTCGTCCGACGAAGGTTTCAATCGACGACTGTTGGGTTTGCCCGACGCCTGAAGACAACCTTGTTCGTTCCTCTCTCCAAAAAGAAAAACAATAAGACGGTGACTGTTATGACCATGATGACCGCGCGATTAAGCGCAATGATGTTCCTGCAATTCTTTATCTGGGGCGGATGGTTCGTCACCCTGGGTACATTTCTCGCCAGTAACCTGGGCGCCAGCGGCGGTCAGATTGGCATGGCGTTCTCGACACAGTCCTGGGGCGCGATCATCGCGCCCTTTGTGATCGGTTTGATCGCCGACCGTTTCTTCAATGCCGAGCGCATCCTCGCAGTGCTGCACCTGGTAGGCGCCGTGTTGCTGTACCAGCTTTATCGAGCGCCAGACTTCAGCACGTTTTATCCGTTTGTGCTGGCCTACATGATGATCTACATGCCGACATTGGCATTAGTCAATTCAGTCGCGTTCCGGCAGATGAGTGACCCGGCCCTGGAGTTTTCCCGTATTCGCGTGTGGGGCACCATCGGTTGGATTGTGGCCGGCGTGGTGATCAGTTTTGTGTTTGCCTGGGATTCCCAAACCGCGATTTCGTCAGGCGGGTTGCGCAATACCTTTCTGATGTCGGCGATTGCGTCCCTCGTTCTGGGTCTCTACAGCTTTACCTTGCCGCGCACCGCACCACTGAAGCCAGAGTCGAGCAATGGTGGCCTCAAGCAAATGCTCGGGCTGGATGCCTTGGGCTTGCTCAAAGACCGCAGCTACCTGGTGTTCTTCATCGCGTCCATCTTGATCTGCATTCCGTTGGCGTTTTATTACCAGAATGCCAATCCGTTTCTGGCGGAAATCGGCGTGACCAACCCCACGGCGAAAATGGCCATCGGTCAGGTCTCCGAAGTGCTGTTCATGCTGCTTCTGCCGCTGTTCATTCAGCGCTTCGGTATCAAAATCGCGCTCTTGGTGGGGATGCTGGCGTGGGCCTTGCGCTACCTGTTGTTCGCCTACGGTAACAATGGCGACTTGGCCTTCATGCTGTTCACCGGCATCGCCCTGCACGGCATCTGCTACGACTTCTTCTTCGTCTCGGGCCAGATCTACACCGACGCAAAAGCCTCGGAACGCTTCAGAAGCTCCGCCCAAGGCCTGATTACCCTGGCGACCTACGGCCTGGGCATGCTGATTGGCTTCTGGGTAGCAGGGCAGGTGACCGACCATTACGCCTTCGCGGACAGCCATGACTGGAAAAGCATCTGGTTATTTCCGGCAGGGTTTGCGTTAGCGATTTTTTTCTGTTTTTCGCTGACGTTCAAGGGCCGGCAAGCGGCAGTTGCGCAATCGACTGTCTAACGACCTGTTCTTGGATTACGAAGCTGGACTGCTGGATGTGGTGATCGCTAAACGCAAGATGGAAGTGGCGGTAATCGGTGATGAAATCCGCACCCGGCATCTGGTCCAGCCTTTGGAGTCGTTGCTGACTGAAGGACTGATGTCTGGCACTCGCCTGACCTGATGTTTCCTGGAAGGCTGGGTAGCCCGGGAATACTGCGCCTGAAACTCTTGTCATGTCCTTTAGGCGGCATCTGCTGGCTCATCGGCGTTAGTCGGTAGCCAGCAAGCACGTTAGAGTCGTCGTAACGTTCCTGGCAACCCCGGATGCTGATCCTTATGACTCGCCCTCGCTTCTTGCCCGACAACTTCACCCTGACCCTGGTCGGCGTGGTGATTCTCGCCAGCCTGCTGCCCGCCAGCGGTCAGATAGCGGTCGGTTTTGGCTGGCTGACCAACATCGCCATTGCCCTGCTGTTTTTTCTGCATGGCGCCAAACTGTCGCGCGAATCGATCATCGCCGGTGCCGGCCACTGGCGCCTGCACTTGCTGGTGTTTGGCCTTACCTTTGTTCTGTTCCCGCTTGTCGGTCTGGCACTCAAGCCTTTGCTGTCGCCGATGATCGGCAACGACCTGTATATGGGCATGCTCTACCTCTGTGCGCTTCCCGCGACGGTACAGTCGGCGATTGCGTTCACCTCTCTGGCTCGTGGAAACATTCCTGCGGCGATTTGCAGTGCGGCGGCATCCAGTCTGTTCGGGATTTTTCTCACGCCGTTGCTGGTGACATTGCTGCTGAATGTGCAGGGTGATGGAGGCTCGACGCTCGATGCGATGCTGAAGATCAGCGTGCAACTGTTGCTGCCGTTCGTTGCCGGGCAGATCGCTCGACGCTATATCGGCAGCTGGGTGGCGCGCAACAAGAGTTGGCTCAGGTTTGTTGATCAGGGCTCGATTCTGTTAGTGGTCTACGGTGCTTTCAGTGAGGCGGTGATCGAAGGTATCTGGCATCAGATTCCGCTATGGCAGTTGGCTGGGCTGGTCGTCGTCTGCTGCATCGTACTGGCGTTGGTATTGCTGGCGTCCGCCGTACTGGGCAAAGCCTTCGGCTTCAATCAGGAAGACCGCATCACCATCCTCTTCTGTGGTTCAAAGAAAAGCTTGGCGACAGGTGTGCCGATGGCCCAGGTGCTGTTCGCCGGCAGCACCATTGGTGTGTTGATCCTGCCGTTGATGTTGTTCCACCAGATTCAGCTGATGGTCTGTGCAGTGCTGGCGCAGCGCTATGCAAATCGCCCGGAATCGATCGCCGAATTGATGGGCCAGGTAGACCCTTGATAACCACGACCAGTTCCAGTTTGTGTGCGGCCAGTAAAAATCCTGGGTAGTTGAGTGGGTCGCACAGCACCACATCGCCTTTCTCCGTCCCTGGGGACTTCCCGTCGCCGGCTGCCAATCCGCTGGAAGGTGTTTGCTGTTGCGCAGCTCAAACTCCTCACAGGATCATCGAAGGGGCGTAGCCGTTCGCGATACGAGCAACGCCAGTACCGCAGCCACCAGAAGAAATAATCCACTGGCGATGAAGGTGGCCTGGTAGCCAACTCCGTCATATAGCAACCCACCCACCGTCGCGCCAAGCGTGATAGCCAACTGAATCACCGCCACCATCAGACCGCCACCGGTTTCGGCATCTCGTGGAAGTGTGCGTGATAGCCATGTGAACCAGCCTACAGGTGCGCATGTAGCAATCAGACCCCACACCCCCAGCAAAACTGCGGTAGTCCACATCGAGCTGCCATAGGCAAGTAGAGCCACGGCAATTCCCGACATCAAAAGTGGAATGATCACCAGCACCCGGTAAAGACTTCGGTTCAACACCGAGCCGATCACCATCGTGCCCACCAACCCGGCCACCCCAATAATCAGCAGTACCAGGGACAGTCCAGACACTTCAACATGGGTCACCGACTCAAGAAACGGGCGCAGATAGGTGAATAACGTGAACTGCCCCATAAACAAAAATGCCACTGCTGCCATGCCCAGCGCGACTTTGGCGCTACCTAGCAGCCGAAACACATCAGTTGCAGATCCAGACTTATTCTGACCAGGCATTTTCGGCAACGTAAATGCTTGCCAACAGAGCGCTACAGCTGCAAGCGGCACCACACAAAAGAACGCTCCTCGCCAGCCGATCAGTCCGCCCATGAAACTACCAATGGGTGCGGCGACCGCAGTAGCCAAGGCGGTGCCGCCCTGAATCACAGCGATGGCCTTAGGCACAAAGCCTTCTGGCGCAATCCGCATCATGACGGCGGTTGACATTGCCCAGCTACCACCAATCGCGACACCTAAAATTGCGCGTCCAACCATCAGTGTCGAGTAGTTTGGGGCAAAGGCGACGAGCGTGCCGGAGGCAATCATCAATGCCGTCAGGAAAAGTAAAACGGGCCTGCGGTCGAGCCGGCGAATTGCAGAGGAGATGAAAAGGCTGGTGACGACGGCGAAGATGCCTGAAATGGAAATCGCTTGTCCGGCCTGGCCCTCTGTCAGCGCGAGATCGCTCGCAATCGGTGTGAGCAAGCTGACCGGAAGGAATTCGGAAGTCACCAGGGCAAAGGCGCACAGAGACATCGCCAGGACTGCTCCCCATACCTGTCGGCTCGCTGCTTGAATAGGTAAGGCGGTACTGCTCATCTAATCTCCTCCAATACGTAAAGCTCCAACGCCTGCGAAGACAGCATGGCGTCGGCATTACTGTGCGGGTGCATAGCGTGTTTCCGGGCTCAGAACTATTGAGCTGAATGAAAGCGAAAGGCCCTACTCAATGGCAGGGCCAGGCATTCGGTTGTCGCGTCGTTCAACGACTAATGTCACTTGAGGTTGGATTGGAAGAACGAGGTCAGCTTGGCAAGCGGGATAAGGTCGACCCGATCATAGAGATCCACATGGCCCGCGCCTGGAATGATGACAAGCTCTTTGGGTTGGCCAGCCAGTCGATAGGCCTCTTCACTGAACTCGCGCGAGTGAGCGTTTTCGCCGGCGATGAACAGCATGGGGCGTGGTGAGATCGTCTCGATATCGTTGAACGGATAGAAGTTCATGAACTTGGCGTTGCTGGTCAGCGTCGGGTGAGTGGTCAGTAAAGGTGACTGGCCTTTGGGGGTGAATTCGCCGCGAGGCGTGCGGTAGAAATCGTAGAACTCGCGCTCGATAACGTTGGATTTGTCAGTCAGCTCATGGACAGTGCCGCTGGTGTACTTGGTTTCGCCACCGGTGAACTCGGCATAACGCTGCTCGGCAGCAGCGGCGATAGCTTGCTTCCTCTGCTCTACGGTCATGGAATGCTTCAAGCCGTTTCGGTTGGCCGCGCCCATGTCATACATGCTGACCGTAGCAACGGCCTTCATCCGGGGATCAATCTTGGCCGCGCTGATAACGAAGCTCCCGCTACCACATATGCCCAAGACACCAATCCGGTTCCGATCTACGAATGCCTGGGTGCCCAGGTAATCCACTGCGGCGCTGAAGTCTTCAGCATAGATTTCAGGCGACACCAAGTTGCGCGGCTGACCATCGCTCTCGCCCCAGAACGACAGATCGATGGCAAGGGTCACGAAACCGTGCTCTGCCAGTTTCTGAGCATAAAGATTTGAGCTTTGCTCTTTAACCGCCCCCATAGGATGGCCAACGATGATTGCGGGGTTCTTGCTACCCGCTTTGAAGCCTTTAGGAACAAACAGGTTCCCGACGGTGTTCATCTGGTACTGATTTTTGAAGGTCACCTTCTGCAAAGTGACCTTGTCGCTTTTGTAGAAATTATCAGCTCCATTGGACATATCTGCTCCCGTTGCGGAAAGCGACGCCATCAGAAGGCCGAACAACATAACGAGTTTTCTCATGAGGTGCTCCCGGTTTTTGAATTGGCTGATCAACCTGTTTCCTAGGGCTGGATCAGCGAGTGGTCTGAGCGCATGCCCATGGCTACAGGTTGGGCTTGCCCTATTCTCCGGGAATACGTCATCCTTGATAATCTAATGAAAGCTTGTTGCGGTTATAAGCGCAGCTAATCAATCAAGTTAGGCGGGTCTCGATGCCACGACATAATCTGAACGACCTTCTGGCCTTTGTGACGGTCGCCAGGGAGGGCAGCTTTACCCGAGCGGCGGCCCACTTGGGTGTCTCGCAGTCAGCGCTGAGCCAGACTGTTTCAGGACTTGAAAAACGGCTGAAGATACGATTACTCACGCGCACTACTCGGAGCGTCTCGCCGACCAGCGCGGGAGAACGCTTGATGCATGCCATTGGTCACCGCTTCGACGACATCGAGGCCGAACTGGACGCCTTGACCGAGCTTCGTGACAAGCCCGCAGGCACCGTGCGCATAACCTGTGGCGATTTTGTCCTGAGGACAGTCCTGCTTCCGAGACTCACGCCATTGCTCCTCGAATACCCTGACGTCAAAGTCGAGTTCGATATCAATTATGGCTTCAGGGACATCGTCGCCGACCGTTTCGATGCGGGCATACGATTTGGCGCGACCGTCGATAAGGACATGATTGCTGTTCCAATCGGGCCCAAGGTACGGATGGCTGTTCTGGCGTCACCAGCCTATTTCGCAAGCATGCCAGTGCCAAAGAAGCCGGAGGATCTGCTGGATCATCGATGCATCGACATTCGTTATCCAACCCTGGGCGGACTCGATGCTTGGGAGTTCGAAAAGCGTGGCCGAAAGGTAAATGTGCGTGTCGAGGGTCAGGTGATTCTCAACACCAGCGCCCATGTCCCTGCTGCGGCAGTCAGCGGCTTGGGTATCGCCTATTTACCAGAGGAGGAATTCGCTCCGCATATCGAGGAGGGTCGTCTGGTGCAGGTGCTAGAAGACTGGTGTCCCTCATTCTCGGGTTATCACCTTTATTATCCAAGCCGTCGCCTGCCGACTCCGGCGTTTTCGCTTGTTCTGAATGCTCTTCGGTGTGATGGTTTTTCTTAAGGCGGGCATTGGGCAGGGATCGTCTTGGCAATGCGCCACGAGATGATGAGTCAGAGCTTCACTGTTCCGGCTGCCACCGAAAACCAGCTTAAGCTGCTCGCTCCAGTGCATCCAGCAAATCAACAAATTCCATCGAGAGCTTATGGCGCGGTGCCAAATGGATAAGGGGTATAGATGCTTCGTGAGACTCGCGCATCTTGACTGAGCTACTCAGATAAACCGGTAGCACAGGCAGACCCTCGGCGAGCATTTCGTCTACGAGCGCCTGGTGTAAGCCAGTGTGTGCGACAAACTGATTGACCACCACCCCCTCTACCTGCAGCGATTCATTGTGATCCATGCGCAGATCTTCTACTTGAGCGATGACGCTATACAAAGCCTGCCGGGAAAAAGCGTCGCAATCGTATGGAATCAACAACCGATCAGCAGCGACCAAGGCGCTGAAGGTGAAGAAATTCAGCGAGGGAGGGGTGTCGATGTAGATACGCTCGTAGTCCTCTGAGAGCTCAACCAGCAACGTACGCAGCTTGTTGATCTTGAATTTGCTCTCAAGCTTTGACTGGAGATCTGAAAGATCTGGACTGGCGGTCACGAGATGGAGGTTCTCGTAAGAAGTCTCGGTTATGGCCACTCGACACTTTTTTCTGGCAAAGCCTCCAGACAGTGTCTGTCTGAAGAAGTCGGCAATACCGGTGGGAATGTCGTCCTTGAGCAGGCCCGTGAGGTAGTGAGTCGAATTCGCTTGAGGATCGAGATCAACCAGCAGTGTTCGGTAGCCTTGCGCTGCACTCACAGCAGCAAGATTGCAGGCGATGCTGGATTTTCCAACACCACCTTTTTGATTGAAGACGACACGACGCATGAGGACAGTTCATCCGTGAAGAAGGCCTGAAGCCAAGATTATGAAAGCAGTTGATTTCAATATATGACCATTAGGTTTCAGTTTTAAGACAGGCTCTCGAATCAGCGTCGAAAATGGCTGGCAAAGACGTGAGTGCCCGGTTTGGAAGCCCCAAGCGCTACCTTGGCCGTTTGAACGGGTGCCCTGGCTGTCTTTAACTGACCAGGATCGCCGTAGGCTTTCGCTGCCTTTACCTCACGTCGTGCAGCCATGAGTTCATCGACGAGGCGCTGCCGGGCATCTGCATTCAGCGAAGGGTTGGTGCAACGCCACAGCTGCCCTTTGACTACAAAGTAGCGACCATCAGGAGTCGTCGGATACATGTCGCAAACGCCTCCGAGTGCCGGGGCTTGGCTCGTGCTGAACCGCTACCGGCGCCACCAGAACGGGGTCTCAGCTGGCAAGCAAGCTATACAAGACCGACAAACGACAGAATAACCAGGACGATCACCACTGCCCCAACGATGTAGATGATATTGTTCATGAAAACGACCTCTCTATCTCAACAGGATGTACGACACCAAGGTGTCTAATACAAATGACACCTTGGCTTCCAGTTCCGTTCCGCAAACCTGTTTCAGAGGCCGCGCCATCACACCAATGTTCCGTTGCGATTACGAACTTTCTCTCGTCGCCAAATGTTGATTGATGGACGTTTGCTCAAGTGCGAATCCTGCAAAGGATGCGACTTAATGAGCAAAGTAAACACACTTGCTTCATGCAAATCGGAGTTTTTGGTGTAACGTTAGGATAACAATCACGGAGAGATATCCCATGTCTAAGCTCGCAGAATTTCGTCAGCTTGAAAAACACCTGGCCGAGCAGCTCCAAGCGCTTGAAGCCCTTAAGGGTGATGCTGGCCTTAAGCAAGAAATCGAATTCGAAACCAAACTTCGTGAGCTTCTTGCACAGTACGGATACGGCTTGAAGAACGTGATCAACTTGCTTGACCCGCAGGCCGGTCGTCGCGCACCTGCTGCCTCGTCTGCTGTTGTCACTCGCAAACCTCGCCAAGTGAAAGTCTACAAAAACCCGCATACCGGTGAGGTGGTCGAAACCAAAGGCGGCAACCACAAAACGCTGAAGGAATGGAAAGCGGAATATGGCTCCGACACCGTGGAATCGTGGCTGAGCAAGTGATTTTGGTTTGAGTACAAAAGGGCCGCAAGATACGTTGAGAGTCCACCAGAGATGTACTTAGCCGAGCCGTCCATCCGTAGAGCTGGCCGTCAGTAAAACTTGACGGCCTTCGCTTGCAACTCTTCAACCTGCAGGCGCCCCACAAATGCCACGTCGCTCAAACGCGTTTTACTGCATCGGCACCTAAAGGTGGCAGGTGAACATCAGCTGTACTGATTTGCCGAACCAGCAGCGGATTTTAGCTTTCTGGAATGGGTCAGCTGATAAGCAATTGCCAACCAAATGAACCACCCTGGCATGACCAGTAAGGCAATACGAGTGTCAGGTCTTAATGCCAGCAGGCAGAGAACAAACCCCAGGAACGCCAAGGAGAACCAGGCCATCGGCACGCCGCCAGGCATCTTGTAGGCCGATTTCGCATGCAGGTCGGGCCGGCTTTTTCGATAGGCAATGTATGACGCGAGGATGGTCGACCAAGTGAAAATCACCAGGATCGCCGACACGGTAGAAACGATGGTGAACGCGGTCATGACTTCCGGAACGATGAACAGCAACAGTACACCCACCAACATCAACAGTGTCGTGAACGCCAGGCTCAGCAAGGGGACGCTACTGCTCGATAAGCGCCGAAAAATCCCCGGAGCATTGTCGTGATTGGCCAGTCCAAACAGCATGCGACTGGATGAAAATACGCCACTGTTCGCCGATGAGGCGGCAGACGTCAGCACCACAAAGTTGACGATACCTGCTGCTGCGGGAAACCCTGCAACCAGAAATAGTTCGACGAAGGGGCTCTTGTTGGGCGAAACCTGTTGCCAGGAAGTCACCGCAATAATGCAGGCCAGTGCCAACACATAAAACAGGATGATTCTCAGCGGAATCGAGTTGATGGCTTTAGGCAAGGTCTTCTCGGGGGAGCTGGTTTCCGCGGCTGCGATGCCGATCAGCTCGGTGCCGGCAAATGAGAAGATGGCCATCTGGAAACCGGCGAAGAAACCGAACAAGCCGTTAGGGAAGGTTGCCTGTTTATCCAGCAGGTGGCTCAGGGATGCCGTGACGCCATTGGGTGAGACAAAGGAGCTGGCAATCAGCACCATGCTGACGCCAATCAGGGTGACGACGGCAACGATCTTGATGATCGCGAACCAGAACTCTACTTCACCGAAAAGCCGGACGGTCAGCACATTTAAGGCGAACAGCGTCATTAGCATACCGATGGCCGGTATCCAGGCGGGTACATCGGGGAACCAATACTGAAAAAATCCGCCGACCACTACTGCATCGCCAATCACCGCGACGCTCCAGCTCAACCAGTACGACCAGCCGAGGAAGAACGCCGCGCGTGGGCCGAGGTAGGCTCCGGCAAAATCCGCGAAACTTTTGAAGTTCAAGTTGGAAAGCAACAGCTCGCCCATGGCGCGCATAACGAAGTAGACGAACAGACCGATGATCATATAGATGAGGATGATCGACGTGCCGGAGAGGGCGATGATCTTCCCGGAACCCATGAACAGGCCTGTACCGATGGCACCTCCCATGGCCATTAACTGAATGTGACGATTGCTGAGCGTACGCTGCAGCGCGGGCTGTTCAACCCGCTCGGACGGAGTCGATTTCATTACAAAACCTCTTGATTTTATGTTTTTGAGTTTTGGCAGAAAGTGGGTGTCTAGCGTTCTTGTTAGAAATGCAACGGCTACTGACGGTGGTGGTTTGCGGGTGGCAGGGTTTCGCGTTCACTACAGGGTGAGTAGCCCCTTGGCACTTTGCTCAGGGGCATCACCTATGGCTATCAGCTGGCCGTGCGCAGGCGCGAGGGGACGATTGCTGGCTGCTGATCAAGCAGTTGGTAGAGATTTTTTATGTTGGAAGGCGTCGGCACCAGATGGATGCGCTCACCGATGGCATGCTCTCGGGCCAGGTCGTGCACATAGCGCAGTGACGAAAAGTCTTCCAGGGCAAAGCCCACTGAATCGAACACTGTGACCTGTGCGTCGTTCTCGCGGCCCGGTACTTCACCTTGAACAATCCGGAAAAACTCGACGACGGGAGAGTCGGCCTCCAGTTGTTGAATATCGCCTTCAATCCGGGTTTGAGGTTCAAATTCAACGATGACCCGGGCATTGCGCAGGATCTCGGCATGCAGTTCGGTTTTCCCCGGGCAGTCACCGCCTACGGCATTGATATGCATGCCGGGCTCGATCATCTCGGGCGTCAGAATCGTTGCATAGGTCTTGTCTGCGGTGACCGTGGTGACGATGTGCGCGCCCTTGACCGCGTCTTGTACAGAGTTGGCCAGAATTACCTCAATCTCCGGAAAAGCGGCCAGGTTGTGCTTCAACTTAAGTGACGCGTCGCGATCAATGTCGTAAATGCGGATTTGCTTGATGGAGAGCATTTCGTGGAAGGCGAGGGCCTGAAATTCGCTCTGGGCGCCATTGCCGATGATTGCCATTGAGCTTGCACTTGGGCGCGCCAGGGACTGCGCGACCAGGGCGGAGGTCGCGGCAGTACGCACGGCGGTGGTCAGCGTCAGTTCGCTAAGCAACGTTGGATAGCCACTGTGGACATCGGCCAGGACACCGAAGGCCATGACCGTCAGCAAGTCCCTTTGACCGTTGTCCGGGTGACCATTCACGTATTTGAACGAGAACTGTTGGCCGTCGTCGGTCGGCATCAACTCGATCACACCGGTGGCCGAATGATTGGCGGTGCGGGGCGACTTATCAAACTGCGCCCAGCGTGAGTAGTCAGCTTCGATGTAAGCCGCCATTTCGCGGATTGCCCGGCGGATTCCCACCGTGGCAAACAGGCGTGCGGCATGATCGACATCTATAAAAAGAGTCATGTTTTTATTCTCCGATTCAATAGTTCAAACGCTGCGGTTCAGGGGGATAACTCAGGCGCGTTTGCTCTCGTAACCATGCAGTACGTTGACCGCATTGATCCCGATTTCATCGACCATGTAGCCGCCTTCCATAACGAACAGGGTGGGGCAGCCCACGCCTGCTATCAGCTCACCGATGCCGGTGAAGTCTTCACTTTCCAGCAGGAAGTGGCTGATGGGGTCGTCTTTGAATGTGTCGACGCCCAGTGAAATAACCAGCACTTCAGGCGCAAATTGCTGGAGTTTCTTGCAGGCGTGAAGCAAGGCGTTGCGGTAGCTTTCCCAGGTGGTGTTCTTCGGCAGCGGATAGTTCAGGTTGTAACCTTCGCCGTTGCCAGCGCCGACTTCGTGGCTGAAGCCTGAGTAGTACGGATAGGACACTGCCGGTTCGCCATGCAGCGAGACAAACATGACGTCGCTGCGCCCGTAGAAAATGTTCTGGGTGCCGTTGCCATGATGGAAGTCGACATCCAGTACGGCGACACGTTTGGCGCCTTGGGTTATAGCGTGCTGTGCGGCAATGGCGGCGTTGTTGAGATAGCAGTAGCCGCCCATGTATTCACGCGCTGCGTGATGGCCGGGCGGTCGGCACAGGGCAAAGGCACTGTCGTGACCTTCATCGATCAACGCCAGTCCGGTCAGCGCGATATCGGCGCTGGTTTTTACCGCTTGCCATGTGGTGGCGGTAATGGGCGAGCCGGCGTCCATGGCGTAGAAACCCAGCTTGCCGTCGATGAAAGTCGGTACTTGCTCGTTGGCCAGGTCACGCACTGGCCATACCAGCGGCAAGGCATCGTGGGTGCGTCCGGTTGCGCACCATTCAGACCAGGCGGTTTCCAGAAAGGTTACGTAGCGCTCGCTGTGCGCGTTGACATAGCACGACCGGTCAAATGCTCGCGGCTCGATGATCTGGCCAAGCCCTACCTGCTTGACCCGTTTATGGACGGTATCGGCCCGACTGGGCTGTTCGAAGGACGGCTTGAGCACGCCGTCTTTTAATTCGGTGCCATGGTGCAAACGGTGGGAATCACTGAAAACTGTAAACATTCTGCGCATCCGTTGATGTGAGCCAGTACAAATATTTTGTTCTGGTACTGATGCGATTTCTTTGCTTTGTTTGCAGGTTTTGGTAGATTTTTCGGGAGGTTTTACTCAGGAATTGCGAAATGCAGAAAAAAAATTCCAAACGCATCAGTCTCGACGACACCGACCTGGCGATTCTCGCATTGCTGCAGGAGGACGCGAGTATTTCCAACGCCGAGCTCAGTGAGCGGCTGTCGTTAAGCCTTACGCCTTGCTGGCGGCGGCGCAAGAGAATGGAGGAGGCGGGCGTGATTAAGGGCTACCAGGCGAACCTTGATCGAAGAATGCTGGGGCTGGATATCATGGCGTTCGTGCACATTCGTTTTTCCACCCACGCCGATCACGCTCCGGACGCCTTCGAGGCGGTGATTGCGCAATTGCCCGAAGTGTTGTCCTGTCACAAGATCACCGGGGATGCCGATTACGTGCTGCAAGTGTTGGCAGAGGATCTTGATAGCTACAGTGAATTTATCGAGCAGGTGCTCAGGCGTCAGGTGGGTATTGCCTCCATCCAGTCCAGCCTGTCATTACGCGAGGTCAAGACCAGTAGCCGTATTGCGATACCCAAATCGAGTAAGGACTGAGCGGGCAAGCGTTAGATCACCTTTTCAAAGTCGCGTTAGAGACTGTCTTGTTTCGACGGCACTTGGCTTACCTTTTCAAGAAATTCGGCAATCGTGAGCAATTGATCGTTGGAGAAGCCGCTGGCCACTGAACCAAATCCGACCATGGGCACTTGGGCGCTCAAACTGGTTGTTTGCCGGGTCGCTTCGCAGTGGCAAACGGGCGGCGGCGATCATGAGTCTGATCCAGTCCGCACGCATGAACGGGCATGATCCGTATGCCTATCTGAAAGATGTGCTGACACGGCTGCCGACACAGCGGGCGAGTGAGATCGGGCAACTGCTACCGCATCAGTGGGTGCCGGCCTGACTTACGCAAGGTGAGTTGGGCGTACGCTTACAATGAATCTTAGAGGCCTAACGTTTGACATGAGAGACTTGGCCAGGCTTGCCAGAACAGCCTTTCGATGGAAGGGTTAGACCTCAGGGGGCACACAGCGCTCTCAGCCTTAGGGGCAGGTAGCCAGAGGCCAACCGACGCGCGCTGCACGGAGGAGGCTGGCCTTAACAACCAAGCGGTGAAATGGGGCAATAACGAAGATGTAGGCCCGGCCTAGACGGTTGTGGCACTGGACCACGGTTGAAAAAACGAGTTGGCGACTGCCTTCTGGCTCTGCCTCTCCAGAACATAGGATCGATATCCGGAAGTCGAGGTGCTTGTCGTTCTCTCCCAACACGATTTCAGTCTGGTTCGTGCTGTAGACCTTGAAGACTCCAATCCGATTAGCAAGTGATGCCAAATGTTTGGCTGTCTTGAGACCAAAACAGGCAACGATAGTGTCTCGGACTTTCATGAGCCATCCGATCCAGGATGGCTGGTGGGAAAAGATGAATCGAGCTAGCAAATCTGGATTGCTAGATGTGCCCGCAGGGAGCCGAATCGCAAAAGCGTCCGCTAGGTGCATCGACTTATAAAGGTGGGTGATGCCGGACCTCGAGGGGACTGGCACGGACATAATGAGCTCAAATTCTCGGGGCATCGGGGATCTCTCCTGAGTTCTAACTACTAATTAGACGACATGCCATGTCGCGTTTCTTGTTGCGATGGTTTGTCGTATAACGCTCCTTGTCGCCCTGTAAGTGCTTGTCTAGCTTAGAAGTGACGGTTGCCGACTTTCAAGCCGGACAGGGACAACCGCGCTCACTGCTCATTCCCAAGCACACGAGGTATCTGCATAGTGGAGGAATCTCGCTGTACAAGCGGCTCTTTTTCCATATTGCGGCGTGCCTACTTAGGCTATCAGGTACGTATTCAAGTGTGGGGTTCACGGCAACTTCAGGTTCCAGGCGCAGTAGCGCACCAGGAGCGGAGCTCGCATGGGTCGTGGCGATGCCGTCCGGATAACCAATGTCCACGCCTTGATGAGGTCCAGAGCCTCGCTGAGCGAGCATGGATTAACTGGATGTTGTTGAGGCGCCAACTTCTCCTTGTCGGATACTGAGCCCGATCAAGGCATCATAGAGCTCTTGCTGCCCAGCTGGCAGAACAGCGAGCAACGTCGCACGGCGCTTGTCGACATCGAACCAGGATTCAACCAACCATCCCACCAGATAGAGTGCCGAAAGGCATCCGCCAGCGGTTGCAACGTTCCCCTGGCATACAAGAGGCTGGTCCATGGGCTCAAGTCCCAGAGCTTGCAAGCTCGATCGTGCATCCGGGTGTGTAGTTGCTTGGCCGCTGAGCAGCCCAAGCCGTTCGAGAATGAAAGCTCCGGCGCATATGGAGCCGATTCGCTGGCGTCTGGAGTCAAGTTCAAACGACGGCAGGAAATCTGGGGCGGCAAGTGCAGCGGGTATCCCTTCCTTGCCGCTGACGAACAATACCGCGTCGGCACTATTGGCCTCGGAAAGCGGACCGTGCACCGAAACAGGCAGGCCGTGCGCCGATCGCACGATAGAGCTAGAACCCAATATTCGGACGTGCCAGTCCTCAGTATTGCGGCCTAAAATGTCCCACATCAGGAATAGGTCGATATCAGTGAATTGGTCGAAAGCAACCAGAACGATTTTCTTCAAGGCGAGCTCCATGAAAAGTGCTGGCGTGCAAAATGCAACGGCCATCTTTGCTGGTGTTCGCAGCGTATCAATCGGTTGCGCACCATACACAGTCTGTATGGCGCTAAATATGGAGCGAAATAACTGGTGAGAAAACTAACTCGTAACCATTGGATCGCGGCTGGTTTTGAGGCCCTCGACCAAATAGGGCATATTGGCGTTTCGGCCGAGAGTCTATCGCGCCGATTGAATGTGACCCGCGGATCGTTCTATCACCATTTCCGCAATCGCGAAGACTTTGTCCGCACCTTGCTGGCCGCTTGGGAAGAAGACTACACGGAGCGCATGCTCGCTTATGCGGCGCAGGGTCGTAGCGCGGGCGAAATCTTGAAACGCTACTTGAGTATTGCCGCTGAGAAACAACCTGGGCGGGAAGTTTCCATCCGAGCCTGGTCGCTGCACGATCCGTTGGTAGGCGAGTTTCAGCAGCGTGTTGACACAAGACGACTGGACTTCGCGATACGGACGTGCCGCCGCTTGGTCCATATGCCAGGCGAAGCAGAAGTGATGGGTCAGGTGGCCCATCTGTGCCTGATTGGTGGTCAACAGGCAGGGCTGCGGCGTGATGCCGCTCGCTTCAACAGTTTCCTGCATCGAGCCTTTTCACTTTTCGAAAGGGCTCTTCCACCGTGGCGGGCCTAAGTCATGAGCTAAATTGGGTAACTGAATAAATAGAGGTCGCGTGCCACTGCAAATGTGTTTGGGGTAGGGACGTCGCTACCAATCTGCAACGCTTCAAGCCTTCGCGCGCTATAGCAATGGCGATTATGGAGACTTCGCATCCGTCTTAGGGAAGTATGCTGATAAGATCGAGCATGCAACGGATGTCATTGAATTGCGTCGCCTACAACGGGAGTCATCCCGTAAGGCTATAAGGTCGACGAACGTCCTACGTCTGGAGCACGACCAATCATGACCTTTTACACTTGAGGATCATGTGGAGCACTTCCTCCGGCTAGCACCGAAGATGAGACCTGAGATCGAGTATTTTTTAAAGCACGCCAAAAATCCAACCTCAACGGCAGCTAAATTCTCGGCAGCACTCAATTTCTTCACCGAATGGCTGCTTGAACGCCATTCCCTTCAAGGCAAGCCGCCTAGCTAAGGCGATCTACCAATCTCCAGCTCTAGTGCACGCCATTGGTCTCCTAGGGCTAACGTCCATGCCACTGGCCTACGGCACTAACTTGAGTACGGCCTTCACCACACGCATACCCTGCACAAGGCGTATTCCCCGTACGCTTACCCATCTCTGTCCGAAAAGTCCCCGAGCGAAGATCGGGCGGGGATTGTCTTTAAGACAAAGGCGATCCAGATTACGCACCAGGATGTATTGCAGACTTTCCAAGGGGGAATTATTTTGAACACAGCCATGAAGTGCAACACGATTATCGCCGTACTCTCTGCCGTTCTGGCACCTGCAGTTCTGGCCGCCACACCTGAAATGCCTCAGGGAAGGACGGTCAAAGAGTTAATGCCTACCGAGCCGTTTCCCTCGACATATCCCGGATTGGAAAATCAGAAAAGCAAGTTTCCGGCACAACTTGAAGGCAGCGGCGAGTTCAAGGTTACCCGAGTGGCAAGCATCTGCCCCGACCCAACCAACCCAATTAATTTCGCGATGGAGGCTGAGAATTTCATCCGTATGCGCAACCAGACGGTGGCTGCCGAGCTGGAAAAGCGCAACATCGATTGGGAGATGTGCGACGCCTCGGTCGTTGGGCAAAAGCTCAAGGTTGTTCGCCTGCAGCTCTTGGGCATGGGGTGTGGCTTTCCCTTTGTGTACCAGAAAAACATTCCTATCGACCAGGTCAGTCAACATGCCTGCTTCTACCTGCCCGTTGTTGAATACAACGGCAAGGAGCAAGCGATTGCCAGCGATGCGTTGGAGGGTTTCGAGGCGTTTGCCGTCGACCGTCTGAGTGCCTATCTGAAGAACTAAGCGCATCAAGCCGGTGGTGCTCGAAAATAGGCCACTGCGCCGCTCCTGCGGGTGATCGCAATCCAGCATGAGCGGTGGGTACTCACAAGCAACCATGGCTGAGGAGATTTGGCTGACGGCCATGAACGATGTGAAATCAACCGGATTTCAATCGCGCAGAAAACCTTCTTTGCGAGCAAATGCCACATGGTGCTCACAAGCTTCAAGTGCGGCTTCGTAAGAAGCTTCACTCGTCCCACCGTCTTCCGCAGGATAATCGCTCGGTTGTGTTGCCCTAAGCCGAATGAGCTCAGCGAGGACTTCCGCTGCCCGTTGTTCACCACGAGAGATGATGGCTCCGCACACAGCTACGAACGAAGGTTCATACAGGGTGCCAAAGGCTTTCTCCGCGCTCTGGTTCTTGGCGCGGGCATAGACCAGCGAGCGTTGGGTACGGGAGAAGGGCAGTTCGTCGTCATCACCTTCAAGCAGGTACTGGCGGATCTCTGGACGGATATGCTCGATCAGGTAACGAAGGTTACCGATCACGGGATAGTTGCGACGCACCGAGTGTTGGGTCTGACGCAGGTCATTAAGGCCGATCAGCGTCAGGATCGCGGTGATCAGAGTGAAGGGCCAGAGCCAGTGTGGGAGCACATGAGATGTGCTCCCACAGGTTGTTACAGCATCAGATCGAGGAGCGACGATAATCCCGATAACGCGCTTGCCAGAAGTTGCTTTCGATTGCCAAGTGCAGACGTTCGTCACTGATCTGTAAAGCCTTGCCTTCCTCCTGAGCCTGTTTGGCCACGGCGAAGGCGATCTTCTTGCTCACTGCCTGTATCTCGCTCAATGGTGGCAAAACCGCATCACCCTCTCCGGTGAGGAGTGGCGAGCAGTCGGCCAAGGTTCTGGAAGCGGCCATGATCATGCCATCGGTGATTCTGGTGGCTTTGACCGCCAAGACGCCCAGTCCAATCCCGGGGAAGATGTAGGAGTTATTGCATTGAGCGATTTGAATCTTGCGCTCGCCCAGGCTGACCGGTGGAAACGGGCTGCCGGTGGCCACCAGAGCCTGGCCATTGGTCCAGGTGAGGATTTCCTGGGGGGTAGCCTCGATCTTGGAGGTCGGGTTGGACAACGGCATGACGATCGGCTTGGAGCAGCCCGCATGCAGGGCCCGGATGATTTGCTCGGTGAACAGTCCGCGTTGCGCCGATACACCCACTAGAATGCTGGCCTTGGCGTGGGTAACTACATCCAGAAGGGTTAAATCGCCATTGCCTGCAGCCCATGCCGGCATGCTGCTGCGCTTTTGCGCCAGCTTGTGCTGAAACGGCAGCAGGTTGGCCATGTCATCGGTCAGCAGGCCCCAGCGGTCGATCATGAAGATGCGCTGGCGAGCCTCGCTGTCGCTCAGCCCTTCGAGCATCATCGCCGCGACGATCTGCTCGGCAATACCGCAGCCGGCTGAACCTGCGCCAACGAAGGTCACTACCTGATCGGACAGACGTTCGCCTTTGGCCTTACACGCGGCGATCAAGGTGCCGACGGCGACGGCAGCGGTGCCCTGGATATCATCGTTGAAGCAGCATATCTGGTCCTTGTAACGCTCCAGCAGGGGGGTGGCGTTAGTTTGGGCGAAATCCTCGAACTGTAGCAGCACGTTGGGCCAGCGACGTTTGATGGCCTGGATGAACAGTTCGACGAACTCATTGTACTGTTCGCCGCTGACACGTTCATGGCGCCAGCCCATGTACATCGGGTCATTCAGCAGGTCTGGGTTGTTGGTGCCGACGTCGAGTACCACCGGTAAGGTGTAGGCCGGGCTGACGCCGCCACAAGCGGTGTACAACGACAATTTACCGATCGGGATACCCATGCCGCCAATGCCCTGATCGCCGAGCCCGAGGATGCGCTCACTGTCAGTGACCACTATGACTTTGACGTTGCCCTTAGTGGCGCTGTGCAAGATGTCGTCCATGCGATCGCGGTCGGGGTATGCGATGAACAGTCCGCGATGAGTGCGGTAGATGCTGGAGAACTCCTGGCAGGCCTGGCCGACGGTCGGGGTATAGATGATTGGCAGCATCTCTTCGAGGTGATCTTCGAGCAGACGGAAAAACAGTGTCTCGTTGTTGTCCTGCACGCCGCGCAGGAAGATATGCCGGTCGATATCGCTGCTGCACAGTTCATATTGCCGGTAAACCCGGGTTGCCTGCTCCTCGATGGTTTCCGTGGCTTGCGGTAGCAGGCCAAGCAAGTTGAAGTCGATCCGCTCCTGGGAACTGAAGGCGCTGCCTTTGTTCAGCAAGGGCATTTCCAGTAACGACGGGCCGGAGTAAGGAATGTACAGCGGTCGTTTTTGTCTTTCGTTCATCTTGAATTCACTCTCATCTTTTTTTGCAGAACGAATGAGCGCGGAATCCGCACCCATGGAGGATTTTGCTGACGCTAGGCCGACAGCACCCACAAGGATAGAGTCCGATACGAACGGCCTCCTGTGATACCCCACCCCATCAGGCAGCGCTGCTCTTGACCCGCAAGGTGAATTGTATCGCAATGCAATTCAGTGTACCGTATAGCGGTATTATAAAGGTGCGAACAGCAATGAGTATCTGGCATTTCACTGCTATGTAAGCACCTGTCGGGCGGCCGTATATTTTCGTGAAAGGAGGAACTGATGGTGCGGGTAGCCGATTCTCACTACAGTAACGACCCTTTTTTTGACAACGAAAGCGACGCAATCGCCCGCAAGGAAAATCCAATGAGTCGGCAGGAAGACACGACGCAAGTCGGTAAACAACCGGGAATTCAGGTTATCGCTCGAGCGGCTGCGATCATGCGCGCCCTGGGAGAAAATCCTCAAGGGCTCAGCCTGGCCGCCATTGCTAATGCGGTCGACCTGCCGCGCTCGACCGTGCAACGCATCATCAGTGCACTTGAGGATGAATTCCTGGTCGAGTCAGTTGGCCGCGGCGGAGGTTTTCATCTGGGGCCAGCATTAGGTCAATTGATTCATCAGACTCAGACCGACATCATTTCGCTGCTCAAAACGCATCTCACAGCACTCTGCGAGCAGCTTCAAGAATCTGTCTGTGTCTCGTTGTTGGTAGGGGACAAGACCTACGTGGTTGATCGCATCGTTGCCGAGCGTGAATTACGCGTGGTGTTCCCCATTGGCATCAACGCGCCAGCCTATACGACGGCCAGCGGTAAAGTATTGCTTGCCGAAATGCCCGAGGAAGCGCTCGAAAGTCTGTTGCCAGCGTCCCTTCAAGACATGACGTCTGCCACGCTCGAACGCTCGAACTTGCTGACACAGTTAGCGACTATAAGACGCACCAAAATTGGCTATGACAAAGGCGAATACATTGAGGGTCTCAGCTCTTTCGCGGTAGCACTGAATACCTATCTGGGTCGCTATGCCATTGCGGTTGTTGCACCCGTTTCACGTGCAGAAGCCCATGCCGAACGCTTTGAGCAGGCGCTGATGACTTGTAAGCAGAACATCGAACAGGCGATTGGCGCGCGCCTCAAGGTCTAATCAGGTAGCCGAATGGCCAGAAAAACCGCCCAAGAGGCGGCGAAAACGCGGCAAAAAATTATCAGTGCAAGTATCTCGGCCTTTTCGTGCGATGGCGTTGCCAATGTGACGCTCGAGCGGATTGCCGGCTTGGCAGGCGTTACCCGTGGCGCCATTTATTGGCACTTCAAGAACAAGCAGGATCTGCTCAAAACGATTCTCGACGAGCAACACCCACTGGAACAACCGATCCCGACCTGCCTGCGGTTTTCTGCGCGATGGCTGCGTCTGCGCCAGGCATTGATCGAGACTGCCAGCAGGAAAGACTCAGCAATATTGTGCGAAAGCATGTTGCACACGCGTGAGCTGAACGGCAATTGCGAGCCTGTTCCCATGCGTTTGCATCGGTTTCGGGGCAGCCTGGCCAATCTGCTGCAGGATCTCTTGAACCGTGCTGTAGCTCGCGGCGAATTAGGGGCGCAAATCAACATCCCGGTCTTTTGCGAGCTGATCCAGCATTGCATTACCGGTGCCCTGATCGAATGTTTGCAGAGCACCGAGGATTGCCAGCGCAAGCTCTCGACTGTGCTGGATACGCTGCTGCATTTGCTGACGAATCCTCCCGCACATTTGTGCCATCAATCAAAACCATGACTGCGTCGAAGTTGCGATCAGCGTTGGTCCATACCGCACCTTCGTTCCATCATGTTTTCCAGCACGTGAAAAGTGCCTGGTAGCTAGACGGCTGACAGGCCGGAATGCCACCCATTACTCACTTTGTAACGAATTCACCCTGCGCCACATCCCTTCGCTTGCCCGCTCAATTTCAAAGCCCGTGACCCCGACATCTGACGATTGCGGTCCGCTGTCAGGCAGTGCCCGCCCAAAACCGGTAACCCCACGCAAACCGGGGTGTCGCGTCGCATTGCGCCCTGTTCCTGCCGATTCATCGTCAAGGCGTTTGCGGATAGGGCTGCACGGTTCAGGCATGGCAATGCACCTGTTACCTGAGCACTGCTGATAGGGCGAATTGCGGTAATGCGCCTGTAGCAAGGTTGATTCGACAAGCCCGTAGCGTGGTACAGTGAATCATATAGCGATACACATACCCATGCATTAATGTTGCCTTCAGGAGATAACCGTCTGTGAAACATAGAGGCCCTTGTCCACTCGTCCGCCGCGTGCCCCTTGCCGCATTTTTGCTGTTGGCGGGATGTGATATGTCCGAACCAGTGGCCAGTACGCCTTCCGCTGCGCAAGTCGGTGTTTACACCCTGGAGGCTCAGTCGTTGACCCTCGCGACCGATTTGCCAGGCCGCACCGCAGCCAATCGCGTGGCCGAAGTACGGCCGCAGGTCAGCGGCATCCTGGTAAAGCGCATGGTCGCCGAAGGCACCGAGGTCAAGCAGGGGCAACAGCTGTACCAGATCGACCCGCGGACCTATCAGGCGCAACAGGCGCGCGCCCAAGCCAATCTGGTGACAGCCAGCAACCTGGCCAAGCGTTACGAGCGGCTGCTCAAGACTAATGCGGTGAGTCGCCAGCAGTACGACGACGCTTTTGCTGCCTGGAAACAGGCCCAGGCCGAAGCCCGGATGGCTGACATCAATGTGCAGTACACCCGCGTTCTGTCACCGATCAGCGGGCGTATCGGCCGTTCGGCGGTCACCGAAGGCACGCTGGTTACCGACGGCCAGGCTCAAGAACTGGCAACCGTGACCCAGTTGGACCCGATTTATGTCGACGTCACCCAACCCATCACTCAACTGTTGAAGCTGCGACGTGCACTGGAGTCCGGCAAGTTGCAAAAAGCCGGCGACGACAGCGCCGCCGTCAGCCTGACCCTGGATGACGGCAGCGTCTACGGACTGACCGGCACCATGAAATTCTCCGAAGTGAATGTCGACCCGAGTACGGGTTCGGTGACGTTGCGTGCCCAGTTTCCCAACCCGGATCGCAAGTTACTGCCGGGGATGTTCGTGCATGCCCAAGTCAAGGAAGGGGTACGGGAAAACGCCATTCTGGTGCCACAGCAGGCGGTCTTTCGCGACTCCCGCGGCGTCGCTCAGAGCTGGGTGGTCAAGAACGACGGCAGTGTGGAGCTGCGCGAAATCGAAACCCTGCGCACCGTGGGGAACACCTGGTTGGTCGGCAAGGGTTTGAACGATGGGGAGCGCGTGATCACCGAGGGCCTGCAGCGCGTGCGCAACGGCATCAAGGTGCAGGCCAGCGAAGCGTCCAATGTCGATCTGGCCAGCGATCTCTCAAAGGCTGCTGCCACTGCCGTATCGGCCAACTGAGGAACTGAATTCAAATGTCCCGTTTTTTTATAGACAGGCCGATCTTCGCCTGGGTGTTGGCCATTGTACTGATGCTTGCCGGCGCTCTGTCGATCCTGAAAATGCCTGTCAGCCAATACCCGAACATTGCGGCACCGTCGATCATGATTTCGGTGGCGTACCCGGGCGCTTCGGCGCAGACCGTGCAGGACACTGTGACCCAGGTCATTGAGCAGCAGCTCAGTGGTCTGGATGGTTACCGTTACATGTCCTCGCAAAGCAATGCTGACGGGAGCATGCAGCTCATCGTGACCTTCGAGCAGGGCACCGACCCGGATATTGCCCAGGTCCAGGTGCAGAACAAGCTGCAACTGGCGACGCCCAAGCTGCCGCAGGAAGTGCAGCGCCAGGGCATCCGGGTGGTCAAGTATCAGATCAACTTCATGCAGATCGCGGCGCTGGTCGATGAAAGTGGCAAGATGAGCAACTTCGATCTGGGCAACTACATCGCCTCTAATCTGCAGGACCCGATCTCGCGGATCAACGGCGTCGGCGACTACCTGCTGCTGGGTTCGCAAAATGCCATGCGCATTTGGCTCGATCCGATCAAACTCAACAGCTTCCAGCTGTCACCGAGCGATGTCGCCAGCGCTATCCAGGAACAAAACGTACAAGTGTCCTCGGGACAGGTTGGCGGCCTGCCAGCGCGTCCCGGCGTGCAGTTGAACGCCTCGGTCATCGCCAAGACCCGTCTGACCAATCCCGACGAATTCGCCAACATCCTGGTCAAGGTCAACCCGGATGGATCGCAGGTGCGCATCAAGGACCTGGGTGAAGTGAGCCTGGGTGCCGACAACTTCTCCATTTCAGCGAAATTCAACGGTATGCCGTCGGCGGCAATCGCGATACGTCTGGCACCCGGTGGCAACCTCCTGGAAACCGCCGAGGCCGTGCGTGAGGTCCTGAAGAAGCAGGAGCGCTACCTGCCCGAAGGCGTGAAGATTCTGCTGCCCTATGACACCACGCCTTCGGTCAACGCCTCTATCGAGTCGGTGATCCACACCATCATCGAAGCGGTCGTGCTGGTGTTCCTGGTGATGTTCGTGTTCTTGCAGAACTGGCGCGCCACGCTGATTCCGACGATGGCGGTGCCGGTGGTCTTGCTCGGTGCCTTTGCGCTATTGCCACTGTTCGGCATCAACATCAACGTGCTGACGATGTACGCCATGGTTCTGGCCATCGGCCTGCTGGTGGACGACGCCATTGTGGTCGTGGAGAACGTCGAGCGATTGATGCACGACGAAAAACTGTCGCCGCTGGAGGCAACGCGCAAGTCCATGGGCCAGATCCAGGGTGCGCTGGTTGGCATTGGCATGGTGCTGTCGGCGGTGTTCATCCCGATGGCCTTTTTCGGCGGTTCGGCCGGCATCATCTACCGGCAGTTCGCCGTGACCATCGTGATCTGCATGGGTCTGTCGGTACTGGTGGCCTTGATCTTCACCCCGGCGCTGTGCGCCACCATCCTCAAGGCTCCCAAGGGCGACCACGGGCCGAAAAAAGGCTTCTTCGGCTGGTTCAACCGTACCTTCGATAACAGCGCCAACCGCTTTGAACGCAGTGTGGGCGGTATGCTCAAGCAACGCGGGCGTTACTTCGTGATCTTCGCCGTGATCGTGGGCGGTACCGGTTACCTGTTCAGCCAGATTCCCAAGGCCTTTCTCCCGGCTGAAGACCAGGGCAAGGCGATAGTCGAGGTACGGATGCCGGTCAACAGCAGCGCCGAACGGACCGAAGCGGTGCTCAAGGAGGTACGCGATTACCTGCTCGCGGAAGAAGCGCAGGTGATTGACTCGGTGTTCACCGTCAACGGCTTCAACTTCGCCGGTCGCGGACAGAGCAGCGGCATGGCGTTCGTCAACCTCAAGGATTGGTCGCAACGTCAAGCTGAAGGCCAGGGTGTAGCCAGCCTGGTAGAGCGCGCCCAGACCAGATTCGCAGACATCAAGGATGGTCAGGTGCTGGTGTTCGCCCCCCCGGCCATTCTGGAAATGGGCAACGCCACGGGTTTCAACTTCTACCTGGAAGACCAGGTCGGTGCCGGCCATGCCGCGTTGATGGCCGCGCGCGACCAATTCCTCGACCTGGCAGCGCAAAGTCCAATCCTGGCGTCAATGCGGCCCAACGGCCTCAACGACGAGCCGCAGTTTCGGGTCAGCATCGATGACGAGAAAGCACGTGCCCATCAATTGAGCATTGCTGCGATCAACGAAACCATGTCCGCGGCCTGGGGCTCGATGTACGTCAACGATTTTGTCGACAAGGGTCGGGTCAAACGGGTCTATCTGCAGGGCAACATGGACTCTCGTCTGGCCCCTGAAGACTTCGACAAATGGTATGTGCGCAACGCTGTGGGCAAGATGATTCCATTCTCCGCTTTCGCCACCGGAAGCTGGACCTACGGCTCTCCCAAACTTGAACGCTACAACGGCAACTCGGCAGTTGAAATGCTCGGCGAGCCGGCACCCGGCTACAGCACCGGCGACGCCATGGCCGCCATTGCCGAAATCGCCCAGCAGCTGCCCAATGGCATAGGGCTGACCTACACCGGCCTGTCCTACGAGGAAATCCAGACCGGCGACCAGGCCCCGATGCTCTATGCGCTCACCGTGCTGATCGTGTTCCTGTGCCTGGCCGCGCTGTATGAGAGTTGGTCGGTACCGGTGTCGGTCATGCTGGTGGTACCGCTGGGTATTCTTGGCGCGGTCATCGCCACCCTCATGCGCGACCTTACCGCCGACGTGTACTTCCAGATCGGCTTGATGACCACGGTCGGTTTGTCGGCGAAAAACGCCATTCTGATCGTCGAGTTCGCCAAGGAGTTGTACGAGAAAGAAGGCTACAGCCTGGTCGATTCGGCCGTTCACGCAGCCAAGCTGCGCCTGCGTCCGATTATCATGACTTCACTGGCCTTCACCTTCGGTGTACTGCCCATGGCCCTGGCCAGCGGCGCCGGTCAAGGCAGTCAGCACTCCATTGCCACGGGCGTGGTCGGCGGCATGGTCACGGCCACCGTACTCGCGGTGTTCTTCGTGCCGCTGTTTTACGTGGTAGTGGTCAAGCTGTTTGAAGGTAACCGAAAGGCGAAAGCGGTAGCTCCAGCCGTTGTTGAAGAAGGAGAGTCGGCATGAACTTCAAGCATTTGACCCTGGCCGTGGCCTGCGCCATGGCCGTACCAGGCTGTAGCCTGATCCCGGACTACGAGCAGCCCGCCGCGCCGATCGCACAGGCGTGGCCGGAAGGTCAAGCGTACGCCCGACAGTCTTCGCAGCAAAAAGCGAGCGCCGAACTGGGCTGGGAGCAGTTCTTCCGCGATCCGGCCCTGCAACACCTGTTGCAAGTGGCACTGGACAACAATCGCGACCTGCGTCAGGCCGCCCTGAACGTTGAGGCTTTTCGCGCGCAGTACCGCATCCAGCGCGCCGAGCTGTTTCCCGGCGTCGGCGTGGATGCCAGCGGTATCCGACAGAAACTGCCGGCCGACCTGGCGCGCAGTGGCGAGCGCAGTATCGAAAGCCAATATGGCGTGACCGTGGGTGTAAGCGCCTACGAGCTGGATCTGTTCGGCAGGGTAAGCAGCCTGGACCGCGCCACGCTGGAGACTTATCTGGCTTCAGAAGAAGCGCAGCGCAGTGTGCAGATCAGCCTGATTGGCGATGTGGCCACCGCCTATCTGACTTTGCGCACCGATCAGGGTCTGCTGCAGTTGACGCGCGAAACCCTGGCCAGTTACGACGAAAGCCTGGCCCTGGTCCAAAGCAGTCACGACGCCGGAATCGCCTCATCTCTGGATGTTCGTCAGGCACGCAGTCTGGTCGAGCAGGCTAGAGGTCACCTGGCGCGCTACACGCGTCAGGTCGCGCAAGACCAGAACCTGCTGCGCCTGTTGTTGGGCAGTGAGTTACCGGCATTGCCTGAGCGCTTCGACGAGCAGCAGTTCGCCGCGCTGCCTGTGGGCATGCCGGCTGATTTGCTGCTACGCCGTCCCGACATCCGTGCGGCGGAACACAACTTGCTGGCAGCCAACGCCAATATCGGCGCGGCGCGTGCAGCCTTCTTCCCGAGTGTCAGGCTGACCGCCAACGCAGGCACGCTGAGCAGTGACATGAATGGACTGTTCGAGGGTGGCTCCGGTAGCTGGAGCTTCGTGCCGCAAATCAATATTCCGATCTTCACCGCTGGCCGACTCGAGGCCAACCTGGATTACGCCGAGGTGCAGAAGGACATTAACGTCGTGCAGTACGAGAAAGCCATTCAGACAGCGTTTCGCGAAGTGGCCGATGGGCTCGCCGCCCGCGGCACCTTTGGGGAGCAGTTGCAGGCCCAGCGTGATCTGACCCTGACTACGCGGGAGTACTTCGATCTCGCTCGGCAACGCTACCAGGAAGGCGTCGACAATTACCTCACCGTGCTGGACGCACAACGGGAGCTGTTCACCGCGCAGCAGGGCCTGCTGACTGACCGGCTGCAGCAGATGAGCAGTGAGGTTGCGCTGTTCAAAGCGCTTGGCGGTGGCTGGATGAGACATATACCAGCTGGGAAAAAAGCCTGAAAACCTGAATCCGGCGGAATGGCGGGAGGGTCAAGGAGACCCTCTCACACGCTGCGCACCTACATCCTGTTGGTACTCGCCCTTTCAGCGTCGCCCTTATCGAGTTGCGCCTGGAGTGCAGTCCTGTGTTCGGGATGGGCGATGTCCAGCAACTTTGTGATGCGCTGATTGAGAGTGGTACCGCGCAGATCGGCTACGCCGTACTCGGTGACGACAATGACCGCGTCGCTGCGTGCAATGGTGACGGGTCCGTTTAATCTCGCCACGATTCGACTGTGACCGCCCGCGGTAGAAGGCAGCGCGATAATCGGCAATCCGCCTTTTGAACGTCGTGCGCCGCGGATAAAGTCGACCGCTCCGCCGATGGCGCCGACGTAGCTGCCTGCGGCCAGTTCCGAATTGACCTGACCGGTCAGGTCGACTTCGACCGCTGAGTTGATCGCTACCAGCTTGTCGATGCTCTCAAGGATGTGCGCATCATGGGTATAGCGTGTCGAGCGTAATTGGATCGCCGGGTTGTGGTGAGCATAGTCATGAAGCAGGCTGCTTCCCATGAGAATGCCACCTATGCTGATGCCGCGGTCGATCGTCTTGCGCTGGTTGGTAATAGCACCGCTTAGCATCAGGCGTGCTACACCGTCCCCAAGGCTGCCTGAATGCACGCCCAAATGGCGATGTTCGGCTAATGCACTCAAGACCGCGTCGGGTATGGCGCCGATGCCCATCTGCAGGGTGGCGCCATCTTCGATCAGTCCGGCGATATGCCTGGCGATGCGCTGATCGATTTCCCGGACAGGGCCGGGCGGATTTTCCATGGGCGCCCGATCGGTGAACAGGATGGCGTCCAAATCATCGTCGCCCAAGGTCCGGTCGCTGTAAGTCCATGGCGCCTGAGCATTGATTTCTGCGATCACCAGGCGCGCGCTGTCGAGTGCCGGCAGCAAATACTCGCTGGCCAGGCTCAGGCTGTAGCGACCCTCGGCATTGGCGGGCGCCAGTTGCAGCATCAACACATCGATCCGCAAAGCGCCGCTGCTGATCAGGTCCGGTAGTTCGGAATAGTGGCTGGGCATGACTTGCAGCAACCCGGCATTCGCCAATTGGCGGTTGGCCCCCGCGCCGCAATACGCGATGAAATCCACGTGATCGGCGTGCTCGGGTGTACAGGTCGGGCTATTGGCGATCCCTAACATCACCCGGAACCTGCCGATCTTTTGCCGCTGGGCCATCAATGCCTGGGTCAATGGCAGGGGCTCGGCGTTGGCCTGGCCCCACATTACCGTGTCGCCCGGTAGGATCAGTGTGGCCAGGTCCAGCGATTCGAGGTGCAAGAGCTGTGGCATCAGGGGCGTTCTCGGCGACAGTCAGCCGCAGCTGCTGGTGGGGCAGCCAAAGCTTCAAAAAAGGTTGGGAAACGGCGACGCGAAGGCCGCCGTGGTCTTTAGACGATTGAGGACGGGTGCTTGGCCAACGGCGTGACCTGGATGGTCATGTACGGGAACAATGGCAGGCTGGACAGCAGCTCATGCAGTTCGTCGTTACTGGCCACGTCGAGGATGCTGATGTTTGAATATTGCCCGACTACTCGCCACAGGTGCGGCCATTTGCCTGCCTCCTGAAGCGCAGTGGCGCGTTTCTTCTCGGCAATCTTGATTGCCTCCACTGTGTCGGCAGGGATATCGCGAGGAATCTTTACGTCCATTTTTACGTGATAAAGCATGGGTTCTACTCCGATTGGATTTTGCTGTTGATCAATGGATGGTCGGCAACCCTGGCATCGTGATCGTCCGGGTTGTGACCCAGGTTGGCGTCGACATCCTCCAGGCGCACACCGCGGGTCTCTGGCAGCAGCAACACGGCGATGATTGCCAAGGCGTAGGCCACCAGGCAGAAGCCACCAATCGCTTGCGCCAAGCCAAAACGCTCAGACAGGACCCCGACCCCAGCGATGGACAATGCACCCAGGGATTTACCCAGGTTGTAGGAGAAGCCCATGCAGGTGGTGCGTATGTGGGTAGGGAAGAGCTCGCTCAGGAAGGGTCCGACGACGGCGAAGATGCCCGTGGCAAAGGCGCCGACAGGAAAGCTCATCAACATCAATACAGTCGGGCTCATCGGCACGAGCATATAAACCACGGTGAAAATCCAGGCGCCCAGGCAGAAGACCAATAGCGCAGGACGACGACCGAAACGATCGGAGAGATACGCTGTGAGTACGAAGCCGGCAAACGCCCCGGCGCACATGATCAGCATCGTTATGACCACTGGACCTGGCTTCAGTCCGCGGACCTGTACCATCAGCGTTGGCAGCCACGCCATGATGGTATAGGCGGCGGCCTGTAGACCCGTCACTAACAGGGCGCCCAGCAGGGTCAGGCGAATCACGGAAGGGCGGAAAGCGGAGAGGAGCGAGGCCTTCTCGTTATTTGCGGCCTTGGCTTCCTTGAAAATCTCGGCGTCCTTGACGTTGCGGCGGATGAACAGCACGAACGTGGCCGGAATGATCCCCACCCAAAATGCGACACGCCATGCCATCTCCGGTGGCAGGTAAGCGAGTAGAGCGGTCATCACCACCGCAGACAGTGCCCAGCCCACCGAGAACCCGCTCTGTACGAAACCTAAAGCCTTGCCGCGATGCTCGGGACGAATGACCTCGGCCATCAGCGCGGCACCCACCGCCCACTCACCACCGAAGCCCAGGCCTTGCAGGGTACGCACGACCAGCATTTGTTCGAAGGATTGAGTAAAACCTGCCAGCACGCCGAAGAGCGTGAACCAGCAGATGGTGAAAATCAGAATCCGCACACGACCGTAGCGGTCGCTGAGGATACCCGCGGCCCAACCGCCCAGTGCGGCAGAGAGCAGCGCGGCGGTGCCGAGGATACCGGCCTCGCCCTTGGATATCTGCCAGACCGCCATAAGGGTCGGCAACAGAAAGCTGAACATCTGGGCGTCGTAGGTATCCAGCGCCCAGCCGGAAAAACACGCCCAGAACGTTTTGCGTTCTTGTGAGGAGCCGGTTTTGTACCATTCGAACATATCGCCGTCCTTCTTGTTATTGGACTTTTTATTGGAGGAGACCTTGGGCCTGCGAGGCCGTGATCCAGAATGCAGCAGTTACCGGGTGGCGCCCATTTGCCTTTGCAAAACCCGGCCTTCCAGCCTGACTAAAGCTCAGGCATCGCGTGGTGAAATCAATAAATCCTGGGCCATGCTGGCGACCAGTCGACCGTCTCGCCGGTAGATGTGAGTCATGGTCAGCCCTCGACCGGACAGGCTGCGCACCGCATCGTTGACGAACAGCAACCACTCATTGACGTCGATCTCCAGGCTGTGAAACCACAGCGTGTGATTGAGGTTACTGACGTAATGGTTTTGCCAGAGATCAAGCATCCCTTGCCCGGGCGCCAGGCTGGCGTTCAGCCAACCGTCAGACAGGTACGCCAGCGCCGCATGGTGCAGGCAGCCTTCGGCCGCAAGCGGCTGGTTCAAGCGCACCCAGTAAGCGATGTCCCGGCGGGCAGCGGGGCGCTCGAAATGCTCCTGATGAATCAGCCGGATATCGAGTACCGGCCGGGCACTGAAACGCAGTTGCACGGCCTCGCTGTCCAACGGGTAACGCTCTGCCAGTTCAGCCAGGGTCGGCAGGCTTTCCGGCGCCGGCACTTGTAGCTGCAATTGGTGCGGATCACCGGGTTCGGACTGTGCCACTTGAAAGCTGACGTTGGCGCTGAGCACCATGCCGGTACCCTGGACACCATAGACGTGGCGGGTGGAAAGACGTCGCCCGTCTTGCAGCGCCTCGACGCTGTATTCGATAGTGTCTTTAGGGCGCGCACCCTGCAGAAACGTCATTTGCAGCATGCTGGGGCTGCGTCCGTTCGCCGTCTGCGCCGCAGCCCACAACGCTTGCCCCAGCAACTGACCGCCATAGACCCGGCCGTTGGCATTGATGTCATAGGCATAGCTGCGCCAGTTTTGCTGGCCTGCCGGTTCCAGGGTCAGCAGTTCGGTGAGATCGCGTTGGTCCCAACTACGCTCGCTGTTCATGGGCTCAGGGTCGCCAGAGCGCTGTGGGTCGATGACTTTTGCAGGGGCGACGAGTCATCACGCAGGGTCACCGCGCTGAAGTCCAGCGGCACTTGTGTCACGTCCTGCAAGGCCTGTGGCGTGATGCCATCGATCAACTCGAGCACTTTTACGCCGGTGGCGGTGATATCCATCGTTGCCAGCTCGGTGTAAACCCGGCTCACGCAACCCAGGCCGGTCAATGGGTAGGTGCACGCTGGCAGTAACTTGCTGCGACCGTCTTTGCCCAGATGCTCCATCATGACGAAGACCCGCTTGGCGCCGATGGCCAGGTCCATTGCACCACCCACTGCCGGAATCGCATCCGCTGCGCCGGTGTGCCAGTTGGCCAGATCACCCGTGGCCGACACTTGGAATGCGCCCAGTACGCAGACATCCAGATGCCCGCCGCGCATCATCCCGAAGGAGTCGGCATGGTGGAAAAAAGCGCCGCCAGGGGCGAGTTCGATGGGTTCTTTACCCGCGTTGATCATGTCCCAGTCTTCTTCGCCAGGCGCGGCGGCCTGCCAGCGGCCCAACACGCCGTTTTCACTGTGCAGGAAGAAGTCTTGATCCAGTGGCAGATGGTTGGCTACCAGGGTCGGCAAGCCAATTCCGAGGTTGACGTAAGAGCCTTCGGTGATGTCCCGGGCGACTCGTTGCGCCATGGCAATGCGTACATTCTTGTCCATACCAATCATCCCGCTCGATTTAGAAGTGTCGCTGATTCGCCGGCCGGGTCGCGGCGCAACACCAGGTGCTTGACGAAGATCCCCGGCGTTACGATGGTCTCGGGGTCCAGTTCGCCCAGCTCGCAGAAGCGCTCGATGGAGGCAATGGTGTTTTTTGCCGCCATGGCCATGACCGGGCCGAAGTTGCGTGCCGTCTTGCGATACACCAGGTTGCCCCAACGATCACCGGCCTCGGCCTTGATCAAGGCGTAATCAACGTGAATCGGATACTCAAGCACATAATCGCGGCCTTCGATGGTGCGGGTTTCCTTGCCTTCGGCCAGCAACGTGCCGAAGCCTGTGGGTGTGAAGAACGCGCCAACACCTACGCCAGCAGCGCGCAAGCGTTCGGCCAGATTGCCTTGAGGCACTATCTCCAACTCGATCTTGCCCGCCCGATACAGGGTTTCGAAAACGTGGGAGCCGGTCATGCGCGGATAGGAGCAGAGAATCCTGCGGACCCGACCCGCCTTGAGCAGTGCAGCAAGACCTGTATCCCCCTGGCCTGCGTTATTGCTGACGAGCGTCAGGTTGCGGGCGCCCTGGTCGATCAGCGCCTCAATCAAGTCATCGGGCATGCCCGCACCGCCGAAACCGCCCACGGCGATGGTGGCCCCATCGGGAATATCAGCCAGAGCCGCCTGTACGCTGGTGGAAAGCTTGTCGATCATGGATGTGGTCCTTGTTGTGAGATATTCCGCCGTTATCGTCCAGCGTCGGGATAAAGGCGGGATACAGGCAGACGAAGCGTCGGGTGCGTGGCCCGGACGCTTCGACTTCCTGGTTTGACCAGCTTGCCCAACGCAGCCGGCAGTCACAATTTCGGTCTTCGGAAGGCTTGATTAACCGGTGATTAACAGCCGTTCGACGAGGGCTTTAAACACCTGCCACGCCGACCGTCATTCCACCGCAGACGTACAGCACTTGACCGGTGACAAAGCCACTTCGGGCGTCTAGAAAGAACGCGGCAGCCTGGGCGATATCGTCCGGCATGCCCAAGCGCTTGACGGGAATCGAATCGATGATGGCCTGAGTGCGGGGGCTGTCTGGTGGATTGGCGCGCTCGAACAATTCAGTACGGATCGGGCCAGGGCCGATAGCGTTGGCCGTGATACCAAAGCGGCCCAACTCCAGCGACCAGACCCGGGTCATACCTAATAATCCTGCCTTGGTAGCGGCATAGGCGCTGCGTAGCTCTTTGCCCAAGGCCGCGCGTGAAGACATGTTGAGGATGCGCCCGAAACCAGCCTCTTTCATGCCGGGCAACAGGGCTTGCATGCATTGCAGCGAGCAGCGCAGGTTGAGTGCCCAGACCTGCTCCAGCTCCTCAAGGCTTTGCTCTTGCGCGCTGTTGGGGCAGACCATGCCGACGTTGTTGACCAGTCGGGTGATAGGCCCGCCGGCAAGCGCTTGTTCCAGCGCCTGCGCGGTGGCTTTCACATTACTGAGGTCGGCAATAAGGCCATCTCCGATACGGTCGATAATCACCGGTTCGAAGCCGTCTTCAATGCAACGCTGAGCAATCGCGGCGCCAATACCTGAGGCGCCGCCAGTAATCAGTACTCGTTCTTTGGACATAGGTGTGTTCCTTGAGTGGCCTGTGTGGCTAGTTCTGTTAGTCAACTTCGGCGCCAGAAGTCCATATCCTGCGTTGCTGTTCCTCGCCATAGCGGGCTATGACTCGTCACAGCGCCTTGGCTATGGACTTCTGGCATCCGAATTTGAGCTAACAAACTAGCCACACAGGCCACTAGACTGTTGCGACAGGATTCAATGGCGCACCCACGGCTCCCGGCAGGCGCAAGGGTGGGGCGGTCAGCAGAAAACGATTGCGCTGGTGGGCGCGTAACCATTTGGCCAGAGGCGTGAGGTGCCACAGTTCGCCCAGGTGAATACCCAGCTTGAACAGGCAGTGGTGATGCAATGGCATGACTGAGCAACAGCCATCGCCATGCCCGTTAGGGAAGATTTCCACCGAGTAATTGTCGGCAGCGATAGCGACCAATCCGCTGTCAGTGATCCATTGCAGCAGACGCTGGTCATTACCGTCGAGCACCGCTCCGAGCGAGTCCAGGACCTGGGGGTCCGGTTGCTTGTTCATCCCAAGCAGCGCTTCGGCGTAACCGGTGTGCAGGCAGACAATATCGCCAGGTTCGACCTTCACCTGATCGGCATCGAGCACGTACATCAATTCGTCATAGCCAATATGGGTCCGGGCATCGCCGTAGTGATGGTGCAGGTCGATCATCACGCCACGGCCTTGCACGCAGGTTTCGGCCATGCGTTCGATGCCCAGGGCGTGGGCGCATGAAGTGCTGTGGGGGGGGATTTCGCCCTCAAAGCCGCAATCGGCGATATCGCTGGGGCCAACGACATCAATGCCCGCTGCGTAGCCATTGTAATAAAGCGGCTCAGCCACTCCGTCGCCGTTGGCGTCAAACAGGGCACCAACGTGAGAGAGGGCATCCCACTGGGTGGAATACTGCAAATGCAGAATGGCCAGGTCGTCGCTCAGCACGTCGGGGCGGCCAGCCTGGATGCGGTCGTACTGATAATTCATGTTGACCCCGCCTTTACGCAGCAAGGGACGCAGAATCGGTGGCCGGCGATTGACGTTCATGGCATTGCCGCCCGGGTAATCCAGCGGCAGGCTCAAGCAGAAAGCCAGGCCTTCGCGGACCTCGGCGATGCCCTGCAGAACCTTGTCAGCGGTGAGCAGGTTGAGTCGCCCCTTCTGATCGTCGGGGCCAAAATCTCCCCAGTTCGAACCTTCGGGACGATGTTTCCAACGGTGATGGGTCATGCGGCCTTCCTTTTTTTTATAAATCGCAGGCGGCCGTCAGCCGCTCATGGGCTTGAGCCTCCTTCTCTCAGGCTCGCGTAGCACCGGCAATTCTGTGTTCTGTAGCCTGGCATCAAGTGTTGTTCACACCGCTGGGGCCGCACTGTCCGAGGCGTGGCACCATTCGACCAGGCTGTTGGCGAAATCACGGGCAAACGACGAAAGCCCGTCAAAATCCTGCGCGCACAGCTGGAAGGTACGGACCGCCCAAGGATCGAGCAGGGTGCACGACCCGATGTTTTGTTGGCCCTTGAGCCGGGTGAATCCGGCCTGGGGCACGATGGCAATTCCGGCACCGGCTTCGACCATCCGGAAAATCGCATCGGAGCTCGCCACCTGTACGCGAATCGTCAACGGCGTGTGCAGCGCAGCGGCGGCCCGACTGAGGAATACGTGGATCGCGCTGCCTTCGAGCAAAGAGACGAAGGCGTATTGCAGGGCTTCTTTGAAAAATACTTCGCTGTTGGCCAGTATGGGATGCCCGAGTGGGGCGATGACCATCAGGCGGCTGGACACCAGCGGCACGCTTTGCAGCCCGTCGGTGACCACGCTGCCTGAGACGATTCCAAGATCGGCGCCACCATCGCGAATGCTGCGCACAATGTCGTCGCTGAGGCGCTCGCGCATGTCGATATGCACGTCCGGATGGGTCTTCAGGTACTCGCCCACGACAGGCGGCAAGTATTCGGTGATGGCCGTGGTATTGGCCAGCAACCGCAGCTGGCCCTTGAGACCAATGGCATATTCCTGCAGGTCACCTGTGAGCAATGCAAGCTGCGCGAGGATCACTCGCGCATGTTGCAGATAGGTCTTGCCCGCGTTGGTCAGCGTCACGCCCTGAGGTGAGCGTTCAAGCAGGCGCATGCCCAGGTTGTCTTCAAGGTTCTTGATGCGATTGCTGGTCGCGGGTACCGAGAGAAACGAACGCTCGGCGCCTCGAGTCAGGCTGCTGGTTTCCGCAATGTTGATGAACAGGCGGAAGTCAGTGATATCAAAATGGGTCGCCATTATTGTTCAACTTCTTGGTCAGAGATGACCCAAGGTAATGGCAGTCGCCATCGCCTGTCCATAAACCAGCGGCAGCGTCTGGACCACCGGTTTACCACTGCGCCGGCTCAAAGAGAAAGCCATCGCCCTGGCGCCGGATATAGCCGCAATGTGGCTCGCCAAAGTGCACCGGCATGATCAGTGCTTCCCGATCGGCGGCGCGGTTGAGGAACTCCATTCGCGTAGTGCGGGCAGTGTCTTCCCAGATGCAATAACCCGAATTCACGTCTGGACGGACGATCTGAATAGGGCTGTGCAAGATGTCGCCACAGAACAGACCTTCCTCACCGCGAGAGCGCACACGGAATACCACTTGCCCGGGGCTGTGTCCTGGCGCAGGCTCGACCACCAGGCAATCGGCGATTTCCTGTGGCGACTCCATCATTACGCCAAGCCCTTCGTCGATGATTGGCATGACACTGTCAAAGAACGAATCACCGAACACGTCGATGACGCCTGGCTCCTTGTTCTTGCCTTCCTTGCAGAAGTCGAAGTCTTCCTTGGGAATGTAGTAACGGGCATTGGGGAATGTCGGTACCCAGCGTCCGTCTTGCCATGTGGTGTTCCAGCCGACGTGATCGGCGTGCAGGTGCGTCATTACGACATGGGTTACTTTTTCCGGAGCCGCACCCGCAGCGGTCATCCATTCGCGCACCAGGGTATTGAGCATGTTCATCCGGGGGATGCCCGCACGCGGTTTGAAGTTTCCGACTCCGGTATCGACCACGATGATGTTGCTACCGGCGTGGACCACCCAGAACTGAATGGTCACGATCAATTTGTTCATGTGGGGCACCCAATGATTAGGTGCCATCAATTGGTGGTGCTCTTCGAGTACGCTGCGGTCGATAGAGGGGAACAGAAAAGCCGGATCGTGGGTCGGTCCTGCGTATTCGAGGATTCGGGTGACTTTGATATCGCCGATCATGCGTGACTGCATCATGGAGTGTTTTCCTCTTTTCTCTTATAAGGCTCAGCTAGGCAGCGTGCCCGCTGATGGCGACCCGATGTTCAGGTTTGGCCATGAAAGCTTGGTAAGTCTCGGCGCCAGTACGGCCCTCAAGAATGTAGTGCTCAAGCAGGGCGCTTACCCAGCGCGGGCTCTGCACCGGCATGAAGTGCCCCGAGGCAACGTGTAGCGCTTCGATGTGGTTGGCAAAACCCGCGAGTCGATTGATTTCTGCGGGCGGGCGCAAGCCATCATATTCACCTGCGACCAGCAGTGTATGGAGTGGCAGGCGCGGCAGGTCGACCTCAAGCTCCATGCGCGCAAGCATCGCGAAGATAGCGGCGAAGCTGTGTGGGTCTGCGCTCAGCCAGCGAAGGTTGAAACGATCGAATGCAGCCGCGTCTGTTCGCAAAGGCGCGGGCCAGGTCTTGTCCAGCAGCGCCGGGATCAGCGTTTTCAATCCTTCTTGGCGAATCGTGCTGGCGCGTTCCAGGGTGGCCTCGCGGGCGGTGGGCGCCACGCCACAGGCAGGCGCCAGTCCGATCAGGTGGCTGACTCGCTGCGGATAAAGGGCCGCGAAACGAATGGCAATGGCAGCGCCTACCGCGACACCGACCAATGCCAAGGGCCCCTTGATCTGCAGCCTGTCCAACAATGCCGCGAGATCATGGATGTGTGCATCGAGATCAATTTCGCCGAGGATTTTTTCTGAAAGTCCTGAGCCGCGCACGTCATAGCGCAATGTCTGGAACTTCCCTTGGAGGAGAGTGCAAACCTGGTCCCAGCTTTCCAGGGTGCCGCCCATTTCATGAATCAATACCAGCGCCGGCCCGGTCTTCGGGCTCAGTTCATAGCGCAGTACCTGGTTGTTTACCTTCACCCAGTTCATGTCGCTGCCTCGCTCAGACGCGCTCGAAGATCGCGGCCATACCCTGGCCGCCGCCGATGCACATGGTTTCCAGTCCATAACGCACATCGCGTCGGCGCATTTCATGGAGCAGGGTGGTCATGATGCGCAGGCCGGTGGCGCCAATCGGGTGCCCTAAAGAAATACCCGAGCCGTTGACATTGACCCGCTCGATATCCTGGATGTCCCAGGCGCGCAAGACCGCCAGCGCCTGTGCGGCAAAGGCTTCGTTGACCTCGATCAGGCCCATGTCAGCCAGGCTCAGACCTGTGCGTTGAAGCAGTTTGGCCACGGCGGGCACCGGGCCGATACCCATGCGTGCCGGGTCACAACCGGCCGAGGACCAGTCCACCAGCCGAGCGATCGGCTGCAGGTTATGCCGTGCAGCGTATTCGCGGGACACCACCAGGCAACCGGCAGCGGCATCATTTTGCTGGCTGGAGTTGCCCGCCGTGCACACCCCATCGGGCAACAGTGTGCGCAGGCTTGCCATGGTTTCCAGGCTGGCATCAGCGCGGATGCCTTCGTCCATGCTCACGCGTTCGCTTGCGCCACGTTTACGCGGCACGTCAAGGGCAATGACCTCGTCGGCAAATCGTCCTTCGCGCCATGCTGTCGCTGCATTCAAGTGGCTGCGAACGGCGAAGCGGTCAGCTTCTTCACGAGAAATATGGTAATCGCGGGCCAGGTTTTCAGCGGTCTCTGGCATGCCCGAAATGCGACCAAAACGCGTCTCGGGCTGTGAGCGCTCACGGCCTCGTTCCAGTCGGTCGTGCATTTTTACACTGCCGGCACGCGCGCCCCAGCGCATGTCGTTGCTGTAGTACTCAATGTTGCTCATGCTCTCGACGCCGATGACCATGACAGCTTCGGCGTGGCCTGTCTGGATGCGCATCGCTGCATCGGCGATGGCCTGCAGGCCCGAACCGCAGCGTCGGTCTAGCGAGTAACCCGGCACCTCAATGGGCAAGTCGGCCAGCAGCGCGGCATAACGACCCATGCAAGGCGCCTCACTGTTGGCGTAAGACTGGGAAACGATGACTTCATCCAGAGAGTCAGGGGCGAGGTTCAGGCGACTCACCAGGGTACGAATCACGGTCGCCGCGAGTTGATCGGCAGTCAGTGAGGCGAGTGCGCCACCAAATTTACCGATGGGTGTTCTCAGGGGCGACACGATCAAAGCGTCTTTCATCACGCAGGTACCTTTTATTATGGGCGTGTGCGACATGTTCGACCCAGCATGGCGGAGGTGGGTCTGGCAGACAATTTCGTTTAGCGAAAGGCTGCGTTTCGTGCTGCTTAACCACCGCCCCTTGGCGTAATGCTTTTTCACTTAAGAAAATGGGTGGCGGCCTGAAAGCCGACCGGGTTTTTGATGGTGTACATATCCGTTGCTGCGGTAACGGCGACTTAGGGTTCCGCCCTCACGGCGGGTCACTTGGAAAAGCCCCAAGTAACCAAGGGCTCTTGCCCCTTTCGTTCGGTGCCTCGCTAAGGCTCGGCATACCCTCGCTCCGGTCCTGCTCCGTGGGCCCGCCGCCATCGGCCATCCATGGCCGGGGGCGGCTAACCCGGCATCCATGCCGGGTTGCCCACTGCGCAGAACCTGTGCTCGGCCTCTCGAGGGGGCGTGCACCGCAACAGCCAAAGCGAGGCGGCCTACCGGCCGGCCTATCCTTTGAAGCGTACGCGTTCTGACCTGATTCCCGCGCGGGAACGACCAACACACCCCCTGTCCACCCCCTGTAGGAGCTGTCGAGCGAAGCGAGGCTGCGATCTTTTGATCTTGCCGTTGCTTTTGCCGTTGCCGTTGCTTTGGCTGTAGATCTGCCGCCCCTTTCCCAGAGGCCGAACGTAGGCGTTGCGCAGGGGGCACCGCGGCAAGGATGCCGCGGTAGCCGCCCCCGGCCATGGATGGCCGATGGCGGCGGGCCCCCGGAGCAATGCCGGAGTGAGGGCATGCCGAGCCTAAGCGAGGCACCGAATGGCGGGGCAAGAGCCCTTGGTTACTTGGGGCTTTTCCAAGTGACCCGCCGTAAGGGCGGAACCCTAAGTCGCCGTGACAGTAGCAACGGATATGTACCCAATCTACAAAATACATGCCGACCGCCTCTTGATCCACCGCCCCCTCGCTACGCCTGTGTGTGCCTGAAACCCCGAACTTAAGTGAACAGCATTACGCCCTTTGCGCGAGGGGTGTTTTCCTCAGCGCAAGTACCGCTTAAGCAAATCCCAATACCCAAGCTGTAACGGGCTGCCCATGCTGGCTGCGCCCTCAGCGTCCGACGCCGTGGCGACCCAATAAAAACAATTATCGGAAACCACCTCCCATGCAAAAGCTTCCCGTGGCGCATGCGTGCGCGCTTACCTGTCTAGCGCCAATCCTGGCCCTTCCTTGCATCGCCCAAGCTGACTTTCTCGGCGACAGCAGCACCACGCTCAGTCTGCGCAACTTTTACTTCAACCGTGATTTTCGCCAGGACAATGCGACCCAGTCCAAGCGCGAAGAGTGGGCGCAAGGTTTCATGTTTAACGCTAAATCGGGCTACACCGAAGGCCCGGTTGGCTTCGGCGTAGACCTGTATGCCGCGCTAGGGGTAAAACTGGATTCATCCGACGCCCGCGCAGGCACCGGTTTGCTGCCTAACGCATTTGGCAATGCTGGGCCGGATGAGTACAGCGATCTGTCGGGGGTGTTCAAGGCCAAAGTGTCGAAAACCGAACTTAAAGTCGGTGGTTTGATGCCTAAGTCTCCCGTAGCGCTGTCCAGCGATGCGCGGCTGTTGCCGCCGTTTTTCAACGGTGTCGCCCTGACGTCCACTGACGTGGACAACCTGATGATTGATGTCGGGCAATTTCGCAGCGTCAACTATCGCAACTCCAGCGGTAACCACGATGACCTGAGGACGGGTAACTATTCGGCCAGCAGTGATCGTTTCGATTACGCCGGTGCGGCCTATACGTTCGGTCCGCAGCTGACGGCCTCTTTTTGGCGGGCGGAGCTGGAAGATGTCTACCAGCAGAATTACTACGGTTTGTTGGCCTCTCACACGCTCGGCAGTTGGACGCTCGGCGGTAATCTGGGTTATTTCGATTCTTCCGAGGCGGGATCCCAACGGGCAGGAAAGATCGACAACGGCCTGACTTCGGTGCTGTTGTCGGCCAATCTGGGTGGGCATACCTGGCGGGTCGGCTATCAGGATAGCCGCGGACGTTCACCGTTTCCCTTTTTGCAGGATGCTGATCCTAACGTCGCCAACGTGGTGCAAATCCTTGACTTTACCCGCGCCCACGAGAGCTCATGGCAAGCTCGCTACGATGTGAACATGGCCACCTATGGCGTGCCGGGCCTGACCTTTCTCGCGCGCTATTTGCGAGGCGACGGGTTCGAGGTGGCGGGTAGCAACGCCCAAGAGTGGGAACGCGATCTGGACGTGAGCTACGTCATCCAGAGCGGACCGCTGAAGAACCTCGGAATGCGCTGGCGCAACGCCATGGTGCGCTCCGATGCGCTGGGAGACCTGGACGAAAACCGGTTGATCCTGTCGTACACCTATGCGTTCAAATAACTGAATTAACCGCGCTCCACTGAAACCAGAAAAGGACCCCAGAGACTGGTGGTCCTTTGGCGGTATCGCCCCATCGCCCGCCAGCCAGTCGACTGGAAATGATCCAGGCCCTGAGCGGTATCTGACTCAAGCAGTTCGTCTGTTGTTACAGGCCGGGCTGAAGGTTGAGGTTCTTTTTTGTGAATGCCATTTAGCATTCGGAATTATTGATTTTTTTTCCGGGAAACAACGCTCGGCTGATAAAGACCGATGTGCTGCTCAGGGCTTGGCCCATGGCTTCCAGTTGTGCTCGGTCGTACTGCGCGCTGATGCCAATGCCAGAGATCACGAAGCGTGGTTGATCGTTGTGGTCGGTGACGGCGCTGGCGACCAGGCTGACGCCTCGATACAGGTTGCCTTCATCAATGGCCCAGCCAGTCTGTAAGGTCAGTCGGGCTTCCTCCAGGTAGTTGTCAAAGGTCGGCGGATTTTCCCAGTGTAGCCGCGCGAAACGTCGGCGCAGCTCGTCTTCGGGCAGATTGCGCAGGGCCGCGATGCAGCGTCCGCTGGCACCTAGCAGCTCAGGCAGGCGGGTGTTAATGCTGACGTCGACGTGGGCCACGGCCGGAATTGCCCGGGCAATAGCCCTGATGTGATTGTCCCCGGTTACTTCCCAGAGTATCGCCATGATTCGGTGGTTGAGGCTCAACCGTTCGAGTTCCGGGTGAATCAGGTCGGCGTAGCTATGGCCAATAAAACTCACCGCCAGCTCGGAAAGGCCTAGCCCCAGGCGATAGGTCTTGGCGCTGTCGTTGAAGGAGGCCCACTGCTCGTGAGTCAGTGTGCGCAGGATATTGAAGGCGCTGCTGGGGCTGACGCCAGTCGCCCTGGCGATAGCTGCCACGCCTTCGGGCTCGGTGCATTGTGCCAGGTGGCGGAGGATCTGAATGGCGTTGACCACCGCGCCGACTTCTTTGGGGGCGGTCGTGCTCGCAATCTTGGCGCTGCTTTCTTTTTCTGTTTTCATATTCAGTATTCTGATTGACATTCACTATAGTGAACGTATTCTAGGTTCTAAATCTCGCCAGTCAACGGGCGGAAATAAAGTGTGAACTGCCTCCACGGTTCACCCAGGGCCGCAATGCACCTGAATCAATAAAAACAAGCAGGAGGGTTCATGAGTCAAGCATCAGTCAACGCCCCGACAGGGCCGCAGGCAGAGTATCAGGCGTTCCTCGATGAGGGGCGATTCATGCTGCAATTGAGCCCGAGTGCAGGCCGTCACGTGTTTTACCCACGCGTGCTGGTGCCGGGCAGTGGTGAAACTGATCTGCAATGGGTTCCGGCCAGTGGCATGGGCACTTTGTATGCGATCACCGTCCACCGTTCCCGTGCCGGCTTCTACAACATCGCCCTGGTTGACCTTGATGAGGGTCCGCGCATGATGTCGCGGATTGTTGATTGCGAAACCGCACCGATTGGCTGTCGTTTGCAGGCGCATATTGCCGAACTCGATGGAGTCAAGGCCGTGGTGTTTCGGCAGATAGATCAGGTGCAGCCATGAGCGGCTCGCTGCGGGGTCAAACCGCCATAATCGGTATCGGTCAGGCCGGCGTCGGCATTGCTACCGGCTACAGTGCCCTCGAGCTGCTCGGGCAGGCAACAATCAACGCGTTGAAGGACGCCGGAGTGCAACTTGCCGAGATCGATGGATTATTTGCGGCCAGTAGTTCCCATGCATTCCCGACGTTATCAGTGGCCGAATACCTGGGCATTCGCCCGACGTTTTTTGACGGCACCAATGTAGGCGGTTCGAGTTTTCAGATGCACCTGCTGCAAGCGTCACTGGCCTTGCAAGCGGGTCTTTGCAATGTCGCGCTGATTTGCTACGGCTCCAACCAGAGCAGCGCTGGCAATCGACTGGTCTCGATGAGCGAGACGCAGTGGCATGAAGCGCCGTATCAACCGCGCCATCCAATATCGGCTTATGCCTTGGCGGCAAGCCGGCACATGCATCAATACGGGACTACTCGCGAAATGCTCGCGGAAGTCGCCGTGTCGGCGCGTCATTGGGCCAACCTTAATCCGCAGGCATGCGCCCGTGGTCCGTTGACCATCGATCAGGTGATGAGCGCACGAATGCTCAGCGACCCCTTGAGCACCGCCGATTGCTGTCTGGTCACCGACGGTGGCGGGGCCTGCATTATGGTTCGCGCTGAGCGGGCAGGGGACTCGCCGAACAAACCCGCTTATTTCCTGGGTGCGGCAGGTGCGCAATGGCACCGCTCGATTGTCGCGATGCCCGACCTGACCGTCACAGCGGCCTCTGAAAGCGGCCCCCGTGCCATGGAAATGGCCGGCATTACCCACGCCGATGTCGACCTGGTGATGCTGTACGACGCCTTCACCATCAATACCCTGCTGTTTCTGGAAGACCTCGGTTTCTGTCCCAAGGGCGAAGGCGGACGGTTCGTGCAAAACGGCCGTATTGCTCCCGGTGGTCAGCTGGCCGTCAACACCAATGGTGGCGGTCTGTCCTGCATGCATCCGGGCATGTACGGGATGTTTTTGATCATCGAGGCCGTCCAGCAAATCCGCGGTTGCGCGGGTGAACGGCAATTGCCTAAAGCCGACATCGCCCTGCTGCATGGCAACGGCGGGACCTTGTCCAGCCAGGTGACAGCCATTCTCGGCGGCGCCGCGACGCTCTGAACTCTGCGAACAATCAATAAGGTGCATAGCATGCAAGATAAAAATAATCATGCAACGGGCGCGGCCTCATCGCGTTTCGAAAGCCTGACGTCTCTGTTGCAGCCACGTTCCGTGGCGGTGGTTGGAGCGTCCTCTGATCCGACGCGCATCGGCGGTCGACCCATTTCGTACATGCTTCGCCAAGAGTTTCAGGGCCTGCTGATGCCGGTCAACCCCAACCGCGAAGAAGTCCAGGGCATCCAGGCCTATGCCAGTATCGAGGCACTGCCACAGACACCGGATACGGCAATCATTGCCTTGCCTGCCGCGCAAGTGCTGGACACCGTTCGGGCTCTGGGGCAGCGAGGGACGCGCAGTGCGCTGATATTTTCTTCCGGCTTCAGTGAGGTCGGCGGCGACGGGGTGACGTTGCAGGAGGCTATCGTCGCCGAAGCCCGGCGCTGGAATATGCGTCTGCTCGGGCCCAACACTGCCGGAGTATTCAACTCCAACATTGGCTACTACGGCAGCTTTGCCTCGGGCCTTGAGCGGGGCTTTCCCTTGCCTGGCCGGGTTGGCATCGCTTCCCAGTCAGGGGCCTATGCCGCCCACATGCTGGGGCTGTCGCGTGCTCGCGGGTTGGGAACACCAATCATGGTCGCGACGGGCAACGAAGCGGATATTACCTTGGGCGAGTCTATTGGCTGGCTGGTTGAAAATCCTGAAATCGATGTTGTCATGGCCTATGCCGAATCAGTCCGTGACGTCGATAACTTCATCGCCGCCCTTGAAGCGGCCCACAAGGCACGCAAGCCGATCATCCTGCAGAAAGTCGGGCGTAGCGCCTTGGGTCAACGGGCGGCGCTGTCACATACGGCCTCCCTGGCGGGCGACGACAAAGTGTTCGACGCGGTGCTCCGCGACTATGCCGTGATCCGCGCCAACAGCAGTGCCGAACTGCTGAATATGGCTTACACCGCGACCCGGCGAATCTACCCGGTCAGTAACAGCCTGGGCATGGTCACCATCAGTGGTGGGGCCGGGATCATTGTCAGCGACGCGGCCGAAGAACTGGGCCTGCCGATGCCGCCGATGCCCGATGCCGCTCAAGCCGCCCTGAAGGAAAAACTGGCGTTTTGCTCACCGATCAACCCGGTGGATTTCACCGCGCATGTACTTAATGACTTGTCGTTGGCCAGCAGTTTTACCGAAAGCCTGATCACTGACGGTGGTTATAAATCGGTGATTGCGTTCTTCAGTCAGGCCGGGACAGTCCCCTCCATTGCACCGCGCCTGTGCGCCGAATTCAAGAAGGTCAAGGACGCCCATCCCGAGACCCTGTTCGTGATGTCATTGATTGGGGATGCCGAGCAGGTGGTGCCCTATGAAAAAGAAGGGTTCGTGCTGTTCGAGGATCCGACCCAGGCCGTCACCGCGATACATGCCATGGGGCGGCTGGGCGATGCCTTTGCTCGTCCTCTGCCGACACGACCAAAGTTGACGCCATTGAGCTTGCCCGCCGGCACGCTGAGCGAAGCCGATTCCAAGGTGCTGCTGGCGGAATTCGGCATCGCCAGCGTACCGGAGCGAGTGTTGAAGCAGGTCGAGGAGGCTGAGCGCTACGCCGAGCAAATTGGCTACCCGGTGGTCATGAAAATTGCCTCGGCCGACATCCTGCATAAATCCGAAATCGGCGGCGTGCTGCTCGATATTAAAGATCCCGAAGCTCTGCGAGCAAGTTTTGCGACGCTGATGGAGCGCGCCCGCACGCATGCCCCACACGCACGTCTGGATGGCGTATTGGTTGCCCGACAAATCAGTGGCGCGGTGGAGTGCTTCATGGGCATTCAACGTGATCCGATGTTTGGGCCGGTGGCGGTATTTGGTCTCGGCGGGATTTTCGTCGAGGTGCTCAAGGACGTGGTGCTGCGACGTTGTCCGTTCGGTGTGACCGAAGCTGAAGCGATGATCCGCAGTATCCAGGGCGCACCGCTATTGCTCGGCGCGCGAGGTCGACCTTGCGTGGATATTCCGGCGCTGGCGCACATGCTCGCCAAACTATCCGAGTTTGCGTGCCGGGCGGGGGACTCGTTGCAATCGGTTGACCTCAACCCGGTCTTCGCCTTGCCCGAGGGGCAGGGCGCCTTCGCCGCCGACGCCCTCGTGGTTAGCCTGGACAAGGAGTGCAACCATGAGGCTTGATCCGGAAAAACTCCTCAATTACCCCATCCCGGACGTACGGCAACACCTGACGCGTCGGGACACGGCGTTTTATGCCCTGTCGGTCGGTATGGGCCTGAACCCGATGGATCACCACGCGTTGGACTACGTCGACCCTGCACGGGATTTTCGTGCGCTGCCCATCATGGCTGTGGTGCTGGCGTATCCGGGTTTCTGGCTGGGCAATCCGGACACGGGTGTCAACGCGCTTAAATTGGTGCTCGGCGAACAGAGCGTGCAGTGGCACCGGCCATTGCCTGTCGAAGGGGAAATTCTGGGTCGCACTCGGGTCACCGGCTTGCTGGACAAGGGCGAGGGCAAGGGCGCGTTGCTGTACAGCGAAAAGCAGCTGATTGACCTCGCGACTGATGAACTGATCGCGACCACCTCCAGCACCACTTTTTTGCGCGGTGATGGTGGCTGTGGCTCGCTCAACCCACCGGAGCCCGATGTTCACGTGATACCGGATCGCGCGCCGGATCGTACTGTCGACTTTTCGACTCGCCCGGAACAGGCGTTGTACTACCGGCTCAATGGCGATGACAACCCCTTGCACGCGGACCCGGACGTTGCTGCTCGCGCCGGGTTCCAGCAGCCGATCCTGCATGGCTTATGCACCCTGGGCGCGGCTTTCCATGCCGTGTTGCGTGAAGTGGCGAACTACCGTAGCGAGCGGATGAAAAGCCTGAAAGTACGCTTCAGTGCGCCGGTATTTCCCGGTGAAACCATCCGCACTGAGATTTGGAATGATGGTTCATTTCGCTCTCGGGTAGTGGAGCGTGACGTCGTGGTGCTCAACAACGGCTTGGTCATGCTGCATGGAGGTCGCTCATGAATGTCGCGTTGGGTATGCAGCAGGATGACGAGCGCCTGGAACGTTTGAGCATGATACGTGACAGCGCCGCGGCGGCGGTGCCTCGCGATGGTGACCTGAGCCGGATCCGGGCGCTGCGCTTCAGCCCCGAGGGCATGGATCGAGACCGCTGGCAGCAAATCTGTGCCATGGGCTGGGTCGGGTTGCGCCTGGACGAGGATACCGGCGGCATCGGACTTGGCGTCGCGGAGCTGGTTGCTTTGCTTGAGGAGTTGGGAAAGGGGCTGTTGCCAGAGCCTCTGATTGAGGCAGTCATGGTCGCCGGGTTGTTACCGCCCGATCTGTGTCAGCAACAGCTGGGCGGCGCGCGATTGATTATGCCCGCCGGCCTGGCCCGGTCCGCGCGGTTGGAGGTCCGAGATGGGCAGCTCACGGGGCAGCTGGACAATGTCTCTCTTGCCGCTGCTGCCGATGCGTTTGTGGTGAACACCTGCCAAGGGTTGGTACTGGTCGAGGCCGGCAGCGCGACGCTGCAGGTGGATTGCCAACTGACCCAGGACGGTGGGCACTTGGGCTGCCTGCATTTCACTGCCGCCCCCGTCCGTAGGCTCGATGTTCCTGAGTCGCGGCTGGCGGCGATCCTCGATGAAGCCTCCCTGACAACAGCCGCATACCTGTTGGGCTGCATGCAAGGTGCTTTTGTACGGACCCTGGAATATCTCAAGGTGCGTAAGCAGTTCGGGCAAGCGATCGGTAGCTTCCAGGTGCTGCAACACCGAATGGTCGACCTGAATATTCAGATTGAATTGAGTCGTGCCGCCATTGAACAGGCCGCAGCCTCTATCGACAGCGGCACCACTACCAGGCAACGCGAGCTACAGGTCAGCGCCGCACGGCTGCGCACCACGCGGGCGGCACTGAAGGTGTGTCGCGAGGCCATTCAGCTGCACGGGGCGATTGGCTACACCGATGAAGCGGATATCGGCCTGTTCCTGCGCAAAGTGCTGGCGCTGATGAATACCTGCGGTTCGCTGCAGTATCACCAGCAGCGCTACACGGCCTTAGTCTGCGAGGAGGTGCATTGATGGACAACTCACTGCTCAAGGAAATGCGCGGGCGCACCCTGATCCTCTCGATCAATGTGCCGGAGCGCCGCAACTCGGTTTCTCCCGCAATGCGCGGATTGCTGTATGAGGCCTTGGTGCAGGCCGATGAGGATCCGCAGGTTCGCAGTGTGGTGTTGACCGGTGTCGGGGGCGTGTTTTGTGCCGGCGGCGATATCACTGACATGAACGTCAGCGACCTGAGTTCCGGACGTGCGCGGATGCGCCGCAGTCATCGTTTGATTCGCCAGATGCTCGGTATGGGCAAGCCGATTATCTGCGCCGTCGAAGGCTGGGCAGCCGGCGCTGGACTGTCTCTGGCAATGGCGTGCGATAGCGTGGTCAGCAGTGACCGTGCGCGCTTTGCCGCAAGCTTTGGTCAGGTCGGTCTGATGGCCGATATGGGCCTGCTGTTCACCTTACCGCAGCGCGTTGGTATTGGCCGCGCCAAGCAGATCATTTTCTACGGCGAAAAATGGAACGCGGCGGACGCCGAGCGGCTTGGTCTCATCGATCACCTGGTCGCCGAGGGCCAGGCGTTGGAATTCGCACTGGGTCGCGCGCAGGTACTTGAGCGTCAGGCGCCATTGCCGTTGGCGTTGAGCAAGGCAGTGCTGGCCCAGGGGCTGGATGCCTTGCTTGAGCGCGAATGTGAGCTGCAGAGCCAATTGTTTTTGAGTGCCGATCACGCCGAAGGCAAGGCGGCTTTTATAAGCAAGCGGCCTGCGCAATTCAAAGGAGCCTGAGACATGACCTCGACACTTGATTACACCACGATGGACGATTCGACCTTTCGCCAGCATGTACGTGACTGGGTACGTGGACACTACCCGGAGCAACTGCGCAACCCACGCAAGCGTCTGGGCACCGACAGCAGTCACGAGTGGTATCAGTTGTTGTCTCGCCAGGGATGGCTTGCGCCGGGATGGCCCCGAGAGTTGGGTGGCATGGGGCTGAGCGCTGGCAAGCAGTTGATCATGATGGAGGAAATGGAACAACACGGTTGTGCCCGCTTGCCCGACACCGGCTTGACGATGCTTGGCCCGTTGCTGATTCATTTTGGTACCGAGGAGCAAAAAGCTTTTTATCTGCCAAAGATTCTCAGCGGTGACCATATCTGGTGCCAAGGCTACAGCGAGCCTGATGCCGGTTCTGATCTCTCCAGCCTGCGCACCGAGGCGATTGACGCCGGTGACCACTGGCGTGTGAACGGTCAGAAAACCTGGACCACGATGGGCAGTGAAGCCAACTGGATATTTGTTCTGGTACGCACTGATCGCGGTGCCAAGGCTCAGGCAGGCATCAGCTTCCTGTTGATGCCCATGGACAGTCCAGGCGTCCAGGTGCGACCGATCCTCAACCTGGACCTGCATACCGAGTTCTGCGAGGTGTTCTTTGACGACGTCAAAGTGCCCAAGGTCAATTTGGTCGGCGAGATCAATCAAGGCTGGAGCATGGCCAAGGCCCTGCTGGGTTTCGAACGGATTTTCCTCGGTTCGCCCAAACAGTCCACTCATGCCCTGGAGCGCTTGCGTCGTCTGGCGCAGCTGACCGGCGTCTGGACCGATCCGGTGTTTCGCCAGCGCTATGCCGACCTGCACCTGGATCTGGACAGCCATTGCGCCCTCTTTGAATCGTTCGCCGATGCCTTGCGGCGCGGTGAACCTTTGGGTGCGGAAGTCTCGATGCTGAAGATTTTTCAGTCCGAGCTGTATCAACGCATCAACGAAGTGGCGCTGGAAATCGCGGGCGAGCAATCGGCGCTTCTTGATCCTTTACCCGAGGACCGCGCGCTTTATCCGGCCGGGCTGTTTATCCAGTCGCTGCCCACAACCATCTACGGCGGCAGCAACGAGATCCAACGCAACATTCTGGCCAAACAGGTCCTAGGCCTGTCGGCGTGAAATCATCGTTCTATCGAAGGAATGCCCAGATGACAGTACAACAATCGATTGAAGGCAAAGTCGCGATCGTCACCGGCGCTGGCGGTGGAATCGGCCAGGCCATCGCGCTGGCCATGGCCGCCGCAGGCGCTCGGGTGGTGATCAACGACGTTGGAGTATCGCTCCACGGTGAAGGCGGTTCGCCAAGCCCGGCCATGCAGACCCAGGCAATGATCCAGGAGCGTGGAGGCGAGGCGGTGATAAACACCGACAGCGTTTCCGAGTGGGACACCGCCAAGCGCATCGTCGAGTGCGCAGTGGATTCATTTGGTCAGGTGGATATCGTGGTGAACAACGCCGGTATCTTGCGTGATGCGATTTTTCACAAGATGAGCCCGGAGGATTGGCTGGCGGTGATCAATGTGCACCTCAACGGCAGCTTCTTTGTCAGCCGTGCTGCCTCCGAGCATTTTCGCCAGCAGGGGAGCGGGGCGTTCGTGCACATGACCAGCACCTCGGGGCTAATCGGTAATGTGGGTCAGGCCAACTATTCTGCGGCCAAGCTGGGCATCGTCGGGCTGTCCAAGACAATCGCCATGGATATGCGTCGTTTTGGGGTGCGCTCCAACTGCATTGCACCGTTCGCCTGGGGCCGCATGACCGATTCAATTCCGGACGACACGCCGGAGCAAAAGGCCCGTGTCGAACGCTTGCAGCAAATGACCCCCGACAAAAATGCACCACTGGCGGTGTTCCTGGCATCCGATCAGGCGCAAGAGGTCTCCGGGCAGGTGTTCGCAGCTCGCAATAACGAATTGATCCTGATGAGCCAGAGTCGTCCATTGCGCAGTGTCCAGCGCAGTGAAGGCTGGACGCCTCAGCTCATTGCCGAACACGGGATGCCGGCCCTGCGTGCGGGATTCCTGCCGTTGGAAGCCAGTGCCGATGTTTTTTCCTGGGACCCAGTGTGAGCATGCCTGTTTTTAAGAGGGGTGGCCTATGAGTGGTTTACAGACGCGCTTCACCGAGGTGTTTGGTATCAAACACCCTGTCATGCAAGGTGGCATGCAATGGGCAGGCCGGGCCGAGCTGGTCGCCGCAGTTGCGAATGCCGGAGGGTTGGGGACATTGTCAGCGTTGACGCAGCCGTCCGCGCAGGCGTTGGCTGATGAAATTCGTCGTTGTCGGGAACTCACTGACCTGCCATTCGCGGTCAACTTGACGATATTACCGACACTCAAGCCAGTGCCGTATGACGAGTACCGGGCGGCCATCGTCGAAAGCGGGATCGGCATCGTCGAAACCGCAGGCAGCAACCCGCAGCTGCACATTGCTGAGTTCAAGCGCCACGGCATCAAGGTCATCCATAAATGTACCTCGGTTCGCCATGCGCTCAAGGCGGCGGCTCTAGGGGTGGACGCGGTATCCATCGACGGCTTCGAGTGCGCCGGGCATCCCGGTGAAGACGATGTGCCGGGATTGGTGTTGATTCCCGCCGTTGCCCGCCAGTTGAATATCCCGTTGATTGCTTCAGGCGGTTTTGCCGACGGAGGAGGGTTGATCGCAGCGCTGGCGCTGGGCGCAGATGCAATCAGCATGGGGACGCGATTTCTGTGCACCGTGGAGAGCCCGGTGCATGAACAGGTCAAGCGCACCATCGTGCAAAACGATGAACGCGGTACCGACCTGATTTTTCGCAGCTTGAACAATACCGCCCGGGTCGCGCGCAACGCCATTAGCCAGCAAGTGCGCGAGTTGGAAGCACGCGGGGCGAAATTCGAGGAGTTCGCCCATCTGGTCGCGGGACAGCGGGGGCGCCTTGTGTATGAAAAAGGTGACCCTGACCTTGGCGTCTGGTCTGCCGGCCTGGTGCAAGGACTGATCGACGACGTACCCACCTGTCGGGCATTGATCGAACGTATCGTCGAACAGGCAGAGACAATTATTCGCAGGCGACTCAGTGATGTCTTGATCCAGTAGCTTGCGCCGCTGGGCACTCCACTACAGAGATCAATTCAGAGAAGAAAAATAATGGAAATGCTCGCTGATTCAACCCAGGCACAAACCCAGGCAATCCCTACACGCACGAAAGTGATCGTGTTCATTTTTTGTTTTCTCGGACTACTGGCCGACGGCGCGGACTTGATGTTGCTGTCGTACAGCCTCAGCAGCTTGCGCGAAGAGTTCGGTCTCAGCAGCTTTCAGGCTGGCAGTCTGGGCAGTATTACCTTGGCCGGTATGGCTGTCGGCGGCATCTACGGTGGTTGGGCCTGCGACCGGTTCGGCCGGGTCAAGGTGGTTTTCTGGACCACGATTTTGTTCTCCATAGGCACTGCGGCCCTCGGCTTTACCAACAGTTATTGGCAGTTTGCGGTCGTGCGCTTCATCGCCTCACTGGGCCTGGGCTCACTGTTCGTGGCCTGCAATACGCTGATGTCTGAATACGTTTCTACCAAATACCGCACTACCGTGTTGGGGACGCTTCAGGCTGGCTGGACCGTGGGCTACGTCGTCGCGACCATCATGGCCGGGGCTATAATCCCGGAGCACGGCTGGCGCTGGATGTTTTACGTGGCTATCGCGCCTGTTGTCCTTGCCCTGTTCGTTAAGCCGCTGGTGCCCGAGCCGCCTGCCTGGCTTGCTGCTCAGGCTGAGCGCCGGCGAATCAAAAAGGCCGGCGGTGTTTCTGTCACCCAGCAAAAGCCCGGCTCGCTCAAAACCTTGATCGCCGACAAAGGTGCCCGGCGGATGTTCATATTGTGGACGGTGACGGCTGGGTTCCTGCAGTTTGGCTACTACGGGGTTAACAACTGGTTACCGTCCTATCTGGAGCGCGAGCTTCATATGGACTTCAAAGCCATGACGGGCTATATGGTCGGCACTTACGGGGCAATGATCTTCGGCAAAATTTGCGCTGGATTCGTTGCTGACTGGCTGGGTCGACGCAAAACTTTCGTGTTTGGCTGTTTGGGCACCGCTGTGCTGATCCCGATGATCGTTTACCTCAACGCTCCCGATAATATTCTCTACATGCTGGTGTTCTTCGGGTTTATCTACGGAATTCCGGTGGGCGTTGTCGCAACGTACATGACCGAAAGTTTCGAGACCCGCGTGCGTGGCTCGGCAGTCGGCGGTGCCTACAACTTCGGCCGGATAGGTGCGGCGTTCGCCCCCGCGATTATCGGGTTGCTGGCAGCTCAGGTGTCTATTGCCGTGGGCATGCTGGTAATGGGGGTGGCGTATCTGGTGACCGCCTTGATACCTGCGCTCTTCATTCGCGACAAAATCTACGATCCGCAGAAGGCGTAACAGGAAAACGCCAGCAGGAGCACTTTGCACGCCCCTGTATTGGCGGTTCAAAAAGTGTCAGACATGGGGGGCGCCTATCCAGGCGCCCCCCATTCTTTTACGGTAGAACCACGCAAAACGGACCACCGGGATTCCCGGTGGTCCGTCAACGGTATCGCTTGGCGTCAGGCGTTACGGACTGATACCAGGATATTACGTGCACGTTGAATCACTGGGGCGTCGATCATTTGCCCGTCGAGTTGAAAGGCGCCTGCTTGATCTGCGCCCGCCAGCACGCGACTGGCCCAATCCACCTGAGTGGGGGTGGGTGCCAATGCCAGATGCACGACCTCGACCTGGCGCGGATGAATACACAGCATGCCGGCAAATCCCTTGGTTTGTGCGCTCAAGGCAAAGTGCTCAAGACCGACGGGGTCGTCGATGCGAGCATAGACGGTCTCCAGGGGTGGGGCCAAGCCAGCGAGACGGCTGTGTTGCAGCAGGGCGAACCGAACCTGATCGAGCATGCATTCAGCGCCAGCGGTTCCGGCAATCAGCCCCAGGTCCAGACTCATGTCCAGACCGCCATAGGTCAGCCGGTCTACACCCGAAACCCGAGAAATCTCGGCCAGCGCCTGCAACCCCAATGCGCTTTCGATAATAGGCAACACTGGCTGGCCAGTGGTGGCAGCCCGGGCGACCTGTTCAGCGCTTTCAGCCTTCGGCAGCATAACGCCGCACACGCCGGATTGGCCTGCACAGAACGCCAGATCGGCTTCGTGCTGAGCATGGCTCGCCATATTGATTCGTACCCAAACGCGGGCGGTTGGCTCTACAAGAAAAAACCGTCCGAGGTTTTCACGCGCCAAGGCTTTGTCTGATTCCTGGACAGCATCCTCGAAATCGACAATGACCGCGTCGGCGCCACTGGTCAGTGCTTTGGCGAACCGTTCGGGCCGGTTGCCGGGCACAAACAGCGCCGAGCGCATAAGTTTGTCAGTCATGACCCCTCCTTAGAAGCTGCGTGGCAGTTCGAGCAGGTGCTCGGCGACGTAGGACAGAATCAGGTTGGTGGAGATCGGCGCGACCTGATACAGACGGGTCTCGCGGAACTTGCGCTCGACGTCGTATTCGCAGGCGAAGCCGAAACCGCCGTGGGTTTGCAGGCAGGCATTGGCCGCTTCCCAGGAAGCCTTGGCCGCCAGGTATTTAGCCATGTTGGCGCTGGCCCCGGCGTTCTCGCCGCTGTCGTATTCCTCACAGGCGCGCCAGCGCATCAAGTCAGCGGCTTCGATCTCGATATGGGCTTCGGCAATCGGGAACTGCACCCCCTGGTTCTGGCCAATCGGTCGGCCGAACACCACCCGGTCACGGGCGTAGGCGCTGGCCTTTTCGATGAACCAGCGACCGTCGCCGATGCATTCGGCGGCAATCAACGTACGCTCGGCGTTCAACCCATCGAGGATGTAGCGAAAGCCCTTGCCCTCTTCGCCGATCAGACTGTCCAGCGGCAGCTCCAGGTTGTCGAAGAACAGCTCGTTGGTTTCATGGTTGACCATGTTGGCGATGGGCTGCACGGTCAAGCCGTTGCCGATGGCCTCGCGCAGGTCGACCAGGAAGATCGACATGCCCTCGGATTTTTTCTTTACCTCGGCCAGCGGTGTGGTGCGTGCCAACAGGATCATCAGGTCCGAGTGCTGCACTCGAGAGATCCAGACCTTCTGGCCGTTGATCACATATTTATCGCCACGCTTGATCGCGGTGGTCTTGATCTTGGTGGTGTCGGTGCCGGTGGTCGGCTCGGTCACGGCCATCGATTGCAGACGCAATTCCCCGGCGGCGAGCTTGGGCAGGTAATAGCGCTTTTGCGCTTCGCTGCCGTGGCGCAACAGGGTGAACATGTTGTACATCTGGCCATGCACCGTGCCGGAGTTGCCACCACAGCGGTTCACTTCTTCGAGAATCACCGAGGCTTCGGCCAGACCCAGGCCGGAGCCGCCGTACTCGGTGGGAATCATCGCCGACAGCCAGCCGGCGTCGGTCAAGGCCTTGACGAAGGCTTCGGGGAAGCCCTTCTGTTCATCGACCTTGCGCCAGTAGGCAGCATCGAATTCGGCGCACAGGGCGCGTACGCCTTCGCGGATGGAGTTGAGGTCTTCGTTTTTGTTGGGGTTCATCTTAAGTCCTATGGAGTGATGCAAAACTCAGTCGAATTCGACGCTTGCGCGCTGGCTGATACCGCTCTCATCGCCTGCCCACAGCTCGGCGAAACCGTGTTCGGTGTGGTGTCCACCGACCTTGAAATGGGCGGGCGCTATCAGCGGGCGGACGCCGCGAAAGGAAAACTGCCGGACGCGTGCCAATGGGTTTGCCCGCACGAAAGCGGCCAGATTCAGGGTTGCGGTCAGCGGACCCTGGACGACCAGGCCGGGATAACCCTCGGTCCGGGTGACATAAGGCCAATCGAAATGGATGCGGTGGGCATTGAAGGTGACGGCTGAGTACCGGAACAGCAGCAGCGGGTCGGGGTTGATGTTTTCGCTCCACTGCGTTTCGGGAAGCGACTCTCCGGCGCTGAGCTTGGGTGGGTTCGGTTCACGATAGACAATGTCCTGCTCTTCGCTCACACACAGCTGCTGGTCTTGCCACAGGTCATGGGCGAGCGTGACGAACAAGAGCGATCCGGTGCGACCCTTTTTTTCCTCGATATGCTTGATCGTGGTGTGACGGCGGGCGGGTGCATCGACGCGTAGCGGATGGATAAAATTGACCCGGCTACCTGCCCACATGCGGTTACGCCCATGCGCGGGCGGCATGAATTCACCCAGCGCAGGGTGCCCGTCCGGACCGAGCTCGCTGTGTTCTGCGCAGTCATCAAAAAAGCACCAGTGCCACAGCCAGGGTAATTCCTGGCCCTCAGTGGGCGCTGGGGTATTGAACATCGCCGCGATGCGCCGTACCAAAGGGATGCTGAAGTGGTCATTGCGCACCTGTGTTCGGCCCACCCAGTTACCCGGTTCGAAATCTTGCATGCTGTGCTTCCCCTATTGGCTGCGGTTGCAATCAGGATGAAGGGCAGAGCAGAGGTGGGGAATTTGCTTTTGCGTAAGTCAGTGTGAAGCTTTGCCTAAGGCAGGGCAGGCAGTGCGCAACGCCGCCTTCCATTTTTTGAAATGGCGGCCAATGGCACTGCCGATCATGCTGTTGCCAGACTTCGTGGGAGCAGGCGGCTATAAACAAATTTCTGGATACACGCCAACAAGCGCTTTCGCTGTTTGCCAGCAAGGGCTACACCAATGTCGGGATGCGCGAGCTGGCCTCGGCCCTGGGGATCAACTGCGGTTCGATCTACAACCACATCGAGAGCAAGGAAGCGTTGCTCTACGAGTTGTTTGAAGAGCTGCTGGTGCTATTACAGGCCAAGGCCAAGCAGATACAGCGCAATGCCGAGGCCCCCAAGCGGCTTCGCAAGATCATCGAAATGCACTTGAGCCTGCAGGACCGTATGCCGTGCCATTTTCAGCTGCTGGAACGTGAGTGGCACCATTTAACCGAGCCTTGGCTAAGCCAGGCCGATGCCCATCGTGCTCGGTATGAACAGATCATCGCCGCAGCTGTTGGCCCTTCAGCGTGCAGCCAGTCGTGCACTAAAAGCATCGTCACGCTACTCAATCAAGCCTGCGCCTGGCTGCCAGCGTTGAAGCTCACGGTGAGCGCCCGCCTGGATCTGGTCCACTCCATGGTCGAACTGATGCTTGCCCAGGCGTTTAGCGATTCGACGGGTCAGCGTACAGCTGGAGCTGCAGTCCGCGCTTCTTAGCAAAAGCAAAAGGCGGGCTTTCAATAACGCAAATGGGCACATCAGCAAGACTGGTTCATGCTCCGCCCCATAGAGGCACCCCCCATAACAATAAGGATCGGCCCATGTTCTCCTGGTATAAAAGCGGCACCCCGCGTGAGAAGAAAACCTTTTGGGCCTGCTATGCCGGTTGGGCCCTGGACTCCTATGACATGCAGATGTTCAGCTTTCTGCTGCCCACGCTGATAGGGATCTGGGGGCTGACCAAAGGCGAGGCGGGCATTGTCGGGACATCTGCCTTGCTCTCGGCGGCCTTGGGCGGATGGATCGCCGGCATCCTGAGCGACCGCTTCGGGCGGGTGCGCATCCTGATTTTTACGGTTTGCTGGTTTACCTTCTTTGGGGTCGTCGCAGGGTTTGCTCAAAACTTTGAGCAACTGCTGGTCGCACGAACTCTCCAGGGCTTGGGATTCGGCGGCGAATGGGCTATCGGTGTAGCGCTCATGGCCGAGGTCATCAACCCGAAAAATCGTGGCAGGGCGTTAGGTTTCGTGCAGTCCGGTTTTGCCTTGGGATGGGCCGGCGCCGTGCTGGTCGTCACCGGGATCCTGGCGTATTTCCCCGCTGAGTACGCCTGGCGTGTGGCTTTCTGGGTCGGTGTGCTTCCAGCGCTGGTGGTGATTTTCATTCGGCGTAACGTCAAGGATTCGGATACGTTCAAGCAATCGCAAAAGCTGGACACTGATAAAGCGTCTATCGGAACCGTGTTTTCCGCCAAGTACATCAAGGTCAGCATGCTTGCCAGCTTGTTAGTCATCGGGTTGCAGGCAGGCTGCTACGTGATTTTGGTCTGGACGCCTTCGATGATGGCCGAGCGCGGTGTTGTATCCGGGTCGCTGATCGTGACGATTCTGATCATGGCGCTAGGCAGTCTTTGCGGGTTCGCCACCACCGCCTACATGTCAGACCGCCTGGGCCGACGCCCGACGCTGATGATCCTGTCGCTGGCCTCCTGGATTGTCACCGTTGCCTATATGTTCGTACCGCTCAACCCATTCGTAGCGCACGTCATGGGCTTTTTGGTCGGCGCATTGGCGATCGGTATGTTTGCGGCGCTGGGCCCCTTCCTGAGCGAGTTATTTCCGACCCAGGTTCGCACCACGTGCATGGGATTCTCGTACAACGTCGGCAAATCGGTGGGGGCAATGGCTGTCACGGGGGTTGGGCTACTGGCAGCTAAATTCGGTCTGTCCCAGTCTGTTGGCGCGTTTTGCCTTGTCGCTTACGCCATCGCTGTATTTGCCCTGCTGCTGCTACCCGAAACCAAGGGGGTCCGGCTTGATGAACTTGACTTGGTTGAGAATGGAGCCGGTCCGTCCCCGCAACCGTTGTCCGGCCAACGCACTTGAAGGAAGTTCAAATGATTAGAATCGTCTATCTGCTGGTTAAACCTCAAACCATGAGCGATGCGGTCTTTAAACAAGAATGTAGGCGTCACTTCGAAATGAGTGAGGGTATTCCTGGCCTGCACAAATATGAGGTCAGGCTTGTGTCAGACAACCCAAGCGACACCCACGTGCCCTATCTTGAGGTGCCACCTGTGCATGCGATTGGGGAATGCTGGTTTCGCGATCAGGCCGACTATGAACTTTACATGGCGGCCGAAAAAAGGAAGGTTTGGTTTGAGCACGGCAAAACGTTTATTGGTGGACTCAAGCCATTTGTAACGTGCGATGTGGTTTTGTAGTGAGCAACTGAAAACGCACACCCATTGAACCCAATATAGATACAGAGCTCCAGTGAGCTCTGTAAATTACTGAAATAAGGACCTTCGGGTCCTTATTTCGTTCCAGTATTTTTTGGCAAGTGCGACTGGCCGATCTGCCAGACGTAGGGCGGTTCGGTGCCGTTGATTTCCCAGTCGCCGATGATGCGTTCCTTGTAGATCAGCGGGTTGTGTGAAGCCGCGGTGCGCGCGTTGCGCCAGTGCCGATCGAGGGCCTTGCCGGTGCTGGTGGCCGAGGCGCTGAGGGCGTTGAACAGGTCACTGGTGGCGCGCAGTACCAGGTCGGCGATCACCACTTGGGCCTGGGCCGATTCCAGTTCGGCGGCGATGTTGGCCTCGCGTTCGGCGACTTCGTCATGGGCGAAGCGGCTTTCGTACGCCACCTGCAAGGCGGTCGCCGCGCGCAGGGTGGTGGCGTGTGCGGCGTAGACCTGCGCCGACGCCTTGCCCACCACTTGCTGCACCTGGATGTCCTGGCTGACGTGGCTGGCATTGCCGGTGCTGAAGATGCGCGTGCGCGTGCGCACTTCTTCGGTGATGTCGTTTACCGCGGCACGGCCGGCACCGGTCTGAACCGCCAACAGCACCAGTTGATAGAAGGCCGTCTGGTACTTGAAGCGGGTGGCGAAGTCCAGCAGGTTCTCGGGCTCCACCACCGCGTTCTCGAACACCGAGGTGCCGCTGCCGGTGGTGCGCTGGCCAAAGCCATCCCAGTCGTCGCTCTGCGTGATGCCCGGTTGCTGCACGCGAACGGCGGCAATCACGTCGGCGCCGGTGTCATCGCGCTGGGCATAGAGGTCGATCCAGTCGGCGAAGATGCTGCCGGTACTGTAGTACTTGGTGCCGTTGACCACCCAGTGTTCACCCAGGCGCGAGACACGGGTGCCAACCTGGCCGATCTTCACGCTGCCGACTTCGGTCCAGGCGTTGCCCACCAGGTCACCCTCGACAAAACGCTTGAACCAGGTGTCCTGCGGCGCGTCGGCCTGCGCATTGAGGCGGTCTTCGACAAAGGCAAAGTGACCCCGCAACGCCTGCGGCAGGTTGGAATCGGCGGCGGCCAGTTCGATCAGCAACTCAAACAACTGGGGCAGGGAAGCGCCGGCGCCACCGTACTGCACTGGCACGCGCACGGCGCCAAAGCCGGCTTCCTTCAGCCACTTCACTTGTTCAAAGGGCAGGCTGCGGCTTTGCTCGCGCTCCAGTGCGCCGGCGGCGATGCGGGCAAAGATCGGCCGGAAGCGCTCGGCCAGGGCCTGGTAGTCGGTACCGCTGGAGAGGGGGTGTGGCAGGTGCTGTTGCTGGACAGTCATGGTGCAGCTCCTTATGGACGGCAAGAGAAGCAACAGAGCAGTCGATCTGTTGCGTACTGCTGTCAGTGCACAGGTCGTGCCTGGCGCTGCAAAAGCCGTTTTACCGGGCGCGCGGGGGTGTTGACGAAGCTCGCGCCTGTCGCCTGCCGGGCAACTTGCTGAAGCACTGACCGCCCGGCAACAGCGGCCGCGGCGCGCTGCGTTGCGTGGACCCGCAGGCAACTGTTGTGCGCGCAACAGTTGATCAACAGCCTGTCTGTCAGGCGACACTACGCGAGTTCGCAAAAAGTTAATAACTCTTTGATTAATATCGACTTCTTGAAGTGGCACGGTTGCTGCTCTAGTCCTTGTGCAGGTGCCGCGGTGGCCTCTGCCGGCACGAGGATGGGCAATGAGCAACACACTAAAAGTGGTCGCGGTATCCGGGAGCGTGCAGCGGCCTACGCGCACCCTGGTGCTGCTCAAGGCGCTGGTCGCCGGCCTTGCGCAACAGCTGCCGATCGAGCTGCACCTGATCGAGTTGTCCGAGGTTGGTCCGCAGTTCGCCGGGGTGCTGCGCCGTGAAGACTTGCCCGCTGCGGTCGAGGCCGATCTGCAGGCCATTGAAACGGCCGACCTGCTGATTGCGGCCAGCCCGGTGTACCGCGCCTCCTACACCGGACTGTTCAAGCACCTGTTCGACTTCGTCCATCACCAGGCGTTGAACAACGTGCCGGTATTACTGGCCGCCACCGGTGGCTCGGACCGCCACGCGCTGATCATCGATCACCAGTTGCGCCCGCTGTTCGGCTTTTTTCAGGCCCTGAGCTTGCCCATCGGTGTGTATGCCGCCGAAGCCGATTTCACCGATTACCAGATCACCAGCCCGCAGTTGCTCGAACGCATCGAGCGTGCTGTCGAGTCGGCGGTCCTGAGCCTCAATCCGACTGTTCAACCGGACGCCAGCGCAGCCTGACGTCCCCGGTCAATCCTCACTTCAACGAATCAATGGAGTACACGCAAATGAGCCAGGACAACATCAAGTTTGCCTACTGGGTGCCTAACGTCAGCGGCGGCCTTGTGATCAGCAAGATCGAACAGCGCACCAGCTGGGACATCGATTACAACCGCAAGCTGGCGCAAATCGCCGAAAAGGCCGGCTTCGAATACGCCTTGTCACAGATCCGCTTCACCGCCGGTTATGGCGCCGAAAACCAGCACGAATCGGTGACTATCAGCCACGCACTGTTGGCCGCCACCGAGAAGCTCAAGGTGATCGCCGCCATCCTGCCTGGGCCCTGGAGTCCGGTGCTGGCGGCCAAACAGCTGGCCACCATCGACCAGTTCACCAACGGTCGGGTCGCGGTGAATATCGTCTCGGGCTGGTTCAAGGGCGAGTTCCGGGCCATTGGCGAGCCGTGGCTGGACCACGATGAGCGCTATCGTCGTTCGGAAGAATTCATCCAGGCGCTCAAGGGCATCTGGACCCAGGACAATTTCAGTTTTCATGGCGATTTCTACCGCTTCCATGACTACACCCTCAAACCCAAGCCACTGCAGCAACCGCACCCGGAAATCTTCCAGGGTGGCAGCTCGCGCGCGGCGCGGGACATGGCCTCGCGGGTTTCCGATTGGTACTTCACCAATGGCAACAGCGTCGAAGGCATCAAGGCCCAGGTCGACGAGATTCGGGCCAAGGCCGCGATCAATGGCCACTCGGTGAAAGTCGGGGTGAACGCCTTTGTCATCGCCCGGGAAACCGAGGCTGAAGCCCGCGCGGTATTGCAGGAGATTATTGCCAAGGCCGACCCGGAGGCCGTCAACGGTTTCGGCAGTGAGGTGAAGAACGCCGGCGCCGCAAGCCCTGAAGGCGAAGGCAACTGGGCCAAGTCCACCTTCGAAGACCTGGTGCAGTACAACGATGGCTTCAAGACCAACCTGATCGGTACGCCGCAGCAGATTGCCGAGCGCATCGTCGCCCTCAAGGCTGTGGGCGTGGACCTGGTGCTCAGTGGCTTCCTGCACTTTCACGAAGAAGTGGAATACTTCGGCCGCAAGGTGTTGCCGCTGGTGCGTGAGCTGGAGCGCGAGGCGGTCGCGGCCAAGGCTGCGGCACTCGCCTAAAGGATGGGAAAGGTCATGCCGACATTCACCGATAACCCGCAACCCGGCACCTTGCCGCAGTGGCTGCAACAGCAGGCACGTCAGCAAGGGACGGGCATCGCCCTGCGCCATAAGCGCCTGGGGGTGTGGCAGGTGCGCACTTGGCGGCAACTGGCCGCTGAGGTTGAACACCTAGCAACGGCCTTGCAGGTGCGTGGTTTTGTGCCTGGCGCGAGCTTGGTGATTGTCAGCCGCCCGCGGCCGGAGGCGTTGATTGCTGCCCTGGCGGCACAGTGGTTGGGCGGCGTGGCCGCGCTGTTGGATCCGCTGGAGGCTGCGGCCGCGCAGGTGCCGCTGTTGCGCGAGCTGCACAGTGAATGGGTGTTCGCCGAAGGCCATGAGGAGATTCAGCGCCTGCGCGCCGCCGGACTGGCGCCCAGACTGCTGATTTACGCCGACGGCCGCGGCCTGGCTGAGGTGAGTCCAGCCGGTGACACCCTGGCGTTCGCACAACTGCTGCAGCAGGGCAGCGATCACCGACTGGAACCCCAGGCCCGAGCCGAGCGCACAGCCTTTGCCTTCTACCGTTTGGGCGTGGGGCAGCGCGTCGAGCAGCAGCGCATCAGCCACGCCGAGTTGCTGCAGGAAGGCCGGCGCCTGGTGCACAGCGAGCAGCTGGGGCGGCAGGAGGAAGCCCTGGCGGCGCGAGCGTTTGCCGCGGGTGGTCAAGCGCGTTATTTGCTGGCGCCTTGGTTGATTGCCGGCTTTCGCCTGAATTTTCCGGAGAACCTGGCGACTCGCGACCAGGACCGTCGTGAGCTGGGCCCGACGCTGGTGGCCGGCACCCGGGAAACCTACGAGCGCCTGCATGCCCAGGTCCTGGCCCGCTTGCCGGAGCCAGGCAGCTGGCGCCGGCGTCTGGTGGATTGGGCACTGGTCACGCAGCCCGGTGCGCTGCATCGGCACCTGGGGTACTGGCTGATCCGCCGGCCGTTGCGCGACGTCCTCGGCTTTTCCCGCACCCGTGCGCCGTTGCTGGTGGGCGAGGCACTGGCACCGCCAACCCTGGTGTTTTTCCAGGCGTTGGCGATTGAGGTACGCACCTGGCCGGACCCGGCGCAGTGGCACCGCCCCGCGCCCTGGCCAGCCCCGCTGGTCAACGGCTGGATCGAAGACAGCACGCAACCGGCCTGACAAGGACATGACTCATGGCACAGACACAGGCGACAAAGGTTGAGCATCTGCTGGTGCTGGAAAACATTGGCTTGTCGTTCAAGGGCGTCAAGGCGGTGACCGACATCAGCTTTGCCGTGGCCACCGGGGAGATTTGCGCCTTGATCGGCCCCAATGGCGCGGGTAAAAGCTCACTGCTGAATGTGATCAACGGCGTGTACCAGGCCCAGCAGGGGCGCATCCGCTTTGCCGGAGAAGAGCACCGGCGCATGCGCCCGCATGATGTGGCGGTGCGCGGCATTGCCCGCACCTTTCAGAACATCGCCTTGTTCAAAGGCATGAGTGTGCTCGACAACGTGCTCACCGGACGCACCCTCAAGCGTCGCAGCAGCTGGATCGAGCAGGCCCTGCGCATCGGCCGCGCCGCGGGCGAAGACGACCGCCAGCGCGAGGCCGCCGAACGGATCATCGACTTTCTGCACATCCAGCCCTGGCGCGACACCCTTGTCGGCAAGCTGCCCTATGGCTTGCAGAAACGGGTGGAACTGGCCCGTGCCCTGGCCGCCGAACCGCGCTTGCTGCTGCTGGACGAACCGATGGCCGGGATGAACGCCGAAGAGAAACAGCAGATGAGCCGCTTCATCGTCGACATCAACCGTGAGCTGGGTACCACGGTGGTGTTGATCGAGCACGACATCGGCGTGGTCATGGGCATTTGCGATCACGTGGTGGTGCTCGACTACGGCCGCAAGATCGGCGACGGCCCGCCCGATGAGGTGCGGCAAAACCCCGAGGTAATTGCCGCCTACCTCGGCACGCGCCACTAACCCCGAGCCTACAGCGCCGCCCGCTATCGGGTGGCCGGGGACTCTTTGCCCGCAAAACAGGAAGGTTCATGGAATTTTTCTTCGAGGTGTTGATCGGTGGGCTGCTGGCCGGGGTGATGTACGCCCTGGTGGCCATCGGTTTTGTCCTGATCTACAAAGCGTCCGGCGTCTTCAACTTCGCCCAGGGCGCCATGGTGCTGTTTTCGGCGCTGACCTTTGTCAGCCTGCTGGAGCGCGGGGTGCCGTTCTGGCTGGCCTTTGCCATCAGCCTGGCGGCGATGGTACTGCTGGCGGTGGCGGTGGAGCAGGTGGTGTTGCGCCCGCTGGTCAACCGTCCGCCGATCACCTTGTTCATGGCCACCCTCGGCTTGTCCTACGTGATCGAAGGGTTCGCCCAGGCGCTGTGGGGCGCCCAGGTGCATGGCCTGGAACTGGGCATCAGTGACGAGCCACTGGAACTGGGCGGCATGCTGCTGTCGCAGTTCGACATTTTTGCCGCCGTGACCGCCGCGTTGCTGGTGTTGGCGCTGTCGCTGCTGTTCAACAAGACCCGTATCGGTTTGTCGTTGCGTGCCGTGGCCGATGACCCGCTGGCGGCGTTGGCCGTGGGCATCCACCTGCAACGAGTCTGGGTGTTGGTGTGGGCGGTGGCCGGGTTTGTCGGTCTGGTGGCCGGCCTGCTCTGGGGCGCGCGGCTGGGGGTGCAGTTTTCGCTGTCGCTGGTGGTGCTCAAGGCCTTGCCGGTGCTGATCATCGGCGGCTTTACCTCGATCAGTGGGGCGATTGTCGGCGGCTTGATCATCGGTGCCTCGGAGAAGCTGGCCGAGGTGTACCTGGGCCCCGTCATCGGCGGCGGTATCGAGAACTGGTTTCCCTATGTGCTGGCGCTGCTGTTCCTGCTGGTGCGGCCGGCCGGGCTATTTGGTGAACGCGCGATCGAGCGGGTTTAAGGAGAGGCGTGATGTTTTATCAGGAAGCCGGTCAGTTCAGTACTCGCTATGCCCAGGACCGCCGGGTGTTTCGCCTGCGTCAGGACCGTTACGGCTTGGTTGCCTTGCTGCTGTTGGCCTTTGTCGGTGTGCCGTATCTGGGTAACGACTATTGGTTCAGCGCCATTCTGATTCCGTTTCTGGTGCTGTCACTGGCCGGGCTGGGGCTGAACCTGCTGACCGGCTATGCCGGGCAGTTGTCGCTGGGCTCGGCGGCCTTCATGGCGGTGGGCACCTTTGCCACTTACAACGTTGAACTGCGGGTCCCGGGCTCGCCGTTGTTGCTCAGCATAGCCCTGGGCGGGGGAGTGGCAGCGCTGGTGGCGGTGCTGTTTGGCCTGCCCAGCCTGCGGATCAAGGGCTTCTATCTGCTGGTGTCGACCCTCGCCGCGCAGTTCTTTGTGACCTGGGCGCTGACCCGCTTCAGCTGGTTCTCCAACAACAGCGCTTCGGGGGTGATCAGCGCACCGCGCCTGGAGATTCTTGGTGTGGATCTGAACTCGCCGGTGGGTCGTTACCTGCTGACACTGGGCGTGGTGGTGGCGTTGTTCTGGCTGGGTAAAAACCTGGTGCGCAGCGAACTGGGGCGTAACTGGATGGCCGTGCGTGACATGGACACAGCCGCTGCAGTGATGGGCATTGCGTTGCTCAAGACCAAGCTGCTGGCGTTTGCCATCAGCGGCTTCTTTCTCGGGGTGGCCGGAGCGCTGTGGGCCTTCACTTACCTGGGCACCGTGGAGCCCCACGGTTTCGATCTGAATCGGTCCTTCCAGATCCTGTTCATCATCATTATCGGTGGCCTGGGGAGCATCCTCGGCAACTTCCTTGGCGCGGCGTTCATCGTGCTGTTTCCGGTGCTGCTGTCGAACCTGGTGGCCTTGTTGCCGGCCGGGCTGATCGATGCCGGGCAGATAGAAAACCTGCAGAAGATGGCATTTGGCGCCCTGATCATTGTGTTCCTGGTCAAGGAACCGGAGGGCCTGGCGCGCCTCTGGAAAAAGTTTCGCGAGCGCGCCCGGTTGTGGCCGCTGCGCTACTGAGCAAACCGGCGCAGGCATGGACTGCGCTTCGATCCTCCTGCGGCAAACGTGCGATTGAATCATTGATAAGGAAAATACCGATGTTGAAACGATCTCTACTCAGTGGCCTGGCGCTGGCAATCAGCCTGAGCGCCGCCTTTACCGCGCAGGCGGATAACGAACAGTACTTCCCGCTGCAGAGCTATCGGGTCGGTCCTTATGCCGCCGGTGGTAGCGGTTTTTTTGGTGGTTTTATCGACTACCTCAAGTACGTCAATGCCAATGGTGGGGTCAACGGCGTCAAGCTGACCTGGAGCGAGTGCGAAACCGAATACGTGGTCGAGAAGGGCGTGGAGTGCTACGAACGCCTGAAAAAAGGCCACAATGGCGCGCCTGCCGCCGCTACCAACCCGCTGTCGGTGGGCATTGCCTATGCCACCCTGGAGCGCTCGACCGCGGACAAACTGCCGCTGATCACCATCAACCACGGCCGTACCGATTCCACTGACGGCAGCGTGTTCCCCTATGCCTTCCCCTTGCAGCTGAACCCGTACTCCGAGGTGTCGGCGATCATCAACTACATCGGCCAGCAGGCCGGTGGCCTGGACCAGCTCAAGGGCAAGAAGATCGTCACCCTGTATCACGGCTCGCCCTACGGCAAGGAAACCAATGAGGTGTTGCAGACCCTGGCCGACAAGTACGGGTTCAAGCTGACGCTGCTGGAAGTGGCTCATCCAGGCAACGAACAGCAGTCGCAATGGCTCAACATTCGCCGGGAAAAACCCGACTGGGTGATTCTGCGCGGCTGGGGCGTGATGAACCCGGTGGCGTTGAAAACCGCGCAGAAGGTCGGCTTCCCGGCGGATCACATCATCGGCAACATCTGGAGCAACTCCGAGGACGATGCTGCCCCGGCCGGTGCCGCCGCCAAAGGCTATATCGCGATCACCACGCACCCCTCGGGCACTGGTTTCCCGGTCCTGCAAGGCATCCAGCAGCAGGTGGTGGCCAAGGGCAATGGTGACTTGGCCGATCCGAAACGCTTTGGCACCGTGTATTACAACCTCGGGGTGGTGAACGGCATTCTCAATGTTGAAGCCGTGCGCATTGCTCAGGAAAAATTCGGCAAGCAGCCGCTCACCGGCGAGCAGGTGCGCTGGGGTTTCGAGCATCTCAAGCTGGACGATGCCCGCCTCAAGGCGCTGGGTGCGCTGGGCCTGGTGCAACCCTTGCAGCTGTCGTGCTCGGACCATGAAGGGGGCGGTGCGGTGCGCTTCCAGCAGTGGGATGGCAGCCAGTGGAAACTGATCAGTGACTGGGTGCAGGCCGACCGTGCCTTACTCAGGCCGATCATTGAAGCCTCGTCGCACCAGTACGCCAAGGAAAAGGGCATCACGCCGCGCGATTGCAGCCAGGACAGCTGAGAGGTGAATCGGGCGTGCGGCGCGCTGTAGGAGGTGGCCACGCTCGCTTGACTGATTGGCATCAGGCAGGTGTCCCGGCATATTTTTGGGGGGGGGGAGAGCAGCATGAACCACGTACCGATCTTGCAGATCGACGCGATTGAAGTCCTTTATGAACAGGCAATCCTCGCCGTGCGCGGGGTATCCCTGGCGGTGCCGCAAGGGCAGATCGTGGTGTTGTTGGGGGCCAACGGTGCCGGTAAAAGCACCACGTTGAAGACCGCGTCCAATCTGGTGAGGGCCGAGCGGGGCGAGGTGGTACAGGGGCGGATTCTGTATCGAGGCCAGGATGTCACCCGCAGTACGCCCCATAGCCTGGTGGCCAGCGGACTGGTGCAGGTGCTGGAAGGCCGGCATTGCTTTGCCCAACTGACCGTGGAGGAAAACCTGCTGACGGGCGCCTTTGCGCGTCAGGTGTCCCGTGGGCAACTGAAGGCTGATCTGGAACGTATTTACAGTCAGTTTCCGCGACTCAAGCTGCGGCGCAAAAGCCTGGCCGGCTACACCTCTGGCGGTGAACAGCAGATGGTTGCGCTTGGCCGGGCGCTGATGGCCCGGCCACAACTGGTGCTGCTGGACGAACCTTCGATGGGGCTGGCGCCGCAGATCGTCGAGGAGATCTTCGAGATTATCCATCAGCTCAATCAGCGCGATGGCGTGAGCTTTTTGATTGCCGAGCAGAACATCAACCTGGCCCTGCGTTATGCCCAGTACGGCTACGTGCTGGAAAGCGGCCGGGTCGTCAGCGAAGGCACGGCCGAGCAGTTGGCCGCGCGCAGTGATATTCAGGATTTCTACCTGGGGGGCGGCACCGGTGGCACAGGGGCTGCGGCTTGACGACAAGGAAGGTGGATAGGGCTTATCCCTGGCTCAAATCATTGAGCCAGGGATGAGCCCTATCGCAGTTCAGATCGACAGGTTAACCACTTTGATCCCCTGGCCGTTTTGTGCCGGACGGCGTTTGTTCACCACCAGCTCACCGACCTTGATCAGCATGGCGCGGGTGACGTTGCGGCTCAGCCCCAGCAGGCTGGCGGTGTGCACCTGGTTGTAGTGGCAGAAGCGATAGGCCGCGCGCAGCAGCGCTTCCTCGACCCGCTCATGCAGGGCGCCGCTTTCTTCCTCGAACAGCTTCTGGAAGGCTTGCTGCAACTGGGCGTCGGCACTGTCGTCCTGGACGGTGTTACTGGCTTCCTGGCGTTCGATACGCAGGTTGGACAGGTGCAAGTCCTGGACGCGGATCAGATTGTTACGGCAGATCAGCAGGGTGTGGTGAATGACGTTTTCCAGCTCGCGAATATTGCCCGGCCATGAGTAATTCACCAGTTTCTGTTCGGCTTCGGCATCCAGCACCACTTCGCCATAGCCCAGCCGGTGACTGTATACGGCGATGAAGTGGCGGATCAGCGGCAGGATGTCGCCCGGCCGCTCGCGCAACGGGCTGAGTTCCAGGCTGACCACGTTCAGCCGGTAATAGAGGTCCTCGCGAAAGTGCCCGGCGTTGATGGCTTTTTCCAGCTGCACGTTGGTCGCAGCCAGCACCCTTACATCGATGGGGATGCTTTTGCGAGAACCCAGGCGAACCACTTCACGCTCCTGCAGCACCCGCAGCAACTTGACCTGGATCGGCATCGGCAGGTCGCCGATCTCGTCGAGGAACAGCGTGCCGCCGTTGGCTTCCTCGAACCAGCCGGCCTTGGCGCTCAGGGCGCCGGTGAAGGCGCCTTTTTCGTGGCCGAACAGTTCGGCCTCCACCAGGCTTTCGGAAAAGGCACCGCAGTTGACTGCGATAAACGGCTTGTTGCGACGGGCGCTCAGGTTGTGCAGGTGACGCGCCACCAGCTCCTTGCCTGTACCGGTTTCGCCGATAATCAACACGCTGGCATCACTGGGCGCGACCTGTTGCAGGTGCGCCAGCAGCGCCTGTGATTTCGGGTCTTCGAAGACTTGCGCGGTGGCACGTATCGAGGTGGCCAGGGCTGGTGAGGGCGGCAGCGTGAGTAGTTGCATGGTCGGGCCTATGAATAAAAGGACGGAGTGGGCAGCGCCGTGTTGAGCGCCCAGTCACCCAGTTCATGGAGCTTGTAGTCCACGGGGTCGTGCAGGGTCTGGGTGCGTAGGTTGCGCCAGTGACGATCAAGGCGTAGCGCGGCATGGGTGGCGCGGGCGCCGGTCACTTCAAACAGGCTGCTGGTCAGGTCCAGGCCGGTGCGGGTGGCCGCGACCTTGGCGGTGGCAATGGCCAAAGCCAGTTGGCCACGCTCCTCGGCGCCTAGCCGGTGCTCCTTGCTCCAGGCTTTGTCGAGCAGGGCGTTGGCGCGTTCAGTGAGCAGGCGCACGCTTTCCAGTCCGACCCAGAATTCGCCGTAATGGCGCAGGACATAGGGGTCTTGATTGGCCTGGCTGACGTTGGCCTTGAACCAGGGGCGCGTTTCCTTGAGGGTGTAATTGCGAGCTTCTTCGAACGCGCCCTCGGCGATACCGAGGAAGATATTGACGAAGGTCAGTTGGGCGATCAGCGGGCGCAGACAGGCAAAGGGCGTGCTCAGCGGGCCGGGATCGAGCAGCAATTCATTCTCTTCCACGCGGACCCGCTCGAAGGTGGCGCTGCCGCTGTCGGTCTGCCGTTGGCCGATATTGTCCCAGTCGCCGTGCAAGGTGATGCCGGTGCGGTGGCTGGGAATGGCGGCGATCAGCAGTTTGCCGCTGGTGGATTCGTCCAGCGCCGAGGCAATCAGCATTTCCGAATCGGCGGAGCCTGAGCAGAAACTCTTGCGCCCGGAAAATTCGCGCCAGCCGGCGAGCTTTTTCGACAGGGTGCGGGTGTCCAGCGGGTTAAGGGCGTTGCCCCAGAACCAGTTGTTGCGCGCGGTCTGTTCGAACCAGGGCTGCCACTGTTCGGGCCGGGAAAACAGGCGCACCGTGGCCAGCATCAAATGCTGGAAGCCGAACACATGGGCAATCGAGCTGTCGACCCTGGCGAACTCGCGCACCACTTCCAGGGTGTCGCTCCAGCTGGCGCCAAGGCCACCATATTGCTGGTCAATTTTCATGGCCAGCAGGCCGCTGCGGCGCAGCTCGTCACGCTCGGCTTTCGGCGTGCCGCCCAGATGGTCGCGTTCGGCGGCGGTTCGGGAAAACTCGGCGGCGAGCGTCCGGGCGATCTGCAGCGGGGTTTCAAGTTTGGGTGTATGGATAGCGGTCACAGGCTGTTCCTCAGGCTGTTTTCCGCAAGTCGGCGGCGTTGGCGATGAACAGCGGTGCGGCCCGTTCGACTGCCAGGCGGATGCGTGTTTTCAGCGCTTCGCTGCTGATCCGGTAATTCGTGAAATCGGCTTCCGAGGCATACACGCCCAGGGGCAGGGTCACCGACTGGAAGAAGCTGAACAGCGGGCGCAACTGGTGATCGATTACCAGCGCATGCCGGTCGCTGCCACCGGTGGCGGCCAGCAACACCGGGGTGCCGATCAATGCGTCCTGGCCAATCAGGTCGAACAGATGCTTGAACTGGCCCGGGTAGGCGCCACGGTAGACCGGTGCGGCAACCACCAGCAGGTCCGCCGATTCAATCGCATTCAACTCGTACTCGACGGTTTCCGGCAGCTCCTGGCGGGACATGGCGCTGCCCAGCGGGCGGACAATGTCGCCCAGTTCGATGATGCGGCTTTCGATCGGCAGGTAGTGGCTCAGCTCAGTGACGATGGCCTGGACCAGTACCAGGGTGCGCGACGGACGATAGGTTCCACCGGAAACGGCGACGACTTTAAGTGGAGTGCTCATGGGGTCTGTTCCTGTTCGAGTTGCGGGATGTTCAGTCATCAGAGCAAAAGTTGTTCCAAGGTTAAAATAACTATAAAAAACAATAAGTTAATCTTTAATTTGGTCTCGACTGCTGTTGCCTGGGCAGCGAACTGTTGAGCGACTGTTGCGTGAGCAACAAGGGCACTGCTGTTTGTCGGGCAACACTGCGGTATCCATGAATTGAATGTAAATGATCTAAAAAACATCTAATAAATACTTTTTGGTTATTAGCTTAAGGTTTTGTCGGGCTGCCAGTGCCAGGCGAGCCGCTTTTGGCCGGCCTTGGCCGGCCGAAATCAGTGGGCAATGCCCCCTCGGATCGGCCAAGTGTTGCTCAGCCAATAGCGGTTCAACATCACTGTTGCGTGGGCAACAGTGATGTAGACCCAGGCGCATGGCATTCACCGTCCACCGTCGCCGCTCAGGGAGCTGTGTACGGTGCCTGCAGGCCCGCAACGCACGGCTTCAAGGCTTCTGGTATGCCTCTTGCTCTGACACCTGACTCTCCAGCAGCAGTGCTGATCAGGGCGCCACAGAGTGCTCGTTTCCTATATCTGCCGGCCGATGTGCCGTGCGCCTTGTGATCCAGCCCTGTATCACTTCCTGAGGCCTGTACTATGAGTTTGGATATTTTCTGGTTCCTCCCTACCTCCGGTGACACCCGCTACCTGGGTAAGTCCGAGTCCGGCCGCCCGGCCACCAACCAGTACATGCGCCAGATCGCCGTGGCTGCGGAAAACCTTGGCTACGACGGCCTGTTGATTCCCACCGGCAGCAGTTGCCTTGATCCCTGGGTCACCGCTGCCAGCCTGGTACCAGTGACCAGCCGGATTAAGTTGTTGGTGGCCTTGCGCACCTCAGTCAGCAGCCCGACCGTAACGGCACGCCAGGCCGCCAGCCTCGACCAGGCCCTGGGTGGGCGCCTGCTGCTCAACGTGGTCCCCGGTGGCGATGCAGCCGAGCTGGCCGCCGAGGGCGTGTACCTCAAGCACGATGAACGCTATGAGGCCGCTGATGAGTTCCTCACCGTCTGGCGTCGGATAATGCAGGGTGAAACGGTCGACTTCGAGGGCAAGCACATCCATGTGAAGCGGGCACAGAATTTCTTCCCGCCGGTGCAGAAACCCTATCCGCCGCTGTACTTCGGTGGCTCTTCGCCGGCCGCCCACGAGCTGGCCGCCAAACACGTGGACGCCTACCTGACCTGGGGCGAGCCACCGGCCGCGGTGGCCGAGAAGATCGCAGATGTACGTGCCCGCGCCGCGAAGCACGGCCGCACGGTGCGTTTTGGCGTACGTCTGCATGTGATCGTGCGTGAAACCAACGAACAAGCCTGGGCCGCTGCCAACGAACTGATCCAGTACCTGGACGACGAGACCATCGCCCAGGCCCAGGCCAACTACGCGACCATGGACTCCGAAGGCCAGCGCCGCATGGCTGCGCTGCACGGTGGCCGTCGCGATCAGCTGGAAGTCAGTCCCAACCTGTGGGCCGGTGTCGGCCTGGTGCGCGGGGGTGCCGGTACTGCCTTGGTCGGTGACCCACAGACCGTTGCCGCCCGGCTTCAGGAATACGTCGACCTCGGCGTCGACAGCTTCGTGCTCTCAGGTTATCCGCACCTGGAGGAGGCCTACCGCTTCGCCGAACTGGTATTCCCGTTGCTGCCCGGCAAACAGGCGGTGACCGTCACTGAGGTGCTCACGGGCGGAGCCTTCGATGTGCGAGCAAAGACCAAACAAGAGGAAACCGCGGTATGAAAGTGATCGACATGCGCTGCCGGCCGGCCTATCTGCACGATTTCTTTGGCGCCAATCCGGGCTCGGCGGGCTACGCCACCGCGCGCTGGCTGAATCGTCGCGTCGGTACTCGCGGCAGCGACGAGCATTTCGCCCGCTCGCTGACGCCAGAGGGTTTTATTGCCGAAGTCCGCGAAGCCGGTTTGAGCCAGGCGGTGGTGGTGGGGCGACACACCCCTGGCCAACACCTGCCGAATGATTTCATCCACGAAATCACCCATCCCCATCAGGAGCTGCTGGGTATCGCCGGCATTGACCCGACACTGCAGGGTATTGATGGCGCCATTGCCGAAATCGACCGGGCGATTGATCAACTCGGCCTGGTTGGTATCGGCCTGGAGCCAGGCTTCGCCGTGCCGGCACGGCATCCGGATGACCCGCAGTACTTTCCCCTCTACGAACACTTGTCGCGCCGTGGCATTGCGCTGTTCCTGATGAGTGGACCGACCACGCCGGATCCGGCCTTCAACGACCCAGGCCGCCTGGCGGCGGTGGCGCGAGCGTTTCCCGATCTGAAAATCGTCTGCTACCACGGCTACTGGCCGAACGTGGCGCAACTGCTGGGCGTAGCTTTTCGCTATGAAAACATCTTTGTCGTGCCGGACATGTACCTGTTCCTGCCGGGCAGCGAGGCCTTTGTCGCAGCAGCCAATGGGTTTCTGGGTGACCAACTGTTGTTTGGCTCGTCCTACCCGTTCCGGCCGATACGCCAGTCGATCGAGGATTTTCAGGCGCTGGGGTTCAAGGATCAGGTGCTGGATAAGTTGCTTTATGGGAATGCGGCGCGGGTGTTAGGGGTGGGCGGGTAGCCTTGAATCGACGCCCGCCGTTCACATGCAACACTTCGCCGGTCATGAAGCTTGAGCCGTTGCTGCACAGGAAGGCGATCCCCGACGCGATCTCCCTACTCGTGCACACGTCTCATTCGAGCAGGTCTTCTTTCTCATCCAGGGGTGATGATTGACTCGCGCATTCTCGTAGCCAGTTCATGAAAACCAGTAGTCGTTTGGGGATAGTCCCAAGCGGCGGGTGAACCAGATAATAATCGTAGTGGCCTGATCGGCTGAATCCGGCGAGGGGAAGAACGAGTTCGCCGCGATCCACTCGCTTCTGCACCAGCTGTTGACGGCCAATCGCGATACCGGCGTGGTTCATGGCTGCCGTCACACTCAAATCAGAGCGATCGAAGGTCAAGGTACGTTTGGGCAGTGCCGCGAGCAGGTTGTGCTGCTCTGCCCAGAGCGTCCACTCTGCATCATAGGCCGCATGATCCCAGGCCAGGGAGTCATGCAACGTTGTGCAGTTTCTTAAGTTCTCCGGGTTTTCCTCCAGGCGATGGCGTCGCGCATAGTCAGGACTGCACACCGGGGCCAGCCGTTCTCGCATCAATCGATGGCTCGTCAGTCCGGGAAATTCGCCATTGGCGTAGTACAGGGCCAAGTCAATTTTGCGGGTTCGAAAATCGACATTGTCATTACCTACCCGCAGGTCCAATGACACCAAAGGGTAACGCTCGACAAAGTCCGCCAGCCTGGGAACCAGCCAGCATTGGGCGAAAGAAGGCCTTACATAGAGCGCGATGGAGCCAGCAACTTCAGCTTGTGACGATTGCTCAAGTGCTTCGGACAATTCTCCCATCGCATTCTGGAGTATTTCAAAGATACGTTCGCCTTCATCGGTCAGGCTGACCTGCCTGGTCAGGCGCTGGAACAGTTTCATGGCCAGCGCGGTTTCCAGCCGACTTATACGGTGGCTCACTGCGCTTGCGGTCAAACAAAGTTCCTGCGCCGCACGGGCGAAGCTCAGATGACGAGCGGCAACCAAAAAGGTGTGAAGGTTGGCGAACTGACTGCTGTTGAGCCTGGAACTGATACGCGGAGGAAGGTTGAGCACGACAGTTTTCCCTCGAGCACGAAAGCCGCCTGGTGCAGTACGCATTTGCAGCGGTCAAACGTACCGGATGTGGCTAAGACGTGCATCTTGCCACATCCGGTTTTGCGCTTGAATCAGCGAGTACCCGGTCGCGTTCATGCAGCGCGGGTCCCTATCGCCCGATTAACCCTTGCCGAGCAATTCACGGCCCTTGGCCAGATACGCTTCCATCTCGTCGCCAGGCACCATGTTGCCGCCTGTAGCCCAAACCAAATGGGTGGCTCGCGCCATGGTTTGGTTGTCCAGGCCCGCGCGAGCCAAGTAGCCTTGCTGGTCGGCATGGACTCTGGCAATGCCGGGCACGCCGGCGAGCGCGGACGGCTCAAGGCGCACACCTTCGCTGCGCTCCATCAGGGCCAGCAAGCTGTACATTTCCTCGTCGCTGACGGTGTAGAAACCATCCAGCAAGCGTTGCATGGCCTTGCCGACAAACCCTGAAGCGCGGCCGACGGCCAAGCCGTCGGCAGCCGTCACGTTGTCAATGCCAAAGTCTTGCACGCTCACTTCGTCGTGCAGCCCGGTATAGACGCCCAGCATCATGCATGGCGAGTGAGTGGGTTCGGCGAAGATGCAGTGGACAGCGTCACCGAAGGCGAGCTTCAGGCCGAAGGCTACGCCGCCAGGCGCGCCACCCACGCCACAGGGCAGATACACAAACAATGGGTGTTGCGCATCCACGCTGATATTAGCCACCGCTAATTGCTTTTTCAGGCGCTCGGCGGCCACCGAGTAGCCCAGGAACAGGTTGACCGAGTTTTCATCGTCGACAAAATGGCAGGCTGGATCGGACTCCGCCTGTTTGCGGCCTTGCGCAACGGCCACGCTGTAATCGGAGGAGTACTCAACAACCGTAACGCCGTGTGAGCGCAACTTGTCTTTCTTCCACTGTCGCGCATCCGCCGACATATGCACGGTCACCTGGAAGCCCAACGCGGCCCCCATGATGCCGATGGACATACCCAGGTTACCGGTCGAGCCGACGGCTATTTTATATTGGCCGAAAAACGCCCGCGCTTTATCGCTGTCCAGCACTGCGTAGTCGTCGTCAAGCGTCAACAGATTTCCGGCCAACGCCAGGTCTTCGGCATGCTTGAGCACTTCATAGATACCACCGCGCGCCTTGATGGAACCCGAAATGGGCAGTTGGCTGTCCCGTTTGAGCCACAGTGCCCCTTCCAATGCCTGGCCGTAGCGCTCGCTCAGCAATTGCTGCAGGTGTGGCACAGGCAGAATGTCCGACTCGATAATGCCGCCACTGCATTGCGTTTCTGGAAACGCACGTCTGAGGTAAGAAGCGAAACGCGTCAGTCGAGCGCTGGCATCGGCTACGTCCGCGGCCGTCAACCCCACATCGCTAATCGATTCCGCGACCGGAGCCACGGCAGGATTAAACCAAGTGGTTTCTTGCAGCGCGACCAGATCGCGAATCAAAGGATAACTGGCATACCAGCTTTCAAGTGTTCTTCCCAAAATCATGACGTGGTCCCTTTAAACAATCAGGCTGAAAATACAGGTTAATTTAAACAAGGTGCGACAGCAGCAGGGTCAGCCCCAGCGCGACCAGCGAAGCCAGTACGGTGGCCGAGGTGAACGTCTTCAAGGCATCGGCTAGCGAGACACCCAAGTACTCCTTGACCACCCAGAAGGCGGAGTCCGTCACATGGGTCCAGCCAATAGCGCCGGCGCCGATGGCGATGCAGATAATTTCCTTGCTCACGGTTGGATGGGCGCCCAGCATCGGCATCACCATGCCTGCCGCGCTGATCATTGCCACGGTCGCCGAACCGACGGCGAAGTGCATCAACCCTGCCACCAACCACGCAAGGACGATGGGATTCATATTCAGTTGCGTCAACGAACCGGCCAGCGCGTTACCCACGCCGCTGTCGATCAAGATGCCGTTGAATGCCCCACCGGCACCGATGATCAGCAGAATGCTGGCCAGCGGAGGAAAGCTCTTTTGAGTGTGCGCGAGCAAGTCAGACATTGATAAGCCACGGCGCAAGCCCAGCGCCCAGTAAGCGAACACCACGGCAATGGACAGTGCTATCAGCGGCGTGCCCAGGAACGAAATAACGCTGAATGCTCCGGAGTCAGGGGGCAGACTGGCCGCGAAGCTTTTCCCTACCATCAGCAGCAGTGGCAGCAGGATGGTCAGCAGCGTCAAGCCAAGGCCTGGCAAGTCCCGGGTCGTGCTGTCATCGCAATGTTCATCCAGAAAAGCTTCTTGAGCGTCAGGCGCTTCTCTCTTGCACACCAGTTTGACCCACAGCGGTCCGGCAATAATGGCGGTAGGCAGCGCGACAATGAGGCCGTACACAATAACCTTGCCGACATCGGCGCCCAGCATCCCGGTGATGGCCATAGCGGCAGGGTGCGGGGGCAACATGCAATGAACAGCCATTAGCGACACGGCCAAGGGCACGCCCAGGTACAGAAGGTTGATCCTGGTCTCTTTGGCGACCACATAGATCAGTGGAATGAGCAGAACGAATCCAACCTCGAAGAACACGGGTATGCCCGCAATAAATCCTACGAGCATCATGGCCCATGAGGCACGCTCTTTACCCAGGGCGCTCAATAGCGTCTTGGCGATGCGCTCCGCGCCACCGGATTCTTCGAGCATCTTGCCGAGTATGCCGCCAAGGCCAATGATCGTTGCCAGGAACCCGAGTGTTCCACCGACACCTTTTTCATATGAAGAGGCCATTTGCGCCAGCGGCATGCCTGAACCGATACCCACCACAAAGCTCGCCGCGGTCAAGGCCAGGAAGGCGTGGACGCGAACTTTGACGATAAGAAAAACGATCAGAATGATCGCGCAAAACAACACCAGCAATAGAGTGGGACCGCTGTGCATGGTATCTCCTGGAAGAGCTTTTATTGTTGAAATTAGTGATAGGAATCACTCTGCTTTCCGGCATTAGAGGCCACTGCACAGGGCCTGACAAAGGATGGATTATCAAGGCATAGATGACAGGGGATCATCTATAAGGGGAATGGCATGGGAAACCGCTGCGCCTTTTTGCGAGAGATATTGCCCACCCCCTAAAGCTGATAAATCTTCAGAGACTACCCATGAAGTCAGTCCTGCGGCGAGGCGTGGGCGGTCACTCGAAAAAGTCTGCTCGTATTTCCCACAGGATGAGAACACGACACCAAAACTGATAATTGCTACCTATACTCAAGCCATGAACGACTCTGGAACCAAAAGCATCGCCGATCGTGTCCTGCAGGTATTGGCCTGTGTGGCCAAGGCCGGACGACCGATGGGGGCCAAGCGCATAGCCTCGCAAGTGGGGATGCCGTTAAGCACGGTTTATCGCCACCTTGCTGTCCTGAAAAAGTGGGGGCTGTTGCAGGAGCACATGACCACGGGTCTCTTTGAACCAGGGGCCACGGGTGTGCAGCTAGCCTGGGGTTTTGATCAGAACTCGAACCTGATCAACCAGAGCCGTGACGAAATCAGCGCACTGGTGGAACGGACCGGCGAGAGTGTCGGCCTGCTGGTGTACAGCAACGAGCAGATGGTCTGTATTGCGATGGAGGAGTGCAGCCGCTCGCTGCGCTGCTCTTTTACCAAGGGCCGCGCACATTCGTTGATGCATGGCGCGTCCGCAAAAAGCCTGCTGGCTTTTCTGCCCGCAGAGCTTCGCCAGCGCCTTATGCAGGAGCAGTTGGGCGATACGCCGCAATGCCTGCAGGCATTGGAGAAGGAAATCATTGAAATTCGCAAGAATCGTTTCGCAACCAGCGACAGTGAGGTCGACTTGGGCGTATGGGGGGTCAGTGTGCCACTGATTTCACATGATGAAACTCTCCAGGGCACCATCACGTTGATGGCACCTTCACTACGAGTTGGACCACGCGAAGCTGAACTGATCCACCTTACAAAAAAAGCAGGCAGCCGTATCAGCAATCGCTTCTAGCTAGCCTGTCACTTGCTAAATGTTCTGAGCCTTTCAGAACTCACCCTCGCCGAGGACCCCTTGATGAATGCTTCCAAGTTGCTTAGCCCGATCGCTGCGGTATTTGCCCTGTTGACTATGTTTTGCATGCCTGCCCAGGCGGCGGATGAGGTGATGCGAGTAGGCACCGACGCCACGTTCCCACCGATGGAATTTATCAAGGACGGTCAGCGAACGGGCTTCGATGTCGAATTGATCGAAGCCATGGGCAAACACATGGGCAAGAAGGTTGAATGGGTCGACATCGGCTTCAAAGGGCTGATTCCCGGCCTGATTTCCAACCGATTCGACGTGGCGGCCTCGGCCATCTATATGACCGACGAGCGCCGCCAGGTCGTCAACTTCACCGACTCCTACTACCGCGGCGGTCTGGCTGTGCTGGTCCTCAAGGACGACACCACGATCAATAAACCCGCCGACCTGGTGGCAGGCAAGAAAGTCACCGCGCAGGTGGGCACCAAATCCATTGAGTTTCTGAAAAACCATTACCCGGCGGTCCAGGTTGTCGAAGTCGAGAAGAACCAGGCCATGTTCGACCTGCTGACCATTGGCCGGGTCAACGCCGCCGTCACCGGTCGGCCAGCCGCGGTGGAATATGCCAAGTCCGAGCCGAGGGTTCGAGTGCTTGATGAAGGCCTGACCACGGAGTTGTATGGTTTTGCCATCCGCAAGAATGACAAGGAACTGGCTCAGCAAATGAACCAGGCGTTGCAAACACTGCGCGACAACGGTGAATACGCAGCACTGACACTGAAGTGGTTTGGCACAACAAAAGAATAATGACCTGATCGCCGTCCTGCGTATCCGCGCCGGATGTCTTCCAGTGGCTTAACTTGCGGAGTACATATATGGACCTCGATTTTTCCCCGGTCTGGGCCGGCTGGCGCGCGCTTTTAGCGGGTACCGGTGTCACCCTCGAAATCACGGCTGCAGCGCTGGTGCTGAGTTGTATTCTGGGTCTGTTGATCGGGCTTGGTCGGCTGAACAAAGACCGCGCCATTATCTACGGTTTCTGCACCACCTACCTGACACTGGTGCGCGGCACGCCGTTGCTGGTGCAACTGTTCATCCTGTTTTTCGGCTTGCCGCATTTCGGCATTCAGTTGCCCGCGTATGTGTGCGGCATCTTCGGCCTGGGCATCTACAGCGCGGCCTATGTGTCGGAAGTTGTCCGTGGCTCCATTCAGTCAGTCGAAAAAGGCCAGATGGAAGCCGCGCGCTCGCTGGGCTTGCCGTACAAGATGGCGATGCGCAAGGTCATCCTGCCCCAGGCGTTTGTCCGGATGATCCCGGCACTGGGTAACGAGTTCATCGCATTGATCAAGAACTCTGCGCTGGTCTCGTTGTTGACCATTGCCGACGTCATGCACGAGGGCGAGAAAATCATCAGCGTGTCCTACCGCTCGCTTGAAGTGTACCTGGCTATCGCGTTCATTTATCTGATGCTCACCGGTACCACAACATTGATTCTGCGCAGAACCGAAAAAGTGCTGCGTGCGGACGGGAGAGCGTGATGACTGCAACCATTATCGACATCAAGAACCTGAGCAAATCGTTCGGTACTCATCAGGTGCTGCATAACATCGATTTCTCCGTGCAGACCAGCCAGGTGGTGGTGGTGATCGGGCCCAGCGGCTCCGGCAAGAGCACCTTCCTGCGGTGCATGAACGGCCTGGAAACCGCGGAAGGCGGCACGCTTCACGTTTGCGGTCACACCGTGGTCGAGCAGGGCAAAATGATGTCCGAGGCGAAACTGGATGAAATGCGCAGCGAAGTGGGCATGGTCTTTCAGTCCTTCAATCTGTTCCCGCATCTGACTGTGCTGGAAAACGTCACGCTGGCGCCCCTGTCCCTGGGCAGGAAGTCGCGCAAGGAAGCCCATGAGCAGGGCTTGCAGCTGCTCGATAAGGTTGGCCTGAAACACAAGGCCGATGTGTATCCCGGCACCCTGTCCGGAGGCCAGAAGCAGCGAGTGGCAATTGCCCGCGCCTTGGCCATGGACCCCAAAGTGATGTTGTTCGATGAGCCAACCTCGGCGCTCGACCCGGAACTGGTGGGCGAAGTGTTGCAGGTGATGCAGACCCTGGCCGCAGAGGGCATGACCATGATCATCGTCACCCACGAAATGGGTTTTGCCCGTGAAGTGGCCGATGTGGTGGTGGTGATGGACCAGGGCGCGATCGTCGAGGCAGGCCCACCGGCTCAGTTGTTCACCGCACCCAAGGAAGCGCGAACACGCAGCTTTCTGCAAAATGTCTTGGCCCGCGACGCTTCGCACGCTGGCTGATCGGCCCTTTCTTGTCTGTCTTTTGCGAGGTTACCGTGAAGCCCGATGTTGATATGAATGCTCCCGTTGATCGCGATTCAAGCCCTGTGCTGGCCCATCGCAGCCTGTTTGCCGAAAGTGCACTGCTGCCTGACGGTTGGCACAACAATGTGCTGTTGCGCTGGGATGAGACCGGCGATCTGACCGAGATCCGTGTCGATGCTGCCCGCAGCCCGGACATGCCGCTGGCGCGCGGCCCAGTGGTCAGCGGCATGCCGAATCTGCATTCTCATACGTTTCAGCGCGCCATGGCCGGCCTGACCGAAACCATGGGCGACCCGGCTGATTCGTTCTGGAGCTGGCGCACGTTGATGTACCGGTTCGCCCAACGTTTGCAGCCGCAGCATTTGCACGCCATCGGCCGCCATCTCTACATCGAGATGCTCAAGGCTGGTTATACGTCGGTGTGCGAATTTCACTATGTGCACCACGGTGCCGACGGGCAGCCTTATGACAATCCGGCAGAGCTTGCGCAGCGCATCGTCAGCGCGGCGCAAGAGGTCGGTATTGGCATGACGTTGTTGCCGGTTCTCTATCAGTACAGCGGCTTCGGGCAGGCCGAGCCCCTGGCCCACCAACGACGTTTCATCTCTTCGCCAGAGTGGATTCTGGACCTGCGCCAGCGGCTGAAGACATCCATGCCCGAACACGCCAATCTGCGCTATGGCGTGGCACCGCATTCCTTGCGCGCCGTGTCTGAGGCGTCGCTGTCGGCGCTGCTCGACGGTCTGAACGCCGATGACCCCCAGGCGCCGATCCACGTTCATATCGCCGAGCAGACCAAGGCAGTCGACGACTGCATCGCGACCCTCGGCCAGCGTCCGGTTGAATGGCTGCTGGCGCGCCAACCCGTGGACAGCCGCTGGTGCCTGGTGCATGCCACGCACATGACCGACAGCGAATACGCCGACCTCGCTCGCAGTGGTGCCACGGCGGGCCTGTGCCCGACGACCGAGGCCAACCTGGGCGACGGTCTGTTCGATGCCCCACGGTACCTGGCGGCCAACGGCCGCTGGGGGATTGGCTCTGACAGCAATATCACCGTCAACCCTTGGTCCGAACTGCGCTTGCTTGAGTACGGCCAGCGCCTGCTGCACCGACGCCGCAACGTACTGGCCGAGGTAAACGCCCCAGTGATTGCCGACCGGTTGTTCAGTCAGGCCGTGATCGGCGGCGCCGCGGCAACCGGCCGGCGGGTAGCGGGGTTGTCTGTGGGGCAGCGCGCCGACTTTGTCGTGATCGACCGCGATGCGCCCAATGTCGACCAGAACAATCCGCGACAACTGCTCTCTGCACTGGTGTTCTGCGAACATGGCGGTCATCCGGTGCGCGACGTTTTCGTCGGCGGAAAAAAAGTCATCGATAACGGCCAGCATGCTCTGCAGGTCAGCGCTCTGCACGACTACCGCGCCGCCCTTGCCGAGTTGTTGAAGGAAGCCGTATGAGTCACGACGCCGTATTCAGCCTGCAGCAGGGCTGTGGTCCGCTGCTGATCTCCATGCCTCATGTGGGGACCCATCTGCCCGACGACCTTCGAGCCCGATTCAGTCCTACCGGACTTGCCGTGGACGACACTGACTGGCATATAGAGTCGCTATACGACTTTGCCATCGCTCAGGGCGCATCCGTGTTGCGGCCGCTGTGCTCACGGTATGTGATCGACCTGAATCGCCCGGCCGACGGTGAAAACCTGTACCCCGGCCAGAACACTACCGGCCTGTGTCCGCTCACCACCTTCGACGGCGTGCCCCTGTACCTTGATGGGCAGGCGCCAGACGAGGCGGAAACGGCGCGTCGCCTTGAGCGTTATTGGCAGCCGTACCACCGCGCTCTGCAGTCGGAGCTCGAGCGAATCAAAGCCGCCCACGGCTATGCCTTGCTATGGGATGCCCATTCGATTCGATCGGTTATCCCCCATCTGTTCGATGGAGAACTGCCGGTGTTCAACTTCGGAACGGCAAACGCGACCTCATGCGCGGCTGGCATCGCCGAAGCCCTGCTGGCCTCGGCCAAGGACGCCGCGCCGGACTTGCCTGCGGTGTTGAACGGTCGCTTCAAGGGCGGCCATATCACCCGCACCTACGGTAACCCTGCACAACAGGTGCATGCGATTCAGCTCGAGTTGGCGCAGCGCAGCTACATGCAGGAGGTCGCACCCTATGCGCTGGACGAGAAGTTGGTGGCTCGGCTGAAGCCGGTGCTGGCGGCGCTGGTGGAGCAGTTCATGGCGTACAAGCCCGGCTGAGTCTCACCTGGTAAATGACAGGTGGGTGGTGATATCAGGTAGTGAGTCGCTGAGTGTTGCGAGACTCTTCGCCAGCCAATCGCCCTCGACTGCAGGGTTCAGCGCCATGCCGGCCAGCAGGCTGCTCCAGGCATTCATAACAACGCAGTAACGACAAAGCCCTGAATAATCGGGGCTTTGTCGTATAAAGATGGCGCAGACGATTGTCCGCCAAGCTGATCGTCGTCTTGCTGTCGTTCTTCTTGAGGTTTGCTGTAGCGCTTTATCCACGCACATACGAAACCCGGGGCGATTCAGACCACCCCATATTCCTCCCACGACCTGTCCACCTGGTTCAGGGCAGGATTCGACCTCCAGAGCCTGGTCTTTCAGCGCCTTCACTCCCAAATGCTTTGACAATCAACCTGTCATCTGCAACGATAATTTTGTCAGTGTACTGATTGAATTTGGCACATTGGCATTTCGTGAAAAGCATGTGATGTAGCTGGGCACGCTCCGCCTCCAGAGTCGATTGATGCAGCAGTCCGGCCGGCTTGAATGATCAGTATACTGATCTTCTGGTTGCGAGAGGCGAAGCGAGCAGCAGTGAGTTCTGAACCTTCTGACAGGGCCTTACAATGAAAACCACTAAACCCCGAAAGATAACTTTCGAAGAGCATTTCATGACCCCGGGTTTCGAGGGGTACTCCAAAAGCTTCATTCAACATATGAAACCTGAAATGCTCGCCAGGCTGAGCGCGCAGTTGAGCGATTTCGATGAGCTTCGTCTGAGTGAAATGGATCGCTACGGCATCGATTTCAGCATCTTGTCGCAGACCGGTCCCGGGGTTCAAGGCGAGCAGGATCTCAAGCAGGCGTTGGCACAAGCCCAGCGCAGCAATGATTACCTGGCGCAACAGGTACAACGTCATCCGACACGCTTCGGCGGTTTCGCCAGTCTACCCATGCACGACCCAAAACTGGCGGCCGCCGAGCTCACCCGTGCGGTCAAGGACCTGGGATTCAAGGGCGCATTGGTGAATGGTCATACCCAAGGCAGGTATTACGACGACCCTGCCTATGATGAGTTCTGGGCGTGTATGCAGGAACTTGACGCCCCTTTTTATCTGCATCCGTCAGATGCCTATGTTTTTCCTCAGGTGTTCGACGGCCATCCAGAAATGCGTGGCGCGGCGTGGGGCTGGGGTGTTGAAACAGCCAGTCATGCCTTGCGCCTGCTGTTCGGTGGGGTGTTCGATCGTTTTCCTGACCTCAAGGTCATTCTGGGTCACATGGGCGAAGGCCTGCCGTTTATCCCGTGGCGCCTCGACAACCGCTTCGCGGTTTACCCCCATGGCGTACATCTGGAGCGAGCGCCCTCTGAATACATCGGCAGCAATATCCTGGTGACGACATCAGGGGTTTGCTCCCCGTCCGCTTTGAAATGTGCACTGGCGGAGTTGGGAACGGAAGCTGTGATGTTCTCCGTCGACTACCCCTACGAGTCTACGGCCGTTGCCGTCGAGTTCATCGATTCGGTTGATATTGATGAAGAGGTGCGCGCCCAGATCTGCCATGGCAACGCTGAACACTTATTCAAGCTCTGAATCCGCCCACGCCACACCGACCACGTCAATCCGCTAATACCGAGACTTTTATCATGACCAAGCTCCTGCGCATCGGGCAAATCGTGCCCAGCTCCAATACCACCATGGAAACCGAAATCCCTGCGATGCTGGCCGCCCGCCAGTTGATCCGGCCTGAGCGCTTCACTTTTCACTCCAGCCGTATGCGCATGAAGCATGTGTGCAAGGAAGAGCTGGCGGCGATGGATGCTCAATCCGACCGCTGCGCCCTTGAGTTGTCGGACGCGCGTGTCGATGTCCTCGGCTACGCCTGCCTGGTGGCAATCATGTCCATGGGCAGGGGGTACCATCGCGAGTCTCAACAACGCTTGAGCAAGGTTACCCAGGATAACGATGCTCCGGCACCGGTGATTACCAGTGCGGGTGCCCTGGTGGACGGCATCAAAGTGCTCGGCGCCAAACGCATTGCTTTGGTGGCGCCCTATATGCGGCCGCTCACGGAGCTGGTGGTCGACTATATCGAGCACGAAGGCATCGAAGTCAAAGTCTGGCACGCGCTGGAAATCCAGGACAATCTGGCGGTCGCTCGGCATGATCCGGCCAACCTGCCGGGCATCGTTGCCGGTCTGGACCTTGAGGGTGTCGATGCCATCGTTCTGTCGGCCTGCGTGCAAATGCCTTCATTGAGCGCGGTGGCTATGGTCGAGGCACAAACCGGAAAGCCGGTGCTGACCGCCGCCATCGCCACGACCTACGCCATGCTCAAGGCGCTGAACCTCGAGCCGATCGTTCCTGGTGCCGGTGCTCTGCTGTCCGGTGCCTACTGAGGAAGTGTCATGAGTCAATTTCTATATGGCGCTAACATCCGCGCCAACGATATCCGTCAACATTACTTGCGCTTTGGCGGAGTCAGCGGTGAGCGGGCCACGCGAGACCCGGTCATCATCATTCCCGGCATCACCAGCCCGGCAGTGACCTGGGCTTTTGTCGCCGAGCGCTTCGGTCAGGCATTCGATACCTATGTGCTGGATGTACGGGGCCGGGGGCTTTCCGAGTCCGGTGCGGATCTGGACTATAGCGTGGAGGCGCAGGCGGCCGATGTCAGTGCGTTCGCCGAAGCCATGGGTTTTTCCCGCTTCAGTCTGCTCGGGCACTCCATGGGCGCGCGCATTGCCGCGCGGATGGCACGCAACAGTGGCGCCGGCCTGGCGCGCATGGTGCTGGTCGACCCACCTGTCTCGGGCCCTGGGCGCCGCGCCTACCCGTCGCAATTGCCGTGGTATGTCGACTCGATTCGCTTGTCTCAAGCCGGGATGAGCGCTGATGACATGCGCAGCTTCTGCCCGACCTGGACCGATGAGCAATTGTCACTGCGCGCCGAGTGGCTGCACACCTGTGACGAGCGCGCGATCAGAGCCAGCTTCGAGGCTTTTCATACCGAAGATTTTCATGCCGATTTACGCCACGTCACTTGCCCGGCACTGTTGATGGTTGCCGAGAGAGGCGGGGTGATACTGGATGAGGATATCGAGGAAATCCAGGGGTTGGTGAGCGACCTGGCAGTCGTCCGGGTGGCCGGTGCCGGGCATATGATCCCTTGGGATAACGAAGAGGGGTTCTATCGGGCGTTCGACAGTTTCCTGGGGGCTTCGCTGCCCTCGGTCAGTGGAGAATAAGCATGGCTGTCAGCGATTATGATTTGATCGAAGCCTGGAAACACGTTCTCACCCTCAGCGATCTACAGCGTGGTCAGAGCGTGACCATCCTGACGGGGGCCGATACTCATCCGCAAACATTGCGCACCGCTCAAGTGGCCTGTCAGGCCCTGGGGGCGATCGTCAATCGCCTGGATCTGCCACCGGTCAACGGTGAGAAGGCACTCAGCCGGGACTCCCTGGCGTACCTGGGGGTCACTCCATTGACCGGTAATGCGCCGGCGCTGGCGGCATTGAAAGCCAGCGATCTGGTGCTGGACCTGATGACGTTACTGTTCTCACCTGAGCAACACGAAATTCTTGCCAGCGGTACCCGGATACTGTTGGCGGTGGAACCACCGGAAATCCTGGTGCGTCTGCTGCCCACCGTCGCTGATCGAGAACGTGTACTGAAGGCGGCGGCATTGATTGAACGCGCCAGTCAGATGCACGTGACCTCGGCGGCCGGTACATCGCTGACCTGTCCATTGGGCGAGTTTCCGGCGATCAGTGAATATGGCTTTGTCGATGCCCCCGGTCGCTGGGATCACTGGCCCAGCGGTTTCGTGCTGACCTGGCCCAATGAGCTGGGCGCCAATGGGCGGATTGTGATCGACCGCGGCGATATCCTGCTGCCCCATAAGTCCTATGTGCAAGATCCGATTGAGCTGCAGGTTAAAAGTGGTTACGTGACCAGCATTGAGGGCGGCGTGGAGGCTGCGTTGTTGCGCGACTACATGGAGGTGTTCAACGATCCTGAGGCTTATGCGCTGTCTCATATCGGCTGGGGCCTGCAGCCACGTGCACGCTGGTCGACCCTGGGTTTGCTCGATCGAGAAGCCCATATCGGGATGGATGCCCGTGCCTACGAAGGCAACTTCCTGTTCTCCATGGGGCCGAATAACGAAGCCGGCGGCAATCGCACCACGGCGTGTCACATCGATATACCGCTGCGTGATTGCACGGTGCGCCTGGATGACCTTGTGGTCGTCGATAAAGGCCGGGTAATGGACCGAGGGGACATGCAATGAGTGAAAAACTGAACACTTACGAGCGCCAGGGTTTTGGCACGCAGATGGAGCTGCCGGGGCCCTACGGGCTGTTGATCATCGACCTGGTTGAAGGCTTTGCCGACCCGGAGATCTTTGGCGGTGGCAATATTCCCGAGGCGATCGAACGTACCCGGCCGCTATTGGCTTACGCGCGTGATAAAGGCTGGCCGGTGGCTCACAGCCGCATTGTCTTCGCCGATGATGGGGCCGACCGCAATGTATTTACCCTGAAAGTGCCTTCAATGCTGACCTTGCTCGAACACGAGCATCGAAGTGCCATCGTGCCGTCGTTGACGCCGATCGAGGGCGAGCTGGTGGTGCGCAAGACCCTGCCTTCAGCCTTCTTCGGCACGGACCTGGCTGCCTGGCTCAACTTCAATGGCGTGCGTACGTTGCTGGTTGCCGGGGCCGTCACCAGCGGTTGTGTACGCGCCAGTGTGGTCGACGCCATGAGCCATGGCTTTCGCCCGCTCGTGGTGTCTGATTGCGTCGGTGATCGGGCGCTGGAGCCCCATGAAGCGAACCTCTTCGACATGGCGCAAAAGTACGCGGCAGTGATGACGTTGGAGGAAGCGCTCGCGACAGTTGGCTGATCGAACAGAGGGTCTGTCATCCATCATTGCCGTGTGCACATGGCTCGATGACAGACCCTGCTAGCAACGTGACCGTGCCAGGGAACCCATGGTACGGTTATGCTTAGCGCCATTTATCACTAGGAAAATACATGACAGCCCTTGGTAGCGCGACACCCGACTCTGAACTGGACGATCCGGCCAAAGAGCTTCTTTGGGGGCGCCCGGGGTTTCTCGTACGCCGCCTGCATCAGATTCATGTCGCATTGTTCTTCGAAGAATGCAAAGGGATGAATATCACCCCCGTTCAATATGCCATTCTCACGACCCTTTCGGTCATGCCCGGGCTGGACCAGACAGCGCTGGCCCAGGAGGTCGGACTTGATCGGACCAATACCGCTGATGTGGTCAAGCGTCTTGAAACCCACGAGCTGCTTTATCGTCAGCCGGATCCCCATGACCGGCGCACGCGCAACGTCTTTCTTACCCAACAGGGTAAAGACGCTGTGGTACTCATGCATGAAAGCATGGCCAGGGCCCAGGAGCGGATGCTCCAGCCCTTGCGCCCGGCCCAGAAGAAACAGTTCATGGGCTTGTTGGCCACACTGGTGGAATCCAACAACCAGTACAGTCGAACGGTATTGCGCGGGCTTTGATCAGAGGCTGACTCGGGAACATGTAGGAGCGAGCTTGCTCCGGGCGGCGTTCCGACGAAGGACGTTAACGATGACGAGGGCTGCCTGGGTAAACGCGGCGCCCTTGAGTTTTTCGCGAGCAAGCTCGCTCCTTCACAGCGATGGACGTTAACGATGACGAGGGCTGCCGGGATGAACGCGGGGCCCTCGAGTTTTTCGCGAGCAAACGGAACGCCGCCCGGCTGCTCCTACACACGTTTTCCCTACAGTGGAAACACCAGATCGTTGGCGATCAGCGTGCTGTCATAGATAACCTGGCGCTCCAGCAGTAGCAGCACGCCGTCGACTCGCTGGAAGCGGTCGTGATAGGTGCCGGCCATATGAGTCGTTGTCGGGCCTTCCACCAGTGTCTGCAGCAGCATGAAGTTGGCCTGGGCTGTGATAATGCCGTCGCTCGACTCATCGATCACGCGGGTATTGCTGATCAGGTGCAGGTTGTAGCGTGGGGCGAACATTTGCGTGCGAGAGATGGCCACCGCGCGGTCATGCATCATGTTGCGGCCCTGGGCGTAGATCAGGCCGACGGGCATGTTCAGGTCGGCGTTTTCCCTTGAGGTCACCCGGTACAGGGCATCACGGGTGAAGAAATCCGGCCACTGCTCGATCAGGCCGTCGTCCAGCACGGCGCAGTAGTCGGCATTGAAAGTCTCGATCTCCAGTCGCAGACGCAGGGCCGTTGCCCGGTCGAGCCGGCAGGGGCGGTAAAGCGGATAGGGGCGGTTCAGTTCGTTGGCAAAGGCGTTCATTACAGCTCCATGATTTCGCGGTAGTGGCGGTAAAGGGCGCGGATCGCGGCTTCTGAAATAAGGGAGTTGGTGGTACCCACCTGGCCGTGGTCAAGTTTGAGGATGTTGAAGTCACTGCTGGAGCGGCGTAGGCCTTCCTGGACGTATTTCATCGCTTCATTGTCTTCCAGCCCAAGGAATCCGGCAGGGCCCATCAGGTTGCCTTGGCGCAATCGATGTTGGGTCATTTCCTCGGTGTCGCCTTCATAACCGAACATGGTCCATTGCATGATCATGCTGTTCGGGCCGTTGGGGACGATCTGCCGTACGCCCAGGGTGTTCATTTCACGCTGTACGATCAGGTTCGGCCAGATGGTCTGCATGGTCACCGACCATGGCGAGTCGGTTTCCTTGATGTAGTCGAGGAAGCGCTCGTCGAGCAGGCGCATGCCTTCATGGTAGGAGCGCATTTCTGCCTTGTTGGCATCGCTGACTTCCGCGTACTTATCTTCACTCTTGGCCGAGGCCATAGTGCCGTGACGACCGTGAACCGGGTCGGCAATCATCGCGGACTTGTTGCCTGCCACCAACAGACCGAAGACCACCAGAAAGGAATGCAGCAAGGTGGCGTGGTAAGGGTCCTTGAGGTTTTCGTGGTACATCTTCCAGTTGCACGGCAACTCATTGCGGTAGTAACCGAGCACTTTGAGTTTGCGGCCATCGAAGACCTTGCCCATATCTTCGATGATTTCCGGGGTCAGGTATTCTTCGATGGGTTCGACATCGGCGTGGTAGGACGCGAAGACGACACCGTTCCAGGTGGTGACGTGGAGCTTTTTCAGGCCGTGGTCTTCGTTGCGAAAGTCCTTGGGCATGCCGCCCAGGCGATTCACGCCACGCTTGAAGGGCACGCCCTGCAGGTTGCCCTTGAGGTCGTAGGACCACTGGTGGTATGGGCAGACAAACTCTTTGACGTTGCCTTGACTGTGTCGGCAGAACTCCGCACCGCGATGCGCGCAACGGTTTTCGAAGACATTGACCGAGCCGTCCTCTGCACGGGAAACCACCACTGGGGTAGGGCCAACAAAGGAGCGTTTGTAGTCCCCGGTGTTGGGGAGCTCGGCTTCCAGTGCGACAAAGTTCCAGGTGCGGCCGTGGAAGATTCGTTCGACTTCACGATCATAGACGGCATGGCTGGTGTAGACCCAGTCGGGGATGTAGTGAAGGTCATCGTTGGGCCACTTGCAATCGGCCAGGGCCAAGTCCTTGTTGCCCCCGGTGCGGGCAATGACATCTTGCGAGTTATACATGGAGCGGCTCCTGAGAGGGGGCTGAAGAGGTGGGCTGTATCGAGGCCCTGAATTGTTTTTCCAGCTGGCGTAGCGGCTGGTTGATGTCTGCCAGTGCGTGTGCCGAGCACGCGACGCCAGCCTCCATGAGGCTCCTGAGCGGGCGCAATTCGCCGCCGGCGTTGGCGCACACCACATGCCTGAGTTGACCGTTGCGCAGACCGAAGCTCACCCATTTCGGGGTCTCGGGAGTCGTGCTCAGGGTGCGTTGGACATAGGTCAGGCCGGGTTCGGGAAGCCCGAGCATCTGCAGGTTGCAATCGAATTGATCGCTCCAGAACCAGGGCAGCGGGGTGGGGCTGTCGTCCTCACCGAGCATGGCGGCTGCAGCGATGCGTGCCTGCTCGTTGGCGTACTGCCAGGACTCAAGGCGCATGGGTTGACCGCAGTGATTGACCCTCTGGGTGGCACAGTCACCCGCGGCATAAATGCCGGCGATGCTGGTGGCGCATTGAGGGTCGACGATGATGCCGCCGTCGTCGGCCAATGCCAGGCCAATAGCTTTGGCCAGCGTGGTCTCGGGTTGCATGCCGGCGGCGACCAGAATAGTGCTTGCCGTGACATCTGTACCGTCGCTCAAGCGGTAGACGCCTGGCTCGCCGGGGTGCTGCTGGTCGATGCTGGTGGCCAGGCGCAAGTCCACGCCGTAGTGACGCGCACGTGCCGCCAACCAGATCGAGATATCGCTGGGCAGTGCCCGTTTGAGCAGATGCTCTCCGGCTTCCAGCTGAGTCACTTCGACGCCCAGAGAACGTGCTGTAGAGGCGACCTCCAGGCCAAGGAAGCCGGCGCCAACGATTAACAGGCGACCTTGAGACTCCTGGAGGGTTTGGCGCAGTTTGAAGGCGTCGTCGGCCGTTCTCAGATAATGAACATTGGCCATTGTCCGCGGGAATTTTTCCAGGATGCGTGCCTGTCCACCGGTCGCCAACAGGCAGCGATCCCACTCGATCACGGTACCATCGTCCAACAAAGCCGTACGCTTGAGTGGGTCCAATGACTGGACGGCGGTCCCCAAGTGCAGTTCGATTTCATGCTCGCGATAAAAGTCGGTTTTGTGCAAGCCGCTGACCGTTTGCGTGGACTCTGTCAGCACCGATTTGGACAAAGGCGGGCGCTCGTAGGGCGGATGAGGCTCTCGGCCAACCAGCACAATCCGTCCGCTGAAACCACGCTGACGCAATGAGGCGGCGGCCATGGCGCCGCATTGGCCGGCACCGACGATAAGAATGCGTTCAATGGTCATGGCGTTAACCCAGGTTCACGAGTACGGCGTCACCTTCGACCTTTACGGCGTAGGTCTTCAGGGGCTCGGTGGCGGGCGCGCATTGGGCCGCGCCGGTACGCACATCGAATGTCGCCTGATGCAGCGGGCATTCGATGCAGCCGTCCTCCAGATAGCCCTCCGAGAGCAAGGCATGCTGGTGGGTACAGATGTTGTCTGTTGCAAAAAACTCCCCATCGCAGCGATACAGCGCCAGATGCGCTTCGGGTAGTTTGAAGGCCATTACCTGGTCGTCCTGAAGGACGTCCACCGTTGTTATTTTTATCCAGTTCATTAGGTTGCCCTTTGTCAGTATGCCCACAAATAATATTCAGTGTACTGACGAATATGTCAAATGATTTGAGCGCAGGATCGGCATTCGCATTGAGCCCATGAAAGGAAGAAAGCGTGCGGCTGTGAATTTTTAGCGGCTAGTCGTTGACGTGGCTGAAGGGATGATTATTATGTAAGTGTACTGATTAAATTCATACGTTAGCTGACGAAATTATAAAAACAGCCTTAAGCCTTAAAGGACACTGATCATGCAGCTTCGCCGTTTCCTGAAAAATCTGGGTGCCGAGTGTCAGTGCCCCTGTCATCAAATGGCGCATGCCGACCGGTTGCAAATCGGTAACTCAGGAGTCCGTAAGGTATGAGCGAAGCTAATGAGTACCCTGGAAAATCGGGTCAGGGTGTTGGCGCCCGAGTCCGGCGCAAGGAAGATGAACGGCACCTGCACGGTCGGGGCAAGTTTGTTGCCGACTACCACATGCCAGGGCTTCAAGAAGTTGCCTTTCTACGCAGCCCTCTGGCCCATGCCCTGATCACCTCGATAGACGTGCCGCCAGCCTTGAAGGGTCGGGCATTCGTGCGCGCTGACATGAACAGTGCCAGCGACATCGTGGCCGACTCGACGCTCCCCACGTATCAACCCTCTGTCCAGCCGCCCCTGGCCAGTGGCAAGGTGCGTTTCGTCGGTGAGCCGGTGGTGATGACCTGCGCGGCGACCCGTGCCGAGGCCGAAGATCTGGTCGAGCAGGTGATGGTCGATTACGAAGACCTGCCGGTGTATGCCGACGCTGCCAGCAGCGTCGCCGCTACAGGTGACTTCATCCATGACAACTGGCGCGACAACCGTTTCGTCACCTTGAATGCCGACAAGGAATTCACTGAGCGTGCGGCGGCGGCCAGCGTGACGGTCACGCGTCGAATGAAGCTGGCACGTCAATGCATGGTGCCGATGGAAGGCAAAGCAGTTCTGGCTTACTGGGATCACAGCCTGGACCAACTGGTGGTCGTCACCGCCACCCAGGTGCCGCACATGATTCGCACCATCCTGGCCCAGTGTCTGAAGCTGGATCAGGGGCAGGTGCGGGTCATCTCGCCGGATGTCGGCGGTGCCTTTGGCTACAAATGCGTGCTGCAGCAGGAAGAGCTCTGCATCGCCTGGCTGGCCATGACTTACAAGCAGCCGTTCCGTTTTATCGAAGATCGCCGGGAGCACCTCACGGCGGGGGCCAATAGTCGCGAGCATGAATATGTCATGACCGCTCATGCGGATGCTCAGGGGCGGGTGTTGGCGCTCGATGCCAAAATCGTCATCGATGGCGGTGCCTATTCGGTCTGGCCGTTCACCATCGGTCTGGAGCCGGGCCAGGCGGTTGGCAATTTGCCAGGGCCCTATGCTTTTCAGGGTTACCGCTGTGTCACCGAATGCGTGGCAACCAACAAACCAGGCTTTGTCCCTTACCGCGGGGTGGCTCGCACCGGTGTCTGCTTCGCCATGGAGCTGACCATGGATGCGCTGGCTCGAGCCGTCGGGCGCGATCCTCTGGATGTACGCCTGGACAACCTGGTTCGTCCTGAGCAAATGCCCTTCATTAACGTCGCCAACAAGCATCTCGATAGCGGTGACTATCCGGCCAGCCTGCGCAAGGCTGCCGAGCTGATCGGTGCGTCGGCGATTCGTGAGCGCCAGCGTCTGGGTGAAGCGGACGGTCGCCGCATCGGTCTTGGCTACGCGACCTATACCGAGCAGTCAGCCCACGGTACTTCGGTGTTCGCGACCTGGGGTACTCCGGTCATACCCGGTCACGAGCAGGCGACTGTGCGTATGACGCCGGACGGCGGTCTTGAAGTGCGGGTTGGCGTGCATTCCCACGGTCAGGGCATGGAAACGAGCTTCGCCCAGGTGGCCCACGAGGTGCTGGGGATCGATATTGCCAGGATCAAGGTGCTGCATGGCGATACGGGTCAGACACCATTCTCTACCGGTACCTATGCGTCGCGGTCGATGGTCATGGCGGGCGGAGCAATCGCCCGCGCCTGCCGCGAGTTGTTGCCGCGCTTGACCCATATCGGCGCCTTTTTGCTGGGTGTTCCCGATTCAGAGGTCAAGTTGCAAGGCGGCAGGGTGGTGTGTGATCAAGCCTCGGTGTCGCTGGATGACGTGGGTGCGGCCTGGTACATCAGGCCTCATACGCTACCGGCTGACGTCAACCCAGCCGGGCTGGAAGTCACCACGGGATTCAAGCCAGCCGTTGATACCGGAGCCTTTTCCTACGCTACCCATGCGGTACTGGTTGCGGTCGACACCGAGAGTGGTGAGATCGAGATCCTTGACTACGTGGTGGTCGAGGATTGCGGCACGATGATCAACCCGATGTTGGTCGAGGGGCAGACCTATGGCGGGATCGCCCAGGGTATCGGCACTGCCATGTACGAAGAAACGCCCTATGACGTCAACGGTCAGCCATTGGCTTCGACCCTGGCGGATTACATTTTGCCCGGCCCGACCGAAGTGCCGAACTTGCGGATTCACCACATGGAGACGCCATCGCCCCATACCGAATTTGGTGCCAAAGGCATGGGGGAGGGCGGTGCCATCGCCCCGCCCGCAGCCATCTTCAATGCGGTCAATGATGCCCTTGCGGATCTTGGCGTTGAGGTCGCCGAAACCCCATTGACTCCGCGTCGGCTGCTACAGGCGCTGGCCAACGCCCGGGCAGAAAACAACAAGCAGGAGGTGGCCGCATGAAAGCAGTTGCGTTCGACTATCTACGCCCCGCGACCCTGTCGGCCGGGCTGGAAGCACTGGCCGATCAGTCCGCCGGTATCGTCAAGGTCATGGGCGGCAGTCAGTCGCTGGGCCCCATGCTCAACCTGCGGCTGGCGCGTCCGAACAAGGTGGTGGATGTCAGCGGGTTCACCGAGATGCAACAGGTGAACGAGGACGGAGAGTGGCTGCTGGTCGGCGGCGCAATTACCCACTCGCAGATTGAAGATGGCGTGTTCGCCGCACTGCGTGGAACCTTGCTCGCCGAAGTCGCTCCACAAATCGCCTACAGGGCTATTCGCAACCGCGGAACGATCGGTGGCAGCCTGGCCCATGCGGACCCGGCGGCTGACTGGGTGTTGGTGGCTTTCACCCTGGGCGCCGAAGTGGAATTGCGCAGTGTTCGAGGAAAACGTCGATTGAGCATGGCCGAGTTCATGCTCGGTGCTTATACCACTGTGCTGGCAGAAGATGAGCTGATTACCGGGCTGCGCATTCCACGTCTGGGGCCACGTGCAGCCTGGGGCTATCACAAGCTTTGCCGAAAAACCGGTGAGTTCGCCGAAGCCAGTTGCTCGGCGGTGTTCGACCCGGATCGTGGCCTGGCCAGGATCGTTCTCGGCGCGCTTGATGGCCCACCTTTATTGCTTGGGGAGTTATCGGTAGCGGTCGCCCGTCTGGGGGCGGCAGCACTTGAACCTGCCGCGCTGGTAAAAGCGGTGGCAAGCGTGACACCCGGTAAGGACGCAGTAGACCGACAACAAAGCCTCACCGCCCTGCGCCGGTGTCTCGATTCGATATTCAAGGAACCTCGGGTATGACTTCTGTACGTATCAACGTCAACGGTAATCTGCTCGAGCGTGAGGTTGCGCCGAGAATGCACTTGGGCGACTTCGTTCGCGAGGAAGGTCGATTTACCGGCACTCACCTGGGCTGCGAGCATGGCGTGTGTGGTGCCTGCACCGTGTTGCTTGACGGCCAGCCGGTACGTTCGTGCACGACGTTCGCGGTGGCCTGTGAAGGCCGGCAGGTGACGACTGTCGAGGGCTTTGAGCAAGACCCGGTGATGGCGCTCCTGCGTGAGGCTTTCTCTGAGCACCATGCCTTGCAATGTGGTTATTGCACACCGGGTATGTTGACCACTGCGCGAGACATCGTGCTGCGCTTGCCTGAGGCCGATGAGCATCAAATTCGTGTCGAGCTGTCAGGCAACATCTGTCGTTGTACGGGCTACATGGGCATCGTCGCGGCTATTCGCAGTGTCCTTGTGCAGCTACGTGAACAGCCGGATCCAGTGATTGAATCCGCACGTGCACAGGCCCTGGCGGGTCATGGCGTTGCGATGCCAGCCAGTGGTGGGTCCTTTGCTTCTTTTACCGCAGAGCACAGCGCGCAGACACCGGCTGTCGAGCCTTCCGCCAGCCCTGCGCCAGAACCCTCGAGCGAGCGTGCGCCTGCTGGAATCAAGGGCGGAACCCGGATGGATGGGCGCTTCAGTGTGGCTTATCCGCCAACGCAGGTCTGGGCTTTCATGGCCGATCTGGAAGCCGTTGCCGGCTGCCTTCCCGGTGCCAATCTCGAAGAAAACGACGGCGAGCGAGTCAAGGGCTTTATTGCCATCAAGTTTGGTCCGATGGCTGCCAAGTTCGCGGGTGCGGCACGCTTGACGCGTAATGAAGAACAGCGTTCTGGCATGCTCAAGGGCGGTGGTCAAGACACCATCAGTCAATCGCGTGCCAATGGCGAGATCACCTACCGGGTGTTGTCCGATAACGCTGGGGCCACGCTCGTCGAAGTGGAAATGCTCTACTCGCTGCAAGGGCCGTTGGCGCAATTCTCGCGCTCTGGCCTGGTGAAGGACTTCGTGGCCCGGATGATTCTCGACTTCGGTCGCAATGTGGAACGGCGGATGGATCCCAATGCGAAACCGTCGACGCAACCGGCCAAATTGAATGTCTTTGCCCTGGGGATGAGCATCATCTGGAATCGCATCAAAGGCTGGTTCGGCCGATGAACAATGCGACCCCTGCTGCGGTTTCGCAGGCCGGTAACCCGGGTTTTGCCCCTGAAACGTGGGGCCGATCCCTTGAAGACGATGGCGCGGAAATCAACTGAACATGACTTGGGAGAGTGACCATGTCTGATTTGTACTCCTTGCTCGATGCATTGGACCAAGCCGACAGTGCAAAGACCGACGCTGTTCTGGCCACGGTCGTCAAGGTCGAGGGCTCGGCCTATCGGCGTCCTGGCGCGAGGATGCTGATTCCACTCTATGGCTCGACCGTCGGAACCATCAGTGGCGGTTGCCTGGAACAGGAATTGGCCAAAAAGGCCTGGTGGTTAACCGAGTCCGGTGAGGCAGTGGTTCGTCGTTACAGCACGGCGGCCCAGGAAGAGGAGGACGCCGATGATGAGGACGCGGCGCTGACCTTTGGCCTGGGCTGCAACGGTACCGTGCATGTACTCCTGGAGCGCCATGCAACCGGCAAGAAGAGTCTGTTGCTCGATGTACTGCAACGGGTAAAGGCCAGCGGTCAACCGGCAGCCCTGGCGACCGTCATCGCGGCGGGGCGAAAATCCCGGGTGCGAATCGGCGCCCGGATGGGCCTGACCTCCTCCATGAACCCGTGCGAGGGGATGTACTGCCAGGCACTTGAACACACCCTGCGTGGCGATTTGCACAGTACCCTTGAGCGTAAGAAGTCTTCGCTGATGATTTACCAAAGCGGTGCCGATGAAGTCGAGGTCTTTCTCGAATACATCGCGCCACAGCGCCAATTGGTGATCTTTGGCGCGGGTCATGACGCCCAGCCTTTGGTGCGGTTCGCCAGGGATCTGAACTGGCATGTAACGGTGGTGGACGGGCGTGCGCATTTTGCTCGCCCGGAGCGGTTCCCCGGAGCAAACCAGGTCCTTGTGGCGCCCATCGACGAGCCTTTTAACTTATCCGGCGCTGTCGACGGTGCCGCGGTGGTGGTCATGACCCACAGCTATCGACAGGATCGGCATTGGCTGCAAAACGTTTTGCACTGTTCACCCGCTTATGTCGGGCAGTTGGGGCCTCGAGAACGAACAGAACGATTGCTCGATGAGATGGGCGCATTGGCCTGTTCGCCAGAAGTCCTGCCCAGGCTTCACTATCCGATAGGGTTGGACCTGGGGGGCGATACCCCGGCGAGCGTGGCCTTGGCCATTGTTGGCGAAATCACGGCCTACCTCAATAAACGCGGTGGCGGGATGCTGAAGTACCGCAAAACCACCATTCACCAAGCGTGTGAGGCGACCCACTCTCCAGTGGTGGGCGGCCTGCAGGAGAAAATGGAGGCGTAGCGGCTACTTCCTCCAGCACATCGCCAGTCAGCTAAGCGAACACGTACTCGATGCAATGAAAATCTTATGTGGGAGCGGGCTTGCTCCCACACTGGATCGCAGCCGTACACAAATGCTGTGTTTGCTGAAGATCTAATGTGGGAGCGTGGCTTGCCCGCGATGGCGGCAGATCAGGCGACACCGAATGGAGGTGACGAACAGTATGTTCAAGACAATTGCTCCCACATTCGACCTGTGAAACTTTGAAAACTTTATCGCCTTAACTGACTGGCATTGGGGCAAGCCCCCCTCGCCACACAGGCCACCGCAGTGAGGCTTAGATCCGGAAACTGCCAACCAATTGCTTCAGGCGCGCGGCCTGTTGCTCAAGGTCTGAACAGGCACGCAAGGTCGACTGAAGGTTTTCCACGCCTTCCTGATTCAGTGTGTTGATTTCGGTGATGTCCATGTTGATCGAGTCGACCACGGCGGTTTGCTCTTCGGTGGCGGTGGCCACCGACTGGTTCATGCCGTCGATTTCGCCGATGCGCAGGGTCACGCTGCTCAGGCGCTGGCCGGCGAGGTTGGCAATCTCCACGCTGTCCTGGCTGTGACGCTGGCTTTCACCCATGGTGCTGACCGATTCGCGGGCGCCCACTTGCAGCTCCTCGATCATGGTCTGCACTTGTTGCGCCGACTCCTGGGTCCGGTGCGCCAGGTTGCGCACTTCATCGGCCACCACCGCGAAACCTCGACCGGCCTCGCCGGCGCGGGCCGCTTCGATGGCCGCGTTGAGGGCCAGCAGGTTGGTCTGCTGGGAGATGCTGGTGATCACTTCGAGAATCTTCCCGATGTTCACGGTCTTGCTGTTGAGCGATTCGATGTGGGTACTGGAGACGCTGAGCAGGCTCGAGAGTTGGTTCATCGACGCGATACTGCGATCCACCACCTGCTGACCGTCCTCGGCGAGGTGGCGGGCATCGCTGGCCTGGTGCGAAGCGTGCGCTGCGTTGCGGGCAATTTCCTGGGTGGCAGCGCCCAGCTGATTGATCGCGGCCGCAACGCTGCTGGTCCGGCTCGATTGTTCGTCGCTGTTGAGCATCGATGAGTTCGACGCACTGACCACGCGCAGTGCGACTTCGTTGACGTGCTCGGTGGCCGACGACACTTCGCGGATCGAGCCGTGAATACGTTCGACGAAACGGTTGAAGGCATTGCCGAGAATGCCGAACTCGTCCTGGCTCTGGATGCTCAGGCGACGGGTCAGGTCACCTTCGCCATCAGCGATGTCCTGCATGGCGCGGGTCATCACGTGCAACGGCTGGATCAGAAAACGAATCAGCATGCCGAGCAAGGCGATGATGATCACCACCGCAATGAGGGTGGCAATGATCGCCGAGGCGCGGAAGTCGTTGAGCATCGAGAACGCCTGGTCCTTGTCCACGGACAGGCCGATGTACCAGTTGACCGACGGCAGCCCCTTGATGTGGGTGAAGGTGATGATGCGCGTCATACCGTCGACTTCGACTTCACTGAAGTCGCCGCTGATCCGCGGGGTGTTTTGCGGATACGCCTCGCTCAGTGACTTCATCACCAGTGATTTGTCCGGGTGCACCAGGATCTTGCCGTCGGCATTGACCAGGAAGGCATAGCCCATGCCGCCGAAGTTCAGCGCGTTGAGGTTGTCAATCAGGGTTTGCAGGCTCAGGGCGCCGCCGGCCACGCCAACGCTTTGCCCGGCTTTTTTCGACGCGCTGGCAATGGTGATAACCGTCTGGTGTGTCGCTGCTTCGACATAGGGTTCAGTCAGGGTGCTGCTGGCGTTGTTTTCAGCGCTCTTGTACCAGGGGCGAGCGCGTGGGTCGAAGTCGTCAGGCATTTTCGCGTCAGGGCGGATAATGAAACTGCCGCTGGCGTCGCCCAGGAATGAAGACAAGAAGGTGGAGCTCAAGGCTTTTTGCTCGAGCAACCTGGCTGCGTTGGATTGTTCGGAGTTGAGGGCGATGTTCTGGGCGAGGTTTTCGATCAGCAGAATGCGTCCGGTCAACCAGATTTGAATGTTGTTGGCGGCAACGTTGCCCGTCTCATGCAGGTAATTGTCCAGGTTCTGGCGGATCGCATTGCGCTGAAAGTAGTCGTTGTACAGCGTGAACGAGGCAAGGGCGGCAATGACGATGAGGGCGGCGGCAAGCAGGATTTTATGGCTGAAGCGCAAATTTTTGTTCATGGCTTGTGGGTCCGCTAAGGTCTTGTAAAACACGGATGTAGCTGTCAGCAACGCGCCTCATCCGTGATGAGGAGGCGCGTCACAGTTTCTTAGAACAGGGCCAGGGTGTAATTGAGGATCAGGCGATTCTCATTGACGTCGGAGCGGTAGTTGGAGCGCGCGGTGGCATTGCGAGCCAGGATCCCGAGGTTTTTCAGAGGGCCGCTCTGGATGACATAGCCAATGTCCAGATCGCGCTCCCACTCTTGGCCTTCAAAGCCGCCGACAGTCGTTACGTTGTCACCCTTGACGTAACGCACCATGGTGGTCAGGCCCGGAATACCCAGCGCGGCGAAGTTGTAATCGTAGCGCGCCTGCATGGAGCGCTCGTCGATGGAGTCGAACGCGTAGGTCATCACCTCGTTGCTCAGAGGGCTGACGTTGGCGAATACCCGGGCGAAGCCTTGATCACCGAACATGGCCTGATAACCCAGTGAGACGGTGTGCCCACCGTACTTGGCCGATAGAAGAGAGTGGAGTGCCTGGTTGTCCACTTCGCCTATCAGTTTCTTGCCGTCAGCGCTGGAGTCGTAGTAACCGATGCTGGCGCCTAGCGTCCAGTCACCCAAAGGCTGGCTGTGCTTGAGGCTAAAGAAACGCTGGTTGTAGAGGTCTTCCAGTTGGGCGTACCAGGCGCCAGCACTGGTGCGCTTATCATTGAATGCATAATCGGCACCTGCGTAGTTGAAGTGGTCAGCGCTGGCTTGGCGTTTCACGACGGAACCGACCATGGCCTGCATTTTTTCGTCGCCTGCCTCATCGCGCAAACTGGTGGAATGCAGTTGACCGGCCTGTAACGTCAGCCCGTCGATCTCATTGGAGACTAGGCTGGCGCCTTGATAGGAGGGCGGGAGCAGGCGGGTATCGCTGAAGGTCAGCACGGGAAGGTTGGGTTGCAGTTCACCGATCTTCAACTCGCTGTTCGACAACTTAGCCTTAAATGCCAGGCCCAGGCGGCTGTATTCGTCGGCGGCCTTGCCATCGCCGTGCACTGGCAGTAAGCCGGTTTTGACGCGATCCGGGCTACTGTCCAGCTTGAGACCCAGCAGGCCAATGGCGTCCACGCCGAAACCCACGACACCCGGGGTATAACCGGATTTGACGTTGAGGATAAAGCCTTGGCCCCACTCCTGGGCTTTGGACTGTTGGTTGGGGCCAACGATGTCAGAGAAATCTCGGCTGAAGTAGTAATTACGAGCCTGCAGTGTCGCGCTGGAGCCCTCGATGAAACCCCCGGCAGCCAGTGCCGAGAGCGGCGTCTGGAGTATGGCGATGCCCAGGAGCAGAGGGGGTGTTTTTTGGACGCGGTTCTTCATGGGAGTTTCTTCTTATTAGATAGTGTTCTTGGTGTTCAGGTGTTTTTCGTATAGCGCCCGAATCCGCTTCAACATGTCCGCTGCCAATGAAGATCGTCCAGACTCTGGAGACAACACGCCGTGCAGAAGACCGCCGGTCTTTGCCATCATGAGGACGATCGGCAGTGTCGCAATGATTGGGGGGAGATGAAGCCGACTGCTATTGGTGGCGAGGTGTTCTTGAGCCGCTTTTTTCAGCAGCAAGCTCAAGGGGTGGACGCAGTCCTCACTACGGGTTGCCACCAGGCAGTGATCGATCCAGAGAGGCTATCGATCACTGCCTGATGGTCGCTTTACAGGCGATCCAGGCCGCGTTTCAGTCCTGCAGCGCCGCGTTGGTTGAGGCCAGCGGTTGAGTTTTGGGCTGGCGCTGGTAAACGAAGCACATCGCTAATGCAGCAACGGCTCCCGGGATGGCGAAGACAATGAAGTTAAAGTGCAGTGGCAGTTGAATGCCGACCAGCACTCCCCCCAGGATCGGTCCCACTATCGCTCCGGTGCGTCCGATACCCGAGGCCCAACCGAGGCCGGTCGAACGGATGTTCATCGGGTAGAACTGGGCAACCAAGGCCCACGCTAGAATCTGCGTACCAATGGTGCTTGCACCCGCTATTGCCACCAGCACGTAGAGGACTGCCGTAGGCGGGTGGAAGCCGAGCGAACTGATTGATACCGCTGCAATGACGAAGAACACCACTACCACATTGCGGAGTTTGAAACGGTCTCCAAGCCAACCGCCACTGATTGCGCCAACGATCGCACCGAGATTCAGCACCAACAGAAACATGATGCTTGATCCCAACCCATAACCGGCATTAACCATCAGCTTCGGCAGCCAGGAGCCCAGCGCGTAAATCATCAACAAACAGCAGAAACACGAGGTCCAGAGCAGCAGAGTGCTGACCGCGCGGCCCTCGCGAAACAGTTGTACCATGGGTGCTCCAGCATTTTTTTGCGTCGGTGTGCTGAAGTCGTCATTTGCCCGTGGGACAAAGCTTGGCTCAATCCGTTGTATTACCTGACTCGCCTCGGTCGTGCGACCTTGACGCACGATGAATCCGACTGATTCTGGCAATGATCGATAAATGATCGGTAGCAGCAGCAAGGGAATGGCTGCGACATAGAACAGTGATTGCCAACCGTAGTCTGGCAAGAGCACAACGCCCAGTCCTGCAGAGAGCATCCCGCCCACCGAGTAGCCGCTGAACATGATGGCCACCAGCGTGCTGCGAAGTTTCTTCGGAGCGTATTCGCTCATTAGCGCTACCGCGTTGGGCATTACGCCGCCGATGGCGAATCCGGCGATAAAACGACAGATGCCGAACTGGGTAGGGTCCGTGCAAAATCCGGTCAGCGCGGTGAATACACTGAATATCGCGATTCCACCGACGATGATTGGTTTACGACCGATCTTATCCGCGAGAGGGCCCAGGATCAGCGCACCAAACATCATGCCGAACAGCGCACAACTACCGAGTGAGCCTGCTTGTACGGGGGTCAAACCCCATTCTTGCATCAACGCTGGCAGCACAACGCCGTAGATTACCAAATCGTAGCCGTCAAATATAAGGATCAGCGTGGTCCAAAACAGCACACGCCAGTGGAAGGGATTGAAACGTGCCTCGTCTATCAATTTATTGATATCGATTTTTCGCATGGCATCTGACTCTTGTTGTTGTTTTTAGAAACCTGATCCTGAACCTGGTGTGACGCTTGGCCGAGCGGCTCAGCAAGAGCGTCTCCACTGGCCGGAAGGCTCATGCCGATAAGGCAAATATCTGGTTTGTAGTCAGGAAGAGCAGGGCGCATGCCTGCTCTTCGACGGTTATCTTTCGGTCTTTTGTGGTTTTCATCGTAAGGCCCTCTCGGAAGGTTCAGAACTCACTGCTATGTCGTTCCATGCTCGATGGTCAATGATTTTAGTCAGTATACTGATTATATGCATTGATCAAACTGATCCTTCAATCGACCCTGGAGACGAAGCGTGTCGCACATGCAGCCTGTGCCATCAATCAAGTGCCAATGCGCCAAATTAGATCAGTACACTGACGAAATGATCGTTGCAGATGCCGTCTGGATTGTCAAAGTATTTGGTCGGGGGAGATCACTGGAAATCGGGCTTTACAGAGATAAACCCTGCGCCCTAATCTTGCTTGCGCCATGACCGACAGGTGCCAACCAAGGCGGATCGATTCTCGCAACGACCTTTTCAGCGACCCTTGCAACGCTTCGCGCGAACCTCCAGGAGACAGATAATGTTGTTCACCGACGTCGTCATTGAACAGGGCCGGGAAGCGCTCGGCCCAAGCGCAAGGCGCTCCGTCACGGCTGTGGTACTGGCTGCGGGCCTGAGTCGCCGGATGGGGCGCGAGAATAAATTGCTTCTGCCGATCTCTGGCGAGCCGCTCATCAGGTTCGTCGTACGTGCGGCGCTCCAGGCTCGCTGTCAAAGGGTCTTGGTGGTACTTGGGCATGAGGCGCCTGGCGTTCGCGAAGCACTGGTCGATCTTCCGGTCGAGTGTGTGTTCAATGAAGCCTTCGAAGAAGGCATCGGCTCGTCAGTTCGGGTCGGCGCGAACGCTGTCAGTGATCAAGATGCGGTGGTCTTTTGTCTGGCAGACATGCCGAACATCAGGGCAAATGTCATCGATCAATTAATCGATGCCTTTGAGGCGAACCCCGACTTTGTAGGCTTCCAGGCCTGTTATGGCGGCAAACGAGGCAATCCCGTGTTATGGGCGCCCAGTTGCTTGCCCAGGCTGCGAGAGTCCGCTGGCGATGAAGGCGCTCGACCGCTATTACGCAAATATAGCGAGACGGTGATGTTGGTTAATGTAGGGGAGTCATCGGTTATTGATGATATTGACACCCCCGAAGACTACTCACGCGTCAGCAACGGTGTGACACCCTGAGCGGTGCGGCGAGTGCTTGACTGAATGGACACTCCTTCATCTCAAGCCGCCTAGCGCGGCAAATCTGCAGCAGAAAAACCGTTGCGCTGATAGAAACGCTCAAGCTCACGGGGCTCGGGCTCTACACCGGTAAATATCTTCAGATACTCGGGGATGTACCGCATCCTCTGAGCCACTGGCTCCCGGGTTTTCATGCTGATGTACCCGATCTGCGTCAGGTATATCGAGCGTGCGCGGGTCACGGCCGCGTCGTGTTCGAAACCAAAGCGGTCGAACATCTCGGTCAAGGCCTGGACGCGTTGTGCGTCAGCCTGGCCGATTTCCTCAGCCACCTCCGGGGATTGAAGTGCCCAGCTGCGCATGGCGAACTCAAATTGCGAGTCGAACAGATCGCTGTTCAACCAGCAGTCGAAGACGTTGAGTATCGCTTCTGTAATGGATTCGGCGTAGGCCTGGGACTTTGACACCAGATTGAAGGTGTTCTTGTTTTTCCAGAGGGCTATCAGCGCCTCGAGCAAAGCTTCCCGATCCTGGAAATACCAGTAGAAGCTTGTTCGCGAAAGATTGAGCTTCTTGGCCAGCGGCATCACCCTCACGGCATCAACCCCCGACTCCGTCAGGCTTTCGTAGGCCGCGTTAAGCCAGCCTTCCAGAGAGCCACGGCCCGCCAGTTCTGGACTGTTCGTCGTTGCTTTCATTGGCGTATTTTCCCACGTTCGTTTTACCTTTTCAGGTCTCAATATACACTGGTGTCAAGCATATTGACACTGGTGTACATTGGGATTATCGTCGATTTGCCTGATGACCTGCATGCGAGACCGATATGAAAAACGATCCGCTTCTTCAGCCTTATCGCCTCAAGCACTTGACGCTGCGCAACCGCATCATGACCACCTCCCATGAGCCCGCGTATCCCGAAGACGGGATGCCCAAGAAATTGTATCGGGCCTACCACGTTGAGCGTGCCAAGGCCGGTGTGGCAATGACCATGACCGCAGGGTCGGCGGCCATATCCAGGGACAGTCCGCCGGTCTTCAACAATATTCTGGCTTACAAAGACGAAGTGGTCGGATGGATGAAGGACCTCACCGACGAATGCCATGAACATGGCGCGGCGGTCATGATCCAGCTCACCCACCTGGGCCGGCGCACGCGTTGGGATAAGGGTGACTGGCTACCGGTGGTGTCGCCTTCGCATAACCAGGAGCCTGCGCACCGGGCCTTCCCCAAGAAGCTTGAACTCTGGGATATCGAGCGGATCATCGTTGACTACGCCGATGCCGCAGAACGCATGAAAGCCGCGGGGCTGGATGGTATCGAGCTGCAGGCCTACGGCCATCTGATGGATCAGTTCTGGTCACCGCTGACCAACGAACTTGAAGGTGCTTACGGGGGATCGCTGCACAATCGCCTGCGCTTCACCTTTGACGTACTGACCGCGATTCGCCAACGTGTGGGCCCGGAGTTTATCGTTGGCATCAGGTACACGGGTGATGAAGTCCTCGCCGGCGGCCTGCAAAAAGAGGAGGGGTTGCACATCTCGCAGCTGTTGAAAGACAGCGGCATGGTTGACTTCCTCAACGTGATTCGCGGCAACATCGCCACGGATGCCGGCCTCACCGACATTATCCCGATCCAGGGCATGCGCAACGCTCCCCATCTGGACTTCGCCGGCGAAATTCGCGCGCTGACCGGCTTCCCGACCTTTCACGCGGCGAAGATTCCCGACGTCGCCACCGCCCGCCACGCGATTGCTTCCGGCCTGGTGGACATGGTCGGCATGACCCGGGCGCACATGACCGACCCGCACATCGTGCGGAAAATTATCGAGGGCCGAGAGGATGAGATTCGTCCTTGCGTCGGCGCCAACTATTGTCTGGACCGTATCTATAACGCCGGCGCCGCCTATTGCATTCACAACGCGGCGACGGGCCGTGAAACGACGATGCCCCATGAAGTTCCCAAGGCCTCGGTTAAGCGAAAAATCGTCATAGTCGGCGCTGGCCCAGGCGGGCTGGAGGCAGCCCGTGTGGCTGGCGAACGTGGTCACGAGGTGGTGGTGTTTGAAGCGGCGAACCAGCCCGGTGGGCAGATTCGCCTGACCGCTCAATCCGAGCGCCGCAAGGAGATGATCAGCATTATTGACTGGCGCATGGCGCAGTGCGCACGGCTTGGCGTCAAGTTCCACTTCAATACCTGGGCCGATGCACCGACCATTCTCGACGAGAATGCCGATGTGGTGATTGTCGCCACGGGCGGACTGCCCCACACCGAAGTGCTGCAGCGCGGTAACCAGTGGCTGGTATCGAGCTGGGACATTATTTCCGGCGACGTAAAACCCGGGCGCAACGTGCTGGTCTACGACGACGCCGGCGATCACGCAGGCCTGCAGGCCGCGGAGTTCATCGCCCGCAGCGGCGCCAAGACCGAAATCATGACCCCCGACCGGTCGTTCGCGCCGGAGGTGATGGGCATGAACCTGGTGCCCTACATGCGTTCGCTGCAACAGCTCGACACCACCTTCACCGTTACTTATCGACTCAAGGCCGTCGACAAGCAAGGTGACCAACTGTTGGCAACCATCGGCACTGACTACAGCAACCTGGAGAAAACCCGTGTGGTCGATCAAGTCGTGGTCAACCATGGCACCCGACCCCTGGACGAGTTGTATTTTGAGCTCAAGCCGCTGGCCAGCAATGAGGGCAGCGTGCAGTACATGGACCTGATTGTGGGCAAGCCGCAATCCGTGGCGACTAACCCGCAGGGGCGTTTCCAGTTGTTCCGAATCGGCGATGCGGTGGCATCACGCAATACCCACGCGGCAATTTACGACGCACTGCGCCTGGTAAAGGATCTCTAGCCGTCATCTGTTTCTGAAGCCTTTGGTTACTGCCCTGAAAGTTGGTTCGATTGGTTTTGATTAACGTCAAACTCTTCCCAGCGGAGGTTGCTACATGCAAACAGGTTCTGATTCCACCGAGTCACTCACAGCTTTTGCCGAAACACAGCTGCGTTTTCGCAGCGATGCAATCGTCACCGGACATGCCCTGGCACCGGTCGACAGGGGATTGCTGGACGCCTATGCGGCTATCGATCGCCCAGCTCTGCGCCACTACCGGCTGGAGCGCATTCGCCAGCAACTGCGCGAGCACGATTACGCCGGTATCCTGCTGGCTGACCCGATTAACATTCGCTACGCCACCGACACCAATAACCTCGGTTTGTGGGTGATGCACTCACCCAGCCGATATGTGTTCGTGGCCACCGACGGACCGGTGGTGCTGTTTGAATTTACCAGCAGCCGGCATAACAGCGAGCACGTTGAAACCATCGATGAAATTCGCCCGGCCATCCCTTGGGTGTACTTCCTGGCCGGCCCGCGGGTGCAGGAAAAAGCCGAGCGCTGGGCCCGGGAAGTGACGGAGCTGATGCTCCGCCATGGCGCCGGCAATCGCCGACTGGCGGTGGATCGATGCGACCCCTGGGGCGCGGAAAAACTGAAGGACAAGGGCATCCAGCTGTTCGATGCGCAGCCGCTGATGGAGCAGGCACGCTTGATCAAATCGAAAGAAGAGATCGTCAGTCACCGCGTGTCCATGGACGTCTGCGATCTGGCAATTGCCCGGATGCGCGCCAGCCTGGTGCCGGGCATCACCGAAAATCAGCTGTGGAGCATCATGCATGGCACCAATGTCGCCCAAGGCGGGGAGTGGGCGGAGAGCCGCTTGCTGAGCTCTGGCCCGCGGACCAACCCGTGGTTTCAGGATGCCTCGGACAAAGTCATCGAGGCCGGTGAAATGGTCTGTTTCGACACCGACATGGTCGGGCCTGGCGGCTACCTCTCGGACATTTCACGCAGCTTTGTCTGCCCCGGCAAGGCGCCGACGGCCGCCCAGCGCGACTTGCTGGAGATCGCTTCGCAGCAAATCAATTCCAACGTCGAGCTGTTGCGCCCCGGACTGTCTTTTCGTCAGTTTGCCGAACGCTGCTGGCCGGTGCCCAAGCAGTACGAGCACAACCGTTACATGATGATGCTGCATGGCGTTGGGCTGGTGGATGAGTACCCGAGCGTGGCCTACGCCGTGGACTTTTCCGAGTGGGGCTACGACGGCCACTTCGAGGAGAACATGGTGGTCTCGGTGGAAAGTTACATCGGTGAGCAAGGCGGCCGTGAAGGCGTGAAGCTGGAAGAGCAGGTGCTGATTACCGCCAATGGAGCCATCAAACTTTCGCGTACCCCTTTAGTCGACGGCGATCGATAGCAGTGGTTGTTGCCTGATTCTTGCAAGCATGGCGCCCACCCTGTACGGAGAAAAATAATGAACAGCATGACCGCGATCGAAACCGCACCGTCCTTGTCGCCACGCCCGCTGTCGAATGCCGAGCCGTTCCTGCGGCTGGATGCCATCTGTAAGCAGTTCGGTCCCTATCCCGTCTTGCACGATGTGTGTTTTGAGATGGAAAAGGGTGAAGTGGTGGCCATCATCGGTCCCAGCGGATCCGGAAAAAGCACCTTGCTGCGTTGCATCAACCAATTGGAGCCGCCGACCCGGGGCCGGGTCAGCATGGGCGGCGTGCACATCGAGGCCGGGCGTGCGCTTCCCAGGAGCGAGCTGCTGAAGTTGCGCCGGCGCATCGGCATGGTGTTTCAGTCGTTCAACCTGTTCCCGCACCTCACGGTGCTGCGCAATGTCAGCCTTGCGCAGATCCGCACGCTGGGCCGCAGCGCCAAGGAAGCCGATGCAAGGTCCCTGCAATTGCTCGATCGGGTCGGGCTCGCCGACAAGGCCCATTACTACCCGGCGCGCTGTTCCGGTGGCCAGCAGCAGCGCATCGCCATCGCCCGGGCTCTGGCCCTGGAGCCCGAACTGATGCTGTTCGACGAACCGACCTCGGCGCTCGATCCCGAACTGGGGCTGGAAGTGCTGGCGGTGATGAAAGAGCTGGCGCTCGAGGGCATGTCGATGATTGTCGTCACCCACGAAATGCATTTTGCCGAGACCGTTTCCGACCGGGTGGTGGTCATGGCAGAAGGTCGCATCATCGAGCAGGGGCCCAGCGTGCAAGTCATGCGTGACCCACAGCACGAGCGGGTGATCCAGTTTCTGCAGGCTGTGAGGAATCGCTGATGCTGGACATACTGAGTGTGTTGTTGCGCGGTGTGCCCTGGACCATCGCCGTGACCTTGGGGGCCTTCAGCATCGGCGTGGTGATGGGTTTTCCAATCTGCGCCTTGCGCATGTCGAACCTGCGTGTGTGCCGGCTTGGCGCGGCAATGCTGGTGCTCACCTTGCGTTCCATTCCGCCGATCGTCTGGCTGTTTTTTATCTTCTTCGGCATTGCCGGCGGGTACATCACGCTGTCGCCATTCGCCGCCGCGGTGCTCGGTCTGGGGCTGATTACCGCGGCGCACATGGCCGAAGTCTACCGAGGCGCGTTCGCGGCAATTCCGGACGGGCAATACGAGGCGGCGAATGTTCTCAGCCTGACGGCGCCGCAGCGTTTTTTTGATGTCATCCTTCCGCAGTTGGTGCGCATCGCCATTCCCATTTCGGCGACTTATGCGATTGGCCTGCTCAAGGACTCGGCCGTGGCCTCGACCATCGGTGTCAGCGATATCAGCTTTCAGGCCTATCAAGTGTCCCAGCAAACCTTTCAGGGGTTGGGCGTGTATAGCGCGGCGGCCTTGGTCTACCTGATCCTCAGCGTACCGGTGGCGGTATTTTCCCGCTGGTTGTCTACCACGCTGAAGCAGAGAATTTCCCGATGATAGAACTTCTGAATCTGTGGGCGGCCTGGTTTCCCGAACTGTGGAAAGGCTTTGTGTTGTCCATGCAGGTCACTGCCGTCAGCCTGGTCCTCGGGATTGTCCTGGGGCTGGTACTCGCCCTCGGGGTTTCTGCGTCGAGCAAGACCCTGCGCTACCCGGCCTTGATCATCGTTGAACTCGGGCGCGGCGCACCGGCGCTGATCCTGCTGCAGTATTTCTATTTTGGCCTGCCTTCGGTGAATCTGACGCTGACTTCGTTTTGGGCTGCGGCGTTGGCATTGGCCTACTGCACGGCGGCCTACACCAGCGAAATCATCCGCGGCGGCATTGAGGCCGTGGCCCAGGGGCAGAACGAAGCCGCCGAGGTGATCGGCCTTGGCCGCTTGGACGCGCTGCGGTTCATCATTCTGCCCCAGGCCTTGCGGGTGGCACTGCCGTCGTTGCTCGGGTTCTCGATCATGATGTTCCAGGCCTCATCGCTGTGCTTCACCATCGCCCTCCCGGAAATCGTCAGCCGCGCCTCGGCCATCGGCTCGTCGACGTTTGAGTACATGCCCGTGCTAGCCCTGGCGGGACTGATGTATTTCGCTGTTTGCGCGCCCGCGACACTGGGTGTGGCGGCACTGGAGAGAAGATTGGCGCCGAGCCGGCAAGCCTAATAATTTCACTCACGCAGCTTTCTTCAAACGATGCTTTCTCATTGGAAAGGTGAAGTAATGATGACGTCATTTAAAGGCATTATCCGTTGGGCATTCCTGTGTTCGGCCGTTGCCGGCGCGCCTTATGCGTTTGCTGACTGTAAACCCGCCCACCAATTTGAAACGATCACTCCGGGTGTCTTGACCGTCGCCGCCTGGGTATTCCCTCCCTACTCGATCCCGGGCCCTGACAATCAAACGAGCGGCGTTGACGGCGAGATCATCAAGCGGGTGGCGGCTAAAGAGTGTCTTAAAATCAAGTCGACTGTCGTGGACCCTGCGGCCGTCATTCAGTCGGTGATTGCCAAACGTGCAGACGTTGCCATCGGTGACTGGTACCGAACAGCGGAGCGCAACAAGGTACTTGGGCTTTCGGCCCCCTTGTACCTGGACGTCATGGGGATTATCTCCCCTCAAGGCTATTCCAGGATTTCCGAACTGGAAGGCAAGCGTGTCGGCACGGTACAGGGTTATCTCTGGGTGGACGATTTGAAAAAAGTCCTCGGCGACAACCTGATCCTGTATCCAAATCCCGTGGCGATGGCACAAGATCTGGCTTCCAACAGGATTCAGGCCGGCGCGGACAGCTTCGCTGTCGGTATAGCCTCTCAACAGAAGGGGGCGTATCAGGGGCATAGCATCAAAGTATCGGAGCCCGATCCCCGGGTAAAAGCCACCCTCGAACCTGGGCAAACCAGTTTCCCCTATACCAAATCCAATACTGCACTGGGTCTGGCGTTGAGTGAAAATATCCAGGCATTGCACCGCTCTGGAGAGATCGCCGAAATCCTCGCATCCTTTGGACTTGATCAGAAAGCCGCCGATGTGGGAGCGCCTCGCCTGTTGGAATAACACGTGGCAGAGGGCCGAACGAGCCGGCTGCTCCCGCGGACGATTCGGCCCCTGCGCCAGCCTCAAGACTGTTCTGGAGAAATGATGGACGATCCTTCATTGGTCAAGCGTCTTTCGCTTGAAGAAGCTACCGCTTTTGCTCGGCAGCAATGTTTAGCCCACGGGGCCAGTGAGGCTGTGGCGCAGGCGCTCGCCAATGCCACTGTTTCTGCACAGGCCCATGGCATGCAGGGGGTAGGCTTCGCCCATTTGCCTGATTATCTGAGTGGATTTACCACCGGACGTATTGCGAGAGCGGTTGAGCCGATCATCACCCATGTGGCACCAGCCATGATTCGCTGCGATGCGCAAAGAGGCATTGCGCAGTTGGGATTCGATCAAGCGTTCGCGTCGTTTTGTGCTACCGCGAAACAGCAGGGCATCACCCTGTTCGCCCAGCACAATGCGTTTACCTGTGGCGAACTGGGTTATTACACCCGTCGCCTGGCGGGTGAAGGACTCGTGGGGCTGGCGTTCACCAATGGTCCGCCGCTGCTGACTGTTTCAGGGCAGAGCCGTCCTATGTATTCGACTAATCCCATAGCGTTCGCCGCGCCAAGTGCGGATGGACGCAACGTGCTGATTGACCAGGCAAGCAGCGCAACGGCGTACGTCAACCTCCTTAGAGCGGCCGAGGCGGGAGAGGCTATTCCCGCAGGATGGGCAGTCGACGCGCAGGGCAACGAAACACTGAGTGCTCGCGAGGCATTGAATGGCACCTTGTTGGCGTTCGGCGGCAGTCGTGGAGCGAACATCGCGTTGATGGTCGAAGTCCTCGCAGGCTGTGTTACGGGGGCCAATTGGTCGCTGGACGCGCCGGACTTCCGTGCAGGCGACGGCTCGCCCGGCTCGGGATTGCTGGTCATCGCCATAGCTCCTCGGTTACTCGATGAGCGCTTCGAAATTCGGCTGGCGGAGCAAATGACGCGTCTTGCAGCCATGGGCATATACCATCCTGGCAAAGCGAAGGAGGAGGCTTACGCGAGTGCGATGCGTGAGGGCATCTGTCTGCCCTTGGCGTTGCTCGAGCAACTCGGTCGGACCTCCCTCGACGAGTGCCACGTCGCTTAGAGCAATTTGAGCCGGCCCGGAGAGAGACGCCGATCGCCTTATCATTGGCGGACTCACCGATCATGACTCAAGTAGCGTTGGCAATGCGATTTCGGGAGCGCAGTGCACAGGTCCACCACGCCCGAGCAATGCGCCGGTGGTAGACATTTGTTAATGAATGATCTGCTTTAGAAAGTCCTGGGATCTTGGATTTTTGGGTGAGCTGAAGAAGGCATTGGGTTCGTTTTCTTCGATGATTTCTCCAGCGTCCATAAAAATCACCCGATCAGCCACTTTACGAGCGAACCCCATTTCGTGGGTGACACACACCATCGTCATCCCATCGTCCGCCAGCGCAATCATGGTTTCCAATACTTCGTTAACCATTTCGGGGTCTAGTGCTGAGGTGGGTTCGTCGAACAACATTATTTTTGGTTCCATGCATAACGCTCGTGCGATCGCCACTCGCTGTTGCTGTCCGCCGGAGAGTTGAGAGGGGTATTTGCTGGAGTGGTTGTTTATTTTTACTTTGGATAGATAATGCATCGCCAGCTCTTTGGCTTGTGTTTTTGAATACAGGCCAGCCGTCACAGGAGCAAGTGTGCAGTTTTCAAGTGCTGTCATGTGAGGGAACAAGTTGAAATGCTGAAACACCATTCCGACCTCTCTGAGGTTTTTCGCGCGCTGGCTTAGATCGACCCCATCAATGATGATTGTGCCTTCCTGGATTTGCTCAAGGCGGTTCATGCATCTGATCATTGTGGATTTTCCGGATCCTGAGGGACCACAGATCACGATGCGCTCTTTGTGTTTAATGGAGAGATTGATGTTCTTCAGTACCTGGTGGTTACCGTACCATTTGCTGATGTTGTTAAGCTCAATGGCATAAACAGTTGAAGTGAAAGCGGCGCTGCCTGGTTTTTTTGCAGGATTCATATCTGTTCCCAGGGTGATATGGGTTCAAGAGAATATTTTTTTGAGTAAGCCGAGCTTGTTTTTGTGTTCACTACTAGAGACGGAACGTCCTTCTGTGAGTGCCTTGGACATACGCTTCTCGAGCACTGATTGGAGGAGGGTGAGGAGAGTGATCAGTACAAGGTAGTAGACTAATGCCGCCAAATACCATTCGGTAAATTTAAAGCTTGCTGAAATGGACAGCGACGTGGTGGTCATCAGTTCTTTCAGAGAGATGGTGTACGCCAGTGAAGTGGATTTCAGTAGCGTAATAAACTCATTCATGAGTGAGGGAATGGAGACCCGCATTGCCTGGGGTAATATGACATGGGAGAAAGAATTGTATTTACTGATTCCAAGCGCTGTCGCGGCTTCATGTTGCCCTTTTCCAACAGAGGACAGTCCTGCTCGGACTATTTCCGCATTGTAAGCGATGCCTACCATGGACATGGCTAGGAATGCCGCGATAAACGGGCTAAACCAATCGGACCGCAAGGTGGGGAAGAGTTGCGGCAAACCATTCCAGAAGAAAAGCAGCACCAGAAGGGTCGGGGCTCCCCTGAAAAGCCATACATAGGATTTAAGAGCGAGTCTCAAACTACGTCGACTCGATAGTAGTCCCACTGCAAATGGAAGCGATAGGAGTGTGGAGGTTATCTGCACGGCGACCGAAAGCGCTACTGTAATCATCGCCCCGGTTAACAGGTCACGGCTAAACAGGGCCTGAATAAAATAATCAAAATCAAAAAGCATAATGAACCTCGTTGTCCGCGCACGGAGGTTTAGGCAAGTTCAATGTATAAGAATGTCAGCTTGAGATGAATGTTGCGTAAACCCCGGTGCTACGGTTTTTAAGTTCTATCCTGGAGTGGGCAGGGGTCAGGGCTTGATATCGAAATCAGACTCGGCAATGTTGTATTTTTTAGCGATCGTGCTCAGGGTGCCATCCGCTTTGATTTTATTCAGCCCCTCCTGAACGGCTTGTTTGTCTTCAGGGTTTTTTTGGAAATATATTCCATAGTTAGCTTCGGAAGGGAACGCAAAGGCGAGTTTGAGATGACCTTGCGACTGTTTGATCCGAACCCCTGCTTCAGCTGTTTCGGTGATGGTGGCGTTGACCCGTCCACCCAGAACCTGCTGGGTCGAGGCGACCTGTGTGGGGTAGGAGCTGATTGAAATCGGAGGGAGGTTGGACGCTATGAATTGTTCGTTCAGCTTAACCAGGAGCTTTAAGTTGGAAGATCCTGCTTCTACCGATACGGATTTACCGCTCAGGTCCTCGGGTTTCTGGATGGTGGTATCGGTGCTGGCGGTGACGATTGCGGGCGAGGTCATCAGGTACGGGACGGCGCTGTAGACTTTTTGACGCTCATCGTTAATATAAATACCGCTGATGGCCAGAGAACATTTTCCTGACTGTAACGAAGGAAGGACTCCTTCAAAACTGCTCGTCAAGAATCTGACTTGTGCTCCCCATTGTTTTGCCATGGCGTCGATAATATCGATGTCAATGCCCTTGGGACGTTGATCAGCAGCGTTCTCTATAAAGGTAAGCGGAGGGAAATCGCCTGTGGTGCACACATTGAGACGGCCATCCTGCACGAAAGAGGGGATCGCAGGTTCGGCCATTGCCAAGCCTGAAAATAACAGTGCACCGTAAAACACTCTTGTTGTCGTTGTAAGCGCTTTCATGTGCTGTCTCCGGTATTATTATGTTCTAGGGATGTTGTCTACTATGGAGCCCCATTCGGTCGTGTCGAAGGCTCTTAAAATCAAGGGTTCGACATGCCCGTCCTGGCGAGCGGTCAGCAAGTATTCCATCATCAATATTTCACTGGGCATTTCAAATATTTGAACAAAATCATAAGGGCCCATGGTGGCGAACAGACCGAGACTGCGTCCACCCAGGCGTTCTACACGTTCTTTGCTGATCCTCCCTCGCTCAGGTGAGTCTTTTAATTCGGTAAGGCCTTTATGTGTCATGCGCATCAAGGAGATGAAGAGGGGCATAATTAACTCGTGCACTGAGAGGTAGGGGTGTTAAGAGTTGACAGGAACTTTATAACTTCTTGGCTTTCTGCCACTGTTCCGAAAATCCCGTTTTCAACGGTGACCATGTAAATGGCCGCTTCGTGTGCATACTGATCGCCGCTGGCGCAGGCGTCTTCAATCAGCAGGTTCTGGTAATTACGGTCTTGAGCTTCTCGCATCGTGGTGCTCACGCAAACATCTGTCGTGCAGCCACTGAACAGTAAATGTGTTATTCCCTTTGCGCGAAGTACATGATCAAGTTCTGTGTAGGTAAACGCCCCATTCGCGGTTTTATCAATGATCACGTCTTCCGGGCTGACATTGATTTCCGGATCAATTTCGAAACCTGGGGATGAGCGCAGTAGAACATTGGTATTGTCCAGGCCCGACTGCTTGCGGCGCCACTTTTCATAGTCCGTCATGTCGGCCATGTCGGCACGATAGCCTTGGCGGGTGTGTACGATTAAACAACCGACACTTCGCGCCGCTTCAATGACTGCATTGACTACAGGAACGATTTTGCGAATGGATGCAGGGTTGTAGCCCATCTTCGCAAAGTATCCATCGTGAGCGATAAAGTCGATTTGCAGGTCGATGACCATAAGTGCAGTTTTTTTGGGGTCGAAATTTCCATCGTACGGGTAGTTGAAGGGGCGAGCGGTAATTGCCATGAGGGTTCTTCTTGTGGCTATTGTTTGTCATGATTCTAGGATCATTCTATTGACATTTACAGCGATAAATTTTAACGTATTTTTGTTTAGTATAACTTAACGATTATTATGAATAGTGCTCCCAATCTCACCTATTTCAAGGTTTTCGAATCGGTCGCCAGATTGGGATTGGTAAGGGCTGCTGCCTCAGAGCTCTATATCACTCCTGGAGCGGTAAGCCAGCAGCTGCGTAGCCTGCAGGAGTCGTTGGGGGTCGAGCTTTTTGCCAAGGACGGCAGGCGGCTTAAACTCACGGATGCGGGGAAACTGCTGCAGCGCTCGGTCGCGTCGGCGTTATTCGAGATCAATGGCTGCCTGGACCAGATTTCCGGCAGCAAGGCGAAAGAACCTCTCGGGGATAAGTTCCGGGTTTCAATGCCCCAGGCTTTGGCCGTTTCATGGCTGGCGCCCAACCTGTTTGAATTTGCCGAGAGTACGGGGTTGTCAACGCTCGACATTCAGTCGTGTAGCGACCCTGGCCAAATTGATTGGCGTGTCACTGATGTGGCCATTGTCTATGGGAATGCTCCATGGCCAGGCCTTACCTGGCATCTTTTAGAGAATATCGATATTGCGCCGGTGTGCAGCCCGCGCTTGTTAAACGGATCAGTGCCGCTTCGCACCGTTGAAGGATTGGCAGATGTGTGGATATTGCATGAAGATGACGGCAGCGAATGGCGGCGCTGGCTGGTTAAATCAAAAGCGAAAAATCTACCGGTCAAAACTGCTCGATTCGACTCGATGGCCACGGTGCTTTCTGCTGCGCTGGAGGGGAAGGGCGTAGCGCTGGCCAGTCGCTGGTTGGTCAGGGACTATCTTCATGACGGCCGCCTGGTGTTTCCTTTCGAGATGACCATCGAGGCGTCAAAAAACTACTATTGTTTGTGTCCCGAAGCCCGTGCGGACGAGCCCTTGGTTGCCAAGTTTATCGAGTGGATAGGTGGGCGGAATGTGGACGCTTCTCGCGTACGCAAATAACCGGGATTGCGGCTGTTGTTGCTGACGGCGGCACCCTTGACGAGACAGGCTCTCTGGTCTGCAGGACCCGACGCTGAACAAGTTGTATCAGAACCTGATTACCGACAAGTTGAAGGACGGCGTCGAACTGGACAAAGCCATCGAGGCAGTGAAGATAACAAGGTGCGCCCTTCCTGGCGCACCCTGTTTTTGAACGCTATCAGGCGATAGGGTTCCAGGGACGGTCGCCAGACTCGTCCTTGATGCGGGTCGGCAGGCCCATCACATCCAGCGCCTTGAGGAACGGCTCAGCCGGCAGTTCCTCGACGTTGACCATGCGCCGTACGTCCCACTCGCCACGGGCTACCAGCAGGGCTGCAGCCACGGGTGGCACGCCTGCGGTATAGGAAATGCCCTGGCTGTCGGTTTCTGCATAGGCTTGCTCGTGGTCGGCGACGTTGTAGATGAACACCTCGCGCGGCTGACCATCCTTGGTGCCCTTGACCAGATCGCCGATGCAGGTCTTGCCGGTGTAGCCGGGCGCCAGTGAGCTCGGATCAGGGAGCACGGCCTTGACCACTTTCAGCGGCACGACTTCCAGGCCTTCGGCGGTTAACACCGGTTGCTCGGAGAGCAAGCCGAGGTTCCTGAGTACGGTAAACACATTGATGTAGTGCTCGCCGAAGCTCATCCAGAAACGCACGTTAGGCACGCCGAGGTTCTTCGACAGCGAGTGCACTTCATCATGGCCGGTCAGGTACAGGTTCTGCGCCCCTACGACCGGCAAGTCGTCGGTGCGTTTGACTTCGAACATCGTGTTGCTGGTCCACTGGCTGTTCTGCCAGCTCCACACTTGTCCGGTGAACTCGCGGAAATTGATTTCCGGGTCAAAATTGGTGGCGAAATACTTGCCATGGGAACCGGCATTGACATCAAGAATGTCGATCGAGTCAATGCGGTCGAAATACTGTTGTTGCGCCAGTGCTGCATAGGCGTTGACCACACCCGGGTCGAAGCCCACGCCGAGAATGGCGGTAATGTTTTTCTCTTTGCACTCTTCGAGGTGGTTCCACTCGTAGTTGCCATACCAGGGCGGCGTCTCGCAGATTTTGCCCGGTTCTTCGTGAATGGCGGTGTCCAGATAGGCCACGCCGGTATCGATGCAGGCACGCAGCACCGACATGTTGAGGAAAGCGGAACCGACGTTGATGACGATCTGCGATCCGGTTTCGCGGATCAGCGCCTTGGTCGCTTCCACATCCAGGGCGTCCAGCGAGTAGGCCTGGATATCGGCGGGCACTTTGAGGCTGCCCTTGGCCTTGACGCTGTCGATGATGGCCTGGCATTTGGAGATGCTGCGCGACGCGATAGCTATACGACCGAGTTCATCGTTGTGCTGCGCGCACTTGTGGGCCACCACCTTGGCGACACCTCCTGCACCAATGATAAGTACATTCTTCTTCAATTTTTCTCTCTCTCCTTCTCTGCCAGCTTACGAGAGGCTGGACAAGTAGTCGTTGAAACCAAACTCACGAACCACCTCGACACTACCGTCGAGTTGTTTCACCACGATGGACGGCATTTTCAGGCCGTTGAACCAGTTCTTCTTGACCATGGTGTAACCCGCTGCGTCGATGAACGACAGCCGATCGCCGATGGCCAGCGGACGATCAAATTGATACTCGCCGAAAATGTCTCCGGCCAGGCAGGATTTGCCGCACACCATGTAGGTGTGCTCGCCCTCGCTGGGCGCCAGCTTGGCATTCAGGCGATAGATCAGCAGATCGAGCATGTGCGCCTCGATGGAGCTGTCCACGACCGCCAGGTGCTTGCCGTTGTAGAGGGTATCGAGCACGGTGACTTCCAGCGACGCGCTCTGAGTGATGGCGGCTTCGCCCGGCTCCAGGTAAACCTGCACGCCGTACTTCTGCGAGAAAGCCTTGAGGCGCGCGCAGAAAGCGTCCAGCGCGTAGCCTTCACCGGTGAAGTGAATGCCGCCGCCGAGGCTGACCCACTCGACCTTGTGCAGCAGATGACCGAATCGCTCTTCGATGGTGCACAGCATCTGGTCGAACAGGCCGAAGTCATCGTTCTCGCAGTTGTTGTGGAACATGAAACCGGATATCTGCTCGATGACCTGCTCGATCTCCGCCGGATCCCACTCGCCCAGGCGGCTGAACGGCCGCGCCGGGTCGGCCAGCAGGTAATCCGAGCTGCTCACCTGCGGATTGACCCGCAGACCGCGCACCTTGCCTGCTGAAGCCTCGGTGTAGCGCTGCAGCTGGCTGATGGAGTTGAAGATGATCTTGTCGCAGTTGGCGAGCATCTCCTCGATCTCGTCGTCGGCCCAGGCCACGCTATAGGCGTGGGTCTCGCCAGCGAACTTCTGTCGACCGAGCTTGAGCTCGTAGAGCGACGACGACGTGGTGCCGTCCATGTATTGCTGCATCAGATCGAACACCGACCAGGTGGCGAAGCACTTGAGTGCCAGCAGGGCCTTGGCCCCGGACTGTTCGCGCACGTAGGCGATCTTCTGCATATTGACCAGCAGTTTCTGTTTGTCGATGAGGTAGTACGGTGTCTTGATCATTCGAGGCCTCCGGCAAGGCCAGCCAAAAAGGGCGTGCATTGTGCCTTCACTTGATACATATCGGAAGGTAGGAGACACAATTTCGCCGAGGCAGTGCCTGACCTTGCTTCCCAATCTTGCGTGTAGCCTACTCCGGACAATCGCCCGGTAAGGTTCTGCGGGTGCGAGAAACCCTGCCAGCACCTCAGGTAGAAACTCGCTGTGACGATGGTTGCCGGATCAATGCGCAAGCCATGGATGTTGAGGTTATCCAGCACAAAAGTGCCCATCCCATGTCGGGTTTGCACCAAGCCAGACGCCTGTAGGTAGCCAGCCAACAACTCAGAAGGCCGGTTCCGCGTCAGGTCGAATGACTGCATTCGACCTGATACGGGTAGCCTGTTCCGTCTTCCATGATGCTCGGTACGGCGGATAGGCCGCTACCAGCAAAGGCGTAACGCAGCCCTCGGCAGAGGGCAGGTCGGTGGCGTTAAACCCGACAAAAACATCACTCCACCCCTTTGTTCCTCCAATCCGAAATGGCCTTCAAGATTTTTTGGCCTCCCGCCCCGGATAGTTGAGTACAAACTGAACATGCGCCTTCACCCCTGTGGCCAAGGTCGCATCGTCCGCGGTGAAGTAGGGGCTGTGGTTATTCGGAGTCTTCTGCATGTCCTGGTTTTCAGGCGTTGCTCCAAGAAACACGAACAGACCAGGCACCTTCTCTGCATAGTAGGAAAAGTCCTCACTCGGTGAGAGCGATGATTCCAGACGCTCGACCTTGCCCGGCGCAGCCAGCTCCAGTGCGGGCACCATGGCTTCGGTCAGCGCAGGATTATTGGTGGTGACTGGGGCAATGTTCACCAGTAACAGGTTGGCCTTGGTCTCATAGGCGCTGGCAATGCCGTTCACCAGCGGCGGCATTTTCTGCAGCATGGTGTTGCGTATCGAGGCGTTATTGGTGCGAATGGTGCCAGTGAGTTCGACAGTCTCGGGAATGATATTGCTCGCCGAGCCGGCATTGATCGTGCCGACACTGATGACGCCCATGCCCTTGGTCATGTCTATCCGCCGACTGACCAGCGTCTGCAGGCCGCCGATGATGTTCTCGCTGGCGATTATCGGGTCCACGCCGCTCCACGGCGCGGAGCCGTGGGTCTGCTGGCCTTTGATGGTGATGCGGAAGGCGTCGCTGCTGTTGAGCACAGTCCCGGATTTGTAATACAGGTGGCCGGTCGGGTAACCGGCCATGACATGAACCCCGAATATGGCCTCTACCTTCGGGGTGTCCAGTGCACCGTCGCGGATCATCGCCTGCGCGCCGATCACCGCGTCTGCCTGGAACTCATCCACATCGGCGGCGCCTTCTTCAGCCGGCTGGAAAAGAAAAACCACCGTTCCGGCGACCTCATTGCGATGCTCCGCAAGCACCTTGGCCGCGCCCAGGAGCATCGCCGTGTGCGTGTCATGCCCACAGGCATGCATGACCGGTACCGTTTTCCCCCGGTGTACGCCGATTGCTGTGCTGGCGAACGGCAAGCCGGTCATTTCCTTGACGGGTAGGGCATCCATGTCAGCGCGCAAGGCCACCACAGGGCCGGGTTTACCACCCTTGAGTACGCCGACCACGCCCGTCTTGCCGATGTGGGTGCGCACCTCCAGCCCCAGCCCTTTAAGCTGCTGCGCAACCAGTTCAGAAGTTTTCACCTCCATATTTCCCAGCTCGGGGTTCTGGTGAATGGTGTGGCGCAGCTCGATGACGTCCTGGTTGACTGAGGCGACGGCTGGGTCGACCCAACTGAAATCGGAGGCTTGGCAGAAGGCTGCCGAAAAGCTGCTCAAAAGAGCGAAACACAAAGGGGATGACGGTACACGCATGATTGGTTTCCGCTGAGGCCAGATGACTGTTGGTGAGAAGTGCTGCTTTTGGCCGTCGCACAGGGTAGGTCGGGGTGGGGATGGCAACAAGCTGAGGTGACCGGTAATCGCCCATTTTTTCCCGGCACCAGAGGTCTCACCACAACTTCCACGTGTAATCGACATTCAGCCGCAGTTCATTGTCATCCCGATGGCTGGCCCGGGCGCTGAAGTCGTTGCGGTACCAGGCGTTGCGCGCCCGCAGGGCGAGGCCTTTGAGGGCGCCGCCCTGCAGCACGTAGGACAGCTCGATATCCTTTTCGCTCTCGGTCAGGTTGGAGCCTCCCAGTTTGGGCAGCTCGATATTGTCGCCACTCACGTAGCGCAGCATGCCATTGAGTCCCGGCACGCCCAGGCCGGCAAAATTGTAGTCATAGCGCACCTGCCAACTGCGCTCCCTGGGGTTCAGAAACTCGGAGCTCATAGTGCCTTCGGTGATCACCAGCGGCTCGGTGCCGAACAGGTACGGCATGGCTGTCTTGCCGCTCAGTTGCATGTAGCCGGCACCGAACTTGTGGGACCCCAGGGCATACGTCAGCATCAGCGCCGCGTTGCGGTTGTCCACCGGACCGGCCTTGGCCGCGCCGTCCTCGCCAGTGACGAACAGGCGGAAATCGCTTTTCAGGCTGCCGGGGCCCAGCGGGCGATTGTCGACGAAGCCGTAGTAGTCCTTGCGGTACAGGTCAGCGAGTTCTGCGTGGTAGTACTTGAGGGTCAATTGTGGAGACCAGGCGTAGTCGCCGCCGACGAAGAGGAAGCGATCTGACTCGGCGGCACCATTGAAGCGCCCGTTGGGCGAGCCCACCGACATTTTCTGGTAGTCGGTGGAGTCGCGCAGGTTGATGCGATCCAGCCAGCCGACGTGCAGGGTCAGGCGCTCGAGTTCCTGGGACTTGAGATACGCGCCGCGGAAGGTCTGTGGCAGCAGGCGGGTAGGACTGGCGAAGGCGATCGGCAGGAGAGTGCTGATGGTGCCCAGTTGCAGCTCGCTTTTCGACGCCCTGAGTTTGGCCGTCAGGCCCAGCTCCGAATACTCATCGGCGGGCTCCCGGGTGGTGGGGTTGTACGGCAACAGGCCGGTACCGGTGTGAGCACGGGAGGAATCCAGACGCACACCCAGCAGGCCTTGGGCGTCCAGGCCGAACCCCACCGGCCCTTCGGTATAGCCTGAGCGCAGGTTGAGGATGAAACCTTGGGCCCATTCGCGGGCGGCGGCCTGGGGCGTTGCGTTTACGTAATTGCGATCGAAGTAATAGTTGCGCATCGTCAGGTCGGCGTGGCTGTCATCGATAAAACCGCTGGCGCAGGCCTGGCCAAGGGATAAAACGCAGGTGCAGGCGCTGAGCGCCCGAAGAGAAGTCTTGAGCATGGCGGTGTTCACTTTTATTGTTATTGGGGTAAACCCGCACCGTCCCGGTGCGGGGTATTACGGGTGGGTGTCAGTCCGACTGAGAACCGTTGCGCCGAACCGACAGGTAGAACATGGCCACCGCGGCGATGACGATCCCCGGCGCCGAAGCCAGCATCACCCCGGCCGTGCCGGTGCCCAGGGCAAGCATCTTGCCCGCCACCAGCGGGCCGCTCATTGCACCCAGTCTGCCAATGGCCACCGCACTGCCCACGCCCGTGGCGCGCACCGACGGGCGATAGAAATGCGGTGCCAGGGCGTACAGCACGCACTGCCCACCGGTGGCGAAAAAGCCGGCGACGAAGCCGGCCACCAGCATGCTCTCCAGACGGCTGGCCAGACCCAGGGCAGTCAGCGCGGCGAGGATTCCCAAATAGATCAGTGCTGACAGTGCCCAAGCGGGCAGGCGGTCCATCACCCAACCCAGCATCAAGGTACCGACCGTTGCGCCAATCTGCAGGGCGAGCATTACCCAGCTGGCCTGGCGGCCACTGAATCCCTGGCCGATCAGCAAGCTGGGCAGCCAGTTGATCAGGATGTAGACCACCATGAGGGTAAAAAAGTAACTGATCCAGATCAGTGCGGTGGGCAGCGCCGCGCCCTCGCGGAACAGGCCCTGGACCACGCCGATCGGCGCCACGCCCTGGGTGCCGCGAAACTGCAGCGACTCCGGCAGGTAGAACCCCAGCAAAGGCACGATCAACAGCGGCACCACGCCGCCGACGTAGAACACCACCTGCCAACCGCCGGCCAACTCGGCGATGCCGATGCCAGCTGCCAGTGCGGCTCCCAGCGGCACGCCGCAATACATCAGGCTCACAGCGGTACCACGCAGGCGCGGGCCGGCCACTTCACTGGTCAGCGCGATCAGGTTGGGCAGGGCAGCGCCAAGCCCTACACCCGTCAGGCAACGGGCAACCAGCAAGCTGTTGAAGTCCCAGGCCATGGCCGTGACCAGCGAGAACAGCCCGAACAGCGCCACCGACGCCATCAATACGCGTTTGCGACCGATGCGGTCGGCCAGCCAGCCGCCCACGAACGCACCGGGCAGCAGGCCGAAAATCCCGGCGCTGAACACCCAGCTCATGTGCAATTTATCCAGCTCGAAAGCCGCCGCCATGCCTTGGGCAGCGATCCCGGAGGCCTGCAGATCCAGGCCCTCCATCAGGGCCACGAGGAAACACAGACCGATGGTCCGCGTCAGGTGCAGCGGTGTTGTTAGGGTGAGCGAAGTCATGGGTAGTACCCGTTTTATTGTTGTAATGGACAAAACAGGGCCGACTGACCGCTGCGTGGGCGGTCAGCCGGTGGGGTGCACGGTGTCAAGTTTTACGACTGCTTCGCAGCCGAACGGGGCGATGCGGCGTTCCGACAAGCTCCCTCGCCACAGAGGTCCAGCGCGACGTCGACGATCATGTCTTCCTGGCCGCCGACCATCCGCCGTTGGCCCAGCTCCACGAGGATGTCGAGGGTCTTGAGGCCGTACTTGGCGGCGGCGACTTCGGCGTGGCGCAGGAAGCTCGAATAGACCCCGGCGTAACCCAGTGCGAGTGTTTCGCGATCGACTCTAACCGGACGATCCTGCAGCGGACGAACGATGTCATCGGCGGCATCCATCAGCGTGTAGAGGTCGGTGCCGTGGTTCCAGCCCAGGCGTTCGGCGGCGGCGATGAACACTTCCAGCGGCGCATTACCGGCACCCGCGCCCATGCCCGCGAGACTGGCGTCGATGCGGTCGCAACCTTCCTCGACGGCGGTGATGGAGTTGGCGACACCCAGCGACAGGTTGTGGTGGGCGTGCATGCCGGTCTCGGTTTCCGGCTTGAGCACCGCCTTGAACGCCCGGAAGCGCTCGCGCACGTCCTGCATGTTCATCGCCCCACCGGAGTCGGCCATGTACACGCACGTCGCGCCGTAGCTCTCCATCAGCTTGGCCTGTTGCGCCAGCTGCTCGGCCGGGATCATATGGCTCATCATCAGGAAACCGACGGTGTCCATGCCCAACTCGCGGGCGTATTCGATGTGCTGTTTCGAGACGTCCGCTTCGGTGCAGTGGGTGGCGATGCGCACCACCCGGGCCCCGGCGTTGTAGGCGGCTTTCAGGTCGTGGACCGTGCCGATACCGGGCAACAACAGGGTGGTGATCTTGGCGTGGCTGATCACATCGGCCGCGGCCTCGATCCATTCCAGATCGGTGTGCGCGGCAAAGCCATAGTTGAAGCTCGAGCCTTGCAGACCGTCACCGTGAGCGACTTCGATCGAGTCGACCTTGGCCTTGTCCAGGGCACGGGCAATGTCCTGCACATTCTGAATCGAATACTGGTGGCGGATGGCATGGCTGCCATCGCGCAGGGTCACGTCGGAGATATAGAGTTTTTTGCCGGGATTAAAAGTCATGTCGGTCTCCTCAGGCGTTCAGCATCGACTGCGCCATGCGTTCGGCGGTGGCCAAGGCAGCGGAGGTCATGATGTCGAGATTGCCGGCGTAGGCTGGCAGGTAATGGGCGGCGCCTTCGACTTCCAGAAACACCGAAGTCTTGAGCCCCGAGAATGTGCCCAGGCCGGGGATGTGCAGCGGCGCGTCTTCAGGGATCACGTCGAACTGAACTTTTTGCTTCAGGCGATAGCCCGGCACATAGGCCTGCACGGCGGCAGCCATTTCTTCGATGGACGCCTCGACCAGCACCTGGTCAGCCGCCTCGGACAGCACAAACACCGTATCGCGCATCATCAACGGCGGCTCGGCCGGGTTCATCACAATGATCGCCTTGCCCTTGGCCGCGCCGCCGATCACTTCGATCGCCTTGGAGGTGGTTTCGGTGAATTCGTCGATGTTGGCGCGAGTGCCGGGACCGGCAGATTTACTGGCGATCGAGGCGACGATTTCCGCGTAGTGCACCTTCGCCACACGCGACACCGCCGCGACCATCGGGATGGTTGCCTGGCCACCGCAAGTGACCATGTTGACGTTGAGCCGATCCAGATTCTGTTCCAGATTCACCACCGGCACACAGTACGGGCCGATGGCTGCCGGGGTCAGATCGATCAGGCGGATGCCGGGTTTGATCGAACGCAGGAAGGCGTCGTTCTTCACATGGGCACCGGCCGAGGTGGCATCGAAGACGAAGTCGATGTCCTTGAAGACGTCCATGCGGGTCAGGCCTGCAACGCCTTCATGGGTAGTGGCGACGCCCATGCGCTGGGCACGCGCCAGACCGTCGGAGGCCGGGTCGATGCCGACCATCACCGCTATTTCCAGGTGCTTGGCGTTACGCAGGATCTTGATCATCAGGTCGGTGCCGATGTTGCCGGAACCGATGATGGCGACTTTGAGTTTGTTCATTGTTGTTGCCTCTTTTGCACGCAAGTCGCCGATCACTCGGCGCTACTTTCAGCCATGAAGTTCACACCGACCCGGCCGATACCATCGATCTCGGCCTCGAAACGATCACCGGCGGCTACCGGCACCATCGGCCCGAGTGCACCGGTGAGAAGGATGTCGCCCGCCCGCAGCGGATCGCCCAGGCGAGCCATGGTGCAAGCCAGCCAGACGGCCGCGTTGAGGGGATGGCCGAGGCATTCGGCGCCACTGCCGCTGGAGACTTCTTCGCCATTGCGGGTCATGCGCATGCTGGCCTGGCGCAGGTCGAGCCCATCGAGACGGCGAGCCGGGCCACCCAATACAAAGCAGCCACTGGAGGCGTTGTCCGCCACGGTATCGACGAAGCGGATGTTCCAGCCCTGTACACGGCTGCCGACGATTTCCAGTGCCGGGACCACCCAGCCGGTCGCCGCCATGACGTCGGCAAACGTGCTGTCGGCGCTGGGCAGATCGCGTTCGAGGATCAAGGCGATTTCGGCCTCGATCTTCGGTTGCAGCACGCGAGCTATGGGCACGTTTTCGTTGTCGCCGTAGCACATGTCGGCGAACAGCGTGCCGAAGTCCGGCTGGTCCACGCCCAACTGCGCCTGGACCTTGGGGTTGGTCAGGCCGATCTTGCGCCCGACCACGCGGCGACCGTTGGCCACGCCGTGGGCGACGTTGAGCCGCTGGATGGCGTAAGCGGCCTCGGCGTTGTCTTCGCCGATCCGCTCGCGCAGTGGCGCGATGGCCTCGCTGTGGGCTTCGGCATGGCGCAGGTCAGCGGCTAGCTGTACCAGAGTGTCTTGGGTAAGGGTCATGTCGGCCTCTGTCATCAGTGGGTCAGGAAGTCCAGGACCATGCGGTTGAAGGTCTCGGCGTGTTCCCACTGGGCCCAGTGGCCGCAGCGATTGAACACATGCAGTTGTGCCTGGGGCAGGCCGGCCAGCAGGCGCAGGCCGGTGTCCATGGGCACGAAGCGATCTTCGCGGCCCCAGACGAGCAGCGTCCGGGCGGTGATTTCGTGCAGCCGGTGGCTGAAATCCGGGAATTGCTTGGGATTGAGGGTGCTGCTCTTGACGAAGTTTTCCAGGTGATCGCGGCGCGCCAGAATGTTGTCCAGGCGGGTCTGGAACAACTCTTCGGTCAGACTGCTGGCGTCGAAGACGAAGACGTTCATCATCTTCTTCAGGTTTTCAATGGTCGGTTCGCGGTACAGCGCGCCGATCAATTTGATGCCTTCGGTGGGTTGCGGCACAAAGGCGCTTGGGCCGCCGGTGCCGCCGCCCATCAGCACCAGTTTGCCGATGCGCTCAGGGTTTTCCAGAGCGAACGCTACAGTGCTGTGGGCGCCCATCGAGTTGCCGAGAATGTGTACGCGGTCCAGATCCAGAACATCGAGCAGCCCCTTGAGCGCTCGTGCATTGAGGTCCGAGCGCGAGCCGTCGCAAACGACCGGATCGCTTTTGCTCCAGCCTGGGCAGTCCATCAAAATCACGCGGTAACCGGCGGCCACCAAGGGTTCGATGTTGCGGTGGAAATTGGCCCAGCCACTAGCACCGGGACCAGAGCCGTGGAGCATCACCACCGTCTCGGCGCCTTGGCCGACGTCGTTGTAATGCAGTTGCAGGTCCAGCTCACCTTCCTTGATGTGGGCAAAGCGGCTAGTGGAGGCTTCGGTGAATGCGGATTCAGTGGCAGTCATGGCAGTGGTCCTTGGATTCAGTGGTTGTTGTTCAGCGGCTGGGCGCCAAGGGCGGCAAAGCCTGCGATCCATTCGGGAATCGGACGGTAGTAACGCCCTTCGGCCTGATAAGGGCCGAAGGCGGACAGCGCGGCAAAGGCGGCAACCCAGGTTTTCACTTCGTGAGTGGATTTGCCGGCCAGTGCCGACAGCTCGTCATTGCCCAGGGCATCGAGGTCGCTCAGCCGACCCTGTTCGAGGGTGTCGAGAAACTGTTGATCCCACGTTGGGTTGAGCGGGTGCAGGCTGTGTTGGTCTTCGACGAAGTCCCGGGCGGCCTGGATGACGCGTTGCTGGCGCGCCTGGCGCTCATCGGCTGGCAGCTGGCGGCCGCTGCCCATCAGACGATCGGCCATGCGCGCATCGACCTTGGCCAGTTCCGGCACCGGTGGCTGGTGGGACAGGCCCCCGGAAGCCAGGAACAGCACGCGTTTGTTCAGCGACTGCGCCCACTGGCCGATCGCTTCACCGAGCAGACGGGCACGCTTGAAGCCGGGCAGGGGCACCGCCACCGAGTTGATGAACACCGGAATCACCGGGCAGCCTTGCAAGCCGCCCAGCAACAGCTCCAGGGGTTGGGCAAAGGCGTGGTCGACCTGCATGCGATACGACACGGCGGCATCGACGCCGGCATCGAGGACCGCCTGGGCGCAGGATTCGGCCAGCGCTTTGGGCACATCCAGAGGGCCGGCGGCCGTGTCGAAATCGCCGATGGCATGGGCCGCCATGCCGATGCAGAAGGCCGGCATCACGTCGTAGAAAAAGCCGTTGTAGTGGTCGGGGCCGAACAGCACGATCAGCTCCGGGTCGAAGCGGGCGATGCGCTCCCGTGCATCAGCAATCATGCCATCCACCTCGGCCAGCACTTCTGGCGTCGGATCGACATAGCCCACCAGCGGCGTGTGGGATAAGCAGTGCAGATAGGCACTCATGTCAGGCCACCTTGCTGGCGAGGATAGCCACTTCAGGTTGCGGCAGTGCCTTGAGCGCCAGGGCCAATTCATCACAGGCCTGGCCGACGGTTTGCGGAATGGCCAGGCCGGCAAGGAAGCGGTCCGGGCGCACCAGGGCGATGGACGCCGAGCCACGGGCGAACCATTCCTTGAGGCGGCCGGTGCTGTCACCGATGCGGATCACACCTTGGCTGACGTCACGGGCAGCTTTGAGCTGGACGTCCGGCAGTACCTGGATAAAGCGCGTGCCCAGTGCTTGCCACTGATCGATCTGCGCGGCCGTCAGGCCCCAGGTCGGGTCGCAGCCCCAGGCGATAATTGCGAAGTTCTCGCCGATCACCTCATCCAGCAACACGGTGTCGCCGGCTTCGGTCAGTACCCGCGGCTGAATGAACATCTTGCCCACTGGCGAGCATTTTTCGTTCGGTACGATCAGGGCGCCCTGGGTGTATTGCGGCATTGGCTTGAAACGCATTTCCAGGAAGTAGCGTTTGACTGGCGGCACGTAATTCAGCAGCCACGACACGCCGTCACGCAAGGTGCCTTGCCAACGCTTGGGTGGCGCCAACACATGGCCGGCCAGCACGGAAAGGTCGATCATCGCCTTGGCGTGGTCACGGCGTTCCTGTTCATAGCTGTCGAGCAGGCTGTCGGCGGCCAGGCCTTTGATCACCAGCGAGAGTTTCCAGGCCAGGTTGGAGGCGTCGCGCATGCCGCTGTTGTAACCCTGGCCCTGCCAGACCGGCATGATGTGCGCGGCATCACCGGCCAGCAGCACCCGGCCCTCACGGAACCGCCCGGCCAGGCGAGCGTTGTGGGTATAGACGCGGCTGCGGATCAATTCGATGTGGTCCGGGTTCGGCAGCACTTTGGCCAGTAGCTTGCGCATGTTCTCGGGTTTGCTCAGCTCGGCTTCGGTTTCGCCAGGCATGACCATGAATTCGAAACGGCGCACGCTGTGGGGCAGGGCGGCGGAAACGTAAGGACGCACCGGGTCGCAGCACAGATAAACATGGGGCGTGCTCAGCGGGTCGTTGGCGATGTCGACCACGATCCACTGATTAGGCGCGGTCTTGCCTTCGAAACTGATGTTCAGGTTGCGCCGCACCAGGCTGTTGCCACCGTCGCAACCGATCAGATAACGGGCCTGCAGGCGTTCGCTGCGGCCGTTCTGATCCTTGAGGTCGAGCACCACAGCGCTGTCGCTTTGCTCGAAGCCTTCGAGCTCACGGCCGAACAGCACGTTGACGTTGTCGAAGCGCTGCAAGCCTTCGAACAGTACGCGGTCGGCCAGGGGCTGGATGAAGGCGTTGCGTCGCGACCAGCCGAACTCATCGGTCTTGGGCTGTATATCGGCAAAGCAGCGACCCTTGGGGGTCAGGAAACGCATGGCGTGCCAGGGTGTGGTGTGCGGCAGCACGTTGTCGGCCAGACCGACGGCCTGGAAAGTACGCAGGCTTTCGTCGTCCAGACCGATGGCGCGGGGGTAGTCGATCAGGCTGTCGAGCTTTTCCACCACGGTGACGTTCACACCACATTGGCCCAGGTAATTGGCGATCATCAAGCCGACAGGGCCGGCGCCAACGATGGCGACGTCGGTGGTCAGGTCCAATGTGGAAGGAGTGGGTGCAGAACTCATGGTCATCTCCGTACAGCGCTTTTGGATTTCTTGTTGGGCGCAGTATGGAAATCACCGGGCTGGTCGACAACGACAACCCTTGTTAATGTGCACTAAGTGCACATGATTGATTTATAAGAATAAAGGGTCTATCCATGAGCGAGACCGAATACAAAGCCGTGCGCGGTCTGATGCGGGGTCTGGCACTGATCAATGGCTTGAACCGCTTCGATGGCGGGGCCAGCACCGCGCAACTGGCTGAGCAGAGCGGGCTGCACCGCACCACCGTACGCAGGCTGTTGGAGACCTTGCAGGCCGAGGGTTATGTCCGGCGAAGCGAGTCGGATGACAGCTATCGACTGACGCTGAAAGTACGCGAACTCAGTGAAGGGTTTCGCGATGAACAATGGATCTCCTCAATCGCCGCACCCTTGCTCGGCGAGTTGCTACAAGCAGTCGTCTGGCCGACCGACCTGTGCACGCTGGACGGTGATGCCATGGTCATTCGGGAGACCACCCATCGTTTCAGCC
>NZ_CABVHY010000002.1 GCF_902497875.1 Pseudomonas fluorescens
CCTGGAGCACGCTCAAATCGTCCTGCAGCAGCGGATCGTGGTGATCCTGACGCATCTCCTTGAGCAGCACGCTCATGGTCGCCAAGGGTGTACCCAATTCATGGGCAGCACCAGCGGCCTGTGTGGCCACGGCCAGCAATTGCTGATCGCGCAGGCCCTCTTCGCGGCGGATCGCCCGTAACTCTTCCTGACGCCGCAGCTCCTCGGCCATCTTCGCCGCGAAGAAGGTAATCACTGCCGCCGCCAGGGCAAAGCTCAGCCACATGCCGTAGATCTGCATCTTTTCCCGGGCGATCTGGAACGTCTCCAGCGGATAGAACTGCGCTAGCAGCAGGGTGTAAAGCGCCAGGGCAATACCGGAGAGGATCAGCGAATAGCGCCAGGGCAACGTCACCGCGGCGATGGTCAGCGGTACCAGATAATAGGACACGAAGGGGTTGGTCGAGCCACCGGAGAAATACAGCAAGGCACTGTGGATAAACAGGTCGCAGGCCAGTTGCACGGCGTATTCCAGCTCCGTGACCGGCCACGAGGTGCGCAGGCGAATGGCGGTCAGGGCGCAGAGCACCATGGAAAACCCGAGGGTTATCGCCAGTTGCAGCCAGGGCAAGGGCAGCAGATCGAACCAGTAGGCAAGCCCCACCGAGCCGGCTTGAGCGGCCAGTACCAGGGTGCGGATAAAGGTCAGACGCCAAAGGTTCTGGCGAGTGGCGGAAAGCAGTTGAACGGGGGCGAGCATGAGCTCTCCTGATGAGCGCTCCAGGCGGATCGCGTCGAGTATAACCAAGCAGCAGCCCGCACAGGCAAACTGCGGCAAACGGCCACAGCCATCAAGCGCCGCAATATACCCGTCGCACGTTCATCTTGGGGTTGATGTGTATCAAAGTTGTAACTGAGTGAACCGGATAATAAAAGCTACAGTCTGATGGTTTCACGCAGGCTCGGCCCCAGCACCTGCGGACCGCACTCAAGGAGATTCCATGCACACATTCAGCCGCAGCGCCGCCCTTCTCGCTCTCAGCGTCGGCACCCTCGCCAGCCTGCCGGCATTGGCCGTCGACGAGCTTCATTACAACCAGATTTCCCTGCGCGCCGAAGTCAGCCAGGAAGTGGCTCGCGACCTGATGATCGTGACCCTCTACAGCGAAGAGCAAAACACCGACCCGGCCAAACTCGCCGCGGACATCAGCACCACCATGAACAAGGCACTGGCCCAGGCCAAACAGGTCAAGGAAGTGACCTTGCGCCAGGGCAGCCGTAACAGCTACCCGATCTACGACAACAAGGGCCAGAAAATCACCGGCTGGCGCGAACGTGCCGAACTGCGCCTGGAAAGCTCGGACTTCGCGACCCTGTCGAAACTGACTGGCGAACTGCTGACCGAACTGAAAATGGGCGGCATGGATTTCGCCATCGCCAACCCGACCCGCAAAGCCAGCGAAGATACCTTGCTCAAAGAAGCCGTCGGCGCCTTCAAAGCCCGCGCGCAACTGGCCACCGAAGCCCTGGGCGGCAAGAGTTACAAAATCGTCAACCTGAACCTCAACAGCAACGGCTACCCGCAACCGTACATGCGCGGCCCGAGCATGATGAAGGCCGCCACCATGGATTCAGCGCCGGTGACACCTGAAATCGAAGCCGGCACCAGCCAGGTCAGCATGACGGCCGATGGGTCGATTGAAGTGTTGATGCCTTGAGGCGGTGAATCAGTCAAATCTAGTTTGACTGTGCCGCCGTCATCGCGAGCAGGTCGGATCGCCGCACCGTCGCTCCCACATTGGATCTGAGCCAGTCCACATATAGTGTGTATGGCACATAACCTGTGGGAGCGACGGTGCGGCGATCCGACTTGCTCGCGATTGGGTCTTCAACTCACTTAGTGTTCAACTGATTGATCCGGTACGCCTGATCTATCTGATCCAACGCCTTATCTACCAATAGCTTGCTCAGTTCGATCATCTGGTAAACCCCCAACACCACACTACGACGCGAGTCTTCGAGATCGAAGGCCAGATCGCAGGCAATCGCATTGGCGCTGGCGAGCGTCTCGGACGCGTTGGCCAGCAGCATTTCGGTGTCGAGGTTGGAGGCAACGGTGAAGATAGTGATCGGCTGGGCGCCAGCGAGCCTGGACTTGTCGAGTGATGGCGTCAGGTAGTGATCCATGGCACGCCGCACGGCGGCGCGGTCCTTGAGCAGGTCTTCTGTGCTCAGGGCATCCGAGATTGGCGTGGTTTTGTTGAAAGGTGGGTCTGGGACGATCTTGTCCATGTATAAGCTCCTACTGAAATGGGAGCCATCACTTGCCGGTCTCACTCGGCAAAGAGGTGGCAGCTATGTACGGGGTGAGATTACCGGACAGTAGGACTCCGGCCAGACCGAAGTCTGCCCGCACAGAGCCGCCATAAACTATTTTGCAGACGAAAAAAAACGCCTACAACAATTATGGTGGTGCTGGCGCTTTGCGCCTACTGATTCCTGGGATCTCACACCCAATCGCTGTTTTTTTCAGCGACAGCCAAAGGTTATGCGCCACCCCAAACCCAACGCAACCGCCAAAACCCGTCAGAAAATTCCCCACGCAGCCTCAGCCGACAGCGCTTTCCGTAGGAGCTGCCGCAGGCTGCGATCTTTTGATCTTCGTTTGCGTAATCATTCCATCAGGGGGGAGCGCGCCCACAAACAGGCCGGCCGGTCGGCCGCCTCGCTGTTGCTTTAGCTTTTGATCTTGATCTTGATCTTGATCTACCCGCCCCTTCGGCAGGCCGAGTGGAGGTGTTCATCAGGGGGGTGGCGCGTAGCGCCGTCAGCGAAGCTGACTCCGCCGCATTGCGGCGCCCCATGATGGACACCGGAGCGAGGGAACACCGAGCCTTAGCGAGGTGCCGTACGCCGGGGCGAGACCTTTGCTTCCTTTGGGCTGGGCCGGCACTCCGGCGTTTGCCAAAGGGAGGCGCCGTAAGGGCGAAACCATTAGTGGCCGTTACCGCAGGAATGGATATGTACACCCTCAAGAGCCAGGCGGCTGTCAGGCCGCCATCGCGAGCAGGCTCGCTCCCACATTGGATCTGTACACCCTCAAGAGCCAGGCGGCTGTCAGGCCGCCATCGCGAGCAGGCTCGCTCCCACATTGGATCTGGGTACATCCGCAAGAGCCAGGCCGGCTTTCAGACCGTATCGCGAGCAAGCTCGCTCCCACAATGGATTTTGGGTACATCCGCAAGAGCCAGGTCGGCTGTCAGACCGTATCGCGAGCAAGCTCGCTTCCACAATGGATTTGGGTACATCCGCAAGAGCCAGGTCGGCTGTCAGGCCGCCATCGCGAGCAGGCTCGCTTCCACAATGGATCTGGGTACATCCACTAGAGCCATGACGGCTGTCAGGCAGGTATCTATAAGTAACACCCTACGCTCCCATCAGGTGCGACCTACACTCCACCGCCCTTTTTCAGCACACCAAATGCAGCGAAAAACTACGCGCAAACGGTCAAATGCGTCAATACTTACACTGATGCGACATTCCTGTACGTTCGTGCCACTGTTTAAGGCTTGTAGCCACTCCGGATCTTGCATTGGGTATGGGCCCTGCATAAGTATCCGCAGGCACGACTCACGAGGTCGTCCTCTAATTCCAAAAATGACAACAAATCATGAGGCCACCATGCTCAAACACGCGGTCATTCCGTTTTTAGTCGGCGCAGGCTTGTTAGCTAGCGCACCATTCGCCCTAGCGGCGACTAACCTGGTGTTCTGCTCCGAAGGGAGCCCGGCCGGCTTTGATCCAGGCCAGTACACCACCGGAACCGACTTCGACGCCTCTGCAGAAACCATGTTCAACCGCCTGACTCAGTTCGAGCGCGGCGGCACCGCCGTTATTCCTGGCTTGGCAACCAGCTGGGACATTTCCCCGGACGTGCTGACTTACACCTTCCACCTGCGTGAAGGCGTCAAGTTCCACACCACCCCGTATTTCAAACCGACTCGTGAGTTCAACGCCGACGACGTGCTGTTCACCTTTAATCGCATGATTAACAAGGATGACCCGTTCCGCAAAGCGTACCCGACCGAATTCCCGTACTTCACCGACATGGCCATGGACACCAACATTGCCAAGGTCGAGAAAGTCGACGATCGCACCGTCAAGTTCGTGCTGAACAGCGTTGATGCTGCCTTCATCCAGAACCTGGCCATGAGCTTCGCCTCTATCCAGTCCGCCGAGTACGCCGCCCATCTGCTCAAGGAAGGCAAGCCAGGCGACATCAACCAGAAGCCGATCGGCACTGGCCCGTTCGTGTTCAAGAGTTACCAGAAAGACTCCAACATCCGCTACACCGGGAACAAGGACTACTGGAAGCCTGAAGACGTCAAGATCGACAACCTGATCTTCGCCATCACCACCGACCCGTCGGTACGTATCCAGAAGCTGAAGAAAAACGAGTGCCAGATCACCCTCTTCCCTCGTCCGGCCGACCTTAAGGCACTGCGCGAAGACAAGACCCTGAAGCTGCCGGAACAGGCCGGCTTTAACCTGGGTTACATCGCCTATAACGTCATGCCCGTGCTCAAGGGCCGCACCGACAACAACCCATTGGCCGACCTGCGAGTCCGTCAGGCGCTGGACATGTCGGTGAACAAGGCACAGATCATCGATTCGGTGTACCAGGGCGCCGGCCAACTGGCTGTCAACGCCATGCCGCCAACCCAGTGGTCCTATGACACCACCATCAAAGATGCCAAATACGACCCTGAGAAAGCCAAAGAGCTGCTTAAGGAAGCCGGCATCAAGGAAGGTACAGATATCACTCTGTGGGCCATGCCGGTTCAGCGTCCCTATAACCCGAACGCAAAACTGATGGCTGAGATGCTGCAGTCGGACTGGAAGAAAATCGGTCTGAACGTCAACATCGTCAGCTACGAATGGGGCGAGTACATCAAGCGTTCCAAGGGCGGCGAGAACCAGGCGATGATCATCGGCTGGAGCGGCGACAACGGTGACCCGGACAACTGGCTCAACGTGCTGTTCGGCTGCGACTCCCTGGCCGGCAACAACTTCTCCAAATGGTGCAACAAGGACTTTGACAAGCTCGTCAAAGATGCCAAGAAGACACCTGACCAAGCCAAGCGCACCGAACTGTACAAGCAGGCGCAACACCTCCTCAAAGACCAGGTCCCGATGACACCTATCGCTCACTCGACGGTGTTTCAACCCATGCGCACGACTGTGCAGGACTTCAAGATCAGCCCGTTTGGCTTGAACTCCTTCTACGGCGTCAGCGTCAGCAAATAAGGTCTGGCAACGGCGGCGTCCTGGACGTCGCCGTTGCTTTACCCGCCAGGACCGCAGGAATTTTCTTACATCCAAAAACTCTGCGCACTACAGCAGCAGATCTAGGACGTATTGACTTTTCCTACACGTCTTAAAGACCTTACGCATTTACTACCCGGCCTGCGACTCATACCGTCGAGGCATGGCAGCCCTGCGTTTTTGGCTGGCACGCTGCACGCGATGACTTGGGTTCAATATCTCTCCCTGTCTGCGGACAAGGAAAAATCATTGAGCAAAAACAATAAAGGAGAGGGACCGTCATGCGTCATTCCTTGGTTTTATCCGCATTACTAGGCACCGGTCTGTTGGCCGGCGCATCGATCAGCCAGGCCGCCAGCAATAGCCTGGTGTTTTGCTCCGAAGGCAGCCCGGCCGGCTTCGACACCGCGCAGTACACCACTGCGACCGACAACGATGCCGCCGAACCGATCTACAACCGTCTGGCCGAGTTCGAAAAAGGCGCTACCAACGTCGTACCGGGCCTGGCTACCCGCTGGGACATTTCCGAGGACGGCCTGACCTACACTTTTCACCTGCGTGAAGGGGTGAAATTTCACACAACCAAGTACTTCACTCCGAGCCGCGACTTCAACGCCGATGACGTACTGTTCACCTTCAACCGCATGCTCAATCCCGAGCAGCCATTCCGTAAGGCTTATCCGACCGAATTTCCGTATTTCAACGGGATGAGCTTGAACAAGAATATCGCCAAGGTCGAAAAGACCGGGCCGCTGACGGTGGTGATGACGCTCAACAGCGTAGACGCCGCCTTCATTCAAAACGTCGCCATGAGTTTCGCCTCGATCCTTTCGGCCGAATACGCAGACCAGTTGCTCAAGAGCGGTAAACCCAGCGACATCAACCAGAAGCCGATCGGCACTGGCCCCTTCGTGTTCCAGCGCTATCAGAAGGATTCGCAGATCCGTTACGCCGGTAACAAACAGTACTGGGACCCGAGCCGGGTCAAGCTCGACCAGCTGATTTTCGCGATCAACACCGACGCCTCGGTGCGCGTGCAGAAGCTCAAGGCCGGGGAATGCCAGATCACCCTGCACCCGCGCCCGGCCGACGTCGACGCGCTGAAAAAAGACCCGAAACTGCAGCTCATCGAGAAGCCCGGATTCAACCTCGGCTACATCGCCTACAACGTGCAACACAAACCCTTCGACCAGCTCGAAGTGCGTCAGGCGCTGGACATGGCGGTAAACAAGCAAGGCATTCTCAACGCGGTGTACCAGGGCGCCGGGCAACTGGCGGTCAACGCCATGCCGCCGACCCAATGGTCCTACGACGAAACCATCAAGGACGTCGCCTATAACCCGGAAAAAGCCAAAGAGCTGCTCAAGGCCGCCGGGGTCAAGGAAGGCACCGAGATCACCCTCTGGGCCATGCCGGTGCAACGCCCGTACAACCCGAACGCCAAACTGATGGCTGAAATGCTGCAGGCCGACTGGGCGAAGATCGGGCTCAACGTGAAGATCGTCAGCTATGAATGGGGCGAGTACATCAAGCGCACCAAGAACGGCGAACACGATGTCAGCCTGATCGGTTGGACCGGCGACAATGGTGATCCGGACAACTGGCTCGGCACCCTCTATAGCTGTGACGCGATTGGCGGCAACAACTACTCCATGTGGTGCGATCCGCAATACGACAAGCTGGTCAAGCAAGCCAAGATCGTGACGGATCGCGAGCAACGCACAGTCCTGTACAAACAGGCTCAGCAGTTGCTCAAGCAACAAGTCCCGATCACCCCTATCGCCCACTCGACGGTCAACCAGCCGCTGAGCGCGAAAGTCGAAGGGTTCAAGGTCAGCCCCTTCGGTCGTAACGTCTTTTCCGGCGTCGGCATTACTCCATAACCCGGTAACCAGAACCCGGAGAGCGAATTTCGCTCTCCCGCAGGCGTGCAGCCTGAATTTGATCAAATGGCCATCAGCAAACGTTTGCGATGCCTTGATTGAGTTCAAAACCAATAGTCGGATCACCCAAAAAAGACCGACATATAAAAAAGTAAGGAACTCCACCCATGAAACTGAGCAGCACCGCGTTATTGGCCTTGGCCATCAGCAGCGTTACGGCCACTGCCTACGCAGAAAGCATTAGCCAGGAATTCGTTCCGACCCAACTTAACAGCGCCAACGCGCAAGCAGAATCCAAGGGCTTCGTCGACGGCCAGAGCCTGTCGGGTACTACTCGCAACTGGTACGCCAACGAGCTGCTGCGTCGTGGTGGTAACTTCCACTACCAGAAGCATGGTGAGACCAGAGACACCCCACGCCGGATCAACTGGGTCCAGGGCACCATCCTCAACTACAGCTCCGGCTTTACCCAAGGCCCTGTGGGTTTCAGTACTGAAGTCGCGGCCTACAACGCGCTGGTCCTGGATCGCAGCCGCAAGGACATTGCCAACGGCTCCAACCGTACCCTGGCCCATTCCGATGGTGATGCGGTAGATCAGTGGAGCAAACTCGGCCTGGCCAACGTCAAGGCGCGGGTTTCCAACACCACCCTGACCGCCGGCCGCCAGAATTTCAGCAGCCCGATCGTCGACGTAATCGGTAACCGTCCGCTGCCTTCGAGCTTCGAAGGTGTGACCCTGCACAGCGAAGAGTTCGACAACCTGTCATTCGACCTCGGCACCTTCGACCGCGTGTCGCCGCGTACCGAGCAAAGCCTGTCGAAGTTTCGCAGTGAATACTCGGCCACCGGGGTTGAAACCGACCACGTCCACACCGCCGGCCTGAACTATCAGCCGCTGAAAAGCCTGAAGACCAGCCTCTACGCGGCCAATGTCGAAGACTTCTGGAATCAGTACTACTTCGGCGCCGTTCATGAACTGGGCGACAGCTCGGTCCTGAGCCTGACCACCGGCCTGAACTACTATAAAACCGTCGATGAAGGCAAAAAGAAGATGGGAGAGATCGACAACGATACCTTCTCCCTATCGTTCGGCCTGACCCACCAGGCTCACAGCCTGACGTTCGCCTACCAGCAAGTTAACGGTGACGAGTACTTCGACTACCTGCATGAAACCAACGGCATCTACCTGGCCAACTCCTTGCTTTCGGACTTCAACGGCCCGAACGAGAAGTCCTTCCAGATCGCCTACGGCATCAACATGGCCGAATACGGCGTGCCGGGCCTGAAGTTCAACATCTACCAGGCTCGTGGCTGGGGCATCGACGGTACTCACTACAAAGGCACGGCCTACAACGTGAATGCACAGGATGGCGAACACCACTATGAATACGGCATTGGTACTTCTTACGCCGTGCAGAGCGGCCCGCTGAAAGCCACCGCGATTCGCGCGACCTACACCACACACCGCGCCAGCGAAAATCAAGGAGACGGCAGCATCAACGAATTCCGTCTGGTCACTACCATTCCATTCAACATTCTCTAAGCACCAGCTGAATGGCTGATTCATTGACGAATCAGCCATTCAGGCTTTTCTGGTTCAACAGATTGCAGAGGGGTTATTGATGAACAAGCTTGCGTTACGAGCGGCGATTGCCGCCACGTTACTGGGTGTCGCTGTCGGCGTCTCGGCCAAACCCTTGGTGGTTTGTACCGAAGCCAGCCCGGAAGGCTTTGATATGGTCCAGTACACGACTGCAGTCACTGCCGATGCGGTGGCCGAAACCATCTTCAATCGTCTGGTGGATTTCAAGCCCGGCACCACTGAAGTGGTACCGGCACTGGCCGACTCCTGGGAGATCAGCGCGGATGGGCTGAGCTACACCTTTCATCTGCGCAAAGGCATCAAGTTCCACACCACCGAATACTTCAAGCCGACCCGCGAGATGAACGCCGACGACGTGCTCTGGAGTTTTCAGCGCCAGCTGGACCCGAAGCACCCGTGGCATAGCAAATCGAGCATAGGTTTCCCCTACTTCGAAAGCATGGGCTTCAGGGACCTGCTCAAAAGCGTCGAGAAAGTCGACGACCACACGGTGGTATTCACCCTGACCCGCCGCGAAGCACCGTTCCTGGCCGATGTGGCCATGCCATTCACCTCGATCTACTCTGCCGAGTACGCCGACCAGTTGCTCAAGGCCGGCAAGACCAACGACCTCAACAGCAAGCCAATCGGCACCGGGCCGTTCGTCTTGGTGCGTTACGCCAAGGACGCCCAGGTCCGTTTCAGGGCCAACCAGGATTACTTCCGTGGTCCGCCGCCGAGCGAAGCGCTGATCCTGGCAATTGCTACCGATAACAACGTGCGCCTGCAGAAGCTCAAGGCCAACGAGTGCCAGATCGCGCTGTATCCAAAACCCGATGACATCCCGAGCATCAAGGCCGACCCGAACCTGAAGGTCGACGAACTGGCGGCCATGACCACCAGCTACACCGCCATGAATACCAGCCGCAAATACATGAGCGACGTGCGGGTCCGACAGGCGATCAATATCGCCTTCGACAAGGAAGCCTACGTCAGCAGCCTGTACGGCAAGGGCAATGCCGTGGTCGGCACCGGCCCTTATCCGCCAACCCTGCTAGGCTTCAACGACACACTGAAAAATCCGCCTCGCGACCTGGACAAGGCCCGCGCGCTGCTCAAGGAAGCTGGCGTGCCGGAAGGAACGGTGCTGACCCTGTTCACCCGCAATGGCGGCGGCCCGACCAACCCCAACCCGCTGCTCGGCGCACAGATGATGCAGTCGGACCTGGCACGGGTCGGCATCAAGCTCGACATCCGCGTCATGGAATGGGGCGAAATGCTCAAGCGCGCCAAGAATGGCGAACATGACATGGTCTCGGCCGGCTGGGCCGGCGATAACGGTGACCCGGATAACTTCCTGACCCCGAACCTGAGTTGCGATGCAGCGAAAAACGGCGAAAACTACGCCCGCTGGTGCAACAAGGCGTTCCAGGACGTAATCGACAAGGCCCGTGCGGGAACCGAACCGGCAGAACGTGCTGCACTGTATGAAAAAGCTTTGGTGACTTTCGATCAGGATCAACCATGGATCCCCATGGCCTACCCGAAAATGTTCACCGCAATGCGCAAAAACGTCGAGGGTTATCACATTAGCCCCCTGACCACTAATAACTTCGCTACCACCCTGGTGAAGTAGATAAGAAACGCCCGTCATCGTTGATCCCGACGGTGCCGGGCACGCCTAACCGGCTGATGAGGTACACCAGAAGATGTTTAGTTTTATTGCCCGCCGCGTGGGGTTGTTGATCCCCACCTTCTTCGGCATCACCTTGCTGACCTTCGCATTGATTCGCATGATTCCCGGCGACCCCGTGGAAGTCATGATGGGCGAACGTCGGGTCGACCCTGAGATGCATGCCCAGGCAATGGAACGCCTTGGTCTGAACAAACCGTTGTATGCCCAGTATCTGGACTACATCGGCAAACTTGCCCAGGGCGACCTTGGCGAATCCCTGCGGACCCGTGAAAGCGTCTGGAGCGAGTTCACCTCGCTGTTCCCGGCGACCCTGGAACTGTCCATGGCCGCCCTGCTGTTCGCCGGCATCCTCGGGCTACTGGCCGGGGTGATTGCCGCCTTGAAGCGAGGATCCCTGTTCGACCATGGGGTGATGGGCATCTCCCTGGCGGGGTATTCGATGCCGATCTTCTGGTGGGGCCTGATCCTGATCATGTTCTTCTCGGTCTCCCTGGGCTGGACCCCGGTTTCCGGGCGGATCGACCTGCTGTACGACATCGAGCCGAGAACCGGCTTCATGCTCATCGATACCCTGCTCGCCGATGACACCGGGGCTTTCTTCGACGCCCTGCATCACCTGATTTTGCCGGCCATCGTGCTCGGCACCATCCCGCTGGCGGTGATCGCCCGGATGACCCGTTCCTCGATGCTTGAAGTGCTGCGTGAAGACTACATTCGCACCGCCCGGGCCAAAGGCCTGTCGCCGGCGCGCGTAGTGTTCGTTCACGGCCTGCGTAACGCCTTGATCCCGGTATTGACGGTGGTCGGTCTGCAAGTCGGCACCCTGCTGGCCGGTGCGGTTCTGACCGAAACCATCTTCTCCTGGCCCGGCATCGGCAAATGGCTGATCGAAGCCATCGGCGCCCGGGATTATCCGGTGGTGCAGAACGGCATCCTGTTAATCGCCTGCCTGGTGATTCTGGTCAACTTCGTGGTGGATATCCTCTACGGCTTTGCCAACCCACGCATCCGTCATCAGCGCTGAGATCATACTAATGAGCACTCTAACTACCTCAGTAGCAGTCGACCAAAGCCTGCTTTATCCGTCACCGTACAAAGAATTCTGGCAAGCCTTCTCGAAGAACAAAGGCGCGGTTGCCGGCCTGCTGTTCATGATCCTCGTGGTGTTCTGCGCACTGTTCGCCCCTTGGGTCGCACCACATAACCCGAGCGAGCAATACCGCGACTTCCTGCTGACGCCGCCGTCCTGGCTCGAAGGTGGACAGATTCAGTTTCTGCTCGGTACCGACGAGCTGGGACGCGATCTGTTGTCGCGCTTGATCCATGGTTCACGCCTGTCGCTGCTGATCGGCTTGTCATCGGTGGTCATGTCACTGATCCCCGGGGTCATGCTGGGTCTGTTCGCCGGGTTCTTCCCGCGCGTGCTCGGCCCGACCATCATGCGTCTGATGGACATCATGCTGGCCCTGCCGTCGCTGCTGCTGGCTGTTGCTATTGTCGCCATCCTCGGCCCTGGCCTGATCAACACCGTGATCGCTATCGCGATCGTTTCGCTGCCGTCCTATGTTCGTCTGACCCGCGCCGCGGTGATGGGCGAACTTAACCGCGACTACGTGACCGCCGCGCGCCTGGCCGGTGCCGGTCTGCCACGCCTGATGTTCATCACCGTGCTGCCTAACTGCATGGCGCCGCTGATCGTTCAGGCGACCTTGAGTTTCTCCTCGGCGATTCTCGATGCCGCGGCCCTGGGCTTCCTCGGCCTTGGCGTACAACCGCCAACTCCGGAGTGGGGCACCATGCTGGCCTCTGCTCGCGACTACATCGAACGCGCCTGGTGGGTGGTGAGTCTGCCTGGTTTGACCATTTTGCTCAGCGTGCTGGCAATCAACCTGATGGGCGACGGCCTGCGCGATGCGCTGGACCCGAAACTCAAGAACGCCGCCTGAGGAGATTCCCATGTCACTGCTAGAAATCAAGAATCTCAATGTGCGCTTTGGCGACGCCAACGCGGTCCCTGTGGTCGACGGTCTCGACCTGTCCGTGGACAAGGGTGAAGTCCTGGCCATCGTCGGCGAATCGGGTTCCGGCAAGTCCGTGACCATGATGGCGCTGATGGGCTTGATCGAGCATCCCGGCATCGTCACCGCTGACTCCCTCATCTTCGATGGCAAGGACATGCTCAAGCTCAATGCCCGCCAGCGTCGAAAAATCGTCGGCAAGGACCTGGCGATGGTGTTCCAGGACCCGATGACCGCGCTGAACCCGAGCTATACCGTGGGTTTCCAGATCGAGGAAGTGCTGCGCCTGCACCTGAAAATGTCCAGCAAGGACGCCCGCAAGCGCGCCATCGAGCTGCTGGAAAAGGTCGAAATCCCTGGCGCCGCCAGCCGCATGAATGCCTACCCGCATCAGCTGTCCGGCGGCATGAGCCAGCGCGTGGCGATTGCCATGGCCATCGCCGGCGAACCAAAACTGCTGATCGCCGATGAACCGACCACCGCCCTCGACGTGACCATCCAGGCCCAGATCATGGAGCTGCTGCTCAACTTGCAACAAGAGCAGAACATGGGCCTGGTGCTGATCACTCACGACCTGGCCGTAGTAGCCGAAACCGCGCAACGGGTGTGCGTGATGTACGCAGGCCAGGCCGTGGAAGTCGGGCAAGTGCCCGGGCTATTCGAGGTGCCAGCGCATCCGTATAGCGAAGCACTGCTGGCGGCGATTCCGGAACACAGCCTGGGTGCCGAGCGTCTGGCGACCTTGCCGGGCATCGTTCCGGGTCGTTATGACCGCCCGCAAGGTTGCCTGTTGTCACCGCGCTGCCCCTATGTGCAAGACAACTGCCGCACGCAACGCCCGGGCCTGGACCCTAAAGCCAACAGCCTCGCCCGCTGCTTCTACCCCTTGAATCAGGAGGTGGCGTAATGAGCGTCGTTCTCACCGCCCGCGACCTTACCCGTCATTACGAAGTATCCCGCGGCCTGTTCAAAGGCACGGCACTGGTTCGCGCCCTCAACGGCGTGTCGTTCGAACTGGAAGCCGGCAAGACGCTCGCTGTGGTTGGCGAGTCGGGCTGCGGCAAGTCGACCCTGGCCCGCGCCCTGACGTTGATCGAAGAGCCGTCCTCCGGCTCCTTGAAAATCGCCGGGCAGGAAGTCACCGGCGCCGACAAGGCCCAGCGCAAGCAACTGCGCAAAGACGTGCAGATGGTGTTCCAGAGCCCCTACGCCTCGTTGAACCCACGGCAGAAAATCGGCGATCAACTCGCTGAACCGCTGCTGATCAATACGAAGTTGAGTGCCGCCGAGCGTCGCGAGAAAGTCCAGGCAATGATGAAGCAGGTGGGCTTGCGTCCTGAGCACTACCAGCGTTATCCACACATGTTCTCCGGCGGCCAACGCCAACGGATTGCCCTGGCTCGGGCGATGATGCTGCAGCCCAAAGTGCTGGTGGCGGACGAACCGACCTCGGCGCTGGACGTATCGATTCAGGCCCAGGTACTCAACCTGTTCATGGACCTGCAGCAAGAGTTCAACACCGCCTACGTGTTCATCTCCCACAACCTGGCGGTGGTGCGTCATGTCGCCGACCACGTGATGGTGATGTACCTGGGCCGGCCGGTGGAAATGGGCCCTAAAGAAGACATCTACACCCGTCCTCTGCACCCTTATACCCAGGCACTGCTGTCGGCTACGCCAACGATCCACCCGGATCCGACCAAGCCGAAAATCAAGATCGTCGGCGAACTGCCCAACCCGCTCAATCCGCCGTCCGGCTGCGCCTTCCACAAGCGCTGCCCGTATGCGACCGAGCGATGCAGCACTGAAGAGCCGGCCTTGCGCCTGCTCGACAGCCGCCAGGTGGCTTGCCACTACGCTGAGCAATTCGTCGTTTGAACAAAGCATAAAATCCCTCCCGGAACCTGTCCGGGAGGGTCTTTCAAACAAGTAGCTTTTATATTCCTCGAAAGCGTTTCAACAGAGAGCAAAAATCAAGCGTGTAAAAGCTTCTCCCTGATGGGTATCTCTCACGACCCGTGTTGTATCACCGCATCTTGATCATGGAAGTTCAAGGATGGGGCGGGGCATCACCCGAATTTTCAGTCGGGAATACCCACTCCTCTTTCTCATTACGCTCAGCCTGGACTTCTGTTCCATCGGCAAATATAAACAGCCCGCTCGTACCATTAAATACGTTTCCATTCGAGTAAACCGTCCTTCCATCCGCGTGCGTTACGCTGCCGTCGGTATTGGTTATTGTCCCGTCTGAATCGTTAGCCACGGCGCCATTGGGATAAGTCACCGTCCCGTCTGCATTCTTCGTAGCATTGACGGGATGATTAAACTGCAAAAGCCCAGTCACCACACTTGACGTAACACTGACGAGCACGGGTGCAACAAAACTCTGTAGAACACTGAATTTTTCTTGGGGTAATTTATTAATTGGCGTTGGGGTAACCGAAGGTTTCACCGGTGGCTTGACCGAAACGGGGGGCTTGACCGGAGGATTCACCGGCGGTTTGACCGAAACGGGTGGCTTAACCGGAGGATTCACCGGCGGTTTGACCGAAACGGGTGGCTTAACCGGAGGATTCACCGGCGGTTTGACCGAAACGGGCGGCTTCACCGGAGGATTCACCGGCGGTTTGACCGAAACGGGTGGCTTAACCGGAGGATTCACCGGCGGCTTGATCGAAACGGGTGGCTTAACCGGAGGACTCACCGGCGGCTTGACCGGCTTGGGTGGCTTAACCGGTGGTTTAGGCTCCGCATCTACATCGAGTAGTTCGGAATTGTTCAACTCGCTCTCATTAGTGATTCCATTCATTTAACATCTCCTGAAAAAATGGTGAATTAACTACAATCAAGGCTTTTCATTTCATTAGTTTAATGACAGCACGAACAACTGTTTTTCCAATCCAGTCAACCGAGCTAAATTTAGATTATAAAAAAGCCTTACTCACTTCAATATCAAAACATCATTTCTTACAGAAAAACTATAAGCTCAACCCCCCACACTTTATTGGAAAAAACAGAACTAAGCATTCGCCTGACACAGCATCGCGATAATAGCGCACTAACAAACATGAACACCCCCACTTGATAGTGGGAGTATTCAATAGTTTCGACCGAGCGATACATCACTAAAGAGCCGGCCTTGCGCGTACTCGACACCGCTAGACGGCCTGCCATTACGCCGAGCAATTCGTCCACGGCGCGGCCTGAAAAAACGTGCTCCGATAAACGGGGCACGTTTTGGCAGAGTTGACCAAACCCCTTCTTCCCGGATTGCTCGGCAATGTGGGAGAAGGGGTTTTTCTTTTGTCCGTCATTTACATTCTATGTCTGGCTATCGCCCTCATCCTCTTCGGTGTCTGGATCGTCGGTGTTCGAGTCGTCATCTTCTGCTGCAATGATCATCGTGCTGTACGCCCCGTGCCCATTCGAGGCCTGCTCCTCATGGTCCTGACACTCCGCCCAAGCCGCCGACGCCGTACCGAGGGTGAGCAGCACCAATACTTTCAGCAACAACACACCGCGTAGAAAAATGCTCATAACCGATTCCATCCTTTCAAGGTGAAGCCTCAGAGCCTGACGGCGACAAACCCGAATGCCGTGGCGTTGTGTGAAACTCAGTTGCGATCGAGCGGGTTCTTCAGATAGGACGCTGATGAACCCCAGGAAATGCCATTGGCAGGCAGATTGGTTTTGAATAAGTGTTATGCCGAACAGCGATTTCAAAAGCCGTGATGACCTGTGGCGAGGACACTGCTCGTGTAGGAGCGCCAATAAAAAACCCCGCAGCTTTCGCAACGGGGCTTTTGGGTGTTACCGCTCAGCGCTTAATGATGCTCACGCGTCGCGCGGAATTTCACGTCCGGCCAGCGCTCTTCCATCAGCGCCAGGTTGACCCGGGTCGGGGCCAGGTAGGTCAGGTGACCACCGCCGTCGATCGCGAGGTTTTCCACGGCCTTGACGCAGAACTCTTCAAGTTTCTTCTTATCGCTGCAATCGATCCAGCGGGCGGAATACACAGTAATGGGCTCGTAAGCGCATTCGACCTTGTATTCCTCTTTCAAGCGGCTGGCGACCACATCGAACTGCAGCACACCGACGGCGCCGAGGATGATGTCGTTGCTGCGCTCCGGGAAGAACACCTGGGTCGCGCCTTCTTCGGCCAGCTGTTGCAAGCCCTGGCGAAGTTGCTTGGATTTGAGCGGGTCCTTCAGGCGTACGCGGCGGAACAGTTCCGGGGCGAAGTGCGGGATCCCGGTGAAGCTCAGTGCCTCGCCTTCGGTGAAGGTGTCGCCGATCTGGATCGTGCCGTGGTTGTGCAGGCCGATGATGTCGCCGGCGAAGGCTTCTTCCAGTTGCTCACGCTCGGAAGAGAAGAACGTCAGCGCATCGCCGATCCGCACGTCCTTGCCGGTCCGGACGTGGCGCATTTTCATGCCTTTGTCGTACCTGCCGGAGCAGATCCGCATAAAGGCGATACGGTCACGGTGTTTCGGGTCCATGTTCGCCTGGATCTTGAACACGAAGCCGGCGAATTTCTCTTCAATCGGCTCGACCGTGCGCTCGTTGGCGACACGCGCCAGCGGCTTGGGTGCCCAGTTGACCACGGCGTCGAGCACGTGATCGACACCGAAGTTGCCCAGAGCGGTACCGAAGAACACCGGGGTCAGTTGACCGTCGAGGAATTCCTGCTGATTGAATTCGTGACAAGCGCCCTGCACCAGCTCCAGTTGATCGACAAAACGAGCGTACTCGTCGCCCAGATGCGCGCGGGCTTCGTCGGAGTCGAGCTTCTCGATGATTTTCACATCGGTACGCTCGTGGCCATGGCCCGCGGTGTACACGATGATGTAGTCGTCGGCGAGGTGGTACACACCCTTGAAGTCGCGGTAGCAACCGATCGGCCAGGTGATTGGCGCGGCCTTGATCTTCAGGACCGCCTCGATCTCGTCGAGCAATTCGATCGGGTCACGGATGTCCCGGTCGAGTTTGTTGATGAAGCTGACAATCGGCGTGTCGCGCAGACGGCAGACGTCCATCAAGGCGATGGTCCGTGGCTCTACGCCCTTACCACCGTCGAGGACCATCAGTGCCGAGTCGACCGCCGTCAAGGTACGGTAGGTGTCTTCCGAGAAGTCTTCGTGGCCCGGGGTGTCGAGCAGGTTGATCATGTGATCGCGATACGGGAACTGCATGACCGACGTGGTAATGGAAATACCACGCTGTTTTTCCATTTCCATCCAGTCGGAGGTGGCATGACGGTCCGACTTTCGGGATTTCACCGTACCGGCAATAGCAATGGCCTTGCCCATCAGCAAGAGCTTCTCGGTGATGGTGGTCTTACCCGCATCCGGGTGGGAAATAATAGCGAAAGTGCGGCGTTTCGCGACTTCGGCGGCCTGTTTGGTCATGGGAAATCGCCTGGCAGGTGATTCAAAAAAGGGCAGCGATTATAGCCCAAACTCAGCCCATAACCGAACCATTGAGCACATTGGGGGTGGCGAAATGCCGCACACGGGGGAACCTTTTGCCCAGTGGAGCCGTCCACTCTCTTGTTACCACCTCGTTTCAGGGGCTGAACTATCAGCAAATCATCCTGACGAGGCTGCGCTTATGGCTCGACTTGTGCCGCTTTGCCGGCCCTTGCGAGCTGCTTTTCGCGAACGACTCTCCCGGCAGCCAGGAATGGCAGTGCCGCAAGGGAGAGCGTCCGCCGACTGAAATAAAGGAGTCCGCCTGTGGCTATTCGCTATGGCAAAGGGTTGTTGGGGTGCGCGGTTGTTTTCGCCCTCCTGGCCCTGCTGGTCCACTGGATCGGCATCAATACGATTGAACATTACCGCGACGATTTATTGTTTTATCTGCAAGCTCATCTGGTTCTAGTTCTTGTCTCCATGCTGGCCGCCCTCGTTGTAGGCATTCCCGCCGGTATTTTCCTCAGCCGACCGAATATGGTCACTCGTGCTGAACGCTTCATGCAGATCTTCAACATTGGCAACACCGTCCCACCTCTCGCCGTATTGGCCATTGCCCTGGGGATTCTAGGGATTGGCAGCGGCCCGGCGATCTTCGCTCTGTTCCTCGCCTCGCTGTTGCCCATCGTGCGCAACACCTATGAGGGCCTGAAAAACGTACAAGCTTCACTCAAGGAAGCCGCCGTCGGCATCGGCATGACCCCGGGCCAAGTGCTCTGGCGGGTCGAACTGCCCAACGCCGTGCCAATCATCATCGGTGGCGTACGTGTGGCGCTGGCGATCAATGTCGGTACCGCGCCACTGGCATTCCTGATCGGCGCCAACAGTCTGGGCAGCCTGATTTTCCCTGGCATTGCCCTGAACAATCAGCCGCAACTACTGCTCGGCGCGGCTTGCACCGCCCTGCTGGCACTGCTGCTCGACGGCCTGGTGACACTCGCCAGCCGCCTCTGGCTCGAACGCGGTCTGCGCCCGTCTTAAGCCTGAGCAAAGGAATTCACATGAAGACTGCTTTTATAAAGACAATGGGCTTGATACTAGGCTGCATCCTGCTGTTCGCAGGAATCGCCCAAGCCGCCGAAAAACCGGTGATCCGCATCGGCGCTCGGGTTTTCACCGAGCAAACCCTGCTGGCTGAAATCACCTCCCAATACTTGCGCACCAAGGGTTATGACGCCCAGATCACCGGTGGTTTGGGTAGCAACCTGGCCCGTGGCGCTCACGAAAGTGGACAGCTCGATCTGATGTGGGAATACACCGGCGTTTCGCTGGTGGCTTACAACCACGTCACCGACAAACTCGACAGCGCTCAGTCCTACGCTCGGGTAAAAGAACTCGACGCAAAAAAAGGCCTGATCTGGCTCACTCCGTCGAAATTCAGCAATACCTACGCCCTGGCGCTGCCGGAAAAGACCGCAAAGGCTTATCCGCAGATCAACACCATCAGCGAGCTGAATACAGTGCTGCAGGCTGAGGCGAAGACCCATCACCTGATGGCCCTGGACACCGAGTTTGCCAACCGTTCCGACGGTCTGGACGGCATGGTGAAGCTTTACGGAATGAACCTGACCCGCAAAAACATCCGCCAGATGGATGCCGGGCTGGTCTACACCGCCTTGCGCAATGGTCAGGTGTTCGCCGGTCTGGTCTACACCACTGACGGTCGATTGAACGCCTTCAAGCTCAAACTGCTGGAAGACGATAAGCATTACTTCCCGGACTACACCGCAGCTCCCGTGGTGCGTCAGGTGTACCTCGACGCCCACCCGAAACTCGCGGAAGAACTCAAGCCGCTGGCCGAACTGTTCGACGACGTAACTATGCGCGAGCTCAACGCGCGGGTCGATGTCAATCACGAAAGCCCTTCATCCGTTGCCGCAGATTTCCTGCGCCAGCATCCCTTGAACTGAGAGGAGAAGACATGGAATTTATCAACGCCTTTTCCCATCTGGACTGGCCGCTGGTCCTGCAACTGACCTGGCAACACATCACTCTGGTCGGGATCGCCGTGACCCTGGCAATTGTCGTTGGCGTGCCGCTGGGCATCCTGATGACTCGCTTCCCAACCCTCGCCGGTCCGCTGCAAGCCAGTGCCACTGTGCTGCTGACCGTTCCGTCGATCGCGCTGTTCGGCCTGCTGTTGCCGTTCTACTCGAAGTTCGGCCAGGGCCTGGGGCCGATGCCGGCGATCACCGCAGTGTTTCTCTATTCGCTGCTGCCGATCATGCGCAACACCTACCTCGCCCTGACCGGCGTCGACCCGGGCATCCGTGAAGCCGCACGCGGCATTGGCATGACCTTCGGCCAGCGCCTGCGCATGGTCGAACTGCCGATCGCCGTGCCGGTGATCCTCGCCGGCGTACGCACCGCCGTGGTGATGAACATTGGTGTCATGACCATCGCCGCGACCATCGGCGCCGGTGGCCTTGGTGTACTTATTCTCGCTTCAATCAGCCGCAGCGATATGTCGATGCTGATCGTCGGCGCCGTGCTGGTCAGTCTCCTGGCCATCTTCGCCGACCTGCTTCTGCAATGGCTGCAACGCACGCTGACTCCCAAAGGACTCCTGAAATGATCGAACTTCAAAACCTCAGCAAGACCTTCCAAAGCAACGGCAAAGACGTGAAAGCCGTGGACTCGGTGAACCTGATCGTCAATGAAGGCGAGATCTGCGTATTTCTCGGGCCTTCGGGGTGCGGCAAAAGCACCACGCTGAAAATGATCAACCGCCTGATCAAACCGACCTCGGGGAAAATCCTGATCAACGGTGAAGACACCACCGACCTCGATGCCGTGACGCTGCGCCGTAACATCGGCTATGTGATCCAGCAGATCGGCCTGTTCCCGAACATGACCATCGAGGAAAACATCACTATCGTTCCGCGCCTGCTCGGTTGGGACAAGCAGAAATGCCACGACCGCGCCCGCGAACTGATGAGCATGATCAAGCTCGAACCCAAGCAGTACCTGAACCGCTATCCCCGTGAATTGTCCGGTGGCCAGCAACAGCGGATCGGTGTGATTCGTGCCTTGGCGGCCGATGCTCCGCTGTTGTTGATGGATGAACCGTTCGGCGCGGTCGACCCGATCAACCGCGAAATGATCCAGAACGAGTTCTTCGAAATGCAGCGGGCGCTGGGCAAGACCGTGATCATGGTCAGCCACGACATTGACGAAGCGATCAAGCTCGGCGACAAGATTGCGATCTTCCGTGGCGGCAAGCTGATTCAGTTCGATCATCCGGATACCCTGTTGGCGCACCCAGCGGATGACTTCGTCAGCAACTTCGTCGGCCAGGACAGCACCCTCAAGCGTCTGCTGCTGGTCAAAGCCGAAGACGCGGCGGACAACGCGCCGTCGGTCAGCCCGGAAACTCCAGTGGCCGAAGCCCTGGAATTGATGGACGAACTGGACCGTCGCTACGTGGTGGTCACCTGCGCCGAGAACAAGGCCATGGGCTATGTGCGTCGCCGCGACCTGCACCGCCAGACCGGCACCTGCGCGCAATACTTGCGCGAGTTCAATGCCACCGCGGCGTTCGACGAACATTTGCGCATCCTGCTGTCGCGAATGTACGAGTTCAACCGTTCGTGGTTGCCGGTGATGGATGCCGAGCGGGTGTTCCTCGGTGAGGTGACCCAGGAATCGATTGCCGAATACCTCAGCTCCGGCCGTTCGCGCGGTGGCAAGACCAGCATTGTTTCGCCTGCCGAGGCAGCGGTGGCCTGATCTGACCCTGTGGCGAGGGGGCTCGCCCCCGTTCGGCTGCGAAGCAGTCGTAAAATCGGTGAATGCGGTGTGCCTGATGCAACGCCTTTGCAGTTTTTAGGGCCGCTGCGCGCCCCAGCGGGGCGGTGCGGCGTTCCGACAAGCCCCCGCGCCACAGGTTAGTAAATCCCACCGAAAATCCCCAATCGGGGAACATCAGCCTGTCATCTGGGTCCGTTACATAAGTGATTGACCCCGACCACACGACGGACGCGTGTAAAAACGCGACATTTTTTGTTGATCTCAAGCCTCTCACGTCCTAAAGTTCGCGCCGAACGTCCATGCTGGAAACGATCCATCCGGCTCAAGTACTGACGACGAGACAGCAAGGTCACCCGTAGCGCACTGCACGGATGACCTTTTTTGCTTTCGGCGGACATGCCTTGGGAAGTAGGCGAACCAAAGTGGGGATACGGAGGACGTTCATTTGCACCCATTGATAATTTCAGTTTGCCAGTAGGAGTTCCAGCATGTCGATCAAGGTCGAAGATTATTACGCACGCGAAACCTTCGATAAAATGAAGGCTTTCGCCGACAAGCAAGAAACTCCATTCGTGGTCATCGACACCGCGATGATCAGCAAGGCCTACGATGACCTGCGTGCCGGCTTCGACTTCGCCAAGGTTTATTACGCGGTCAAGGCCAACCCGGCCGTGGAAATCATCGACCTGCTCAAAGAAAAAGGCTCGAACTTCGACATCGCCTCGATCTACGAGCTGGATAAAGTGATGAACCAGGGCGTCAGCGCCGATCGCATCAGCTACGGCAACACCATCAAGAAATCCAAGGACATCCGCTACTTCTACGAGAAGGGCGTGCGTCTGTACTCCACCGACTCGGAAGCCGACCTGCGCAACATTGCCAAGGCCGCGCCAGGCTCGAAAGTCTATGTACGGATCCTCACCGAAGGCTCCACCACCGCTGACTGGCCGTTGTCGCGCAAATTCGGCTGCCAGACCGACATGGCCATGGACCTGCTGATCCTCGCCCGCGACCTGGGCCTGGTGCCTTACGGCATCTCCTTCCACGTCGGCTCGCAACAGCGCGACATCAGCGTCTGGGACGCGGCGATCGCCAAGGTCAAAGTGATCTTCGAACGCCTGAAGGAAGAAGACGGCATCGTGCTGAAGCTGATCAACATGGGCGGTGGCTTCCCGGCCAACTACATCACCCGTACCAACAGCCTGGAAACCTACGCTGAAGAAATCATCCGTTTCCTCAAGGAAGACTTCGGTGATGACCTGCCGGAAATCATCCTCGAGCCAGGCCGCTCGTTGATCGCCAACGCCGGCATCCTGGTCAGCGAAGTGGTACTGGTCGCCCGTAAGTCGCGCACCGCAGTGGAGCGTTGGGTCTATACCGATGTGGGCAAATTCTCCGGCCTGATCGAAACCATGGACGAAGCCATCAAGTTTCCGATCTGGACCGAGAAGAAAGGCGAGATGGAAGAAGTGGTCATCGCCGGCCCGACCTGCGACAGCGCCGACATCATGTATGAGAACTACAAGTACGGCCTGCCGTTGAACCTGGCCATTGGCGATCGCCTGTACTGGCTGTCGACCGGCGCGTATACCACCAGCTACAGTGCTGTTGAGTTCAATGGCTTTCCGCCGCTGAAGTCGTTCTACCTGTAAATTTTCGCCTGCTGCACCAAAAAGGCCCGTGAGTTTTCACGGGCCTTTTTTCGTTTAAAACGATAGGGCCAGCAGCCTATCCTTTCGTCGCCACAGGTTTCGGCAAGGCCAGTCCTCCGTACAAGCATTTTTAGTGGGGCTAATGCCCTTCGCCTGGCAAAACATAAACTTACAAAGCTGCTTTATTGTCTAAAAGCCACTTCTCCTCCCAATAACTGGCGCCCCATCAAATCCATTTCGACTTCACCGACTCTTCGAAACATACCGAAAACGTTCAAGACTTACAGCAATCAAAAATCAACACTATCTTTATAACCGCCACTCCAACAACACCTTTGCAACCCAATGAAAGCTTCTAAAAAAGGATTTTTATGTTAGCTAATAAAGAACTAAACATCACAACCGAAAATTTCACCGCATTAACATCCGAGTACTTTAAAGCCGTCTCTGGAAACCACCCCGATGTCAAGCGTGAAAAAGGCCTGCTAATTACAAATGACGACATCAGAAAAATAAAGCGCTACGTCAATAAAGCACTCGAACTCCCTACCGAAACCCAGGAAATTGAACAACTCTATAACCTCGACCAATTAAACATAGCCGGCCTGAAATCGGCGGACATGCAGGAGTTGTATAGCACTTCGAAAAAGCATGCCGGCACTTGGTCAGCACTTGAAAGCAGCATGAAAAAAGTCGGCACCGACCTCCATGTATTTGCCGACAACTTTACCGTTAGTAGCCGATCGATCATTCAATATATTGAAGGTCTGCCCAGCTACGAAAGCGGACTGGGAAAAATTAGCACCCTGACGCCGGAAGAAATCGACAATTTACCGAAAATAGACTTAACCGGAAAAGAGAAACAAAAAATTCCGGCGCTTCTGGAGCTGGTCGAAGACCTGAAAAAAGTTATCACTGATCACAGTAAAAGTACGACAAGTGTAAAATTAGAGATCACCACATTCAAACGTTCAATTACCGACACCATAAAACCTGACCTAGGTAAAAAAATTGCCCTCAGTCACAGCAAAGATTTCAACACTGAGATTATCGAAATCAATAATAATCTTGACCGAATCAACACAAGAATCGAAGAAAAAAACGCACAAATTGCAGAATACTCTAGTAATAAATGGTACGGATTGATCCTAGGAGGCGTAGGTTTCATCATCACTAATACCGTTTTCGGAGAACTAGCCAAAACGGCACGAGCAGAGCTGGAGAACCTCATCCGCGAGAAACAAACCCTTGAAGCCAAACTTGAGACATCCAACACCCTACTCAAATCATGTCGAACATTCCAAACAAGCCTGGATGATTTGTTACTGCGTGTTGAAGGCGCTAATGGTGGCGCGTCAGCCTTAGAAAACGCGTGGGAACTTATCCTGACTTACATCGATTCATCAAGCAAAAGACTGGACGGCATTACCAACGCCATGTATCTGGTTTCGTTTGTTTCCAGGCTCAACATCATGGTGAGCAACTGGATTGGAATTAAAAAACAAGCCGAAGACTTGCTCAATGCATTCAAGGCTGTAGCTGCAGAAAAGTGAACCCGATACATAGCCCTCTCTTTAGCGCTGTGAAGCTTTACATTTTAACTAAAAATACTTCGAGACCCCTATGACCGTACATACACTTGCCACCCCGCTCCAGTATCCAGCACCGGATTTGAACAAGATCAAGAACAGCCGGGCGGAAATAAGTTATAAAATCCGTACCCTCAGCACTCTTTATTTACCTGTCCTTGTCGAAGAACTGAAAGCTTTACAAAATGAAATCAATACTACCGACAAAAGTGCCCTGGACGCGCTGACACTCGCGCCAATTGCGCTGAACCACGAAGAAATCAAGCCGCTTTACAGCGCGATCCAGAAACTTGAGAAAAATAATACTATTACAGAGCAAGAGCAGAAAGAGGCCATGCTCAGCTATGCCAAAGATATAAAATTGATCATTGACGATGGCCGCTCAAAAATGAAAGAGCACACCGACACCCTGGAGAACAGCCTGACCAATCTGAGGAAGGTAGAACTCAGCGATAATCAGTACAGAATCGAGGAATTGAAAAAATCAATCGAGTCTGACTCGCCTAAACTTGCTGCCGAAAGAAAAGCCATCGAATTGCTGGAGACCCAGGAAACAGCCCTCAATACCGCTATAGGGACGCTGGAATCATCAAACGTCTTTGACCTGCTAAAAGACGTATTATTGAGTGTCGAAAAACTCACCGAGACGGATATGGCGACGCCGAAAATCGCGCTCGTTAAGGTGGGCATATCCGCCGCAGGAAAAATTCTGGGAGTTGCCAGCGACGCATTGAAATACGAGCAACTGATCACCGCGAGGAAAACAGTACAAGACCGGCTGGATATGCGACGCACCAATATTGAAAGCTACAACAACGATATCAAGACAACACAGGAGCGAGTCGATCAACTGACCGAGTTCCAGACAGTTCAGCCGGCAAGAGCAGTTTATATTCAAGAGTTCGACACCCTTGCGGAAGCAATGAACAGATTCCTGACCATCACTGCTCACGAAGCTACAGATGATTTGTCACTCGTTGTAAAAAACTTTGTCGAACAATCGAATGTGTTCATACCATTTATAAAGTCACTTCGCCAACAATGGAGCGTCTGATTTCTGCTTGGCATTCCTGATAAGGTGAAGAAGTCTGGCGTAAGTCGCATTCTGACCTGATAGCAATATCCAAGGCCGCACGTGGCATCGCCACGTGCGGTCTACCCAAGCTCGCTCACTAACTGCGCCGCGCGCTGCTGATAAGCCACCGCCAACGCTCGAATTTCCGCATGGTTGGCCTGCAACAAGGCTTGACTGCTCACTCTCAAGAACTTCGGATTGCCTGCGGCCAATGCCTTGCGCAGCCAGAGCAACGCCTCATCGATCTGTCCCTGATCTGCCAATACGGCGGCATGGCTGAACTGCCCACGAAAATCGCCGCCCTCAGCTGAGCGCCGATACCACTCAAGCGCCGTTGCTGGATCCGCTTGGCAAAACACCCCCTCCTCCAGATACCGCCCCAACAGGTTCATCGATTTGGCATGGCCCAGTTCGGCAGCGCGCCGATAGCAGACCAGCGCTTGCCGTTGATCCTCGACCACTCCACGTCCCGTTGCCAGCAAATTGGCGTAGTTGTACAACCCCCAATCCAGCCCGGCATCTGCAGCCTGTCGGTAATGCGACGCCGCGACACTGGCATTGGCCGTGCAACCCCAACCCTGCTCAAAGCAACGACCGAGCATGTTGCGCGCCATCAGGTGGCCGCCGTTGGCGGCGATCTGAAACCAGCGCAGCGCCAAAGCCTGATCCTTCTCGATCCCCTGCCCTTCGAGCAGGATCTGCCCGAGCAAGGCCTGGGCATCGAGAAGCCCCTCTTTGGCCGCAAGCAGAATCGCCTGGGCCGCGCGGGCCGGGCTTTCTTCGAGCATGGCCTTGAGCTGGCCGGCGTCGAGTACTTCCTCGCGCCGCAAACGGAAGTCCGACACTTATACCTCGACCCAGCGACGCAACAGGTTGTGATAGGTACCGGTGAGGCGGATCAGTGATGGGTGATCGGGCATGTCCTGGGTCAGTTGCTGGATGGCGCCGTCCATCTCGAACAGTAACGCGCGCTGGCTGTCTTCGCGCACCAGGCTCTGGGTCCAGAAGAATGAGGCGTAGCGCGCACCGCGGGTAACGGGGTTGACCTTGTGCAGGCTGGTGCCCGGGTAGAGCACCATATCGCCCGCGGGCAACTTGACCTGACGAGTGCCGAAGGTGTCCTGGATTTCCAGTTCGCCACCGTCGTATTCGTCCGGGTCGCTGAAGAACAGCGTGGACGACAAGTCGGTGCGCACCCGTTCGGCGCTGCCGTTGGGCTGGCGCACTGCGTTGTCGATATGAAAGTCGAAACTGCCGCCGGCGGTGTAGCAATTGAGCAGCGGCGGGAACACCTTGTGCGGCAACGCCGCCGACATGAACAGCGGGTTTTTCCACAGCCGCTCAAGCATCGCCGCGCCGATTTCCTGCGCCAGCGGGTGTCCCTGCGGCAACTGCAAATTGTGCTTGGCCTTGGCCGACTGGTAGCCGGCGGTGATCTTGCCATCCGCCCAGTCCGCTTGCTCCAGGGCCTCGCGGATGCGCAACACTTCTTCACGGGAGAACAAGCCGGGAATATGCAGCAGCATGGGGAGATACCTGAGAGCGAAAGGATCGTAATGGTATTGATTCTTATTGTCTATGTAAAACCCGAGAGACGAATGAGCGCGCAAAAACCGTAAAGGCAAATTGTAAAGAATGTAAATTCAATGCAAATAGCAATAAGTCGCAATTGATACCGATACGTGTTTACCCTATATTCCGCGCCTCAAATCCTTGGGGAGGGGAATCCACATGTCACGCCAACCATCACAGTTACCTGTCAGTTCACCGCGCCTGCTGGCGTCTGCAATTGGCGTGGCCATCACCGCCAGCTCCGCAGCCCACATGGCTTACGCGGCACAAAACACCGACGCAAAAGCACCGCATAACGAGATTTCGCTGGATGCCACCAGCGTCGTTGGCGAACAGGACGACACGTCTTATAAGACCGACACCTCTGCCTCCAGGAAATTTACGGCGCCACTGCGTGACACGCCAAAAAGCGTCACCGTCATCCCGCAGCAGGTTATCCGCGATACCGGTGCCACCAGCCTGGTCGACGCGCTACGCACCACTCCGGGTATCACCTTCGGTGCAGGCGAAGGCGGCAACCCTGCCGGTGACCGCCCGATCATCCGCGGCTTTAACGCGGAGAGCGACGTGTTAATCGACGGCATGCGTGACCCCGCGTCGCAAAGCCGGGAAATCTTCAACGTCGAATCGATTGAAGTCAGCAAAGGCCCTGGCTCCGCGTTCACCGGTGCCGGTTCGACCGGTGGCAGCCTGAACCTGGTGACCAAGACCGCCAAGCTGGGCAACTCGTACAACGGCGGCTTTACCTATGGTTCCGATCAGACCAAGCGCACCACGCTGGACCTGAATCAGCAAATGACCGATACCTCGGCCTTGCGCCTGAACCTGATGAAACACGAAGCCAACGTGGCCGGTCGCGACGGTGTCGACGTCAGCCGTTGGGGCGTTGCTCCGTCCTTCGCCTTCGGCCTGGGCACCGATACCCGTCTCACCGTCGGTTACTACCATGTGGAAACCGATGACATGCCGGACTACGGCATCCCGCTGACGCTGAGCCCGAACCGCAGCAAATACGTGGTCGACAAGCCGGTGCACGTGGACCGCGACAACTTCTACGGTCTGAACACTCGTGACTATCGCGAGTCCACCAATGACAGCGGCACGATCAAGCTCGAGCACGATCTGAATGACAACCTGACCCTGTCCAACAGCTTCCGCATGTCGCGCTCGACCCTCGACTACGTCGTCACCAACCCGGATGACAGCAAAGGCAACGTAGCTAATGGCACGGTGCTTCGCAACACCAAAAACCGTAATTCGACCTCCGACGGCTGGGTCAACCAGACCGACCTGAGCGCCAGGTTCGACACCGGCTTTATCGAGCACAGCCTGGTTACCGGCATTGAGTTTTCCTATTCGGACACGCATAACCGCCCCTACGTTGTCACGTCTGCCGCCGGCACCTCGACCACCTGTTCGCCACGATTGCTGGCCAGTGGCGATTGCACCAGCCTGAACAACCCGAGCCCGAATGACAGTTGGTCGGGCACCATCACCGAAGGCCTGGCCTATACCGATACCGACACCAAGACCGCCGCGGCCTACGTGTTCGATACGCTGAAGTTCGACGAGCAATGGTCGTTGAATCTCGGTCTGCGGTATGACAACTACAAGACCACCTCCAGTGGTTACGCCACCCGCGCTCCAGCCGGTAACTTCTCCCGCGAGAACACCAGCGATCTGGTGAACTACCAGGTGGGCCTGGTCTACAAACCACTGCCTAACGGTAGCGTCTATGCCGCGTATTCAACCTCCAGCAACCCGGCCGGTGAAACCAGCGGCAACGGTAGTCTGGAACTGGCTGCGAACAACAGCGATCTCGATCCGGAACGCAACCGCAACTACGAGATCGGCACCAAGTGGGACTTCTTTGGTGACGACCTGTCGGTGACCGCAGCACTGTTTCGCACCGAGAAAACCAACGCACGGATCGACGACCCGGATGGCGCCACCACTCAAGTGCTTGATGGTGAGCAACAGGTCAATGGCCTGGAGCTGACCTACGCCGGCAAGATCACCCACAACTGGCGGGTCTACGGTGGCTACACCTACATGGAAAGCGAGGTGGTGAAGACCACCCGGCCAATCGATGAAGGCAACCACATGCCCAGCACACCGAGGAACAACTTCACCTTCTGGTCGACCTACGACCTGATCCCTGAGTTGACCATCGGCGCAGGTGCCACCTTCGTTGACTCGCAGTTTGGCAACGTCGCCAACTCGGTGGAAATCCCTTCCTACTGGCGGTACGACGCAATGGCGACTTACCGCCTGAACAAAAACGTCGACGTGCAGCTCAACGTACAAAACCTGACCGACGAGCGCTACTTCGACCAGGTGCTGCAGAATCATTACGCCCACGTCGCCGCTGGCCGTACCGCGTTGCTGAGTACCAACTTCCACTTCTGATAGAAGCGCAAGTTCGCCAAGCCCTGCTCATGGTCATGAGCGGGGCTTTTCTGCGCAATGTGCGGGCGTCTGACCAGAGCCCGCACGCGTGACGCCCACCCACGGCATAATGCGCGCCGTGACGATTATTTTTGAATGAGGAAGGCGGTCGACGTGTTGAAGAAAACACTGTTCCAGCTGCACTGGTTTTTCGGTATCAGTGCCGGGCTGGTCCTGGCCTTGATGGGCATCACTGGCGCCACGGTATCGTTTCAGGATGAGATCCTGCGCGCGCTCAACCCTTCAGTACTGCAAGTCGAGAAACGCGCTGCCGGTGTGCTGCCGCCCGCCGAGCTGGTGGCAAAGGCAGAAGCCGCCGAAGGCAAGCAGGTCTCGATGCTCTGGGTCGAGACCGACAGCGGCAACGCTGCGCGGGTAATCTTCACCCCGCCGCCGGGCGAGCGCCGTGGCCAGATGCGCTACTTCGACCCCTACACCGGCGACTTCATGGGTGATGTCACGGGCCAGGACTTTTTCGGCCTGATGTTGCAGTTGCACCGCTTCCTGGCGATCGGCGACATCGGTCGGCAGATTACCGGCGCCTGCACGCTGATTCTGATTTTTTTCTGCCTGTCCGGCCTCTACCTGCGCTGGCCGCGCCAGGTCGCCAGCTGGCGCGCCTGGCTGACCTTCGACTGGGCAAAAAAAGGTCGCAGCTTCAATTGGGACCTGCACGCGGTGACGGGCACCTGGTGCCTGGTGTTCTATCTGCTGGCGGCGTTGACCGGTTTATCCTGGTCCTACGAGTGGTACAACAAAGGGCTAACCAGACTGCTGTCCGATTCACCCAATAGCCAGATGCGCAAAGGCGGACGTGGCGCCGCGCCTTCGGGGCCGGCACCGACCGCCGATTATCAGGCAATGTGGAGCAGCATCTACAGCGCCGCCGGCCCGGACTTGAGTGCCTACAACATCCGCATGCCACCCCTGGCCGGGCAACCCGCCACAGTGTTTTATCTGCTGAAAAACTCTCCCCACGATCGCGCCCTGAACCAGATCATGCTCGATCCGCTCAGCGGCACCGTCAGCAAGCATGAGCGCTACGCCGACAAGAGCTTCAAAGCGCAACTGTTGACTAGCATTTACGCGCTGCATGTCGGCAGCTACTTTGGGATCGTCGGGCGTATCCTGGTGACGCTCGCGTCGCTGAGCATGCCGCTGTTCTTCATCACCGGCTGGCTGCTGTACCTGGATCGTCGACGCAAGAAACGCCAGGTAAAAAATGCCCGCAAAGGACTGGTTCCAAACAGCAGCGATGCGCCGGCATGGCTGATCGGTTTCGCCAGCCAGAGCGGTTTTGCCGAACAGCTGGCGTGGCAGACTGCCGGGCAATTGCAGGCCGCGGGCCTGCCGGTCAAGGTTCAGCCCCTGGCCGATGTCAGCGAACAGGATCTGCGTGATTCCAGTAACGCGCTGTTCGTGGTCAGCACCTTCGGCGACGGCGAAGCGCCAGACAGCGCGCGTGGTTTCGAGCGCAAGGTGCTGGGTCGCGCGTTGAGCCTGGACAGCCTCAATTACGCAGTGCTTGGGCTCGGCGACCGACAGTATCAGCACTTCTGCGGTTTCGCCCGACGCTTGCACAGCTGGCTGGCCGAGCATGGCGGCAAGACCTTGTTTGCCCCGGTGGAAGTCGATAGCGGTGACCCTTACGCCCTGCGCCATTGGCAGCAGCAACTCGGCCAACTGACCGGGCACGCTCCGGTGGACACCTGGCAAGCGCCAGGCTTCGACAACTGGACGCTGAGCCAGCGCACGCTGCTCAACCCCGACAGCAGTGGTTCCGGTGTGTACTTGCTGGGGCTGACAGCGCCGAACACCAGCAGCTGGCTGGCCGGTGATCTGGTAGAAGTGTTGCCACGCAACTGTCCGTGGGCGATCGAGCACTTCCTCGATGGGCTGGGCATACGCGCAGAGACAAAGGTGCAGCTCAATGGCCTGGAGGAAACCCTCGAACAGGCCCTGGCCAGCCGCCAACTCCCCCAAAACCGCACGCACCTGGTGGGTTTGCACGCGCAAGCCCTGGTGGACGCGCTGATCCCCTTGGCCATGCGTGAGTATTCAATCGCCTCGATCGCCGCCAACGGCCTGCTGGAGCTGATCGTGCGTCAGGAACAGCGTGCCGACGGTAGCCTGGGCACTGCTTCCGGCTGGTTGACCGAACATGCACCACTGGGTTCGGCCATTAGTCTGCGGGTGCGGCGCAACAGCGGTTTCCATCTGCCCGCAGAGCCCGTACCGATGATCCTGCTGGGCAACGGCACCGGCCTCGCCGGCCTGCGCAGTTTGCTCAAGGCGCGAATTGCCGACGGCCAGCAACGCAACTGGCTGATATTCGGTGAACGCACTATCGAGCACGACTTTCACTGCAAGGACGAACTGCAGGAATGGCTGATCGGCGGTGATCTGGCGCGCCTGGACCTGGCATTCTCGCGAGACCAGGCAGAGAAGATCTACGTGCAGGATCGCCTGCGTGAAGCCTCCGGCGAGTTGAAGAAATGGTTGGCCGATGGCGCGGCCATTTACGTCTGCGGGAGTTTGCAGGGGATGGCGTCGGGTGTGGATCAGTTGCTGAATGAGCTGCTGGGGGCTGATGAGGTTGAGAGGTTGATAGAGCAAGGGCGTTATCGAAGGGATGTTTATTAAGTAGTGGTTCTGGGAGGCAGAATCCGCGCTCGACGTTAGAACAACCCCTCGCTCCAACTCTCCCGGAACGCCCCAGAGGGGCGGGGAAGTTGAGGGGTAGATCTAAAGCCTGATCACGATTTCGAGGGCAACATCCACACCAATCCACTCGACTTCGCCCGCTCATGGCACAACCCCAACACCTTGCGGCGTTCGTCGTTGTCCATACGGCTCCAGCGGGTAATCTCGTCCACCGTGCGCTGACATCCAGTGCAAATGTCGTCGTCATCCAGCGCGCAAATGTTCACGCAGGGCGAGGCGACCGGTCTTTCGGTGGTGTTCATTGTTCCTGCTCGACCAGATCCCGGGCATAACGCTGAGAGTTGTGAACATAGTGCGCGGCGCTGGCTTCGAGCATTTTTTTCTGGGCTTCGGTCAGCTCACGCACCACCTTGCCCGGCGAGCCCATCACCAGTGAACCATCGGGGATTTCCTTGCCTTCGCCGATCAGCGAATTGGCGCCGATGATGCAGTTCTTGCCGATTTTTGCCCCGTTGAGGATCACCGCATTGATGCCGATCAGGCTGTAATCGCCAACGGTGCAGCCGTGCAGCATGGCGTTATGGCCGATGGTCACGCCAGTGCCGATGGTCAGTGGGTAGCCCATGTCGGTGTGCATGACGGTGCCATCCTGCACGTTACTGTTCTTGCCAATCAGGATCAGTTCGTTGTCACCGCGCAATACGGCGTTGAACCAGACGTTAGCGCCCTCTTCCAGTTTGACCTTGCCCACCAGCGTGGCGTTGGGTGCGACCCAGCTCTGCGGATGGGTTTCGACTCGGGCGTCGCCCAGGCGGTATTTCATCTAGTTATCCTCAAAGGTTCAGGGTCCCACGGGTTCATACCATACGAGCGATGGCTTCAAATATTGATAAAATTTTCAGGAGGATGGTGCAGGCTGATTTTCGCGTCATAAAGCAGATTGATCAATTCGACGATCATGATCGCCGTCAGGCCCCAGATCTTGTACTCACCAAAACGGTAGCTGGGGACATACCAACTTCGGCCCTGGTAGTCGATCCTGTGGGTATGTTCGCGCGGGTCCTGACGGAAAAATTCCAGCGGTACGCTGAACACTGCGGCAATCTCGGCATCATTGGCCAGGTACTCGACGTAATCAGGAATCACTCCGACATAAGGCGTGACCTTGATCCCGTGCAATGAGATCAGCGGACTGAGTGGCCCGATCACTTCCACCAGCCCCGGTGGCAGACCGATTTCTTCTTCGGCTTCGCGCAATGCGGTATAGATCAGGTCGGGGTCTTCCGGGTCGCGCCGCCCACCCGGGAATGCCACCTCGCCGCCATGGGTCGAAAGCCCGCTCGCACGCAGAGTCAGGACCAGCTCCGGCTCGTCACTGCGGGTGATCGGCACCAGCACCGCGGCTTCGGGGAATCGTCGGTCGGTCTCCAGCGTTCGCGGGGTATGGTTGCTTACACGATGAAGCAGCTCGTCCAGCATGAGTCATCTCGATCTGTTGGCTACCTTGCATCATGCACCAAAGAAATCCCTCGCCCAACCCCCGATCCATGGCATGTCGCTTAACGACAACTTGCCGTCAACGGCCTCCCACGCGAAGATAGGTGCAGTCTCTACGGAAACCCAGCATGAAATTTTGCAGCCACTGCGGCAACCCGGTCACCCAGCGCATTCCCGAAGGCGATTCACGCCTGCGTTTTGTCTGCGATCACTGCCAGACCATCCACTACCAGAACCCCAATATCGTCGCCGGCTGCCTACCGGTCTGGGGCACTCAGGTGCTGCTCTGCCGCCGGGCCATCGAACCGCGGCGTGGCTACTGGACCTTGCCGGCAGGCTTCATGGAAAACGGGGAAACCGTGGAGCAGGCGGCGATCCGCGAGACCTTCGAGGAAGCCTGCGCGCGGGTGCGCAACCTGAGCATCTACACCCTGATCGATGTGCCGCATATCAGCCAGGTGCATGTGTTCTTTCGCGCAGAGCTGGCGGACCTGGACTTTGCCGTTGGCCAGGAGAGCCTGGAAGTGCGGCTTTTCGAAGAAGCCGACATCCCTTGGTCCGAGCTGGCTTTCCGCACGGTCGGGCGTACATTAGAATGCTACTACGCTGACCGCAAGACAGAGGTTTTCCCTGTCCGGTCCGAGTCGATTCCACCACTCGCGCAACCTGCGATCACATAAACAAAAAACGTACGCGGCACCTCGTACTCTTAGGGATATCGTTTCAATGCGCTGGTTGCTTGCCCTCTTCTGCCTGTCTTTCATGACTGTATCCCAGGCCTCCACGGCGGATCCCCTGGACGGCAGACTCATCGAAAAAGTGCTGGTCATCAAATCAGCCCATCAACTGCAACTGATCAATGACGGCAAGCCGTTCAAGTCCTATCGCATTTCGCTGGGCAGACAACCCAGGGGCGCGAAGCTCATGGAAGGCGACAAGCGCACCCCGGAAGGTCTTTACTGGCTGGACTGGCGCAAGACCAGTGACCGCTTCAATCTGTCCATGCACATTTCCTACCCCAATATCACCGATGCGGCCCGTGCCCGCCGTGAAGGGGTAGAGCCAGGCGGCATGATCATGATCCACGGCACTCCCGATACCGAGGACAACCCGGAACATTTCTTCCACACCCTGGACTGGACCGACGGCTGCATCGCCATGCGCAATATCGACATGCGCGAAGTCTGGAACCTGGTCCCGGACGGCACGATGATCGAAATTCGTCCGTAATCAACTGTGAGGCGGGAAGTTCTGGATCTTCATTGCCTGTCATTAAGTCATCGCGAGCAAGCTCGCTCCCACAGGGTATTGGTCGAACACAAATAATGTGTAAGACGCAAACCTTGTGGGAGCGAGCTTGCTCGCGATGAGGCCCTGGCAGACACCAAAGATTCCAGCGCCCAACAAAAAACCCGCTGACCATACCGGCCCAGCGGGTTTTTTATTTCTGCGGCCTGGAAGATCAGAAATCTTCCAACCGCCCTACTTCGTACGCCGGCGTCTCATAGGGATGGCTCTGCTTAAGCGCCATCACCACCGAGCGGATCAACTCATCGGCCACTACCAGCTCAACCTTCCACTCCTCCACCTGCTCGACCCGACCGGTTTGCCCGAGAAACGGCTGACTGCCGTCGAGCGGGCGAAACTGACCCTGGCCCAGCACCTGCCATGAGCACTGGTCGTAAGCACCGATCCGTCCGCCACCGGCGGCGAATACGGCGCTTTTGACCACGTCGACATGGCTCGCGGGAACAAAGAAGCTGAGCTTGTACATGGCCGCCTTTAGTTAACCCAGACGCGAGCATTACGGAACATGCGCATCCATGGCGCGTCTTCGTTCCAGTCTTCCGAGCGCCAGGAGTTCTGCACCGCGCGGAACACCCGCTCAGGGTGCGGCATCATGATGGTCACGCGACCGTCACGGCTGGTCAGCCCGGTGATCCCGCGCGGCGAACCGTTCGGGTTGGCCGGGTAGGTTTCGGTGACCTTGCCGTGGTTGTCGACAAAGCGCATGGCTACGCAACCCGACAGATCGGCTTCCAGCAACGCTTCTTCGCTGGCGAATTCAGCATGGCCTTCACCGTGAGCGATAGCGATCGGCATGCGCGAACCGGCCATGCCCTGCAGGAAGATCGAGTTCGACTCCTGCACCTGAACCATCGCCACACGGGCTTCGAACTGCTCGGAACGGTTACGCACGAAGTGCGGCCAGAACTCGCTGCCCGGGATCAGTTCGTGCAGGTTGGACATCATCTGGCAACCGTTGCACACACCGAGGGTGAAGCTGTCGTTACGCTCGAAGAAGCCCTGGAAGGCATCGCGAGCACGGCTGTTGAACAGTGCCGACTTGGCCCAGCCTTCACCGGCACCCAGTACGTCGCCGTAGGAGAAACCGCCGCACGCCACCAGACCTTTGAACTCATTCAGGTCGACGCGCCCGGCAAGGATGTCGCTCATGTGCACGTCGATTGCGTTGAAGCCGGCACGGTCGAACGCCGCGGCCATTTCCACCTGACCGTTGACGCCCTGCTCACGCAGAACCGCCACTTGAGGACGAATGCCTTTCTTGATGTACGGTGCGGCGACGTCCTGGTTGACGTCGTAGCTGAGCTTGACGCTCAGACCTGGGTTGTCTTCTTCCAGCAGCACGTCGAACTCTTGCTCGGCACACTCCACGTTGTCGCGCAGACGCTGGATCTGGTAGCTGGTTTCGGCCCACTGACGTTGCAGCAGACGACGCTGGCCTTCGAAAACGGTTTCGCCGTTGAAGGTGATGCTGATTTCGCCATTGTTGAGCGGCTGACCGATCACCGACACGCAATCACCCAGGCCGGCAGCGCTGAACTGCGCGAGGATATCCGGGGTGGCGTCCTGGCGAACCTGGATTACCGCACCGAGTTCTTCGTTGAACAGGATCGCGGCGATGTCGGCCGACGTTTCCGCCAGACCGTCGAGGTTCAGGGCCAGACCGCAATGACCGGCGAAGGCCATTTCCACGGTACTGGTCAGCAGACCACCGTCGGAACGGTCGTGGTAAGCCAGCAGGTGACCGTCGGCGTTGAGGCCCTGGATCACTGCAAAGAAGGCTTTCAGGTCTTCGGCGTCATCGACGTCCGGAGCCTGGCTGCCGAGCTTGCCGTGAACCTGGGCCAGGATCGAGGCGCCCATGCGGTTCTGGCCACGGCCCAGGTCGATCAGGATCAGGTCGGTGGTGCCCTTGTCCATGCGCAGTTCCGGCGTCAGGGTCTGACGGATGTCAGCCACTGGCGCGAAACCGGTCACGATCAGGGACATCGGCGAGGTCACGCTCTTGTCGACGCCTTCGTCGTTCCAGCGGGTGGCCATGGACATGGAGTCCTTGCCCACCGGAATGGTGATGCCCAAATCAGGGCACAGTTCCATGCCGACCGCTTTCACGGTGTCGTACAGACGCGCGTCTTCACCCGGGTGACCGGCAGCGGACATCCAGTTGGCCGACAGTTTGATGTCGGAGATCTTGTTGATGCGCGAAGCGACGATGTTGGTCAGGGTTTCGCCGATGGCCATGCGGCCCGACGCCGGAGCGTCCAGCAGGGCCAGCGGAGTACGCTCGCCCATGGCCATGGCTTCACCGGTGTAGACGTCGAAGCTGGTGGCGGTGACGGCAACGTCGGCCACCGGAACCTGCCACGGGCCGACCATCTGATCACGGGCCACGAGGCCGGTGATGGTGCGGTCGCCGATAGTGATCAGGAAGCTTTTGCTCGCGACAGCCGGGTGATGCAGAACGCGCTCTACGCAATCTGCAATCTCAAGCGTCGAAGGATCGAAGTCGTCACCCAGTTCGTTTTCACGAACGGCCGAACGGTGCATGCGTGGGGCTTTGCCCAGCAGCACTTCAAGAGGCATGTCGACCGGATCGTTACCGAAGTGACTGTCGGTGACCGTCAGTTGCGGCTCGGCAGTGGCTTCGCCGACCACGGCAAACGGGCAACGCTCACGTTCGCAGATTGCCTGGAAGCGCTCGAAGTCCGCAGGGCCAACCGCCAGAACGTAGCGTTCCTGGGATTCGTTGCTCCAGATTTCGTGCGGGGCCATGCCCGGCTCGTCGTTTGGAATGTTGCGCAGCTCGAAACGGCCACCACGGTCGCCGTCGTTGACCAGTTCCGGGAAGGCGTTGGACAGACCGCCCGCCCCCACGTCGTGGATGAAGCTGATCGGGTTTTTGTCGCCCAACTGCCAGCAACGGTCGATGACTTCCTGGCAGCGACGCTCCATTTCCGGGTTTTCGCGCTGTACCGAAGCGAAGGCCAGGTCCGCCGAGCTGGTGCCGGTGGCCATGGAGGAAGCGGCGCCGCCGCCCAGGCCGATCAGCATCGCCGGGCCGCCGAGGACGATCAGCTTGGAGCCAACGGTGATCTCGGCTTTCTGTACGTGTTCGGCACGGATGTTACCCATGCCACCGGCCAGCATGATTGGCTTGTGGTAACCGCGAACTTCGTCGCCACGGGGGGTGGTGATCGACTGTTCGAAGGTGCGGAAGTAGCCGGTCAGGGCTGGACGGCCGAATTCGTTGTTGAACGCGGCGCCACCCAGTGGGCCTTCGATCATGATGTCCAGCGCGGTAACGATGCGCTCCGGCTTGCCGTACGGCACTTCCCACGGCTGTTCGAAGCCCGGGATCTGCAGGTTGGATACGGTGAAACCGGTCAGGCCAGCCTTTGGCTTGGCGCCGCGACCGGTAGCGCCTTCGTCGCGAATCTCGCCGCCGCTACCGGTGGCTGCACCCGGGAACGGGGCAATCGCGGTCGGGTGGTTGTGCGTCTCGACTTTCATCAGGATGTGCACCGGTTCCTGCACCGCGCCGTACTGGCGGGTTTCAGGGTCCGGGAAGAAACGGCCGGCGACGTTGCCGACGATCACCGAAGCGTTGTCCTTATAAGCCGACAGCACGCCTTCGCTGTGCATCACGTAGGTGTTCTTGATCATGCCGAACAGGCTTTTTTCCTGGCTCTGACCATCGATGTCCCAACTGGCGTTGAAGATCTTGTGACGGCAGTGCTCGGAGTTCGCCTGGGCGAACATCATCAGTTCGATGTCGTGCGGGTTGCGCTTCAAGCCGACGAAGGCGTTGACCAGGTAGTCAATCTCGTCTTCGGCCAGGGCCAGGCCCAGCTCGGTGTTGGCTTTTTCCAGCGCGGCACGGCCGCCACCCAGCACGTCGATCGCGGTCAGCGGTTTGGGCTCGGCGTGGCTGAACAGGCCGGCGGCTTGTTCAAGGTTGCCGAGGACGATCTGGGTCATGCGGTCGTGCAGCCCATCCGCAATCAGCTGCGCTTCGGCGTCGCTGAACTGGCCGGCGACGTAGAACGCGATGCCGCGCTCCAGGCGCTGGATTTTGCTCAGGCCGCAGTTGCGAGCAATGTCGCTGGCTTTACTGGACCACGGCGAAATGGTGCCGAAACGCGGCAACACCAGGAACAGACGACCGGTCGGTTCTTGCACCGGGACACTTGGGCCGTACTTCAGAAGGCGCGCAAGCACCTGCTGTTCGTCGCCGGTCAGGACGCCGGTAACTTCGGCGAAGTGAGCGAATTCAGCATACAAGCCGCTGACAGCCGGGACCTTCTGGCTCAGTTGCTCAAGGAGTTTGCTGTGGCGAAAGGCAGAAAGGGCAGGAGCGCCGCGCAGGATCAACATCTTCGGGACAGCCTCGGGAAGGGGTGTGCTTTGAGGCCGTGCATTCTAGCCTAAACCGCCCGTTACAGCACCCGAAACGGTACTCCGGGCTTGCGCCGGACGTCGGCCAGTGCTCCAACACCTGTAACCATTGGTCAACAAGGCGGGTGCGACGGGTTATTTTATCCGTCTGTTTCATGCTCTAACGCCTGTTCTTGAGGCCTTCAGCCGGGTTTTCCAGTCTCTAGCAGACCTGCTGTTCGCTGTCGAGATATGGCGCTCGTGGTCCTTTGCGTATACTGCGCAAATGTTTTCCCAAATGGCTTTCCGTCCGCGCTGTGCCAAATGGCTCATCGCAACCGGACTCTTCCTGATGCTTGGTGCCTGTGTTGATAAACCCAGCACACTCGAGCGCGTAAAGGAGGACGGCGTACTGCGGGTGGTCACCCGTAACAGCCCCGCCACCTACTTTCAGGATCGCAATGGCGAAACCGGCTTCGAATACGAGCTGGTGAAACGTTTCGCCGATGATCTGGGGGTCGAACTGAAAATCGAAACCGCCGACAACCTTGACGACCTTTACGGTCAGTTAGGCAAACCCAACGGCCCGGTGCTGGCTGCTGCCGGTCTGGTCAGCAGCGAGAAACGCAAGCAACAAGTCAGGTTTTCCCATACCTACCTGGAAGTCACTCCACAAATCATCTACCGCAACGGCCAGTCACGTCCGACCAACCCGGCCGCCCTGGTGGGCAAGCAGATCATGGTGCTCAAGGGCAGCACCCACGCCGAGCAGTTGGCGGCGCTGAAACTGAAATATCCTGGCATTCAATACGAAGAGTCCGACGAGGTTGAAGTGGTCGACCTGCTGCGCATGGTCGATGAAGGTCAGATTGACCTGACCCTGGTCGATTCCAACGAACTGGCGATGAACCAGGTCTACTTCCCCAATGTGCGGGTCGCCTTCGACCTGGGCGAGGCCAACAAACAGAGTTGGGCCGTGGCCGCCGGCGAAGACAACAGCCTGCTCAACGAGATCAACGAGTTCCTCGACAAGGTGCAGAAGAACGACACCTTGCAGCGCTTGAAAGACCGCTATTACGGGCACGTGGACGTACTCGGCTATGTCGGCGCCTACACCTTCGCCCAGCATTTGCAACAACGCCTGCCCAAGTACGAGAAGCACTTCAAGACCTCGGCCAAGGAAGAGCAAGTCGACTGGCGCCTGCTGGCTGCCATTGGTTACCAGGAATCGTTGTGGCAAGCCACGGTCACCTCCAAGACCGGCGTTCGCGGCTTGATGATGCTGACCCAGAACACCGCCCAGGCCATGGGCGTGGCCAACCGCCTGGACGCCCGGCAGAGTATCAAGGGTGGCGCCAAGTACCTGGCCTACATTAAGGATCAGTTGGACGACAAGATCGCGGAGCCGGATCGCACCTGGTTTGCGCTGGCAGCCTACAACGTGGGCGGCGGCCATCTCGATGACGCGCGTCTCCTGGCCAAGAAAGAAGGCCTGAATCCGAACAAGTGGCTCGACGTGAAGAAGATGCTGCCGCGCCTGTCGCAGAAGCAGTGGTACAGCAAGACCCGTTATGGTTATGCCCGCGGCGGCGAACCGGTGCACTTTGTCGCCAACATTCGCCGTTACTACGACATCCTGACCTGGGTTACGCAGCCGCAGCTGGAAGGCAATCAGGTGGCCGAGGGCAGCCTGCATGTACCTGGCGTGGACAAGACCAAGCCAAATCAGGAAACCCCGCCGCTTTGAATCGTGGCGCCTGCAAAAGATCGCAGCCTGCGGCAGCTCCTACAGGATTTGCATACACCCACAATTTTACAGGCGTACTCGGTCGGCGTAGGAGCTGCCGCAGGCTGCGATCTTTTGATTTTAGGCCTTTGCCGCAGCCGCCAGAATCAGCGCCTTCATCTCCGCCACCGCCGACTTGAAGCCGACGAACAGCGCATGAGCCACCAGCGCATGGCCAATGTTCAATTCATTGATGCCTTTGATCGCGGCGACCGCTTCGACGTTGTGGTAATGCAGGCCGTGACCGGCATTGACAATCAAACCCTGGGCCAGACCACAGGCCACGCCATCCGCCACTCGCTGCAACTCTTCAGCAACTTCGCTCGGGGTCTGGGCATCGGCGTAACGGCCGGTATGCAATTCAATCGCCGGCGCGCCGACCCTTCTGGACGCTTCGATCTGCCGCTCATCAGCATCGATGAACAACGACACCTCACAGCCGATTTTAGCCAGGCGCTCTACTGCGGCCTTGATCCGTGCTTCCTGCCCGGCGACGTCGAGACCGCCTTCAGTGGTCAGCTCCTGACGGGTTTCCGGGACCAGGCAGATATGGGCCGGACGGATGCGCTCGGCGAACGCCATCATTTCTTCGGTGACGCCCATTTCGAAGTTCATGCGGGTTTGCAGCACGTCCTTGAGCAGCAGCACATCACGCTCCTGGATGTGTCGGCGGTCCTCACGCAAATGCACGGTAATGCCGTCGGCGCCCGCCTCTTCCGCATCCAGCGCGGCCTTGACCGGATCAGGGTAACGAGTACCCCGAGCCTGACGCAGAGTGGCTACATGGTCGATGTTCACGCCAAGAAGAATGCGATTGCTGGTGGTCACGGAAGCGCTCCTGAGAAATTGAGAGTTCGGTGCACAGCATATAGTGTCCGGTCACGAAAATAACTGTTCGCTTTTGACGGCGTCTCTCGCAGCCATGCTGCGTTGCCGCTCCTCGCCATAGCAGGCTATGACTCGTCGCGCGCCTTGCCTGACCTCGAGATCCACTCGTCAAAATTCGAACGTATTTCCGAGACCGGACACAGGGTCACTACGGCTTTCGAAACAACTCGCGACTGACCAATGGCCGGCCACCCAGGTGCACGGCCAGCGCCTGGCGCATCAGGCGTTTGGCGGCGGAGAGCGCCCCAGGAGCCGTCCAGTCGGCTTCAGCCATGGCCAGCAGCTCAGTGCCATTGAACAGGCCCGGCTGCAGCAAGTAGACCCGCTCAAGTCCGGCGTCGACCAGGAGACGATACAGGCCGTCCGCCGCGATGGGATCGCCATGAATGTCGGTCTCTAGCGCGAAGCCGTAACCGAGGTCATCCAGCAGTCGCCATTCAAACGCCCGCAGCAACGGTTCAAGCGGGCGGCCTTCGGCCAGGGCCAGCAGCGTCGCGGCGTAGTGATCGAAAACCGCCGGATGCGGATCTTCGGCAGGCAACAGGCGAATCAGCAGTTCGTTGAGATAGAGGCCGCTGAACAGCGCCTCACCGTTGAGCCAATTGGAAACGCCGGCGCTTTCCATCCGTCCGACATTTTTCAACTCGCCGCGACCACGAAATTCGACTTCCAGCGAAACGAACGGCCGCGCCAGAGTCCCGGCCTTGCCCCGCGCGTTGCGCAATACCGCCCGCAGCCGCCCTTGAGGCGTGAGGAAGTCCACCAGCGCACTGTTTTCGCGGTAGGCCCGGCTATGCAGTACGTAGGCGGGTTGGGCGATGGGTGGGGTTGGGGACATGGAAGTCGCAGATCTCAATGAAGGAGCGCAGTTTATGAACAGTCCCAAACCACTGTGGGAGCGAGCTTGCTCGCGATAAGCGGTCTGTCAGTCAACATCAATGTTGAATATCAGGCCCTCATCGCGAGCAAGCTCGCTCCCACAATGTTTATAAATGCATCCAGGCTAAGCGATTACAGGTCGCCATACCCCAGCGAACGCAGGGCGCGTTCATCGTCGGACCAGCCGCCTTTGACCTTGACCCACAGGTTGAGCATGATTTTGGAGTCGAACAGCAGCTCCATATCCTTGCGCGCCTCGGTACCGATGCGTTTGATCCGCTCGCCCTTCTCACCAATGATGATTTTCTTCTGGCCATCCCGTTCGACGAGGATCAGCGCATGAATGTGCAGGGTCTTGCCCTGCTGCTTGAACTCTTCGATTTCCACGGTGATCTGGTACGGCAGCTCAGCGCCCATCTGGCGCATGATTTTTTCCCGCACCAACTCTGCTGCGAGGAAACGGCTGCTGCGGTCGGTGATCTGGTCTTCGGGGAAGAAGTGCTCGTTTTCCGGCAGGTGCTCGGCGATCACCCGCTCCAGTGCTTCGAGGTTGTGGCCGTGCTGCGCCGAAATCGGCATGATCTGCGCGTTCGGCAACTGCTCTTGCAACCAGCTCAGGTGCGGCATCAGTTCGGCTTTGTCTTCGATCCGATCGGTCTTGTTCAACGCCACGATCACCGGGCCTTGCACATACTGAACGCGCTCGAGAACCATCTGGTCTTCGTCGGTCCAGCGGGTGCGATCAACCACGAAGATCACCACGTCGACGTCTTTCAACGCCGCCGAAGCGGTTTTGTTCATGTAACGGTTCAGCGCTTTCTCGCCGCCTTTGTGCATGCCGGGGGTGTCGACGTAGACCGCTTGCACGGTGCCTTCGGTCTTGATCCCGAGCATGTTGTGGCGGGTGGTCTGCGGCTTGCGCGAAGTGATCGCCAGCTTCTGCCCGAGAATATGGTTCAGCAGCGTGGATTTGCCCACGTTGGGGCGGCCGACAATGGCGACATAGCCACAGCGAGTTGCAGTTGAATCAGTCATGGCCATTCTCCACGCCCAGGGCAATCAGTGCTGCAGCGGCCGCTACCTGTTCGGCAATACGACGACTCACACCCTGACCTCGGCTTTTTTCGTTCAGTAAGGTGATTTCGCATTCGACGAAGAACGTCCGGCAATGCGGCTCACCCTGGATATCCACCACTTCGTAACGCGGCAGGTCACAGGCACGCGACTGCAGGAATTCTTGCAGACGCGTCTTTGGATCTTTGTTGGTATCGACCAGTGTCAGGCCTTCGAACTCGGACGCCAGCCAGGCCAGCACGCGTTCACGCGCCATGTCCATGCCAGCATCGAGGTAGATGGCGCCGATCAAGGCTTCCAGGGCGTCCGCAAGGATCGATTCACGACGAAAACCGCCGCTCTTCAACTCGCCGGAACCCAGGCGCAGGTACTCGCCCAGATCGAAACCGCGAGCCAGTACGGCCAGGGTTTCGCCTTTCACCAGTCGTGCACGCAAACGCGACAGCTGGCCTTCGCGGGCGAGCGGGAAGCGGTCGAACAAGGCTTCACCGGCGACGAAGTTGAGAATGGCATCACCGAGGAATTCCAGGCGCTCATTGTTGCGCCCGGCAAAACTGCGGTGAGTCAGGGCCAGGACCATCAGTTCCTGGTCTTTGAAGGTATAGCCGAGCTGACGCTCGAGACGGCTTAAAGAGACGCTCACGGTTTACCCACGCTGAGTTCGTGGTCGAATTTCACCACCCTAGGGGCGAGGCACCGACGGCCCTCGACAATTAACGCTGTGTTCAAATCCACATCCTGAATATCGTTGACTGCATGCTTTTGGTGATATCCCTGCAAAACTCACTGGCGGCGATGAAAGACGCTGCCGTGAACTATTCTACAAGACCCAGAAAAGCATTCGGCGCTGTGTTCAACAGCGCCGTGTGTGATTACTTGATCAGGCCAACCCGCGAGAAATTCGGCAGGTGACTGAGTTTTGGTTCGGGCCAGCTCATCCAGACTGCAAAGGCCTTGCCGACGATGTTCTTGTCGGGAACCATGCCTAGCAGATCCTTGGGAATACTCGGATCATCCCAGTAGCGACTGTCGTTCGAGTTGTCGCGGTTGTCGCCCATCATGAAGTAATGCCCGGCGGGCACGACCCACTGACGGTCCGGCGGCGAACGGTAGCGGCTCATTTCCTTGCGGATCAGGTGCTCGGCAGCGCCGAGTTTTTCCTTGTAGAGCTCGGCACTGCCCAGCGTACCCGGCTCGGAACCGACCATCTGCTCAGCGACCGACTGGCCATTGACGAACAGCCGCTTGTCGCTGGTGTAGCGAATCTGGTCACCCGGCAGGCCCACTACACGCTTGATGTAGTTGACGTTCGGATCGCTCGGAAAGCGGAACACCATCACATCGCCACGCTGTGGATCACCGACTTCGATGATTTTCTTGTCGAGTACCGGCAGGCGGATCCCGTAAGAAAATTTGTTCACCAGAATGAAGTCGCCAACGTCCAGGGTCGGTTTCATCGAGCCGGAAGGAATCTGGAACGGCTCCACCAGGAACGAACGCAGCACCAGCACGATGAACAACACCGGGAAGAACGACTTGCCGTATTCGACCAGCAGCGGCTCTTTGTTCAGTTTCTCGACCACCACCCCATCAGGCTGGCTGACGCTGCCCTGATAGGAGGCAATGGCGGCACGCCGACGCGGCGCCAGGAAAACCAGATCGAGCAACGCCAACAGGCCGCAGACGAACACGGCGATGACCAGCAACAGCGGGAAATTTAGTGACATAGGACCTAACTATCCAACCTGAGCACTGCAAGGAAGGCTTCTTGTGGAATTTCCACGTTACCGACCTGCTTCATGCGTTTTTTACCGGCCTTCTGCTTTTCCAACAGCTTGCGCTTACGGCTAACGTCACCGCCGTAGCATTTGGCCAATACGTTCTTTCTGAGTGCCTTGACGGAGGTCCGCGCAATAATCTGCCCGCCAATGGCGGCCTGGATTGCGACGTCGAACATCTGACGTGGAATCAGTTCTTTCATCTTCTCGGTCAACTGGCGACCTTTGTAGTGCGCATTGTCCTTGTGTACGATCAGCGCCAGGGCGTCGACTTTGTCACCGTTGATCAACACATCCAGCTTCACCAGATTAGCTGATTGATAACGATCGAAATGGTAATCCAGCGAAGCATAGCCACGGCTGGTGGACTTCAGACGGTCGAAGAAGTCCAGGACCACTTCGTTCATCGGCAGATCGTAGGTCACCTGGACCTGAGTACCGAGGAACAGCATGTCGTGCTGCACGCCACGCTTTTCGATACACAGGGTAATGACGTTACCCAGGTGCTCTTGCGGCACAAGAATATTGGCCCGCACGATTGGCTCGCGCATATCCTCGATCGCCGACAGATCCGGCAGCTTCGACGGGTTATCGACGTAAATCGTTTCACCGGTTTTCAGCAACAACTCGAAAATAACCGTCGGCGCCGTGGTAATCAGGTCCAGGTCGTACTCGCGCTCCAGGCGCTCCTGGATGATTTCCATGTGCAGCATGCCGAGGAACCCGCAACGGAAGCCGAAGCCCAGGGCGTCGGAGCTTTCCGGGGTGTACTGCAGGGACGAGTCGTTGAGCGTGAGCTTTTGCAGGGCTTCACGGAAATCTTCGAAGTCGTCGGAGCTGACCGGGAACAGACCGGCGTAGACCTGCGGCTGAATGCGTTTGAAGCCTGGCAGGACGTCGACGTCCGGCGTGGAGCTCAAGGTCAGGGTGTCACCGACCGGCGCACCGTGAATGTCCTTGATACCGGCAATGATGAAGCCCACTTCGCCGGCCTTCAGATCAACGGTGGCGGAGTGTTTCGGGTTGAACACACCGACGCTGTCCACCAGGTGGATCTTGCCGGTGGATTTGACCAGGATCTTGTCGCCCTTCCTCACACGGCCGTGGCGCACACGTACCAGGGAAACAACGCCCAGGTAGTTGTCGAACCAGGAGTCGATGATCAACGCTTGCAGCGGATCTTCGATGTTACCGGTTGGCGCAGGAATCGTGTGAACCAGGCGTTCGAGCACTTCGTCGACGCCCTGACCGGTCTTGGCGCTGCACTCGACCGCGTCGGTGGCATCGATACCGATGATTTTTTCGATTTCTTCCTTTACGCGGTCCGGATCGGCCTGAGGCAGGTCGATCTTGTTCAGCACTGGCATGACCTCAAGGCCCTGCTCGATCGCGGTATAGCAGTTGGCAACCGATTGCGCTTCCACGCCCTGACCGGCATCGACCACCAGCAACGCACCTTCACAGGCCGCCAGCGACCGACTGACTTCATAGGTGAAGTCGACGTGGCCCGGGGTGTCAATGAAGTTCAGTTGGTACTTGATGCCATCGCGAGCGGTGTAATAAAGGGTGACGCTGTGGGCCTTGATGGTGATCCCGCGCTCACGCTCGAGGTCCATGGAATCCAGTACCTGGGCTTCCATTTCGCGCTCGGCCAGGCCGCCGCACATCTGGATGAAGCGATCGGCCAGAGTCGACTTGCCATGGTCAATGTGGGCGATGATGGAGAAATTGCGGATATGACTCAAATCACTCACGGATCAACACTCAAAAAGGCTGCAGGCATAGCCCGCCGAAAAATAGCCGGGAATTGTACCTGATTCACGGCCCTAGCGTCACGTTTGCCTGTCAGCCGCCGTGAATGCAAAAACGCCCCGGCCTTTCGACCGGGGCGTTTTCAACTCGCCAATGCCCGGCGAACCCGCTATCAGCCGGCTCGTCGCAACAGCCAGACCCCGGCCAGTGCGCAGATGCCGGCCGGCACCAACACCGCAAATAGCGGCGAGAAACCGAACACCAGGCTCGACGGCCCCAGCAGATCCTGGGCAATACGGAAGGTGAAGCCCACCAGCACGCCGGTGAACACCCGCTGACCGAGGGTCACCGAACGCAGCGGGCCGAAAATGAACGAAATCGCCATCAGCACCAGCGCGGCAGTGACCAGCGGTTGCAACACCTTGACCCAAAATGCCAGCCAGTAGCGACCATTGTTCAAGCCCTGATCGGCCAGATAGTGGATATATCCCCACAAACCGCTGATCGACAGCGATTCCGGCGCCATCACCACAGTACTGAGCAACTGCGGGCTCAAGGCCACTTCCCAGCGCTCTTCGGGCAAGGGGACGACTTCAGTACGGCCGTCATGGAACAGCGTGGTGGTGACCTCGGTCAACATCCAATGGTCCTCATTGAACGTCGCACGCTTGGCAAAACTCGAGGACAACAAGTGGCGCTGATCGTCGAAGCGATAACGGGTTACACCGTACAGCAGGCCATTGGGTTGCACCGAGTTGACGTGAATGAACTCGTCGCCCTGACGGTGCCACAAACCATGCTTGGCGCTCTGCGCTTCACCGCCGCCCTGAGCCAGGGAACGGTTGGCCTGCGCGATGTTTTCCGTGGCCGGGGCTACGTACTCGCCGACCAGCACGCCCGCCAGCATCAGCACCAGCATCGGCTTCATCACTGCCCAGACGATCCGACCGATGGACACCCCGGCAGCGCGCATGATGGTCAGTTCGCTGGCACTGGCCAGGCTGCCAAGGCCGATCAGACAGCCGATCAAGGCGGCCATCGGCAACATGTCGTAGACCCGCCGCGGCGCGGTCAGCAGCACAAAACTCAAGACATCGAGCAAGGTGTAGGTATCGCTGACGTCGCCCATCTCATCGATGAAGGCAAACAATGACGCCAGACCGAGAATAATCCCCAGGACCGCGACAATGGCCAAGAACACGCTACTACCGATGTAGCGATCGAGCTTATCCACGGGCCACCTCCAGCGCACTGCGGCGACTCGCCAGCTTCAGCCGCAGCGGCTCCCAGTACAGCAGCCCCAGACCGATGGACAGGAAGATCGCGTGCACCCACCACAATCCCAGCGCCGCTGGAATCTTGCCTTTTTCCAGCGCACCACGGGCGGCGATCAGGATGGTCAGATAAGCCATATAAAGAAGAATTGCCGGAAGCAGCTTGAGAAAACGACCCTGGCGTGGATTGACCCGAGACAAGGGCACCGCCATCAGGGTCACGATAAACACCAGCAGCGGCAGGGAAAGCCGCCATTGCAGCTCGGTGTTCGAACGCAGGTCGTCGTTGGCAAGCAGATCCCGGGTCGACATCGCGTCGCGATCGGTCACTTCGTCACTGACATCCGGCTTGGGCAGCAGCACGCCATAGGTGTCGTACTTGATGGCACGATAATCGGCCTGCCCCGGATTACCGTCGTAGCGATAGCCATTCTCGAGAATCAGGTAACGGTTACCGTCCTTCTGAATTTCCTGACGCCCGCTCTGGGCAACCAGCACGGAGATGCCGCGATCCTTGCTCTTGTCGGAGGAAGTATTTTTTTGCGAAATGAATACGCCCTCCAGATTGGCGCGATCATCGGACAACTGCTCGGTGTAGGTCACGCGAGTGCCATCGCGCAACGCCTGGAAGCGACCCGGCACCAGGGTATCGAATTCGGTCAGCGCATCCTGCTTGTTGATCAGCAGCTGGAACTGGTTCGCCCCTTGCGGCGCCAGGCTCAGGCTCAACCACGCCACCACCAACGCCACCAGCGTGGCCGGAAACAGGGTCATGCCCAGCAAACGCTGCTGGCTCATGCCCGTCGCGGAGAGCACGGTCATTTCGCTTTCCAGGTACAGCCGGCCGTAAGCCAGCAGAATGCCGAGAAACAGCCCCAATGGCAGAATCAGTTGCAGGAAGCCTGGCAGGCGAAAACCCATGATCAGAAACAGCGATCCCGGGTCCAGGGCGCCCGAGGCAGCCTGCGCCAGGTACTTGATGAAACGTCCGCTCATAATGATGACTAGCAGGACGGCGCTGACGGCGCTCAAGGTTAACAGGACTTCTCGGGACAGATAACGAAAGACAATCAAACCAGACACTCCAGGGTTGTCAGGCTAAGGCGGCCAAACAAGCAAACGTATTCGGGCCGGCTCGTGTAGCGGGGCCGCCGAAAAAGATGGCGCATTATCCTGTGATTGGGCGCGCCTGTCACTGCGCACGCTCAAGCTGCACGTAATGCGGCGACGTTCGCTCATGAGAGGGTTGTCAGCCTCGGCCGGCGAGGTTCAAACTGGCGGCTTTGTCGCTGGCACGGACCGGCGCCTTTGATAATCAAAGCTTTATATAGATAAGCCAAGCGCACGCCTTCGAGCGCCGCGCACTTTGACCATTTATTCAGGGACCCGGACATGGAACTGGTTGTAAAAAGTGTTAGCCCAGAAACGTTGAAGACCGCCACTCTGGTGGTCGCCGTCGGCGAAGGCCGCAAGCTCGGCATGGTCGCCAAACAACTCGACGAACTCAGCGGCGGCGCCATCAGCGCAGTCCTCAAGCGTGGCGACCTGGCCGGCAAAGTTGGCCAGAGCCTGTTGCTGCATAGCCTGCCTAACCTCAAGGCCGACCGCGTACTGCTGGTGGGTATCGGTAAAGACGCCGAGCTGGGTGATCGCCCGTTCCGCAAAATCATCAGCGGCCTGCTCAACACCCTCAAAGGCCTGGGCGGCAGCGACGCGACACTGGCGCTGGACGAAGTGACCGTCCAGGGCCGTGACAGCTATGGCAAGACACGTCTGCTGGCCGAAACCCTGGTGGACGGCGAGTACCTCTTCGAGCAGTTCAAGAGCCAGAAAACCGAACCGCGCGCCCTGAAGAAAATCACCCTGCTGACCATCAAGGCCGCGCAAGCCGAAGTCGAACGTGCCGTGACCCACGCCCAGGCCATCGCCGGCGGCATGGCATTCACCCGCGACCTGGGCAACCTGCCACCGAACATCTGCCACCCGAGCTTCCTCGCCGAACAGGCGAAAAACCTCGGCAAGGCGCACAAAGGCCTGAAGGTCGAGATTCACGACGAGAAAAAAATCAAAGAACTGGGCATGGGCGCGTTCTACGCCGTTGGCCAGGGCAGCGATCAGCCGCCTCGCCTGATTGTCATGAATTACCAGGGTGGCAAGAAATCCGAGAAGCCTTATGTGCTGGTCGGTAAAGGCATCACCTTCGACACCGGCGGTATCAGCCTCAAGCCGGGTGCCGGCATGGACGAGATGAAGTACGACATGGGCGGCTCGGCCAGTGTGTTCGGCACCCTGCATGCGGTGCTCGAGCTGAAGTTGCCGATCAATCTGGTGTGCAGCCTGGCCTGTGCCGAGAACATGCCGAGCGGCGGCGCGGCGCGTCCGGGCGACATCGTCACCACCATGAGCGGGCAGACCGTGGAAATCCTCAACACTGACGCCGAAGGCCGTCTGGTGTTGTGCGATGCCCTGACCTACGCCGAACGCTTCAAGCCACAGGCCGTGATCGACATCGCCACCCTGACCGGTGCTTGCGTGGTCGCGTTGGGGGCTCACACCTCTGGCCTGCTGGGCAACAACGACGAGCTGATCGGGCAACTGTTGAGCGCCGGCCAGCAAGCTGACGACCGCGCCTGGCAACTGCCGCTGTTCGATGAGTACCAGGAACAACTGGACAGCCCGTTCGCCGACATCGCCAACATCGGCGGTCCGAAAGCCGGCACCATCACCGCTGCCTGCTTCCTGTCGCGCTTCACCAAGCAATACAACTGGGCGCACCTGGACATCGCCGGGACTGCCTGGACCAGCGGTGGCAAGGACAAGGGCGCCACTGGCCGTCCGGTTCCTCTGCTGACCCAGTACCTGCTGGACCGCGCCAAAGCCTGAAACTGAAGACCCCGGCCTGTGTCATCCGTGGATGATGCGGGCCGGGCGTCAGGACCCGCAATGACCAAAGTCGACTTCTATATTCTGCCCAGCGCCGATCCTTCCGCACGCCTGGACTTCGCCTGCAAACTCACCGAGAAAGCCTGGCGCATGGGGCACCGGATCTACCTGCACTGCAGCGATGCGGCCCAGCGTGACGATCTCGATGCTCGCTTGTGGGGCTTCAAGGGCGAGAGCTTCGTGCCCCATGGTCCTGCCGAAAGCGAACCGGACGGGCTGATTGTCCTGGGTCTCGGCGAAGATTGCGGGCAGCATTCGGATCTGCTGGTCAATCTGGACCTGAAAGTCCCGGCATTTGCCCAGCGCTTTGCCCGTGTGGCAGAAGTGGTGGTCGAAGACCCTACTATTCGTCAGGCCGCGCGGGAGAGTTTCCGTTTCTACCGCGAACAGGGCTATCCTCTGCAAGATCACCGTCTACAGCGACTCTGAGCACCCGATGGACACTCCAAACCCGCAGCAAAAGTCCGCGCATCTGCTGGACGACCTTGAGTCGATCCGCCAACTGCTCGGCGATGACAACCTGCAACCACCGCTGCTGACCGAAATGGTTACCAACGAAGTGCAGATCCCCATGCTGTCCGACATGGTGGGCGGCAAACCGCCTGCCGAAAGCCTCGAGCCTGCACCCGTGCAAGCGGCACCAGAACCGGTCGCAGCGCCACAGCCCGCGCCTGCACCGGTCGCCGCCAAAGGTCCCGACGCCCTGCTGCACCTGGACGACGAACTGCGCGCCGCCGCCCAATTGATCATGCAAGACGTGATCGACGACTTTGCGCCGCATATCGAAACCGAAATCAAACGCCGCCTCGACGCGCGAATGGAACGGTTGTTGAACCAGTATCTAGCCTGAATCGATAAAGGATCTTGTGACACCGGTTTGTCGTGGCCAGGGGGCTTGCCCTCTGGCCATCCGGCTCGATTACACCGGCAACCCCACTAGCAAATGCACCACCCCTCCCGCCAATACCATGACTCCCGGCACACCCGCCGCACGCAAGGCCAGCGGGTCTATCTGTGCTTGATCGTGGAGTTCCACCCGCACCCGTGTGAGGGCGACGCGTTGTTGCGCCTTGAGGTTATTCGACCCGCCCAGTGCCGCAACAATGCCCGGCTCCAGGGCTGTCGTCCCGGCAGGCTGCGCCAGTGCCTTGGGTTGATCCACCACCAGATCCGGAGTCAGGGCTTTCCAGAACGCACGCTGTAATTTCTCGAACATGTTCAGTTCTCCAGGACCAATGAGCTGACGGCTGCTGTCTGTTGATGCCGGCGCAAGACTTCGCGTACCTGCTCGGCGCTTTCCAGGCTCAGAACCTGTTGCGCGATGGCCTGGCACTCCCTCAGGTCGACTTCGCGGATCGTCGCCTTGATCGACGGAATCAACGGCACACTGACCGACAACTCATCCACCCCCAGGCCGAGCAACAGCGGCACCGCCAACGCTTCGGAGGCCATCGCGCCACACACGCCGACCCACTTGCCATGGGCATGGGCGGCTTTCACGGTGCTGGCGATCAGGCGCAGCACCGACGGATGAAAACTGTCCGCCTGACTGGCCAGCCGCGGATGGTCACGATCCATGGCCAGGGTGTACTGGGTCAGGTCGTTGGTGCCGATGGAGAAGAAGTCCACTTCGGCGGCGAACAGGTCAGCCATCAATGCCGCTGCCGGCACCTCGATCATGATGCCGAGCTTGGGCAATGCCTTGAGCCCCAGTGCCAGCGCCTCCACTTCGAGCATCTGCCGAGCCTCGCGCAGTTCGGATAACTGGCTGACCATCGGCAGCATGATGTGCAGACGGGCCAGCCCGGCACAGCTCAGAATCGCTCGGAATTGCTCACGTAACAGCTCGGGACGCGCCAGGCACAGGCGAATCCCGCGCATGCCCAAAAAGGGGTTGGCCTCGCTGTCCATCGGCACATAAGCCAGCGGCTTGTCGCCGCCGACGTCCAGGGTGCGCACCACCAGATTGCGCTCCGGCCCCAGCGCGCAGGCGATGGCGCTGTAGGTAGCGGCTTGCTCGTCATGGCCAGGTGCGTGGTTGCGTTCCAGATACAGAAACTCCGAACGCAGCAGACCGACACCCTCGCCTCCCAGCGCTATCGCCTGTTCAACTTCAGGCAGCGAGGCGACGTTGGCCGTCACCTCGAAGTGATGGCCGTCGCGGGTACAGGCCGCCAGCGCAGCCTGTTCGAGTTCGCGCTGATGCCGCTGGCGTTGTTGCTGACGCTTGGCCTGCAGCTGTTCGATAGCCGAAAGATCAGGGTCCAGCTGCAATTCACCGTTGTCGGCATCGAGCAAGACTTGAGTGCCGCTGACCAGCGCCAGTACCTGGGTTGGCAGCCCGCACAAGGCCGGCAAACCAAAGGCCCGGGCAAGAATCGCCACGTGACTGGTGGCGCCGCCGCCCACGGTGGCAAAGCCCACCACCTTGCTGGTATCGAGGCCGGCGGTCTGCGACGGCGTGAGTTGCTCGGCAATCAGGATGGCCTGGTCCGGCAACACCCAGACGCTGTCCTGCACGCCAAGAATCAGTTTGAGGACCCGCTGGCCAACGTCCGCCAGGTCTACCGCGCGCTCGGCCAGCAACGCGCTACCGAGTTGCGTGAACAGCGCGGCCGTGGCCTCGGTCGAGTTGCGCCAGGCGAACGCGGCGCTTTTCCCTTCAGCGATCAAGGCGTAGGCCTGCTCCAACAGGCTCGGGTCTTCCAGCAGCTGCTGATGGGCCTTGAAGATCTCCGCTTGCGCATCGCTTGTGGCGTTGTCGCATAACCCCTGCAGTGCTTGCGTCGCCTGGAACAACCCACGCTCCAAATGCCTGCGCTCATCGGCTTGATCGGCACCGAATTCAGCCACCTCCAGAGTCTGCTCGGCCACCTGCACCACCCGCCCGAATGCCGAGCCTGGCGAGGCACACACACCACGCAAGACTTTCAATGAAGGCGCTTCAACGACGGCAACCGGCTCACTGACCACCGCCGCCGCGACCGCTTCACCACAGCCCGCCGCCAGCAACTCGACGAGGGTGTTGATCGCCAATTCGGCATCCTCGCCCACCGCACTGATCTGCAAGGTATCGCCCTGGGCGGTCTGCAACGCCATGATCGCCACCAGGGATTTGGCGTTGGCACTGGTCTGTTGCTTATGCAGACAAATACTCGCCGCAAAGCCCTTCGCCGCCTGAGCGAATACCGCTGCGGGGCGGGCATGCAAACCGTTCGGATTGGACAGGATCACCGGTCGCGAAAACTGTGCTTCGCCCTCTGGCGCCAGCGTCGCATCGGCCGGCTGCTCGGCCAGATTCAAACGCAACAGCGGCTGCCCGCTTTCGACTATTGCGCTGACCGGCGTCAGCAGGCTGAAGGGCTCGGCGCTGACCACCAGCATCAAGGTCAGCAGGCTGCGGGCATGCAAGGCGATGTAGTCGGCGTCGAATTCGATCAAGGCCTGCCCGGCCTCGACCCGCTGCCCTTCTTCCACCAACCGTGTGAAACCCTTGCCGGCCAGGTTCACCGTGTCCAGACCAATGTGCATCAACACCTGCACGCCGCTGTCGTCGGTGATGCTGACCGCATGGCCACTGCGCGGCAGATTGCTGATCACTCCGGCCATGGGCGCGCAGAGGGTTTGCGAGGTCGGATCGATGCACAGGCCATCACCGATCAGGCGACTGGAGAACACCGGGTCCGGCACTTGATCAAGCGGCATCAGCACCCCGGACAGGGGCGCTAGCAGTTGCAAATGTTGGGTTGTGGCCATGACTTCACCTGCAGTTTTAATCTCTATGTAGGAGCTGCCGAAGGCTGCGATCTTTTGATTTTGATTTACCCGTTGTAAAAAGATCAAAAGATCGCAGGCTGCGCCATCGGTTTTTCGGACGTCGCCGTTATTTCCACCAATACTCGACCTGCAATCCGACGTTCGAACCATGCCGCGCCTTGCCGAAAGCTCCGGTGTCGGACAACGCCGAACCCGCCGCCAATTGGTTGGCCGCACGTTTCGCCGCCTGGTTCCAGCTGGCATAGGTGTAGTACAGCCGCACTTCCGGGCGCGCCCAGAAATCCGGGCCCTTGGGCGACCAGGTCGGGGCGAAGGTGAACTTGCTCAGCTTGCGCGTGCCGCCCGGAGCCTCGACCTGATCGTGCCCCAGCTCGGTGACCAGTTTGAACTGCTCCGTAAGGGCATAGGCCGGCCGAACACCGAGGGAAACCCAGTTCTGATCGGCGCCGTCCGGACGAATGTCTTTCTGATAGACCGCCTCGACCTGCCCCCCGAAACGCGGGGTCACCTGCCAGTCGAAGAACTCCACCAGACGGTAACTCTTGTTACTGTCGTCGAGCCTGACATTACCGGTGTAGCCAAGGCCGGTACCCGGTCCTTCGCCGTACTGAAAAGCCAGTTTATTCTTGCCGCCGAGAAAACCGCTCTGCACATGCTGGGTGGTCACCGCCCAGCCACGGTGCGCGTCGCGACTGTCCGGTTTGTCTATATAGCTCAGGCCGAACTCCAGCGCGCCGCCGGGGTTGGTGTTGAACCCGGAGACATTGAAGTCGTGCCGATTGATGTAGTCCTTCTGGTACAGGTTGTCCTTGCGCGAGAAGGCGTAGCTGTATTCCAGATTGCCGATCAACACATCCTCGATACCGCCGCCGGTGGCGCTCTGGTTCCAGTAATAGAAGTCGGAAATATGGATGTCATTGCGCTTGTAGTAACGCCGACCGGCCCACAATGAACCGCCATTGAGACTGGGCATCTTCGACCACTGCGCGTACAGCTGCGGCATGCGCACCGAACCGTTATCGCCGTTGAAGGTGAGGCTGCGGTCGTACCGGTTATACAGCGACGCCATACCGTCGACGCTGAGCACCGAACCGTCGCCTGCGGTGGCCAGGTCCTGGCGCAACTCCAGCTCCCCGTACTGTTCGCACTCGTTGCCCAGTCGGTATTTCGTCTGCGCGCCAGGTAACTTGAAACATGACTGTGAACTGCTGTTGGTCGAGGTCCCCACCCCGCTACGCAAGTAACCGGAGAACTCCAGTGCCTGGGCCGAGAATGGCAATACCAGGCATACGCACGACGCAGCAAGGCTGCGATTTATTGTTGTTTTCAAGTGCCGCTCCATTATTTTTATTGTGTTGGTCAGCCAATTTTCGGGCGCAACTTTCCCGCGCACGAGTCATGCGAGCCGATCAAAAGCGAAGGGTTTTTCCGATTAGTCAGTCAGATGCAGCACGAACGACTCATAGGGCCGCAGGACCACCTGCCGATTGCGGACTGGGCAGTCCCCGTAGTTGCTGATCACCAGGCGTTGCGCCATTGCGTCGCTGATCACCCCTTCCGGCAATTCGACTTCGCAGGTCGTGGCGTAGAAGTTGTTCAGCACCAGCAGACGCTCGCCCTTAGCTTCACGCAGATAGGCCCAGACTTGCAGGTGTTCGGGCAACAGCTGGCGATAGACCCCGTCCTGGATCAGCGGCTCGCTGCGGCGCAAGGCGATCAGCTGGCGATAGTGATGCAGCACCGAGGCAGGGTCTTCGAGTTGCTGTTCGACATTGATCAGCGCCGCGTTTTCCGGCACGCCGATCCACGGTTCGGTAGTACTGAAACCGGCATGTGGCTGAGCATTCCAGTGCATCGGCGTGCGGCCGTTGTCCCGGGATTTCTGCATGATCGCCGCCATGTTTTGCGTCTCGGATTCTCCGGCATCGCGCTTGAGCCGATAGATGTTCAGCGTCTCGACATCGCGGTAATGGTCGATGTGATCGAACCCCGGATTGGTCATGCCCAGCTCTTCACCCTGGTACACGAACGGCGTGCCTTGCAGAAAGTGCAACGCAGTACCGAGCATCTTTGCCGAGACCGCCCGGTGTTCGCGGTCATTACCGAAGCGCGAGACCACCCGCGGCTGATCGTGGTTACACCAGAACAACGCGTTCCAGCCGCCACCGGCTTGCATGCCGGTCTGCCAGTCGGAGAGGATGCGCTTGAGGTCGAGGAAGTCGAAGTCGGCGCGAATCCATTTCTGCAGGTTCGGGTAATCGACTTTCAAATGATGAAAGTTGAAGGTCATCGACAGTTCTTTCGACTCAGGGCGCGAGTAGCGAATGCAGTGCTCGAGACTGGTGGAAGACATCTCGCCGACATTGATCAGGTCATGACCGTCGAAGACTTCCCGGTGCATTTCCTGCAAGTACTGATGCACATTGGGGCCGTCGGTGTAGAAGCGCCGACCGTCACTCTGGTCCTCGGGAAAATCCGCCGGTTTCGAGATCAGGTTGATCACGTCCAGGCGAAAACCGCCGACGCCCTTGTCACGCCAGAAGCGCATCATCTTGAAGACTTCGGCGCGCACCAGCGGGTTGTCCCAGTTCAGGTCGGCCTGGGTGTGGTCGAACAGGTGCAGGTAGTACTGGCCGGTTTGCGCCTCGTACTCCCAGGCCGAACCGCCAAACTTGGACTCCCAGTTGTTCGGCTGATCGCGCCAGATGTAGAAGTCGCGGTACGGGTTATCCAGGCTGCTGCGGGCCTGCTGGAACCACTGGTGCTCGATGGAGGTGTGGTTGACCACGATATCGAGCATCAACTTGATACCGCGCTTGCCCGCCTCGGCAATCAGCAATTCACAGTCGGCCATGGTCCCGTAGCTCGGGTCGATGGCGTAGTAGTCGCTGATGTCGTAACCGTTGTCGCGTTGCGGCGAACGCAGGAACGGCGTTATCCACAGGCAGTCGACGCCCAGCCAGTGCAGATAATCGAGCTTGGCGACCACCCCGAGCAGATCGCCCGTGGCTTTGCCGGCGTGGCTGTGAAAACTCTTCGGGTAGATCTGGTAGATCACCGAACGTTGCCAGTGTTGCATGGCGTGTTCCTTCAGTTAGTTTTGTATAGGCCTTGAGGGCCTCATCGCGAGCAAGCCCGCTCCCACATTTGAAATGCATACCCCTGTGGGAGCGAGCTTGCTCGCGATAGCGATCTATCAGGCGACCCGGTATCCAGGCCGGACAATCTTCATGCTCAACCCACACGTCAGCACAAACGGCACCACCATCGCGATCACCATGCCGATCACGAACATCGGGATGAATTGCGGAATGATCGAGATGAAACCCGGTAGCCCGCCGACGCCAATTGCCGAGGCCTGGACCTTGTTCATCGACAGGAAAATGCAGCCCAGCGCCGAACCGATCAGGGCGGCGTAGAACGGAAACTTGTAGCGCAGGTTGACCCCGAACATGGCCGGTTCGGTGATGCCGAAGTAGGCAGAAATCGCCGAGGTCGAGGCCATGCTTTTATCCCGCACATTGCGGGTCATGGTGAACACCGCCAGCGCGGCGCTGCCCTGGGCCAGGTTGGACATGACGATCATCGGCCAGATGAAGGTGCCGCCCTGGGTCGAGATCAACTGCAGGTCCACGGCGAGGAACATGTGGTGCATACCGGTGATCACCAGCGGCGCGTAGAGCAGACCGAAGATCGCCCCGCCGACCATTGGCGCCAGATCGAACAGCAGGACCATACCTTCGGTGATGAGGATCCCCAGGTGCCGGGTGACCGGACCAATCACCGCCAGCGCCAACACACCGGTGACCACGATGGTCGTGATCGGCACCACCAACAGCTGAATGGCGTTCGGTACTCGCGCCCGCAACCATTTCTCGATAGTGCTCATGACCCAGGCCGCCAGCAGGATCGGCAGGATCTGCCCTTGATACCCGACCTTCTCGATCTGGAACAGACCGAGGATGTCGAAGTACGGCAAGCTCTGACCGTCGAGGCCAGAGACCGCCTTGCCGTAGTTCCAGGCATTGAGCAGATCCGGGTGGACCAGCATCAGGCCGAGCACAATGCCGAGGATTTCACTGCCACCAAAACGCTTGGCCGCCGACCAGCCGACCAATGCCGGGAGGAACACGAACGAAGTGTTGGCCATCAGGTTGATAAGGCTCCAGACACCGTTCAGATTGGGGTAGGCCTCCAGCAGGGTCTGGCCTTCGATGAACATGCCCTTGGCGCCCATCAGGTTGTTGATGCCCATCAGCAGGCCGGCAATGATCAGCGCCGGCAGGATCGGCATGAACACATCGGAGAACACCCGCACCAGGCGCTGCATGGGGTTGATCTTCTCGGCGCTTTTCTGTTTGACGTCGGCGATGGTCGAGGCCGCAAGGCCGGTCTGCTGGCGCAACGCGGCGTAGACCTTCTCCACTTCACCGGGGCCGATGACGATTTGCAGCAGACCGCCGGTGAAGAACGAGCCTTTGACCAGGTCGATCTGGTTCAGGGTGGCGTTGTCGACCAGGCTTGGGTCTGTCAACGCCAGGCGCAGGCGGGTCACACAGTGCGCAGCCTGTTCGAGGTTGTCTGTACCGCCGAGGCTTTGCAGGATCTCGCCGGCGATCGTCGGGTAGTCGTGGCTCATGCTTTTTCTTCCGTTTTAGCTTCTTGTTATTGGAGAGCGTTATTGGCAGCACGCCGAAACGAAAAGTACTCGTCTGTACGAGTTAAAGCAACAACTCGTACAGACGAGTCACGAAATATTTATATGATCACCCATAAATGGACAAACCCCAGCCCTGCCCTTAAGGTTCCAAGCCTTGAGTACAGCGGCACAGAGCCATCCCCATGAGTAAATACAACCAGATCTACACCGATCTGCTTGCCAGCATCACCACCGAACGTCTGGAACGTGGCGCCAGGTTGCCCTCGGAAACCGAATTGATGGACAGCTACCAGGCCAGCCGCGGCACCGTGCGCAAGGCCATCGAGCAACTTCAGGAGCGCGGCTTCGCACAGAAAGTCCATGGCAAGGGCACTTTCGTCCTGTCACCGGCACCGATCGAATTGCAGTTGGGGGGAATCGTCAGCTTCCAGGAAACCTACCCACGGCTGGGCAATGACGTCAGCACCGAGGTCGTGGAGTTCAGCCAGATCCCCCTCGAGGGCGCCCTGCTCGAACACATCCAGGCGCCAGAAGGCAGCCTGATCACCCGGATCAAACGCGTACGGCGAATCGATGGCAAACGGGTGATTCTCGACATCAACCACTTCGTCGCCGAGCTGATCCCGGGGCTGGACCGCGAGATCGCCGAACACTCGATCTATGCCTTCATCGAACAGACCCTGCAGCTGCAGATCAGCTATGCGCAGCGCACCATCGAAGCCGTACCGCGGGGCAAGGATGACCAACAGCACCTGGACCTCGACGGCCAGAGCCATGTGATCGTGGTGAGTAACCAGACCTTTTTGCAGGACGGCCGGCAGTTCGAGTACACCGAGTCGCGGCATACCCTGGACAAATTCTACTTTTCGGACGTGGCGCGTCGCTGAGCGGGGTGTGTCAAACCAGCGCCTGCCACTCGGCGCCCAAGGCAACAACCCGGCGGGATTCCTTGACGAGATTGACGCTTTGCGCGATACGGGCGACGTCGATCACCGGTTGTTCAAGGCTGTAGCCGCCCTTCATATCCAGCCAGCTCAGTACCTCAGCCAGATGCCAGACCGATGCCTTGCCCTCATGCACGGCCAACGGGAAGCTGTTGCAATGAGTCAGCATCAGTTTGCGCATGTTCTGCCGCGAAACGCCGACGATGTCGGCAATATCCGTCAGGCCGACGAAGTCCGGTGCCACCTCCACCAAACGAGCGTCAGGAATGATGCGTTTGACGTCCATCAGCGCGCTCAACAGCGCCGCTTCGGCGGTCACGGCCTCGCGGGTAAACTCCAATGCCAAGCGGCCCGGCAATCCGATACCGACTAAGGCATCATCGCAGCCTGCCGTGTATAGCCGTTCGACCAACTCGTCGGGATCGCAATCGCACTGCGCGAGTTGATACTTGAGGGTGAAAATGTAGTCCATTGATTTACTCCTTGAGTCGAGGTGCTGATTTCCCATCAGTCACCTGCTGCGTCGTACAGTTATCAACCACTCGCCGTAATGCCTTCGCGTGATTGAAAGAGTTCCTCGGCGTGCTGCATACGCTGGTGATACAGAACTCACCACAGCGACAGAGATCATGCCTGAAAGGGCAGTAGATCTTTCCCCAGGCGTGACTGCCGCCGACTTCTATCCGCCAGCCTCGCTCTTCGGCGTGACGCAGGGCCATTTCGATTTCTTTTTTTGGGTGAGATGCACGAGCCATCCATAGCCTCCAGTCTCGTTAAGAACCGAACGGTTGTCAACCGACAACCATAAAAGTCCACCGACACAAATCACGAAGCTTGAGCTGCGAAGGCCGCTCGGACAGGGCTGGAGGATTGTCTGGAGAGCGTACAGACGAGGCTGACCGTGGGCTTGGCCCATGTCTTTCAGGGTATTGCGAAAGTTTTTTCTCCTTACACAAAACCCATTCTGCCTTCCTGATTTTTTGCCAAACTTGGCTTTCCAGTTTTTCTCAAGGAAGAGAAATATGAACAGCAATCAAACCCCATCCCTGCCCAATGCCGCTGACGCGATGAAGCTCAAGGCATTGATTCCCGAGCTGGTGAATGCCTGCCCGGATATGTATTCCATGGCCCGGGAAGCCGCCCAAGAGATTCTCGACAAGCACGGCATTCACAACATTGAGCCGGAAACGGTCTACTGGCATCGTTTCAACAACACCACAGCGAGCAACCCCAAGGCCTTTACCGGCTGGGAGCACTTTGGCATCCCCCATCAATCGCTGACCCTGCCGCAATTGGTGATCAAACGCTTCGATGTTCATGATCAGGACAATGCGGACCTGCTCGACGTCTACGGCGGTTTTTACCACGTCGGTCCGGATGCCGGGACATACAATGAAACCAACGAAATCCGCCTGCATGGCAATGAGGTACTCAATGACCTCTGGGCGATCAATTTCAAAGTGCGCTACAACGATAAACTGGCGTCATTCTGGAAAAACCACGCAGGACATTTCAGGGCATTGGCCAAGTGCAGTTTTATTGCCAAAGCGATGGAAGACCGGGAAAGCGGAAGGCTGTCTGACGATAATTTCAGGACAGTCATCAAGGCCGTAGCCGGAAACGTTTCCTGGCCGGTCACCTTCGACATGTTGCAAGCGGACGCCCCGGCGATCGATGGGTTGCGCATTTGCAAACTCGAAATAGGCGAATTCTTCGCGACCGATATTCTGCGCATCATTGATCGTAATGGTCGGCAAATTATCTACGTACCAGGGGAAACATGGGGGTTTCACGCCTTCGAAACGCCCAGGGATCTGCATTGGTGGCTATTGTCATTGGCCAAGGACACTGCCGGACGACAGCGACTGATGTCGCATTTTCAACTGGCGGACCACGAGATCACCCAGGACAACGTCAATACCGATTTTTGGTTGTCGGTGCTTGAAGGGGTTAGCCCTCTGGGCTTGGCAACCCTGCTACCAATACGCAAAGAGCGTCCCGATCACGAGCAAGTAGGGCTGAACGCAATGCTGGATCTGCTCTTCAGCACCTGGCAACACGACAATCATCACCTGATCAATTCCACGGATGAAAAAATCACCACAGATGCTTTCACCTTTTTGAGCCAGGCAACACAGGTGCGGATGATCAGTGATGCCAATTACCTGATGCATTCCAATGGTGAATTGAGAAAGAAACTGTGGATAGGCTACCTCAATGCCTTCAACCGGCTTTTTGGTCCGTTGGCCGCCGTCGGTTGGCCAGTGGCGCTTGTCGTGGTGGGGGCCGGTATTGCCAACGTCGGGTTGAAAATCGAGCAAGCGGTAAACGCCAACACCCTCGCGGAACGCAAAGCGGCCGTCATTGGCGCCATATTCACAGCGGTGGACACACTGTTCAATGCCACTTTCCTCAAAGGCAGCGGTGCACTGCCGGAGATTGCCGAGGCCAATGAATTCATCGCCCCCGAAGAAAAACTGGCTGAAGCCGCTATTCCTCAAGCCTCCCTCCCCACCCTCGAAGAACTAACCCCCGGCCGCGTTTACCCGCTCGAGCAGCTCGATTCTCTCACGCCCTTCAAGACCGAAATCACCGAGCCCACCCGTCTGGACTTCGAGGAAAAAAAGTACTTTGGCATTCTTCAAACACCTAAAGGCAAAAACTACATTTTGATGCGCCATGACGGTTCCTCCAGTCATTTCGAGGTGCGCTATGTGGCCCAGATGAACAGCTGGGTCATCATCGATCCGGCAAACCCCTACTCTTTCTACCGCAATGTTCCGGTACGCCTGAATGCCGCCTATAACGAGTGGGAGCCGATCACCGGTACTGGTTTAAAAGGTGGCGGCCGGATTTTCGGTAAAATGCCCTGGGGGCAAGCCAGCGGAACGCTGCCCGATGCCAAACTGCCCCCCACGGCATACGATGTGCCTGCGGCGTTGCGAGAAGAATTGAAAGAGGCCGCCAATGGTCGTGTTTTGGACAGGCACCTGAGTGACAATAGTGCCAATCTGACCACCTCCGAGGACGCCTTATCAACGTTCAAGTCGTTGCGAAAAAGTTTGTACGAGGACGCCTCGGCCTACTTTGCCCATCCAGACTTGCCAGCCAGGGTAGAAATCCCTTTATTCAATCCCGCCACCAAAGCCAAGGACATCATCAAGCGAATTTTCGAGAACAGTCGCGCCCTGGTGATCGGCGAAAATCACTCCGCCGTCGGCAGCAAACAATTCCTGATCGAGAACATGGAGTTACTGGCCAAACAAAAAATCAAAACGCTCTATATGGAACATCTGCTGACGGACTTTCATCAGGTGGACCTCAATACGTTCGCCCGCAGCGGGAAAATGCCGGAAGACCTCGAGCGTTACCTGAAAGAGCTGGATAAAGGTCATCACACCGACCCCAGTGGGCGGTATACCTTTCTTGAAGTCGTCAAATCCGCTCAAAAAAACCATATTCGCATTCAGGCCATCGACTGCATGAGCAGTTACCGAGTCACCGGCCTGCAAGAGGCGTCTCAGAACTCCCGGCAACTCATGATGAATTACTTCTCCCGCCTCATCATCAACGCCGATCAAGCGGCGCGGGGATCCCATAACTGGGTTGCCCTGGTCGGCGAGAGCCATGCCAATAACTTCGATGGCGTGCCGGGGCTCAGTGAACTGGAAGGCGGGATCGGTTTGCGTATCGAGGATGTTGCACCGGGACAATCCAGCGGCATTGAAGTGGACCCGGGAAGGTTCGCCACCAACGAACTGAAGCAAGTTCGAGTGCACAATGATCTGAGATTGCAAATCGAAGTCGCTGAACCGGTTGCACCGTCTCTACCTCTTGAAACGCGTCTGCCAAAGCGAGGCATGTTTGCCCTTGAACATACCTCAGGCAAACCGTTTCTGGTTCACCGCAGCAACGACGGCTCCATCGTGCGTACCGCTATCAAAAGTGATCGAGGACATATTTATATAGAGCGCGCCAACTGGTCGGTCAGCGGCCAACGTTTCTCCAGCCTCGCGGAGTTTGTCAGCGCCCTCGAACATATGGGCATGAAATTCGTCCGTTGATTGCCTGTTCACTCAGCAGAAGTAAAACGAAAAAAACAAAACCCCGGCCTGAGCCGGGGTTTTGTTTGATCGATTAGCGGCCTGTTTACCAGGGCGCTAGCGCAGGATCATTCCCACTCAATGGTCGCTGGCGGCTTGCTCGACACGTCGTAGGTGACGCGGGAGATGCCTTCGATTTCATTGATGATCCGGCCGCTGACGGTTTCCAGCAGTTCGTACGGCAGGTGCGCCCAACGGGCGGTCATGAAGTCGACGGTTTCCACCGCACGCAGGGCCACGACCCAGGCGTAACGACGACCGTCACCAACCACACCAACCGATTTCACCGGCTGGAACACCACAAAGGCCTGGCTGACCTTGTGGTACCAGTCGGCCTTGCGCAGTTCTTCGATGAAAATGTGGTCCGCGCGACGCAGCAGGTCAGCGTATTCCTTCTTCACTTCACCGAGGATGCGCACACCCAGGCCCGGGCCCGGGAACGGGTGGCGGTAGACCATGTCGTACGGCAGGCCGAGTTCCAGGCCCAGACGACGGACTTCGTCCTTGAACAACTCGCGCAGGGGTTCAACCAGCTTGAGGTTCATTTCTTCCGGCAGGCCACCCACGTTGTGGTGGGACTTGATCACGTGGGCCTTGCCGCTTTTGGCGCCTGCCGACTCGATCACGTCCGGGTAGATAGTGCCCTGGGCCAGGTACTTGATGTTGTCGAGCTTGCAGGATTCGGCATCGAACACGTCGATGAAAGTACGGCCGATGATCTTGCGCTTCTTCTCCGGGTCCGACTCGCCAGCGAGGTTATCGAGGAACTGGTCGGCAGCATTGGCGCGAATCACTTTGACGCCCATGTTCTCGGCGAACATGGCCATGACCTGCTCGCCTTCGTGCAGGCGCAGCAGGCCGTTGTCGACGAAGACGCAGGTCAGTTGGTCGCCGATAGCCTTGTGCAGCAGCGCAGCCACTACCGAAGAGTCAACGCCGCCGGACAGGCCAAGCAAAACGTTGTCGGTGCCAACCTGGGCGCGAATGTTGGCGATAGCGTCGTCAGCGATGTGCGACGGCGTCCACAGGGCTTCGCAGCCGCAGATGTCGAGAATGAAGCGCGAGAGGATGCGACCGCCCTGCTTGGTGTGGGTCACTTCCGGGTGGAACTGCACGCCGTAGTAGCCACGGGTGTCGTCGGCCATGCCGGCGATCGGGCAGCTCGGGGTGCTGGCCAGAATGTGGAAACCTGCCGGGATCTCGGAGACTTTGTCGCCGTGGCTCATCCATACATCAAGGCCGAAGACGCCATCGGCATCGACATGGTCTTCGATGCCGTCGAGTACGCGGCTCTTGCCGACCACGTCGACGCGGGCGTAACCGAACTCACGCAGATCCGAACCTTGCACACGACCGCCCAGCTGTTCAGCCATGGTCTGCATGCCGTAGCAGATACCGAAGACCGGTACACCCAGGTCCCAGACGGCTTGCGGTGCACGCGGGCTGTCGGCGACGTGTACGGACTCAGGGCCGCCGGCGAGGATGATCCCGCGCGGGGCGAATTCGCGAATCGCTTCGTCATCCATGTCAAACGGATGCAGTTCGCAGTACACGCCGATTTCACGCACGCGGCGGGCAATCAGCTGGGTGTACTGGGAACCGAAGTCGAGGATCAGGATGCGGTGGGCGTGAATGTCGAGGGCCATGGTCATTCTCGTCTAATTTCAGAAACGACACGGGGCTGAAGAAAACAGCCCCGGTTACTAAAGTCATCAATCGCCTTCAGGACTGAACCTGAAGGCGATCACTATCAACCTACGCGATAGTTTGGAGCTTCTTTGGTGATCTGCACGTCATGGACGTGGGATTCAGCCATGCCAGCGCCGGTGATGCGCACGAACTCAGGCTTGGTGCGCATTTCTTCGATGTCGGCACTGCCGGTGTAACCCATCGAAGAACGCAAGCCACCCATCAGTTGATGGATGATCGCGCTCAGGCTGCCCTTGTACGGAACGCGGCCTTCGATACCTTCCGGCACCAACTTCTCGGCACCCGCGGAGGAGTCCTGGAAGTAGCGGTCGGAGGAACCCTGGGCCTGAGACATCGCACCCAGCGAACCCATGCCGCGGTAAGCCTTGTACGAACGACCCTGGAACAGTTCGATCTCGCCTGGAGCTTCTTCAGTACCGGCGAACATCGAGCCCATCATCACGCAGGAAGCACCGGCCACGATGGCCTTGGACAGGTCACCGGAGAAACGGATGCCGCCGTCGGCGATCAATGGAACGCCGGTGCCTTCAAGGGCTGCGGCAACGTTGGCGATAGCGCTGATTTGCGGCACGCCGACACCGGCAACGATGCGCGTGGTGCAAATCGAGCCAGGGCCGATACCGACCTTGACTGCATCGGCGCCGGCTTCAGCCAACGCCTTGGCTGCGGCGCCGGTGGCGATATTGCCGCCGATGACCTGCACTTGCGGGAAGTTTTCCTTGACCCAGCGAACGCGGTCGATCACGCCTTTGGAGTGGCCGTGGGCGGTATCGACTACCACCACGTCAACGCCGGCATTGACCAGAGCAGCGACGCGGTCGCCGGTGTCTTTACCGGTACCGACTGCCGCGCCGACACGCAGACGACCTTGGTCGTCCTTGCTGGCCAGCGGGTAGGCCTTGGCTTTTTCGATGTCGTTGACGGTCATCATGCCTTTGAGGGCAAACTTGTCGTCAACGATCAGCACGCGTTCGATGCGGTGTTTGTGCAACAACTCGCGAACGTCGTTCTTGTCGGCGCCTTCCTTGACCGTGACCAGACGCTCTTTAGGCGTCATCACTTCGCGGACAGTAGCGTCCAGACGGTTTTCGAAACGCACGTCACGGGAAGTGACGATGCCGACCAGATCGCCATCGTGCAGCACCGGAACGCCGGAGATGTTGTGCAGGCGAGTCAGTTCGAACAGCTCACGGACGGTGGCTTCGGCCTCGATGGTGATCGGGTCCTTGACCACGCCGGCCTCGTAACGCTTGACCTTGCGCACTTCGGCAGCTTGCTGCTCGATGGTCATGTTCTTGTGGATAATGCCGATACCACCTTCCTGAGCCATGGCAATGGCCAGACGGGCTTCAGTAACGGTGTCCATGGCGGCGGAAATCAGAGGAATATTCAGCTCGATGCCACGGGTTAGGCGGGTCTTGAGACTGACTTCGTTAGGAAGCACCTCGGAATAACCGGGCACTAGGAGAATGTCGTCGAATGTCAGAGCTTCTTGGCTGATACGCAGCATCGCGGGGGCTCCCGAGCGGGAAAATGGAAGCGCGCCATTATACTCAGACACCCCCCGTATCTCAATGTAAACCTTGGCCTATTATCGGCATTGCGGATATACGGGTATCACCGCTCCCGTAGGAGCTGCCGAAGGCTGCGATCTTTTGATCTTTGCCCCTCTTCAAAACATCATGATCCACTGAAAAGATCGCAGCCTGCGGCAGCTCCTACAGTTCTACTTTTACCCACGTAACAGGCTGATCAAGCCAATCGGCGAACTCGTCGATAAAGCTCTGCTTGAATCCCGCCTCGGCCCAGTTATTGAAGATAAAACCCAGGTTGGAAAAGCCGCATTCCTGCAAGAACAGATAGCCGTTTATATCGTCTTCATGGCCGCATTCCGGGCAGGTGAAGTTGTCGGTGCGCCCGGGCATCCAGTCTTCCAGGCTGTCGAACAGGGCTTCGCCCACTTCCTTTCGGCATTCGGCGCAACCGGCTTCTTCGAGAAAGCCCTTGGCCGGCGTGTAAATGCAGCGCTTGGTGATGATCTCCAGGCCGTTGATCGGCTCACCGAAAGGCAACGCCTCCGGGTGCAGCACCACATCGCGGGCACCTGGCGCAATGGCATGGGCCATGCGGTTGCCGGTGCGACCGCAGGTAGTCAGCTCGGCTTCGATGATGTTCTTGCGCACCAGCCAACGCACGATTGCCCGAGCCCGGGGTTCGTGCACCGGCAGTGTGGAAATTTTCGGGACGATAATGCTTTGGGAATTCATGGGTGGGGCCTGGAGCAATTCTGAATAATGACCAATGATGCCACTTGGATCTGGGGGCCGGCAGCTTAATCCCTGGCACCCTGAGGTCAAGTACTCAGATAACGGCTGATCAAGGCAATCCCGCTGGCCAGTACCAGCCAGGTCACCAGGCGCACAAACGCCTCGCGGGACAGCTTCATGATCAAGCGGCGGCCGATCCACAAGCCCAACGCCATTGCCGGCAGTAAACACAGGGCCAGTAACAATAAGGGTAGCTCGGCATAAACCCCGGCGAGCAAAAACAGGCTCAAACGCACCACCGTGCTGCAACTGATCAATGCACTCTGAGTCGCCCGCGCCGCATCCTTGGGCAAGCGGCTGTTCAAATAGATCGCATATAAAAAGCCGCCGCTGCCGAATAACGCTCCAAACAGCCCGCCCACCGTGCCCATCGGAATCGCCCAACCAGCGGCCAGCCGAGTGGGGCGAATCTTCACCGCGAGGCTATAAATCGCATAGGCACTGATAAACAACCCCATCAACAACAGCAACACATCGGACTTGAGGTTGAGCAGGAAGATCACTCCCAAGGTGCAGCCTACTGCCATGCACGGCAGCAAGCGCAATAACTCGGGCCTGGCCACCTCCCGCCGCGACGGCAACAAGTTGCCAAACGCCGCGACAAAATCCAGCAGCACCAGCAGTGGCACGATCTTCGACAGCGGCAGGAACAGAATCAGAATCGGCCCGGCCACCAGCGCCGTGCCGAAACCGGCGACGCCGAACACGATGTAAGCCAGCGCAACGCCGAGCTCGATCAGCAACCAATCCACCGGGCTGAACGGCCATTGGTTCAACAGTGCGATAACGCTCATCAGTACGACTTCCTTAGTCCTTTGCGAATGACTTTAGAGAGTGGCGAGCCTTGCGACTAATATCTTCATAGCCGCCAACCCATCTCAAAAAGGCATGACTCATGATTTCCACCCGTCAACTGCGTTATTTCGTCGAGATCGCCGAGTCCGGCAGCTTCAGTGCCGCTGCCGAGCGTTTGTTCGTGGCGCAATCGGCCCTGAGTCGACAAATCAAGGAGCTTGAGGGCAAACTGCAAACGCCTCTGTTCGAACGTACTGCTCGCCAACCGCGCCTGACGGCCGCCGGCGAGGCTTTTTATCCAAGAGCCCGAAACCTCTTGAGCGAGTTGAACAAGGCCAGCGAAATGGCAACCCAGGTGGGCAACGGCCAACTCGGCACCTTGCGCCTGAGCCACTCCAGCACAGTGCCGATGAGCGGATGCCTGCTGCAAGGCATCAGTGGTTATCTGGAGCACTGTCCCGGCGTATCCATGGACATAGTGAAACTCTCTTCCGACGTGCAAATTGAAGAACTGGCCGAGGGTCGGCTGGACATCGGTCTGTTGCGCTTGCCGGTATTGCGCCAGCGCGATGGGGTACAGATTGTGCCGCTCTATAGCGAACGTCTCTTGCTTGCAGTACCGCCCGACCATCCTTTGACAATCAATACACCTGAGCAAGGCATCGACCTCGCGCTCCTCAAGGACCAGCCATTTATCTCCATCCCCCATCCGCAACGGGGTGGACTCAGCTATTTGTCCGCAGAGCTATGCATGCGCCAGGGCTTTTTTCCCAAGGCCGCCCGCGTAGTGTCGCGCAAGACCACGCAACTGCAATTGATTCAGGCCGGTTTCGGTATTGCCCTGCTCCCTGAGTCGATGCAAGACATCGCCCCGGCGAACATTCATTTCCTGCCCTTGGCCGACCCGGACTGCCAAAGCACCATCGCCCTCGCCTACCGCCAGCATCCGACACCACTGGTGGAGCAATTCGTCCAACACTTCAGCCACGCCTTACACGGTCTCCTGTAGGAGCTGCCGCAGGCTGCGATCTTTTCCAACAGACTCCCCGATTTGACAGGTACGACGCCGAAGATCAAAAGATCGTCCGAACGCGGCCCGAACCTGCGGCAGCTCCTACGGGGGGATTGCGTGAACGTAGAGATTGTTGGTCGAATGCCTTTATCATGCGCCCCATGATTAAAGACCCCTTTGCAAGACTCGGCCTCGACCGCGAAGTCCTGACTGTCAGCCAGCTCAACGGCCGTGCGCGGGTGTTGCTGGAAGATGTGTTCAGCAACATCTGGGTTGAAGGCGAAATCTCCAACCTCGCCCGCCCGGCTTCCGGCCACGTGTATTTCACCCTCAAGGACAGCGGCGCGCAGGTGCGTTGCGCGCTGTTCCGGCAGAACGCTGCGCGGGTTCGTCAGGCATTGAAAGATGGCCTGGCAGTGAAGGTGCGCGGCAAGGTGTCGTTGTTCGAAGGCCGGGGCGACTATCAGCTGATACTCGATACCGTGGAGCCGGCCGGTGACGGCGCGCTGCGCCTGGCATTCGATGCACTGAAGGAAAAGCTCAGTGCCGAGGGCCTGTTCAGCGCTGAGCGCAAAGTGCCGCTGCCCGCCCACCCGCAACGTATCGGTATCATCAGTTCGCCGACCGGCGCGGTGATACGCGACATTATCAGCGTCTTCAGCCGTCGCGCGCCGCAAGTCCGACTGACCCTGATCCCGACCGCCGTACAAGGCCGCGAAGCCACGGCGCAGATCGTCCGCGCATTGAAACTGGCCGACGCCCGCGGCTTCGACGCGCTGATCCTGGCCCGCGGCGGCGGTTCGCTGGAGGACCTCTGGTGCTTCAACGAAGAAGCCGTTGCCCGTGCGATAGATGCCTGCGTGACACCGATCGTCAGCGCCGTCGGCCATGAAACCGATGTGTCGATCAGTGACTTCGTCGCCGACGTCCGCGCACCGACGCCCTCCGCCGCCGCCGAGCTGCTCGCGCCGGACTCCAGCGATCTGCAGCGCCGGGTCGAAAGTCTGCACCGCCGCCTGGTGATGCGCATCCGTGACCGTCTGATGCGTGATCGCCTGCGCCTGGAAGGCATGGCTCGGCGCTTGCGTCATCCCGGTGAACGTCTGCGCCAGCAAGCGCAACGCCTGGACGACCTGGACATGCGCATGCGCCGCGCGTTCGAGCGCAGCCTCAATACCCGCCGCGAGCGCTTGATCCGCCTGGAAACCCGTCTCGCCGGGCAGCATCCAGGGCGCCAGCTGGCCCTGCTGCGCCAGCGCCTCGACAGCCTTGCCGAACGCTTGCCCCGGGCGATGCGCGAAGGCCTGAAGGGCCGTCGCCTGCAACTGCAGAGCCAGATGCAAACGCTGCATGTGGTCAGTCCGCTGGCGACCCTCGCTCGTGGTTACAGCATCCTGCTGGACGAGCGCGGCCAGGCCATTCGCAGCGCCGCCCAGACCCACCCCGGTCAGCGCCTGAAGGCCAAACTCGGCGAAGGCGAACTGCAGGTGCGCGTCGAAGACAACCACCTGACGCCTGTCACCCTTTCTTTACTGGATTGATTCATGCCGCGTTTTCTTTGCTCCCTGCTATTGCTGTGCCTGGCCTTCAACGCCCATGCCGACAGTTACATCACCCGCCTGTTGAACAAACCGGTGCCCGGTGGCGTGGCGGTGGTCGATCTCGGCCCCTCGACTCAGGCCCCCAAGGCCAGCTATCAGGGCAAACCGTTGCTGGTGGTCAAGGAACAGAACAACTGGCTGGCGATTGTCGGCGTGCCCTTGACCGTCAAACCCGGCAGCCAGCAGATCAGTGCCGGCGGGCGCAGTGTGAATTTCACCGTTGTCGCCAAGAAATACCCGGAACAGCGCATCACCCTGAAGAACAAACGGCAGGTCAATCCTGACCCGGCGGACCTGCAACGCATCGAAGTTGAATTGGCCGAACAGCTACGCGCCTACCGCAGCTTCAGCCCAAACACTCCGAGCAACCTGCTGCTGGACAAACCGGTCAACGGACCGCTTTCCAGCAAGTTTGGTGTGCGCCGCTTTTTCAACGGCGAAGAACGCAACCCCCACGCCGGGCTGGACTTCGCCGTGCCCGCCGGCACTCCGATCAAGACCCCGGCTGGCGGCAAGGTGATCCTGGTCGGCAATTACTTTTTCAACGGCAATACGGTGTTCGTCGACCACGGCCAGGGCTTTATCAGCATGTTCTGCCATATGTCGAAGATCGACGTGAAGGTCGGCCAGCAATTGGCCCGTGGTGGCGTGGTCGGCAAAGTCGGCTCCACGGGGCGGGCGACCGGGCCGCATATGCACTGGAACATCAGCCTGAATGATGCCCGGGTGGATCCGGCGATTTTCATTGGGGCATTTCAGCCCTGAGGATTGTGGTGAGGCAAAGGGCCTCATCGCGAGCAAGCTCGCTCCCACACTTAATCTGTGCATATTCACAATGATGTGAGCACCGCAGGACTAATTGTGGGAGCGGGCTTGCTCGCGATAGCAATCTCACAGCCAACATCGCAGCAAAGCCTGGCCAGTCCTTTAAAACTCAATTGCTGACCTTTAGACATCAGCGCAATTTAACCAACGACAAGTTCAAACCAGCGCTACAAAATCTCGATTAACCGCAAAAAATCAGAACTTATCTCAATTTTTTTCACCTGCTTGCCATCCTTCATCCCAATGGTTAGGGTTGAAGGCATGAAAACCTCTCACACCCTCATTCAGCGACGCCAACACCGCAGCCTCTGCCTCGTCAGTGCACGACTGCCAGGGTGAATCGCGGTGCCTCGTCCCCAGCTACATCCATAGAAAATGATTTAACGGCAGGCCGCCTCTTTTCGGCCAACACCATAGGGATTTCCTGATGACCATGCTCAAAGACCCGTCCTCGAAGTACCGCGCATTTGCGACCATTGATATCCCGGACCGCACCTGGCCTTCGAAAACCATCACCGCCGCGCCGATCTGGTGCAGCTCCGACTTGCGCGACGGCAACCAGTCGCTGATCGAGCCGATGGACGCAGTCAAGAAGCTGCGCTTCTGGAAGACCCTGGTCGCCGTGGGTGTGAAGGAGATCGAAGCCTCCTTCCCTGCCGCTTCGCAAACCGACTTCGATTTTGTCCGTACCTTGATCGAAGGCGGCCACATTCCGGACGACACCACCATTCAGGTGCTGACCCAGGGTCGTGAAGACTTGATCGAGCGCACTTTCGAATCCCTGCGCGGCGCGAAAAAAGCCATCGTTCACTTGTACAACGCCACCAGCCCATCCTTCCGCAAGATTGTCTTCAATCAGGACAAGGACGGGGTCAAGGCAATTGCCGTGGACGCCGCCAAGCTGTTCGTCAAATATGCCGCCCAGCAGCCGGACACCGAGTGGACGTTCGAATACTCGCCAGAGACCTTCAGCGCCACCGAACTGGAATTCGCCAAGGAAGTCTGCGATGCAGTGATCGAGGTCTGGAACCCGACGCCTGAGCACAAGATGATCCTCAACCTGCCGGCCACCGTCGAATGCGCGACGCCGAACATCTATGCCGACCAGATCGAGTGGTTCGGCCGGAACATCAACCGTCGTGACAGCGTGATCATCAGCCTGCACACCCACAACGACCGCGGCACTGGCGTTGCAGCCACCGAGCTGGGCCTGATGGCCGGTGCCGATCGCGTCGAAGGTTGCCTGTTCGGCAACGGCGAGCGCACCGGTAACGTCGATCTGGTCACCGTGGCGTTGAACCTCTACACCCAGGGCATCCACCCTGAACTGGACTTCTCGGATATCGACGGCGTGCGCAAAGTCGTTGAAGAGTGCAACCAGATTCCGGTGCACCCGCGTCACCCGTATGTCGGCGACCTGGTTCACACCGCGTTCTCCGGCTCGCACCAGGACGCCATCCGCAAAGGCTTCTCGCAACAGAAACCGGACGCGCTGTGGGAAGTGCCGTACTTGCCGATCGACCCGGCCGACATCGGTCGCAGCTACGAGGCGGTGATCCGCGTCAACAGCCAGTCGGGCAAAGGCGGTATCGCTTACCTGCTGGAACAGGAATATGGCATCAACTTGCCGCGTCGCATGCAGATCGAGTTCAGCCAGGTGGTACAGCGTGAAACCGATCGCCTCGGCCTGGAAATGACTGCCCAGCAAATCCACTCCTTGCTGCACAGCGAGTACTTGCAGGCCAACCTGCCTTACGCGCTGGTCAGCCATCGCTTGCAGGAAGAAAACGGCAACAGCGCGGTCGACGTCGAGGTTCACTGCGACGGCGAAACCCAGCACTGGCGCGGCAAGGGCAATGGCGCCCTGGAAGCCCTGGTGGCCGGTCTGCCGATTGCCGTGGAGATCATGGACTACAACGAACACGCGATCGGCGCGGGTACCAATGCCAAGGCTGCGGCCTACATTGAACTGCGCGTGAATGGCGAACGCGCGGTCCACGGCGTGGGTATCGATGAAAACATCACCACCGCCAGCTTCAAGGCCCTGTTCAGCGCGCTGAACCGCTCCCTGAGCCAGACACAAGCCCAAGAAGCGGCGTAACCAGTCGTTGAAATACAAAAGGCCCCGGGGTGAGAACCTCGGGGCCTTTTTGTTTGCCTGCACTTTTTGTGTTGCCTGTCATGGCCTCTTCGCGAGCAAGCGCGCTCCCACATTTGACCGATGTGAACACAGATCGTGTGCACACCAAAAATCCACTGTGGGAGCGAGCTTGCTCGCGATGAGGGCCTGACTGGCAACGACTATCTCAGGTGAACTGAAAGGTATCGGCATCCAGATTTGCCGGGAAGCGCTTGCGATAAGCCGCCAGTTCCGCCGCATCCAGAACCACCTGAAACACCCCATCCGCCTCACCGGCGCTAAGCAAGGTTTCGCCCTGGAAATCCAGCACCTGGCTGTCGCCGGTATAGGCGAAGCCCTTGCCATCGGTGCCCACCCGATTCACCGCCGCCACGTAGCAGAGGTTTTCGATTGCGCGCGCCGGCAACAGGCGATTCCAGTGCTGACGCCGTGCGCCAGGCCAGTTGGCGGTGTACAGCAGCAAATCGGTGTCCTGAGCATCGCGGCTCCACACCGGGAAGCGCAGGTCATAGCAAATCAACGGCCGGACCCGCCAGCCTTTGAGCTCGAACTGTACCTGGCGCTCGCCCGGAGTGAAGTGATTGTGCTCACCGGCCATGCGGAACAGATGGCGCTTGTCGTAGTGCCAGACTTCACCGTCGGGACGCGCCCACAACAGGCGATTGCGATGACTGCCATCGGCGGCCTGGACGATCAGGCTGCCGGTAATCACCGCATCGAGTTTTTTCGCCTGGCTGCGCAACCACTTGCTGGTAGGACCGTTTTCCGGCTCGGCGAGGGTCTCGGACTCCATGGAAAAACCGGTGGTGAACATCTCCGGCAGGATGATCAGATCTGCGCCCCGGGCTTGTTCCAGCAGTTGCTCGAAATGTTCGAAGTTGGCCTGACGGTCATGCCAGGCCAGCGTCGTCTGAATCAGCGCGACGTTAAGGTTGGGTAATGCACTCAGATCACGCATAGTTTTTCCGCCGCTTCACGCAGCGTCTCCTCACGCTTGGCAAAACACAGGCGTACCAGACGCTGCCCTTGCGGTGGGTTCTGGTAGAACACCGAGACCGGAATTGTCGCCACGCCGTGCTCGCGGGTCATCCATAGCGCCATGTCGACATCATTGAGGTCCGGGCGAATCTGCGAGTAGTCGACCAACTGGAAATAGGTGCCGGCGACTCGAGTGAAACTGAACCGCGAAGGCATCAGCAAATCGCAGAACAGATCGCGCTTGGCCTGGTAGAACGCAGGCAGTTCCTCGACATGCTCAGGGTGCTCGGCCATGAAGTCGGCCAAGGCATACTGCAACGGCGTCACGCCGCAGAAGCTCACGTACTGATGCACTTTACGCAGCTCGGCGGTGAGCGCCGGCGGTGCGACCACGTAGCCGGTTTTCCAGCCCGTGACGTGGTAAGTCTTGCCGAACGAACTGACCACAAAAGCCCGCTGATACAGTTCCTCATGGGCCAGTACGCTGGCATGGGGCACACCGTCGAACACCAGGTGCTCATAGACCTCGTCGCTGATCAGGTAGATGTCGCGATCGCGGATCAAGTCTGCCAGTTGATCCAGTTCGGCCCGACTGATCAGCGCGCCACTGGGGTTGTGTGGAGAATTGAGGATGATCATCCGCGTACGCGGGCTCAGCGCTTCGCCGAGCTTCTGCCAGTCGATGGCGAAATCATTCAGACCCAACTGCACATGCACGCACCGGCCACCGGCGAGTTCCACCGAGGGCTCATAGCTGTCGTAGCTCGGGTCGAACACTATGACTTCATCACCGGGGTGGATCAGCGCTTGAATGGCACAGAAAATCGCCTGAGTCGCGCCGGGGGTGATGGTCACTTCAGTGTCGGCGTCCACTGTGCAGCCATAGCTGCGGGCGATCTTGGCCGCGACTTGCTGGCGCAGCGCTGGCAGGCCGGTCATCGGTGCATACTGGTTGTGGCCGCTGGCGATATGCCGGCCAACGGCATCACGCAGGGCCTTGGGGCCGTCGAAATCGGGGAAGCCCTGGGACAGATTGAGCGCGCCGGTTTCCACCGCGAGCTGCGACATACGAGTGAAGATGGTAGTGCCGACATTCGGCAGCTTGCTGGTGATCATCGGTGGTTCCCTGCTCGACACCCGGCTCTACGGCGGCACGGGAGAGCCCGAGGATAGCCCATCCGACGCCCATAAAAAAAGGGCGCCCTGGTGAGCACCCCTTTCATTACCGAACCTTGTAGGAGCTGCCGCAGGCTGCGATCTTTTCAGCAATCACACCGCCGAAGATCAAAAGATCGCAGGCTCCGCCAGCTCCTACAAAATCAGCGTTTGTCTTTACGCTTCTTCTCGGCCTTCTTGTGGTGAGTCATCAAACGACGCTTCTTGTTGACCTGGCGGTCGGTGAGCGTGTTCTTCAGGCCTTCGTACGGGTTCTCGCCACCTTTGAACTCGATACGGATCGGCGTGCCGACCAGTTTCAAGACACGGCGGTAAGTGTTTTCCAGGTAACGGACGTAGGATTTCGGAACCTTTTCCACCTGGTTACCGTGGATCACGATAATCGGCGGGTTGGCACCACCCAAGTGGGCATAACGCAGCTTGATCCGACGGTTGTTGACCATCGGTGGCGCGTGCTCGCCGACCGCATCTTCAAGGATCTGGGTCAGGCGGTTGGTCGGCCAGCGGGTGACCGCGGACTTGAACGAGTTCTGCACCGACTGATACAGGTTACCCACACCCGTGCCGTGCAAGGCCGAGATGAAGTGGATGTCGGCGAAGTCGACGAAGAACAACCGACGTTGCAGCTCGATCTTCACGAACTCGCGTTCGCTTGGCTCCATGCCATCCCACTTGTTCAGTGCGATAACCAGCGCGCGACCAGCTTCCAGGACGAAGCCCAGCAGGTTGAGGTCGTGGTCGACCACACCTTCGCGGGCGTCCATGACGAACACCACCACGTTGGCGTCTTTGATCGCCTGCAGGGTTTTCACCACCGAGAACTTTTCAACTTCCTCGTGGATCTTGCCGCGCTTGCGCACACCGGCGGTATCGATCAGCGTGTACTTCTCTTCGTTACGCTCGAAGGGAATGTAGATGCTATCGCGGGTGGTGCCGGGCTCGTCATACACGATAACCCGGTCTTCACCGAGCATACGGTTGACCAGGGTCGACTTGCCGACGTTCGGACGACCGATGATGGCGATCTTGATACCGTCTTTTTCGCTCGGGCCTGGAATGCGCTTGGCTTCCTGACCTTCGGCAACGATTTCTTCTTCGCCTTCCAGCGGTTCTTCTTCGTCTTTCGGGAAATCGCGCAGGCAGATTTCCAGCATCTGCGTGATGCCACGGCCGTGGGCACCGGCGATCGGGATCGCGTCGCCCATGCCCAATGGGCTGAACTCGGCGCGGGCCATCTCAGGGTCGATGTTGTCGACCTTGTTGGCGACCACATAGGAACGCTTGCCGCGCTTGCGCAGGTGCTCGCCAATCATTTGATCGGCAGCAGTGAAACCGGCGCGGGCGTCTACCAGGAACAGGACGACATCGGCTTCTTCAATGGCCAGCAGCGACTGCTCGGCCATCTTTTCGTCCATGCCATGCTCGTCACCGGAGATACCGCCGGTGTCGACCAGAATGTAGGAACGCCCTTGCCACTTTGCCTCACCGTACTGGCGATCACGGGTCAGACCGGACAAGTCGCCAACAATGGCGTCACGGGTCCTGGTCAGGCGGTTGAACAAGGTGGACTTGCCGACGTTCGGTCGGCCCACCAGGGCGATTACGGGAACCATGCGGCTCTCCACTTCGTTATTTCAGAAAATACAAAAGCCGCTGCTGGGCAGCGGCTGGTGCTCGGGGCAATCACTGTGGTGCTTTTTGTGGGAGCGAGCCTGCTCGCGAAAAACGCATAGGCACCGCGTTCATCCAGGCCGCAAACGTAATCGTTGACGTCCATCGCGAGCAGGCTCGCTCCCACATTCATTCCCACAGGTGAAGCCGCTTGGGGGTTAAACCCCAAGCATAGTTCTTACTTGATGGTCAGGGCTTCCAGCGTGCCACTGTTGCCATACACATAAATCGTATCATCCACTACCAGCGGACGCGCACGCAGGCCATCGCTGTCGATGCGCTCACGACCGACGAAACGGCCATCCACCTGGCTCAACAGGTGCAGGTAGCCTTCCATGTCACCGACTGCGACGTAGCTGGAAAACACTTCCGGTGCCGAGAGTTGACGGCGGGCCAGCGAGTCGTTGGTCCACAACGCCGTAGTGGAACGCTCGTCGACGCCCTCCATGGTGCCCGAGGCCAGGCTCACGTAAACGCTGCCAAAACCTTGAGCGACGCCTGCATAGCTGGAAGCATCACGCTGCCAGAGCGGACGACCGCTATCCAGATCCAAAGCCGTAACGCGACCTTGATAGCTGGCAACATACAGGGTGCTGCCGGACAACAGCAGACCACCGTCGATGTCGACCACGCGATCCAGCTCCGAACGACCTTGCGGGATGGCAACGCGTTGTTCCCAGACCGGCACGCCGTTCGAGATATCCAGCGCGACCACTTTACCGGTCGACAAGCCGGCAACCGCCAGGCGGTTGGTGACGATCGGCGCACTGGTACCGCGCAGGGTCAGGACCGCCGGAGTGCTGTCGTAGACCCAGCGTTGATTGCCAGTGGCGGCGTCGAGGCCGATCAGACGGTCATCCTGAGTCTGAATCACCACCACGTCACCGTTGGTGGCAGGCGGCGCGAGTACTTCACTGGTCACGCGAGCGCGCCATTTCTCTTCACCGCTGCTCGAATCCAGCGCTACCACTTCGCCTTTCAGCGTACCGATCATGACCAGCCCGTAACCCACGCCAACGGCGCCGGAAACAGGCAGTTCGAGATCTTTCTTCCATTTCACGTCGCCGTTGCTGCGATCCAGCGCCATGACCACGCCGGTGACATCGCCTGCGTAGATAGTGTCGCCATCAATAGCCGGCACCAACATGTTGTAGGTTTTGCCCTGGCCATCACCGATCGAACGGCTCCACTGCTTCTGCAGGACCACTTCTTCCTTGAAGTCGACCAGCTCAGCCGGTGGCAATTCTTTTTTGCTGTTGCTGCTGCAACCCGCGGCCAGAACGGCCAGAGCCAGCAATGCTGCATGTTTCCAACGAATCACGTCACGCATCCCCTTTGGCCAGGTCGTCCAGCTTGATTTGTAAGCCACCAACCGCCGCCTCATCGGACAACGCAGCCTTGGCCTTTTGATACGCAGCATAGGCTTCGTCGGTACGACCCAACTGGACCAGCAGGTCACCCTTAAGCTCTTCACGAGTGGCCAGGAATGCCTTGTCGGTATCGCCTTCGAGCAGTTTCAGGGCTTCGTCGGTCTTGTTCTGTGCTGCCAGCACCTGAGCCAGGCGCTGACGGGCGACTTCACCCAGGGTCGGGTTGGCCGGTTTGTCGGCCACGGCCTTGAGTTCCTTCACCGCGTCATCCAGCTTGCCGGTTTCGACCGCGACTTTCGCCACGAACAGGCTGCCGTACTGGGCGTAGGCGCTGCCGCCAAACTCGTTGTTCAACTTGCCGGCCAGGTCCGCAACGCGGGCGGGATCAGGCTTGCCGTCTGGGGTCAGGGTGGTTTCCAGCAATTGCTGATAGAGCATCGAGGCGCCTTGCGCCTGGTTGTTCTGATACTTCTGAAAAGCCTGCCAGCCGAACACGATGACCAGCGCCAACAGGCCGCCAGTGAGCAGAGGTTTGCCGTTACGCGTCCACCAGTCCTTCAAATCCGCCAGTTGTTCATCTTCGCTACTCGACACCCCAATACTCCTTATTCGCTAAATCGGCTGTTTGACAGCTTCAACCCTGCACGACGCAGGTGGCCAGGTGTGCAGCAAGCGCATCCCAGGCAATGCTTTGTTGTTCGCCCTGGCCACGCAGTGGCTTGAAACCTACCACCTGACGGGACAATTCGTCGTCACCGAGAATCAGTGCATACAGCGCACCGCTCTTGTCGGCTTTCTTGAACTGGCTTTTGAAGCTGCCGGCGCCGGCATTGATCTGCAGGCGCAGGTTCGGCAATTGATCGCGTACCCGCTCGCTCAAGGTCAGGGCCGCAAGTTCGGCGGCTTCACCGAAGGCGCACAGGTAGACATCGACCTGACGGGAGATTTCTTCCGGGATCTTTTCCAGGGTTTCCAGCAGCAGTACCAGACGCTCGATACCCATGGCGAAACCTACGCCCGGGGTCGGCTTGCCGCCCATCTGCTCGACCAGGCCGTCGTAACGGCCACCGGCACAGACCGTGCCCTGGGCGCCCAGTTGATCGGTGACCCATTCGAAGACGGTCTTGCTGTAGTAATCCAGCCCGCGCACCAGCTTCGGGTTGATCACATATGGAATACCGGCAGCATCCAGGCGAGCCTTGAGGCCCTCGAAGTGCACGCGGGATTCTTCGTCCAGGTAATCGGCCATTTTCGGCGCGTCTGCCAGCACGGCTTGAGTCTCGGCGTTCTTGGTATCGAGCACACGCAACGGGTTGGTTTTCAACCGGCGCTGGCTGTCTTCATCCAGTTGATCCAGGCGAGCCGAGAGGTACTCCACCAGCGCTTCGCGATAACGACCGCGGGACTCGCTGGTGCCCAGGCTGTTGAGCTCGAGCTTGACCGCCTCACGGATGCCCAGCTCGCCCCACAGGCGCCAGGTCAACACGATCAGCTCGGCATCGATGTCCGGACCGTCGAGGTTGAAGACTTCGCAACCGATCTGGTGGAACTGGCGATAACGGCCTTTCTGCGGACGCTCGTGACGGAACATCGGGCCGATGTACCAGAGTTTCTGCACCTGGCCACCGCCGGTGATGCCGTGCTCGAGCACTGCGCGCACGCAGGCCGCGGTGCCCTCGGGGCGCAGCGTCAGGGAATCACCGTTGCGGTCGGCGAAGGTGTACATCTCTTTTTCGACGATGTCGGTCACTTCACCGATGGAGCGCTTGAACAGCTCAGTGAATTCAACGATCGGCATCCGGATCTGCTTGTAACCGTAGTTATCCAGCAGACGCGAGACGGTACCTTCGAAATGACGCCACAGGGGAGTCTGCTCGGGCAGGATGTCGTTCATGCCACGAATGGCTTGCAAAGACTTACTCACTTAAAATCCTTAAATTCGTTCGGCTCTTTAGTCAGGCTCAGCCGCGCGCGATAAGCGCTGCGTCGGCTTCGACCTTTTCGGCCGCTTTCTGGCGGATCAGCCGTTCCAGCTCATCCACCAGATTGTCATTCGTCAATTTCTGCGCCGGTTTACCGTCGATATAAATCAGGTTCGGTGTACCACCGGTCAGGCCGATATGCGCCTCTTTGGCTTCACCCGGACCGTTCACCACGCAACCGATCACCGCGACATCCAGCGGCACCAGCAGATCTTCAAGGCGCACTTCCAGTTCATTCATGGTTTTCACCACATCGAAGTTCTGCCGCGAACAGCTTGGGCAGGCGATGAAGTTGATACCACGGGACCGCAGGTGCAGGGATTTGAGAATGTCGTAGCCGACCTTCACTTCCTCGACCGGGTCGGCCGCCAGCGAGATGCGGATAGTATCGCCAATCCCGTCGGCCAGCAGCATACCGAGGCCCACGGCAGATTTCACCGTGCCTGAACGCAAACCACCGGCTTCGGTGATGCCCAGGTGCAGCGGTTGCACGATTTCCTTGGCCAGCAGGCGATAGGCTTCGACGGCCATGAACACATCGGAGGCCTTTACGCTGACCTTGAAGTCCTTGAAATTCAGGTGCTCAAGGTGTTCGACGTGACGCAGTGCAGACTCCACCAACGCGGCCGGGGTCGGCTCGCCGTATTTCTTCTGCAGGTCTTTTTCCAGGGAACCGGCGTTGACCCCGATACGGATCGGGATCCCGCGATCGCGCGCGGCATCGACCACGGCCCGCACCCGATCTTCACGACCGATGTTGCCCGGGTTGATCCGCAGGCAGTCGACACCCAGTTCGGCCACGCGCAGAGCGATCCGGTAGTCGAAGTGGATATCGGCAACCAACGGCACCTTGACCAGTTGCTTGATCCGGCCAAAGGCTTCGGCGGCGTCCATATCGGGCACCGAAATGCGCACGATATCGACACCGGCGGCTTCCAGGCGGTTGATCTGGGCGACGGTGGCCGCGACATCATTGGTGTCGCTGTTGGTCATGCTCTGCACCGCGATCGGCGCATCGCCGCCCACCGGTACCGAGCCGACCCAGATCTTGCGGGACTCGCGACGTTTGATTGGAGATTCGCCGTGCATGACTTATTGACCTAACTTCAGGCGAGCGGTTTCGCCACTGGTGAACGGAGCGAGATTGACCGGCTGCCCGTTGTAGCTGATCTGCACGCCACGGGCATAACCCAGGCGTACCGAAAGGGGTGGCTTGCCGCTGAGTTCGAGATTTTCGCCCTTGCGCTTGAGACCACTCAACAGCACTTTGCCGGTGCCATCGGTGACCTGCGCCCAGCAATCAGCAACGAACTGCAGACGCACCTGGCCGGCACCGGCGACGGGTGCAGCTGCTGCCGGTGCAGTCTGTGCAACCGGCGCGGGCGCAACAGCCGCCGCAACCACCGGTGCTGCCGGGGCGGCAGGTGCCACAGGTGCTGCAACGACGGGAGCCGGAGCGGTTGGCGCTCCGGCTGGAGTCTCCACCGTTGTTTCAGCCGAATTGGCCTGCACGTCGGCGGGTGACTGGCCGGGCAGCGCGAGACTGGTCTGGCCTTCGGTCTGAGCTTCGACAACGGCCTGGTCTTCCGGCTCGTCGATCGGGTGGATCTGCGTGGTGCCATCGGCGCCTTCGACTTCGACGTGCTCCTGATTGAGGCCGACCAGCTCCTTGGGACGCAGCGAGGTCTGATCCTGCCACCAGATAAAGCCGCCGCCGATCACCGCAATCAGCAACAGCAGGCTGACAATACGCAAGATGGTGTGGGAAACCCGTACCGGCTCTTCGATGCGCCCCAGGCTGTGCACGGCGCTGCCCTGGGAGTCGGTACCGGTGTAGTGGTCGAAATTCTGCACCAACGCGGTCTGGTCCATGCCGAGCAATTTGGCATAAGCACGAATGTAGCCGCGGGCAAAGGTGTGCCCTGGCAGCTTGTCGAAAGCACCGGTCTCAAGGTTGCTCAATGAAGCCACGGTGAGATTGAGCTTCAAAGCCACTTCCGCCAGCGACCAGCCATTGCTTTCGCGGGCCTGACGCAAGGTCTCACCGGGGTTTACGCGAGTCGCTGCTACAACTTCGGGATGCGCCGCTTTCATCATTGCTCCGACAGGTATTGCTGATATTCCGGCGTACCGGGATAGAGTCGTTTTAATTGCAGGCCTGCACTTGCGGCCTTGTCGCGATCTTCGAAGACTTTGGCCAGCCGAACGCCGAGCAATAGACTACGTGCATTTTGCTCGGTCAGCTGGCTAAAACGGTCGTAATAGTCGCGTGCGGGCACATAATGCCTGTCTTCGAAGGACAACTCAGCCATTTCCAGCAGCGCGCGAGGTTGTTGACGGTTCAGGCGCAGGGCTTTTTCCAGCTGCTTGCGGGCCAATTCACGCTGGCCGAGCTTCGAGGCGGTCATGCCCAGGTTCTCGAAAACCCGCGAACGCTCAGGATAAAGGCTATCGGCGGCGGCCTGTTCAAAGCGCTCGTAGGCGTCTTTGTAACTTTTTTCTTCGAAGAGAAAACTGCCGTAGTTATTCAGGATACGCGCATCACCGGGTCGTGCGGACAACGCTTTGCGAAAGTGCTGGTCGGCGAGCTCCGGCTCCATCTCGGCCTGAAACACCAGCGCCAGTGCCGCATTGGCATCCGGGTCCGAATCATCCAGGTCGAGGGCTTTCTTGAGCGGGACTTTCGCCCGTTCGGTCATGCCCTGCTGCAGATAGCCCAACCCCAATTGCACGTACGCCCCACGCGCCTCGTCCCGGCCCTTGCTCGTCTTCAGCGGATTGAAATCACCCGACAGAACACAGCCAGTCAACAGACTGGCGAATAGCACGAGCAGCGCGACGCGCAAGGTCATGGAGATCCTCTCTCAGGTACGATTCGCAGCGCTTTGCGGCATATCGGACTCGGCGCTCAACTCACGCACGGCGATATAACGTTCGCTGCGACGGGTGCGATCCAGCACCTGCCCTACCAATTGGCCACACGCGGCATCAATGTCTTCACCGCGGGTGGTGCGTACGGTGACATTAAAGCCTGCATGGTGAAGCTGATCCTGGAAACGGCGAATCGCGTTGTTGCTCGGGCGCTCGTAACCGGAATGGGGAAACGGGTTGAACGGGATCAGGTTGATCTTGCACGGGACGTTCTTGAGCAACTCGATCATTTCCACCGCGTGCTCGACCTTGTCATTGATGTCTTTGAGCAAGGTGTACTCGATGGTCAGTACACGCTTCTCGCCCAGGGTCGCCATGTAGCGCTGGCACGACTCGAGGAGCATCTTAAGCGGATATTTCTTGTTGATCGGCACCAATTGGTTACGCAATGCGTCATTCGGTGCGTGCAGCGACAACGCCAGGGAAACGTCAATGTGCTTGGCCAGCTCATCGATCATCGGCACCACGCCAGAGGTGGACAGCGTCACCCGTCGCTTGGAGATGCCATAGCCCAGGTCATCCATCATCAGATGCATGGCGGCCACGACGTTGTCGAAGTTCAGCAGCGGCTCACCCATGCCCATCATCACCACGTTGGTGATGGCACGGTCGGCGGTCGCCGGGATGCTGCCAAACGATTTGTTGGCAATCCACACCTGGCCGATGACTTCGGCGGCGGTGAGGTTGCTATTGAAGCCTTGCTTGCCGGTGGAGCAGAAACTGCAATCCAGGGCACAGCCTGCCTGGGACGAAACGCACAACGTGCCACGTTTGCCCTGGGGAATGTAAACGGTCTCGACGCAGCTGCCGGACGCCACGCGCACCACCCATTTACGGGTGCCGTCGGTGGAAATATCCTCGCTGACGACTTCCGGACCACGAATTTCAGCAACGACCTTGAGCTTTTCGCGCAAGGCCTTGCTGACGTTCGTCATGGCGTCGAAATCATCGACGCCAAGGTGGTGAATCCACTTCATTACCTGACCGGCACGGAAGCGCTTCTCCCCGATCGAGTCGAAGAATTTTTCCATTTCCAGCTGAGTCAGACCCAACAGGTTAGTTTTGCCAGTCGATGTAGTCATGGATTCATCCTCACTCAGCGGCCTTAGGCCTTTTGAGCGACTGCTTCAACAGCAGGGAAAAAGAAAGCGATTTCACGTGCAGCAGCAGCTTCCGAGTCGGAACCGTGTACAGCGTTGGCGTCGATGGACTCAGCGAAGTCAGCACGGATGGTGCCGGCAGCAGCTTCTTTAGGGTTGGTAGCGCCCATCAGCTCGCGGTTCTTGGCGATAGCGTCTTCGCCTTCCAGGACCTGAACAACAACCGGGCCGGAGATCATGAAGGCTACCAGGTCACCGAAGAAACCACGGGCGCTGTGCTCAGCGTAGAAGCCTTCTGCTTCTTCTTTGGTCAGTTGCTTCTGCTCGGAAGCAACAACTTTCAGGCCTGCTGCTTCAAAACGGGCAACGATCTGGTCAGCAACGCCTTTTGCAACGGCGTCAGGCTTGATGATGGAGAAAGTACGTTGAACAGCCATGATGTAACTCCAGAAACGGTAATTTGTGAAAAATTAAACCCGCGAATTATACGCGGGTTCTTTGGTATTGCCTAACTGCTTACGGGTCGCGACCTCTGCCCTCTGTAGGAGCTGGCAAAGGCTGCGATCCTTTGATCCTGGTCTTGCGCTTGAGATTCAAGTGGCATTGGAAAAGATCGCAGCCTCGCTTCGCTCGTCAGCTCCTACTCTGCTTCTTCGATCCAGGCAGTCTGAATGGCCTCGAGAACTTTCTCGCCGCCACGCTTGGGATCATCACTGAAATCCGGCAATTCCAGAACCCAGCGATGCAAATCGACGAAGTTGACCGACAACGGATCCACATCCGGCTTGCTTTCAGCCAGTTGGATCGCGATTTCCAGCACATCAACCCATTTAAGACTCATGACGGTTCCTTGAATCAGTGCGGCGCTTCGGCCGCATGGTTGAGCGAGTATTTCGGAATTTCGATGGTCAGGTCTTCAGTCCCGACGACCGCCTGGCAGGTCAGGCGCGACTGCGCTTCCAGACCCCAGGCCCGATCAAGATAGTCCTCTTCCAGCTCATCGGCCTCATTCAGCGAGTCAAAACCTTCGCGAATGATGCAGTGACAGGTGGTGCAGGCACAGACACCGCCGCAGGCGCTCTCCAGCTCGATATGGTTGTCATGGGCCACTTCGAGAATGGATTTACCCGTCTCGGCCTCTACAACCATACCGTCCGGGCAATGCTCGGCGTGTGGCAGAAAAATGATCTGCGGCATCAATTATTCCTCAATTTCATTCAGGTTGCGCCCCGCCAGAGCAGCTTTCACCGTCGAGTCCAGGCGGCGGGCCGCAAAGGCATCGGTCACTTGCGACAGACGCTTGGTCTGCTGCTCGATGGCATAACCATCGGTGCCGCGCATCAATTCACTCAATTCTTTCATCTGCAGCTCGATGACCATGCGCTCTTCGGCATCGAGCAGGCGTTCGCCGTCGACATCAAGGGCGCCCTGCACCGCTTCGATCAAGCGCTGGGCATCGACCTGCTGTTCACGCAGCACGCGGGCAACCTTGTCGTCGTTGGCGTGCTGGAAGGAATCCTTGAGCATCTTGGCGATTTCGCCGTCGGTCAGACCGTAAGACGGCTTGACCTGAATGCTGGCCTCCACGCCCGAACCCAATTCGCGGGCCGCGACACTGAGCAGACCGTCGGCATCGACCTGGAAGGTCACGCGGATCTTCGCCGCACCGGCCACCATCGCCGGAATCCCGCGTAATTCGAAGCGCGCCAGGGAGCGGCAGTCGCTGATCAGCTCGCGCTCGCCCTGCAACACATGGATCGCCATGGCCGACTGGCCATCTTTGTAAGTAGTGAAGTCCTGGGCGCGGGCAACGGGGATGGTGGTATTGCGCGGAATCACCTTCTCCATCAGGCCGCCCATGGTTTCCAGCCCGAGGGACAACGGAATCACGTCGAGCAGCAACAGTTCGTCGCCATCACGCTTGTTGCCGGCCAGGGTATCGGCCTGGATCGCAGCACCAATGGCCACCACTTGATCCGGATCGATTTCAGTCAGCGGTTCGCGACCAAAGGCTTGCGCGACAGCTTCGCGAACGCGAGGCACGCGAGTCGAGCCGCCGACCATGACCACCGCGTGCACTTCTTCCAGCTCGATACCGGAATCGCGCACAGCGCGGCGGCAGGCTTTCAGACTGCGGGCGACCATCGGCTCGATCAGCGCATTGAAGGCTTCACGGGTCAATTGGGCCTTCCAGTCGCCATAAGCGACTTCAACCGCCGCGGCATTGGTCAGGGCTTCCTTGGCCGCACAAGCGGTTTGCAGCAGATTGCGTTGCGCACCCGGATCGAGGTCAGCCGACAGACCGGCGCTCTCGATGATCCAGCCGGCGATCGCGTGGTCGAAGTCATCGCCGCCCAGGGCGCTGTCGCCGCCGGTGGCCAGGACTTCAAACACACCGCCGGTCAGGCGCAGAATCGAAATATCGAAGGTACCGCCACCCAGGTCATAAATGGCCACCAGGCCTTCGGCGTGCTGATCCAGACCGTAAGCGACAGCGGCGGCGGTCGGCTCATTGAGCAAGCGCAGCACGTTCAGGCCGGCCAGTTTGGCCGCATCCTTGGTGGCTTGACGCTGAGCATCGTCGAAATAGGCCGGAACGGTGATCACCGCCCCCACCAGTTCGCCACCCAAGGCCTCTTCAGCGCGCTGACGCAGCACCTTGAGGATATCGGCGGAGACCTCGACCGGGCTTTTCGGGCCCTGGATCGTATCGATGAACGGCATGTGCGACTCGCCGTCGACGAAGCGGTACGGCAATTGTTCACCAAGCTGCTTGACGTCGGACAGACCACGACCCATCAAGCGTTTGACCGACAACACGGTATTGAGCGGGTCGCTTGCAGCGGCCAGCCTGGCCGACATGCCGACTTCAATGCGATCAGCGTGATAGCGCACCGCGGACGGCAGAATGACCTGCCCGTCAGCGTCGGCCAGAGGCTCGGAAAGACCACTGCGCAATGCAGCGACCAGCGAATTGGTAGTGCCCAAGTCGATCCCGACAGCCAGGCGACGCTGGTGCGGTTGAGGACTTTGGCCGGGTTCGGCGATCTGCAGTAGGGCCATCGTTATCAGGACTTATCTGTATATCAGGCGTGCGACCGAGGCGGCACTGGGTTAATCGTCGAGGCGCTCTTCTAACTGGCGCACTTCGTAGGTGAGCTTGTCGAGGAACTGCATGCGTCGCATCAGGCGTTCGGCCTGCTCACGTTGCGCTGCATCATCCCAACAGGCTGCGAAGCTTTCGTTCAGTTCATCCTGAGCGACCTTCAGGCGGCGCTTGAACACGGCAATGCCGGCCAGGTCGGCGCTGTCTTGCAGGTCTTCGAGCTCTTCACGCAACTCCATCTGCTGCAGAAGAAACGCCGGATCATGCACCGTGACCTCCAGCGGCAGCTCATGACCGCCCAGGGCGAGCAAATAACGCGCGCGCTTTGGGGGACTTTTGAGCGTCTGGTAGGCCTCGTTGAGGCTCGCGGATTGCTCTAGCGCCAGCCGCTGCTCGCGCTCGGAAGCGTCTGCAAAGCGGTCCGGATGAACGCCGCGCGCCAACTCACGGTAGCGCGTGGCCAACTGCTCGAGATCCAGACGGAAACTCGGCCGCAGTTCAAATAAAGCGAAATGACAAGGAGTACCCACAAGCAGCCTCAGATGTTGAAGCTTTCGCCGCAGCCACATTCACCGCGCACGTTGGGGTTGTTGAACTTGAAGCCTTCGTTCAACCCTTCCTTGACGAAATCGAGTTCGGTGCCGTCCAGGTAAGCCAGGCTTTTCGGGTCGATAATCACTTTCTCGCCGTGACTTTCGAACACCTGATCGTCTGCAACCACCTCGTCGACAAACTCCAGCACGTAGGCAAGACCGGAACAGCCTGTGGTGCGAACACCCAGACGAATCCCTTCACCTTTGCCGCGCCCATTGAGGGAGCGTCGCACGTGTTGAGCAGCCGCTTCTGTCATGCTGATAGCCATCGGTGACTCCTTACTCGTCGCCAAATCTTGAAAGTCAGCTCAAGCCTTTCTTCTGCTTGTAATCGCGAACGGCCGCCTTGATAGCGTCTTCAGCGAGTACCGAGCAGTGAATTTTTACTGGCGGCAGGGCCAGTTCTTCAGCCAGCTGAGTGTTCTTGATGGTCTCTGCTTCATCCAGAGTCTTGCCTTTCATCCACTCGGTCGCCAGGGAGCTGGAGGCGATAGCCGAACCGCAACCATAGGTCTTGAACTTGGCGTCTTCGATGATGCCTTGCTCGTTGACCTTGATTTGCAGGCGCATAACGTCGCCGCAAGCCGGAGCGCCGACCATGCCGGTGCCGACATCAGGATCTTCCGCGTCCATCTTGCCGACGTTGCGCGGGTTCTCGTAGTGGTCGATGACCTTTTCGCTGTAAGCCATGTTCTTATTCCTCACTCATCAGTTAGTCGCTCTTCGGGCTCTACCAAGTCGCTGTGTTCGGCAGCTTCACAGAGCCCGTTTACGGCAACTTAAATTCAGTGCGCTGCCCACTCGATTTTCGAGATGTCGACGCCGTCTTTGTACATGTCCCACAGCGGCGACAGAGTGCGCAGCTTGGTAACAGCCTCGCAGACTTTCTGCGCGGCGTAGTCGATTTCTTCTTCGGTGGTGAAGCGGCCGAAAGTGAAGCGGATCGAGCTGTGTGCCAGTTCGTCGTTGCGGCCCAGGGCGCGCAGCACGTACGAAGGCTCAAGCGATGCCGAAGTACAGGCCGAACCGGAGGAAACCGCCAGATCCTTGAGCGCCATGATCAGCGACTCGCCTTCAACGTAGTTGAAGCTCAGGTTCAGGTTGTGCGGTACACGGGAAGTCATGCTGCCGTTGATGTACAGCTCTTCCAGGCCTTCGACCTGCTTGAAGAAACGGTCGCTCAGGGCTTTGATCCGCACGTTCTCGGCAGCCATGTCTTCCTTGGCTACACGGAAGGCTTCGCCCATGCCGACGATCTGGTGAGTCGCCAGGGTGCCGGAGCGCATGCCACGTTCGTGACCGCCACCGTGCATGGCCGCTTCAATGCGAACACGCGGCTTGCGGCTCACGTACAGCGCGCCGATGCCTTTAGGGCCGTAGGTCTTGTGGGCCGAGAAGGACATCAGGTCGACTTTCAGCTTCTGCAGGTCGATGTCGACCTTGCCAGTGGACTGCGCGGCGTCAACGTGGAACATGATCCCTTTGGAACGGGTCAGTTCGCCGATCGCTGCGATGTCGTTGATGGTGCCGATTTCGTTGTTCACGTGCATGACCGAAACCAGGATGGTGTCGTCGCGCAGGGCGGCTTCAATCATCTCAGGCGTGACCAGACCATCAGTGCGAGGCTCGATGTAGGTCACTTCGAAGCCTTCACGCTCCAGTTGGCGCATGGTGTCGAGGACAGCCTTGTGCTCAATCTTGGTGGTGATCAGGTGCTTGCCTTTGGTGGCATAGAAATGCGCGACACCCTTGATTGCCAGGTTGTCGGACTCGGTGGCACCGGAGGTCCAGACGATTTCACGCGGGTCGGCGTTAACCAGATCAGCGACCTGGCGACGCGCATTTTCCACGGACTCTTCAGCTTTCCAGCCGAACACGTGGGAACGGGACGCCGGGTTACCGAAGTTTCCGTCGACCAGCAGGCATTCACTCATCTTTTGCGCGACACGCGGATCAACCGGGGTGGTCGCAGAGTAATCAAGGTAAATCGGCAATTTCATGGACTATCTCCTAAATCAGGCTGGCTGGCGTGCCGTTAGCTCTATTGGCTGTCATTCGACGGCAGACGCTTCAATCTTGTCCGGACGCGACACCTTGCTGTTGCAACGGCGCTGGTCCTGACGCTGGGCTACTTCTTGCACCTCACGGCGAGTCACAAGATCAGCCAAGCTGATACCGCTCAGAAATTCATGGATCTGCAGGCTGAGATCGCACCACAAATGGTGGGTCAGACACGTGTCGCCGGCATGGCAATCGCCAAGGCCCTGGCAACGGGTCGCATCGACCGACTCGTTCACTGCATCGATCACCTGGGCGACCTGGATCCCCTGCATGTCCCGAGATAGCTGATAGCCACCACCGGGACCACGAACGCTGGAAACCAGATTGCTGCGGCGCAATTTGGCGAAGAGTTGTTCGAGGTAGGACAGGGAAATGCCTTGGCGCTCAGAGATATCGGCCAGGGACACCGGCCCGTTTTGCGCGTGCAACGCCAGGTCGAGCATGGCGGTTACGGCGTATCGGCCTTTTGTAGTCAGTCTCATGGACAGGTACCACGGAGTTTCGGAATGGGGGCGAGTATGCAATTCCCGAGTATTTAAGTCAACTATAAGACCTAGTGTTTTACTCGGGTTTAGCTGCAAATTAGCGCGCGAATGATATCAGGGTCTGGGGCTTAATGGCACACCACTCAACGCGGTACCCATTTGCAAACCCCATCCGTAGGAGCTGCCGCAGGCTGCGATCTTTTCGGGATCGCAGCCGCCCTTTGAAGATCAAAAGATCGCAGCCTTCGGCAGCTCCTACAGATCCTTGCCTTTTACACAGGCGAAGTCTTCTTCGCGGAGTTCCGGCAGGTCCTTGGCACAGTAATTACTGCCCAGATCCTTCAACGCCCCGCACATCCCCTCCAGCCGACCATCGACCGCCTGCAGGTGATCGAGCAACTGGCCAATGGCCCGTGCGACCGGGTCAGGCATGTCTTCACCGACACCGTAGGCATCAAAGCCAATCTTCTCTGCCATGGCCTTGCGCTTGGCATCTTGCTCGTCATCAGACTTGACGATAATCCGCCCCGGAATCCCGACTACGGTCGCACCCGCCGGCACGGCCTTGGTCACGACCGCATTGGAACCGACCTTGGCCCCGGCCCCGACCGTGAACGGCCCCAACACCTTGGCGCCCGCCCCTACCACCACGCCGTCTTCCAGCGTCGGGTGGCGTTTGCCTGCGTTCCAGCTGGTGCCGCCCAGGGTCACGCCCTGATAAAGGGTGACGTCATCGCCGATCTCGGCGGTTTCACCGATCACGATGCCCATACCATGGTCAATAAAGAAGCGGCGACCGACCTTGGCCCCCGGATGGATCTCGATCCCGGTCAGCCAGCGGCCGAAGTTCGACACCACTCGCGCCAGCCACTTCCAGCCCATGCCCCACAGGGCCGACGACAGGCGATGGATCCAGATGGCGTGCATACCCGGGTAGCACGTCAGAACTTCAAAAGCGTTACGCGCCGCCGGGTCACGATGGAAAACACTCTGGATATCTTCACGCAAACGCTCGAACATCATTAATCCTTCCGCTTTAGAAGCTCGCCACGGGCCGCTTTCTGGGTTTCCGTGAGGATGCCACGCAATATATTCATTTCCGCCCGACTGACCGAGCTGCGTCCGTACAACCGACGCAGGCGCGCCATCAAGTGCCGTGGTTTTTCCGGATCGAGGAACTCGATGGCCACCAGGGTCTGCTCCAGGTGCTCATAGAATCGCTCCAATTCATCCATGGTCGCCAGCTCCCCGCTCTTGGTCGACGCCACTTCATCCTTCTCGACCTTGCTCGGCTGACCTTCGGCCGCCAGCCAGGACATGCGCACTTCATAGCTCAACACCTGCACCGCCGCCCCGAGGTTCAGCGAACTGAATTCAGGATCTGATGGGATGTGCACGTGATAATGACATCGCTGCAGCTCGTCATTGGTCAGGCCGGAATCTTCACGACCAAACACCAGGGCAATCTCGGCACCTTGCGCGGCCTCATCCACCACCTTTACCCCGCACTCGCGCGGATCGAGCAGTGGCCAGGGGATGCGACGGTCACGAGCACTGGTGCCCAACACCAGATTGCAGCCGACCAGGGCATCTTCCAGAGTGGCGACGACCTGGGCGTTTGCCAGTATATCGCCAGCACCGGAAGCCCGGGCATCAGCCTCGTGGTGCGGGAAAAACCGCGGTTCGACCAGCACCAGCCGCGACAGCCCCATGTTCTTCATGGCACGCGCAGCCCCGCCGATGTTCCCGGGATGACTGGTATTGACCAGGACGACACGAATGTTTTGCAGCACGGGAGGCGCTCTCGGACACGGGAAAGGGGAGCAAATCTTACAGACCATCCCGAAGTTAAGCTATGAAAGCGAACGTCGACCTTCATCTGTAGAAAGTTTCTGCTAGAATGCTCGGCTTTCTTTAACAACCTTAGGTGACACATCCATGCAGCCCATGCTGAATATCGCGCTGCGCGCCGCCCGCAGCGCCAGTGAATTGATTTTCCGCTCCATCGAGCGCCTGGATACCATCAAGGTCGACGAAAAAGACGCCAAGGACTACGTGTCCGAAGTTGATCGCGCTGCCGAACAGAAAATCATCGACGCGTTGCGCAAGGCTTACCCGACTCACGGCATCCTCGGCGAAGAAACCGGCATGCACGCCGGTAGCGGCGACGGCGTGGACTACCTGTGGATCATCGACCCACTGGACGGCACCACCAACTTCCTGCGCGGCGTTCCGCACTTCGCGGTCAGCATCGCCTGCAAATACCGCGGTCGCCTGGAACACGCAGTGGTTCTGGACCCGGTTCGCCAGGAAGAATTCACCGCCAGCCGTGGTCGCGGCGCTCAGCTCAATGGTCGTCGCCTGCGTGTCAGCGGTCGCACCAGCCTTGAAGGCGCACTGCTGGGTACTGGCTTCCCGTTCCGAGACGACCAGATGGACAACCTGGAAAACTACCTGGGCATGTTCCGCAGCCTGGTTGGCCAGACCGCCGGCATCCGCCGCGCCGGTGCTGCCAGCCTCGACCTGGCCTACGTGGCCGCCGGTCGCTACGACGCCTTCTGGGAATCGGGTCTGTCCGAGTGGGACATGGCTGCAGGCGCCCTGCTGATCCAGGAAGCAGGCGGCCTGGTGAGCGACTTCACCGGCGGCCACGACTTCCTTGAAAAAGGCCACGTCGTTGCCGGCAACACCAAATGCTTCAAAGCAGTCCTGACGGCCATCCAGCCGCACCTGCCGGCCTCGCTGAAACGCTAAGCGAACAGCCCCAAAAAAAGCACCCTTCGGGGTGCTTTTTTTTAGCCCGGGATTCGAGCCTGACCCCATCCCGAAACCACCACACACCAACTGTGGGAGCGAGCCTGCTCCGGGCGGCGATCCTACGATGAGGGCCTTACATTCAATATCGATGCTGCCTGACAGTCCGCTATCGCGAGCAAGCTCGCTCCCACAAGATCAAGATCAAAAGATCGCAGCCTGCGGCAGCTCCTACGGGGATGGGTGGTACATCACAAATCTCAGGCACAAAAAAGCACCCAATCGGGTGCTTCTTGTTGAGTCTGAAAATCAGCTCATCATTGAGCAGGTTCGTTCTGCCCCAAAACCAGCTGGCCTTCTTTGTTGACCGGAATCTGGTTGCCTGGATCACGATCCATGCGCACTTTGCCTTCCTTGCCATCCAGCGAATACTTCACGTCATACCCGACGATCTTGTCGCTGATGTCATTGACCGTGTTACAGCGAGTCTGAGTCGTGGTGTAGGTATCACGATTCTGCATGCCTTCCTGGACCTTGTTGCCGGCATAACCGCCGCCAACCGCGCCTGCAACGGTGGCAATTTTCTTGCCGGTGCCGCCGCCGACCTGATTACCCAGCAGACCGCCAGCCAACGCACCGACCACCGTACCGGCGATCTGGTGTTGATCTTTCACCGGCGCCTGCCGGGTCACCGTGACGTCCTTGCAGACCTCACGCGGGGTTTTGATCTGGGTCTTGACCGGTTCAACTGCCAGCACTTGCGCATACTCAGGGCCGCTCTTGACCAGGTTATAGGTGGCAACAGCGCCCCCTGCAGTCACACCGACAGCACCCAGTACAGCACCAACGAGCATCGACTTGTTCATCATGAACCTCCTGACCATCACATGCGGGACAAGCCCGCGCTTCTCCCAGCCTTGGAGCACAAAAAAAGGCGCGAGTTCAATACTCGCGCCTTTTTGGGTGATGCCAGAAGCGACGTTTGCCGTTATGGGCGGTCGTCCACTTCCTTTTCAGAGGTAGCTGGAGGAATCAGATCCTCAGTGCTCAGGTTCAGCCAGATCAGCACTACGTTGGCGATGTAGATCGACGAGTAGGTACCCGCCATCACACCAACGAACAGCGCGATGGAGAAGCCGAACAGGTTGTCACCACCGAAGAACAACAGTGCCGCGATCGCCAGCAAAGTGGAGATCGAAGTCGCCATGGTCCGCAGCAGGGTTTGCGTGGTCGAGATGTTGATATTGTCGATCAGGCTCGCCTTGCGCAGCACCCGGAAGTTCTCACGAACCCGGTCGAATACCACGATGGTGTCGTTCAGCGAGTAACCGATGATCGCCAATACCGCCGCCAGCACCGTCAGGTCGAAGGTGATCTGGAAGAACGAGAGGATACCCAGGGTCACCACCACGTCGTGGATCAGCGAGACGATGGCACCGACCGCGAACTTCCACTGAAAGCGGAAAGCCAGGTAGATCATGATGCCGCCCAGCGCCATCAGCATGCCGAGGCCGCCCTGGTCGCGCAGCTCTTCACCCACCTGCGGGCCGACGAACTCGACGCGCTTGACCACTGCCGGGTTGTCGCCGCCGACTTTCTGCAGCGCTTCAGCGACCTGATGACCCAGTTGCGGGTCCTCACCAGGCATCCGCACGAGCAGATCGGTCGTCGCACCAAAGCTCTGCACGATGGCGTCGTTATAACCGGCCTCGGCCAGCTGGGCACGTACCTTGGAGACATCAGCCGGACGTTCGTAGGTCAGCTCGATGAGCGTACCGCCGGTGAAGTCCAGACCGTAGTTCAAGCCCTTTTGGAACCAGCTGAACAACGCCAGAACGGTGAGCAGCAATGTGACGCCGAACGCAATGTTGCGAACGCCCATGAAGTTGATTGTACGTAACATGGCAGCCCCTTAAATCCACAACTTCTTGAAGTCACGACCGCCGAAGATCAGGTTGACCATCGCGCGGGTCACCATGATGGCCGTGAACATCGAGGTAAAGATCCCGAGGGACATGGTCACCGCAAAACCTTTGACCGGGCCGGTGCCCATGGCAAAGAGAATCCCGCCGACCAACAACGTGGTCAGGTTGGAATCGAGAATCGCGGTAAATGCCCGGCCGAAGCCTTCGTTGATTGCCCGCTGCACGGACATGCCGGCAGCGATCTCTTCACGGATTCGCGAGAAGATCAGTACGTTGGCGTCGACCGCCATACCCATGGTCAATACGATACCGGCGATACCTGGCAGGGTCAGCGTCGCACCCAGCAAGGACATCAAGGCCAGCAGCATCACCATGTTCACCGCCAGCGCAACCGTGGCAATGATGCCGAAGAAGCGGTAGATGGCGATGATGAACAGCGAAACGAACAGCATGCCCCACAGGGAAGCATCGATACCCTTGACGATGTTATCGGCACCCAGGCTCGGGCCGATGGTGCGTTCTTCAGCGAAGTACATCGGCGCCGCCAGACCACCGGCACGCAGCAGCAGGGCCAGCTCGGAAGCCTCGCCCTGACCGTTCAGGCCGGTGATGCGGAACTGGCTGCCCAGTGGCGACTGGATGGTCGCCAGGCTGATGATCTTCTTCTCTTCCTTGAAGGTCTGCACCGGCACGTCTTTCTCGACACCGTTGACCACCTGCTTGGTGTAGGTGGTGACCGGCCGTTGCTCGATGAAGATCACTGCCATGCTGCGACCGACGTTGCTGCGCGTCGAACGACTCATCAGCTCGCCGCCGTGGCCATCAAGCTTGATGTTCACCTGCGGACGACCCTGCTCATCGAAACCTGCCTGAGCGTCGGTCACCTGGTCACCGGTGATGATCAGGCCACGTTCGATCTGTGCCGGCGGACGACCGCCCTCACGGAACTCGAACGACTCGGAACTGGCTTTCGAAGCACCCGCATCGGCGGCCAGACGGAATTCAAGGTTGGCAGTCTTGCCGAGGATCCGCTTGGCTTCAGCGGTGTCCTGCACGCCCGGCAGCTCAACCACGATACGGTTGGCACCCTGACGCTGAACGATAGGTTCGGCAACACCCAGCTCGTTGACGCGGTTACGTACCGTGGTCAAGTTCTGCTTGATGGAGTATTCACGGATTTCCGCCAGCTTGGCCGGGGTCATCGCCAGACGCAGCACCGGTTGACCGTTGAGGTCGGCAGGTGTCACTTCGAAATCGTTGAAATTCTTGCGGATCAGTGCACGGGCCTGTTCGCGGGCAGCCTCATCAGTGAAGCCCAGCTGAATGGCACCCTCGAGTTGCGGCAGGCTGCGATAGCGCAGTTTCTCTTTGCGCAACAGGCTCTTGACGTCGCCTTCGTAGACTTTCAGGCGGGCATCGAGGGCTTTATCCATGTCCACTTCCAACAGGAAGTGCACACCACCGGACAAGTCCAGACCCAGCTTCATCGGGTGCGCGCCAAGGCTGCGCAGCCATTGTGGAGTGGTTTGTGCCAGGTTCAGCGCTACGACATAGTCATCACCCAGAGCCTTGCGCACCACGTCTTTGGCTGGAAGTTGATCTTCCTGCTTGATCAGACGCAACAAACCGCCCTTGCCTTTCTCCGCCAGGGTGGCAGCCTTGACGTTGATCCCGGCGTCGGTGAGCGCTTTGCTCGCCCGATCCAGATCAGCCTGAGTGACCTGCAGCGCAGTACTTGCACCACTGATCTGAATGGCCGGATCGTCAGGGTATAAATTGGGAGCGGAATAAATAGAGCCGATCGCCAGCACCGCCAGGATCAGTATGTATTTCCACAGAGGGTATTTGTTCAGCATCACGCCGCCCGCTTATGACGCGGGGCGCCTTGCGCGCCCCGTCGATTGGTAAAAGTTGGAACTTAGATCGCTTTGAGCGTGCCTTTTGGCAGCGTGGCGGCGATAGCGCCCTTCTGGAACTTCAGCTCTACCTGGTCGGAAACTTCGAGCACTACGAAATCATCGGCCACTTTGGTGATCTTGCCGGCGATACCGCCAGTGGTCACAACTTCGTCACCCTTTTGCAGGTTGCCCAGCAGCGCTTTCTGCTCTTTGGCGCGCTTGGCCTGTGGACGCCAGATCATCAGGTAGAAGATGACCAGGAAGCCGACCAGGAAAATCCACTCAAAACCACCGCCCATTGGGCCAGCAGCAGGTGCAGCAGCATCAGCCATGGCATTAGAGATAAAAAAGCTCATTTAGCACTCCAGTTGCAATATTGAATCTTAGGGTCAGAAAACTCAGTCCAAAGGCGGTACAGGCAACCCGCGTTTGGCATAGAAGGCATCGACAAAGGCGGCCAATGTACCCTGTTGAATAGACTCGCGCAAACCAGCCATAAGCACCTGGTAATGGCGCAAATTATGGATGGTATTCAACATGCTACCCAGCATTTCGCCGCATTTGTCCAGATGATGCAGATAAGCGCGGGAGAAGTTCTGGCAGGTGTAGCAATCGCAGGTCGGATCCAGCGGCGTATCATCATGGCGATGGAACGCGTTGCGGATCTTCAGCACACCGGTATCGATGAACAGATGCCCATTGCGGGCATTGCGGGTTGGCATCACGCAATCGAACATGTCCACACCGCGGCGCACACCCTCAACCAGATCTTCCGGTTTGCCAACGCCCATAAGGTAACGAGGTTTGTCAGCGGGCATCAGACCCGGCAGGTAATCCAGCACCTTGATCATCTCGTGCTTGGGCTCGCCCACCGACAAACCGCCGATCGCCAGGCCGTCGAAGCCGATCTGGTCGAGGCCTTCCAGGGAGCGCATGCGCAGGTCCTGGTGCATCCCGCCCTGAACGATACCGAACAGTGCGGCGGTATTCTCGCCATGGGCATTCTTCGAACGCTGGGCCCAGCGCAACGACAGCTCCATGGAGACTCGCGCCACGTCTTCATCGGCCGGGTACGGCGTGCATTCGTCGAAAATCATCACGATGTCCGAGCCCAGGTCGCGCTGGACCTGCATCGACTCTTCCGGGCCCATGAAGACTTTCGCGCCATCGACCGGCGAGGCGAAGGTCACGCCCTCCTCCTTGATCTTGCGCATGGCGCCCAGGCTGAACACCTGGAAACCACCGGAGTCGGTCAGAATCGGGCCTTTCCACTGCATGAAGTCGTGCAGGTCGCCGTGCTTCTTGATCACTTCCGTGCCAGGGCGCAGCCACAGGTGGAAGGTGTTGCCCAGGATAATCTCGGCGCCGGTGGCGGTGATATCCCGCGGCAGCATGCCCTTGACCGTGCCATAAGTGCCAACCGGCATGAACGCTGGGGTTTCAACGGTACCGCGGGGAAAGGTCAGACGACCACGACGAGCCTTGCCATCAGTGGCGAGCAACTCAAAAGACATACGACTCATGCATGATCCTCAGGGGCCAAACCCTTGGGGGCAGTTGGCGCAGGGTTACGGGTGATGAACATCGCATCACCGTAGCTGAAAAAGCGGTACCCATGCTCGACGGCCGCTGCATAGGCAGCCATGGTTTCGGGATAACCGGCGAACGCCGAAACCAGCATTAACAATGTGGATTCAGGCAAATGGAAGTTAGTCACCAGGGCATCGACCACATGGAACGGCCGGCCTGGGAAAATAAAGATATCGGTGTCGCCGCTGAACGGCTTGAGCACGCCATCGCGCGCCGCGCTCTCCAGCGAACGCACGCTGGTGGTACCCACCGCCACCACCCGCCCGCCACGGGCCCGGCAGGCCGCCACCGCATCCACCACGTCCTGGCTGACTTCCAGCCATTCGTTATGCATGTGGTGATCTTCGAGACGCTCCACACGCACCGGCTGGAACGTCCCGGCGCCAACGTGCAGGGTCACAAACGCCGTCTCGACGCCCTTGGCGGCAATCGCCTCCATCAACGGCTGATCAAAATGCAGCCCGGCGGTCGGCGCCGCCACCGCGCCCAAACGCGCGGCATACACCGTCTGATACCGCTCGCGGTCCGAACCTTCATCCGGGCGGTCTATATAAGGAGGCAACGGCATGTGCCCGACGCGGTCGAGCAGCGGCAGCACTTCTTCGGCAAACACCAGCTCGAACAACGCATCATGGCGCGCCAGCATCTCGGCCTCGCCCCCGCCGTCGATCAGGATCTTCGAACCGGGCTTGGGCGACTTGCTGGAACGCACATGGGCCAGCACGCGATGACTGTCGAGCACCCGCTCGATGAGGATTTCCAGCTTGCCGCCGGAAGCCTTATGGCCGAACAGCCGCGCCGGAATCACCCGGGTATTGTTGAACACCATCAAATCGCCCGGGCGCAAAAGCTCGAGCAAATCAGTGAATTGACGGTGTGCCAGAGCGCCGCTGACCCCATCCAGGGTCAACAGGCGACTGCCACGACGCTCAGCCAAAGGATGGCGAGCGATCAAGGAATCAGGGAGCTCGAAGGTAAAGTCAGCAACGCGCATGATGGAGTTCGTCTAGCAGGGCCGGGAAGTTTAGCGGAAATAGTCAAAATTGACCATGAAACGTGATTGACCAACGGTAATCTCATCTCTATACTTCGCCGCCATTGAGCCCTGATGGCGGAATTGGTAGACGCGGCGGATTCAAAATCCGTTTTCGAAAGGAGTGGGAGTTCGAGTCTCCCTCGGGGCACCAAAATTAAGAAAGGCCTTGCATTGCAAGGCCTTTTTTTCGTCTGTAGAAAAGCTCCCTGCCCTGCGCGCAATCCAATGACACCACGCGCACCCCTGTAGGAGCTGCCGAAGGCTGCGATCTTTTGATCTGGCTCTTTCTGTGCGCCGGCTCACCTCGGCTAACGGAAGATGAACAACAGACCTGTCACCTCTATCCGCCCTATCGGTAAGACCTCACAAGGATCCACCTTATGGAATCGCCACTGGAAACCGTCGCCCTTTTCTGCCTCAAGCTGGCTTACGAGACGCAAGGTCAAAGTCCGATTTTGCGCGACGATCTGATAATGAGCGGTTATCAGAGGGAGGTATTTGGCTTGCTGGTGCGCAGAGGTGATGTCCAGGCTATCCAACTTAAAGTGGATGAATGCCTGGGTTTGGCGCTGAAAGCGGTAGGCGGCGCTAATACACCGCTAGGTCGCGAGCTGCATAGGCTGTCAGCAGATTTCGGCAGTGCTCAGACCATGGAGCAGCTTCATACCCCGCTCATCGCGCTCAAGGACTACTTGAAAGACATTCAGTGAATAACGCGGCCACCACCACGTCCCCCTGACTACACCACCTTGCGCCATTACCTACAAATCCTCCAGAATCCGCCCGCTTGTGCGCCTTGCCCCACGGCACTAACGTTCTCCTGTCGCTGCCCATCAGCGATCGGGTTTAGTCGCCCGTGGTTACCTAAGGTGCATTGCGCTACCGTCATTCAGGCATTCCCTATCGCCTGTACTTGATGGTGGCTGTGCGCAGGGCGCCTTCGGGCGCGCCGGATTCTTAGGTTCCCCGGTCGACTAACCTGCGTACAGCTGCCACCCCTTCGTTTAGTCGCGAGGTGGTTGCAGCGCCACTTGAGGAACCTAAGCCAATGTTCAAAGTCACCCCCAATCCCCCTGAAACCCCAAACGTTTCCCCCTACGAATCCCTCGATTCAAAAAAACTCCACGCAGCCGCCTACCGCGCCCTCGACCACTACCTGACCCCACCACCATCGAACAAGCCCCGCTCCAACGACCAGCGCCCAAACCAATTCTTCACCGTCGCCCCAGACATCAACCCCGAAGCACTACTGGCCCATACCTACGAAACCTTCTGCTCGGCCAGCATCCTGACCCTGGATCTTTCCGATGACCTGGAAGGCAAACACCGCAACCTCGCACTGGCGATCTATAGCCTCATGGAACTCGGGTTGTTGCTGATCGAAAAGACGCTGGATCGCGAGCATTCGGTGAAGGTGTAGACAGCTAGCAAAAACGCGCCCGCGTCGATCGCGGGCGCGCCAAAGTTGAATGGATTTGGTGCCAATGGTGCCGAGCGCAGAATCTGTGGTGAGGGGCTTTGTCACGCGCTGACCCAGTCCGTCAAACCGCCTGAATACCTGGTTCTACAGAAACAAAAAAGATAGGTTCATTTTTCAAGAAACCGGCAAGCCGGGAAATAAGTCAGCCCCCACCTTTCTCCAACTTTTTTACAAGGCAGCTTGTTGTTTCGGTGGGCTGACTGGGTTGCCGTGTAGGAAATGGATTTATTTTTTTGCGACATTTCCTATTTGCTCCTGACCCCCATGCCATTCGGGTTACGGCCTGTTAGCGTCCCACTGTCTTATTCATCAGCGCACCGATATTCGCCCGGTTAAGTGCTCTTGCCGAGGGGACGACAAAAAGGGGATCAAAAAGGGGACAGATTTATTTACCGCACACCGCACTTACCAACAAAATAAATCTGCCCCTTTTTTTCGCCCCCTTTTTCCGATGCACTTGTCGAGGGCATGACGGACGAAATTAAAGCGGCCTTTTCAAAAACAATAAATATCAGATGATACAAACCTCATCAATTAAACACATTATTAATTTAGAGAATAGTTCAAGGAAAGAAAATGAGCATCCCCATACCACAGTTAACTTCCTTACGATTTTTCGCGGCCGCGATGATCGTTATCCAACACTCTGCAAGTTACTTCCATATTTGGGAGGACTTCACAAAGAGCTTTACTCTTATTCAAGGCGTGACATTTTTCTTCGTTTTATCCGGCTTCATTCTTACCTACGTTCACAGCAATCTTTCTGGCGCGGGAAACTCGGTGAGATTTATATGGGCGAGGATAGCCAGAGTTTGGCCCGCTCACTTTTTCACGATGGGGCTTTTGTATTTGCTATGGGTCTATCCATTTGCAACGGGACTGGTAGTCACCACCGAACAGACCTTGCTCAATGCAACGCTAACCCAAGCATGGAGTCAGCTACCGTCTAACTTCTTTGCATTCAACGGCGTGGCTTGGACACTGTCAGTTGAAATGTTTTTTTACGCAATGTTCCCATTATTGATTTTAAATTTTTCAAAGACCTGGCATGTCAAGCTAGCGATATCGTTTGCCATGGCAATGGCAGCAGTTTTTATCGCTGTATCAACCAACGCCCCACCCTACGGCCCTGGAAATGTAGTAACCACAGCATCATGGGTTTATATATGGCCTCCAGCGCGGCTTTTCGAGTTTGTTCTTGGCATGGTTGCGGGCAAAGCATTTCTTTTATATGGAGCCAAGGTTAGGGCATCTGGATTTAAATCACTTGGATTGGTGGCGCTACTGATAATTATCCTCAGCGCCTACTCTATGCCAGAAATCGGTTGGGCCCTTGAAGGAAAAGGCTTGATAGGCCCAGCTTTGAAAGGCTGGATCACGGTCAGCAGTGCGTCCATTTTCTTTGCCCTAGGGCTTTTCCTGCTAGCATCTAGTACCGGGGTAGTTGCGTCTATCTTGGGCTGGCGACCGCTCGTTCTACTTGGAGAAATAAGCTTTTCCATTTACCTAATCCACCAGATCGTCATCCGATCGTTGATGATCAACCCTACTTGGACAGAGGGCGTTGATCCTGTTTTCGCCATGATCGGCTATTGGGCATTCACCATTGCAGCGTCGTCCTTGCTGTGGGTTCTGATCGAAAAACCATGCCAGCGTGCAATGCTGACATTGATCAAGCGTAAGCCAGCGTTAAACTCTGAAACTCAACAGGTATAACGTTGAAGGCCGCAGTCATCACTGTGGCCTTTTTTCAACCAACGAAATACTTTGCATCAGGTGGTGCCACTGTCCCGATGGCTGTAACCGTCTCGCCTGGCAACATCCATAACGGCGCCATCGGATAAGGCACTACAGCCGTGAAGCCATTCTGACTCAGCGTCACATTACCGATAGTTCCGCCAGCCATATGGAAACGGATGGGGTTACCCGTATTGTTGGCGAAAGAGAACGGGAGTGTCACAATCACCGCAACCACTCTCTGAGGTGCATCCTCACTTCTGCCGGTTTTCAGATTCATGTTGTCTTTGAATCTGGTACGGGTGCCAGCATCAGTAATTACAGCAGCACCCAAGCCTCGGCAATATTTAATTTGAGACAGTAGATTGTCAGTAGCCCCTGCGATAATTTGAACAGCGTCATGGTTACCACCAACAAGCTGGCAATTCTTTGCGGTTGAATTGAACACTACTTTTGTTGTATCGCACCCACGAAACTCTATGTACTGACCTCCGCAGTCGATGTCTCGATTCGTGTTTACCTCAAGGTCAATCCCATTAAATTTGTCATTCAGAGCGGTGACTGCAGCAAAAATACCGGTCTCGGTGCAATACTCTGCATCACCACTTGGAAAATAGTTGCCAAGTGTGGACTGAAGCCATATTCCATACTCACAACTTTGAACGGATGCATAGAAAGTGTTGTAGGCAGTCTGCGTATCTGGAACGCCGTTGTCCGCGAGCATATAACCAAACATGGGTTTCCCCCCAAGATACCAACCACCTGATTCATCATTGGTAACGTTCACGTCAAACGAATTCAATACAGCGCCCCTAGTGTACAGCCCGGCGCTCGTAACTCCGCATCCATAAACTCGGCCAATAATCTTTGAGCGAAGAATATTCCTAACGTTGAAGCCGTGCATCGTAGCGGGGCCGCCCCTGGCGATAATTTGCCCGCCACCGACACCAAAAGAAACGTTACTGACCTTTGCCGGTAATGGGCCGGCGTCAATAATTACCGTGTCACCGATCCCATTGTTGGTAAAAAATACCCTTCCCTTTGGTCGAACTACGATTCCTTCGACTGCCCAGTTTGGAAAGGTCACTGCCGCTATATCACCAGCTTCAAGGTCTATAAACGTTCTCTTCAAAGAAGATAATGTGGCCTTGGCTACAAGGGCAGCTAGCGCTGCCGTGTTGTCCCCGGTGCCGTCAACCAGGGCGCCGAATCTCATTGCACTTAGCTTTTTCGATTCGCGAACCCAGCACCCAACCCCGGACGGGTCTGTTTCACCGGTTTTGGCAAGGAAAGCCGGCAGGTTCGCTGGGGAGTTATCCCACGGCACTGTAGGGCTGATAATCGTTCCGCCATCGTGGCCCGACTTTGGCATCGTTGGATCAAAACGAAAAATGTCACCTCCGCCCGCGCCATCCCCGTAATAGCTGTACACCTTGACCCTTACATTTGTAGCCGTCTCAACCAGTTGCATGTCACGAATACTGTCCACACTTCTGTACAGATATGCTCTTAGATAGTCGTACAGCGTCATCCCATCGTAGGCGATACCTATAATATTATTCACCATACCACAGACAGAATCAATGTAAGCGCCAACCCAATTGCGGGTTACTGCGTCTTGCCCTTCGGTCGGGTCGGCAACATTACTAATTTTGCGGTTCTCCGCAGAGAAGTAATCCCTCCCGAACGATCTTTTCAAAGCCCGAGCGAAGCCCGAATAGCCCTGCTGAATCAACATAGTGCGACGATCGAATACGTTCTCATGAGTCTCAGCAAGGAGTTTCCCTTGGTTTCGTAGGGAAGTAAGCCGAAAGGCATCCATCTCCCGGGACACAACAAGCTCGCCAGGGCCTGCAAGCGCGGTAGTCGTGATGACGCTCCCACCATCTTCGTCACCAGCACCACTAACCGTGTACTGGCCGCCGAGTGTCAAAGCGTTGCTGACACCAGCCGGATTTACATATGTGACAACAAGATCTTCGATCGCCATAAATTTGAAATAGAACGGGAAATTGGTCGTAATTCCATTTGTCGAAAACTCCGCAATGCTGTTGTCTGTGCTAACGGTCACTTGTGCGACTCCTTTTCCGAATGTCTAACTCTGAAATAGGCTTACACCTGTTTCGCCCTAACATCCGATACGGTGCATTGGGCGTTGTATCTTTACGACAGAAGCAGGCGCACCTAGTTGTAGTCATGATCGCCTCCAGCACCACCAGCTCTGCCTATGCAAGGTCAGTCGGTTGGTGGAGCAAAAATTCCTTTGTATGGATTTTTTTGATAAGAACAGAAAAGGAGACAACAAAAAAGGCAGAAAAGGGGACAGAAAAGGACAGAAAAGGGGACAGACTTATTTACCGAAAAAAATAAATCCGTCTCCTTTGCCAACACGGCTCTTAAAAAAATCCGTCCCCTTTTCCCAGATGCGAACAACTCGGTCTCGACGTACGCGCCCGCTGGCAGCGCAGCAATTGAAGCCCGCGCCTTGGTGCAAAGGTCTTCCACACACCAGCTGTTCCTTTTTCCTGATCCCATTACGTCCTCCTGAAAATAGATTAGAAGGTGTAAACCTTATTCAGGACGGGACAAAAAACACATTCGTGCTCCGTCCTTTTCCGTCCGGCAGTAGGTCTTGCCCATTTAGCATTTCACACTGCTCCATCGCCTTTGTTTTTCACATAGCTCATCGAAACAGGTAGTTAGCAGATAGCAAGTAGCGTGATCTGGTATCTGCTAAACTGTTCTGCGACAGCGATGTCGCCTAATAGTAACTATGCGTTTGAGCGCAAAGGCTAAGAGTCTTTAACTATGAATGAATTAAATGTCTTCGTCAGCGTCGGTGCGGCCTCGACTGATCAGCAGGATGTATTCATTCGAGCAGTGGAGGACAGGCTTCGGAGTGAAGGACTTGTTCCCCATACTGTTGGACGAAACACTTTCAGTTCGGATGCTCCTTTGAAGACAGTGACCGAACTCCTGGACAAATGTTCAGGCACGGTTGTCATCGCTCTTGAACGTTCATATTTCGCTTCCGGTGTCGAGAAACGCGGTGGGCCCAAGGAATCATCGCTGTCAAATGTCAGATTACCTACGCCCTGGAACCAGATCGAAGCTGCAATGGCTTACAGCAGAGGGCACCCTCTGCTGGTCGTTGTTGAAAGCGGTCTCAAGAGCGAAGGCTTACTTGAGCGCGGCAACGACTGGTATGTACAGTGGCTCATACCAGATGCCGCAGCACTCAGTACAACCGAGTTCAACGGCGTACTTGCTGATTGGAAACAAAAACTCGCACAATCATCGGTCAAGACAACACCAGCGCCCAAGTCCGTATCAGAATTTACTGTTGCGGAACTATTGGGCGGGCTAAAGCCTACGCAGCTATGGAGCGTCCTTGTCACCTTAGCCGCGCTCCTCGGCGGAGCCTTCGCTCTAGGTGGTAAAATTTTCGGTGTGTGAAAGAGATGCAAAAAACAATTCCGCCCCCTTTTCCTGTCGATCAGCCGTTCGGCCAGGGCACTGACACGCGGGTCGCCCATGTTCTGCCCCAGCAAGGAATGCCCCAACAGGCAGGCATTCCAGGTAATAAAATCGAGCCCTTCACACAAGGGCTCGTAGTCCATAATCAGTACATCGCACCTCGAAAAATTGATTGCTTCAAGCTCTGGAACACTCCATAGCCGCGTTGATCAACCTGCCCTTGTCATACCAGGCATCTCTCTGGTGGACGGAATAGTAATTCCCGCCTGCAGACCCAGACAGTTCAACAAGCCCTGCTGCTTTATTTGGATCAAGGTTTCCAACGAACAGTTTGGTTTTGCCATTCTCCTCAACGGTAAAGGTCTCTATCCCTCCCTGAATATCATCCTTGATGCAGGCTATATAGTCCGCGTTGCCCTTGGCGGTCACCCCGGAAACATTATCGTGCCCCTGCCTTATATCGGGGTTATATGCGCAGCCGGCAGCCAGCAACAGGATGGAAAGTAACGAAACCGTGCCATGGCTGACTGAGCTTGAGAACTTAGTAACTAGTGTGCTTTTCATGGTGGTGCTCCACGTTATCGCTTGAGTCAATCGACTAGAATCAATGCGGGCTTTTTCGCATCCTTCAGAAGAAACACCAGAAACTTGGCGGGCTTGTCCTGGCTGGCGTTGCGTCCAACCGTGTGCACGTCTTCTGGTCCTTCATAGAAGCTTTGCCCAGGCGTCAGCGTGACTTCCTTGCCGCCCTTCACACCCATGACGATGGAGCCTTCGAGTACGTAGATGAAGCCATGGGCGTCGTGACGATGAACCGGATCGGCCCCACCGGGCGGAAACTCCACCGTGATCATCAGCCCTTCTTTTCCGGGGTACTCGGGAAGCGCTTTGACCATCACTGTCTCGACGCTCGGGGGCGGCGCGGTGGCTGCCTTGTCCTCGGCCATGACGAGCCCGGTGCACAACAAGGGCAGCAGGGCGAAAAGATGATGGATTTGCATGTGGCTCTCCTCCTCTGGAATTGCGGGAAGACGCCTGATTCCGTCGATCGGGATGTAGAGGGCTGGTTGGTGGCGATCTTTAATGCGGTCGCCACCTGCCGGCCGGCCTACCCGCTGGCGCGGAGCCGCAGAGCTCTTGAGTCAGGCCTTGAAGTGGGTTGCTCCGTGATCGGATTTGCAAAAAGGGACTGAGCTATTAGCCGAAAAACACATCCGTCCCTTTTTCCGGTCTTTTTCCGGTCCCTTTTCCCTCCATGGTCATTTATCGTCCCTCTTTGCTGACGATTGTCGCCGACTTTCAGCGCTCTCTTCGGCGTTGGGAGCTTTAAAAACACTCCCCGGCGTGAACACATTGGTCTGCAAGTTGCTTGCATCAACTTCGGCGACACCATGAACCGTACGCACCAGGTCAATGGCCTGTTCACACTGTCTATGAGTGTTGACGCGACCGCTCAACGACACAGTGCCTGCATGGGTTTTGACATTGATGTGCAGGCCAAGGCTCGGTTCGGCAAAGGCCAGGGCCGACTTCACCTTGGTGGTAGTCCACGTGTCGTGAACGGCCATTCCCAGATCATGAGAGTAATGTTGGAAGGAGTGATTTTTCATGGCGCAACCCTCTCTCGCGTAATCAGACGTCCTGTCCGTCCCATTCGCTGTGCTGCTTTGTGCCTGTCAGGCGAGCGCTATGGATACCTGATTCGTTTTGGAGTGCTCGCCACGCAAACATTTGCACACGTTATTATAGTGCGGTCGCTGCGTGCGGTCGGAGCGCTCTCCCGGCGGGCGTCCGCACCTGTCTTTGATATACAAAACGCCCCTTTCCCCGAAAACAGATCTGAGAATCATCTGGCCGGCCTCCCCACCTCAGATTGCCAGACCCTCTCGTTCAAAAAAACAAAGACCGCCCCATTTCCCCGCGCGTCCACAGGTCATCAGCCGCGTCATTACAGAGCAAACCTACATCAACCAAAGAAACGTCTGATTTATCTCCCCCATCGCCTTACCTAGCGTGTTCGTCCCTGCAGATAAAACAAGGACATAGACCGCATGAGGCGTTATCACATCACCGTCGGGGCCAAAACCACCGTCGACGGCACCGTGCGCACCGGCTGGCAGTACAGCACCATCAATGGCCTGGCCATGGCCCGCGAAGGCGATGAGGTCTATTGTCCGGAATGCGACAGCACCGGGGAGATTGTCTGCGACGGCCCGCGCCTGGTCGATCTGCTGGAGGGGCGCAACGCTGCCCTGGAGGGTGACCTCTGCAAGTGCAAGTGCGACCCGCCACCCCGGCTGATTGCCAACCAGACCCTCAGGTGTCAGGAGATAGACGGTGGCGACGTCGCGCCGCGCCCCCGAGCTGCCGCTCAACCCGCCGCACCGGCCGCCGCCCGCCACTCGGTCACCGAGCCGCGCCCCTCCGGTTTCGCGCCTGCAGCGAGCCGTCCCACTCCGACCTTCGCTGAATTGCCGGGACGGGTCTGCGAGAACCTCTGGCTGGGGTACCAGCAACGAGCCGAGTCCGTCGTGGCGCCGGGCGGCAGGTTGATCGTCGACCCCAAGGCGCGTAATCGCGCGATCAATGCGGCCTACGCCCAGTTATGGCTGCACGATCAGCGTTTCCAGTGGGCGGGCCTCGCAGCCTTCGCCTCCAAGCAGGTCGGTTGCGGCCTGCTGCACGCCGCTGATTCGATCGATAAGATTCAGGCTGAATATGAGGCGGGACAGGGTCTGAAGAATAGCGCCAGTAAAGGGTTCTTTGGTTTGTTCAGCCGCAGTGAGCGAGATAGGCAGGCGAAACTGCGGGACTTCGAGCAGGCACAACGGGATTATGAGCAAGCCCTGCGCAACAACCCGCTGCCGAGCATTGACCTCGGGCGTGGCGACGAATCACTGTCGTATGCGCAGCAGCTGTACCAGTACGTGTACGAAATGCTGGCCATGGGCAATACCACGCTGTTTCTGGATATATTTCCGCTGCATGTTTTTTACCAGGAGCGTGGGTTGCAGGCGCTCGAAACCTGTTTGGAGTCGCGTCAAAACATTTATGGGCATGACCAGCACCCGGTGCTATGGCCGGTCGGGCAGAAGAAACTAAGGTTCGGTCATGACTACAAGGAAATCCTGCAAGCCTTCCAGGCCATTGAGGCTGGCAATATCGCCGAAAGTGTTAAGTCTCTTGCGACGCACGAACAGGTCAACATCCTGCAACCGGTGATGTACAGCAACTCGAAATTGGTAGCTCTGCTGCGCGGCAACCACGTCACCTACGTCACAGGCATCCCGTCCGGCGTCGCGCAAGCCATCGAACTGACACTGGCCAGCCAGTGCCGTCCTGTCGATGATGGACGCACCATTGGTTTCAGCAACAACCCCATGGCCGACCTGTCCGATATCCATCAGCGCATGCCCTTCGTGCTCAAGGCCGCGGCGCAGTTTGACGAACTGTTGCATGACGGCAATCGCCACCAGATCGAACAGGCGATTCGGGATATCGCCGCAGGCCGGGGCGTACGATGAATTGGCTCGCACAGGTGGGCTGGCGACGTGGCGGGGTCGGGCTGGTCGTTGTCGGACTCCTTGCGTGGGGGGCTATTGAATTGCAATCGGAAAAGGAAATCGCACTGGTGATTGGCGAGCCTTACGAGTCCATGCGCCAGCGCTCCAGTGCGGTCATTGGTCCCGCCATTCCCGGGCAAGTTTCGTTCAACATTCCCAAGTCTGATGCCCGCCTTCGTTTCACAGACCCTCAATACGGGTTCGTGACCCCACTGGCCCGCTTCTTCACGGTTATTTACCGTAATGAGCTGATCAACAGTGTCCGGATGTCCCCGCAGATCGAGCCACTGTTGCTCGACGACACGCTCAAGATCGTGCTGGATTTGCAGGAGCAATGGCGCCAAGGCGGGTGGAGGCCAATCCGGGTCAAGAACTTTCCATCGTTCGCCGACACCCCCCAATGGCGTGCCCGATTGCAAGACGAGAACAAAGGCGGTGTTGCTTACTGGAAAGCAGATGACAAGTATCAAGTGATGCTAATAGTCGGGCGCTTCGAGGATGACAAGCGCCCCGACGAGGAGCGCTACCTCATCACGCTGGCACTTGCCAGCCCATGGGGTGGGTCTTGACCCTGCGCCTTGATGACGGACGCACCGTTGGCTTCGGCAATAACCCCATGGCCGATCTGTCCGACATCCATCAGCGCATGCCCTTCGGGCTCAATGCAGCGGCGCGGTTTGATGAGCTGCTGCGTGACGGCAATCGCCACCGGATCGAACGGGCGATTCAGGATATCGCTGCAGGCCGGGGCGTGCGATGAGTTGGCTCGCGCATCTCGGCTGGCGGGGCGCGGTATTTGCACTGGCGGTCGCTGCCCTCCTTACGGTGGCGGCGATTCAGGTGCAATCGAGTGAACCGGAGATCGCGCTGGTGATTGGCGAGCCTTGGGAAACCATGCGTCAGCGCTCCAGCTCCACCATTGATCCAGCCATTCCTGGGCATTACTGGTTCAACATTCCCAATGTCTGATGCCCGCCTTCGTTTCATAGACCCCCAATACGGGTTCGTGACCCCACTGGCCCGCTTCTTCACGGTTATTTACCGTAATGAGCTGATCAACAGTGTCCGGATGTCCCCGCAGATCGAGCCACTGTTGCTCGACGACACGCTCAAGATCGTGCTGGATTTGCAGGAGCAATGGCGCCAAGGCGGGTGGAGGCCAATCCGGGTCAAGAACTTTCCATCGTTCGCCGACACCCCCCAATGGCGTGCCCGATTGCAAGACGAGAACAAAGGCGGTGTTGCTTACTGGAAAGCAGATGACAAGTATCAAGTGATGCTAATAGTCGGGCGCTTCGAGGATGACAAGCGCCCCGACGAGGAGCGCTACCTCATCACGCTGGCACTTGCCAGCCCATGGGGTGGGTCTTGACCCTGCGCCTTGATGACGGACGCACCGTTGGCTTCGGCAATAACCCCATGGCCGATCTGTCCGACATCCATCAGCGCATGCCCTTCGGGCTCAATGCAGCGGCGCGGTTTGATGAGCTGCTGCGTGACGGCAATCGCCACCGGATCGAACGGGCGATTCAGGATATCGCTGCAGGCCGGGGCGTGCGATGAGTTGGCTCGCGCATCTCGGCTGGCGGGGCGCGGTATTTGCACTGGCGGTCGCTGCCCTCCTTACGGTGGCGGCGATTCAGGTGCAATCGAGTGAACCGGAGATCGCGCTGGTGATTGGCGAGCCTTGGGAAACCATGCGTCAGCGCTCCAGCTCCACCATTGATCCAGCCATTCCTGGGCATTACTGGTTCAACATTCCCAATGTCTGATGCCCGCCTTCGTTTCATAGACCCCCAATACGGGTTCGTGACCCCACTGGCTCGCTTCTTCAGCATTAGTTTCGATGATGAGCTAGTCAGCGATGTCCGTATGTCCCCACAAATCGAGCCGCTATTGCTCGACGATACACTCAAGGTCGTGCTGGATTTGCAGGAGCAATGGCGCATAGGCGGCTGGACGCCAACCCGGATGGACTTTCCATCGTTCGCCGACACGCCGCAATGGCGTGCCCGATTGCGCGACGTGAACAAAGGCGGCAAAACTTACTGGCAAGCCGGCAACCAGTATCAAGTGATGCTGGTGGTTAATCGCTTCAAGGATCATAAGCGCCCCACAGAGGAGCGCTACCTCATCACGCTGGCCCTGGCCACGCCGTGGGTAAAGCCATGACCCGGCGCGTTGAGGACCGAAAATAGATCCGTCCCCTTTTTCCTTTTTTCCTTTTGTCTTCACCCGCGCTCAAGGCACCGGCTGCTCTTCGACATCGCTCCAACTGCTATCCGGATCGAAGCGGTGCATGGCCGTCGCCAGTTTCGCGCTGTCCGGACCCTGGTCTTTCTCGAACACCTGGCCTTCGTGGCTGATCATGAAGCTCATCACGCCGCTGTCGCCGTACTTCACTGGCCAGGCGATCAGGGCGAAGCCGCGGCTCATGTTGTCGCCGAGCTTATAGTTGTAAGCGCCGCCCGGCGCTGATGGCCCTTGTGCGTCGAGGATACGGTAATGGTAGCCATGCCAGTCGCCGTCGGGCTTGGCGTCGCCGAACAATGGGCCGAGCGGGCTCTCTTCTATACCGGGCTCCTCGGCCCAGTACAGACCATCGTACTTGCCGTTGCTGCTGATGAACTTCTGCGCGTACTCAAGCACGCCGTCGCCGTCGCGGTCGACCTCGGCGTAGTCCACCTGGGCATCGTAGTAGGCCAGCGCCGACTGCACGGTGGCCAGTTCGTTGCGACCGATGCGGCGCTCACGGATCTCCTCGCCGCCGGCCTTGGCGTTGAAGGCCCAGCCATCCTTGCCCTGCATGATCGGCAGCGGCAACGTCCAGGGGTCGGTGCCGACCACCAGATGCACTTGGCCTTGCCCGTCGGGCTGGGTGCTGTGCTTTTCCCGGTAGCGGGCGAGGAAGGCATCGACATCGTCGCGGTCGACGCCCGCGAGCGGGATATACGCGCGCCAGTCGGCGCCGAGCAAGGCTGCGAGGCGCACAGGATCGGCCTGTTTGGTGCCGAGCGCGGCGACCAGGGCCTCGGCGGCGGCGTCCGGACTGGGAAAGGCCTGCTGCGCAAGCACGTCCTGGGCCAGAAACGCCAGCAGCACAACCGGGAAAATACGCAATGCAGCATTCATGGCGAGTCTCCTGTCAGCGCCGTTGGCCGCCGCCCCGAGACGGTGCTCGGGAGGGGCGTTGCACAGTATGACCGCCGCTGCGCGCGGCTTTCGGCCGACTGGCGGCGACGTGACTGGCTTGGCCGCGACTGGCTTGCGTTCGCGCCAGCGAGGGGTTGCTGGCGCCGGAAAAGGCATTGTTGCGCGGCCCCTGTGCGCTGGCCTGCTGCTGACGCACTTGCTGGCGGGCCTTTGGATTGTCTTGCACGCTCTGGCGCTTCTGCGCACCGGCCTGGGTAGTCTGGCGCGTCTGTGCACTGGCTTGCGCGCGGTCGCGCTCGCGCCCCTGCGGTTCGCGCAGATCGCGGTTCGTGGCCTGAGCCCTCTCGCGCACCTGCGGTTCTTTACGCAGATCGCGGCTCGCGGCCTCGGCCCGCTCGCGCGCCTGGCGGTTGCTTGTGGCCGGCGATTCGATGCCGCGCTGCGCCAGCGACTGGCTGGCGCGCTCACGCTGGGAGGCCCGCACCGGATCGCGGCCGCGGAAAGCGTCGCGCTGTTCGCTGCCGGCCAAACGCCGACCGCTCTGTTCGCGGTTGGCGCGGTCGCGGTATGGCACGCCGTCGCGGTTGATCGAGTTGTGGCGCCAGGTGTTCTGGTTGGCGTTGATCTGCCGGTTGGAGTTGATGTTGTTGTAGCGGTCGACGTCGATGTCGATATCGCCACCACCCCAGTCGCAGTCGCCCCAGAGCGAATTGACGATTGCCACGCCCGCGCCGAAGGCCAGGCCGGTGGCGAGCGCGGAGCCTAGGTAGGAGCCCGGCGGCGGCGGATAGTACGTCGGCGGGTAGGACGGGTAGGCCCAGGTGCCATAGACCACGCTCGGGTTGTAGCTCGGTACGTAGACGGTCTGCGGCTGGGCCGGCTCGATAATGATGGTCTGCGTGGCGGCAGGCTGCTGCACCACCACGGTCGAACTGGCCGGTGCCGGCGCAGCCGGCTGCACGATGATTTTCTGTTGCTCGTTGGATTCGAGGTGGCCGGCGGCTTGCGCCTGCCGGCGCAGGCGTTGCACCGAATCCATCACAGCGTTGGGCTGTGCGAGGAAGGCGTCGCCCAGACGCTGCACCCAGGCCGGATCCTGGCCCAGGGTCGTCAACGCTGCCGGGAAGGCGACCAGCGATTGCACGCTCGGGTCCCAGGGTTCGTTCGCGACTTGACGCACGGCGGCGTCACCGCTGCTGTCCGGATGCGCCTTGGACCAAGCCACGGCGTCGGCGACATCGCCCGGATAGGTCGCCGCCATCAGTACCTGGGCCAGTAACGAATCCGGATACAAGGCCAGCGGCGCCAGCATCTGGTCGAGTTCCTCCGGCGCAAAGACAGCCTCGGCCGGTGCAGTCGGTTTGGGTGCGGGCGCAGCACCCGCTACCCCCGCCTCGGGGGCGGCGGCGAACGCCTTCGTGGTGAAGAACTCGTCCTCGTCCGAACAGCCGGACAAAGACAACACGGCGAGCAGGATTGCACTGAAGCAATAGCAAACACGCATAACGCTTCTCCCGGGGGAAGAAAAAGCGGGACTGAACGCAGGGTCGTAGCGATTGCCATCGGCGGAGCGGGATCTTGTAAATCATAGCTGGGGGATAAGGGCGGCGTAGCGATTTATTCGGATGGATCACTAGGCCCCTCAGCGGCGCTTGGCCGCGTAAGTCAGCTAAAGTCCAGACCGCAGTCGATGCAAGCATTACTTGATCGTGGCCCACTCAGTAACGAACGTCGAAACTGACCGAGACCAGCCCAGCTCAATGGCCAAGCAGGTGCGCGAGGCCAAGGTTGACGCTTCTGTCAACCGAAGCTATTCGGGGTCAGGCCACCCTTTCAAACCCCTAAATCGCGCTCTACCCCTGTTTCCAGCGACTACGCCCCAACCTGCAACGGCCACCCCCAGTGCCCCGACTCCGGCTCCACAAGCCGCTCAAAATGCCCGGCAATCGCCTCAACCAACCTCGCATCCTTGACCGGGTCCAACCCCGGATACGGCTTACCGTTGTAGCTCCCGGTATACGTCAGCACCGTCTCGATACTGCCGCTGTCAGCGTAGAGTTTTCTCATCAGCTGGCATTCCTGGTCCTTGCTGTCGGTCGAGCGCAGAGCGTAGTGGATGGCCAGTGCGGTGCCGAACTCCAGCGCGGGGGAGTCGATGCCGTGTTTTTTGGCGAGGTCGATGCTTCGCAGAATGCGTTCGTTGCGTTGCAGTTTGCGCAGGGGGTCGCGGCCTACTCGGGCGCAAGGGTCCTTGAAGGAGGTCTTGCAGCGCTCCAGGAATGTCTTGGCGAATACGCCGACGGCCTCGTTCATCTGTGCATTTTCGGCCACCAGGGCCGGCCCGACTTCTTCTCGGATCAACCGTTCGGCCAGGGCGGCGACACGCGGGTCGCCCATGCCCTGCCCCAGCAAGGAATGCCCCAACAGGCTGGCGTACCAGGCAATGATCGCGTGGGGGCCGTTCCACAGGAGGTTCTTGATTACCTGGGTCTGGGTGATGTCTTCCACGGTCTTCACTTGGCGCAACCGCTCCAGCAGATTGCTCCCGCGCTCGACGTAGAGGGGCATGTCCGGTTCGCTGTTGAACAGGATCAAGTGCAACTGGCTAAGCGCGTTGCTCGACTGGGTGAAGGGCCGGAAGCGACCGATCAGCCGTTCGTACTCGGGAACCGGTGTCGTCGGCTTTGCCTGGGGGTCGATCTGCTCGTCGTTGATGCTGTTTTGGAAGATCTTCGACTTGATCCGCAGCTGGCGCAGCAGGGCATCGGTGGAGATCTTGGAGACGATGCGGCTGACCACTGTTTCGGCAAAGTGGGTCTTCTCCAGAACCTTCTGGCAGAACTCAGCTGAGCACATACGCCCCAGCTCCGCTTCGACCTGTCGGCGAACGAAGGCGGCGCCGCCCACCTTGTTCAGCACGATGAGGATCGTCAGCTCGCGACGACGGCGTTCAAAGCGGCGGATCAGGCCCTTGGCAATCACCCCGGCCTGTTTGCGAATAGCCGCCTCGGGCAGGCTGAGCCCGATGACTTCCGCGACGTCATACATGTCGATCACCGCTTCGGCATCGTCCATGTCGATCATTCGGAGGTTTTCGATGGTCTGGTCGAAGGACGTGGCACCGTAGCGCACGCTGAACCTGCCGAAGGCGGTGACCGTCTCGCGGAGCATCCGCGACCGGGTGGCGGCGATGATTTCACAGGGCCGGGTGTAGCCGTCCCAGTGGGAGAACACCTGTGTCAGGTAGCCGCCACCGATCGCGCCGAAACCGTGGATGCCCACGCGGAACTGGTTGAGTGCCGTAGGAAAGGCCTCGGTCAGCTCGGGCGTGCCGAGGTCGGGCATGCATTCGCTCAAGTCACCGAGAAATTCCTGCATGTTGCGATAAGCCTTGAGCGCGCCGGCTTTGACTTCGGGCGCTGGCGGCTTGATGTCCTCGATCAGGATCGGTTGCCCCTCGGCGCGGATCGCCGACAGCAGGCCGTTTTCAGAGTCTTCGAACATCAAGCAGCTGCCCGGCAGGCAATTGAGTGCGCTGGCCGCCTTCAGGAAGATTTCGGGATGGGGCTTGCCGTGGCTGACTTCGTCGCCACAGACGGTGATGTCGAAATATTTGAGCACGTTGGCATTGATCAAATATTCCTCGGCGATGGCCCGACGGCTTGAGGTCGCGACCGCCATGGTCAGGCCGTACTTGCGCAACCGCTCCAGCACCTCCAGCAAGCCAGCCTTGATCGGCACCCCGTGATTGCGCACAAACGCCAACTCGAGTTCATCGGCGCGCTGGCGGATCTCGGCGTAGGGGAAGTCTTCACCATGGTTCGCCTTCGCCAGGGCTTCGGCTTTCTTCGCGCTCAGGCCGAGGGAACCGATCAGGGTTTCCTCGCTCAGCGGCGTGCCGAAAATCTCGCTGGAGGCCTGCTTAAGGGTCTTGAAACGCAGGCGCTCAGTGTCAAACATGGTGCCATCCATATCGAAGATGGCGCTGAATATTCTTTTACCCTGGAAAAAAATCATAGGCTGATACTCCTTGTAACGTGGGGAGGCGCGCCGCAAGCCAGCTTCGTGGGAGAGGCAGTGCGGCAGCACGCAGTCGTGCCGTGTAGCGGACGCGGGCCGTTCGAGGCTGGAATGCCGACCGGGCGGTGTCTCGCTCAGGTGGTGATGAAGATAGAAAAAGCCAGGCGAAGCAGAACTTCCCGTGACAAACGGAAAAGGACGCGCCGGGTCAGTGGCTAACGATCAGAAAAAGGCAGGCGGAGGGACGTATCGATGGCGCCGATCGGCGCAGCTGCCAGACAAACAAGGTCGCAGGCGGTGTAAAGCGGAGAGGCGAGTAACAAGCCCTGTGGCTGCGCCAGCGCAGCATTTTACGTGAGGCCCACAGTGCGCAATCAGGGATGCGGACAGTGGGCCGAACAGGCGATCGATACGTGTGATTCCATGCATATGGGCGTGTAATTTCCTGCGATGTGGCTAATCGTCCTATTAGCTATACAGCATACGGAGCGCCTAAATCAAGGCTGGCGGACGCATGGTAGAGAGGTCAACTGGTCCCGCGCGGGTTGTTTGCGATTAGCCGGGAGCGCCGTGAACTGTTACGGTATCTGCATAAATAGTAGATATTGTTGCGAGGCAGCCCATAGCATTTCGACGCCACGACCACCCGTTTCACGTCACCCAAGACGCAGAAACCGCGAGCAAGATGGCCTTGAGAATGGAGCTATCGCTGTTCATCACCGACTGCATCAAAAAGCTCGGTCTCAAGCAAGTTGAAGCCGCCGCCAGGCTGAACGTCCCTCAATCGCGTGTCTCCGAACTGGCCAATGGCAACATCGAGAAATTTACCCTCGATGCCATGATGGACATGCTGGATCAGCTCGGCTTTCGCACTCACGTCACCCTGCCCTCCAACGATGCCGGGGCGTCGCCGCAAATAGTCATTACGCCGTCACCTGCCAGCTAGCGAGTTAGTTAACGGAAATCTATCGACTGGTAGTTGAAACACCCAAGTCCAGTACCATTACACCAGGATTCCCGAGGTGTTTTGCCCCGGATATCTCTCCGGATCTGCACCACGGCATCTGCTCCAGGTCTGCTCGCTAACCCCCTCCCCCAAACACAACGACTTCCCAGCCGCCATAGAAAATCCTGGTATGGGATCAACTCATTGCTTTCCGAATATCATTGCATTTGCAATCATATTAAATCCTGCCGTATGGTGCATCGACGACGGACCGCACGGAGCGCCATGAAATATGATCGGTTTTTCCAGTTTCAGCACAACCCGGGAGACCGGCCTGGCCGCTCAGGCCTGTATCGAAAAAATCCAAGCGATAGCCCAACAGCCCGATGAAGGATGCTCTTCACCGCTCGACACCATGATCGATATCGCCGATCGCCTGGAAAGGGATCCGGGAACAGCGAGGAATATCTGGGTGGTGCGATCCAACCAGCAGCCAGGCGTTGAAGCAGCGCACACACGAATCAGCGCCTGGCCACTGCGGTTCAGCCCACAGGCGCGCTCCAGCGAAAAACCCCTGCTGTACCTGACCAGTTCCTCGACCTCGGCAGAGCTCTGCGCGCTGTCGAGCGAGTCCGCTCAGCGCGGGATTTTCTGCAACGACATTGAAACGCTGCCCTCCACCTGGCCCAAGGGCGCTCATCCCTGGGTCCCGCTCTGGCTAACTGCCAATCCGCAATGCCTGCCCTTCGATCCAGCCAGCGGCGCGGAGGCACGAGCCATTACGCTTGCAGCCTTGCAGAGCCTGTACGTCGAAGGCAGTCACGGGTTTTATTATATGGCGCTTCACGATGAGCCCAATGACTTCATAGGGCCCATGAGTAGCCTCAGCACGAGCCAGGCGCTCAAAGGCATGTACAAAGTCAGCGAGATGGAGACTGGCACGGAGCAGCCAAGGGTTCGCCTGCTCGGTGCGGGCCTGGCCTTGCGCGCAGTGATTTCGGCGGCGCGGATGTTGCGTGACGACTGGGGCGTGGCCAGTGAACTCTGGAGTTGTCCCAGCTATACCCGTCTGGCGCGGGATGCCGATAGCGCACAACGCTGGAACCGAGTGCATCCCGGCGTGCCCCGGCGCTCCTCGCACTTGCGCGAATGCCTGAATGCCGAGGACTCCCCGGTCATTGCGGTGACCGGCTACGCACAGCATGTAGCCGAGCAGATCGGCGCGCACATCACTTCGCGCTTCGTCGCACTCGGCGCGGACTCAACCGAATCGCTACCTTGCGGACCGACCTCGGGCAAGACAGTGGACAAGCGCTGGATTGTCACCCTGGCGCTACGAGCCCTGGCCCAGGAAGACAAGCTCCCCCAGGCGTACGTCGAGCGGGCGATGCGGCGTTATCTACTGCTATGAACCAACAGCGCTCACACCGCTCGCGAGCTGTTGCGGGCGGCACTGGCCGCGCGCTCCAGCGCATCACTGAAGAAGCGCTGTTGCTGATCATCGAATTGCGCCAGAAACAGTTCGTCAACGGCGCCTTCGTAAATCTGCCACATCTTCTTGCGCAACACTTTGCCGCTCTCGGTAATGGAGGCGCAGGCTCCACGGCCGTCATCGCTGGCGCGACTGCGCGCCACCAGGCCCTCGGCTTCCAGGCGGTCGATCAAGCGCGTGAGGTTATAGCGTTCGATGGCCATCACATCGGCCAGCTCATTCATGCGCCGGGTGCCATTGGGGCCGCTTTCCAACCCCCACAACGCATCGTACCAAGCGTAAGCAGGCAACCCGGCCGCAGCCAGACGGCGCTCGATTTCCCGTATCAGGCAGCGGTGAGCCCTGACGAATCTGAACCAGGTATCCGGCTCGCTTGAAGACATGCTTCACCCTTCCAATGAAATCGATTTAGTTGCAATTGTAGCGCGCAGCACGATAACTTCGGCATGTAGTTGCAATTGCAACTACAAACATTCTGACGGATCGGCACGCACCGATCCCCTTCGCCGGGCACCGAACGACTCGGTGCTCGCGCTGCACTGTCCAGGAGACGACGATGGCACAACAATCAGTGTTTCTCGACGAGGATCCCCAAGAGACTCGCGAATGGCTCGAATCCATTGAATCGGTTCTGAGCGTCGAAGGCCGCCCTCGCGCCCATTACCTGATCGACCAGTTGCTGGATTTCGATGTCAGCCAGCATGGCGATTTTTATGGCCGAGTCACCACACCCTACGTCAACACCATTGCCGTGGACCGCCAGCAAACCTACCCCGGCGATCTGGCCGTGGAGCGTCGGATCAATGCCTACATCCGCTGGAATGCCCTGGCCATGGTGTTGCGCGCCGGTAAATATTCGAACGTTGGCGGGCACATTGCCTCCTATGCCTCGGCCGCCATCCTCTACGACGTCGGTTTTGATCATTTCTTCCGTGGCCGGACCGAGCAGTTCGGTGGTGACATGGTGTATATCCAGGGTCACTCCTCTCCGGGCATCTACGGGCGCGCCTATCTCGAGGGCCGCCTGAGCGAAGATCAACTGGATAACTTTCGCCGCGAGACCGATCGCGATGGCGTGTCGTCGTATCCCCACCCTCGGCTCATGCCCGACTTCTGGCAATTCCCCACGGTGTCCATGGGGCTGGGGCCGATCACCGCGGCCTACCAGGCGCGCTTCATGCGCTACTTGGAGGATCGCGGCCTGAAGGAGCACCAGGGTCGAAAAGTCTGGGCGTTCCTGGGCGATGGGGAAATGGACCAACCGGAGTCCCTGGCGGCCATTTCCCTGGCGGGTCGGGAGAAGCTCGACAACATTATCTTCGTCGTCAACTGCAACCTGCAGCGCCTGGACGGGCCAGTACGCGGCAACGCCAAAGTGATCCAGGAGTTCGAAAGCCTGTACCGGGCGGCCGGCTGGAATGTCATCAAAGTGATCTGGGGCGGCGGCTGGGATGCCCTGCTGGATAAGGACAAAAGCGGCCTGCTGCGCCAGCGCATGATGGAGTGCGTCGACGGCGAATATCAGAACTACAAATCCCAGAACGGTGCTTACGTACGCGAGCACTTCTTTGGCAAATACCCCAAGTTGCTGGAGCAGGTCAGCGACATGACTGACGAAGAAATCTGGAAGCTTTCCCGCGGCGGCCACGACCCCGAAAAAGTCTACAACGCTTATGCGGCTGCCATGCGCCACAGCGGTGGACCGACCGTCATTCTGGCCAAGACCGTCAAGGGTTTTGGCATGGGTGAAGCCGGCGAAGGCCAGAACATCAATCACCAACTGAAGAAGATGGGCGAGGATGCGATCAGGGCCTTCCGCGATCGTTTTTCGCTGGAAATCACTGACGAACAATTGGGTGAGATGCCCTACCTCAAGCCTGCCGCGGACAGTGTCGAAGCGCGCTACCTGCAGGCCAGGCGCACCCAGCTGGGGGGTTACATTCCAGAACGAATCAGTCTGGCAGAGCCGTTGCAGATCCCACCGTTGTCGACTCTAAGTACCCAGCTCAAAGGTACCGGCGAGCGCGAGATTTCCACCACCATGGCCTTCGTGCGGATCCTTGGGACGCTGCTCAAGGACCCGAATATCGGCAAGGTGATCGTGCCCATCGTCCCGGACGAATCACGGACCTTCGGCATGGAAAGCCTGTTTCGCCAAATCGGTATCCACTCCCACGTCGGCCAACTGTATACCCCCCAGGATGCCGGCCAACTCAGCTACTACAAGGAGGCCAGGGACGGTCAGATCATGCAGGAGGGACTGAACGAATCCGGCGCCATCTCCTCGTGGATCGCGGCCAGTACTTCGTATAGCACCCACGGCGTGATGACCGTGCCCTTCTACATTTTCTATTCCATGTTCGGCTTCCAGCGCGTCGGCGACCTCGCCTGGGCTGCCGGTGATGCGCGCGCCCGAGGCTTCCTGCTCGGCGCCACCTCAGGCCGGACCACCCTGATGGGTGAAGGCCTGCAACACGACGATGGCCACAGCCACGTGCTGTCTTCGACCGTGCCCTGCTGCGTGTCCTACGACCCGACCTACGCCTATGAACTGGCCGTGATCATCCAGGACGGCATGCGGCGCATGTACGTCGAGAACGAGGACATCTACTACTACATCACCCTGCTCAACGAAAACTACGCCCACCCGGACATGCCCGAAGGTGCCGAACCCGGCATTCTCAAAGGCATGTACCGGCTCTCGGCCACGGCCCAACAGACCGAAGGCAAGCATGTGCAATTGATGGGCTGCGGCTCGATCCTGCTGGAAGTCATCGCCGCCGCGCATCTGCTGGAGACGGATTTTGGCGTCAGCAGTGAGGTCTGGAGCGTGACCAGCCTGACGGAACTGCGTCGAGAAGGTCAGGAGGTGGAGCGCTGGAACCTGCTGCACCCGCAAGAGACGCCACGAGTCGGCCATGTGGAAAGTTGCTTGCAGGACAAACAGGGGCCCATGGTGGTCGCGACCGACTACATGAAAATATTCGCCGACCAAATCCGCCCATTCGTCCCCAAACGGCGTTTCGTCGCGCTGGGCACCGATGGTTTCGGTCAATCGGATACCCGCGAATCACTGCGCAAGTTCTTCGAGGTCGATCGCCACTTTATTGCCGTAGCCGCCTTGAAGGCCCTGGCCGACGAAGGCACGTTGCCAAGAGAAAAAGTGGCGCAAGCGATTGCCCTTTATGGCATTGATCCGGAGAAACAGAACCCAGCCAAAGTCTGATTGTGCGCACCGCCGCGCCAGGTATGGGTGAGGCGGCGTTCGGCCAGGAGCTGCCGGTGGTCGTCGCATGTCGCTTGTCGCCGGCGTTTGGCTAAGCTCAACACATCGGGACGAACTGAAACCTGAGTGATACCGGCCATCAGCGAGTCTGGATTGGCATTAAAACGGCAACTCACAAAGGAGATGATTATGTATGCGGTTATAAGAACCTACTTGGGTACTGGAGCAAAGCAGCTTTTCGATGTCCTGGAACAGCGCAACGCCGACGTCGAGGCGGCCCTGCGCAAAGTGTCTGGTCTCGTAAGCTACACACTGCTGAATACGGGTGATGGCGGTATATCGGTGACTGTTTGCACGGACAAGGCCGGCACCGATGAGAGCTCGAAAGTCGCGCGCGACTGGATTCAGCAAAACGCCTCGAATATCCAGGCGAAACCGCCGGTCATCACGGAAGGTCCAGTCATTGTGCAGATCAATTAACGCGCCCTTCTGAAAAAACAGCCGAAGCCCCTGAAGGCTTCGACTGCTTTTAAAGACCTGCTCTCAAAAATTCGAGAGTGCCTAGGTATTGCTCACAACCCCGTGTGCACGGCCCTGATTGACCCGCAGTTGAACCTTCGGTTCGCGCAACGTCCAGAGCAGATAGACCCCCACCAGCCCCGCCGCCGACAGTGACAACATCCCGGCACGGGGATCGGTGAACCAGACCTCCATATTGGCTTTGAGCATTGGCGCAACGAAGCCACCGATATTTCCCATAGAACCAATCAAAGCAATACCGCCTGCAGCGGCGACCCCTCCCAGGTAACTGGTCGGCAGTGTCCAGAACAACGGTTGAACGCTCACGAAACCGGCGGCTGCAAAGCAGAAGGCCAGCAATACCGGAGCAAAGCTATTGAGCAATGCCGAGGCGGCAATACCCAGCGCGGCCATGCCCAGCATGCACATCGCCATCTTCAGGTGCGCCCCATGCCGGTCGGCGTAGCGTGTCACAAAATACATGGCGATGGCGGCGCACAGCCATGGCACCGAAATGAACATGCCCACCTTGAAACCGACGGTGGTACCCAGCAACTCGGCGATTCGCGTCGGCAGATAAAAGATGACCCCGTACACACTGACCTGAACGCTGAAGTAGATCAGGATGAACTTCAGCACTCGCTTGTTGCGCACCAGACCCAGCAGGCTGCTCGGTCCATTGGCCAGCTTGAGCTTGTCTTCAGCCTGGAGCTCCTGGCTCAGGGCGGCCTTCTCCTCACGGGTCAGCCAGTTGGCGTCCTGTGGCTTACTCTTGAGATAGAACAGCGCAATGATCCCGACGATGACCGCAGCCAGGCCTTCCACCAGAAACATCCATTGCCAGTTGGTCAGGCCAAACATGTCATGCATTTCCAACAACCAACCCGACAACGGGCTGCCTACCATCAAGGCCAATGGCAGGCCGAAATAGTAGATCCCGATGGCCTGACCGCGACGTTTAGCCGGGAACCAGTAGGTCAGGTACAGGATGACACCTGGAGAAAAGCCCGCTTCGGCCACTCCGAGCAGAAAACGCAGCACATAAAACGTCGTTTCATCCCGCGTGAACATCATGGCCGCAGACACCAGCCCCCAGGTGATCATGATCCGGCTCAGCCAGACTCGCGCGCCGACCCGGTGCAACATAAGGTTGCTGGGGACTTCGAAGATTGCATAACCAATGAAGAAAATGCCTGCCCCCAAGGCGAAGGCCGCATTGCTCAAGCCGATATCGGTTTGCAGCGCCGCCTTGGCGAAGCCGACGTTGGAACGATCAATCATCGCCAGGGCGAACATCAAGGCGAGGAATGGCAACAACTTCCATCGACACTTGGCGATGGCGCTCTCAATAGCTGCCGCGTGGTCCGATCTCGTTGCATTTCTGGTCATGATTTGCGCCTTATTATTAGATGTCCAGCGACCACTGTTTTCTATCTACCAGGAACCTCCGGCAGGCGCCCGTAGCAGCTGCCGAAGGCTGCGTTCGGCTGCGAAGCAGTCGTAAATCATGCACCACGGTTAACTAGCCGCAGTGCCTGATTTCACGACCGCTGCGCGGCCGAACGCAGCCTTCGCCAGCTGCTACGGGGAAGTCACTACGTTGACGACTGGGCAAAACTAGTGGATCTGATTGATAAATCCCAATGACATATATTCAGCGTTTGATATCGTTCCGTTATCAACCAGCGTGAGCGCCTCATGAAAAACGACGATATTTCATTCACCAGCGTCAGCAAGTGGTTGAAGATCAAGCATCTGACGCTGATCGATACCTTGGCCAAGACCCGCAACATGCACACCACCGCCGACCTGATGAATCTGACCCAGCCAGCCATCAGCAAGATGCTGCGCGACATCGAGCTGTTGCTGGGTTTCGCTTTGTTCGAACGACAAACCCGCACCATGGCGTTGACCGAATTGGGCGAGTTCGTGGTCCGCTATGCCCGGATAACCCTGGACGACACACAATCATTCGTCGATCAGCTCAATAAACTGCGCAAAGGCGGACATGGTCATTTAAAGGTCGGCGCGATTTTCGCGGCGACCGCAGTCGTGCTGCCCGAGGCCATCACCAGGATCAAGCTGGACCGGCCGATGCTGTCCATCGAAGTGATAGAGCAAACCAGTAATCAACTGCTGGAAATGCTCGAGCATAAAAAGCTCGACTTGATCATTGCCCGCTTCACGGATGAACGTTTTCAGCAACCGTTCGAATTTCGTGCGCTAGGGCCTGAGCCCTTCTGCCTGGTGGTCAACAGTCGCCATCCCCTCGTGCAGTTCGATGAGGTAGCGACCGAGCAACTCAGCGATTGGCCGTGGGTCATGTACCCCTTCAATACCCCCATACGTCGACGGATGGAAAGTGCCTTCGCCGAGTTCGATATGGTCACGCCCACCAACACGGTCGAGACCATCTCGATGCCGACCTTCCTGCAACTGCTGCAATCGGGACCGATGCTCGCCATGTTGCCCGAGTCCATGGTCCAGTCGCAGGTCCAGAGCGGTTTGCTGAAAATACTCAACACGCCGTTCAAGGTAGAACCTCAGGACTACGGCATCATCACGCGCAAGGACGAACCGCTGACCGAAGCCGCCCGGGAGTTTGCCGATACCTTGCTGGAGTTCGCCAGGCTGCGGCGCGAAGCGGGCGATCGCTGAGGCGCAGGGCTGGATGCTTTAAGGCGTCACGCAATTCGTAGGGGGACTGCGTTGAGCCTGAGGTCCCTTAACTGGCCAGCATTGGCACCGGCCAGTCAAACCAACCGTCAGCGGTCGTTCTTGGTACTCGAGTCGCCAGCGTTACGCAGGCCCTTGGTATTGTGATCGCCTGGCGTGGTGCGAGAGATCGCAGTCGCCTTGGTCAACCCGCGGGTATCTCTGTCATGGGCCACGGCGGATGTCACCGAACCATGACCATTGTCATCATTGCGCGTACTGCCGTAATGGTTGCCGCTGTCGCCTCTATCCCGGACGGCTTTCCCGGCATGGTCGCTACTTTGCCCCTTGCCAATACCATTCCCGGCGGAGCCACCGGAATGACCAGCGCCACCGCCATTACCGCCACCGTGACCACCCCCATTACCGCCGCCATTGCCACCACCGTGGCCACCACCACCACCACCACCACCACCACCACCGCCACCACCGTTGCCGGCCTGAGCAGAGGAGATGAGCGATAGCTCACCTGGCAGCATGGCTGTCCCTGCAAGCATCAGGGCGCAAACAGCAACAACCATCAAATTTTTCTTTCTTATAAACATGATGCCTCCCGGCGATTGGATTCCACCCTCATCAGACACGGACCTTGAATTTAGGTTCTCGCCCCCCTGCACAAAGGTTTCCCGGCGTTAAACCCAGCCGCTACTCAGGAACTTAAGGCTTGGCCATAATCTAATGGCATGCGGGGCACGCCCCCTCCTCCAGAGGCATCTACGTCATGTCGAATATTCGTCTGTTAGTCGCCACGTTCACCACCGCAGCATTGCTCGCCGGTTCACCCGCGCTGCTTGCCGATCCAGGCAATGGCAAAGGTAACCCCCATGCCAATCAGAACCAGCAAGGCAATAGCGGCAACAAGGGCATCCCGAACGGCGCAAACGCCAAACAGGGGCAAGGAAAGCAGGGCGATAGCGGTTGGGATCGTGGCCCGTCTATCGATGTGGGCGGGATCCGGGTCATCCTTGGCGATAATCGACAATACTGGGGCAGCGCCCAACCCCTTCCACCGGGCATCCAAAAAAACCTCGCGCGCGGCAAACCGCTGCCGCCCGGCATTGCAAAAAAGCTCGATGGCCGGCTGATCGGACGCCTGCCTCACTATGACGGGTACGAATGGCTCCAGGCCGGCACCGACGTGATCCTGGCAGCCGTCGCGACAGGGATCATCTACGAAGTCCTGCATGACGTACTCCACTGACAAAGACAGCTCGCAAAGGCCGGGACAGCACCCCGGCCTTTTGCCTGAACAAACAATGAGCGTCTTGCGCTGAACGCGGCCAAAAAACAACCTTGAGAGGCTGGTAGTGATCAATACTGCAGTGAACCGACTGCGCCACTGGGCCCGCGTCATAAAGCGGCAAATCATGGTCCTATGGTTCAGCTGCCGAAACCCGAAAACCCCGCTGCTGCCCAAACTATTGGCGCTGTGCGTGGTGGGCTATGCCCTCAGCCCCATAGACCTCATCCCCGATTTCATCCCGGTACTCGGACTGCTCGACGACGCAATCCTGCTGCCGCTGGGCATACTGCTGGTGATGCGCTTCATCCCGCAAAACGTCCTCGACATCTCCCGCGCCCGAGCCCAGGACTGGGAAAGAAATCACGAGCCCTGGCCCGTCAGCAAAGTCGCTGCTGTAGTCGTCATCCTGCTATGGAGCGCCGCCCTGTTCGCCCTATGGCAATACCTCGCGTAGGAGCTGCCGCAGGCTGCGATCTTTTGATCTTAAAACCCCCACCCCACATCAATCCATAAAGTGCCGGCAGCTCGCGCTATGGAAACCACTCGCCCAAACCACACATCCCCCGTAGGAGCTGCCGCAGGCTGCGATCTTTTGATCTTGAATATCCTCAACCCGCATCACTTCCCCACTGACTACACCAACTTGCGCCACTGCCTACAATTCCCCCAGAATCCCCCCGCTTGTACGCCTTGCCCCACGCCACTAAGGTTCTCCAGTCGCTGCCCATCAGCGATCGGGTTTAGTAGCCCGGGGTTAACAAGGCGTTACGCTCCACTCAGTCAGGTATTCCCTATCCTGCACTTGATGGTGGCTGTGCGCAGGGCGCTTCGGCGCGCCGGCTTCTTGTTTCCCCGGTCTACTAACCTGCGTACAGCCGCCACCCCTTCGTTTAGTAGCGAATCGGTGGCGGCCCCACTCAAGGAAGCAAGAGAATGTTCAAAGTAACCCCAAACCCACCCGAAACCCCAAACGTCTCACCCTACGAATCCCTCGATTCGAAAAAGCTCCACGCAGCCGCCTACCGAGCCCTCGATCACTACCTGCCCCCACCACCATCAAACAAACCGCGCCCCAACGACCAACGCCCCAACCAATTCTTCACCGTCGCCCCAGACATCAACCCCGAAGCCTTGCTGGCCCACACCTACGAAACCTTCTGCTCGGCCAGCACCCTGACCCTGGATCTGTCCGATGACCTGGAAGGTAAACAGCGCAACCTCGCCCTGGCGATTTATAGCCTGATGGAGTTGGGGTTGTTGTTGATTGAAAAGACGCTGGATCGCGAGCAGCCGGTGAAGGTGTAGGCAGAAAAAGTGCCCGTCGTCATAAGGCAATAAGGCGCCGGGCGCTGATCACGATTATTGGTCCACTAACGCCACACAACAAACCCCGCGCCCACCTGCGGTATGATCCCCGGCTCTGTTTTGCGCAAAGAGCCTTGAACCTGGATGTCTGCCACCTCCCTGCTACCCGAGCACACCGCCCCATTACCCGCCGTACTCGCCGGCCCGCTGCTACGACGGTTGGAGCCGACGCGGCTGGTGCTTTGGCTGGTGGGCTCTCGGGCGTTGGAACTGACGCTGCGTCTACGTTTCGTCGAGGCAAGCGGTGGCGAAACGCTTCTTCAATTCCCCCTCGACACCCAACAGTGTCAGGTACTGCCAATCGGCTTGCATGGCTTTGTCCATCTAATCGACCTGCATCTGGACACCGCCCTACCCTGCGACCAGTCGATTCAGTACGACCTGTTGATCACCGAAGCAGACGGCCAGCAATCAGGCATCGCCGACTGGGCACCGCATTTGCTCTACGGAAATTCGCACTGTCCCGACTTCGTCCTGCAGAGCCGCATCAAGCAGTTGCTCCACGGCTCCTGCCGAAAACCCCATCATTACGCCGACGAGGGTCTGCTCTGCGTCGATCGGTTGCTGGCCGAGGCTCCCGAGCCGGAGCAACGTCCGGCCTTGTTGATGATGAGTGGCGATCAGGTCTACGCGGACGATGTCGCAGGCCCGATGTTGCGGGCGATTCATGCCTTGATTACGCGCCTTGGATTGTTCGAGGAGTACCTGGAGGGCGCGGTGGTCGAGGACAGCGCCAGGCTCTATGGGCATCCGGCCAGTTACTACCATCGTGCCGATTTGCTGCCGGCACTGGAAAGCAATGAAACCCTGCGCGAGCGGTTTTTCGGTGGGGTGAAGAAGCCGATTTTCACCAGCAGTACCGCCGATAACCACTTGGTGACCTTTTCTGAAGTGATGGCGATGTATCTGCTGGTCTGGTCGCCGGTGCCCTGGACGCTGATCGAGCCGCAGCCGCCGGTGCTCACGTCCGAAGAAAAGGCACGCTATGACCTCGAGCAAACGCGGATTAATGCCTTCAAGGCGGGTCTGGGCGGTGTTTCGCGGGTGTTCGCGCACTTGTCGTGCCTGATGATTTTTGATGACCATGACATTACCGATGACTGGAACCTCAGCGCCCAATGGGAGGAGACGGCTTACGGCCATCCGTTTTCCAAGCGCATCATCGGCAATGCGCTGATGGCTTACATGCTCTGCCAGGGCTGGGGCAACAACCCCGATGTGTTCGGCGACTTGTTAGAGAAGACCCGCGCGCTGAGTGCCGAGGCCATTGGCCGGGACCGGCACCTGGACTGCGTCGCTCAGGACAACTTGATCGATGATTTGCTGCGTTTTCAGAACTGGCAGTATGTGTTGCCGACCACTCCGGCGCTGGTGGTGCTCGACACCCGCACTCGGCGCTGGCGCAGTGAGTTCACCCTGAAGCAGCCGTCGGGTCTGCTCGACTGGGAAGCCCTCAGCGAGCTGCAACAGGAGCTGCTGGATCACCCTTCGGCGATCATCGTTTCGCCGGCGCCGATCTTTGGGGTCAAGCTGATCGAGACGGTACAGCGGGTGTTCAGCTGGTTCGGTTTCCCGCTGTTGGTCGACGCGGAAAACTGGATGGCCCATCGCGGCGCGGCGCAGGTGATCCTGAATATCTTCCGCCACTCTCGCACGCCAGGGAACTACGTGATTCTGTCCGGGGATGTGCATTACTCCTTTGTCTATGAAGTGCTGATCCGCCACCGCAAGGCTGGCCCGCGCATCTGGCAGATCACCAGCAGCGGTATCAAGAACGAGTTTCCGCCGAAACTGCTGGAATGGTTCGACCGGCTCAATCGCTGGCTGTACTCGCCGCGCTCGCCGCTGAACTGGTTGACCAAACGTCGACGGATGCAGGTGATTCCGCACATCCCCGAGCACGCTGAAGCGGGTGAGCGGCTGTGGAATTCGGCGGGGATCGGACAGGTGTTTTTCAACGAAAAAGGTCAGCCGCAGGCTATTTATCAACACAATGCCGACGGGTCACCACCGACGCGGTTGGTGGGGCCTGAGGAGCCGCGCTAAGCTGCTGATGCCGGTCAGTCAGGGCCGCCATTCTCCGGTTGGTCTGAAAGATCGCGGCGCCTGCATCGCGAGCAAGCTCGCTCCCACAAGTGCTGTGTACACCGCATATGTTGTGGTGTGCCAGATTCCCCTGTGGGAGCGAGCTTGCTCGCGATGAGGGCAGCACATTCAAGATTGATGTGACTGTCAGACCGCTATCGTCGGAACGCCGCCCGGAGCAAGCTCGCTCCCACAAGTGCCGTGTACACCGCATATGTTGTGGTGTGCCAGATTCCCCTCTCGGGTCGTATTCGCCCTGCTGAATGGGCAAAGCCAATACCAGCCAAAAGTTAGTTGAAGGCTTCCCCTCAACCATAGAATTTCCCACATTGGATTTTTGTTGTGTCAAGACCAGGGTGGCAGACTGGTTTTCTTCAAACGGTTAAACACATAAGGATATGTATGTTTTCACGGAATAAGCTGGTCCCGGAGTTGATGGTCGCCGACATCAAGCAGAGCCTTGATTTCTGGACCTCGTTGATCGGCTTTCGAGTGGCTTATGAGCGCCCGGAGGTAGGGTTTGCCTACCTTGATCTGGATGGCGCGCAAGTGATGCTGGAGCAGTACGACCCTCTCGAAGGGCAGTGGGTGACCGGGGTGCTTGAAGCGCCCTTGGGCCGAGGCATCAACCTGCAGATTGCCGTCGATCTGGTCGAACCGATTCTCCAGCGTTTGGCCTCGGTGCAATGGCCGCTGTTCCGGACCTGTGAAGAAGTCTGGTATCGAGCGGATTCGGTGGAAGTCGGGCAACGCGAATTTCTGGTCCAGGATCCTGACGGGTATCTGGTTCGGTTGGTGCAGAGTCTCGGGGAACGTGCCTGCAGGCTGTGAAAGGTCGCGGTATCTGCTTGACCTCTTTAAGTCACTATCCTCCTCTACTTTCTTTTAGTTTCTACCGCCTGTTTGGTCCTCGGTAGTAAAATTCCACATGCCTTTCGCTAGAACGACACAAGGTAAATATATGAATGACTATGCCGGCAGTTGTTTGTGTGGTGCCGTGACCTATCGAATTCGCGCAGAGATAAAAGAGGCCGGCCATTGCCATTGCAGCCAGTGCCGAAAATTTCATGGCGCCGCGTTCGCGACCTACGTCACGGTCCCTCGTGCAGCGCTTGAATGCGTGACGGGCGCGGAGGTTATTCGCGCTTATCGGTCATCGCCAACGGTGAGTCGAGAGTTCTGTTCCCTCTGCGGCTCCAGCCTGTTTTGGTCGAGTACCAGTGGGGAGCATCCCGAAAAGATTGCCGTGGCGCTGGGGACCCTCGACACGCCCTTTATGCCTGCTCGGCAGGAGCATATTTTCGTTGCGTCCAAGGCTTGCTGGGTGAGTGTTGGGGATGACTGGCCGCAGACGCCGTAATCCTGGTCAGTTAAGAGAAATACCTAGTACCGGGGTGTAAACCAGAGAGCTTAGGCGCGTATGAGATCGCCAAGATCGCAGCCTGCGGCAGCTCCTACGGGATTTGTGTCCACCCGCAACTTCGCGGGTGTGCGCGATCATTGTAGGAGCTGCCGCAGGCTGCGATCTTTTGGGGCCATTCAGCTAGCTGAACCATCACGTCTTTAACTCGCCCTCGGACAGGCTCCACTGCGCCCGGTATTCCATCAGGAAGTCGACAAAGGCCCGAAGCCGCAACGGGGTGTGGCGTCCGCCCGGGTAGAGCAATGTAAAGGGCCGGGACCGTCCGTGGAACGCTTCAAGGACTTCGATCAGGGAGCCTTCCGCCAATTCTTTTTCAACGATGAATTTATAGGTCTGAAACAGGCCTGCGCCGTGCTTGGCCAGGGTCACGCCGCCCAATACATCGTCCGAACAGCTATAGCCGCCTGCGGTCAGCAGGTCCTGGTCTTCGCCCTTGTCCTTGAACAACCAGGCGATGTGCCGGCCGCTGCTGGGCAGCTCGAATTGAATGCACTCATGCTGGTGCAGGTCGTCCAGGGTTTGCGGCGTACCGGCACGCTGCAGGTATTCAGGGCTGGCCACGGTGACCAGTTGTGCGTCTTCCAGATGACGGGCGATCAAGCCTGAATCGGGCAGGACCCGGACCCTGATCGCCATGTCGTAGCCTTCCTCGATGAAGTCGATGTTGCGGTTGCTGACGTGGGCCTCGACCTTGACCGCCGGAAAACGCGCTCGGAAGATCGGCAGCAACGGCAGGATGCGGTGATGGGCGTAGGTGGTGGGCACGCTGATGCGCAAGGTTCCGGAGGGGGTTTGTTGTTTGCCCATCACTTCCCGTTGCGCTTCGACCAACTGGGCCAGGGCCTGGCGGCACTGTTCAAAGTACGCTCGGCCGCTTTCCGTCAGTTTGACGCTGCGGGTGGTTCGGGCGAACAGCCGCACACCCATGCGCGCCTCCATCCGCGACACCGAGCGACTGACCGCAGCCGGGGTGACACCGGCGACCGCGGCTGCGGTGGTGAAACTGCCGGACTCAGCCGCCAGGCAAAACAACTCGATGCTGCCCAGCTGAATATCTTCGAACTGTCGCTTCATGATTGATTACACCATGGATCAAATGAAGTACTCAGACCTGTATTTATCAAACAAAAGTAAAGAAATACAGTGAATTCAACCCGAGCAGTTCCTTCAGAAAAAGGGCTCTGGGACAACCTATGAAACCCAATTTTTGCAGGTACCCAACATGAACTCTCCAAGAACTGTAGTAATCACCGGCGCGTCGAGCGGTATTGGCCTGGGCCTGGCAAAGGCTTATCTGGAGCAAGGCTACAACGTGGTCGGCAACGCTCGCACTGAACAGCGTCTGCGCGAAACGGCCGAGCAACTGGGCAACTCCCCGCGCTTCATCGGCGTGGCGGGCGACGTTGCCGAGCCGGATACCGCCCAGCGGCTGTTCCAGGCCGCCATCGAGGCCTTCGGCCAGGTCGATATCCTGATCAACAACGCCGGGATTTTTCAGGCCAAGCCGTTCATTGACTACAGCCCGCAAGACCTGGAAGCGATGATCAGCACTAACCTCAAGGGCTTCGTTTATCCATCCCAGGTTGCTGCAGCGCACATGATTCCACGCAAGCAGGGTTTCATCGTCAACATTACCGCGAGCGTGGCCTTGCAACCGAACCAACAGGTACCGGCGACCTTGCCGGTATTGATCAAAGGCGGGATCAACCAGGCCACTCGCGCCCTGGCGCTGGAATTGTCACCCCATAACATCAAGGTCAACGCAGTGGCTCCCGGTATTGTCGACACACCTATGCACAGCCCGGAACACCGCGAATTCCTCAAGACCCTGCAACCTCTGGGACGTATGGGCAACATCAGCGAAATCACCGATGCTGTGCTTTACCTGACCAACGCCGAATTCACCACGGGCACGGTGCTGGCGGTGGATGGCGGGATGAGCAGCGGCAAGTGGTAAACAGGGTTGCTCGGGGAGCCGCCAACGGTTCCCCGGTTCAGGGTCAATCGAGTACATAACAGGAGCACGATCATGCCTTTCGTCAGTGTGCGCATCACCCGAGACGGAGTGACCCGGGAGCAAAAAGCCCAGGTCATCGCCGAGATCACCGAAACCCTGGAGCGGGTCCTGGGCAAGCGTCCCGACCTGACCCATATCGTTATCGAGGAAGTGGATACCGATAACTGGGGGTATGCAGGGATGACTACTACCGAGTACCGCAAAAACCTCAACCCCGGCTAGGGTTAGTCAGCTAGCACCACCTCCTGTAGTGAAGGGGTTTAAGACGTTACGCAATCCGTAGCAGCTGCCGAGCCTGCGAGGCTGCGTTCGGCTGCGAAGCAGTCGTAAAATCAGGCACCGCGGTATTCCAGCCACACCGTGGAAGCAGGATTTACGGCTGCTACGCAGCCGAACGCAGCCTTCGGCAGCTGCTACGGGGGATTGTGTTGGACCCCCTAGCCACAAGTACGCCTCGCTTCAAGTGTCCGCGCGATGCGCAAGCGCGAACTCCGCCACATAACCCACCACCGCATCAGGCGCGTCCTCCATCAGGAAGTGCCCTGCCTCCTCGATAATATGCAGCGTCGCGCCGGGGATATCAGCGGCGAGGCGAGCAATCTGCTGCGTCTGGGCAATCAGCCGAATGACTCCACCGTCACCGCGCTGCAGCAGATGTTGACCCAGGCGTTCGGTCGTCGGGCGGCCTTCGGTGTGGATGATGAATAACCGACCGACACCTTGACTCTGTCCCTGGGGACACACCCCATAGTTTCCTTTCTCTTCAAGCGAGGAACGACCGATGGGCAATCTGTGTTTGGTGACGGGTGCCAATGGGCATTTGGGCAACACCCTGGTCAGGGCGCTGATCGCGCGCGGTGACCAGGTCCGGGCCGGCGTGCGGGATACCCGCAACACCGCACCTTTCGAAGGCCTGGACTGCCAACTGGTCTACGCCGAGCTCCAGGACAAGGCCGCGATGCTCAAGGCACTGGAAGGTGTCGAGGTTCTTTACCAGGTGGCTGCGGTGTTCCAGCACTGGGCTAAAGATCCCCAGGCTGAAATTGTCGACGTGAACATGCGTGGTACCCGCACTGTGCTGGAAGCAGCGGCCCAGGCCGGGGTCAAACGCGTGGTGTATGTCAGCTCGGTGGCGGCTGTCGGTCATGATGGCCAGGCGCGGTCTGAAGAACGCTGGAATGATGACCTTCAAAACCCCTACTACCGCTCGAAGATTCTCTCGGAGCAAGTCGCCTGGCAGACCGCTCAAACCCATGGCCTGTGGATGGTCACGGTTTTACCCTCGGCGATGATTGGCCCGCATTGTTTTCGACTGACCGACACCCTGCAATTCCTGGCTGCGATTGAACGGCGCAAACTCCCCCTCGACCCCAATTTTCATTTCAACTTCGTGGATGTGCGCGATGTCGCGCAAGGTCTGATCCTCGCTGCAGAGAAAGGCCGCCCGGGCAATCGCTACATCCTCGCCAACCAGCACTCATCGCCGCTGGCCGAGATCATTGGCGCGGCCAACCGAGTCACTCCCGGCTATCGCGTACCGCCATCCAGCCCTAAATGGTTACTGCTCGGCGTAGCCTGGCTGAAAGAGCGCCTGGCCAGCGCGACCGGCAAACCTGCGGACTTGCTGGTGAACCAGGTCCGAATGTTCTACGGCATCAAGCAGGAATACGACATCAGCAAAGCCGAATCGGAGCTGGGTTATCGCCCGCGACCGCCCGGAGAAGCCCTTAGCCTGGCGTTCGAATACTTGAAGGCGCGGCAAGCCGAGACTCAACACAACGCTGCGCCGTATCCGCAGCAAATAGCCGATTGATGTCGCCTTTAAGCGCGATCAACTGGCCGTCCATTATCTGCAGCGCTTCAATTTGCGCCTGCAATTGAAGACGTTTGCTTTCAATGCCCTGATTGGCCAGTTCCAGTGGAAAGTGATCCAGGCTTTTCTTGGCCTCGATCAACCTGCTCATCTCGCTGAGTTTGAAGCCAACCGACTGTGCCGTGCGAATGATGCGCACAATTTCGAGATGATGCGGCGTGTACACCCGGTAGGTGCCACGGCGCTCTGGCGCGGGGAGCAAGCCGAGCTGTTCATACAACCGAAGGGCTTTAGGCGTGCAGCCTGTTAGTTTGGCCAGTTTCCCTATGTACATAGGTCATTCCTTTTGCGGCGGTTAAATGGATGGCTCTCGCTATGGGCCAAGGACATGCCAGCCACTGCCATTATTCCTTCACTTACAGCCATAAATCGCCAGAATAATTGCACCTGTGTTCATAAAGCCGCCCTTCGGGGTTCAAACACAGCCATACGTATGCAGTCATACGAACTACTTTCGGCCGCAACCGGTCAGTAAAGCAGCCAAATTATTTTCAACTATCCTCTCTCGACAATGACCTGGCCACCTCGAAACCAGGGCCGCAGGGAGAGCGAAGATGGGTGATGCGTCCAGTAGTGAGTCATTGAAGTTCAATGTCTGCGACCTGAATGAAGACATGCTGCATGCCATTATGGAGTTGGTCAGCGACGGGATCTGGGACTGGAATGCCAACACCGGCTTCGTCTACCGCAATCCCGGTTGGTACGAGATGCTCGGTTATCCGCCGCATACCCTGGAAAACAGCGTGTTCACCTGGGAGAACGTGATCCACCCGGACGATTACCCGCGGGTGATGGCTCAGTTTGATGATTATCTGCATCTGCGTTCCCCTCGCTATCAGGCCGAATATCGCTGCCGTATGCAGGATGGCAGCTACACCTGGATCGAGGATCGCGGCATTGTGATTGCCCGCAATGCGGATGGATCGGTGGCGAGGATGGTAGGCGCGCACCGCAGCATTCAAGACAAGAAAAGCTTGTTCGAACAACTCGAACTGAAGAACCAATCTCTTGAGGCTGTCGTGGCCGAACGCACTCGAGAGTTGTCCCTGGTCAATCAGCAGTTGCAACTCCAGCTCGATGAGAATCGCCATCTGGCGGAACGGGATGCGCTGACCTCAGTGGCCAATCGGTACCGCCTGGAAAAGGCGCTGCAGCTGGAGTGCGAGCGTGCCCAGCGGTTCCGCCAACCACTGGCGCTGATCATCATGGACATCGACGACTTCAAACCGATCAACGATCACTACGGCCACGCCCTCGGCGATGCGGCCCTGGTGCGAGTGGTGGAATGCATCAAAGGCTGCGTGCGTGAAGATGATCTGCTGGCCCGCTGGGGCGGTGATGAATTCATGGTGGTCTTGCCCAACAGTTCCCTCGAAACCGCCAAGGTGATGGCCGAGAGTATTCGCCAGGCGCTGATGAACGTACCCCCTCTCGTCGACTTCAAGGTGACGATGAGCTTCGGCATCGTGCAGCGATTGGAGGGTGAGCAGCGTACAGATCTGATGGGCCGGGCCGACCAGGCGCTGTATCGATCAAAGGCGGCGGGCAAGAATATGATTTCCGGGTGAGGGGGTTTAACGGCATCACACCCTTATAGGGCCGCTACGCGGCCCCGCGGGGGCAAGCCCTCTGGCCACAAATGTCGCCCGCCTGACGAATTGCTTTATTAATCGGCCCTTCTCCCCTATCTCCCCGCCTTCACCAACACCGGCTTCTCCTGGTAACGCTCTGGATACAGCTGTTTGAGCTGCGCCACCTTTGGCAAATCGTTGATCACGATATAGGGATAGGTCGGGTGCTCGGTCAGGAAATCCTGATGGTAGTCCTCGGCCGGGTAGAAACCGTTGAAGGTTTCGAGCTTGGTGACGATCGGTTTGCTGAACGAATGCGCGGCGTCGAGTTGGGCGATGTAGGCCTGGGCGACTCGCTGCTGTTCGGCGTTTGCCGGGAAGATCGCCGAGCGGTATTGGGTGCCGGTGTCCGGGCCTTGGCGATTGAGTTCGGTGGGGTTATGCGCCACCGAAAAGAAAATCTGCAGCAAGCTGCCGTAGCTGACCCGGGTTGGATCGAAGGTCACCTCGACGGCTTCTGCGTGGCCAGTGTTGCCGTTGCTGACCTGCTCGTATTGAGCGGTGCTGGCGGTGCCGCCGGCGTAACCGGAGACCGCTCGCTGGACGCCTTTCACGTGCTGGAATACGCCTTGCACACCCCAGAAGCAGCCGCCGGCGAACACGACGGTTTCACTGGTGGATTGGCCGGCAGGCATATCCAGTGCCGGAGGGGCGATGGCGACGGCATCCTCTGAGGTGCCGAAAGAAAAGGCCGCGCATTGACCGATGAAGGTGGCGGCGGCGAGGCCCAGCAGGACTCGGCGCCAGGTTGGTTGATACGGGGTTTTCATGGTGGTGACTCCAAATCTGACGATTGCGCCGCATGGGACTTTCAGTGCTTGCTCGATTGCCAAGATCGCAGCCTGCGGCAGCTCCTACAGGTTTTGCATTCACTCGGTATCTCTTGGGTGTATGGCGTCGGCATAGGAGCTGCCGCAGGCTGCGATCTTTTAGGGACGCACCTACTCGTCGCTAAACACCTGCACTTTTTCACCCAAAGGTAAACGCATACGCCGACACCTGCGGGTCAAAAAACTCGATGCTGAAGGTACGCTCCGTCACATCGCCGGGCTGGCGTACCAGCTGATACAACCGTTGCTCGGTCACGACTCCCGTACCGTCCGGGGCTACGTCGGTGCCGTGGGCAGCGCCCGGAACCTGGCCGTCGAGGGTGACTTTGAAGCGCACCGGTTTGCCGTCGGTGCCGGGGCCCAGTACCAAGTGCAGATCCCGGGCATGAAAGCGGTAAACAATTTTCCCTGCCGGGGCTGCCAGGGTGGCTTGCTCGGCGCCGACCGTCCATTGGCCCTCTAGCCCCCACTCGTTGAGAGCAGGTTGGGTCGGCGGGCTGTAAGCTGCGACGCGGTCGGGCGCCAGGCTGGCGGCCGGGACAAAATGTTCCAGCCGTTGGTAGCCCAGATAGGTTTCCGGCGAGCGAACTTCGCTCATGTCCGCGGCCAATTGCACACCCTGGGCCTTGGCGTCGATCAGACCGCCCGCCACTTGGGCGGCACCGGCCTCGCGCAACAACTGCTGGATCACCCGCTCTGACTCGGCATAGTTGCCCTCGCCAAAATGGTGATAACGGATCCGTCCCTGGGCATCGATAAAATAATGCGCCGGCCAATACTGGTTGCTGAAGGCGCGCCAGATTTTGTAGTCGTTGTCGATGGCCACCGGGTAACTGATGCCCAAGTCCTTCATGGCCTTGGTCACGTTGCCGACGTCACGCTCGAAGGCGAATTCCGGGGTGTGTACGCCGATCACCACCAGCCCCTGATCGCGATACTTCTCGGCCCAGGCTTTGACGTACGGCAAGGTGCGCAAACAGTTGATGCAGGAGTAGGTCCAGAAATCCACCAGCACCACTTTGCCCTTCAACGCCTGCGCGCTCAGGGGCGGCGAGTTGAGCCATTGCACGGCGCCGTCGAGGGGCGGCAGGTTGCCTTCGATCGGCAGTGTTGCAGCCTCTTGGGCGGCCATTTTCATCGCGCCACCAGCGGCCATCATGCTTGAGCCGGACTGCGGATTTTGCGCCATCATCGCCCCGCTGCTGACCGGTGATTTACCGGCCAGGCGGCCGACCAGCGCCTGTTCGATACCGCCAGTGGAGGCCGTCGACAGCCGCGCCAGAATGCCGGTGTCCCACCCCATGGAAAGCGCCACTACGCCCGCCAGCATTGCCGCACCCAAGCCACGGCGCAGCCATTCGCCGGCACCGATCGAGCGTTTCATCGCCGCAAAGACTTTACCGCCCAGCAGCAATGCACCGGCGAGCGAAGTCGCGGCACCCGCGGCGTAGGCCAGCAACAGCAAGGTAGTGCCGATGTTTGCCCCTTGCAGCGCCGCGCCGGTCAGCAGCAGCCCGAGGATCGGCCCCGCGCACGGTGCCCAGAGCAGGCCGGTGGCGACGCCAATCAACAATGAGGCGCCGGGCCGTGGCCGGGTATCGGCACCCGCCGCTTCGGACAGCCGACCGCCGGCCGCTACCAGTGGTCGCGTCAGGCGCTCGGCGAGGCGCGGCAGTAACAGCGTCAGCGCGAATAGCGCAACGAACAGCAACGCGAGCCAGCGACCGTACTGATTGACTTGCACCACCCAACCGCCGCCCACCGCCGCCAGAGAGGCGACCAGCGCGAAGGTCAGGGCCATCCCCGCCAGCAACGGCAAGCCACTGCGCAAAAACGGTTGGCCGGTGCGAGCGAAGACAAAGGGCAATACCGGCAGAATGCACGGGCTGACAATCGTCAGCACGCCGCCGAGATAAGCGAGAACCAGAAGCCACATGGCGTCGACCTTATATGAGGTGAAAGAACCGGCTTATGCCGACAGTGGTTTGAACGTCAGGGCCAGACCGTTCATGCAGTAGCGCAGGCCGGTCGGTTCAGGCCCGTCGTCGAAGACATGGCCCAGATGGCCGCCGCAACGCCGGCAGTGGACTTCTTCGCGCACGACTCCGAATGAGCGGTCCTGACGGGTCGCCACGGCGTTGTCCAGCGGCGCCCAGAAACTCGGCCAGCCGGTGTGGCTGTCGAATTTGGTGCTCGATGAAAACAGCGCCAGGTCGCAGCCGACGCAGGTGAACACACCTTCACGGTGTTCATTGTTCAGCGGGCTGCTATAGGCGCGTTCGGTGCCTTCCTTGCGCAAAATGTCGTACTGCTCGGCGCTGAGCAGCGCCCGCCATTGCGCATCGGTACGAGTGACCTCGAAGGTTTCGCTGGCATTGGCATCGCTGAGCAAGGCCGGACTTGCCGCCCACCTGGGCAGCACGCCGATGGCCAGTGCCGCAACGCCCAGGCCGCCGCCCGCTATCAGGAACTGTCGCCGGGAAAACATGGCTCTCTCCAAAAAATCGCAGTGTTTTGCGTTAGAGACAGCCTAGGCTTGTGGTGGTCGCCAAATCCTCACGCCAAGTTAAACAATTCGTGATAACTCGGCCCCGGTAAAAGCCGCACAATACCCCCATTGCCCAGCGCAGGATTGAGTTCCGATGGATCAGCCCAAACGTGTCCTGGTGGTCGAGGACGATATGCACATCGCCGACCTGATCTCGCTGCATCTGCGCGACGAGCAGTTCGAGGTGGTGCACAGCGCCGATGGTAACGAAGGCCTGCGCTTGCTGGAGCAAGGCGGCTGGGACGCGCTGATCCTCGACCTGATGCTGCCGGGTGTCGATGGCCTGGAAATCTGCCGCCGTGCCCGGGCCATGGCGCGCTACACACCGATCATCATCACCAGCGCACGCTCAAGTGAACTGCACCGCATTCTCGGTCTGGAGCTGGGGGCCGACGACTATCTGGCCAAGCCGTTTTCGATGCTCGAACTGGTGGCGCGGGTCAAGGCGCTGCTGCGACGGGTCGATGCGATGGCGCGCAACCTGAAAATGGACGCCGGCAGCCTGATGGCCGACGGGCTGTTCATCGACCCGCTGACCCGCGACGTCTCACTCGACGGCCGGCGCCTGGACCTCACCCCGCGCGAGTTCGACCTGCTGTATTTCTTCGCCCGCCAACCGGGCAAAGTGTTCTCGCGCATGGACCTGCTCAACGCCGTGTGGGGGTACAGCCACGAGGGTTATGAGCACACGGTCAATACCCATATCAACCGGCTGCGAGCCAAGATCGAGGCCGATCCGGCACAACCGGTGCGCATCCTCACGGTGTGGGGCCGGGGCTATAAATTCGCATCAAAGGAGGATCAGTCATGAGACTGACCCTCACCCAGCGCCTGTCGGCGGTCTTCGCCCTGTTGTTGTTAGTGTGCTGCGGCACTTCGGTGTGGATGCAGGTGCGCTCGAACAAGATGCATGAACTGGAAGTGGTGCAAGGGTTGTCCCGTGATCTGGCCCGGCACATTGCCCGCGACACCCAACTGATGGACGCCAATGGCTTGATGCCAAACGCCCTGCGTCAGTTGTTCAGCCAGTTGATGCTGGTCAACCCCAGCGTCGAGGTCTATCTGCTCGACGCCAACGGCCGCATCGTCGGCAATGCCGCGCCCGAGGGCCGCTTGCGCCGCGACAAGGTCGATCTGGCGCCGGTGCAGCGGCTGATCAATGGCGAGGCCTTGCCGATTCTCGGTGACGACCCGCGCAGTGTCGACGGGCGCAAGGTGTTCAGCGCCGCGCCGCTGCAGGTCAACGGCCAGCAGGCCGGCTACCTCTACGTGGTGCTGCTCAGCGAGGAACACGATCGCTTTGCCGAACGCGGCGCGACCAGCGCGGCCCTCACTACCGCGCTCTGGTCGATTGGTCTGGTGGCGTTGTTGTGCCTGATCGCCGGCCTCACGGCATTTGCCCTGATCACCCGGCCTTTGCGTCGGTTGACCGAGACCGTCGCGCATTTCGACATCAACGGCGCCCCGGTGGTCCCGCCCTCGCCGCCCGCATCAGGCACCGCGCAAACAGCCAGCCATGACGAAATCGCCAGGCTCGACGCGGCGTTCCGCCAAATGCAGACCCGCCTGGGTGAACAATGGCGCTCACTGACGCGCCAGGATCAAGAGCGCCGGGAACTGGTGGCGAATATCTCCCACGACCTGCGCACGCCGCTGGCGTCGTTGCATGGCTATCTGGAAACCCTGTCCCTCAAGGACGCCACGCTGACTCCGGCCGACCGGCGCCGCTACCTCGGCATCGCCCTCGATCAGAGCCGCAAGGTGAGCGGTCTGGCGCAGGCGCTGCTGGATCTGGTGCGGCTGGAGCATGGCTTCGTGCAGCCGGTGCTGGAGCGGTTTTCCCTGACCGATCTGGTGCAGGACGTGTTCCAGAAATTCGAGCTGACCGCCGAGGCGCGGCAGATCACCTTGAAAGCCACCTTCGCCCCCAGCGGCTCAACGGTGTGTGCCGACCTCGGCCTGATCGAACGGGTGCTGACCAACCTGCTGGACAACGCCCTGCGGCACACGCCGCTCAGTGGCGAAGTCGAAGTCAGCCTCGTGCCCCAGGGATCGTTCGTCGAAGTGACCCTCAGCGACAGCGGCCCGGGCATCGCCGCCGAACTGCGCGAAGGCTTGTTCCTGCGCCCGTTCAACATCGGCGGGGCTCGGCGTGATGGCGGGCTGGGCTTGCGCATCGTGCACCGGATTCTGCAATTGCATGGTTGCGAGATCCAGCTGATCGATGTTCCGGGCCAGGGCGCGACCTTCCGCTTCTCGCTGCCGGTGGATGAGGAAATGGCGGCGCAGCTGGCGATTCGTTCGATGAATCTGAATTCGCCGGGGAAGTAGTCGGCGCACGACTATTGAGTGGAGGGGATCCCAAAAGATCGCAGCCTTCGGCAGCTCCTACAGGTATCTAGTGCGCCCGTAATTTCGCGTGGAAACCGACTTGGTGTAGGAGCTGCCGCAGGCTGCGATCTTGGCGATCTCGCACGCGCTGTATCTCCCCTTGATGCCCTCAGCGACTGACGTAGCGAATTATGGTCGCTTGTAGCTAGCAAATTGATGGCGTACTACTGGCCCGAGCCCCCTCTACCTGAACGAGATCACCGACCCCTTCAAGCCAGAGGCATCCATGTATCACGACAATATAATTTATAAAAAAAAGTCCAATGATCCTCGATTCCTCCTTGCTGTAGCAGTCGTACTGTTTCTCGGCGCTTACCTGATGAACCTCGGTAACAGCGCCATCAGTCATTTCGTCCAGCCGCTGTTCGGCAGTGAGCCCGACAGCCTGGCTTATCGCAATATCGCAGTCGGGCTGGCGATTGCCGTGCTGGGCACGCTGAATTTCCATGTGCTCGGGCGCTTGAAGTTCAAGGTTCAGACAACGGTGGTCTGGGTCGAGCTGTTTGTTTTGTTCATGGCGTTCTTCGATACCTTCGACCTCTCCTACTCCTTCATCCTCGATAAAGTCGGATTCCTGATCATTCAGGGCGCCGCGACCACCCTGTATATTTCCGCCCTCGCCATCATCATCGCCTTTGTCCTGGCGCTGATCGGTGCGGTGGCCAAGCTATCGAACAATGGTCTGGCCAACGCCCTGGCGTCGTTCTATACCTCGTTCTTTCGCGGCGTTCCGCTGCTGATCCAGATCTATCTGATCTACCTCGGGTTGCCGCAACTGGGCTATGTGGTCGATGCAGTGCCGGCCGGCGTCCTGGCCTTGTCGTTGTGTTACGGCGCCTACATGACGGAAATCTTCCGCGCCGGGATCCAGAGCATTCCGGTCGGCCAATGGGAGGCGTCACGGGCGCTGGGCATCAGCCCGTTCAAGACCCTGAGCCGGGTGATCATGCCCCAGGCGCTGAAGGTGATCATTCCGCCCACCGGCAATCAGTTCATCGCCATGCTCAAAGACAGCTCGCTGGTGTCGGTGATCGGCGTCTGGGAGTTGATGTACCTCGCCAAGACCCAGGGCCGCGCAGACTTCCGCCACCTGGAAATGCTGATCACCGCGGCGATGATTTACTGGGCCCTGTCGTTCGTGCTCGAAAGGGTTCAGGCGAGGATCGAAAAACGGGTCAACCGATCCACTGTGAGGGGTTGAACCTGATGACAGGCATTATTAGCGCCGAACGGCTGCCGAATGACACCAACCCGGTCGCCAAGGCCCGGGACTCGATGATCTCCATCACCGGCCTGAACAAGTGGTACGGCAACTTTCACGCACTGCGCGACGTTGACCTGAACGTCGCCACCGGCGAGATCCTGGTGGTATGCGGTCCTTCGGGTTCGGGCAAGTCGACGATGATTCGCTGCATCAATCATCTGGAGAACTTCCAGAAGGGCCATATCAGCGTCAACGGCATTACCCTCACCAGCGAAGCCGAGAGTGTCAGTGCCGTGCGGCGCGAGATCGGCATGGTGTTCCAGAGCTTCAATCTGTTCCCGCACCTGAGCGTGCTGGATAACCTGACCCTGGCGCCGCAATTGGTGCAGGGCGTTTCCTCCAGCGAAGCCAAACGTCGCGCCCAGGTGTATCTGGAGCGGGTACGTATTGCCGAGCACGCCCACAAGTACCCGTCACAACTCTCCGGCGGCCAGCAGCAACGGGTCGCCATTGCCCGGGCGCTGTGCATGAATCCCAAGGTGATGCTGTTCGATGAGCCGACCTCGGCCCTCGATCCGGAGATGGTCCATGAGGTGCTGGATGTCATGGGCGAACTGGCGAATGACGGCATGACGATGATTTGCGTGACCCACGAAATGGGTTTCGCCAGCAAGGTGGCTGATCGCGTCCTGTTCATGGATCAGGGACAGGTCATCGAGCAAGCCACGCCGGCCGAGTTCTTCAAAAACCCGCAGACCGAACGCGCCCGGAAATTTCTCTCACAGATCATCGGTCACTGATTTTCCGTTCCTGAACACCCAGCCCCACAACAATAAATAACCACGGAGATGGACATGCTCACGAATAAACGTGCTGTAACGCTTGCGGCCTTGATGTCGGTGCTGTTTGTCGGCGCCGTCAACGCCGGTCCCGTCCTCGATAAAATCCACAAAGATAAAGTGATGACGGTCGCGACGTCCGCCACCTGGCCACCGCAGGGGTTCATTAACGACAAGAATGAAATCGACGGGTTCGATATCGACGTCTCGAAAGAAATCGCCAAACGCCTGGGGGTCGAAGTCAAATTCGTCACGCCCGACTGGGACGTGATCACCGCCGGTAAATGGAACGGTCGTTGGGACATGTCCGTCGGCTCCATGACCGCCACCAACAGCCGCGCGCGGATCCTCGACTTCCCTGCCACCTATTACTACGTGCCCTATGTCTTCGCCGTGCATAACGGCTCGGCCCTGAAAGACCGTGCCGCGCTCAACGGCAAGGTCATCGGCGTCGAAGGCGGGACCACGTCCGAGGACTTCCTCAACCAGTCCCTGGCCATCGAAGCGACCGACGTGCCACCGTTCAAGTACGACGTGAAAGCCGGGAAGCTGAAAACCTATTCCGGTTCGCTGGGGCCGCTGGATGACCTGCGCCTGGGCGACGGCGTGCGCCTGGACGCGATCCTCACGCAACAAAGCACCCTGGAAGCGGCGGTGAAAAAGAACTACCCACTCAAGGCCGTTGACGGCAGCGTGGTGTTCTACGAACCGCTGGCGATTGCCATCGACAAGGGTGACCCGGAGTTGAAAGCCAAGCTGGGCGAAGTCATCGGCGCCATGCACAAGGACGGCACCCTGACCAAGCTGTCCAACAAGTGGTATGGGGTCGATTATTCGACGGTGAAATAATCGGGTGGCCGGGGGAGTTTCAATAATTCCCCGGCCTTTGTGTTGAGGCTTGAATCGCCAAGATCGCAGCCTGCGGCAGCTCCTACGGGGATGACTATGCCTTTTCCGAAAACCTGGTACTCCCAGACCTCGCTCCCGCGCGAGGCCAGGGCCGAACTGCTGGTCGATGCAGAATGCGATGTATGCATCATCGGCGCCGGCATCGCTGGTTTGACTGCGGCACTGGAGCTGACCCGACGCGGTAAACGGGTGATCGTCCTTGAAGCCCACCAGATCGGCTGGGGCGCCTCGGGGCGCAACGGCGGCGTGGTCTCCCCTGGTTGGGCGCAGGGATCCGGCGCTATCCGCAAGAAGCTCGGGCTGGAGAGTGCCAGGACCTTGTTCCAGATGTCGGTGGAGGGGGTGAATATTGTCAGGAGCAATATTGCCGAACTGGCACTGCAAGGCTGCGACCCGTCTCCCGGGACGATTCAGGTCAAACGTTACGATGACCGCGTGGCAGTGAAAAACTACGTCGAGCGCGTGCAACGCGATTTCGGTTATCCATTGAATTTTCTCGATACCGAGCAGGTACGGGCACTGGCCCATACCGAAAAGTACTTTCAAGGCATCGAAGATCCACAGGCCATGCACTTCCATCCGCTGAATTACTGCCTGGGACTGGCCAATGCCATCGAAAGCGCCAACGGACGGATTTTCGAACACTCGAAAATGCTCGCCTGGCGCCGCGAAGGTGCCGGCAAAACGGTACAGACCGCCCTCGCCAATGTGCGCTGCAAGGACCTGATTTTCTGCGCCGGTGGTTACGGCGGCAACGAGTTGCAGAAATTGAGCCGAGCCTATCTGCCGATCGCCACCTATGTGGTGTTGACCGAACATTTGGGCGACTCGATCAAAGGCATCCTGAACTCCGGCGCGGCCTTTTCCGATGACCGCCGCGCCTCGGATTATTACCGGGTGGTCGAGGGCGACCGCCTGCTGTGGGGCGGCCGTATCACCACCCACAACGAACAGAACGAGCAAGCCTTGGCCAACATGCTCAAGCACGACATGGTCTCGGTATATCCCCAGCTGGCATCGGCGAAGATTGAATTGGCCTGGTCCGGCCTGATGGGCTATTCAACCAACAAGATGCCGAACCTGGGCCTGCTTGAGCCGGGCGTCTGGGCCTGCACCTCGTTTGGCGGGCATGGCCTGAACACCGGCTCCATCGGTGGCCGGGTGATCGCCGAAGCCGTCTGCGGCGAGAGCACCCGGTACCTGTTGTTCAAACCCTACCTGCTGCCGTGGAACGGCGGGCCGTTCGGGCTGGTCGCGGCGAATGCCATCTATCGCTCGTTGAAAGTGATGGACTTTGTGCAGGAGCGGTTGCGCTCTTAGTACCGCGCATCCACCGGCCTGCCGCCGTTCGGCCAGTCTTTCACCTTGTCCGGGAAGTCCGGGCGCGGCTGGCCGGAGAAGTAGGCGGCGACGTCCACCGCTTCCTGATCCGACAAACCACCTTGCCCCAGCGGGAATTTCTCGTGGAAGCCAATCGGCATGTTGCGTTTGACGAAGGCCGCGGCGGTGTAGGTGCGGGCCATGCCGGCGCCGATATTGAAGGACTGTTCACCCCACAGTGGTGGGTATACAAGACTGCCGTCGGCACGCGCCAAACCCTCGCCGTTGTTGCCGTGGCACACCGCACACTGCTTGGCGTACACCTGCTTGCCGTTGGCCAGGTCGGGCTTGATCGCCGGATCGATCTTGCCCACGCCACGCCCGGCTACTTTGTCTTCGGGTTGGGTGTTCATTTTCATCCAGTCGAAATACGCAACCATCGCCTGCATGTCCGCTGATTGCGGCGGCAGCGGTTTGCCGTTCATGGAGCGGCGGAAGCAGCCGTTAATCCGTTCCTCCAGGCTCACTACCTTGCCCGCACGCGGCGCATAGCCGGGGAAAAATGCCGAGACACCGACAAAGGGCGAACCATCCGCCACGGTGCCCGCGTTCAAATGGCAACTGGTGCAGTTCAGCGAGTTGCCGACATTGTTCGGCAGCAGCTCCTTGGTTTGCAGGTGTAGGCGCATGCCGCGCACTACTTGATCGGCATTCGGTGCCGCCAGCAAGTTAGCGAGGCGCGGGGTTTCAAAGGCCGATGAGTCGGTGCTGGCCGGGTTGAGCTGGTCGCGCATTTTCTTGACCTGCGCGGCGCTGATAGGTGTGCCTTCATTGCCCCAGCGGGTGCGGACGAAACTGAGAATTTCGGCGATTTCCTGATCGGCCAATCGGGCGAAACCCGGCATGGTGTAGACACGTGGATGGGTTGCCGTTTCCGCTGTTTCCCAACCGGTGAGGGTGATGTGCAATAGCGAGGTTGGATTGTTCGACGCAACGCTCGGGTTGCCAGCCAGAGGCGGAAACAGACCTTTCACGCCACCGCCGTCGCTGCGGTGACAGTCGCTGCAAAACTGCATGTAACCCAGGCCGCCGCGACTGGTGAACAAATCCTTGGGCGGCGCTGCGGGTGCCTGCGCCACAGCGGGCATCGGCAAGTCGTCTTTACCTGCCGGCAGGGATTTCAGGTAGGTAGCAATGGCGGTCAAATCGCCGTCGGTGACGTGTTGGGTGCTGTGATTAATCACATCGGCCATGTTGCCAGACACCGTGCCAAACCGGTTCTGCCCGGTCTTGAGCAACTGCACGGTGTCTTCCACCGTCCACAGGTTACGCAGGCTCAGCGCACGCCAATGTTCGACGGTTTCCCCGGCCAGGTAGTGCTGGCCGCCGCGCCCGGCGTCGCTCATGGCTTTTTCCTGGAAGGCAATTCCGCGTGGTGTGTGGCACGAGCCGCAATGCCCCAGGCCCTGGACCAGGTAAGCGCCACGATTGAGCACTTCATCCCGGGCCGGATCCGGCGCAAACGGCTGCGTGTCGAGAAACGCAAAATTCCACAACGCCAGGCCCCAGCGCTGGTTGAACGGGAAGCCCATGTCCGCCTCCAGATTGGCCTGGCGCACCGGTTCCACGCCCTGCATCAGGTAGGCGAACAAGGCACGCATATCGGCTTCGCTCATCTTGGCGTAGGACGGGTACGGCATCGCCGGGTACAGATTGACCCCAGCCGGCGTCACGCCTTCACGCATGACCCGGTCGAATTGCTCGAAGCTGTATTGGCCGATTCCGGTGTCACGGTCCGGGGTGATATTGCTGGAGAAGATCGTGCCCATCGGCGTCTTCAGCTCCAGCCCACCGGCCATTACCGGGCCCTCTTTGGCGGTGTGGCAGGCGATGCAGTCGCCCAGTTGCGCAACGTATTTGCCGTGCTCGATCAGGCGGGTATCGGGTTCGTCGGCATGCAGAGGATGCGCCAACAACAGCGTCGCCCCCATCAGGGCCAGACGTAACAGGGAAAGGGCCATCGCATTATTCCTTTAATAACCTGGCCTGGAGTGGTCTCCTCAGCGCAGGTTTGCAATCGTCGTTATGAGGTCATCAGGCCGATAACCGGGGCAAGGTCAGCCCCGGCTTCGTTGTAGCGGATTTTTTGAGGGCGGCCCTTGATGTGGATCAGGGCCGGGAGAGGATCAAGCGTTTTTCAGGTAGCGCACAGCGTCCAGTTCGATCATGACCGGTACCTGGGTGGTGACCAGTTCCTGCAACAACGAACGCAAGGCTTGTGGGGTATCCACAGGGTGATGGGCGACATGGAAACTGCGGGCCATCGCGGCAAAGTCCGGGGTCATGATGTCGACGCCCAGCGGCTCGATCTCGCGCGCTTCCATGTAGTCACGAATCTCGCCGTAGCACTGGTTGTTCCACAGCAGCATGATCACCCCCACTCCGGCCTCACGGGCGGCGATCAGTTCGGCACAGGAGAACTGCGTGCCGCCGTCCCCTACCAGCGCCACCACCGGTCGATCGGGCTTGGCCAGCTTGGCGCCGATCGCCGCGGGCAAGCCGTAACCGAGGGTGCCGTAGCCGCTTCCGGCGTTGAACCAGCTGTTGGGTTTCGGCGACTGGTAACCCACCGCGCCCTGATACACCGGTTGCGTGGAGTCACCGACGATCAGCGGATCGACCAGGCTGTCGCGCAGCAGATCAAGCAGCCCTTGCAGCCCCTGTTGTTTGGCTGTCCAGCTGTCGCGCTCGAGCTGGTTGACCCGCTGCACACTGTCCAGCGCCCAACGACCGGATTGCACGGGCGCGGCAATACTGGCCAACAGCGCCTGCAAGCCTTCGCGAGCATCGCCCACCAGCCCGACATGCGCCCGCTGCAGGCCCATGACTTGCATTGGATCGATGTCCAGACGAATCAGCGGCGCCTTGAACTTCAGTGCTCCCAAGCCGAAAAAATCGTAGTCGGTCTCGCCCAGTTCGGTGCCGACCGCGAGGATCACATCGGCTTCATCGAACAGCGACCGACCATGGGCCGACGACTGCACACCGTCGAGCAGCAGTGGATGGCCGACCGGCAGCAAGCCCCGAGCATTGGTGGTCAACGCCACCGGCGCCTGCAGACGTTCGGCCAGTTGCTGCAGCACATCGGCGCAGTCACGCGCCCCGCCTCCGGCCAGTATCAATGGCCGGCGCGCCTCATTCAGCAGGTTCAGCGCCGCCTGCAACGAGGCTGTCGCCGGCGCCGGAGCACCGGGCAGACTGCGCGGCATCAGGTTGAGGTCAGCGGCTGGCATATCCAACACATCCAGCGGGATTTCGATGTGCACCGGTCGTGGTCGGGCACATTTGAAAATGGCGAAGGCGCGGGCCAGCAGTTCCGGCAACTGTGCCGGTGACTGCAGTGTGTGGCTGAAGGCACAGACGCCGGCGACCATCGCGCGCTGGTCCGGCAGCTCATGCAGATGGCCGTGCCCCAGATGCAGATGCTCGCGACGGTTGGTGGTAGAGATCACCAGCATCGGCACGGAGTCCGCGTAGGCCTGGCCCATGGCCGTGAGGATGTTGGTCATACCGGGCCCGGTGATGATGAAACACACCCCCGGCCTACCACTGGCGCGAGCGTAACCGTCGGCCATGAAGCCGGCGCCCTGCTCGTGACGCGGGCTGATGTGCCGCAGACGGCTGCCATGCAGGCCCCGATAGAGTTCGACGGTATGCACGCCGGGAATCCCGAACACGGTGTCTACGCCGTAACCTTCCAGCAAGCGAACCAGCGACTGGGCACAGGTGGTCATCTTTCACTCCTCTTATTGTTCTGCGCCGACGGTCAGCGAGCGAATCGGCAAGTCTTCGTTCGCAGGACAGTAGTGCCGGGCAGCGTCTCGCCACAATCAAAAAAAATCATGGCGATTGAACAATAAAATTCAGCTTTTCAACGAGCGACGGACTTCCGAACGCAGCCCAACCAGGCCCCCCAACTGCGACTTGACCCAATCGCTGAAGGCCTGCACCACCGGCCGCTCGACTTTCTGCTGATCGGCGACCAGGTAGTAACCGCGGTTGGATTCGATCTCGGTGTCGAACGGTCGCACCAGCAGCCCATTGGCCAAGGCCTCGCCACTGATCAGGTTGTCGCCCATGGCAATGCCTTGACCGGCAATGCAGGCCGACTGCACGAAATGCGCGTCGGCAAACACAATGCCGCGTTGCACATCCACGTTCGGTGCGCCGGCGGCCGCCAGCCAGACTCGCCAATCAGAGTAATCGATCATGTGCAGCAGTGGCGCGCCGACCAGGTTTTCCGGGGTTTTCAAGCCGCCCATGGTATTGACGAGACGCGGGCTGCACACCGGGAAATAGCGCAGCGAAACGATTTTCTGCACATGCTGGTTAGGCCAGTCGCCCATCCCGTAGGCGATGAACAGGTCGGGTGTGTTGTCACTGGTGTCATCCGGCGTGCGCGGAGAAATCAGGTGCAATTCGACCTGTGGATAAAGCGCCTGGAACTCCGCGATCCGGGTACACAACCAGTACGTCGCAAACCCTGCCGGGCTGCTGACACACAGCCGCCCGCTGACCTGCTGGCCATCGAACCGCTGGCCAGCCTCAAGGATGTTGGCCAGCAGCAGGTGGATGTCCCGGGCATAGCGCTCACCCTGCCAGGTAATGCGGATATTGCGCCCGGTGCGTTCGGTCAGGGCGAAGCCAAGGGTTTGCTCAAGGCTTTTGATCTGGTGGCTGATGGCGCTGGGCGTGAGGTTCAGCTCAGTGGCGGCGTCGGACACGCTGCCCAGCCGGGCCACCGCATCCAGCGCCCGCAACGCGGTCATGGAGGGGAAACGCATAGGTTGGCATCACACAAGTAGAGATGGCTTTTACGATAACGGGATTTGTCCGACAGACATAGCCAGCAAAACTTTCAGCTCCGCGGGCAACTGTTGAATTTAATTTCACAGTTGCACGAAAAACCCTCGATTGACCCCCATGTGCCATTAGCTATTCTCGGCTGCCACCAGGGCCCGTCTGTGATGCCCGGTGCCACGACAAAAACAAGAGGGACGACCCTTGCACTTGCAGTCCAACTCCGTAAATCCGGTGGTAGCGATAGACGCTCTGCACAAGAGTTATGCCGCTCACCATGTTCTCAAAGGCATTTCCCTGCGTGCCCACGAAGGTGAAGTGGTGTCCCTGATCGGCTCCAGCGGCTCCGGCAAAAGCACGCTGCTGCGCTGCATCAACCTGCTGGAAATCCCCTGCAGCGGCAGCCTGCGCATCAACGGCGAAGAAGTGCGCCTGAAGAAGGACCGCGCCGGCAATCCGCTGATTGCCGACCCCGAGCAAGTGGCGCGTCTGCGCACCCGACTGAGCATGGTCTTCCAGAGCTTCAACCTGTGGCCGCACCGCACGGTGCTGGAGAACGTCATCGAAGCGCCGGTCTACGTGCTGGGTGAGGATCGCAAGGACGCCATCGCCCACGCCGAACATCTACTGGAAAAGGTCGGCCTGGCAGACAAGCGCGACGTCTTCCCGTCCTTCCTTTCCGGCGGTCAGCAACAGCGCGTGGCGATTGCCCGTGCCTTGGCGATGCGCCCACAGGTGCTGTTGATGGATGAACCGACGTCCGCCCTCGACCCGGAACTGGTGGGCGAAGTGTTGAAAGTGATTCAGGGCATCGCCGAGGAAGGCCGCACGATGATTCTGGTCACCCACGAAATGGCCTTCGCCCGGGACGTGTCGAGCAAGGTGATGTTCCTCCATCAAGGCCTGGTGGAAGAAGAAGGTACGCCGCACCAAGTGTTCCTCAATCCGAACAGTGAGCGCTGTCGCCAATTCGTGATGGCCCAGGAAAACCGCAGCTGATTGCCCGCTTCAATCCTTGAAAACAATAACTTCGATAAAGGGTAAAGCCATGAAAAAAATCTTTAAGACCCTCGCCGCTGGCTGCATGTTCGCGGCCCTGGCCCAACACGCCGGCGCTGCCGAGAAAATTGTCTTCGGTATCGCTCAGGAACCCTACCCGCCGTTCTCCATGAAGAGCGGCAATGGCGACTGGAACGGCTTCGAGCCGGAGCTGATCAAGGCGCTGTGCGAGCGCATGCAGGCCGAGTGCCCGCTCAAGGAAGTGGCCTGGGACGGACTGATCCCGGCCCTGCAATCGAGTCAGATCGACGTGATTCTCAACTCCCTGAGCATCACTGCCGAGCGCGAGAAAGTCATCGATTTCTCCCAGCCGTACTACCAGACCCCAGCCATGTGGGTAGCCGAGCAGAACCTGGAGCTGGTCACCACGCCTGAAGGCCTCAAAGGCAAAGTGATCGGCGTGCAGGGTTCGACCTCCAACGCGACCTTCGTCAAGGAGTACTACGCCAAGGGGTCGACCCTGCGCTACTACAACACCCAGGACGACATGACCTCCGACCTGCAAAGCGGCCGGATCGACGTGATGCTGGCCGACGCGTTGACCATCGAACCCTTTATCAAAACCCCGGCAGGCAAAGGTCTGGCCGACAAAGGCCTGGCCCCCAAGGATCCGCTGTTCGGCTCGGGTATCGGCGCGGCCATCCGCAAGGGTGATTCGGCCCTCAAGGACAAGATCAACGTCGCGCTGGCCTCGCTGAAAGCCGATGGCACTTACGACAAGATCCGCAGCCGTTTCTTCAGCGTCGACATCTCTGCACAGTAAGTCGCCGCTCTAGCGCTACTTTTCGACTGGATACGCCATGATTTCTTTGTCCGAGATAACCCAGCTGTTCATCGCCGACGGCTGGCTTAACGCCCTGCTGCACGGGGCCGTGGTGACCCTGCAGATTTCCGCGGGGGCTTTTGTACTGGGGTTGAGCATTGGCCTGCTGGTAGCAATGATCAAACTCAAGGGCCCGCGCTGGCTGGTTCGCCTGGCCAACGCCTACACCACGCTGTACCGCGCAGTGCCAGAGTTGCTGTTGATTCTGTTGCTGTACTACGCCGGCACTGACCTGTTGAACATGGCAATGGCGGCGATGGGCAGACCGACGGTCACGGTCAACGGATTCGTGGCGGCGGTGCTGGTGCTGGGGATCGTTCAGGGCGCCTATTCGGCAGAGATTATTCGCGGGGCGATCCTGGCCATTCCCTTTGGCCAGATCGAAGCGGCGCGTTCATTCGGCATCGAACGCTGGTTGCTGATGCGCCGGGTGCTGCTGCCGAGCATGTTGCCGTTCGCCATGGCCGGTTTATCCAACCTCTGGCTGGTGCTGGTCAAGGACAGTGCGTTGATCAGCATCGTCGGCTACAGCGAGTTGCTTTCGGTGGGCAAGCAAGCGGCCGGCTCGACCAAGCACTACCTGGTGTTCTACCTCGCCGTGGCAGCGGTTTATTTCATCATCACCCTGGTCTCCAACGGGGCCTTCCGGCTGTTCGAGCGGCGTATCAATCGCTGGATGCCGCAGCACTAAGGAGCTCGCCCTTATGGATTTTTCCTGGATCAACAGTTTTGCCGGCGAGCTGCTGCATGGCCTCGGCATTACCCTGAAGCTGCTCGGACTTTCCGGTTTCTTCGGTTTTATTCTCGCGGTGCTGGTGGCGCTCGGGCGGCTGTCGCCCAACCGACTGATCAGCGGCAGCATGCGTGCCTACACCAGTGTGTTTCGCGGTACGCCGCTGCTGGTGCAGATCTACATCCTGTATTACGGCATCGGCAGCCTGTTCGCCGCCTACCCGCCGATTCGCGGCAGTTTTCTCTGGCCGTACCTGCGAGAAGGTTTCTGGTACGTGGCGCTGGCCTTGATCCTGTGTGTCGGCGCCTACGTCGGTGAAGTGTTGCGCGGCGCCCTGCGTGCGGTGCCGCGCGGAGAGCTGGAAGCGGCGCGCGCCTATGGCATGAAGCGTTTTCTGGTCTTGCGCCGGGTGTGGTTGCCCCGCGCCTTGCAACTGGTTCGTCCGACCCTGGTCGGTGAATCGGTGCTGCTGCTCAAGGCCACCGCCCTTGCCTCGACCGTGGCGGTCACCGATCTGCTGGGTGCCGCCAACCTGGTGCGGGCCCAGACTCTGCGGGTTTATGAACCGTTACTGGCGGTCGCGGTGGTCTACATCGTCCTGGCTTTTGTGATCGAACACGGCTTCTCGCGCTTGGGCAAAGTCCCCCAGCGCCAAGCCTGAATCCCCCTATTAATTGACGCTGGCAGTCATCACCAGCGAGGAGAACAGCATGCGTTATTCACCTTTTGTCGAGCGCATCAGCGGCGAGTCGGTCAGCGCCTGGGACATTCATTACGCAGCCATCGAAGCCCGCGGTCGCGGCGAGGATGTGATTATCCTCAGCATCGGCGACCCGGACTTTGCCACCGATAGCGCGATTTGCGAGACCGCGGTCCAGGCCTTGCGCCAGGGCGACACCCACTACACCCACGTTCTCGGCCGACCGCTGCTGCGTGAGGCGATTGCCGCCAAACAAAGCCTGCTGCAAGGCATTGCGGTGCAAGCCGAAAACGTCGCGCTGGTGGCCGGCGCGCAGAACGGCTTGTTCGCCACCGCGTTGTGCCTGTTCAGCCAGGGCGACGAGGTACTGGTGCCGGAGCCGATGTACCTGACGTACGAAGCCTGCATCCACGCTTCCGGCGCGCGCATCGCGACCATCGAACAACCGGCGTCCAATGGCTTTCGCCTGACCCGCGCCGCGCTGGAAGCGGTGATCACCGACAAGACTCGCGGTATCGCACTGGCGACACCCTGCAATCCCACCGGCAACGTCTATAGCCGCGAAGAACTGGAAGCGGTGGCCGAAGTCGCTCGACGGCATGACCTGTGGGTAATTTCCGATGAGGTCTACGGCCAGATCACCTACGACCGTCAGCACCTGAGCATCACCTCGCTGCCGGGCATGGCCGAGCGCACCGTGGTGCTTAACAGTCTGTCGAAAAGCCATGCCATGACCGGCTGGCGCGTCGGTTGGGTGATCGCCCCGCCGACCTTGATCGGCCACCTGGATAACCTGCTGCTGTGCATGCTCTACGGCTTGCCGGGGTTCATTCAGGAAGCCGCGCTCAAGGCGCTGGAACTGGATGAGCCGGTGGTCAGCCATGCGCTTGAAGTCTACCGGCGTCGGCGCGATCTGGTGGTCGCGGGCCTGCGCGGGGTTGCCGAGCTGGATTGTCGTATACCGCAAGCCGGCATGTTCATGCTGGTGGACGTGCGCCGTACCGGGCTCTCGAGCATGGACTTTGCCTGGCAGTTATTCCGCGAGACCGGCGTGTCGGTGCTCGATGCCGAGGCCTTCGGAGCCAGCGCCAAGGGCTTTGTGCGGATCTCGTTCACGGTGGCCGATACCACGCTCAAAGACGCCTGCCAACGTATCGCCGGTTTTGTCGAGTCGCTGCGTGCCCGTGGCGAGGGGGTTTGCCCCCGTTCGGCTGCGCAGCAGTCGTAAACCGGCTAATGCGTTCTTACTGACACACTCAGGCGACCGATTTGGGGCCGCTTCGCGCCCCAGCGGGGCGGTGCGGCGTTCCGACAAGCCCCCTCGCCACAAATGCCCGCTATTCACCCGCAGGCAATGATCAAGAGGTTTACTCCCGTGACCGCTTCAGACCAATTCAATTCAACCCACTCCGTTGTCGCCCCTTACGCCGAACTGGTGCTGCATAACGGTCGTTTTTATACCCTCGACCCGACACAACCCTGGGCTGCGGCAGTGGCCATTCGTGACGGCCGCTTCATCGCCGTCGGCAATCTTGAAGCGCTGCAAGCGCTGATCGGTCCGAACACCCGCCAGCACGACCTGGACGGTGCCTTCTGCATGCCCGGCCTGCACGACATGCACACGCACCCGGATCTGGCGCTGGCACCCCGTTACAGTGACGACCTGGATGTCGGCATCGAAGACCCGACGCCCGAGCAACTGGTCGCGGCGATCCACGCCTATGCCGATGCGCATCCCGGTGACGGCTGGATCTACGGTCAATACTGGGTGCGTTACACCTTCCGCGAAGCCGGCCTGACCCCGGGTCGCGAGTGGCTCGACAGCGTAATGCCGGACCGTCCGGTGGCGCTGCTCGACCGCATGTGGGGCACCATGATGGTCAATTCCAAGGCCCTCGAACTGGCGGGCATCGACCGCCACACCGCCGACCCGCGCAACGGTTACATGGAGCGCGACGAGCTGAGCGGCGAACCCAACGGCCTGTTGATCGATGGCGCCTATGCCTTGATCCACGCCGCGATGCCGCCGACTCCGGTGGACGTGCTGCGCCGCGCTTATCGCGATGGCGTGCATTTCCAGACCTCCCGTGGCGTCACCGCGACCAAGTACGTGCATGTCTGCGAACGGCGTCTGGAAGCCCTCAAGGAACTCGATGACGCCGGTGAACTGACCCTGCGCGTAGAAGCGGCGATCAGCTGGCAGGACGATATCTTTCCGGTCCGCCGTCGTTGGGAACTGCTCAGCGGTGAGCGGCATTACTATCGCAGCGCCCGCCTGAACGCCAACGCGGTGAAGTTCCACTTCGACGGCACCGTGGAGCCCAAGTCCTCGTACCTGATGACCCCCTGGTCGCAAGACTCGAACTGGCGTGGCAAGCTCAACCTGACCCCGGAACACATCACCGACATGGTGGTGGACATGGACCGTCGAGGCTTGCGAGTGATTGCTCACTGCACCGGCGACGGCGCTTCCGACGTGTTCCTCGATGCGGTCGCTGAAGCCCGTCGCCGCAACGGTTACAGCGGCATTCGCCATCAATGCGCCCACAGCACCCTGTTGCATCCAGGCAACCTCAAGCGTTTCAAGGAACTGAACGTGATTGCCGAGTTCTCCCCGGCCGCCTGGTACCCGACGCCCTTCGCCAGCGGCGCACGCTCCGGCTACGGCCAGGAACGCCTCAAACGCATTTATGACTTCAAAGGGGTGCTGGCGGCGGGCGGCATCGCCGTTATGGGCACCGACTGGCCGGTGGCCTCGATCGATCCGTGGCTGGCGCTGGAAACCATGGTCACCCGGCAGAACCCATGGAACCAGGAGCCCGACTGCTTCGGCGAACCGATCACCCTGGAACAGGCGCTGCAAGTCGCGACCCTCAACGGTGCTCACGCCATGGGTCTGGAGCATTTGACCGGCAGCCTGGAAGTCGGCAAGTCCGCTGATCTGATCGTGCTCGACCGCGACCTGTTTGCCCAGGCGCCGCGCAACTACATCCATCGCACTCAGGTGCAACTGACCTTTGTCGAAGGCCGGCCGGTGTACGACCGCGAATCAAGGTTTGGCGACACTCCGCTGGAAGCGGTCTGGCAGGGTCAGCCTCCGGTGATCGAGGGGCTAGCCTGATGAACCTTCCAAGCATTCCGGTGACGGTGGTCGCCGGGTTCCTCGGTGCCGGCAAAACCACCCTGCTCAACCGCATGGTCCAGCGTGCCGACAGCGGGCGCATGGCGGTGATCGTCAATGACTTCGGCGAGCTGAACATCGATGCCGCGATCATTGCCGAGGTCACCGACGCGGTGTACAGCCTGCAAAACGGCTGCATCTGCTGCACCGTACAAGAAGACCTGCTGGCACAATTGGTCAGCCTCGCGCAGCTGCAACCGCGACTGGAGCGGATCGTTATCGAATGCAGCGGCGTGTCCGATCCACAACGCATCGTGCAAACCCTGGGCTATCCGCAACTGCGTGCGAACTTGCATCTGGATGCCGTCATTACCCTGGTCGATGCGACTGGCTATCTCGCACTGGAAGGCGAATTCGCCCGACTGTCCCGCGCCCAGGTGGCCTGTGCCGACCTGGTACTGCTGAACAAGGCCGACCTGGTTGACCCGGAGGAGTTGGAGAGCATCCATGCCTCCCTCGGCAGCCGCGCGCCGGTGTTCGACACCGTACAAGCAGAACTGCCCGAGGTGTTGCTGCTGTCGGACCGCAGCAACCGTGTCGGCCTGAAGCTCACCCCGCTGCCGGAGCGCCACGACCAGCTGTTCGAAAGCTGGGTCTGGAACAGCCCGCACCCGCTTCCGCCCAAAGCCTTGCGCGAATGGCTGGCCAGGCTGCCCAAAGACATTTTCCGCCTCAAAGGGTTGGTGCAATTGCAAGGCAATGAACAGCCCTATTGGTTGCAGCATGTCGGGGCCCGCAGCCAATTCAGCCTGGCCATCGGGCAAACACCGGAGCACGCCGTGCAACTGGTGTTCATCGCCCGCCGTGGCTGCGGGCTTCGTGAAACGCTGGAGGCGGGGTTGGCGGATATTCAGGTGGGGTGATGCGCGAACCATCTGTGGCTGGCGGCATATTCTGCAACAAACTGATCCGCTCTCTTTGAGCATCTTTATGAGTCCCGCGGAGTACCTCTTATGAAAGATCAGACCAGCCAAAATACCCGTCAGTTAAGAGAAATCCATGATATGGAGATCAATTGTGGCGAGGGGGACTGCTCCCTCGCCACACACCGAGCGAGGACTCCACCCTGCAAACCATCGACTACACCAATGCCCGTGCGCATATGTCCGAAATCATGGATCGAGTGAACGAGGATTGTGTACCGCTGCTGGTGACACGCGAAAATGGCGAACCGGTCGTCATGCTTTCTCTGGCCGAATACAACGCCCTCGAAGAAACCGCCTACCTACTCCGATCCCCCGCCAACGCCGAGCGCTTGATTAAATCGATCAAAAGCCTTCGCGCCTGATCACGGCCAAACATCAATGCAAGGAACGCTGACGATGAAAACCTGCAACGCCCTCTCGATCCCCCTTCGCTCAACACCCTGGGGATAACTTATGCTCGATATCCTGCAAGGCACACCGCTGTGGGTATACGCCGCCTATCTATTGCTCTGCTATTACGGGATCAAGGCCTGTTCAAGCAGCCGGGAAAGCAAAAAATCATTGCTGATTACCCCGTTGATTCTGCTCGTCTGGTCGTTGTTTTCAGTGAATCACTCTGCGCTCTCGACGATTTTCTGGATCGGCGGCCTGGCCATGGGCAGTCTGCTGGCGATGGCCCTGTTCCCGGGCAAAGGCGTCGAACTGGAAGCTGATGGCAATGGCCTGATCATCCCCGGAACCCTGAAGATCCTGTTCATCTCCCAGCTGTTCTTCGCGGTGAAGTACTACACCGGTTATCAGGACGCCGTTCACCCCGAGTTCACGGCAACCACGCAAATGCTGGCGTTGAGCGGGGTCGCTTCGGGATTCACGGTCGGTCTGTTCTGCGGGCGGGCGATCACCTTGTATCGAGCGTTGGTGTCACTGCGGGTGCGAATCTGGCAGCACAGCCGTTAAATCCGTCACTGCGGCATGGTTCCTTGACGCCGCTGCACAGCCGCGCTGAAAATGCCCGGCGCTATTCCCGTCTCAACCTTGTTAAATGAAGTAGTGAAATTTCAATGCCTGATTCCAACACCGATGAATCCGTAGTCAACTTGTCGTCCAAAGTCGAATACGAAAACGCCATCAATCTTTCGCAGCATGTGCCGCAGGCCAAGATCATCAGTGAAATGGTGCTTGATGCTTTTCACACATCGAAGGAAAGCGATCAGATTCGTGACTTACGCATTGCGATTCGCCGGGCACATGACCAGTTTGACGACGACAAAGCCTACGATCTGATGGGCGAGTTGAAACAGCTTAAAGACGCAGAGGCCGCCGACAGCGCCGCTCTGGAAGACTTGAGCACAAAGTTCTCCATCAGCCGGATTCTGTCCAGCTTCAAAGACGATCCTGAGTTCCAGGAGCTGGTGTATGGCTTGGCGCTGAAAGTGCTGAACCAGACCCATCAAGCGGTCAGCAACCCCAGCAGCGGCAAAGCCAAAACGGCTCGCGCCAAGAAAGAAGTCGAAGTGTTCGTCATCAGCAAGGACGGCACGAGCGTCACCCTGCCCCTGCGCACACCTCGCTCCAAGCCGAACGTAGACCGTGAAGCCTTCGAGTTCCTCGGTTTTGCGTTCGTCGGCGAAGGTGATCAGGCCGAGCTGGAAACCGAGACCTTCATCGACAACGAAGGCACTGAACAGCCGGTTACCCGCAAAAGCGTGATCGCCGCCCTGCAGCAACAGAACGCGTTCGACGGTTACAGCATCGTTCAGCAATAACGCTGGAAGATCAAAAGATCGCAGGCTGCGCCAGCTGTGACATTGCAAGAACACACGGTCCCGTAGGAGCTGCCGCAGGCTGCGATCTTTTGCTTCTATCGCGTAAAAAAAGCCCCGCTCTTCACACCGAAGGCGGGGTTTTTTGTAGAGTCAGAATTCAGCAATGATGGCTACGCTTTACACAGTCCCCAACCGATCAACCATATCGGGAAATTTCTCCACCAGTTTGATCAACAGCGCAGCCTGGGCATTGGGTTTCGATTTGTCCTGCTCCCAGTTTCTCAAGGTGCTTGGGCTAGTGCGTATACGCCTGGCAAAGACTGTCTGGGACATATGCAGCTTCCCGCGAAGCGCCACGATCTCTTGCGCGGAAACCTCGGGAGCAGGCTTTTCCTCTACCGTATTCTGGCGAAGAGTGATCTTGCCTTCGCGCTGCGCCGCCATTTCGGTTACGCCCTGCATCATTTCTGCAAACAGATCGCGCTTTTTCATTGGGTGCCTCGTGTTTTCAACTCTGCTTCTATGGCTTTCTTGAGCGCCTTCTCTTGGTCGGCAGTCAAATTTTCGAGCTCATCCTTGTCGTAAATCGCAAACATCCAGAACTGGCCATTATTCATAAGCCAATAATAGATGACCCGCAATCCACCGCGCTTACCTTTCCCACGGCGTCCGTCTGACCAGCGCAGTTTGCGGAATCCCCCCGTGCGCGGCATGACATCGCCAGCTAATGGGTTCAACTGCATCTCGGCTTGAAGCCTGCGATATTCATCGTCCGTCAGATAATTGCCGACGGTGGCGGTAAAGGATGATGTTTCAAAAAAAACCGTTCGCATAACAAACTATAATCAATTTGCGTATGGTTTCACAAGCAATGATTCAGCACCAGACAAGCTGTCGGCAGCTAGCGCGCTACGTTCAGCCCAAAAAAAGCCCCGCTCTTCACATCGAAGGCGGGGCTTTTTTTACAGTGTCAGACACTCAAGGTGCGTAAGTCAGCAACAAGTCATTCGGCACTTGGAAGTCCAACGACATCATCACGCTCAAAGCAGTAATGGTGAAGATCGAGAACACGAACAGCTTGCGCGCCCAGACTCGATCATCCACCGCCTTGTAGCCGGTCCAGGCCATGTACAGCCAGTACATGCCCATGGCGGCAGCGACGGCGAGGTAGCTCATGCCGGCGTAGCCGCTGAAGGTCAGCATCAAGGTGGCGACGAGGAACGCCAGGATGTAGAGCAGGATGTGCCGCTTGGCCACTTCAATTCCGCGCTTCACTGGCAGCACCGGAATCGATGCTGCCAGGTAATCGTTGAAGCGGAAGATCGCAATGGCGTAGGAATGCGGCATCTGCCACAGGCTGAACATCACCAGCAACGTCAACGCGGCCATGTCGAAGCTGTTGCTCACCGCGACGTAGCCGATCACCGGTGGCATCGCCCCCGACAGGCTACCCACCAGCGTGCCGTGAACCGACTTGCGCTTGAGGTACAGGCTGTAGAAGCCGACGTAGATGACGAAGCCGATCACTGCGAACAAAGCGGCCAGCGGGTTGGCCACCTTGTACAACAGTGCAACGCCGAAAACACCAAGGACGGTCGCAAAAGCCAATGCCAGTTTCAGGGAGATCAGGCCCTGGACCAGCACGCGGTTTTTCGTGCGTTCCATCTTCAGGTCGATGTCGCGGTCGATGCAGTTGTTGAACACGCAACCGGACGCCACTACCAGCGAAGTACCGATCATCGCTGCCAGGAAAATGGCAATGTCGACATGCCCTTTCGAGGCCAGGAAGAACCCGCCTGCCACAGAAAGCACGTTACCGAAAATGATCCCCGGTTTGGTGATTTGGATAAAGTGCTTAAAGGACATCCGGAGTTCCTCAGTGCGCCATCATGTTGGAGTGGATGCTGAACATGATCCACAACGACAGGCCTACCAACAGGACGATCACCAGGGCAGCGAAGACGAACGCGATCACGTTGTTACGCTGGGCGAGGGAGCGGTCCAGGTGGAGGAAGTAGACCAGGTGAACGAGCACCTGGATCACGGCGAAGGCCAGAACGATCCACAGGGTCACGTCTTTCGGCAGGGATGGGTACATCACCAGGCCGAACGGAATGACGGTGAGGATCACCGAGAGGATGAAGCCGATGGCGTAGGACTTGACGCTGCCGTGGCCGGCGTCGTGGCAATCGTGGCCAGTGTGGGAATGTGCTGCGTTAGCCATTTACATAGTCCCCATCAGATAAACAACCGTGAATACGCAGATCCACACCACGTCCAGGAAGTGCCAGAACAGGCTCAGGCAGCTCAGACGGGTCTTGTTGGTCGCCGTCAGGCCGTTTTTCTGCACCTGATACATCATGATCGCCATCCAGATCAGACCGCTGGTCACGTGCAGACCGTGGGTGCCGACCAGGGTGAAGAACCCGGACAGGAAGCCGCTGCGGCTAGGGCCGTAGCCTTCGGCGATCAGTACGTGGAACTCGTTGATCTCCATGCCGATGAAGCCGGCGCCGAACAGGAAGGTCATGCCCAGCCAGCCCAGCACCTGGTTCTTCTTGCCCTTGAACAACGCCAGCATGGCAAAGCCGTAGGTAATCGAGCTGAACAGCAGCAGAGCGGTTTCGCCCAGCACGTAGGGCAGCTCGAAGATGTCGTGGCCCGACGGGCCACCCGCTACGTTGTTAACCAGTACCGCGTACACCGCGAAGATCGACGCAAACAGAATGCAGTCGGTCATCAGGTAGAGCCAGAAACCGAATATGGTCATCTCGCCCGAGTCGTGGTGATGGTCATCGTGCCCATGGTCAAGATCATGAGCGTGTCCAACATTGGTCACTAAGTTCGACATGGTTTAAGCCTGTTCCAACGAGGTTTCAACACGGGTGGCGGTGGCCGGAATCGCTTTGGCCGCTACCAGACGCTTGTGCTGCTCGGCTTCGATGCGCTCGATTGTTTCAACCGGCACCATGTAGCCCTGGTCATCACGAGCAGCGTGGATCACGAAGTACACAACAGTGCCGACCAGACCGAAGATGGCCAACCACCAGATGTGCCAGATCATCGCGAAACCGAACACCGTCAACAGAGCCCCCATGACCACACCAGTCGCAGTGTTGTTTGGCATGTGGATCGGTTCGTAACGGTTTGGCGCCTTGTACGCAGTACCGTTTTCCTTGGCCTCGGTGAACGGGTCGATGCAGTCGGCTTTCGGCAGCACGGCAAAGTTGTAGAACGGTGGTGGCGACGAGGTCGACCATTCCAGCGTGTGGGCATTCCACGGGTCGCCGTGTTCGCACGCGTTCTGTGGCAGCTTGCGATCACGCACGCTGACGTAGAGCTGGATCAGTTGGCAGGCGATACCGATAGCGATCATCACCGCACCGAACAACGCGACGTACAGGTAAGGCACCCACTCAGGGTTGGTGCTGGAGTTCAGACGACGGGTCATGCCCATGAAACCCAGTACATAGAGCGGCATGAACGCGACGAAGAAGCCCGAGATCCAGAACCAGAACGCTGCCTTGCCCCAACCTTCGTGCAGCTTGAAGCCGAACGCTTTCGGGAAGTAGAAGCTGAAGCCGGCGATGTAACCGAACACGGCGCCGCCGATGATCACGTTGTGGAAGTGAGCGATCACGAACAGGCTGTTGTGCAGGACGAAGTCAGCCCCCGGAATGGCCAGCAGTACGCCGGTCATGCCGCCAATGGCGAAGGTCACCATGAAGCCCAGGGTCCACAGTACCTGGCTGGTGAAACGCAGACGGCCCTGGTAGATGGTGAACAGCCAGTTGAATAGCTTCACCCCCGTCGGGATCGAAATCAGCATCGTCGCCAGACCGAAGAAGGCGTTGACGCTGGCACCCGAACCCATGGTGAAGAAGTGGTGCAGCCAGACCATGAAGCCCAGGATCGAGATCGCGCCGCTGGCGTAGATCATCGAGTGGTGGCCGAACAGTTTCTTGCCGGAGAAGGTCGAAATGACTTCGGAGAAGATCCCGAACGCCGGCAGAATCAGGATGTATACCTCGGGGTGACCCCAGGCCCAGAACAGGTTGACGTACATCATTGGATTGCCACCAAGTTCATTGGTGAAAATGTGGAAATCCATGTAACGGTCAAGCGTCAGCAAAGCCAGAGTAGCGGTCAGGATCGGGAAGGAAGCGACGATCAGGACGTTGGCCCAGGTGCAGGTCCAGGTGAAGATCGGCATGTCCATCAGCTTCATGCCCGGGGTACGCATTTTCAGCACGGTGGCCAGGAAGTTGACCCCCGTCAGCGTCGTACCTAGCCCGGATAGCTGTAGCGCCCAGATGTAGTAATCCATCCCGACGCCCGGACTGTATTGCAGCCCCGACAACGGCGGATAGGCAACCCAGCCGGTCTTGGCAAATTCGCCAACTCCCAGGGACAGGTTGATCAGCACCACGCCGGACACCAGCAACCAGAAGCTCAGGGAGTTCAGGAACGGATAGGCAACGTCACGCGCGCCGATCTGCAGCGGCACTGCAAGGTTCATCAGGCCGGTGAAGAATGGCATCGCCATGAAGATGATCATGATCACACCGTGAGCGGTGAAAATCTGGTCATAGTGTTCAGGTGGCAGGTAGCCAGGCGAACCTTCGGTGGCCATGGCCAACTGGGTGCGCATCATGATGGCGTCGGCAAAACCACGCAGTAGCATGATCATGGCCACGATGATGTACATCACACCGATTTTCTTGTGGTCGACCGAGGTCAGCCACTCGGACCACAGGTAGGTCCACTTCTTGAAGTAGGTGATTGCAGCGAATACCGCCAGACCACCGAGCGCGATCATGGCGATGGTTATCATCACGATCGGTTCGTGGAACGGGACCGCTTCCCAACTTAATTTACCTAACATCGATTACTCCTCTGCCCCGGCAGCTGAATGCGAACTCATGTCCATCCCTTCCATGTGGGCCACTTCTTTCTCTTTCTTCTCGTGGTGCATCGGCTTGCCCGGTTTCATGCCTTCATACTTGTCGACGATGGTCTGGAACAGGTTCGGCGTGAACGAGGAGTAGAGCTCGACAGGGTTGTTCTGGCTTGGTTTGGAAAGGGCTTCGTATTCAGCTTTTTCAAGCTGTTTAGGTGCCTTCTTGACATCACTGACCCAGGCATCGAAATCCGCCTGAGACGTGGCGATAGCTTTGAACTTCATGCCGGTGAAACCCGCGCCGCTGTAGTTGGCGGAGATACCGTCGAGTTCAGCGTTCTGGTTGGCAATCAGGTGCAACTTGGTCTGCATGCCCGCCATCGCATAGATCTGGCCGCCCAGGCCCGGGATGAAGAAAGAGTTCATCACGGTGTCGGAGGTGACCTTGAAGTTGATCGGCGTGTGGGCCGGGAACACGATCTTGTTAACGGTGGCGATGCCTTGTTCCGGATAAATGAACAGCCACTTCCAGTCCATGGCGACCACTTCGATGGTGATCGGCTTGACGTCGGACTCCAGCGGACGATACGGGTCCAGTGCATGGGTCGACTCGTAGGTGATGTATCCCAGGGCAATGATGATCAGCACCGGAATGGTCCAGATCGTGACTTCGATCTTGGTGGAGTGCGACCACTTCGGCGTGTAGACGGCGTCTTTGTTGGAAGCGCGGTATTTCCAGGCGAACAGGAAGGTCATGAAGATGACCGGCACGACGACCAACAGCATCAGCAGCGTTGCGGTGATGATCAGGTTTCGCTCGTCCAGGCCGACCTGGCCCTTGGGATCGAGCAAGGTCATGTTGCAACCACTCAGCAACAACGTGCCGAGCAGCGGCAATAAGCCTAGGAATCTGGGGTACCTGTTTTTACTCATCTCACGACCTCTAAAGCAGCTTGCGCAATGCAGTTGGGTTTTGATCGCCAACACTTCACCCTGCCAAGGGTTGGCATTTTTCTTCGATTGAATAAGGGCCTGCCCGAAGCGCTAAGCGCTGATCGACAAATCCCGGGCTAGCGGTGAGTTCTTATTCGATTTCTGGGTCAAAGGCCTTTTTACAGACCAATTCCATTTGGTGCGGATAGCTGGAAGGTGCCGACACCTGGGGTCCTATGGAGCTCGCAAACCGCTCCTCGACCGCCCTCGTATGCTCAGGGATGAGCAGCGCCGGAAATTCAGTGCGGGCGATTGTAGATATGTAACGTTTTAGAAACCATGTCTCATCTCGAAATAATTAATATCGGATCCAGCAACAATCGGGAACGATTATTACGAAGCCAAATAAGCGTATCGATTTTCATTCTCAAATAGAACCACATAAAATGTAGGTCTAACCTGCTCATTTCAGACAGTTTTTTTATCGCCAAGGGTCGATTGATTTGTCCCAAGGCCTGCGAAAACGGGGCCTGTGGCAATCTGGCAAATCCTGTTAAATCTGACTGGTATCACTTTACGACTATGGGGAAATCGACAGTGATGTGGAGGTGATCGGCTCGATCTCCTGGTCCCGAGCCAGGCTCTTGAAATGTTTTGCCACATCTTGCGTGTGACAACGTGTCGCACGTGTGCAGTGCATTTCCTTGAGCGAAATCATGTTCTTTTTCCAAACCCCCTTAAACGCAAAACGCCCCGGTACTCGCAAGGAGGACCGGGGCGTTTTCAATGTGACTCACAGATGAGGCTTAACGGATGCTCCTGCGGTTTCGGGAAACGCCCAATGGCACCAGCACGATAGTCAGTACAAAGGCCACCAGCGCCCACTGCGCCAGGGACAGACCCAGGATCGGCGGGTAAGGCGTCGAGCAGAAACCGTCGACCTGAAAGCCCAGCGGAAAGATCGACGCCAGCGGCAGGCTGTCGACGATTGGCTGCAGGACATCGATCCCGCAGCTGACCGTCGGGTAGAACTGGGTGTACACGTGATGCCCGGCGACGGCGGCGCCAGCGATGGCGCTGAACACCACCAGCCCTTCGAGCACGGTAATGCTGCGTCGGCTGCGCATCGCCGCACCGATGAAAGCGAAGATCGCGATCAGCAACAGCGCATAGCGCTGCAGGATACACAGCGGACAAGGTGCCTCGCCCAATGCCACCTGCATGTACAACGCGCCGCCGATCAGCGCCAGGCAGATCAGGCCGAGCAAGACCAGGAATCGTCGCTCGCGTCCCAAACGCAGTGTTTCTTCACTCATCCCCGTATCCCTTTGCTGAAGTGTTGGTAGTCATCGATAAGCTAGTTTACCGCGCGACGGCAGTGTGGTGGTTTTACAGGAGGGAATTAACGGCAGGGGCATTAACGGGGGATTAAACAGGAGAGGTGTGTTGAAGCGGATGACGCTATCGCGAGCAGGCTCGCTCCCACATTAGAACCGCGTCGTACACAGAGTTTGTGTCTGGACGCGGTCAGATGTGGGAGCGAGCCTGCTCGCGAATGGGGCGACACGGTGAGTCTGACTCACCGCATTTTTAGCTTATTACAGCGCCGCAGCCGGGCCGAAGAACTCGTAACGGCTTTGCTTCTCTGGAACGCCCAAGGCCTTGAGGTGACGCTTGATCACGCCCATGAAGCCTTTGGGGCCGAGGAAATAGGCGTCCAGATCGCGTTCTTCAGGCAGCCAGTCAGCCAGTTGCTCCTGGCTCAACAATCCGACCTGGTCCGCCGCCGGGCTGACCCCGTCATCTTCGGCGTAGCAGTAGAAGCGCTTGAGTTGCGGGTGAAGCTCGGCCAGGCCATCGACCCAATCGCGGAAGGCGTGAACGCCACCATTGCGCGCGCAGTGAATGAAGTGCACCGGGCGCTTGCTTGCCAGTGCCGCTTCCAGCATCGGCAAGGTCGGGGTGATGCCGACTCCGCCGCTGATCAGCACCAGCGGCTTGTCGCTGGCCGTCAGGGTGAACTCGCCGGCCGGTGGAAACAGCATGATGCTCGCGCCCACCTGGAACTGGTCATGCAGATAATTGGAAGCACGACCGCCGGCCTCGCGCTTGACGCTGATGCGGTACTGACCGGCGTCAGCCAGGGCCGACAACGAGTAATTGCGACGAATCTCTTCGCCATCGAGAAGCAGCTTCATGCCGATGTACTGGCCAGGTTCCGCCGCGAGGATCGGGCCTTTGTCTGCCGGTTCGAAGTAGAACGAAGTGATTTCCGAACTCTCCTCGACCCGCGCGGCCAATATGAACTCCCGCTCCCCGCGCCAGCCGCCCGGTGCTTCGGCCTTCTGGTCGTAGATTGCGGTTTCGGCACCGATCAGGATCTCGGCCAACTGGTTATAGGCCGCGCCCCAGGCGCTCATGACTTGCGGGGTGGCAATTTCGCTGCCGAGTACTTCAGAGATGGCCCGCAACAGGCAACTGCCGACGATCGGGTAGTGTTCGGGGAGAATTTGCAGGGCAACGTGCTTGTTGATGATCTTCGCCACCAGATCGCCCAATTGGTCCAACTGGTCGATATGCCGCGCGTACATCAATACGCCGTTGGCCAGTGCTCGCGGCTGATCGCCGCTGCTCTGGTGGGCCTGGTTGAACAGCGGGCGCACTTCAGGGTATTCGGAGAGCATCATGCGATAGAAGTGAGTGATCAACGCTTCACCCCCGCTTTCCAGCAGCGGGACGGTTGATTTGACGATGGCACGGTCTTGAACGCTAAGCATAGGGCGACTCCTGAGCTTTTTTGATTACTAGCTGATTACCCTCTACCTATCAGTTTCCGTGCCAACAATTACAACCATATAAATCAATGAGTTGACAAACAAGTAGTCATATCGACAACCGATGACTTATAGTCATCGTGACTATATGGAGTCAATATGACTGCGAAATCATTACTTACCACCCTGCTCCCCCTGGTCTCCGACCTGTCCCGCGAACTGCCGGAGGGTGAGCGCTATCGCCGCCTGCTCGAAGCCATGCGCGCGCTGCTGCCCTGCGACGCCGCCGCGCTGCTGCGTCTCGACGGCGAATGGCTGGTACCACTGGCGGTGGATGGCCTCAGCCCGGACACCCTGGGCCGACGTTTCAAAGTCAGCGAACATCCACGCTTCGAGGCGTTGCTCAGCAGCCCCGGGCCGACCCGCTTTGCCAGCGACAGCGACATGCCGGATCCCTATGACGGCTTGGTGGACGGTCTGGACGAGCACCTGGAAGTCCACGACTGCATGGGCTGCCCGCTGTTTATCGATGAACGCCCCTGGGGTCTGCTGACCCTCGATGCGCTGGACCCGCAGCGCTTCCAGCCCATTGAACTGGACGCCCTGCAAGCCTTTGCCAGCCTTGCCGCGGCGACGGTGAATGCTGCCGAGCGCATCGAACGCCTGGCCCTGCGAGTCGAAGACGAACATCAACGGGCCGAGGTCTACCGCCAGGCCAGCGGCCAGCAAAATCGCGAAATGATCGGCCAAAGCAAAACCCACAAACGCCTGGTGGAAGAGATCAAACTGGTCGGCGGCAGCGATCTGACGGTGCTGATCACCGGTGAAACCGGGGTCGGCAAGGAACTGGTGGCCCAGGCGATTCATGCCGCCTCGCCGCGCGCCGACAAACCGATCATCAGCCTTAACTGCGCCGCCCTGCCGGAGACCCTGGTGGAAAGCGAATTGTTCGGCCATGTGCGCGGCGCCTTCACTGGCGCGATGAACGACCGCCGCGGCAAGTTCGAACTGGCCAACGGCGGCACGCTGTTTCTCGATGAGGTCGGCGAGTTGTCGCTGACGGTGCAGGCCAAGTTGCTGCGGGTGCTGCAAAGCGGCCAGTTGCAACGCCTGGGCTCGGACAAGGAGCATCAGGTCGATGTGCGCCTGATTGCCGCCACCAACCGCGATCTGGCCGAAGAAGTGCGCAGCGGTCGCTACCGGGCCGATTTTTATCATCGTCTCAGTGTTTACCCACTCCTGGTGCCGGCGTTGCGTGATCGCGGTCGTGATGTGTTGCTGCTCAGCGGCTTCTTCCTGGAGCAGAATCGCTCGCGCATGGGCCTCAATAGCCTGCGCCTGACCAGCGACGCCCAGGCGGCGCTACTGGCTTATGCCTGGCCGGGGAATGTCCGCGAACTCGAACATTTGATTGGCCGCAGTGCGCTGAAAGCGCTGGGCAATTGCAAGGACCGGCCGAAGATCCTCAGCCTCAGTGCGGCGGATCTGGACTTGCCGAATGTCACGGTGCGAGTACCCGCACCAGAGTCTGCCGCTGCTCCCGAGCATATACTCGGCGTCGCCGGGGACCTGCGCCAGGCCACTGAGAACTACCAGCGCCAACTGATCACTGCCTGCCTTGAGCGACATCAGCACAACTGGGCAAGCGCCGCCCGTGAGCTAGGCTTGGACAGGGCGAACCTTGGGCGGATGGCCAAAAGGTTGGGGATGAAGTGATCGCACGCCGAACACATCATTGTGGCGAGGGCTTGTGTGGCGAGGGGGCTTGCCCCCGCTCGGCCGCGCAGCGGTCGTAAAATCAGTGAGCACCGTGTGCCTGATACAACGCGTTTGCAGGTTCTAGGACCGCTGCGCGCTCCAACGGGGGCAAGCCCCCTCGCCACAGGTCCAGATTGCTGCCAATAGTCCTAAAGCCAGCCCGCAACAAGTCGATAACCCGTCATCGATCGCTGTTCACGGTGCCGTCACCGAGAACCACCTTTTCCACAGAAGGTTTATATGTCCTCCACCAAAGCCCGCGCAGATTCACTCTCGCTTCTGCTGTTTACCTTGCGCAGCGGCAAGCTGATGGCGATCAACCTGCTGAAAGTCAGTGAGATCATCCCCTGCCCACCGCTGACCCGGCTGCCGGAGTCGCACCCCCACGTCAAAGGCATTACCACCCTGCGCGGCGCTTCGCTGTCGGTGATCGACCTGAGCCGGGCGATTGGTGAACGGCCGCTGGTCGACCCGGACGGTGGTTGCCTGATTGTCACCGACGTCAGCCGCTCCAAGCAGGGTCTGCACGTTCAGGCCGTGAGCAAGATCGTGCATTGCCTGACCACCGATATTCGTCCACCGCCTTACGGTGCTGGCGGCGTCAAGTCGTACATCACCGGCGTGACTTCTGTCGACGGTACCCTGGTGCAAGTGCTGGATATCGAGAAAGTCATCCACGGCATCGCCCCGGCGCAAATCGAAACGGCACCGACCGAACTGAGCATGGAAGACGCCGAAGTGTTGGGCAATGCGCGGATTCTGGTGGTCGATGACAGCCAGGTGGCGCTGCAACAATCGGTACATACCCTGCGCACCCTCGGCCTGCAATGCCACACCGCACGCAGCGCCAGGGAAGCCATCGACTGCCTGCTGGAACTGCAGGGCACCGATCAACAGATCAACCTGATCGTCTCGGACATCGAGATGTCGGAGATGGACGGGTACGCCCTCACCCGTACCCTGCGCGAGACTCCGGACTTCGCCCACCTCTACGTGTTGCTGCACACCTCCCTGGACAGCGCGATGAACAGCGAAAAAGCCCGTCTGGCCGGGGCCAACGCGGTGTTGACCAAGTTCTCCTCGCCGGAACTGACCAAGTGCCTGATCGAGGCCGCCAAGGCTGTCGCAGCCCAGGGAAATTGAGCCGTGGCCGAGGACTTCTGCCTGCTGCTGCGGCGCGACCTCACTGAGGTTTTGCCACCGGTCATCTGGCCGAACGGCATCAGCCTGACCGAATACCGTCCGGCGCTTGCCGAGGCGGTTCACGGGCTGATGGAGCTCGGCTATCAGCACGGCGGCGGGCGTGTGCCGGCGCTGGGTATCTGGCGCGAACATTTCGAAACCGATGCCGAGTACGACCCGGCACTGTGCTTTATCGCCTCCGATGCTCAAGGGCTTGTTGGCGTTGTCCAATGCTGGACCAGTGCCTATATCAAGGATCTGGTGGTACATCCGCGGGCTCGGGACCAAGGGCTGGGCCGAGCATTGTTGTTGCATGCGTTCACGGTGTTTCAGCAGCGCCGGGAAGGTTTTGTCGATCTGAAGGTACTGGAAGATAACCAGCGGGCGCGGCGCCTTTATGAACGTGTCGGTATGCGACTGGTGCGCAGGGAACCCGTCCTAGCGTAAAGCCGCTAAAAGATCGCGGCTGCGAACCAGGCGTCCCCGCAGATCCTGCACCGACCGAGTCCGGCCACCGATAGGCGCCTCGACACAATTCTCTGTAGGAGCTGCCGCAGGCTGCGATCTTGGCGGCCTCAGCCGCACAACAAATCCTCAGGCATACTTCCCACATCGCCAAAACGACGCCCCAAGGAAGCCCCGCCATGAAAGCCCTCACACTGCCCCTCATCTGCCTGGCCACTTTCGCCGCCCAGGCCAACGCCTCCAGCCCCGAAGCCTGGGCATCTTTCGATAAGGCGGTGCTCGCCAGCTGTAACAAGGCCAGTCATCTCAAATATGCCAAACCGGTCGGCAAGGTCGCACAGTTCGATGACCGGGTGGGCTACAGCGCGATACTGTTGCACGGCCAGTACCCGCAAAAGCACATGAAGGGTCAACCAGGCACCGAGCTGTGCCTGTACAACAAAAAAACCAAAACCGCCTATGTCACCGAGTGGGACTCGATCCCCCTTCCCGTCAAGGCCCAGTGACTGGCGCATTACTTGCTTTCAGACAGGCCTTCATGGTGATTGCGTGGGTATTCCCGTCACCACTCACACCTATCAATGACGGCCGGCCGCTCGATGAATACAACGTTTTCCTGTGTAGGGTGCGGCAAGTGCTGCCACGACCACCATGTGCCTCTGACCCTCGCCGAAGCCCGGCAGTGGGCGGCGGACGGTGGCAACGTGATCGTGCTGGTGGAAGGCTTTCTCGGTAATGGTCTGGGCCTGCCTTTAGCCCAGCGCGAACATGCCGAGCGACGTTCTTGCGTGGTGCCCAGCGGTGCGACCGAGGCGCATGTCGCGATCACCTTCGCAGCCTACAACGTCGGTCCCTGCCGGAATCTTGACGAAGACAACCTCTGCCGGATCTATGAACGCCGGCCTTTGGTCTGCCGTATCTACCCGATGGAAATCAATCCGCACATCGCGCTCAAGCCCACCGCCAAGGAATGCCCTTCAGAAGCCTGGGAAAAGGGCCCGGAACTGATTGTCGGTGGCGAGTTGGTCGACCGGCAACTGGCCGAGCTGATCCAGCGTTCGCGCCAGGCTGACCGGGACGACATCCAGACCAAGGAAGCCATCTGCGAACGACTGGGCATTCGCACCACGGCGCTCAAAGGTGACGGGTTTACCGCTTACCTGCCGGATATGGCGGCGTTCGCTCTGGCCATTGAGCAGTTTGAAGGCCAGCTATTGGCGCCCTCGACCGGCAAATGGCAGTTTCATGTTTCCGGGGACGATATCGCCGAGCAGGTACAGGCGGCCGGGGCTCAACTGGTGACGGCGGAACCGGTGAACTATGCGTTTATCTCGTTGCGGGCAGCCTAGAGACAACTCGAGATATTCATGGCTGTACTGACCTCTTCCAATCAATGCCTTTTCTGCCAGAACTCCTGCGCCAATAACTGCAGATCCCCCGCCAGCCCCGCCACATCGCCGGAGTTGATATGGCTCTGCTGGCCGGCACCCACCGTCACTTCGCAGGCCGTGCGGATGCTGATGATGTTGCGGTTGATGTCTTCGCTCACCGCGCTTTGTTCTTCCACCGCCGCGGCGATCTGCAGGCTCATCTCGGTAATCTGCCTTACCCGCTGGCTGATGCCGTCCAGGGCGGTGGCCGCGCGCTGGGTATGCCCGACGCTGTTTTCGGCATACTGGCTGCTTTGTTGCATGACCACCACCGCATCCCGCGCGCCATTTTGCAACGTACTGATCATCCGCTGGATTTCGTTGGTCGACTGCTGGGTGCGCTGGGCCAGGCTACGCACTTCATCGGCCACTACCGCGAACCCGCGCCCCTGCTCGCCCGCACGAGCGGCTTCGATGGCGGCATTGAGCGCCAGCAGATTGGTCTGTTCGGCAATGCTGCGGATCACCTCCAGGACTGCGGAGATATCGCTGCTGTGATTCTCCAGTTGATGAATCACTTCAGTGGCGCGGGTCAGTTCGCTGGCCAGCAACTGCACGGCACTGCGGCTCTCGCCGACCAACTGATGACCTTCGCGTGTCTCACTCTCTGCCTCGTCAGCGGCCCTGGAGGCCTGCTGGGCATGGCTGGCGACTTGCGCCACGCTGGTGGCCATTTGATGAATCGCTACGGCCACCTGATCGGTTTCTGCCTGCTGTGCCAGCGTGCTGTCCTGACTGTTTTGCAGCTGCTCGACCAGTTGCGCCGCATGCCCGACCAGCCGTTGCGAAGCATCGCCAATGCGCCCGACCACCGCGCCAACCTGCGCCTCAAGCATCTGCAAGGCGAATTCGATCTGCCCGAACTCATCACGTCGACCGGTATAGATCGCCTGGCTCAAAGGGTTATCCCCAATCACTCGGGCGCGCTCGGTCAAGCGGTCCAGCGGCCGCAGCAGCAGATTGACACCCAGCGCACTCAAGCCACTGCCGAGCCCCAGTGCCAATAGCGCCCACCACGGCGAATACGGCACCAGCCCGGCCGCGGCGCCCACGGCACAGGTCATGACCAGACTGAGCATGAGCATGAGTTTTACCTTCAAGCCCAACGCGGGCCACCCGGGCGAAACCGCGCCGCCCATCTGCCCATAGAGCTTTTTCGCCGCCTCCACTTGGCTGGCTCTGGGCTTGGTCCGGATCGACTGATACTCCACCGCCTGCCCACCGCGGGTCATCGGAGAGACATAGGCGCTGACCCAGTAGTGATCACCGTTTTTACAGCGATTTTTCACTATGCCCATCCACGAACGCCCGCTCTTGAGCGTTCGCCACATATGGGCAAAGGCTGCAGCAGGCATATCGGGATGGCGTAACAGATTGTGCGGGGAACCCAACAACTCGTCCTTGCCATAACCACTGACCTCAATGAAGTCGGCGTTGGCATAGGTGATCGCGCTCGTCAGATCGGTGGTCGATAGAATATTTGCATCAGGACCAATGTCCAGGCATCGCCCCGTCACCGGGAGATTGATCTTCATGAAAAGCGCGCTCGTGTTTTTGAAAGAGTCGGCAGGGGCTGCTGACTCTAATCGCACTGATTCCATACATACTGATCTGGCTCAATTTCTGGGCATTTAGCCATCATTGGCGCCAACTACTACAAACTACCGCTGATACGAAGTTTTACGGAGCGCTTGCCCAGCGGTGTTGGTCGACCGGCAACTGATCGATCCGATCCAGCGTTAGCGCCAGCTGACCGGAACGATATCCAGACCAGGGAAGCCATCTGATGATTGCTACGAAAAAGCGCAGGAACGATCCAGGCTATCTCAGGCGCTTCAACAGTTCATTCGCGACGTCCAGCGTCGACGCGGGGTTCTGACCGGTAATCAACTCGCGATCGACCACCATGTTAGCCGTCCAGGGCACAAGGTTGCTGCCGTATAGACCACCCGCCTGCTCTAGAGCCGTCTGTGGGAGGAACTTCATTTCCCCTCCGCCGAGGCGACCTTCAGCCAGCCGTTCTTCCACATTACTCATGACCGTCATCTTATAGCCTGAATAAATCCAGTCGGGGCGTGCAGTTACGCGCCCTGCCAACTCCAGCTGACCGACAAAGCCTGCAGCATCAGGCAACGCCGAGAGCAACGCCGCAGGCCCATGGCACACCAGCGCGGTAGGCTTGCCCCGGGCATGGAAACTCGCCAGTAACTTGCCCAGGAGCGGGCTGTGAGTCAGATCCTGCATCGGCGCACGGCCACCGGGGATATAGAGTGCATCAAAGCGCTCATAACCCAGCTGCTCTACGCGGGATAGACTGATCACCGGCGACTCGCCTGGCGAAGTGATCTTGAGCCGGTCCAGCAATGCCTTGTGCGCATTAAAGGCGTCGACATCATTGTTGAAGTAGGACTTGCTGACGGAACCCTGATCCAGGCTCGGCGCTTTGCCTTTGGGTGTCGCGAACGTCACCGTATGACCCGCATCGAGAAGCAGTTTCACCGGTTGCATCAACTCGTTGAAAAAAAAGCCCGTCTGAGTGACCTTGCCGTTCTTCAAGTCAAGTTGCGCGGCATCGGATAACACCACCAACACATTGGCGGCGTGGGCAAAGAAGCTGATGACATTGAGCATGACCGTCAGCGTCAGCATCGTTAGTATTTTCATGGTCGTTCCACAGATTTTGAGAGCGTGAACCTAGCGTTTGATAACGGCCAGGCATTCAACTTCGACGCGCGCATTCAACACCAGCTTCCTGGCAGAGAAGGTCGTACGGGCAGGAAGTCGACCGGCAGAAAAATAGCTGACATACACCTCATTCATCGCGGAGAAATCGTTGATATCTGCGAGTATGACCGTGCACTTCGCCACGTGATCAAGGGAGGAACCATTGCCCTCGAGCACCTCACCCAGGGTGTTCATGATCTGGGTCATTTCGGCGCGAATCCCCCCCGCCACCAGCTTGTCATTGGCGGCGATACCAAGAATCCCGGAGAGATAAAGTGTCTCGCCGACCCGTACAACGGGTGAAAACGGCTGGCCTTTTTCCCCGGGGCGGTACTGCGGTGAGTTTGCCGCGACAGGCCCAAGGCCGCTCACGGCAACTGTCGATGAGTCGGAGGGCTCAGACAAATAGCGCTTGATGATGGGGTCGTATTGGCCATTTTGTTTTAGACGCGCAAGGGCTTTATTCAAGGCCTCACGCAGATCCGGGTCGGTCTTGCGCACACCGATCGCCACGCCACTTCCCAGAAGATCGTCGGTAATCACCGGCCCGGAAAAACCGAAAGCACGGCCTTGGGGCGTATCCAGCAACGCCGCAGAGATTTCAATGGCGTCTTGCAGCGTCGCATCGATAGCGCCAGCCAGAAGACTGTCGACCAACTCGGTATTGAGTTTGAAACTCTGAACCACTACCCCGGCAGGTGCCCACCTGGTTTGCGCGTAGGCTTCCCGGCTGGTGCCGGCCAATACGCCGACACGTTTGCCTTTGAGCGATTGCGCGTCTGGCAGCAAATTCGAATCCTTGAGCGTCACCAGACGATTGCTGAGCGGGTACAGATTCTCGGTAAAGTCGATTCTCTGTTGACGCAGTGCGGTGGCCGACATCGGCATGATCGCGTCGAAACGTCCGGCCTCGAGCGCTGCAATGTTGGTTGCATAATCCTGATCGACCCAGACACAGCGAGCAGCGAGTTCGGCGCATAGGGCGTTGCCCAACTCGATATTCAGTCCAACCAGCTCACCCTGGGCATTGCGGCTTTCGAACGGTGGAACCAGGGCTTCGACCCCGAAGCGGATTTCAGCCCATTTCTGTTCTTCTGCGACAGCAAGCGAACACAGGCCACCCAGGCCCATGGACAAAAGCAGAGTCGTTAGGGTTTTTCCAGACATCATCGTGGCGCCCTTCCAGAAAGATCAATGGAACCCGCAACGACCTCCTCCGGGATGAGCAACGTTGAACGGGCAAAGAACTTTCAACCAATTACCGTTTCCCCCTCTACAGGAAGGATCGGGGTTTGGCGTAGGACGAGGCCTGGAATGGAGCAGCTTGATTACTGCTCCGGAAGGGAAAAGTCAGCTAAAACTGCGCGAATCAGCGCTTGCCCATCGAGCGACGGGTGCCGGGAGGCGCTACGCCCGGGGTCTTGGTGTGACCGTTCTTGGCGCCGTTTTTGTACCACGGCTGGCTGGCATTCTTCGCCGCGGCCAGTTCGCCCGGGTTGAACGGGAACTTGAACGCGGGGATGGTGGCCTTGTCTTCGGTCTCTGCGCTGGAGTCGACGCTGTTTTGCAGGTCAGCCTGTTCGTCGCTCTGGACGTCAGCAGCAGGCGGTTGTTTAGGGGAAGTCATGAAAGCTCCGGGTGATGCATAAATAAGAGTCGGGCCCGGTTGGCGGGCCGCGAAAGGCGGCAGTATACCTGCCCGGCTGTCGCCCGCACGCTGACCTTCGGTCGCCAGGCAAAATTTTCTGCGGCCCGGGCTCAACCCCTCCCCATAAACACTACCGATAGGTCACGGTAACGACGCCTTTATCAGCCGGCGAGACAGCGCTCGCACTGGATGTCGTCAAAGGCTCGAAACTGACGGTGAAAGGAATGAGGTCATGCCTGCACACATTACCAGCAGTACTCACCGTCAATCTAAGCTCAGGGGTAACCGTTACGTGTTGCGAATGCTCGCCGAAACTCACCGTTCCTGCTTGTCCAACCTCACAGCCGCGCTCGACAATTTTCCCGACAAAGTTGATCCGCCCGGAGCTACCGTCGGCGTGGGCATTCAGGGCAACTGACAGCAACAAAAGCACGCTCGACACTACGATCTTCAGATTCATTTCAAGGAATCTCACTTTATGGTTCACTCAAGCAATCCCTGAATGACTGTGGGCCTGGCAGGATGCTGACCCGGTCAATTGCTTATCCGTCTGCGCGAGAAAATCTTTAATCCGGCCGTTTCAGCGGCGATCAGCCATTACTGACAGCGCTGTCAGTTAGCAGTCATTTTGCTGACCGGGTCAGGGGGCTATAAGTAGTCATTGATACTGGCCAATCCATTGATCACTTTGCTCTGGCGTCCTGACAGCATGCGTATTCAGAAAAAAAACATCGTGATCGCAGGACTGCTGATCGCCCTGGTCGCCCTTGCCGGCTGGTACCTGACCAAGCCCGCCACGGCCAGACTGGCGGCACCGAGCGCGATTCCGGTACGGGTGGTCAAGGTCAACGAGCAGGACGTACCGCGCTATGTCAGTGGCATCGGCTCGGTGCTGTCGTTGCACAGCGTGATCATTCGTCCGCAAATCGACGGCATCCTCACCAAACTGCTGGTCAAGGAAGGTCAGCTGGTAAAGACCGGTGATCTGCTGGCCACCCTCGATGATCGCTCGATCCGCGCCAGCCTCGATCAGGCCCGCGCGCAATTGGGCGAAAGCCAGGCGCAACTGCAAGTGGCGCAGGTCAACCTTAAACGTTACAAGCTGCTGAGCGTCGATGATGGCGTCTCCAAGCAGACCTACGATCAACAACAGGCGCTGGTCAATCAGCTGAAAGCCACGGCCCAGGGCAACCAGGCTGCGATCGACGCCGCGCAGGTGCAACTCTCCTACACCCAGATTCGCTCGCCGGTGACCGGTCGGGTCGGTATTCGCTCCGTCGATGAAGGCAACTTCCTGCGCATGACCGATGCGCAAGGGCTGTTCTCAGTGACCCAGATCGACCCGATCGCCGTCGAGTTCTCCCTGCCGCAACAGATGCTGCCGATCCTGCAAGGCCTGCTGGGCGCCCCGCGCCAGGCCGAGGTGAGTGCCTACATGGGCGCCGATACCGATGGCGAAACCGGCGACTTGTTGGGTAAAGGCCACCTGACCCTGATCGATAACCAGATCAATACCAACACCGGGACCATTCGCGCCAAGGCCGAATTCAGCAACCCCGGGCAAAAGCTCTGGCCGGGGCAACTGGTGACCATCAAGATCCAGACGGCCCTCGACAAAGCTGCCCTGGTGGTACCGCCGACCGTGGTGCAACGCGGGCTGGACCAGCATTTCGTCTACCGGGTCAACGCCAACACCGTCGAAATCGTGCCGGTGCGAATGGTCTATCAGAACAGCAACCTGAACATCATTACCGGCGTGCAGCCTGGCGATGTACTGGTCAGCGACGGCCAGTCGCGGCTCAAGGCGGGCTCGAGGATCGAGGTGCTCAGCGAGCCGCCGCAGGTCATTGAAACGGCGAAAACGCAGGCGCTACCATGAAAGGCCATGGCTCGATTTCGGCCTGGTGCATTGATCACCCGGTCGCCACGCTGTTGTTGACCTTTGCCCTGGTGCTCCTGGGGGGTATCGCCTTCCCGCTGCTGCCCATTGCGCCGTTGCCGGAAGCGGAATTCCCGACCATTCAGGTCAACGCCCAACTGCCCGGCGCCAGCCCGGAAACCATGGCGTCCTCAGTGGCCACACCGCTGGAGGTGCAATTCAGCGCCATTCCCGGCATGTCCCAGATGACCTCCAGCAGCGCCTTGGGTTCGACCAACCTGGTCCTGCAATTTACCCTCGACAAAAGCATCGACACCGCCGCCCAGGAAGTCCAGGCGGCGATCAACACCGCTTCCGGCAAGCTGCCCAATGACATGCCGAGCCTGCCCACCTGGCGGAAGGTCAACCCGGCCGACAGCCCGGTGCTGATCCTCGCTATCAGCTCGACGCAGATGCCCGGCACCGAACTCAGCGACTACGTGGAAACTTTGCTGGCACGGCAGATCAGCCAGATCGACGGCGTCGGCCTGATCAACATCAGCGGCCAGCAACGCCCGGCCATTCGCGTGCAGGCTTCGCCGGATAAACTGGCGGCCATCGGCCTGACCCTGGCCGATATCCGCGTGGCCCTGCAGCAGGCCAGCCTGAACCTGGCCAAGGGCGCGCTGTACGGTCAGTCGAGTATTTCCACCCTGTCGACCAACGATCAATTGTTCCATCCCGAGGAATACAGGCAACTGATCGTCTCCTACAAGGACGGCGCACCGGTACTGCTCAAGGATGTCGCACGGGTAATCGCCGGCCCCGAGAATGCCTATGTGCAAGCCTGGTCCAATGACCAGCCGGGACTCAATCTGGTGATCTTTCGTCAGCCCGGGGCCAACATCGTCGAGACCGTTGACCGCATTCAGGCCGAACTGCCGCGCCTGCAAGGGATGCTGCCGGCCTCGGTACAAGTGACCGTGCTCTCGGACCGGACCAAAACCATTCGCGCCTCCTTGCATGAAGTGGAAATCACCCTGCTGATCACCGTGTTGCTGGTGGTCGCGGTGATGGCCCTGTTCCTGCGCCAGCTGTCGGCGACGCTGATCGTTGCCAGCGTACTCGGCGTGTCGTTGATCGCCAGCTTCGCCCTGATGTATGTGATGGGCTTCAGCCTGAACAACCTGACCCTGGTGGCGATCGTGATCTCCGTGGGGTTTGTGGTCGACGATGCGATAGTCGTGGTCGAGAACATCCATCGCCATCTCGAGGCCGGGGACGGCATGCGCGAGGCCGCGATCAAGGGTGCCGGCGAGATCGGCTTCACCGTGGTCTCCATCAGCTTCTCGCTGGTAGCGGCATTTATTCCCTTGCTGTTCATGGGCGGCGTGGTCGGGCGGCTGTTCAAGGAGTTCGCCTTGACCGCGACCTCAACCATCCTGATTTCGGTGGTGGTGTCGCTGACCCTGGCGCCCACCCTGGCCGCGTTGTTCATGCGAAAGCCGGCGCACCACGCCCACGGTTTTGGCGAACGCTTGCTGGCGCTCTACGAAAAAGGCCTGCGCCGCGCCCTCGCCCACCAACGGCTGATGCTGGGACTATTCGGCCTGACCCTGGCCATGGCGATCGTCGGTTATGTGGCCATTCCCAAAGGCTTCTTCCCGGTGCAGGACACCGGCTTCGTGCTCGGCACCACAGAAGCAGCTGCGGATATTTCCTACCCGGACATGGTGGAGAAACATAAGCAGTTGGCGAAAATCCTCGGCACCGACCCTGCCGTCCAGACCTTCTCCCATGCGGTTGGCGTAACCGGTAACAACCAGACCATCGCCAACGGACGCTTCTGGATTGCCTTGAAGGACCGCGGCGATCGGGACGTCTCCGCCAGTGAGTTCATCGACCGGATCCGCCCGCAAATGACCCGGGTGCCGGGCATCGTCCTGTACTTGCGCGCAGGGCAGGACATCAACCTCAGCTCCGGACCGAGCCGCAGCCAGTACCAGTACGTGCTCAAAAGCAACGACGGGCCGACCCTGAATACCTGGACCCAGCGCCTGACCGAAAAACTGCGGACCAACCCGGCGTTCCGCGATATGTCCAACGACCTGCAACTGGGCGGCAGCATTACCCACATCAGCATCGACCGCAGCGCCGCGGCGCGGTTTGGCCTGACCGCCACCGATGTCGACGAGGCGCTCTACGATGCCTTCGGCCAACGCCAGGTCAACGAGTTCCAGACCGAGACCAACCAGTACAACGTGATCCTCGAACTCGACGCCAAACAGCGCGGCAAGGCCGAAAGCCTGAATTACTTCTACCTGCGCTCGCCGCTCAGCGGCGAGATGGTGCCGTTGTCGGCGTTGGCCAGGGTCGATCCGCCCAGGGTCGGCCCGCTGTCCATTGCTCATGACGGGATGTTCCCGGCGGCCAACCTGTCGTTCAACCTCGCGCCCGGTGTGGCCCTGGGCGATGCAGTCACCATGCTCAACCAGGCGAAGAACGAAATCGGCGTACCGGCCACGATCATCGGCACCTTCCAGGGGGCGGCCCAGGCGTTCCAGAGTTCCCTGGCCAGTCAACCCTGGCTGATCCTCGCGGCGCTGCTGGCGGTCTACATCATTCTGGGTGTGCTGTATGAGAGTTTCGTGCATCCGCTGACGATCATCTCGACCCTGCCTTCGGCTGGCCTTGGCGCCCTGATCATGCTGTGGATCTTCGGGCAGGATTTTTCGATCATGGCCTTGATCGGCCTGGTGCTGCTGATCGGGATCGTCAAGAAGAACGGCATCCTGATGATCGACTTCGCCCTCGACGCCCAGCGCAACGGCGGGCTGACCCCGGAGGAAGCCATTTACCAGGCTTGTTTGACCCGGTTCCGGCCGATCATGATGACCACCCTCGCCGCGCTGCTCGGCGCATTGCCACTGATGCTCGGCTACGGCGCCGGTGCCGAGCTGCGTCAGCCGCTGGGGATCGCCGTGGTCGGCGGGTTGCTGGTGAGCCAGGCGCTGACGTTGTTTACCACGCCAGTCATATACTTGTGGCTTGAGCGGCTATTCCATCGGCCCAAACCAGCCCCGGTGCTGGCGACCACTAACTGAGGCGGGGTCATGCGCGTTCTGATTATCGAAGACGAGGAAAAAACCGCGGACTACCTGCACCGCGGCTTGACCGAACAAGGCTATACGGTGGACGTGGCCCGGGACGGCGTCGAAGGCCTGCACCTGGCGCTGGAAAGCGAATACGCGGTGATCGTGCTGGATGTAATGCTGCCCGGTCTCGACGGTTTTGGCGTGCTGCGCGCCCTGCGTGCGCGCAAGCAGACCCCGGTGATCATGCTCACCGCCCGCGAACGGGTGGAAGACCGGATCAAAGGCCTGCGCGACGGTGCCGACGATTACCTGGGCAAACCCTTTTCCTTTCTCGAACTGGTCGCGCGCCTGCAAGCGCTGACCCGGCGTAGTAGCGGTCATGAGCCGGTGCAGATCAGCATCGCCGACCTGTGGATTGACTTGATCAGCCGCAAGGCCAGCCGCGCCGGAACACGCCTGGACCTGACCGCCAAGGAGTTTTCGCTGCTGAGCGTGCTGGCCCGGCGCCAGGGTGAAATCCTCTCGAAAACCGCGATCGCCGAGATGGTCTGGGACATCAATTTCGACAGCGATGCGAATGTCGTCGAAGTCGCGATCAAACGCCTGCGGGCCAAGCTCGATGGGCCGTTTGAAGAGAAACTGCTGCACACCATTCGCGGCATGGGTTATGTGCTGGAGAGCCGTAGTGAGTAACTCCATTGCACTGCGCCTGAGCGGCATGTTCACCCTGGTGGCCATGGTGGTGTTCCTGCTGATTGGCGGCGCGCTGTATCAACAAGTCGACAAAGGCCTGGGCCTGCTGCCCGAAGCCGAACTGGAAGCGCGCTACAGCGTGCTGGAATCGACGGTTGGCCGCTATGGCACCCCGGAACACTGGGTCAAGATCAACAACAAACTCAAGCTGCTCGGTGAGGAAGACAAACGTATCCGTTTCTGGATCATCAGCGGCGATCCGCGCTATGAATATGGCAACCCGACCCCGCAGATTCGGGCCTTTGCCGAAGGCCCGCTGGGGATGCGCGACTTGCAACTGCCCGACCAGCCCTACCCGTTGAAAGCACTGGTCAGCCAATTCCCGGCCAAGGACCAGCGCCCGCCGCTGCGCTTCATGATCGGCATCGATACCGAGACCTTCTACCAAACCCAGCACCAGCTGCTGATCGCTCTGATCGGCCTGGCCATCATCGGCGTGCTGCTGGCTTCGGCGCTGGGTTACTGGGTGGCGCGGATCGGCTTGAAACCGCTGATCAAACTGTCCCTGGAGGCGCAACGCCTGGCGCCACCGCGACTCTCCGGACGCCTGCAACTGTCGCCGCTGCCACCGGAACTCAATGAGTTCGTCAGTGCCTTCAACTCGACCCTGGAACGGGTGGAGCAAGCCTACTCGCGCCTGGAGTCATTCAACGCCGATGTGGCCCACGAATTGCGCTCGCCGCTGACCAACCTGATCGGCCAGACCCAGGTGGCGCTGACTCGCGGGCGTTCGGCCGAACACTACTTTGAAGTCCTGCAGTCGAACCTCGAAGAGCTTGAGAGACTGAGGTCGATCATCAACGACATGCTGTTTCTGGCGAGTGCCGATCAGGGCAGCAAAGCGACGACTCTCACCTCGACCTCACTGGCCAATGAAGTCGCGACCACCCTGGATTACCTGGACTTCATCCTCGAAGACGCTCAGGTAAAAGTCGAGGTCAGTGGCGACGCCCAGGTGCAGATCGAAATCGCCCACTTGCGCCGGGCATTGATCAACCTGTTGAACAACGCCGTGCAACACACCGCGCCCGGGCAAATCATTCGCGTACAGATTGAAGTACAAGAACACCAGGTCGCCATCGGCGTCGCCAACCCCGGCGAAGCCATTGCCAGCGAACACCTGTCGCGGTTGTTCGAACGCTTCTATCGGGTCGACGCCTCACGCAGCAACAGCGGCGCCAACCATGGCCTGGGCCTGGCGATCGTCAAGGCCATTGCCTTGATGCATGGCGGCGACGTGTTTGTGCGCAGTGATGACGGGATGAATACGTTCGGGATCTATCTGCCGGTTTAGTCCCATTACCTTTGCGCATCTTTTGTGGTGCCGGCCAGATCGCCAAGATCGCAGCCTGCGGCAGCTCCTACGTCGAGCGGGCACATCCGCGAATCTGCAGATGTGCACAGCATTTGTAGGAGCTGCCGCAGGCTGCGATCTTTTGAAGGCCTCATGAACCTACTGTTACCTTAAAGGCAACAGTCCTTTATGTGATTCGCTCTTTTTCCCCGCGCCGAAGACCGGTACTTTTGCCACACCAAATATCACTTGCTCTGCAAGAAGGTCTTCAAGATGTCTAACACTATGGGTATTGCCAGCGCTTTTGTTTTGTCTTCCTTGTTCCTGTCGCCGCTCGCCATGGCTGAAGAGTCGCCAGCATTTGTTGCGCAAAATGCCGCGCGTGCCGATGCCCTGGAACAGTCCCGGAACGAACTGACCGCCAAAGCCAAAAACGCTGAGACACCCCAGCAAACATCAGTCAACCAAGCACAAGCGCCGGTTGAGAAAGATAGCTGATCTGCACCACCGCTCTATTTCCCTCGACACTTGCAGGGCTCTTTCCCCTGAGAAGTTGTCTTCAAAGCCGCTGCTCTCAGCGGCTTTTTTTTCGTTGTGAAAAACACCTCGAATGCCTGGTCTTGCCGCACAAGTAACACCCGATTCTCAAAATAATAACTGCCATTATCGATCGAAGGAGTTTTAATCCCACGTGTGTCTTTCACTGAAACTCAGCCCGCTATTCATTGCAATGGCTGTAACTATCGGCTCAAACGTCCATGCAGCGGACGAACCGGCCGAAGGCTTCGTCGAAGGTTCCGGGCTCAAGCTCAATGCCCGCAATTACTACATGAACCGCAACCGTAAGCAGGGCGCGGATGACAACATTGAATGGGGACAGGGGTTGCTCGGGATTTTTGAATCCGGCTACACCCCGGGCACCGTCGGTTTTGGCCTCGATGCCCACGCCATGCTCGGGCTCAAGCTCGACGGCGGCGGCGGCACCGACAGCTCAAGCATCCTGCCCATCGGCAGCGGCAACGGTAAAGCGCCGCCCGGGTTTTCCACGGCCGGCGGCACGCTGAAAATGCGCGCAGGGGATACCGAACTCAAAGCCGGCGACCTGTTTCTGAACAATCCGGTGATTGCCGGCGGCGAGACTCGCATGCTGCCGCAGACCTTTCGCGGCGTCAGTCTGAGCAACCAGAGTCTCGACGGCTGGCTGATCGAAGGTGGCCAGGCCAGCTTCACCAAGCTCTACAACCAGAGCGGCCATCAGCGCATCGGTACCTCTTATGGCAGCCTGCCAGAGGGTGAAGAAAGCCAGCACCTGAATTGGGCCGGTGTCGCCTGGAGCGGCCTGCCAGGGCTGACCAGCAGCCTGTATGCCTCTGAGCTCAAGGACATCTGGAACCAGTATTACTACGACCTGGACTACAGCTACGCGCTGAACGATCGGGTCAGCCTCAACCCGGGTCTGCACTTCTATCACACCCAAGACACCGGCGACGCGCTGCTGGGCCAGATCAACAACAACACCTTCAGCCTGCACTTGGGCATCGGCGTCGGTTATCACAGCGTCACTGTCGCCTATCAACGGGTGAACGGCAACACCCCCTTCGATTACATCAACCAGGGCGACAGCGTCTATCTCGACAATTCCCAGCAGTACTCAGACTTCAACGGCCCGAACGAACGCTCATGGAAACTCAAGTACGCCTATGACTTCACGGGGCTCGGCCTGCCGGGCCTGACCTCGGCGGTGTCCTACTCCCGTGGCGAACTGGACCTGAGCAAGGTCGATCCGCAAAGCACGGGTTACGGCGAGACCTGGTACAGCGCCAATGGCAAGCACGCCAAACACTGGGAGCGCGACATCGATCTCAACTACGTGGTCCAGGGCGGCAAGGCCAAGGATCTGGTACTGCGCCTGCAATGGGCGACCAACCGCGGCGGCAATGGCTACGGCGCGCTGGATCAGGACACCGACGAATACCGGGTGATCGTCGATTACCCACTGAATGTGTTCTAAGCTCACATAAGCAAACGGTCAGCATGTTTTGCTGGCCTTTTTCAAGCTCCGGATTTATATAGGCGCCACAGGCGCGACCGGTCTCTGCCACTCTGCATGCTTGCTCGCAACAATCTTGATACCGTCTCGGACAGCAGAAGTCAGAACCATGAGTGTGAGTAGTGCGACATCCCCGCGCCCGCCCCCCGTCAGCCGGTCGGTATTGATTCTGATTGTCGGCAGTTCGCTGACGGTGATCGCCATACTGAGCATCGTGACCTTTCTGCTGATCCGCGAACACCGCAGCGCGGAGCTGGCCGCAACCCGCAGCGCGACCAATATCGTGCAATTGATCAATGCCGACGTGCTACGTAATGTCGAGCTCTATGACCTGTCCCTGAAAGGTCTGATCGCCGCCGCCCAGCGTGATGACCTCAAGCAGGTCTCGCCACGGATACGCCACCTGGCGCTGTTTGATCGGGCCGCAGGCGCGCCCTTCAAGGGCGACATCCTGCTCCTCGACAAGTATGGCGAGGTGATTGCCGACTCGTCGTTGATCAAGCCAAAACCGGCCAATTTTGCCGACCGCGACTACTTCCTCGCCCACGCCTTCAATCGCGATACCGGGATGTTCATCAGCCGTCCGTTCAAGTACCACTGCGACTGCGACGAGCGTGGCGAATGGCGCATCAGTTTCAGTCGACGGGTGTCCTCCGCCACTGGCGAATTCAACGGTGTCGGCGTAGCGTCCATGCGTCTGGTTTACTTCGACCGGTTGTTCAATAGCCTGAACATCGGCAACGACAGCACCATCAACGTGATTAACCGCGACGGCATCATGCTGGCGCAACATCCATTGCGGAACAAGGATCTGATCGGCAAGAACTTCAGCGCCCGGCGAAACGTCGAACGCATTCTGCGTGAAGGCACTGGCAGCTTCAGCGGCGTATCGAGTGTCAACGGCGAAAGCCGTCTGTTCACCTTTTCCCAGGTTGGCGACCTGCCATTGACGGTGATGGTCGCCCTCTCTACTCATGAAGTATTCGCTGCCTGGAAGCGCACCGCGATCGTCATCAGCAGCGCCACTGGAGTGCTCTGTATCGGCCTGCTGTGGTTGACCTGGCTGCTTTGTCGCGAGCTGAAGTTGCGCCATCACGCCGAGCAGGAACTGGCGCAACTGGCCGCCACTGATGCACTGACCGGCGTGGCCAATCGGCGGGCGCTGGATCAGGTACTCAGCCGTGAGTGGGCGCGCGCGCAGCGTACGGACAAACCGCTGTCGGTGCTGATGATCGATGCGGATCATTTCAAGGCGTTCAATGACCGCCATGGCCATCAGGTCGGCGACGACGCCTTGCGCACGGTCGCCAAGGTTATCAGCGAGAGCGTCCGCCGACCGGCCGATCTTGTGGCGCGTTATGGCGGTGAGGAATTTGCGGTAGTACTGGCCGAGACCGACCGGGCCGGCGCGCTACAGATCGCCGAGAGCATCCGTGCCGCGGTCGAACACTTGTCGCCGATCAAGGGCGACAAATCGCCGATTACCGTCAGCATCGGTTTGAGCACTTGGTCCGGGGCGCCTGAAGAAAGCTTGAAGACCTTACTGTTCGCCGCTGACAAGGCGCTGTATCAGGCCAAGGAAAGAGGCCGCAATCGGGTGGTGGCTGGTTAAGAGTTGTGGTGTGGCTGCAGGCCTCATCGCGAGCAGGCTCGCTCCCACTGTTGATCTTTAGTGAACACAGATTTGGGTTCCACAGAGAACCAATGTGGGAGCGAGCCTGCTCGCGATGACGTCCTGATAAGCGCCACCAAAATAGAGACAACCGTAATCCGCTTCCATAAAAAAAGGCCACCCGAAGGCAGCCTTTAAAAACTAAAGAAAGAGAGTATTGCTTACACGGCCGCAACTGGACGCATGTAAGAGATCGGCGCAGTGCTGGCATCTTCGAAGGTCACGACTTCCCAGGCATCTTTCTGCTCAATCAATTTGCGCAGAAGCTGGTTGTTCAGTGCATGCCCCGACTTGAAGCCGCGGAACTCACCTATCAGGCTGTTGCCCAGCAGGTAGAGGTCACCAATTGCATCGAGGATCTTGTGCTTGACGAATTCGTCTTCATAGCGAAGGCCGTCCTCGTTCAGTACTCCATCCGCGTCGACCACGATGGCGTTTTCAACGCTACCGCCGAGTGCGAGGTTGTGCTTGCGCAGGTACTCGATGTCACTCATGAAACCAAAGGTACGGGCGCGGCTGACTTCTTTTACGAACGAAGTGCTGGAAAAATCCACGCTGGCACTTTGAATGCGGTCACGGAACACCGGGTGATCGAAATCGATCTCAAAGCTCACTTTGAAGCCTTCGAAAGGCAGGAAAGTGGCGCGCTTGTCGCCGTCTTCCACAGTCACTTCACGCAGGATACGAATGAACTTCTTGGCTGCGTCCTGTTCTTCCAGGCCGGCAGATTGAATCAGGAATACGAAGGGTCCAGCGCTACCATCCATGATCGGGACTTCAGACGCGGAGAGCTCGACGTAGGCGTTATCGATGCCCAGGCCAGCCATGGCCGAGAGCAAGTGCTCCACCGTGTCCACTTTGGTGTCACCGCTGACCAGCGTGGTCGACATAGTGGTTTCACCAACGTTTTCTGCGCGAGCAGGTATCTGCACCACAGGGTCCAGGTCGGCACGACAAAACACAATGCCGGTGTCTACAGGTGCAGGCTTGAGAGTCAGGTATACCTTCTCCCCGGAGTGCAGACCTACACCTGTGGCACGGATAATATTTTTCAGGGTGCGTTGTTTAATCATGGCTTGGGCCGCTTCAGCGCAAATTGCGAACTGGTATCAACAAAGGCTGGCGATAATAGCAGACCAGACCTTTGCTGAACACCAATCACCCTAATACCCCTGATACATTTCATCAATCGGCCTGGCGACGCAGGAATGCCGGGATGTCCAGATAGTCCAGATCATCGTGCGGATTCAGCTTTGCCGCAGTCGCAGCACTGGCCTGAGCCTGGTTGCGCATCACGGTTGGACGGTCCAGATCGCGATAGTTGACCGACGGCATTTCCTGACGGGCAGGTGCCGGCGATTGAGCTGCCATCGACGTATGAACGGTATTATCAATGATTTTAACAGGCTTCTCGATTTTCGCGCCCAGACCCGTGGCAACCACTGTCACGTGCAACTCGTCGCGCATGTCCGGATCGATAACAGTACCGACCTTGACCATTGCGTGCTCGGAAGCGAAGGCTTCGATGATGCTACCCACGTCCGAGTACTCACCCAGGGACAGGTCAGGACCGGCGGTGATATTCACCAGGATGCCACGTGCACCTTGCAGGTTCACGTCTTCGAGCAACGGGTTGCGGATCGCCGCTTCAGTCGCTTCACGCGCACGGTTCGGACCGCTGGCGCAGCCAGTGCCCATCATCGCCATGCCCATTTCGCTCATCACGGTACGCACGTCGGCAAAGTCGACGTTGATCATGCCCGGACGCTTGATGATGTCGGAAATACCGCGAACGGCACCGGCCAGAACGTCGTCAGCCTTGGCAAAAGCCGACAGCAGGCTCGCATCCTTACCCAGAATGGTCAGCAGCTTCTCGTTGGGAATGGTGATCAACGAGTCGACGCTTTCGGAGAGCAGACGGATGCCTTCATCGGCAATCTGCATGCGCTTGCGACCTTCGAACGGGAACGGACGAGTCACCACCGCAACGGTGAGAATCCCCATTTCCTTGGCCACTTCGGCAATGATTGGCGCAGCACCGGTACCGGTACCACCGCCCATGCCCGTGGTAATGAACACCATGTTGGTGCCTTGCAGCACTTCGGCAATGCGTTCGCGGTCTTCCAGAGCGGCCTGACGACCGACTTCCGGATTCGCGCCGGCACCCAGGCCCTTGGTCACGCCAGTGCCCAATTGCAGGATGGTTCGTGCGCCGATGCTTTTCAGCGCCTGGGCATCAGTGTTGGCGCAGATGAATTCCACACCTTCAATGTTGCTCTTGACCATATGGTTGACAGCGTTGCCGCCGCCACCGCCGACACCGATAACTTTAATTACCGGGCTTGCGGGGATGTTGTCTACGAGTTCGAACATTTTCCCTCTCCTTACATTTCTCTAGTTTTTCGCCTACTACTTTTTACTGCTGCCTGCCGCTTGAAACCTGTCGCTGCTGTAGTGCGGTAAATCTTTAGAAGTTGCCCTGGACCCAGCTCTTGAAGCGATCAAACAGTGGGGCTTTGGCCTCTTCACTGCTGTAGCTGTCGCGGTTGCTGCTGATCCCGGAAAAGGACACGCCGCCGTCGGACTGCTTTTGCAGCCCGTACATCAGCAAGCCCACACCGGTGGAATAAATCGGGTTGCGCACGACATCGTCGAGGCCTTTGACGCCATGGGGCACGCCGAGGCGGACCGGCATGTGGAAAATCTCTTCGGCCAGTTCCACCGCGCCTTCCATCTTCGAAGTACCACCGGTCAGCACGATGCCGGCCGGAATCAGGTCTTCGTAGCCGCTGCGACGCAGTTCGGCCTGAATCAGCGTGAACAGCTCGTCGTAACGTGGCTCGACCACTTCAGCCAGGGCCTGACGGGACAGCTCGCGCGGCGGACGGTCACCGACGCTTGGGACCTTGATGGTTTCACCGGCACCGGCCAGCTTGGCCAGGGCACAGGCGTAGCGAATCTTGATTTCTTCGGCGTACTGGGTCGGAGTGCGCAACGCCATGGCGATGTCGTTGGTCACTTGATCACCGGCAATCGGGATCACCGCGGTATGGCGAATCGCGCCTTCGGTGAAGATCGCGATGTCGGTGGTGCCGCCACCGATGTCCACCAGGCACACGCCCAGCTCTTTCTCGTCGTCGGTCAGTACCGAATACGCGGAAGCAAGCTGCTCGAGAATGATGTCGTCGATTTCCAGACCGCAACGACGCACACATTTTTCAATGTTCTGTGCGGCATTCACGGCGCAAGTCACCACGTGGACCTTGGCTTCCAGACGCACGCCCGACATGCCCAGGGGCTCGCGCACGCCTTCCTGGTTATCGATCACGTAGTCCTGCGGCAGGGTATGCAGCACGCGCTGGTCGGCCGGAATCGCCACGGCCTGGGCCGCGTCGAGTACCCGTTCCAGATCCGCCGCGCTGACTTCGCGGTCACGAATCGCCACGATGCCGTGGGAGTTCAGGCTGCGGATATGATTGCCCGCCACGCCGACGAACGCCGAGTGAATGCGACAACCGGCCATCAGTTGCGCTTCTTCGATAGCGCGCTGGATCGATTGCACGGTGGATTCGATGTTCACCACCACGCCCTTCTTCAGGCCACGCGATGGATGAGTGCCGATGCCGACGATTTCCAGGGTGCCATCGGCCCCAACCTCGCCCACCAGCGCGACCACTTTGGAAGTGCCGATATCCAGACCGACGATCATTTTGCCGCTTTGCACGTTTGCCATGGTCCTGCCTCTCTTAATTCTTCGCGACAGCGGGTTCGGCTGTCGTCGGCGCTACAGGTTCCCGCCAGCCGACGGCAAGGCCGTTGGCATAACGCAGGTCGATGCGCGCAATATTTGTAATCTGTTCTTTGAGCGTCTTGTCATAGATGGCAATGAATCGGCGCATCTTTTCCACCAGGTAACCGCGACCCAACAACAATTCGATCCCCGGACCGGCACTGCCTGCACCGGTGGTCAGGAACCAGCTGCCACGTTCACGCAACTCCAGTCGGGCAATCGAAAAGCCCATTGGCCGAAGCATCTGACTCAACACCTGATACTGCTGCATCACTCGCTGTTGAGCCCGCTGCGGGCCGAACAGCTGTGGCAAATGCTCGTAGTTCGCCAGTTCACGCGGAGTGAACGCTTCGCCCTGGTTGTTCAACAATGCTTCGTCACCCCAGCGGGCTACGGGCAGTTGCTCTTCCAGGCGAATCACCACTTGATCGGGCCAGACGCGACGCACTTCGGCGTGGGCGATCCATGGCATTTTTTCAAGCTCGGTACGCATGCTCGCCAGATCAATGGTGAAGAAGCTCGAGTCCACGTAGGGGGCGATTCGCTGCTGCACGGCTTGCTGGCTGATGTAGCTCAAATCACCCTGAACGTTGATTTTGGTGATCGGCCGGTCGGCGTAGGGCAGCAAACGCTGCGCGCCTTCGTAGGTACCGAAGCCCAGCACCACCAGCAGCACCGGCCAGAACAGGCTTTTCAGAAAGCCGAAATTGGCTTTCGGCAGGCGCGACGACATCGGCTCTTTGGCCACCATTCGGCTGGCACCACGCGGCACCGGCTTGCGGCCGGGAGCGGGTTGCGGATGACGTAGCGATGCGCCTTGCATGGACTTAACCTCGCGGTTCTTTGTTGCTGGCAGCATTACCGGCAATACTTGCCGCCAGGATCGCCAACACCAGTTGCTGGAAATCCAGGCCGGCGGCACGGGCCGCCATCGGGACCAGACTGTGGTCGGTCATGCCCGGTGTGGTGTTGACTTCCAGGAACCAGAACTGCCCATCGGCGTCCTGCATCACGTCAGCCCTTCCCCAACCGGCGATACCCAGCGCCTCACAGGCTTTGGCCGTGAGGTCCATCAGTTGTTTTTCTTTGTCGCTGTCGAGGCCACACGGAATCCGGTACTGGGTATCGGAAGCCACGTACTTGGCGTCGTAGTCGTAGAAGCTGTGGGTCGTGCCCAGGGCAATTGGTGGCAACACCTGGTCACGAAGAGTGGCGATGGTGAACTCCGGACCTTGAATCCATTGCTCGACCAACACTTGCGAATCGTAAGTACTGGCGGCTTTCCAGGCGTCGATCAGTTCCGACGCATTGGTCACCTTGGCCATACCAATACTTGAGCCTTCATGTGCCGGTTTGACGATCAAAGGCATGCCCAGTTCCGTCGCCGCGCAAATACAGTCGGCTTCGCTGGTCAGCACCGCGTGACGTGGCGTTGGAATGCCCAGACTGTGCCAGACCTGCTTGGTCCGCAGCTTGTCCATGGCCAGCGCCGAGGCGAGGATTCCACTGCCGGTGTAAGGAATGCCCAGGCATTCCAGCAGGCCCTGCATGCTGCCGTCTTCACCGCCACGACCGTGGAGAATGATGAAGGCGCGGTCGATCTTCTCGTTCAGCAGACGCTGCAGCAAATCGTCGCCGACGTCGAGGCCGAAGGCATCCACACCCGCGCTCAAAAGTGCGTCGAGAACGGCATTGCCGGACTTCAGCGAAATCTCACGTTCGGCGCTCTTGCCGCCGAACAGCACGGCGACGCGACCGAAGTCTTTCGGCTCGATGGTCGAGACCAGGTTGGCATAGGCAGCAGTCATTTCGCTTTCCCCGGAGCGGGAGCAGCAACGGCACCCGCAAACAACGGACTGTTCAATAGTTTTGGCGCGAGGCCACCGATATCACCGGCGCCCTGGCACAGCAGGATGTCGCCGGCACGCAGCAACGGCTTGACCAGCGGCGCCAGTTCGACGCCACGCTCGATGTAGATCGGGTCAAGCTGGCCGCGTTGGCGGATGCTGTGGCACAGCTGACGGCTGTCCGCGCCCGGGATCGGTTCTTCACCGGCCGGGTAGACTTCCATCAGCAGCAGGACGTTGGCATCGGCCAGCACTTGCACGAAGTCGTCGTACAGGTCACGGGTGCGACTGAAACGGTGCGGCTGATACACCATCACCAGACGCCGATCCGGCCAGCCACCGCGTACCGCTTTGATCACGGCCGCGACTTCGGTTGGGTGGTGACCGTAGTCATCGACCAGCATCACGCTGCCGCCATCGACTGGCAGTTCGCCGTAGACCTGGAAGCGTCGACCGACACCCTGGAAGCCCGACAGCCCCTGAACGATGGCTTCATCGCTGATACCCTCGTCAGTGGCAATGGCGATGGTCGCCAGGGAGTTCAGGACATTGTGATTGCCTGGCATGTTCACCGAGACATCCAGTGGCTCGCGATCAGGACGCAGCACGGTGAAGAAGGTCAGCATGCCTTGCTGGCGCACATTGATCGCACGCACGTCGGCTTCTTCGCTGAAGCCATAGGTCAGGGTCGGCCGCGCGATCAACGGGAGGATCTCACGGACCACCGGATCGTCCAGGCAGACCACCGCCAAACCGTAGAACGGCAGGTTGTGCAGGAACTCGACGAAGGTTTTCTTCAGTTTGTTGAAGTCACCGTCGTAGGTCGCCATGTGATCGGCGTCGATGTTGGTGACGACCGCTACCAGTGGCTGCAAGTGCAGGAAACTGGCGTCGCTTTCATCGGCTTCGGCGATCAGGTATCTGCTCGTACCCAGCTGTGCATTGGTGCCTGCTGCATTCAGCCGGCCACCGATGACAAAGGTCGGATCCAGGCCACCGGCGGCGAACACCGAGGCGATCAGGCTGGTGGTGGTGGTTTTGCCGTGGGTACCGGCGACCGCGATGCCATGGCGATAGCGCATCAGCTCGGCGAGCATTTCGGCCCGCGGTACCACCGGAATCCGCCGTTCCAGCGCAATGGCGACTTCCGGGTTGGAGGTGTTCACGGCACTGGAAACCACCAGCACATCGGCGCTCGCCGCGTTCTCGGCACGGTGGCCGATAAAGATCTGCGCACCGAAGGACTCAAGACGCTCGGTCACAGGCGAGGCCTTGAGGTCGGAGCCCGAGACGTCATAGCCCAGGTTCAACAACACTTCGGCGATCCCGCACATGCCCACACCGCCGATACCGACGAAGTGGATGCGACGGATACGGCGCATTTCCGGTTGTGGCATGGCTTTCTTATTCTCAACCATGGGCCACCTCCAGACAGATATCGACCACGTTACGGGTGGCATCGGGTTTGGCCAGGCGGCGAGCCGCGGTGGCCATAGCGTTGAGTCGTTCCGGTTGCATCAATACCTCTGTCAGGCGTGCAGCGAGATCCGCTGCGCCAGTCGTTCTTTGCGGCATCAGGAAGGCAGCGCCTTCGCGGGCCAAATAGTCGGCGTTGCGGGTCTGGTGATCGTCGATTGCATGGGGCAAAGGCACCAGCAACGAGGGCAGACCGGCGGCCGCCAGTTCACTGACGGTCAGCGCACCTGCGCGACAGACCACCAGGTCGGCCCAGCCATAGGCTTGGGCCATGTCTTTGATGAACGGCTGCACTTGCGCCTCGACACCCGCGGCGCGATAGCGCTCGGCAGTCACTTCATCGTGGTTTTTGCCGGCCTGATGAAACACTTGCGGACGCAGTTCAGGGGAGACCTGCGCCAGGGCTTCAGGTAGCAATTTATTCAAGGGTTCTGCCCCCAGGCTTCCACCCAGGATCAGCAAATGCGCCTTGCGTCCGGCCAGGGCCTGACGCGGTGTTTCGAGGAACAGCTCGGTACGCACCGGGTTGCCGGTCGTACGCCGGCTGTTCGATGCCCCGAAGGTATCCGGGAAAGCTTCGCAGACTCGGGCAGCCAAAGGCACGAGCAGCCGATTGGCGGTACCGGCCACGGCATTCTGCTCGTGAACGATCACCGGCACGCCGGCCAGTTTTGCCGCAACACCACCGGGGCCGGTTACATAACCGCCAAATCCGACGACGCAGACCGGCTGCAACTGGCGAATGATCCTGCGTGCCTGCAACACAGCCTTGAACAACACGAACGGCGCCTTGAGCAAGGACAGCTTGCTCTTGCCGCGCAGGCCGCTGACGTCGATCAGGTGCAGTTGCATTCCCGCAGTGGGCACCAGTTCGTTTTCAATGCCGCGGGGAGTGCCGAGCCAGTGCACGGTGTAGCCACGCGCCTGGAACTCGCGCGCACAGGCCAGCGCCGGGAACACGTGTCCGCCGGTGCCGCCGGCCATGATCAGCACGTTAGCGCCCATGGGTCGGCTCCTCGGCGAAGTCGCTCTCTTTGAATTCCATCTCTTCGCTGCCCAAGTGGGTTCGACTCTCCCATTCGATGCGCAGCAACAAACCGAGACAGGCGCAGCAAATCACCAGCGAGCTGCCACCGTAACTGAGGAACGGCAAGGTCAGACCTTTGGTCGGCAGCAGGCCGACGTTTACTCCGATGTTGATCAGGAACTGGCCGATCCACAGGAACGCCAGGCCATAGGCCACGTAGGCGGCGAAGAATTGCTTGGCTTTTTCGGCCCACAAGCCGATGTACATGGCCCGCACGCAGACGAACACGAACAGCCCGACGGTGAGCAGTGAGCCGACCATGCCGAGTTCTTCAGCCAGTACCGAGAACACGAAGTCGGTATGCGCTTCGGGCAGGTAGAACTGTTTCTGCACGCTGTTGCCCAGGCCAACGCCTAGCCATTCGCCACGACCGAAGGCGATCAGTGCCTGGGTCAATTGATAACCGGAACCGAACTGGTCGGCCCACGGGTCGGTAAAGGTAATCAGACGCGCCATACGGTAAGGCTGGGCCTGAACCAGAACCGTCACCGCACCGACCGCCAGCGCTACCATCAAGGTGAAGCGGAACAGGCCGACGCCGCCGAGGAACAGCATGGCCGCCGCGGCGCCCATCATCACCACGGTGGCACCGAAGTCCGGCTCCATCAGCAGCAGACCTGCCATGGGCAACAGGACGATGAATGGCTTGAAGAAGCCCATCCAGCTTTCGCGCACTTCTTTCTGACGACGCACCAGGTAACCGGCGAGGTAGATCACCACGAATACCTTAGCGATTTCCGACGGCTGCACGTTGAAGAAGCTGAAACCGATCCAGCGCATCGAACCGTTCACTTCGCGGCCGATACCCGGCAACAGCACCATCACCAGCAAACCGAAGGCGCCGATCAACATCAGCCAACCCAGGCGTTGCCAGGTGGCAATCGGGATCATCATGGTGACGAGGCAGGTACCAAGGCCGATGATCAGGTAAATCAGGTGGCGCATCATGTGGTACAGGGTGTTGCCGGACTGCACCGCGGCGACTTCCGAGGACGCCGAAGTGATCATCACCAGGCCCAGGCCGAGCAGGGCCAGGCAACCGGCAAGCATCGGGAAGTCGAGGTCGATACCGCGCCCGGTGATCAGCGGCGATGGATACGGCTTGATGATATTACTGAAGATCATTTCAAGCCCTCCACGGCCTGGGCGAACAACTGCCCACGCTCTTCGTAGTTCTTGAACATGTCGAAACTGGCGCAGGCCGGCGACAGCAACACCGCGTCGCCTGGCTCGGCGATCGCGCGGCATTGCTCCACCGCTTCGATCAGCGAGTTGACGCGAATCAGCGGCACGGCATCGCCGATGGCCTGGCCGATCAGCCCGGAGTCCCGGCCCATCAGCACCACAGCGCGGCAGTTGGCGGCGACCGGACCGCGCAGGTCCTTGAAGTCGGCACCTTTGCCGTCGCCGCCGGCGATCAGCACGAGTTTGCCGTCGATGTCCGCGCCCAGGCCTTCGATGGCAGCCAGTGCGGCGCCGACGTTGGTGGCCTTGGAGTCGTTGTAGTAGCTCACGCCGTTCAAGTCGCGAACCCATTGGCAGCGATGCTCAAGGCCGGCGAAGGTGCGCAAGCTCGAGAGCATGGCGTCGAACGGCAAACCCACGGCGTGACCCAGCGCCAATGCCGCCAGGGCGTTGGATTGGTTATGGGCGCCACGAATCTTCAACTCGCGCACCGGCATCAGGTTCTGGAATTCGAAGGCCAGATATTTCTCGCCGTCTTCTTCGCGAATACCGAACGCTTTGAAATCGGGTTTGCTCAAACCAAAGGTCCAGCACGGCTGACCTTCGCCCATCAACGGACGGCTCAGGGCATCCTGACGGTTCACCACAAACTGTTTGGCGCCACGGAAGATCCGGTGCTTGGCCAGGTGATAGGCCGGCAGACCGCTGTAGCGGTCCATGTGGTCTTCGCTGACGTTGAGCACGGTCGCCACTTCAGCGCCGAGGTGATCGGTGGTTTCGAGCTGGAAGCTCGACAGTTCCATCACGTACAGCTCGACATCGTCGCTGAGCAAGTCCAGCGCCGGCGTGCCGAGGTTGCCGCCGACGGCGACACGCTTGCCGGCCGCGGCAGCCATCTCGCCCACCAGCGTGGTGACGGTGCTTTTTGCGTTGGAACCGCTGATGGCAACAATCGGCGCCTTCGCGTTACGCGCGAACAGCTCGATGTCACCGGACAATTTCACGCCACGGGCGGCGGCGGCCTGCAGGGCCGGGGTCGCCAGCGCCAGACCAGGGCTCACGTAGAGCTCGTCGGCACGGCACAGGAACTCGACGTCCAGCTCGCCACAACGCACTTCCACGTGCGGATAGTCACGACGCAGCGTGGCCAGCTCCGGTGGATTTTCCCGCGTATCGGCCACAGCAAACGACACGCCCCGGTTCGCCAGGAAGCGAACCAGGGACATGCCGCTCTTGCCGAGGCCGACAACGATGCGGAAGTGGTCAGAAGCGATCAGAGACACTCGTTCTACCTCAGCTTCAGGGTGGCAAGGCCGATCAACACGAGAATCACGGTGATAATCCAGAAGCGGACGATCACGCGTGGCTCGGGCCAGCCCTTGAGTTCAAAATGGTGGTGAATCGGTGCCATGCGAAACACCCGGCGACCGGTCAGCTTAAAGGAAGCGACCTGAATGACCACTGACAGGGTCTCCATCACGAACACCCCACCCATGATGAACAGGACGATTTCCTGACGGACGATCACCGCAATGGTGCCCAAGGCCGCGCCCAGCGCCAGTGCGCCGACGTCGCCCATGAAGACTTGTGCCGGGTAGGTGTTGAACCAGAGAAAACCCAGACCGGCACCGATCAGCGCGCCGCAGAACACAATCAGTTCGCCCGCGCCCGGTACATAAGGAATCAGCAGGTATTCGGCGAACTTCACGTTGCCCGACAGGTAGCAGAAGATCCCCAGCCCGCCGCCGACCATGACCGTTGGCATGATTGCCAGGCCATCGAGACCGTCGGTCAGGTTGACCGCGTTACTCGAGCCGACGATGACGAAATAGGTCAGGACGATGAAACCCAAGCCCAGGGGAATGCTGAAATCCTTCAGCATTGGAAGAATCAGGGTGGTTTCCACCGGCGTCTGGGCGGTCATATAAAGAAAGATCGCCGCGCCCAGGCCAAACACCGACTGCCAGAAATACTTCCAGCGGCTTGGCAGGCCACGGGAGTTCTTCTCGATCACCTTGCGGTAGTCGTCGACCCAGCCGATCGCGCCAAACAGCAGGGTCACCAGCAGCACGACCCAGACATAACGATTGCTCAGGTCAGCCCACAACAGGGTGCTGATGGCGATCGCCGAAAGAATCAGCGCGCCGCCCATGGTTGGCGTACCGGATTTGGACAAATGCGATTGCGGCCCATCATTACGTACCGATTGACCGATCTGGCGATTCTGCAAGGTGCGGATCATCCATGGCCCCAGGCACAGCGACAACGACAGCGCGGTCAAAATACCCAGGATCCCGCGCAGGGTCAGGTACTGGAAGACCGCGAAGCCTTTGTAGAACTGTTGCAAATACTCCGCTAACAGCAGCAGCATTAATGTTTCTCCCCGCTGGAACCGCACAAAGCCGCGACGACGTTTTCCATCACCGCGCTGCGCGATCCCTTGATCAAAATAGTGGTGTTTGTATCTTGTTCGGCGCCAAGTGCCGCAATCAGATCAGCCTGAGTGGCAAAGTGACGGGCGTGTTCGCCGAAGGCCGCGACGGCATGCGCCATCATCGGACCGACCGCATAGAGCGCAGAAACCTTGTCGGCGGCATAAGCCCCCACGTCACGGTGCCCCTGCTCCGCCCACTCGCCCAACTCGCCAATATCCCCGAGCACCAGGACGGTGCGGCCGGAAAAGCCGGCGAGTATATCAACGGCGGCGCACATTGAGGTGGGGTTCGCGTTGTAAGTGTCATCGATAACGCGCATGCCATTGCTCGCCAGTTGCGCGACAGTCCGGCCCTTGACCGGTTGCAGCGCGCCCAGGCCAGCAGCGATGCCAGACAGCGAGACGCCCAGTGCATGAGCCGCGGCAGCCGCGGCCAGCGCGTTGGCGACGTTGTGACTGCCGAGCAGGTTCAACTGCACCCGCGCTACACCCTGCGGGCTGTGCAGGTTGAACGCCAGGCAGCCGCGTGCATCGCGATCCAGATCGGTTGCATGAAAATCGGCAGCGGTAGTGTTCAGGGCGAAACTCAGCACCTGACGACCGGCAGCGCGGGCCTTCCAGATGGCGAAGGCCTTGTCGTCGAGATTGAGAACGGCGACGCCATCGGCATCCAGCCCTTCAAGAATCTCGCCCTTGGCTTCGACGATTTTTTCCGGACCGCCGAACTCGCCAACATGCGCAGTCCCGGCGTTGTTGATCACGGCCACATGCGGTTTGGTCATGCCAACGGTGTAGGCAATCTCGCCGATACGCGAAGCACCCAGTTCGATCACCGCCGCGGTGTGTTCCGGGGCCAGTTCGAGCAGGGTCAGCGGTACGCCAAGGTCATTATTCAGGTTGCCACGGGTCGCCAGCACAGGGCCGCGCGTACGCAGGATGCTCGCGAGCATTTCCTTGACTGTGGTCTTGCCGCTGGAGCCGGTAATGGCCGCAAGCGGATTGCGGTAGGCCGCACGATTCAATGCGCCGAGTTCGCCCAAGGCCTGGCGGGTGTCTTTCACCAGCAATTGCGGCAGAGTCGAAGCGGCCACTTCACGCTCGACCAGTGCGCCGACCGCGCCCTTGGCGGCAACCTCATCCAGGTAGTCATGACCATCGAAACGCGGACCGCTCAACGCGATAAACAGTTGTCCTGCCTTGATCGCACGGCTGTCGATGCTGACGCCGTCGAAGCTGCAATCGCCAGCGACCAGGCGACCGGCCAAAGGTCCGGTCAGCTCACTCAATTTGAGGGCTTTAAGCATGGGCCACCTCCCATGCGGTCAAGGCTCTGTCAGCCTCGACCAGATCGGAGAAGTCATGGCGCTGGCCATTGATTTCCTGATAATCCTCGTGACCTTTGCCGGCCAGGACGATCACGTCGTCGGCCGAGGCGCTGGCAATCAGCTGGGCGATGGCCAGGCCACGACCGGCAACGAATTTGACCTTATCCACAGCACTGAAGCCGGCGCGGATATCGTCGAAAATCTGCGCAGGGTCTTCGCTACGCGGATTGTCGTCGGTGACCAGCACACCGTCAGCCAGACGCTCGACCACTTCGGCCATCAGCGGGCGCTTGCCGCGATCGCGATCACCGCCGCAACCGAACAGGCAGAGCAACTTGCCCTTGGCATGCGGGCGCAGCGCGGTCAGGACTTGCTCCAGAGCATCCGGGGTGTGGGCGTAATCGACCACCACCAGCGGTTGCGTACCGCCGCCCAAACGCTGCATGCGACCGGCCGGACCTTCGAGTTTCGGCAACACCCGGAGGATCTCGTCCAGCGCGTAGTCCAGGCCCAGCAAGGCGCCGACCGCTGCCAGCACGTTGCTCAGGTTGAACCGACCGAGCAAGGCGCTGCGCAAATGATGTTCACCCTGGGGGGTGACCAGAATGGCGCGCACGCCCTCGTCGCCGAACTGCGCTTCACGGCAATACAGGTAGGCGCTGGCATCTTCCAGGCTGTAGCTGATCAGTCGCGACTCATGTTTTTCAGCAGCCAGTTGCCGACCGAATTCGTCGTCGAGGTTGATCACCCGGCAGCTCAGGTCGGCCCAGCCGAACAGCTTGGCCTTGGTGTCCGCGTAGGCTTGCATGGTCCCGTGGTAATCCAGGTGATCGCGGGACAGGTTGGTCATCACCGCCACATCGAACGCCAGCGCGGTGACGCGACCTTGATCCAGCCCATGGGAGGAGACTTCCATCGCCACGGCCTTGGCACCAGCCTTTTTCAGGTCGGCCAGGGTCGCCTGCACGGCAATCGGGTTGGGCGTAGTATGCAGGCCGCTTTGCAAAGCACCATAAAAGCCGCTGCCCAGGGTGCCGACGATGCCGCAATGCTGGCCGAGCAGGTCCAGCGCCTGGGCAACCAATTGGGTGACGCTGGTTTTACCGTTGGTGCCGGTCACCCCGATCATGTTCAAGTGACGGCTCGGATCGCCGTAAAAACGGCCGGCGATATCCGACAACTGTGCTGCCAGGCCTTTGACCGGAATCAATGGCACATCGGTAATGGGCAGGACGGTAGCGCCTTCAACTTCATAGGCCACCGCCGCCGCACCGCGCTGCAAGGCATCGGTAATATGGGTACGACCATCCACCTTGCCGCCCGGGACCGCGAGAAACAGGTCACCGGCACGCACATTGCGGCTATCGAGGGTCAGCTCGCGAATCAACAGATCACGGCCAGCGTGGGCAAAAATCTTGTTCAGGCTAAGAGACATCAGCCGCGCCCTCCATTGGCTTTAATTAAATTGCCGGGGGTGGCATTGGCTTGTTCCACGGGTGGCAGGTTGTCCGGGGTAATATTCATCAGCCGCAGGGTGCCGGACATCACTTTGCTGAACACCGGCGCAGAGACCAGACCACCGTAGTAGCCAGCCTTGCTCGGCTCATCGATCACCACCACGATCGCGTAACGCGGGTCGTCCATGGGACCGAAGCCTGCGAACAGCGAACGATAGGAGTTTTCGGCATAGCCTTTGGTGCCCACCGACGTCTTGCGTGCGGTACCACTCTTGCCAGCTACGTGATACGCCGGCACCTGTGCGCGGAACACCCCGCGTGGCGCTTCGATCACTTGCTGCAACATGCCTTGCATGGTTTTCGCGACGCTCTCCGAAATCACCTGAGTGGTTTGCGCAGGCTTATCGGTTTTGATCAGGGTCAGCGGTGCGATCCGGCCATTGTTGGCCAGCGCCGAGAAGGAATGAACCAGCTGAATGGCGGTGACCGACAAACCGTAGCCGTAGGACAGCGTGGCCGTTTCGGCCTTGCGCCATTCGCGGTAGTTCGGCAGATTGCCGACACGCTCACCCGGAAACGCCAGACCGGTGTCCTGGCCGAGGCCGACCTTCTGCATCAAGCGGTAAATGTTTTCACCGCCGACATCGAAGGCGATCTTGCTCATGCCGACGTTACTGGAGTTGATCAGAATGCCGGTCAGGTCGAGCACCGGCCCTTCGGTCCTGGAAACGTCACGAATGGTGTATCTGCCGATCTGCAACGTTCCCGGATACACCTCGACGGTGTCGCTCGGCTTCCAGCGCCCGGTTTCCAGGGCGGCGCTCATGGAGATCGCCTTCATGGTCGAACCTGGCTCGAATACGTCGATCATGGCGCGGTTGCGCATCGCCGCCGGTTGCAGGTTGCGACGGTTATTCGGGTTGTAGGTCGGTTGGTTGACCATGGCCAGGATCTCGCCGGTCTTCACGTCCATGATCACCAGGCTGCCGGCCTTGGCGCCATTCTCGACGATCGCATTGCGCAGCTCGCGGTTGGCCAGATATTGCAGGCGCAGGTCAATGGACAACGCCAAGGGCTTTCCGGCCTTGGCGTTTTTGGTGACCTGGACATCCTTGATCAGCCTTCCGCGCCGATCCTTGATGACTTGTCGCTTGCCGGGCACTCCGGCCAGCCACTCATCGTAGGCCAGCTCGACTCCTTCTCGCCCGCGGTCATCGATATCGGTAAAACCCACCATATGCGCGGTGACTTCACCCGCCGGGTAGAAACGCCGGAACTCTTCGATGCCATAGACACCCGGCACTTTCAGATCGAGCACCAGTTGGCCCTGCTCCGGGGTCAAGCCGCGCACCAGGTAAATGAATTCTTTGCTGGCCTGAGCTTCGAGACGCTCGGACAGCACTTTCGGGTCTTGCCCCAGTGCAGCTGCCAACGCCGGCCACTTGTCCTTGGCCGCCTGCATTTCCCGGGCGTTGCCCCACAGGGTGGTTACCGGAGTACTGACAGCCAAGGGCTCGCCATTACGGTCGGTAATCAAGCCGCGGTGCGCAGGGATGGGGATATGACGAACGCTGCGAGCGTCGCCCTGACCTTTGAGGAAAGCCCGGTCCACAACCTGCAGGTCGATGATGCGCCAGGCGATCGCACCCACCATCAGTGCCAGCAAACCCAGCACCAAACGGAAACGCCAAGGATAAAGGGCACCCTCGAGTTTCATCATGGCGCCACCATCCGAACTTCGGCTGCGCCGGGAATGCGCATCTTCAGTTGCTCGCTAGCCAGTACTTCGATACGGCTGTGGGCGGTCCAGGTACTCTGCTCGAGAATCAGCCGACCCCACTCGGCTTGCGTCTTGTCACGCACACTCAACTCGCCGTACAGGGTATTGAGCAGCTGCCGGTTCCAGTGAGCGCTGTAGGACACCGCGATCGCGGAAACCAGCACGCCAATAAACAGGAGCAGCATGAAAAAGCTTCCGCCTGGAAGTGGCTTGGCGAAGAGCTTGCTCACCGCAGCTTCTCCGCCACACGCATGACGGCGCTGCGCGAGCGTGGGTTGGCCTTGAGTTCGGCTTCGGAAGCGAACTGCGCCTTGCCGTGAATCTTGATTTTCGGGACGAAGGCTTCGAAGCGCACGGGCAAGTTGCGCGGCAGGTTGTCGCTCTCGCCCTTGACCAGGCGGCGCATGAACAACTTGACGATGCGGTCTTCCAGCGAATGGAAGCTGATGACGACCAGGCGGCCGCCTACTTCAAGGGCTTGCAGCGCGGCTTCAAGGCCGGTTTCCAGATCGCCCAGTTCGTTGTTGACGTGAATTCGCAAACCCTGGAAAGCCCGGGTTGCCGGGTGCTTGCCCTTTTCCCAGGCCGGGTTGGCGACTTTCAGGACTTCGGCCAGATCGCCGGTGCGCTCGAACGGTTTGATTTCACGGCGCTCGACGACTGCCCGGGCCATGCGCCCAGAGAAACGTTCTTCGCCGTACTCCTTGAACACCCGGGCGATTTCTTCCGCGGGAGCCGTGGCGATGAATTCGGCGGCACTGACCCCGCGGCGCGGGTCCATGCGCATGTCCAGCGGCCCATCATTCATGAAACTGAAACCGCGTTCCGGGTCATCGAGCTGTGGCGAGGACACGCCCAGGTCAAGCAGGACGCCGTTGACCTTGCCGGCCAGGCCGCGCTCGGCAATTTCCGAACCCATTTCGGCAAAGCTGCGCTGCACAACGACAAAGCGGCCGTCTTCGGCCGCCAGCGCTTGCCCGGTGGCAATCGCTTGAGGATCCTTGTCAAACCCCAGCACCCGACCATCGGGACCGAGCTGGCTGAGTATCAGGCGACTGTGCCCGCCGCGCCCGAACGTTCCGTCCAGATAGCAGCCATCAGGGCGTACAGCGAGAGCCTCGACGGCTTCGTCAAGCAGTACGGTGATGTGGTTAAAGCCGCTATCAATAGTCACAGGATCAAATCACGCAGTTCATCAGGCATGGCGCCCGGTAGTTGAATAGCAGCCAGGTCCGCAGCAGAAACTGCGTCCCAGGCATCCTCGTCCCATAATTGGAACTTGTTCAGTTGGCCGACCAGCATCACGCGCTTATCGAGTTTTGCGTACTCGCGCAGACGTGGCGGAACCAGAAAACGACCACTGCCATCGAGCTCGAGGTCGACGGCATTACCAATCAGTAAACGTTGCAAACGACGGTTTTCCTCGCGTAGCGAAGGCAATGCGCGCAGCTTGGTTTCAATCAACTCCCACTCATCGAGGGGATAAACACATAAACAAGGGTCAACGGCATCAATGGTTACTATCAATTGGCCATCACTGCGCGAAACAAGCTCGTCACGATACCGACTCGGCATGGCAAGCCGACCCTTTGCATCGAGGCTGATAGCGTTAGCTCCGCGAAACACTTCTGCGTTTCTCCAAATTTTAGCGTTTTTCGTTCAAAAAACCCACTTCGTGCCACTTTTCGCCACTTTCGCACACTATAGGAATGCGCCTACCGCACCGTCAAGGCGCGACTTCAATGAAAAGCCTTACAGATCGGAGATTTAGGAGACTGAAAGAGGGAGTAGCAGGAATTTAGCGGACGTTTCGACCCGTCAACTTCAACCGGGCCAGGGAATTATGGCCAGAAGTTAATGTGATTTATTAAGAGTAAGATTTTTTCGGTATTACAAAAGTGCTAATACTATTGATTTAATCAGAGAGGGTAATTGCTATTACCACCCCCCTGCTGTCAGCGATTCAAACAGGGAGGAATCAGCATTGCAACGCCCTGCCGTCGGCGATCGAGACAGGGAAGGGGAAAAGGTGGAGAGTCGATCTGTAAGCCGGGTTCTGTCGAGGACAGTCATTCGTCTACGATGGCCATCACTGGACATCTTTAGCAACCTACCCGGTTCCAGCGCGGGCCACGCCTTGGAACCCTATTTGGTCTTGCTCCGAGTGGGGTTTACCTAGCCACGAACTGTTGCCAGTCGCGCGGTGCGCTCTTACCGCACCTTTTCACCCTTACCGGCACCGAAGTGCTTAGGCGGTTATTTTCTGTGGCACTTTCCGTAGGCTCACGCCTCCCAGGCATTACCTGGCACTCCGCCCTATGGAGCCCGGACTTTCCTCCCCCCTCTAATTTTCATAGAAGGCAGCGACTGTCCAATCGACTCTCCGCGGCGAAGATTAACGGCAGAGCCGCCGAAGAACAAGCGCTAAAAGCCGTTTGCCACTCTGTGGCCCGCAGGCTACTCGCCTTTCTGCTTATCCAGGGCAACCTGATACAAGACATTTTTCCGTTCCCCGGTAATTTCCGCCGCCAGGGCCGCAGCTCGTTTAAGCGGCATCTCCTTGAGCAGCAAATCGAGAATGCGCATCGCCTCGCTACTGACTGCCTCCTCGGTTTGCGGCGCGGACCAGCCAGCGACCAATACCACGCACTCGCCACGCTGCTGATTGCTGTCGCTCTCGACAAAAGCCCGCAGGTCCGCCAGCGGCAATCCCTTGAGCGTTTCGAAAGTCTTGGTCAACTCCCGGGCCAGCAAAGCCGGACGCTCTGCACCGAATACCAGCTCCAGATCCTGCAGGCATTCGAGAATCCGGTGCGGGGCCTCATAGAAAATCAGTGTGCGCGGCTCTTCCTTTAATAGTTCCAGACGAGCCCGACGCCCCACCGCCTTGGCCGGCAGAAAGCCTTCGAAGATAAAACGATCGGATGGCAAGCCCGCCGCGGACAAGGCCGCGATCAGCGCACAGGCCCCTGGAACCGGAACCACATTGATACCCGCGGCACGGGCCTGTCGCACCAGATGGTAGCCAGGATCGGAAATCAATGGGGTACCGGCGTCGGAGATCAGCGCCAAATTATCACCCGCCAGCAATCGGGTGATAAAACGGCTGCCTTCGTCGCGCTCATTGTGCTCATGGCAGGCTGCCAGCGGAGTTGAAATACCAAAGTGCTGCAACAAACGCAGGGAATGGCGCGTATCCTCGGCGGCGATCAGCGCCACCTCGCGCAGTATTTTCAGCGCCCGCGCACTGATGTCATCCAGGTTGCCAATGGGCGTCGCCACCACATAAAGCGAGCCAGCAGCGGAATTCAAAGCACCTGGAGCAGTCAAAGCGCACACCTCGTGATCGGTAAAAGGCGCCATTGTAGCGCGTAGAGCCCCTGCGGATACGCATGACAGACACCCTGTACCACCACGTTTTTCAGTCTTTTGCGATGCATCGCAACATTTGCACCAGCTAAATAGCCCGTTTGACGCCAGTAACATCGCGCCCCGGCCAGTGCTTGGGTACAATTCCACGCTAATTTGATCGAGTATCAGGAACACTACATGATCGCTTGCCTGCGGCTGTTCACTGCCCTCTGCCTCGCTGCCCTACTGGCGGCTTGCGCCAGCTCGCCCTCGTCCAGCCTTGGCGAACTTCCACGGACTCCGGATGCCAGTATCGAGCAACTGCTCGAACAGGCCGCCACCAGCAAAACGCCGGAGAAAGCGGCGTTGCTGCGTCTGAGCGCGGCGGACCTGGCCTATCGCCAGAACAATCCCGGCCAGGCCGCGCAGATCCTTGCGCAAGTCCCGATGGAACAACTCAAGCCCGGCCAACAGGTCTTCGCCAGTACCCTGGCGGCCGAACTGGCCATGGCGCGCAATCAGCCCAAGGCAGCGCTGAGCGCCCTGAGCCATCCGAGCCTGCAGCGTCTGGGTGAATTGCCTGAAGAGCAACAGATCCGCACCGGCACTGTTCACGCCCAGGCGCTTGAGGCCGATGGCCAGACCCTCGCCGCCGCTCGGGAGCGCATCTTCATTGCTCCACTGCTCAGCGGTGACGCCGCGAGCAAGAACCACGAAGCGATCTGGACATTGATTGCCTCCTTGCCGACCGACCAATTGCAACCCACCAGTGATGACAATCTCGGTGGCTGGCTGAGCCTGGCACTGGCGGTAAAAACCGCCGGCACCCTGGAGCAGCAACAGGCAGCTATCGACACCTGGCGCGCGCAGAACCCGAAACACCCGGCCGCCATGCAACTGCCGCTACCGCTGACCCAGCTCAAGCAACTGGCCAGCCAGCCGATTAGCAAGATCGCCTTGCTGCTGCCTCAGGAAGGTCCTTTGGCCGCGGTGGCCAGAGCCCTGCGTGAAGGCTTCATGGCGGCTCACTACCAGGCCCAGCAAGCCGGGCAGAAGCCACCCAGCATCGAGTTCTATGACAGCTCGCGCCTGACTTCCCTGGACGAGTTCTACCGCAAGGCCCAGGCCGATGGCGTGCAACTGGTGATCGGGCCGCTGGAAAAACCACTGGTCAAGCAACTCAGCGCTCGCCCGCAACTGCCGATTACCACCCTTGCCCTGAATTACAGCGAAGGCAACCAAGGCCCGGCGCAACTGTTTCAGTTCGGCCTTTCCGCCGAAGATGAAGCCCGCGAAGTGTCGCGCCGCGCCCGAGCCGACGGTCTGCAACGCGCCGCCGCCATGGTCCCCAAAGGCGAATGGGGCGATCGCGTACTCAAGGCCTTCCGCCAGGACTGGGAAGCCAACGGCGGCACCGTGATCGGTATCGAACGCGTGGACCAACCGGTGGCCCTGGCTCAGCAAATCGCCAATCTGTTCCAGCTGCGTCAGAGCGAAGGCCGCGCCAAAAGCCTGCAGAGCACAGTCGGCTCGCAAGTCGCCGCACAGCCTTCGCGCCGCCAGGACATCGAATTCCTGTTCCTCGCCGCGACCCCACAACAGGCGCAGCAGATCAAACCGACGCTGAATTTCCAGTACGCAGGCGATGTGCCGGTTTACGCCACCTCCCACGTGTTCAGCGCCAGCGGCGATCAAAACCAGTACAACGACATGAGTGGCGTGCGCTTCTGTGAAACGCCATGGCTGCTGGATCCCAACGATCCGCTGCGCAAACAAGTCACCGCGCAATGGCCACAAGCCGGCGGCAGCCTGGGACGCCTGTACGCCATGGGCGTCGATGCCTATCGCCTGGCACCGCGCCTGGGTCAACTCAAGGCCCTGCCAGACAGCCGCATCGAAGGTCTGTCGGGCAGCCTGAGCATGAGCCAGACCCAACGGATCCAGCGCCAACTGCCTTGGGCCGAGTTCGTCAGCGGCCAGGTCCAACGCCTGCCCGATACCCCGCGCTGATGCCTGACAGGTCACGCCAGCAAAGCGGTCGAGAGGCGGAAAGCCAAGCGCTCAAGCATCTCCAACAACAGGGTCTGCGCCTGCTGGCGCAGAACTGGTTGTGCAAACGCGGCGAGCTTGATCTGGTCATGCTTGACGGCGATACAGTAGTATTCGTCGAAGTCCGTTACCGACAACACACGCAATGGGGTGGCGCACTCGGCAGCATCGATGCACGCAAGCGCCAGAAGCTGGTGCTCGCCGCGCAGTATTTTCTGCAGCGCGAGTCACGCTGGGCCGATCACCCCTGCCGTTTCGATGTGGTCGCCATAGACAGCGCCATGGGCGCAGCACCTCATTTGAACTGGCTACGGAATGCCTTTGACAGTTGATCGAAGCGCTCGAGCCGAGCCGGACATTTTCACTCAACCATTTTGCTCTTTGCTTTGCGGGCTGCACTTTCATGTGCCGGAAAGCCGCGCCACTTAAGGTCACACAGATGGACATGCAATCCCGAATTCGCCAGCTTTTTCAGGCCAGCATCGATACCAAGCAACAGGCGATGGACGTACTTGCACCGCACATCGAGCAAGCCAGCCAAGTGATGGTCAATGCCCTGCTCAACGAAGGTAAAATGCTCTCGTGCGGTAACGGCGGCTCTGCCGGCGACGCACAGCATTTCTCCTCTGAGCTGCTCAACCGCTTCGAGCGCGAGCGCCCGAGCCTGCCAGCCATCGCACTGACCACCGACAGCTCGACGATCACCTCGATCGCCAACGACTACAGCTACAACGAAATCTTCTCGAAACAGATCCGCGCCCTCGGCCAGCCCGGCGATGTTTTGCTGGCGATTTCTACCAGCGGCAACTCGGCAAACATTATTCAAGCGATCCAGGCCGCACATGATCGCGAAATGATTGTCGTAGCATTGACTGGACGCGATGGCGGCGGCATGGCTTCGTTGCTGTTGCCCGAAGACGTCGAAATCCGCGTGCCGGCCAATGTCACTGCACGTATTCAGGAAGTCCACCTGCTGACGATCCATTGCCTTTGCGACTTGATCGACAGCCAACTGTTCGGGAGTGAAGAATGACCCCTAATCGCCTTGGTCTACTGGCCTTGACCTTAGCCTTGAGCATCAGCGGCTGCACCTCGGTAGTTACTGCCAGCCGCGAAAAACCCATTGATGACGACCGCGGCACCCGCACCTTCGGCAGCACCATCGATGATTCCCTGATCGAAACCAAGGCCGGCGTGAACATCTCCAAGGCCAATCCGGACCTGGACAAAAACTCGCACATCGTCATCACCAGCTTCAACGGCATCGTCCTGCTCGCCGGACAGACCCCGCGCGCCGACCTCAAGGCTCAGGCCGAACAGGTTGCCAGCGCTGTCCAGCGCGTGAAGAAGGTGCATAACGAACTGCAAGTCATCCAGCCCTCCTCGCTCCTGGCGCGGCAGAATGACACCTGGCTGACCACCAAGATCAAGACCCAGATGCTCGCCGACGCCAGCATCCCCGGCTCACGCATCAAGGTTGTAACCGAGAATGGCATCGTCTACCTGTTGGGGCTGGTGACCAAACAGGAAGCCGCCCAGGCCACCAGCCTGGTGCAGGGCGTTTCCGGCGTGCAGAAGATCGTCAAGCTGTTCGAGTACATCGACTGACACCTACGCAATAAAAATGTCGATCTGAGATGCACCTTGTAGGAGCTGCCGCAGGCTGCGATCTTTTGATCTTGATCTTGAAAAGCAACGTCAAAAGATCGCAGCCTTCGGCAGCTCCTACGTAATAAAAAAGGCGATCCTTGCGGATCGCCTTTTTTATTACTTCACCACTTTCAAACTCGGCCGGCCGCTTGGACGCGGTGGCTCGGTATCCGGTGGCGGAACGTCATCATCCGGCTCGACGTCTTCATCGTCGTCCATGGAAGACTCCAGATCGAAGACCATGCCCTGGCCATTCTCCCGAGCATAAATGCCGAGGATCGCAGCTATAGGCACGTACAGCGTATGCGGCACACCGCCGAAACGCCCTTCGAAGCTGACTGCATCGTTATCCATGTGCAAATGCCGCACTGCACTGGGCGATACGTTCAGGACAATCTGGCCGTCACTGGCAAAGCCCTGCGGCACCTGCACCGACGGGTACTCGGAATTGACCAGCATGTGCGGGGTGCAATCGTTATCCACAATCCACTCATAGAGCGCACGGACCAGATAAGGTCGACTGGAGTTCATAGCGGCTCCTTAAGCTTTTTAGCGCATATCGCGTTCGACACCAGACAGACTCGCCTGGAAAGCCTCACGCGCAAACTGGCGCTCCATATAATCAAGCAGCGGCTTGGCCGGCCGCGGCAATTCAATACCTAGAATCGGCAAACGCCAGAGTATTGGCAATAGGCAGCAATCGACCAGACTTTGTTCCTCACTGAGGAAAAATGGCTTGTCGGCGAACAGCGGCGAAACGCCGGTGAGGCTTTCACGCAGCTCTTTACGGGCCTGTACGCGAGCGGCTTCCTTGCTGCGCGAATCCAGAATCAGATCCACCAGCCCACACCAGTCACGCTGAATCCGATGGATCAGCAGACGGCTATTGGCACGCGCCACCGGATAAACCGGCAGCAAGGGCGGATGCGGGTAACGCTCATCCAGATATTCCATCACCACGGTTGACTCCCACAACGCCAGGTCACGATCGACCAGGGTGGGCAAGCTGCCGTAAGGGTTCACTTCGATCAGTTTCGGTGGATGACGACCCACTTCCACGCTGATGATCTCGGCGCTGACACCCTTCTCTGCGAGCACGATGCGTACTCGGTGGGAATAGTGGTCGGCGGGGTCGGAGTAACAGGCCAACCGATTGGTCACGCCCATGGCGGTCCTCCTCGCTTGTTGAAATTATCGGGAGCGGAAAAACGAGCGCGCCCAGAGGGCGCCTCCCGTAACGCCTGGAAATCCAGACTCGTTACACTTTCAGAGACACCCTTGGGCGCGCACGATTAACAGCAATTGCTTACAGCTTGATCAATGAACATCCTTCCAGTATTCGCGCTTGAGCAGATAAGCGAATACGAAGAAGAAGGCCAGGTACAGTAACACGTAGGTACCGATGCGCTGATGTTCCAGCTTCACCGGGTTGGCCGAGTAGGCCAGGAAGGTCACCAGATTCTTGACCTTCTCGTCGAACTGCTCTTCGTTCAGCGTGCCGGTTTTCGGCAACACGGTCATCTGATCGCAGGCTTCGTGAGTCAAAGCCGTGCCGGTCAGCGGATCGAATTGCTTCTTGCCGTCTTCGACGATTTGAACTTGTTTGCAGCCTATCACCTGACGACCTTGCAGGCCGACCAGAACGTTAGGCATACCGACGTTCGGGAATACCTTGTTGTTCACGCCATATGGACGAGACGGATCTTCGTAGAAAGACCGCAGGTAGCCATACAGCCAGTCCGTACCACGAACGCGAGCCACCAGGGTCAGGTCAGGCGGAGCCGCACCGAACCAGGTCTTGGCGTCGGCCGACTGCATGCCGATGTTCATGTGGTCGCCGATCTTGGCACCGGTGAACACCAGGTTCTTGAGCATCAGATCATGGGGAATGCCCAGATCGTCGGCAACGCGCTCATAGCGCTGGAACTTGGCGCTGTGGCAGCCCATGCAGTAGTTGGCGAACGTACGCGCGCCATCCTGCATCGCAGCCTTGTCGGAGACGTCGATATCGACCTTTTCCAACTCAGGAGCGCCAGCTGTCGACGCGAACGAGAACACAGGCATAGCAGCAAGAATCAGTACAGCAAATAGCTTTTTCATCAGCCAGTCACCCTTTCCGGAACCGGTTTGGTCTTCTCGAGCCTGGTGTAGAACGGCATCAGAATGAAGTAGGCGAAGTACAGGAAGGTACATACCTGCGACAGCAGCGTACGGCCCGGGGTTGGCGCCAGAACACCCAGCACACCCAGAATCACGAACGAGATGCAGAACACCCAGAGCCAGATCTTGCTCAGCCAGCCTTTGTAGCGCATGGATTTGACCGGGCTACGGTCAAGCCAAGGCAGGACGAACAGCACGGCGATCGCGCCACCCATGGCGATAACACCCATGAGCTTGTCCGGAATCGCACGCAGGATCGCGTAGAACGGTGTGAAGTACCAGACCGGTGCAATGTGCTCCGGGGTCTTGAAGGCGTTCGCCACTTCAAAGTTCGGCTTCTCGAGGAAGTAGCCGCCCATTTCCGGGAAGAAGAACACGATCGAGCAGAAGATGAACAGGAACACCACCACACCGACGATATCTTTCACGGTGTAGTACGGGTGGAAGGGAATGCCATCCAGCGGTACGCCGTTTTCGTCTTTGTGTTTCTTGATGTCCACGCCGTCCGGGTTGTTCGAACCGACTTCGTGCAGCGCCAGGACGTGCAGCACCACCAGGCCGAGAATCACGATCGGCAAGGCGACCACGTGCAAGGCGAAGAAGCGGTTCAGGGTAATACCCGAAATCAGGTAGTCACCACGAATCCACTGGGTCAGGTCGTCACCGATGAGCGGGATCGCACCGAACAGCGAGATGATCACCTGGGCACCCCAGTAGGACATCTGGCCCCACGGTAGCAGGTAGCCCATGAAGGCTTCCGCCATCAATGCCAGGTAGATCAGCATGCCGAACACCCACACCAACTCGCGCGGCTTCTGGTACGAACCGTAGAGCAAGCCACGGAACATGTGCAGATAGACCACGACGAAGAACGCCGAGGCGCCGGTGGAGTGCAGAAGACGCAGGATCGAGCCGTACTCGACGTCGCGCATGATGTATTCGACGGAAGCGAAAGCCTCCTCCGCCGACGGGGTGTAGCTCATGGTCAGCCAGACACCGGTAACGATCTGGTTAACCAGCACCAGCAGTGCCAGGGAGCCAAAGAAATAGAAGAAGTTGAAGTTCTTCGGGGCGTAGTACTTGCTGAGATGGTCTTCCCACATCTTGGTGGCGGGAAAGCGCGCATCAACCCAATCCATGAACTTGCTCATCACGCTTTCTCCGTATCGACGCCAACGACAATAATGTCGTCCGACTCATAGGAATGCGGGGGAACTGGCAGGTTCAAAGGCGCAGGTTGCGACTTGTAGACGCGGCCAGCCAGATCGTAGTGGGAACCGTGGCAAGGGCAGAAATAGCCACCTACCCAGTCCGCGCCCAGATCCACAGGGGCCACTTCTGGACGGAAGGTCGGCGAACAGCCCAGGTGTGTGCAAATTCCGATCAGCAGCAGAATTTCTGGTTTGATCGAACGCACTACCGGGTCGACATAAGTCGGTTGGTCCGAGTTCTTGGAGTCAGGGTCAGCAAGCTTCCCCTCGATCTTTTTAAGATTCCCCAGGATTTCCTCCGTACGGCGGACAATGAACACCGGCTGACCGCGCCACTCAGCAATCATCTGCTGGCCTGGCTCAATCTTGCTGACATTCACCTTCACCGGTGCACCTGCGGCTTTCGCCTTGGCACTGGGAAACCATGACCCCACGAACGGGACCGCAGCCCCCACCGCTCCTGCAGCACCCACCACGGATGTGGCTGCTACCAAGAAGCGACGCCGGCCTGCATTCACGCCGTCATTGCTCATTCAGTCCTCTCCCATCAGCTTTGTGGCCTGTTAAATCAGGCATCTACTAAGTAAAAATCTGAACTTATAAAAATTTTGCCGAATGGTAATGAAAAGCCCCTATTCTGACAAGGTAATTACCAGAGCACTCCAGCGCGAAGCCTTGTAACGCAAGGGGGCTGCGGATGTGGCAAGTTGTCACATCTAAAACTGTCGCCCATAAAAAACGCCCAGCTCCGTGAGGAACTGGGCGCTTTTGAACGCAAAAGCGAATTAACGCTTCGAGTACTGCGGACGCTTACGCGCTTTACGCAGACCAACTTTCTTACGTTCAACTTCACGTGCATCACGAGTAACGAAGCCAGCTTTGCGCAGAGCACCGCGCAGAGTTTCGTCGTACTGCATCAGAGCGCGAGTGATACCGTGGCGGATTGCGCCAGCTTGACCACTTACACCACCACCGATCACGGTGACGTAGATGTCGAATTTCTCGACAGTCTCAGTCAATTCCAGCGGCTGGCGAACTACCATGCGGGCAGTTTCGCGACCGAAGAAATTTTCCAGGGTGCGGTTGTTGATGGAGATGTTACCAGTGCCCGGACGCAGGAAAACGCGTGCGGTTGCAGTCTTGCGACGGCCAGTGCCGTAATTTTGAGTCGCCGACATAATGAACTATTCCGTTAAAACTTCAGTTCTTGGGGCTGCTGAGCAGTATGAGGGTGTACAGCGCCCGCATAGACTTTCAGCTTACGGTACATGTCGCGACCCAGCGGGTTCTTAGGCAGCATGCCTTTAACCGCGGTCTCGATCACGCGTTCAGGAGCTTTGGCGATCAGCTTTTCGAAGTTGATCGACTTAATCCCGCCCGGGAAACCGGAGTGAGAGTAGTACATTTTGTCAGTGAACTTGGCGCCAGTGACACGTACTTGCTCAGCGTTGATCACGACGATGTAGTCACCGGTGTCAACGTGCGGAGTGTACTCAGGCTTGTGCTTGCCACGCAGGCGGCTCGCGATTTCGGTGGCCAGACGACCCAGGGTCTGACCAGCAGCGTCGACGATGAACCAGTCGCGCTTTACTGTTTCCGGTTTAGCAGTAAAAGTTTTCATTCTTTATAGCCTCAGGGGCCGCCCTGATAAATTAGACGGCGGATCTTACTGAATAGTGCGTACTTTGACAAGTCAAAGGCAGCCGGATACAGACGCTATCGGGGGCTCGGGTCAGCGCGTCCGTTCAACGGCAAGATTCTTCGGCAGGCGGCGCATCACTTCCACTGCAGAAAGAGGTGCGCAATTATGCAGATTGCGAAAATTTTTTCAACCTGCTTTTATGAATGTTTTGCCAAGGGAGCACCCGATGGACTATCGCCAGCTAGGCAGAACCGACCTGAATGTGAGCGCCATCTGCCTCGGGACCATGACCTGGGGCGAGCAAAACAGCGAGCCAGAGGCCTTCACCCAGATCGAACGAGCCAAGAGCGCCGGGATCAATTTCATCGACACCGCCGAGATGTACCCGGTGCCGCCTAAAGCCGAAACCTACGCCAGCACCGAACGTTATCTCGGAAACTGGTTCAAGACCCGTGGTGATCGCGCCGACTGGGTACTGGCAAGCAAGATCGCCGGCCCCGGCAACACCATCGACTACATTCGCGATGGCCAGCTCAAGCATAACCGCAAGCACATCGTCGAAGCACTGGACGCCAGCCTCAAGCGCTTGCAGACCGACTGGATCGACCTGTACCAATTGCACTGGCCGGAGCGCAGCACCAACTTCTTCGGTCAGCTCGGCTACACGCACAAGGCCGGTGAGGACTTCACGCCACTGGAAGAAACCCTCGAGGCACTGGACGAGCAGGTCAAGGCCGGCAAGATCCGCCATATTGGCCTGTCCAACGAAACCCCGTGGGGCACCATGAAGTTCCTCGCGCTGGCCGAAAGCCGCGGCTGGCCAAGGGCGGTGTCGATCCAGAACCCCTACAACCTGCTCAACCGCAGTTTCGAGGTCGGCCTGGCGGAAATTGCCATCCGCGAACAGTGCGGCTTGCTGGCTTACTCGCCGCTGGCGTTCGGTTTTCTCTCAGGCAAGTACGAAGGTGGGGCTCGCCCGGCCAAAGGCCGCCTGAGTCTCTACAGCCGCTTCAGCCGCTATTTCAACCCACAGTCGGAAGCTGCGTGCAGTCGTTACGTTGCATTGGCACGCGAGCACGGTCTGGATCCGGCGCAAATGGCCCTGGCCTATGTGACGCAGCAGCCATTCGTAACCAGCAACATCATTGGCGCCACGACTCTCGAACAACTTGAGAGCAATCTGGCGAGCTTCGAGCTGAAGCTGCCGGATGAAGTGCTGGCGGGGATCGAGGCGATTCACAAGGATCACCCGAATCCGGCGCCTTGATTGATTCATAGACCCAATCGCGAGCAAGCTCGCTCCCACAGGGATTCTGTGCCGATCACAAAATTGTGCTCAGCCGCTGATCCATTGTGGGAGCGAGCTTGCTCCGGGCGGCGTTCCGACGATGACGGCATAGGATTCACCGCTGATTTAGAGCGACCGCGCAATAATCTCCTTCATGATCTCGTTGGTCCCCGCATAGATCCGCTGCACCCGCGCATCGGCCCAGGCGCGGGCGATTGGGTATTCCCACATGAAGCCGTAGCCGCCATGCAACTGCACGCACTCGTCGAGCACCCTGCACTGCAGGTCGGTGCCCCAGTACTTGGCCATCGCCGCCGTCGGCACGTCCAGCTTGCCTTGCAGATGCAACTCCAGGCAGCGATCGACAAACACCCGGCCGATCTGAATTTCCGTGGCCATTTCGGCCAGCTTGAAGCGGGTGTTCTGGAAGTCGGCGATCGCCTTGCCGAACGCCTTGCGTTCGCGGGTGTACTCCAGCGTCCACTGCAACGCCGCCTCGGCCGACGCCAAGCCGCCTACCGCGACCGTCAGGCGCTCCTGGGGCAACTCCTGCATCAGGTAGGCAAAGCCCATCCCAGCCTGCCCCAGCAGGCTCTCCTTGGGCACACGGACGTCCTGGAAGAACAGCTCGGAAGTGTCCTGGGCCTTCATCCCGACCTTTTCCAGACGCTTGCCCTTGGAGAAACCCGGCGTGTCTGCCTCCACCAGGAACAGGCTGGTGCCCTTGGCGCCGGCTTTCGGGTCGGTCTTGGCCACGACAATCACCAGATCGGCGAGAAAACCGTTGGTAATGAAGGTTTTCGAGCCATTGATCACGTACTCGTCACCGTCCAGCACCGCCGTGGTTTTCACCCCTTGCAAGTCGGAACCGGCGCCCGGCTCGGTCATCGCGATGGCCGTGACCATCTCGCCGGAGACCAGTTTCGGCAGGTACTTGTGCTTCAGCGCTTCACTGCCGTAATGCAGGATGTAGGGCGCGACGATGTCCGAGTGCAGCGAAAAACCGATACCGGTCAAGCCGAGACGCCCGACCTCCTCGATCACCACTGCGCTGTAGAGAAAGTCCGCCCCGAGGCCACCGTATTCTTCCGGCAGATGCGAGCAGAGCATCCCCGCCTCCCCCGCCTTGTTCCACAGTTTGCGGTCGATGTACCCCTGCTTTTCCCATTGTCCATGGAACGGCACGGCCTCTTTTTCAAGGAACGTGCGCACGCTGTCGCGAAAGAGCTCGTGCTCGGAACTGAACAAGGTTCTGGGGATCATGCGGGCACCTGTAATTATTGTTAGTGGGATGGACCCGCAAAGACTAAGCCTGCGATCCGATACAGGACACTGGACACATGCGACAAAAAATAAGACGATCCAGCCGTTTGGTGACCACTTTCCCCTATAAGAATAATTGAATTATGTCTATCCAGCTCTCCACGCCCTTGCGGCGCGTCAGCATCCTGGCTATCGACCGGGTTTTCGCTTCTACCCTGATGCAGGCCAAGGATTTCTTTCATCTGGCCAGCCTGCGTTATGGCAAACAACTCGGTCACGGCCTGACTCCGGCCTTCGAAACCCGTCTGGTCAGCCCTGACGGAAAACCGGTGTGCAGTTTCAGTGATGTGATCCTGCCAGTGGATGGCGGCCTGGAAGATACCGACGTGATCATCCTCCCGGCCTTCTGGGACGATTTCGAAACCCTCTGCCAGCGCTATCCACAAGTATTGCCTTGGCTGCGCGAGCAACATAAACGCGGCGCGGTGCTCTGCGGCGAAGCCACCGGGGTGTTCTGGCTCGCTGAAGCCGGCCTGCTCGACGGCAAGGAAGCGACCACCTACTGGCGCTTCTTCAATGCCTTCAGCGAACGCTACCCCAAGGTCCAGCTCAACCAGGACAAACACCTGACCGACGCCGACAACCTGTACTGCGCCGGCGGCACCACCTCGGCCTGCGACCTCTACATCTACCTGATCGAGCGTTTCTGCGGCGCCAACGTTGCCCAGGCAGTGGCCCGCGACATCCTCTACGAGGTGCAGCGCAGCTACGCGCCCGGTCGCATCGGCTTCGGCGGGCAGAAACTGCACCAGGACGTAATCATCCTGCAGATCCAGCACTGGCTCGAAGAACACTTCGCCGACAAATTCCGCTTCGAGGACGTCGCCCGCGAACACGGCATGAGCATCCGCAACTTCATGCGCCGCTTCCAGACCGCCACCGGTGACAAGCCGCTGCACTACCTGCAACGCCTGCGCATCGAAACCGCCAAGGGCCTGCTTTCCGCCAGCCGCAAAAGCATCAAGACCATCAGCTATGAAGTCGGTTATGACGATGCGAGCTTCTTCGCTCGGCTGTTCCGCCAGCACACAGAGTTGTCGCCGAATCAGTATCGGCAGCAGTTTCAGCAGGCGGCGTAAGAAAGCGCAGTCGCACCACCACGCTTCTTCGGCGCATAGGAGATCGATGAAGATCGCAGCCTGCGGCAGCTCCTACGCGGTGTACGAACATGACCCTGTAGGAGCTGCCGTAGGCTGCGATCTTTTGATCTTCAGCACAAAAAAAGGGCCTGCAACGCAGGCCCTTTTTAATTTCCGAAATATCCTACGGCTTGTGCGCCCGCGACAGGAACTCGTGGGACTGCATTTCCAGCAGACGGCTGAGGGTGCGCTGGAATTCGAAGTTCAGACGACCGCCGGTGTAGAGGTCTTTGAGCTCGACTTCAGCGGAGATGATCAGCTTGACGTTTCGGTCGTAGAACTCGTCGACCATGTTGATGAAGCGTCGGGCGATGTCGTCGGTGGTGACGGTCATCTGTACGACGTCGCTGATCAACACGGCATGGAAAATCTTGCCGAGCTCGATGTAGTCATTCTGGCTGCGCGGGCCGTCGCAGAGTTCGCGGAAGTCGAACCAGGCCACGTCTTCGCAGGTGCGCAGGGCACGGATTTCACGGTTCTCGATCATCAGCACGTCGTTTTCGACAGCCAGTGTGCAATCCGGTGTCAGGGCCTGGAAGCTCTTGCGCAGGCTTTCGTTGGCCGCGGCGTCCAGCGGGAAGTGGAACAGTTCAGCCTGCTCCAGGTGGCGCAGACGATAATCGACGCCGCTGTCGACGTTGACGATGTCGGTATTCTGTTTGATCAGGGCGATAGCCGGCAGGAAGCGCGCACGTTGCAGGCCATCCTTGTACAGACCGTCCGGGACGATGTTCGAGGTCGCGACCAGAGTCACGCCATTCTTGAACAGCTCTTCCATCAGCGTGCCGAGGATCATCGCGTCGGTAATGTCGGAGACGAAGAACTCATCGAAACAGATCACCCGCGCTTCGTCGGAGAAACGCTTGGCGATGATGGTCAGCGGGTTTTTCTCGCCTGGCAGAGTCTTCATCTCTTCGTGCACGCGCTTCATGAAGCGGTGGAAGTGAGTGCGGACCTTTTCCTTGAACGGCAGGGCTTCGAAGAAGGTGTCGACCAGGTAGGTCTTGCCGCGGCCAACGCCGCCCCAGAAGTACAGACCCTTGACCGGTGCCTGCTCTTTCTTGCCAAACAGCTTGCCGAACAGGCCCGGCTTACTCTGCGAGGCTGCGACCAGATCGTCGTACAAGCGCTGTAAATGACGCACGGCAGTTTCCTGGGCGGCGTCATGGAAGAATTCCGGGCGTTTCAGATCAGCTTGATATCGTTCTAGGGGCGTCATAATTCGTTAGCAAGGCAACAAAAACGGGCCGTCACTGTAGCGACGGCCCTCGAGAATGGCAATCAACCCTTGGTCGGGTTGGTCCCGAATCAGTCCTGCGAAGGGCTCAGAGCCACCCGCAAAGCCTCGATGGCGGCATCCCGCGCAGCGCTGTCAGCGAAGGCCGGACTGTCCGCCACGCACTCACCTTCCACCCAGACGCTGAAACTCAGGTCTTCGCTGCGCAGATCCAGGTCCTTGCCCGCTTGCAGCTGCTTGCTCACCGCACCGGCGGTTTTACCGTCGGGGAAGTTGCGAGAGAGCAGCAATTGCTCGCCATCAGCCGCCAGCAGACGGAAGCGGAAGCTGCCGTCGTCTTCACGGAAGCTGACAAAACGCGGGGCTTTCGCGGCTTTCTTCTTGGTGGTCGTGGTGGTTTGCGCCTGATTGACGAAAGAACGCAGGCCGACGGCTTCACGCAGTTCGTGGAGGAACGGTGTGGCGACACTGCGCGCTTTCTTCGCGCCGGCCCGGAGGATGTCTTCCAGGTCCGCCGGACGCTCGAGCAGCTTGATATAACGTTCGCGGGACTCGCCCAGTTCGTTGTCCAGCAACTGGAACAGGCGATTCTTGGCTTCGCCCCAACCCAGACCCTGCAGCAGTTCGCTGCGGAATTCATCGGCCTGCGCCGGCGTGGCAAAGGCCTGGAACAGGGTAAACAGGTGCGAGTTGTCCGGATCCTTGGCCTCGCCGGGGGCGCGGGAGTCAGTGACGATCCGCGAGATGGCGTCTTTCATTTCCTTGGCGCTGCTGAACAACGGAATAGTGTTGTCATAGCTTTTCGACATCTTCCGCCCGTCGAGGCCCGGCAGCGTCGCGACGCTTTCTTCGATCAGCGCTTCGGGCATGGTGAAGAATTCCTTGCCCTGGCCGAACAAGTGGTTGAAGCGCTGGCCGATGTCGCGGGCCATTTCCACGTGCTGGATCTGATCGCGACCGACCGGAACCTTGTGCGCGTTGAACATCAGAATGTCCGCAGCCATCAACACCGGGTAGCTGTACAGGCCCATGGTGATGCCGGCATCCGGGTCTTCACCGGTTTCGACGTTCTTGTCCACCGAGGCCTTGTAGGCATGGGCACGGTTGAGCAGGCCCTTGGCCGCTACGCAGGTCAGCAGCCAGGTCAGCTCAGGGATTTCCGGGATATCGGACTGGCGATAGAAGGTCACCCGATCCACGTCCAGACCACCGGCCAGCCAGGTCGCGGCGATTTCCAGACGCGAGCGCTGGATGCGCAGCGGGTCATCGCACTTGATCAGGGCGTGGTAGTCGGCCAGAAAGTAGAAGGAATCGGCATTGCTGTCACGGCTGGCGAGGATCGCCGGACGGATGGCCCCGGCATAGTTGCCCAGGTGCGGTGTGCCGGTGGTGGTGATGCCGGTGAGAATTCGCGTACGAGTAGTCATGGGTAATCGCTTATCAGACTGCAATCAATTCGAAAGGCGCGGCAGGATCAGATCTTTGAGTTCCGTCAGCTTGCCGTGAAAAAAGTGTCCGCATTCTGCCACTTTCAGCAGCTCATGGGGGCGATCGAGGGCTGCGGACCAGTCGTAGACGGCTTGCGGGTCGATGACTTCGTCGGTTTCCGGCTGAATCAGGGTCAGCGGGCAGTTTTTCGGCAACAGGTCCTGATCACCCAGGCGCATGACCGCAGCCGCGACCATGAATAAGTGAGCAAGTGTTTCGCCCTTGGCTTCCAGGCGACCACCCAGGCTCGCCGCGACGAAACCGCCAAAGGAGAAACCGAACAGGGTGATTGGCAACTCAGGGTGTTTGGCACGCAACCATTGGGCCGCAGCCTGGGCATCATCGACTTCACCGGTGCCCATATCGTGACTGCCGGCACTGGCGCCAACCCCGCGATAGTTGAAGCGCAAGGTGATCAAGCCGGCGTCCCGCGCTGTGCGCTGAAGGGTCGACACGACTTTATTGAGCATGGTCCCACCCTGCACCGGATTGGGGTGACAGATCAGCGCCAGGCCACGGGCGTCGGGCAGATCCAGGTACAAGGCTTCCAATTGGCCAACCGGGCCATCGATAAATACTGGGGTTTCACGCATAAGCAAGGAAGGAACTCCGTGACCTCGAATTGGGTCGACTCGTCTAGCTAAAAGTCTGCGCCTGGCATGATTGCGATCTCGTCGCGGTATACAGCGCAGGTCCGAGCCGTTAACGTAAAGCAAAGCCGTTTATAGAGGAAGGACTCGTGGAACACTCGCTCTTAGTTTGGCTGTTGCCGACTCTTGCCCTGGTTGCTGGTGTCGCCATTGGATTCCTGATCGCCCGCCTGCTGCCGAATGCCGCGCCTAACCGCACGCAACGTCAGCTGGATGATATTCAGGAACGTTTTGACAGTTATCAGAATGAAGTGGTCACCCACTTCAACAGCACGGCGTCTTTGGTGCAGAAACTCACTCAAAGCTATCAGGATGTGCAAGATCATCTCGCCGAGGGCGCCAACCGTCTGGCCCTCGACGAACTGACTCGCCAACGCCTGCTGGCCGCACTGCACGCCGATTCCGTGCAGGCTCCACGGGAACGCCTGACGCCACCGCGCAGTCAGGAACCGCCGAAAGATTACGCGCCAAAAACGCCGAATGCACCCGGCATGCTCGATGAGCACTATGGCCTGAAGAAATAACCGTACTTTTCGAACGACACTAAAAAGCCCGGCCGATCATTGATCGGCCGGGCTTTTTTACGCCTGCGGTTGAGCCGGGCTTACTGGTATTGCTGGCCAGGAATCGCCTTGAGATTGACCTCGACCCGACGGTTTTGCGCGCGGCCATTGACGTCGCCGTTGCTGGCGACAGGATTATCCGGACCGGCACCGCGGGAAGTCAGGTTCGCACCGCTGACGCCCTGGGAGGTCAGGTAAGTCGCCACGCTCTGGGCCCGACGCTGGGACAGGTCCATGTTGTGCTGACGGCTGCCGGTGCTGTCGGTGTAGCCGACGATTTCGATCTGGTTCTGGTTGAACTCCTTGAGGGAGCCCGCCAGGTTGTTCAGCGGCTGATAGAAGCCTGAGGCGATATTCGCCGAATCGGTGGCGAACGTGATGTTGCCCGGCATGATCAGCTTGATCTGATCGCCCTGACGCTGCACTTCAACCCCGGTATTGGCCATGCTCTCACGCAGTTTCTTTTCCTGCTGGTCGGCGTAGTAGCCATAACCGGCGGCGGAAGCACCGACCACTGCGGCGCCAATCAGCGCACCCTTGCCACGGTTGTCGTGGCTAATGGCGGCACCGGCCAGCGCCCCGGCCAACGCACCCAGCCCACCGTACTTGGCGGTCTTGCTCATGCCCGTGGAGCTGTCGGCCTGACCCTGGTTGTCATACGGGTTCTGCGAAGCGCAGCCAGACAGCAAAGCCACGGCAGTAGCGACAATAATCAAACGACGCGAGGTGAACATGGAAAGCTCCTACTTTTTTTGCATTCTGTGGTGCAGCGGACGCTGGCAATAGACCTTAGCTGGCGTTGGAACACGACTGACGGTAAAAATTCCATCGGCTCCTCCAGGCAAATCCATCAGGCCCGCACAAACGGGTTTTCGCGCATTTCATCGCCCAGACGGGTGTCGGGGCCATGCCCGGTGATCACGGTGGCGTCTTCATCGAGGGTGTACAGGCGCTGTTTGATCGAGCGCACGATGGTCGCCTGGTCGCCGCCCCACAAATCCGTGCGCCCTACCCCGCGACGAAACAGTGTGTCACCGGCAATCAGCAGCTTAGCCTCGGAAAACCAGAAGCTCATAGACCCTGGTGTATGTCCGGGTGTGTGCAACGCCACCCCACAGCCGCAGGCCAGTTCTTCGTCATCGGCCAACCAGCGATCCGGAGGCGGCACTGGCGTATAGGGCACGCCGAACGTGCGGCATTGCATCTCCAGGTTGTCCCAGAGGAACTGATCCTCCTTATGCAGGTGCAGCGTGGCGCCGGTTTTTTCCTTCATCTGGCCAGACGCCAGGAAATGATCGAGATGGGCGTGGGTGTGAATGATGCTCACCACCTTCAGGCCCAAGGCATCGAGCCGCGCCAGGATCAACTCATGATTGCCACCCGGATCGACGACGATGGCCTTTTTCGTGATCGGATCGCCGATGATCGTGCAGTTGCACTGCAACGGGCCGACGGGGAAGGTTTCGCGGATAAGGGCGGGCTGTTGGGACATCGGGGCGTGCTCGGAAATCAGTGATGGGCGATTCTGGCACAAAACATGAGCTGGCTGATCCAGAGTCTTCGCGAGCAAGCAAACGTCGCCCGGTCTTTCCCACAAGGTCAAGTAGTGTCCTTGTGGGAACGGGTTAGCCCGTGAAGACTTTTCGTTGAAGCCCGGTCCCGACAAAGTTGAGTTCAATCTCGAAACAACAGGAAATCATCCAGGCAAATTGACGCGCCCTGGTTCCGAGCAGCCGATTTAAAGTATGAAAAACGTGAAGCTGCCATGGGTGGCCAGGGTGATGTACCGATGACGCAGCGCTATCCTAAACCGTGGCAGAGCTATCAGGAGCAGCTTGAACTGCCAATGGTTCGTGGCATGGTAGTGACCGATCAACCCAAAGCCCTGGAGTATCTGGAGCGCATCGGCTACTACCGTCTCAGCGGCTATTGGTTTGCCTTTCGCGAGCGCACTGAACTCTGTTGCCCGCTCTATCATCAGGGTAATCAAAAACTATCCAGGACCAAGCCTACTCGCCTTCCCCTGGACAATTTCAAGCTGGGGACGACATTCCAGAATGCGGTCGACCTATACGTGTTCGATAAGAAGTTGCGCCTGCTGGCTGCGCAGCCTGAACTATCTACGCAACGTGTGCGCCCATCACAGTCGCCTGTGGAACCGAAACATCGTCGACCAACCGAAACTGCCACCAGTACAGCAGGCCCCCTCACTGTTCGCCTTCCACGATGACGCCCAACGCCGGGCTCGTCCGTTCATGCTTTTGTGTATTACCCAACATCTGATGAAGGTCACCAACCCATCATCAAGTTGGGGGAAACGCTTGAAGGCACTGCTGGAAAATGAATTCCTGAATCTGACCCATCTGGATCTCAGCCTGGACGGAATGGGAACCGACCAGGACTGGCAAAAACGAGACTGGTAGCAAGGGAGAAAGCCAGGCAATAAAAAACCCCTGAGCAATCTCAGCGCCGTAGCGCATCAATCGACAGGGGCCGTGTTGCGATTAATTATATGGGTTGAGGGCCTCTCGTCAACTACCGGCAGGTACCGAAGGCCTATGATTCCGCCCCCTTCAACGCAACTCGTTACACATCGGCTCAGAGGCCTCACGCATGTTCTTTTTCGTGACTGCCAGCTAGTCCAATACTAGTGGTCTATGGTGCCTGTTCCGCCGTCTTCGCGGGCAAGCCCGCTCCCACAGGTTATGCGCCCCACCCACCCCTTCAAGTCTAAACATACAAGAGAGGCTTGCCCGCGAATGGGTTCAATGCTCCTCCCCCATCTCTTCATGCAACAGCCCGAACATCTCCCGTTTCATCTCGATAAACGACCGCTCCATGACCATGTCCAGGGTCCGTGGCCGGTCGATGGGCACATCCAGAATCTTTTTTATCCGCCCGGGCCTGGCGCCCATGACGTAGACGCGGTCACCGAGGAGGATGGCTTGGTCGATGTCACGGGTGACAAACAGCACGGTTTTCTTGCTGTTGCCCCAGACCCGCAAGAGCAATTGCTGCATTTGCAGGCGGGTCTGGCTGTCGAGGGCGCCGAAGGGTTCGTCCATCAGCAGGATTTGTGGGTCGTTGGCCAGGGCCCGGGCGATGGCGATGGCGACGCGTTGCATCATGCCGCCGGAGAGTTGTTTGGCAAAGTTGTCGGCAAACGGGATTATTGTCGGGAGCAGTTGACGGCGAAGTCTGAGAGATCTCGGTGATTTCCTGTGGGGCTGTGTTCAACCCAACACCCCCAACTCCTTCGCCCGCGCCACGGCCTGGGTCCGGCGTCCGACGCCGAGTTTGCTGTTGATATGGCTAGCGTGGGTTTTTACCGTGTGCAGGGAAATGAACAGCCGGTCGCTGATTTCCTGGTTCGAGCACCCTTGGGCGATCAATTGCAGAACCGCCAGTTCACGAGCACTGAGGTTTTCCATGTGATGCTGCGGTTCGATCGGCTCACGGGCCACAGCTACCGGTAAACGTTCAAGCAGACTTTTACGCAATGCCGGTTGCGGGCACTGCGGGAGTTGTTCTCGCAGCCAGTCTGGATGCCCGCTCAGCAACCACTCGAAAGGTTGCAGGGCACCCCCCGACGCCGCTTCAAACGCCTGAATCAGGGCCTGCCGCGCTTCAGGCTCGCGCCCGCTGCCGAGCAGCAACGCCACCTTCTGATTCAACGCCATCACACTGAGTATCAGCCGGCCGGTTTGCCGTCCGTGCTCGACCAGTTTATTCAATCGTTGCTCAGCAACCGCAGGCTGCCCCTGGATCACCTCGAGTAACGCCTGTTGCAGTTCGATGTGCAGCGGCAGTTGCGGATGGAACTCCGGAGGCGCGGCCGCCTGTTCACCGTTATAGGTCTGCCCCAACCGCGCCAGCCAGGCTTCGGCCAGATCGGTACGGCCCTGGGCCAGCCACAGCTGGCATTTCACCAGGGTAATCATCGCCAGGTAGTAGATCGGCGGCACGTCCCAGATATGCATCAGCCGTTCGGCCTCGGCCAGTTCGGCGAAAGCCCTGGCGAAGTGACCGTTGTTGCCTTCCAGCGTGGCGATCGCGCAATGGCCGATCAACACGCTGATATCCCGACAGGCTCGCGCTTCGATCAGGCCCGCCTGCAATCGGGCCAGACCGGCTTCGGGCTGGGAAAGCAGCGTCAGCAAAAACCCTTCGTACAGGGTCAGGCGCGCACGCACCGCATACAACCGCAGGGCGGACAACCCCTGCAGACGCTGCAAACCCTGGCGCACTTCATCGAGCGCGCGGAGGATTTCCCCACGGGCATGCAGCACCCGCGCCCGATCGGAATGGGCCAAGGCTTCGAACAGCGGGTTGCCGACCCGTTGCGCCAACTCCAGAGACTCACGGTTCAAGCCTCGGGCACGCCACAGGTCGGCGTCGGCAATCGCCAGATTGGAGAGGGTCGAAAGACACATCAAACGCTGGCCGTAACGCTTCTGCGGCAGGCTTTCCAGTGCTTCGGTGCAATAAAGCCGGGTCAACTCGCGGTTGCCGCGACCACGGGCGATGATTCCGCTCAGTGCCAGCCATTGCGCCAGCATGGATTTCTGCGCGGTCTCCGAAGGCGCCGGCAGGAAGCGACTCAAATGGCTAGCCAGTTCCTCGGCTGCGTCCAGCTGACAGGCCAATCCCAGCGCCCAGCTGTAGAGCACGATCAACCGTGGCGTGCTGATCAGCAGGCTGTCGGGCAAGTCCATTTTCCAGCGCAGCAGCATGCCGACGTTTTGTTCGGCCAACAGCTGCTCTTCGGAAAGGTTCTGCACCAGATTCGCCGCGACATCCAGATGCCCGGCACGCAACGCCTGCTCCACCGCTTCGTCGAGCAGGCCCTGGGCATTGAACCAGCGACAGGCCCGCAGGTGCAGGCTGGCCGCCGGCAATACCGCATTGGCCGTGGGACGGGTCCGCAGCAGGTCGGAAAACAGGTGGTGATAACGGTACCAATGGCCCTGGTCATCCAGGGGCACCAGGAACACCTGATGGGCCTGCAGGTAACGGAGAATTTCGGCGCTGTCGTGGGCTTCGCGCACGGCGTCGCACAACTCGCTGCAAAAACGCTCCTGGGGCGCGGTGTCATACAGGAATGACTGCACTTCGACGGGCAGGCAATCGATCACCTCTTCAAGCAGATAATCGCGAATCAACCCTTCGCCGCCGTGCAACACCTGGGGCAATGCACCGTCATTGCCTGCTTCGGAGGCCGCCAGCAGCCAGAAGCGCAATCCGGCGACCCAGCCTTCACTGCGCTGGATCAGGCTTTCCAGGGCTTCACCACGCAACGAACTGCTGTGCCGGTCGAGCAAGGCCAGGGATTCGTCGTGGGTCAGGCGCAGGTCTTGCTCATTCAGTTCAAGCAACTGCCGGGACAACCGCAGCCGCGCCAGGTGCCAGTCCGGTCGCTGCCGGCTGGTGACCAGTACCAGCAAGCCATCGGGCAAATGATTGAGGAAAAATTGCAGGCAGCGATCGAGCACCGCGCCTTGGGCCAAGTGATAGTCATCCAGCACCAGCAATAATGGATTGCTCGGCACGAGGTGATCGGCCAGCTCATCGAGCAGCCCATCGAGCCATTCTTCGAAGGCGAACGGCTGGTGCCGCTGACGCATTTTCAGCAGGCCGAGGGCCTGGCTGCCCAGACGCGGGAAATAGTGTTGAAGACCATCGAGCAGACGTTCGAGGAAGCGCCCGGGATCGTTGTCGCGGGGACTCAGGCCCAGCCAGAGACTTCGCCAGTGAGCCGGCAGGCCCTGACAGAACTCCACCGCCAGCGAGCTTTTACCAAACCCGGCCGGAGCGCTGACCAACAGCAAACGCCCGCTCAAGCCGGCACTCAGGCGCTCGCACAAGCGAGGCCGCAGTACATAGCCGTCAGGCAAGGGTGGACGGTAAAAGCGCCCTTCCAGTGCTGGAACAGCAACGCCGGATGGCCCTTGTGTACGGGACAGGTCAGTCATAGCCAACTCTTGTTAATTGCTGTTGTCGGCATTGCAGATGTCCGCAGACTAGCGGTAAAAGGCCTGATGTTGAAGGTTATTGCTACAAATTGATGGAAAAAGACTGCGACCAGAATTGTCAGTCCAGTTTTGCCGGCGGGTGGTTTTTTGCGCCCAAAAGAAAACGCCCCGAACCGGTCGGGGCGTTCAGAGGTTGCGGCCTCTGTCTTACTGCCTGTTAGCGAACACCTTCCTGACGCAGTGCGGCAGGGGTGAAATCACTGGTGGTCGCGGTGAAGCCGAAGTCATATGCCTGTTTCTCTTCGTTCTTCATGCCCAGTGCCAGGTAACGGCCGGACTGCAGGTCGTAGAGGGTTTCCACGGTGTACCACGGCACCTGAACGTTGTAATAGTTCTGGGAGTGAGCTTCAGCCACACGCCAGAGTTGACCACGACCGTCGTAGTGATCGATCACCGCGGCTTGCCAGGTGTCTTCGTCGATGTAGAAGTCACGCTTGGCATAGATGTGACGCTGACCTTCCTTCAAGGTCGCAACCACATGCCAGACCCGGCGCAACTCGTAACGAGTCAGGTCCTGGTTGATGTGGCCGGCCTTGATGATGTCGGCGTACTTGAGCTGCGGCGAATCGAGCTTGTAGCTGTCGGAAGCAATGTAGATCTCTTTCTTGCCTTCGAGCTTCCAGTCGTAACGATCCGGCGCACCGTTGTACATGTCCAGGTTGTCGGAAGTACGCAGGCCGTCGGCTGCGGTACCCGGACCGTCATAGGACACTTGTGGCGCACGGCGAACGCGACGCTGACCGGCGTTGTAGACCCACGCCGAACGCGGTTCCTTCACCTGATCGAGGGTTTCGTGCACCAGCAGCACACCACCGGCCAGACGTGCCGGCGCGGTCACTTTCTGCTTGAAGTAGAACAGGATGTTGCCCGGGTTTGCTGGATCGTAGTCCTTCATCTTGTCGCGGAACACGAACTGATCCTGGAAGTACACCAGGCTGTACGAGCCGTTCGGCTGTGGCGTGGCCTGGGTCACCAGACGGGTCACGCTGCCGCCGCGATAGCGGGTGATGTGGTTCCAGACCACCTCGACGCCGCTTTTTGGAATCGGGAAAGGCACGGCGGTCTCGAAGTTTTCCAGACCGTTGCCGCCAGACACCAGATTGGTCGTGGTGGCGTTCTTCTTGATGGAGGCGAACACCGCATCCGGCACGGTCGCACTGCGATGGGACGGATAGACCGGCATCTTGAAGGTTTCCGGGTAACGCTTGAACATCGCGTACTGGCCCGGGGCAAGTTTGTCCTTGTACTGATCGACATTCTGCGCGGTGATGGTGAACAGTGGTTTTTCACTGGCGAAAGGGTCGGACAGGAAGCCTTTGCTGTCGACGTTGCCGGCGTTCTTGGCCATGGGTTTCCAGGCTGGAATCGAGCCGTCGGCATTGCCTGCCATTTCTGCGCCCATCGGCGTCAGGCTTTTGCCCAGCTTGTCCGCTTCAGCCGCAGGTACCGCTGCGATGACGCTGGTCGCCAGCAGGGAAAGCCCAAGGACACCGACGTGCAACAGACTCTTGGTTATTTTCATATTCTTGTTCGTCCTGAAGATGCAGTGCTTAGAAGTTCACGCCGAAGCTGAGCGCAACGAAATCGCGGTCATCTACGGTGGTGTACTTGCCGTCAAAGAAGTTGGTGTAGGCCAGGCTCGCGGTGTAGGTGTTCTGGTATTCGGCATCGACACCCAGGCTCACGGCTTTACGGCCTTCTTCGAAGTTGCCGCCAGGGCCAGGCGAGTAGCCGCTGACGTCATGGGACCAGGCCACGTTCGGCTTGAGGTTCACACCGGCGAATACGTCGTTGTATTCCCAGATGGCACGACCGCGATAACCCCAGGAGGCTGCCGTAGTGAAGCCTTCGTCGTCGCAGTTGCGGCTGCGGTTGTTTTGCGCGGCGCCTGGCCCGGCACCGTTGATGGTGCTGGCGTTGAGGATGTTGGCGCAGGTGTCGACGCCGCCGGTTGCCGGCAATTCGCCCGGACCGTAGACCGGATCACGGCCGTAACGCAGCTTGGAGCTGCTTTCCAGGCCGCCGACATAGGTCATGCCTACTTCGCCCACCAGGGTCAGACGGCTGGCGCCCATGACCTGATCGAAGAAGTGCGTGAAGGTCGTCTGGATCTGGGTGACTTCCTTGCGGCGATAGCCGTGCAGGTCCTCTCCTGGTACCCCCCGGAGCAACGAAGCGTTTGTCAGGCTGCCGCCCAATGGAACCACGCCGGAGAACAGGATGTCGGTGGAGTTCAGTTGCACCGGCGCGTTCGGACGGTAGCTGATCTCGCCTTGCCACGCGGTACCGGTAGGCAGGGTGGTGGAGAAGCTCAGGCCGTAGAGGCGAATGTCTTCCGGATATTCGACGAAGTATTCGGAGCTACCGGCCACCAGCAATGGGGCCAGCGGTCTGAATGCGGCTGGCAATCCCGCGGCGAGGTTATAAATCGACTGCGGTGCCCCCGTGGCACTGAAGATCGGCGCACGGCTGTGGTAGTTCATGAAATAGGCGCCGAACTCGGTGTCCAGCGGCTCGTAGTTGTACTTGAACGTCACGCCCCACTGGCCGCTGTCGCGTGCATCGCGGTCCCCACCGCGACGAACCAGCACACCTTCATCGTTGACATTGACGCCTAAACCGGCCGCTGCAGCCACGGCAGCCGGAGGCAGTGTGGAGCGCTTGTTCAGTACACGCAGGTTGTCTTCGCAGCCATCGGCGATGATGTCCGGCTGCGAGAAAAAGGTGCCGCAGTTATCGACGACGGTCTGGTCCCACTCGAGTTGGTAGAAAGCTTCGGCCGACAGGTTCTCGGTCAGGCTTTGCGAGACGTAGAACATGTTGACCGGAATCAGCCCTTCCTTGACCTCGGCGCCTGGACGGCGGAACGCGGACACATCGATCGGGTTGATCGAGTTGATGCCGCCGCCGATGAAGGTACTTTCACCCCAGCTGACGACCTGCTTGCCCAGACGAACCGAGCCCGGCTCATCGCCAATCGAGTAGTTGTGGTAGACGAACGCATCGAGGATCTGCCCGCCAGAGGACTTGGCGCCCTCTTTGCGGTTTTCGTCGCTGATGTCCTTGAATAGACGATGTTCGTCTTTGAGTTCGAAGTCGTACCAGTATTTGCCCCGGACGAAGACCCCGGTATCGCCGTATTTCAATTCAAGATCATGAATGCCCTTGAAGATCTTCGAAAACGTTTCGCCGCTTTTGAAGTTCGCGTGACCATCATCGGAGGTCTGGGACAGGCCGTGGCCGCCGTTGTTGACACCGATCAGGTTCTTGTTGGGGCTCTGAGTAGACCAGCTGGCGCCGACCGACAGGGACGAGTCGAACTGACCTTCGATTTCACCGATATTGAAACTGACGCCGAATGCTGGCCCGGCGAGCGTAGAGGCGAGACTGACCGCCAGGGGCAATTTCGCCCGGCGCCAGAACTGGTTTACTGATGTCATCGACGCTACTCCATGTGCTTTATTTTTATGGCAGTGAGCACTTCTAAAAACGCTCTGAGTGGCAGGGAGCCAGGTTGTCCCGAAGCCAGTCAGAGTTGCATCGCGGTGTTTTGTGCGTTTGCCCCGTTCTTAAAAATCCTTGAGCGGACTATAGCCAGCAGGTAGTACTGCTTGATCCCTCTAAAGTGTGATTTGCAGCCCCCAACCACTCTGGAACAGTCCTTTCGCCAGTCCGGCAGATGCCGGCCGGGGGAGCATGGCTGAAATTTTCGATTTGACAAGCCAAGCGCTTGCTTGGTGGGCCTGCCGTGCCCTTTCGGGCACGGCAAAAGACGCTTAAAGCGTCGAAAGGAAGGTGCTGTTGTTGCGCTGCCATTCGGTGATGTCGACGCGGATGCGCTTCTTGTCGAGCTTGCCGACACTGGTCTTGGGAATTTCAGTAACAAGCGCGATCTGGCTGGGGATCGCCCACTTGCTCAGGTGCCCTTGTTCAACGAATGGCTTGAGGTGTTCCTTGAGCTCTTTGGCCTCGATGGCGTGCCCCTCGCGCACCACCAGCAGGGCAAACGGGCGCTCGCCCCATTGCGGATCCGGGATGCCGACCACTGCTACTTCGCGTACCGCCGGATGGCGACTGATGAGGTCTTCCAGCGCCAGGGACGACACCCACTCGCCACCGGTCTTGATCACATCCTTGATCCGGTCGCGAATATCGATCACCCCCATGCTGTCCAGGGTGGCCACGTCACCGGTGTGCAACCAGCCGCCAGCCCAGAGTTCGGCGCCCTTCTGCGGTTCGCGGAAATAACCCTCCGTCAGCCATGGCGCACGCAGCACCAGCTCGCCCTGGGACTCGCCATCGGCCGGCAGGAAGTTGCCCTCCGGATCGACAATAGCCGCTTCCACCAAGGGCCCGGGCACCCCGGCCTTGATTCGATAAGTGGTGCGTTCGTCTTCGGTACCGGCCATCAGCTCGTCATTGAGGTGCGCGCAGGACACCAATGGGCCGGTCTCCGACATACCATAAGCGGCAGTCAGTTGTATGCCCTTGGCCTTGGACGCTTCGTACAGCGCACGGTTGAGGGCGCTGCCGCCGATGACTATTTTCCAGCCGCCGAAGTCGGTGCCCTGAGCCGCCTTGGAATTGAGCAACATCTGCAGGATGGTTGGCACGCAGTGAGAGAACGTGACCTTTTCCTTGCGCCACAACTCCACCAGGAATTCCGGATCGTAACGGCCGGGATAGACCTGCTTGAGCCCGAGCATGGTCGCTACGTATGGCAAGCCCCAGGCGTGCACATGGAACATTGGGGTGATCGGCATGTACACGTCGCTGGTGCCCAGCAGCCGCACGCTGTCGATGCTGCCCATGATCGTCGACACACCCATGGTGTGCAGGACCAGTTGCCGATGGGTGAAATACACCCCTTTCGGGTTACCCGTGGTGCCGGTGGTGTAGAACGTGGTCGCGACCGAGTTCTCGTCGAAGTCTTCGAAGGTGTATTGCGGGCTGGCGGCGGCCAGCAATTGCTCATACTCGCCGATCAGATTCGGCAGGTCGGCGGTTTTTTCCGCCCCATCGGTCAGCAGCAGGGTCTTCTCGACCGTGGTCAACTGCCCGGCTATCGCCTGGTAAAGGCCCGTGAACTCACTGTTGACCAGCACGAAGCGGTCCTCGGCGTGGTTCATGGTGTAGAGAATCTGATCGGGTGACAGGCGCACGTTGATGGTGTGTATCACTGCGCCGATCATCGGGATAGCGAACATGCACTCCAGGTAGCGATGGCTGTCCCAGTCCATCACCGCCACGGTGTCACCGGCCTTGACCCCGGCTGCCGTCAAGACGTTGGCCAGCCGCGCGACACGCTCGATGAGGGTCGGGTAGCTGTAGCGCAGTTGATCGCGGTAGACGATCTCGCGGGTCTTCTCGTAACGGCTGCCGGACATCAGCAGCCGCTTGATCAACAGCGGGTATTGATAAGCGCCTTCGGCTGGCGGGATAACGCGAGTCTGCAACATATGAATCCCTTTTGTGACTGCACGGTCTGGGCTGTAAAGATCTTCACTTTAGAGCCCCTTGATGACCGCTAAATCAGCCAAAGGAATGATTTGCAGGGTGTACAAATGCCGGCTTTGCGCCAGCACTTATTTCCGCTAGCGCAGTCAATGCATCTCGGTGAACGCCAGCTTCACGCCAATGGCAATCAGCACCGCGCCCATGGTCCGGTCGAACCAGTGGCCCATGCGGGCGAAACCGGCACGTACCCGTTGCTGGCTGAACAGCATGGCCACCAGGCAGAACCAGAACCCGGTCGCCACGGCCAGGTACACCCCATAGCCCGCCTGGATTGCCAGCGGCGTATGCGGATTGATCACCACGGTGAACAACGACAGGAAGAACAAGGTCGCCTTGGGGTTCAGGCCATTGGTCACGAAACCCGACGTAAAGGCGCCACGGGCCGTGCGCTCGCCGGCTTCCTGGTGCAGGTCGTCAGTCGCCGGTTTCGCCGGTTGCGCGCGCAACGCCTTGAAGCCGATGTACAGCAGATAGGCGGCCGCCAGCCATTTCAGGGCATTGAACAGGACAATTGACTGCGACACGATCAGGCCGATCCCCAGCAACGAATAACCCACGTGCAGGAAGATCGCCGTGCCGACGCCCAACGCCGTCCAGGTGCCCGCGCGGCGACCGTGGGTCACGCTTTCGCGAACCACCACGGCGAAGTCCGGGCCCGGGCTGGCAACGGCGAGCAGGTGAATAAGGGCGACGGTAAAAAACTCTGTCCAGTACATGGGGGCTCCTTTTGGGCAGGGAGTAACGAATTGTTTCATCTGTTAGGCTCGCCACATTACGCCTTCAGTCAATCCCACAAAAGGTACAGTTGATGAGTAACAATCGCCGCGCCGTGTTCCTTGACCACACCTCCCTGGATTTGGGTGACCTCGACCTCAGTGCGCTGCGAAACAGCTTCAGCGACTTGCAGCTGTGCGCACAGACCACCCCGGATCAGGTGGTCGAACGCCTGCAAGGCGCCAGCGTCGCCATCAGTAACAAGATCATGCTCAATGCCCAGACCCTGGCGGCCTGCCCCGAACTGAAGCTGATCCTGATCGCCGCCACCGGCACCAACAACGTCGACCTCGATGCCGCCCGCGCCCACGGCATCACGGTGAGCAACTGCCAGGGTTATGGCACGCCCTCGGTGGCCCAACACACCATCATGCTGCTGCTGGCCCTGGCCACGCGCCTGAGCGACTATCAGAAAGCGGTCGGCGAGGGTCGCTGGCAGCAGGCCAAGCAATTTTGCCTGCTGGATTTCCCGATTGTCGAGCTGGAGGGCAAGACTCTTGGCCTGCTCGGGCATGGCGAGCTGGGCAGCGCCGTCGCTCGATTGGCCGAAGCCTTCGGCATGCGCGTATTGCTCGGCCAGCTGCCAGGGCGCCCTGCCCGAGCCGATCGCTTGCCGCTGGATGAACTGCTGCCGCAAATCGACGCGCTGACTTTGCACTGCCCGCTCAACGAACACACCCGCCACTTCATCAGCACCCGTGAACTGGCGCTGATGAAGCCTGGCGCCTTTGTGATCAATACGGCGCGCGGCGGCTTGATCGACGAGCAGGCGCTGGCCGATGCCCTGCGCAGCGGTCACCTCGGCGGCGCGGCCACCGACGTATTGAGCGTCGAACCGCCCACTGCCGGCAACCCCCTGCTGGCCACCGACATCCCGCGGTTGATCGTCACCCCGCACAACGCCTGGGGCAGTCGCGAAGCGCGGCAGCGGATCGTCGGTCAGTTGACGGAAAACGCCCAAGGCTTCTTCAACGGTGCAGCGCTGCGGGTTGTCAGTTGATAAACTGCGCACCATTTTTTCAGGGAGCAGACCATGGATCCGCGCAGTGAAGTACTGCTTCGTCAGGCCGAGTTATTCCAGGGCTCGCTGCTGCTGGCCGGTTTGCCCGCCGATGACTTGCTGGGCAAATTGCCCGACGCCCATGGCTGGTGCTGGCACGCCGGGGATCAGGCCGCGCTGGATGCACGCTTTGCCGAGCGCAGCCATTTTGGCGTGAATGCGCCGGCTCAAGGCTTCGAAACCGCGGTGCTGTTCCTGCCCAAATCCAAGGACCTGACCGACTACGTGCTGAATGCCCTGGCCTCGCGCCTAGCCGGCCGCGAGTTGTACCTGGTGGGGGAAAAGCGCAGTGGTATCGAAGGCGCGGCCAAGCAACTGAATCCCTTTGGCAAACCGCGCAAACTCGACAGCGCGCGGCATTGCCAACTCTGGCAAGTCACCGTGGCCAATGCCCCGCAGGCGGTGACCCTGGAGAGCCTGGCGCAGGAGTACGAACTGCCGCTGGCCGAGGGCCCACTGAAAGTCATCAGCCTGCCCGGCGTGTTCAGTCACGGGCGCCTGGATCGGGGCAGCGCGCTGCTGCTTGAACACCTGGACAAATTGCCCAGCGGGCATCTGCTGGACTTCGGCTGTGGCGCCGGGGTGTTGGGCGCGGCGGTCAAACGGCGCTATCCGCATAACACCGTGACCCTGCTCGACGTCGATGCGTTTGCCGCGGCCAGCAGTCGCCTGACCCTGGCTGCCAACGGCCTGGAAGCCGAGGTGCTGACCGGCGACGGAATCGATGCCGCCCCCATGGGTTTGAGTGCGATTTTGAGCAACCCGCCGTTCCATGTCGGGGTCCATACCGACTATCACGCGACAGAAAACTTGCTGCGAAAAGCAGCCAAACATCTGAAAAACGGCGGCGAACTGCGCTTGGTCGCCAACAGTTTCCTGAAGTATCAACCCTTGATCGAAGAGCACCTTGGTGTGTGTGCAATCAAGGCTGAAGGGCAAGGCTTCAGAATCTACCGGGCCAAGCGTGGGTAACACCCCTTAGCAAAACAGGGCTTGCTCAATCGGATTTGCCTAGGCAGAATCCGCTCCGTCCTAGGGGAGTAGTCTCCCACGAGCGCCATGCTCGTCCGGCATACGTCAACATACTTGGTCCTCAGATCATGGCGTATGCGACCCAGAGTCCGCACAGACGGACCGCAGGGTTTGACAAGACCTATGACACGAACACCTTACCCGGGGCGGGAAGGCTGTACGTGTCATAGCCGTGTCGACCCGCCCCTTAGGAAAACCCTGATGCTGGATTCTCTACTCGTTCCTACCGCGATCGTTGCCTTGGCCGAAATCGGCGACAAGACGCAACTGCTTGCCCTGATTCTCGCCGCGCGCTTTCGCAAACCCTGGCCCATCATTGCCGGTATCGTCGCTGCAACCCTGGCCAACCATGCGGCAGCGGGTGTGGTCGGTGCCTGGTTCGGCAGCTTCTTCTCGGACGCCACCCTGCACTGGATCCTCGCCGCGAGCTTCGCGGCGACGGCGCTGTGGACCCTGGTGCCGGACAAGATGGACGACGACGAAGCCAGCACCGCACGCAAATTCGGGCCATTCCTGACTACGCTGATCGCCTTCTTCCTCGCCGAGATGGGCGACAAGACCCAGGTCGCCACCGTGATGCTCGCCGCGCAATACCCGGAACTGTGGCTGGTGATCATCGGCACTACTCTCGGCATGCTGATCGCCAACGTGCCGGTGGTGCTGGCGGGTAACTTCGCAGCGGAAAAGCTGCCCCTGACCCTGATCCGCCGTTTGGCGGCCGCAGCATTCCTCATCCTCGCCATTGTCGCGGTGTACAAAGCGATGCAGATGAGTGGGTGGGTGTAGGTTCTGCCGAACAAGACATCTCTGTCTGGCGGGTAATTGTGGCTAAGGGGCTTGCCCTAATGCCTGTAGGAGCTGCCGCAGGCTGCGATCTTTTGATCTTCAGTGCCTTTGATGACACCAAAAGATCGCAGGCTACGCCAGCAGGCTATCAGGACTTCTTGGCCTTCTGGTAAAGCGGCATCACCTTCGGAATCGCTGCCCGCAACGAAGCCATCCGGCTGCTGGATGACGGGTGGGTGCTCAGGAACTCTGGTGGTGCACCTTCCGAGGCCTTGCTCATTTTGGTCCACAGGGTGATGGCCGCATTCGGGTCGTAGCCGGCGCGGGCGGCCAGTTCCAGGCCGATCAAGTCCGCTTCATTTTCATTGCCGCGGCTGTTGGGCAAGGTCATGCCGTAATTGGCCACGGTGTCCGCCAGCGCGAGGCTGCTCTGCCCCAGGCCGAACAAGGCCCCGGCGCCCTGCTTCGCCATCTCGATGCCATAGGCCTTGGACATCGCTTCACGGCCATGCTCGCGCAATGCGTGGGCAATCTCATGGCCCATGATCGCGGCGATTTCGTCGTCGGTGAGTTTCAGGCTGTCGATCAACCCACTGTAGAAAAAGATCTTGCCGCCAGGACCACAGCTGGCGTTGAGCTCGTCACTCTTGATCAGGTTGACTTCCCATTGCCACTGGGCAGCGTCCGGACGGAAATTCGGCGCCTGAGCAATCAGTCGGTCGGCAATGGTCTGGACCCGTTTGGCATCGTTACTGGTCTTGTCCAGCAAACCTTTGCTGCTCGCCTCCCCCACCGTCTGCTGGTAGGACTGCGCATACATCTTGTTGACCTCGGCGGTCGACAGCATGCTGAACATGTACTGTTTGCGCTCAACACCCACTGCGCCGCCACTGGTGGTGTTGACCGACTGACAACCGCTGAGCAGCAAGGCTGCGCTCAGTGCACACAAAACCAATGACTTACTCATGAATGCGCTCCCTGAAGACATGGCGCGTATCCTAGGCGGTGATGGGTATCGGCGCCAGATGCAACGGACGTGTAACAGCTGATTTTCGGATTCATCCGCGGAAAACCTCACCCAGCTCCATCTGCAATGCCAGTCAGTCAGGCGCGGGGCGCCCCCCAAAAGATCGCAGCCTACGGCAGCTCCTACACGGACCGTGTTTTTCCAATGTCATTGGTACAACACACATCCCGTAGGAGCTGCCGCAGGCTGCGATCTTTTCGAATGCTCCACGGACTCCAGTCGACTCAACCCGGGGTCAAACACTCCGGCGCATTGAGCTTCGGATCATTCACTAGGTTGGCCAGCACCCGCTCGCGCAACGGTGCCGGCTCGCTGGCGAGCAACGCCTGCAAGCTGTGCAGCGGCGTTTGCGGGTTCAGCCAGGCTTCCTGGCCGGCGGCATCGAGAATCAGCGGGCGACGCTGGCTTGAAGCCACCTGAGTGACCACCGCGGTACTCAGCCAGACCTGCTCCTGAACCGGATAAGCCTCCCAGATCGCCGCGAAGAACAGCGCCGACCCCTCTCCCGGAGTCAACCAGTACGGACGCTTGCGGGTGGTGCCGCGCCATTCGTAAAAACCATTGGCCGGCAACAGGCAACGGCGCAAACGAAAGGCCTCGCGAAACATCGGCTGCTCGGCCAGGGTTTCCGCCCGGGCGTGAGCCGGGGTCCGCGACATGTCGGTCAGCCACGGCGGTGTCAGCCCCCAGCGGGCGCGGGCCAGGTTACGCTGACCGTCGGTCGCGCGCAGGATCAGCACCGAGTCGTTGGGCGAAATATTCCACTGCGCCTGCTGATCCGCGGGGAATCCTGGCAGGGCTGCGAAAGCGGGGTTCCAGCGAAACAGAGCATAACGTCCACACATGGGGCAACACGACTCTAGAACAAAACAAACGCCAGCCTAACAGACCAGAACGCCAGAAAAGCTTTCCGGTTCATCCCCCGGCAGCGGCGCCGCGGCATTGTACGCGGCGATCAGTTCCCGTGCGTATTGCGCCTGGTCGTTATCCACCGCCAGACCGAGCAGACCGAACACCGGCAACTCACCGGCCCCACCCAGCAGATCGCCACCCACCAAATGCGCTTCCACGCCTTCGCTGGCGAGCATGCCTTGCAGCAACTCGCCCTCCATCAGGTTTTCCGGTTCGTAGATTCGCTGCATGCAGCCCCCCCCTTCACTCGTTTTCAGTGCGAACGTCGAGCATCCATTCATGACCATCGGTTTGCAGCGTGAATACAATCGGCCGGCAGCACACCGGACAGTCCTCAATGTACTGCTGATCACCGCCGGAAAGGTCGAGTACAGCCTCGACCGTTTCACCGCAATAAGGGCAGTCGTAGTGGGCAGTTTCGAGCATCGCGGTCTCCCGAGTGACTTGTGCGTATAATCGCCGGTCTATTTGCCGGGCTATTTTTGTTTGAGCTTACTTTTCAGACCGTGCCCGGCTACCTTTTGATCCAGACCTTTTACTTACCCTAGCCGTTTCTAACAAGAGAGCATGATGGGCGAATTCGATGCCATCCGACCTTACGACGACAGCGAAGTCCCGGCAGTGCTGGCACGGCTGCTCGGCGACAAGGCGTTTCTAGATATCCTCACCCACTTCCGCTTCCCGCGCTTTGCCGGCGCCCTCGGCTGGATGCTCAAACCACTTATAGCTCATCGGCTGCGGCGCGAGTTCGCCGGTATCACTTCGGTGGCCACCTTGCAGGACAAGGTCGAGTTTTACGTCGACCACACGATCGAACGCGCAACCGACGGCGTGACCTACACCGGCGTCGAACAGTTCAAGTCCGGCAGCGCCTACCTGTTCCTGGCCAACCACCGGGACATCGTGATGGACCCGGCCTTCGTCAACTACGCCATTTACCACGCTGGCCTGCCGACCCCGCGCATCGCCATTGGCGACAACCTGCTGCAAAAGCCGTTTGTCAGCGACCTGATGCGCCTGAACAAGAGCTTTATCGTGCACCGCTCCATCATCGGTCGCCGCGAGAAAATGGCCGCCTATCAGCTGCTGTCGGCCTACATCAGCCACTCGATCCGCAACGATTGCCAGTCGATCTGGATCGCCCAGGCCGAAGGCCGCGCCAAGGACGGCGACGACCGTACCGAGTCGGCGATCCTCAAGATGTTTCACATGAGCCGCAAGGACGAGCCGTTCGGCGAGGTCATCCGTTCGCTGAACCTGACCCCCGTGTCGATCAGCTACGAATATGACCCCTGCGATCAGGCCAAGGCTCGCGAGCTGTACATCCGCGCCACCACGGGCACTTACAGCAAGGTGCCGGGCGAGGACGATGCCAGCATCGCCAAAGGGATAACGGGCTATAAGGGCCGCGTGCACGTGAATTTCGCCGCACCGATCTGCGAACTGTTCGAAGACACCAAGCAACTGGCGATCGAAATGGACCGGCAGATTCTGGGTGGCTACCGGTTGTTTCCGGTGCACTATCTCGCGTACGCACAATGGAGCGACGCCAACCCGCAATTGCAGGTGCCGCTCGCTGCCGACCTGTTCCCGGCCGAGGAGCTGGCCACAGCCCAGGAAGAATGGCAACGCCGCCTGGACGCCTGTCCGGTCGAGCATCGGCCGTTTATGGTCAAGCAATACGCAACACCGGTACGTAATCAGTATTTGGTGAAGGCGGGGTTGCTGCGCTGAGGCGTGACTGAGTACGACAACGGCGCCCTTGGGCGCCGTTTTTTTGTCTCGAATCTTCAGCCTGGCGGATCCCCTGTGGCAACGGGGTTTACTGTGGCGAGGGGGCTTGCCCCCGCTGGGGCGCGTAGCGGCCCTAAAACCTGCAAGCGCGTTGTATCAGGCGCACCGCATGCTCCGACTTTACGACTGCTTCGCAGCCGAGCGGGGGCAAGCCCCCTCGCCACAGGTTCTGCGTTCGGCGATACATTCCTGCCTCTGGCTAAACCTTCACCGCACACTCGCGATCCATCATTTTTTCGACCAACAACAACCCCAACTCCATCAGACTGTAGATCGCCAGGGCCAGGTTGCGTTGTTTGCCTTCCAGATCATCGGAAAGATCCAGGGTCAGCGTGCTGGCCGAACAGAAGGTTTCGTAGGTATGGGCCATCAAGGCTTCGGCGTTGATGTCCGGGGCGACGGTGAAGAACTGGTTTGGACGCTCGTTGCTGGAAGGCGGCTTGTCTGGTGGCGGTGGCGTCAGGTAGTGATCGAGGGCTCGGTAGGCGGCCGCGTGGAGCTTTTTTGAATCGAAGGATTCGTAGGGCGAAACGTTTGGGATTTCGGGTGGGTTGGGGCTGACTTTGAACATTCGCTAAACTCCTTGAGTGGGGCCGCCACCACCTCGCGACTAAACGAAGGGGTGGCGGCTGTACGCAGGTTAGTCGACCGGGGAGTTCAGCAATACCGGCGCGCCGAAGCGCCCTGCGCACAGCCACCATTGAGTTCAGGGATGGGGAATACCTGACTGAGCGGAGCTGATACACCTTGCTAACAACCACGGGCGACTAAACCCGATCGCTGATGGGCAGCGACTGGAGAACCTTAGTGGCGCGGGGCAAGGTGCACAAGCCGGCGAATTCTGGAGGATTTGTAGGCAGCGGCGCAAGGCGTTGTAGTCAGTGGAGCGTGACGCTCACTTTAATCGCACCGTGGCGAGGGAGCTTGCTCCCGCCGGCTGCTGCGTTTTATCTGAATAATCGTGGTGGCAGGTTTTAGGGCCGCTTCGCGACCCAGCGGGAGCAAGCTCCCTCGCCACAGAGTCCCGGCTCAGATCCAGGTACTGACCCACGACACCAGCAGCCCCAAGCCCAGGCAGGCGAAGCCGAAGCAATAGAAAAACCGGTTCTTGCGTAAGGTCGCAACATCCAGCAGCAGGATGGGCTGGTCGATAGTGCGCTTCTGGCTTTGCGCCTCGAGGCTGGCCAGGGCGCGTTGCTCTCGACGACGGGTCGCATGCAGCAACCAACCGCCAGGGCAGGCAAACAGCAAGGCCAGGATATTCACCAGTTTCGCGGGGTGGGCGTTGAACATGGACACAATCAGTTGCAGCGACATCGGGAACCTCGAGTAAAACATGCCGTAGGGGCTATCGAACAAGCAGCCGCGGCGCGGATTCTACCGAAAGCGCTGACCCATGCCCTAGCCTATTCGACCAACGAGCGACCCATTCGCCGATTAATTTATCCGGTCACGCTTTCGTCATTTAAACAAGCCAGTCTGTTGCCCCTCGAAACCGACACGGAGTTTGTCATGCTGCATGCAGAAAACCAGGATCGCCTTTATCTGATCTCCCCCAGCGACGAACAGGAAGCCCTGATTGGCGGCCTGGCCTTCAACGTTCAGGACCGTCACTGGCTGGTGTATTGCGCCCTCGGTGGCCATCAGCATGCCGACCTGCCCGAGACTGACTTGCTGACCGGGGTGAGCATGCTCGACTTCTATGTCCAAGCGGCCTGAATTCAGGGAGCCATGAAAAAGCCCGGCTTCATCACTGAAGCCGGGCTTTTGTGTTTAAGCAGCGTGCCGACAGGATCGAAAATCAAAAGATCGCAGCCTGCGGCAGCTCCTACACAGAGCCAACATTATTGGCTGAGGATCTGACCGATGGTCGGGTCCTTGAACAGTCGGGTCAGGGCATCGCTCAGCACATCACTGACCAGCTTGGTGTTGGTTTCCTGGTTCGGCGCCATGCCGAAGCGCTGGTCCAGGGACGCGCCGTAACGGCCGCTGTAGCGACGGTTGGCGTTCGACACGTCGGAACGGAAGGTCGCGCCGATAGTCGCTTCGGTCACGTACATGCCTTGTTTAGGCGACTGATACTTCAGTTCGACCAGGGTCACGGTCACTTGCGGAGCGTTCAGCGCATTCTGGCTCGGAGTGAACCCCAGCAGGCGCACGGCGGCTTCGGCCTGGGCTTGCAGCTTGGGCACGATGTCGGCGCTGGCGACGCTGATGGCGCTGGTTTCAGGGTACAGACCGCCACGGGTCCCCAAGGTTGGCGACGGACGACCGTCGACCACTTTCACCACTACCGGCTGGCCTTGGCCCACAGGCGCGAGTTGCGCCAAGAGTTTCGGTTGCGGGCTGAGTTGTTGCGGGCTGTGGGCGCAGCCGACCAGCGTCAAGCTGGTCACAGTGATCAAACCGAACAACAGGCGTTGCAACATGCTCATCTCTCCAGAATCAGGTACAAACAGGCGCGCAGTATAGCGGTGGGCCAGTGCTGCGAACCAGTGGCCTGTACGGCTAGTTCGTTAGCTCAAATTCGGATGCCAGAAGTCCATAGTCAAGGCGCTGTGACGAGTCATAGCCCGTTATGGCGAGAAACAGCAACGCAGGATAGGGGCTCGGCAACGAAGTTGACTAACAGAACTAGCCATACAGGCCACTACCCTTACGCAACACTTGCTCAAACGTCTGACCCGGGCGCTGCGGGCGGGCTGCTGTCACACAGCCGTCACAGCTTTTACATCGGTCTGTCATGCCTGGCTGGCAACCTTCGACTCAGTCACCCAGCAGGTACTCCGCCATGCGCTTTCTCCGGTCCTTGTTCGCTCCACGCCAGCAATACCGCAGCTTTGCCTTGCTCGACCACAAGGGTTGCTGCCAGGCATTCAAGCACTGCTGCCTGCCGCCGATGGGCGACGGCTGGGTCGAAATCGAAGAAATTCGCCTCAATTGGCTACAGCGACCACTGCCCGCCGATGCCCGGATCAGCCCGCGCATGCCCCGCTCACGAGCACATTACGCGTTGACCACCTGACCAAACGGCTAATAAAAGTCATTTAACAAGACCATTTCCATGCGTTTCTTCGCTACAATCTCCCCCCGATTATAAGGACGTCTCCTGATCGGGCCTCGCAGCATCGCTAATGCGCTTGCATTAGCTCCCCGCACCGCCCACAGAGAGCCGCCCACACAGATCGAGTGAAGCTGGCGCGCTTGCTGTTTTTCCTGCAAACCACCACTTTTCGCGAATCTGCCAGAGCTGCCATTGCGCTCGGTCACTGAGTTGTTTGCCCGTTTTGCCTGTCATGTATCCCATGACGGCAGTTAACCTCGGGCCCGGTGCCAGGCTGGGGCAGCCCTTTTTGAGGTTCACGTCTTCAAAAGAGCGTGAAAAAACGGGTTTTCACAACTTCACAAGAGTGTGGCGAGCAAATGAATAGTTTTGCGTCTGAAAATGCACTATTAGCGTCTGAAACAGCCCAACTACACGGGACCGAGCACTCCTCAAGAACTGGAGCCTGAAGCCTGTCCGCTACGGATTTGGTTGCACAAACGGACGCCTAGACCATAAGTCGAATTGCCTGCGGCGCGCTGAAGTGAGTTCATACGAGCTTTGGGCCGGTTGGTAGCGTCCGTCGACGTTGCGAAAAATTGCGAAGATTCGGACATGGCGATCCTGGCCATGGGTGACCTGGGGCTTTATTTGAAGCATGCCCTGTAACTCCTGGCAGCTATGCCGTCAATTTGGTGCTGCAGATTTTGGAGACGCGTTAAATGGCGCATAACGAAGCAGTCGACGTGGTATTGGTTGGGGCAGGCATCATGAGTGCCACCCTCGCTGTACTGCTCAAAGAGCTCGACCCCGCGATCAAGCTGGAAGTCGTCGAGCTGATGGATTCGGGTGCCGCGGAGAGTTCCAACCCGTGGAACAACGCCGGTACCGGTCACGCCGGGCTGTGTGAGCTGAATTACACGCCCCAGGCCGCGGATGGTTCCGTCGATATCAAGAAAGCCGTGCACATCAACACCCAGTTCGAGGTGTCGAAGCAGTTTTGGTCCTATCTGACCAAAAAAAGCACGTTCGGCTCCTCGAAAACTTTCATCGCCCCGGTACCGCACCTGAGCTTCGTGCAAGGTGAGAGCGGCGTTTCGTTCCTGAAAAAGCGCTTCGAGAAGCTGCACAAGCATCACGCTTTCGCGGACATGGAATACACCGAAGACAAGGCGAAAATGGCGGAGTGGATGCCATTGATGATGCCGGGGCGTCCGGCTGACGAAATCGTCGCCGCCACCCGTGTGATCAACGGTACCGACGTCAACTTCGGCAACCTGACCAACCAGTTGCTCCAGCACCTGGCCAGCGCACCCGATGCCCAGGTCAAGTACTGCAAGCGTGTCACCGGCCTCAAGCGTAACAACGGCGGCTGGACCGTCAGCATCAAGGACGTGAACACCGGCAACTCCCGTGATGTCGATGCCAAGTTCGTCTTCCTCGGTGCTGGCGGCGCGGCCTTGCCGTTGCTGCAGGCTTCGGGCATCGAAGAAAGCAAAGGCTTCGGCGGTTTCCCGATCAGTGGCCAATGGCTGCGTTGCGACAACCCGGAAGTGGTCAAACACCACCAGGCCAAGGTGTACAGCCAGGCTGCGGTGGGTTCGCCACCGATGTCGGTACCGCACCTGGACACCCGTGTCGTCGATGGCAAGAAGTCCCTGCTGTTCGGACCTTATGCCGGGTTCACTACCAAGTTCCTCAAGCACGGCTCGTTCATGGACCTGCCGATGTCGGTTCGCGCCGGCAACATCGGCCCGATGCTGGCCGTGGCCAAAAACAACATGGACTTGACCAAGTACCTGGTCAGCGAAGTGATGCAGTCGATGGAGCAGCGTCTGGAGTCCCTGCGTCGCTTCTATCCAGAAGCCAAAGCAGAAGACTGGCGCCTGGAAGTGGCCGGTCAGCGCGTACAGATCATCAAGAAGGATCCGAAGAAAGGCGGCGTTCTGCAGTTCGGTACCGAACTGGTTGCAGCCAAGGACGGTTCGCTGGCGGCCCTGCTCGGTGCCTCGCCAGGTGCCTCGGTGACCGTTTCGATCATGCTTGAGTTGATCGAACGTTGCTTCCCGGAAAAAACCAAAGGCGTTTGGGCGACCAAACTCAAGGAAATCTTCCCAGCTCGGGAAAAGGTCCTGGAAACCGACGCTGCGCTGTACCGCAAGCTCAACACGCAGAACAATCTCAGCCTGGAACTGGTTGAGCCAAGCAGCGAGACCCAAAGCTACGCTTGAAGTCTTGGCGCATAAAAAAACGCCCCGTTCTCCTTGAGAGCGGGGCGTTTTTTTTAGATCTTCGCCGACGATAAGAAAAAGATCGCAGCCTTCGGCAGCTCCTACAGAAGCCGGTCGTACGCATCCCCCTGTAGGAGCTGCCGAAGGCTGCGATCTTTTGATCTTGCGTCTATGTCAGCCGCGAGCCTTCTGGATCAACTCGATGTACTCGGCCGCATTGCGCTGGTCCTGGATCAACTCCACGAAATCCTTGCCCTGCTCGTCCTTGCCATCCAGGTTGTAACCGGCTTCGACAAAGAACCCCAGAAAGCGCTGGAAATCGTCGATACGCAGGCCACGGTAGGCCTTGATCAGTTTGTGCAGGGACGGCGATGTGGCGTCGACCGGCTCGAAATCGAGGAACAATTTGATCTGCGCATCGCCGATCTCGTCACCAATCACCTGTTTTTTATCTTTACGCATTGCCGACTCCAGCTCGCAGACGTTTCACGGGGCGGGCAGTTTACCCCCCGCCAGCCTCTGCGCTCAACGCGCGCGTACGGCCCCGGTGTGCAGATCGGCCCAGACATGCCCGTTGGCATAACTCAGGAACTGGCAATAGACCGTGTCATTGCGCAGCAGATCGATGATCACCCGGTACTGGGCCATCGGGTAATACAGGGTGAGGGTTTTGGTCTTGTCGTCGAATACCGGCTTTTTCAGGCTTTTGCTTTCGCCATCGAAATTGACCAGCACCTGATTGATCGCTGCGCCCTTGTTCAGCGGCTTGCCCTTCAAACGAATCATCACCGGAGAAGTCACCGGGATCGGCTGCTGGCTGGATTGGCGCTGACTGCCGACCACCACCGAGTATTCGGTGACCTGCAGCAGCTGTTGCTGCTCAGGTTGGGCGTCACGCAGGGTCAGATCGTCTGGCGGCAGGAACTGCCCGTGCATCGGCGCTGGCGCGGCCTCCAGCGGCAGGCAGAGTGCCAGCAACACAGCAGCGCAACTGCGAATCAAAAGGCTCATGGTGGGCTCCGGACACATGGCCGAGCACTCTAGCATGGGGCACTGGGCAGCAATCAATCGAACTGCGCGCGCATCCAGGCCTGATATTCGGCCACGCCTGCCTCACCTTCGCGTGGCGCCCAATGCGCCAACTCGCCCTCGCCCACCGGCCGGTAAGGCCCGGATTTGCATTCGAACATCAGGCTGTCGGCTTCCAGCACCACCAGGCCGTGGAACACGCCCGGCGGCAAGTCCACGCCCAGGCAATCGCCGCCTGCCTGCAGCACGCGCTTACTCAGCACCTGACCCGACTCGTCGAAAATCAGCAGGCCGAGGCGGCCCTTGAGAACCAGCAGGGTTTCGGCCTTGTCGGCACCCAGATGCCGATGGGGCGGGATGTAGGTCGAGGGTTGCAAGCCCACCGCCATCCGGTGGCACGGCTCTTCCATCTGATGAAAGTTGTGATGCTGCCGGCCACGAGGGTTGGCCGCGGCTTTCTCGGCCAGTTCGCAGAATAATGATTGGTCGAGAAAGCTCGCGGTTGGCATGTCTTACATTCCTTTGACGGCGAAAATGCCGTTCGCATTGCGCCAGTAGCCTTTGTAATCCATGCCGTAACCGAAGATGTAACGGTCGATGCATGGCAGGCCGACGAAGTCTGCTTTCAGATCAGGGCGAGCCTTGCGGTCGTGATCTTTGTCGATCAGCACGGCAGTGTGTACGGCGCGAGCGCCGGCGTGTTTGCAGAAGTCGATGATCGCGCCCAGGGTATGACCTTCGTCGAGGATGTCGTCGATGATCAGTACGTCACGGTCGATGAACGAGACTTCCGGCTTGGCTTTCCAGAACAGGTCGCCGCCGCTGGTTTCATTGCGGTAACGGGTGGCGTGCAGGTAGGACGCTTCCAGTGGAAAATCAAGGTGGGTCAGCAGTTTGCCGGAGAAAATCAGCCCACCGTTCATCACACAGAAAACCACTGGATTGCGCTCAGCCAGTTGTTCGTTGATTTGCACACCGACACGGGCGATGGCCGCCTCGACTTCAGCTTCGGTGTACAGGCAGTCAGCCTCTCGCATGATTTGACGGATATGCTCGAGATCAGCGGACATGGCGCTCTCCAGGGGGTGGCGGGTTCGGAAAAGCGGGCAAAGGTACGCATCCGGCGGAGCCAGATCAAGCCTTTCTGGACTAACGTACAGCATGTCTATAGGACAACACCCCCGGATAGATTAATCTAGGCCGGTTTTTTTGCCCGCCGCCCGGAGCCATTCCCTATGCCCATCCGTGAGATCCGCCATCCGCTGATCCGCCACAAGCTCGGCCTTATGCGCCGCGCCGACATTAGCACGAAGAACTTCCGTGAGCTCGCTCAGGAAGTCGGTGCCCTGCTCACCTACGAGGCAACCAAAGACCTGCCGCTCGAGAGTTACGACATCGAGGGCTGGTGCGGCACGGTTTCGGTCGAAAAGATCGCTGGCAAGAAGATTACCGTGGTGCCGATCCTGCGCGCCGGTATCGGCATGCTTGAAGGTGTCCTCAGCCTGATTCCAGGGGCCAAGGTCAGCGCCGTGGGCGTGGCCCGCAACGAGGAAACCCTGGAAGCGCATACCTACCTGGAAAAACTGGTTCCGGAAATCGACGAACGCCTGGCAATGATCATCGATCCGATGCTCGCCACCGGCGGTTCGATGGTCGCGACCATTGATCTGCTGAAAAAGGCCGGCTGCAAGGATATCTGCGCCATGGTGCTGGTCGCCGCTCCCGAAGGCATCGCTGCCGTCGACAAAGCTCATCCCGACGTGACCATCTACACCGCGTCCATCGATGAGCGCCTGAATGAACACGGTTACATCATTCCTGGCCTGGGTGATGCCGGCGACAAGATTTTCGGTACCAAGCAGAAGGACGCTTGAGCATGCAGGACGAGTTCAACGACCCGCTCTGGCGTACGATTTTATCGGGTGCACAGATGCTGTTCGTGGCGTTTGGCGCGTTGGTGTTGATGCCGCTGATTACCGGCCTCGACCCCAACGTCGCGCTGTTCACGGCGGGCTTGGGGACTCTGCTGTTTCAGCTGGTCACCGGGCGTCAGGTGCCGGTGTTCCTGGCGTCGAGCTTCGCCTTCATTACCCCGATCATTCTTGCCAAGGGCCAGTTTGGCCTCGCCGCGACCATGGGCGGGGTGATGGCGGCCGGTTTCGTTTATACCTTTCTGGGGGTGGCGGTAAAGATCAAGGGCACCGGTTTCATTGACCGGCTGCTGCCTCCTGTGGTGATTGGCCCGGTGATTATTTCCATCGGCCTGGCCATGGCGCCGATTGCCGCCAACATGGCGATGGGCAAGGCCGGCGACGGCTCTGAGCTGATCCCTTACCAGACCGCCATGCTGATCTCGATGCCGGCGCTGCTGACGACCTTGATCGTGGCCGTCTTCGGCAAAGGGATTTTCCGCCTGGTGCCGATCATTTCCGGCGTGCTGGTGGGCTTCGGCATGGCGTTCTACTTCGGCGTAGTCGATACCGCGAAGATTGCCGCTGCGCCATGGTTCGCGCTGCCGCACTTTACCGCTCCGGAGTTCAACTGGCAGGCGATTCTGTTTATCGTTCCGGTGGCGCTGGCGCCGGCCATCGAGCATATCGGCGGCGTGATCGCGGTCGGTAGCGTGACAGGTCGCGATTATCTGAAGAAACCCGGCCTGCACCGCACCCTGTTCGGTGATGGCATCGCCACCACCGCTGCCGGATTGCTCGGCGGCCCACCCAACACTACCTATGCCGAAGTGACAGGCGCGGTGATGCTGACCAAGAACTACAACCCGAAAATCATGACCTGGGCGGCGATCTTCGCCATCAGCCTGGCGTTTGTCGGCAAGTTCGGTGCGCTGCTGCAGAGCATTCCAGTGCCAGTGATGGGCGGGATTCTCTGCCTGTTGTTCGGCTCGATCGCCGCGGTGGGGATGAACACGATGATTCGCCACAAAATCGATCTGGGCGAAGCGCGCAACCTGGTGATTGTGTCGGTGACCCTGGTGTTCGGGATTGGCGGTGTGCTGGTGGGCACCGGAACCGGCCCGGATGACTTCGGCCTCAAAGGCATCGCCTTGTGCGCGGTGGTGGCGATTGCGCTGAATCTGCTGTTGCCCGGCAATGACAGCTGGAAGCACAAGAAGGCGGATGAGTCGTTGCTTTGATGGGCTGAAGACTTGAGGTCTTTATCGACTGTCGGATAGCTATCGCGAGCAAGCCCGCTCCCACATTGAATATTCGGCGTACACATAATTTGTGTTCGACCCCGATCCAATGTGGGAGCGAGCTTGCTCGCGATTGGTTCTTGAGGTTACAAGGCTCTCGGCGCCCGTTCGCACAGCGTATTCAACGCCACCGCCCATTCAGGGTGGTCATTCAGACAGGGCACCAGCACCAGCTCCTCGCCCCCCGCTTCGCGGAACTGCTCACGCCCGCGATCGCCAATCTCTTCCAGCGTCTCGATGCAGTCGGCAACGAATGCCGGGCACATCACCAGAATTTTCTTCACGCCTTGGGCTGCGAGGTCTTCAAGCCGCGCTTCGGTGTAGGGTTCGATCCATTTCGCCCGGCCCAGCCGCGACTGGAACGAGACTGACCATTTATCCTCCGGCAACCCCAGGCGCTCGGCAAAGGCCCGGGCCGTGCGCAGGCACTGGCCGCGATAACAGGTCGCGAGGACCTCTGGCGATGCATCACGGCAGCAATCGCCCCCACCGTTGAAGCAATGACCGGGGTTGAGCTTTTTCAGATGCCGCTCCGGCAGGCCATGGAAACTCAGCAGCAGGTGATCGAAATCCTGCTGCAAATGCGGCTTGGCACTGGCCACTAGCGCGTCCAGGTATTCCGGCTGGTCGTAGAACGGCTGCAGCACCGAGAACTGAATATCCAGCTGCTTTTCCCGCACCACCCGCCTGGCCTCTTCGATCACCGTGGTCACGGTGCTGTCGGCAAACTGCGGATAGAGCGGCGCCAGGGTGATGTTCTTGTGCCCTTGGGCGGCCAGCCGGGTGAGCGTCGTCTCAATCGACGGCTCGCCGTAACGCATTGCCAACTCCACCGGGCCCTGAGTCCATTGTTCGGTCATCGCCCGTTGCAGGCGCTGGCTGAGGACCACCAGCGGCGAACCCTCCTCCCACCAGATCGACGCGTAGGCGTGGGCCGACTGTTCAGGGCGCTTGATCAAAATCAGCGAGACCAGCAAACGTCGCACCGGCCATGGCAGGTCGATGACGTAAGGATCCATCAGAAATTGATTGAGGTAGCTGCGCACATCAGCCACCGAAGTGGAGGCAGGCGAACCCAGGTTGACCAGGAGCAACGCGTGATCGGTCATGCAACGTCCTTTCAAAGGCGGCTGGATAAATCGTCCAGTGCCGCATGTAAATCAGTGAACTGAAAAGTAAAACCCGCCGCCAACAAACGTGTCGGCGTGGCCCGCTGGCCACCCAGCAGCAACAGTGACAACTCACCCAGGCCAACCCGCAAAACCAGGGTCGGCAACGGCACTATCGCCGGCCGGTGCAACACGCTGCCCAGGGTCTTGGCAAACTCGCGATTGCGTACCGGCTTCGGCGCGCAGGCATTATAAGGACCGCGGGCGTCTTTCTGATTCAGAAGAAAATCAATCAGGGCGATTTGATCCTTGATATGAATCCACGGCATCCACTGCCGACCACTGCCAATAGGCCCGCCCAGCCTGAGTTTGAAGGGAATTAACAGCCGCGACAAAAAGCCGCCCTCGGCGGCCAGCACCAACCCGGTGCGAATCAGCACCACGCGGATGCCCATGGCCTCGGCGCGTTGCGCGGTTTCCTCCCAGGCAATACACAGCTGACTGGCGAAATCTTCATTGATCGGCGGCGAGTCCTCGGTCAGCTCGCGCTCCCCACCATCGCCATACCAGCCCACCGCCGAACCGGAAATCAGTAGCTGTGGTTTTTGTTCGCGACTTTCCAGCCAGGCAAGCAGGGTTTCAGTCAGGCTGATCCGGCTGCTCCAGAGCAACGCCTTGCGCTTGTGGGTCCAGGGCCGACTGGCAATCGGTGCACCGGCGAGGTTGATCACCGCGTCGAGCGGCTCGGCGCCAAACTCTTCGAGGCGGCCGATTCCGCGGACTTCGGCACCGCAAAGCTTTGCCACTTGGTCCGGTCGACGACTCCATACAGTCAAGCGATGACCTTGAGTCAACCAGTGTCGGCAGAGCTGACGTCCTATCAAACCAGTACCGCCGGTCAGCAATATGTGCATGACGACTTCCTCGCGTGGCGTTTTACCCTGTCCATTAGTCTATTTTTATAAGCAGGGATCTTTTCAATTGGGCAGGCTCTATGGTTAACAATAGGACAACCTACCGGAACAGCTTGCGAGACCGCGCACGCAAAAATCTATACCAAAAAACAATATTGTACAGGTTTAATCCACGGCGTAGTCTGTACAGAAGGTAAACGAGGCCCCTATGACTGTACCTATCGCAATCATCGGCACCGGCATCGCCGGTCTGTCAGCCGCCCAGGCACTTCGTGACCTCGGGCATGAGATACAACTTTTCGATAAAAGTCATGGCAGCGGCGGACGCATGTCGAGCAAGCGCAGCGACGCTGGCGTGCTGGACTTGGGGGCGCAGTATTTCACTGCCCGTGACCGCCGCTTCGTCACCGAAGTCCAGCGCTGGCAAGCCAAGGGCTGGGTCGCCGAATGGACTCCGCTGCTCTATAACTTTCACGGCGGCCAGCTCACCCTTTCCCCGGACGAGCAGACTCGCTGGGTCGGTACGCCACGCATGAGCGCCATCACTCGCGCCCTGATCGGCGACCTGGAAGTGCATTTCGGCTGCCGTATCACCGAGGTCTACCGTGGCGAGCAGCATTGGCATCTGCAAGATGCCGAAGGCTTCACCCACGGCCCATTCAGCCATGTAGTGATCGCCACTCCGGCCCCTCAGGCCACCGCCCTGCTGGCGGCCGCGCCAAAATTGGCGGGTGCTGCCGCCAGCGTGAAAATGGAGCCGACCTGGGCCGTCGCCCTGGCCTTCGAAACACCGCTGGATACCCCGATGGAAGGCTGCTTCGTGCAGGACAGCCCACTCGACTGGCTGGCTCGCAACCGCAGTAAACCGGGGCGTGACACCACCCTGGACACCTGGGTACTGCACGCCACCAGCAGCTGGAGCCGGCAGCATATCGACCTGCCGAAAGAGGCCGTCATCGAGCAACTGCACGGTGCTTTCGCCGAGTTGCTGCACAGCGCCATGCCCGCTCCGACCTTCAGTCTTGCCCACCGCTGGCTCTATGCCCGGCCGGCCGGCACGCATGAATGGGGCGCCTTGGCCGATGCCGATCTGGGCCTGTATGTGTGTGGCGACTGGTGCTTGTCCGGACGCGTCGAAGGGGCCTGGCTCAGTGGCCAGGAAGCCGCCCGCCGCTTGCATGAACACCTGCAGTGAAGCGCACCCTGCAGGAACAGCCGGGCGGCGCGTTTATTCAGAAGAAACACGCGTTATCGTTAACGCCCATCGCAAGCATGCTCGCTCCTACAGAGTTAAGCTCGCCCCCTCCTCTGAAAAACCTATACAAATAGTTTGACTTGTACACCTTTGAATCTATGATGAATTAAAGTTGTACGGGTAAACAAATCTGTACAGACCTGAATCAGAGGCCCCCCATGCCCGGTAACGCTACCGCGACCCGACCGAAAATCGCTGTCAGTGCTTGCCTGATGGGTGCTGAAGTCCGTTACAACGGTGGGCACAAGCAATCGTACCTGTGCAGCCACACCCTCACGGACTATTTCGACTGCATTGCGGTCTGCCCGGAAGTCGCTATCGGCTTGGGCATTCCCCGTGAGCCAATCCGCCTGGTGGGTGATCCACAGCATCCGGATGCCGTCGGCACGGTTCATCACGAGCTCAATGTCACTCGACCCTTGGCTGATTACGCCTCAAAAATGGCCGGCGAACTGCATGACATCTGCGGCTATATCTTCATGCAGAAGTCGCCTTCCTGCGGCCTGCACCGGGTAAAGGTCTACCAGGATAACGGCATGCCGATTAATGGTGGCAGCCGCGGGATCTATGCCCAGGCGTTCTGCGCGTTGCATCCTGACCTTCCGGTAGAAGAAGACGGCCGCCTGAATGATCCGGTACTGCGCGAAAATTTTCTGACTCGGGTTTTCGCCTATGCCGCCTGGCAGCAGTTGCTCAAGGAGGGCTTGAGCCGCCGCCGGCTGACCGAATTTCACTCGCGCTACAAATACCTGCTCATGGCCCATAACCCGGAGCAATACAGAGCCCTGGGCAATTTGCTCGGCAGCATGGGCAAATCCGACCCTGCCCTGCTCGGTCCTCGGTATTTCAGCGAGCTGATGGCGGCGCTAAAAAAATGCGCCACCCGCCGCACCCATACCAATGTTTTGCAACATCTCAGTGGTTACCTCAAGCAAGCCATCAGTGCCGAAGATAAGCAGGAAATGCAGCAGGTCATCAGCCAGTACCTTCGCGGCATCGTGCCGTTGGTAGTGCCCTTGACGCTGCTCAAGCACCACCTGCGCCTGCACCCCGATCCGTATGTCGCGCAGCAGGTGTATCTGCAACCGCACCCGGAAAACCTCAGCCTGCGCAATGCGATCTAACCCATGACCAAGCCCGACACTTGCGCCAACGATGATCCCGGCGCCGACTACCAACAGGCACTGGAAGACGGCTGGCTGCCGATTCGCGAAGTCGCCCGCCAGACCGGCGTCAACGCCGTCACGCTGCGGGCCTGGGAGCGCCGCTATGGCTTGATCGTGCCGCAACGTACACCCAAAGGGCACCGCTTGTTCTCCAGCGAACATGTGCAACGTATTTTGATGATCCTTACCTGGCTCAACCGCGGCGTTGCGGTCAGTCAGGTCAAGCACCTGCTGGATACGCCACAGGCATCCTTGCAGCCCGCCGAAAACGATTGGCAGGCCTTGCGCCGAAGCCTGCTGCAGGCGATCAGCCAGTTGGCCGAACGCCAGGTCGACGAGACCTTCAACCAGGCCATGTCCCTCTACCCGCCGCGAACCTTGTGCGAACACCTGCTGATTCCGCTGCTGGCTGACCTCGAGCAGCGCTGGCAGGGCCAGTTCGGCACGCAAATGGAACGGGTGTTTTTCTATTCCTGGCTGCGCAGCAAGTTCGGCGCAAGGATCTACCATAACAATCGCCAGTTACGCACAGCGCCGCTGCTGTTGATCAACCACTCGGGCCTGCCGCTGGAGCCCCACCTGTGGCTTACCGCCTGGCTGGTGAGCAGCGCCGATTGCCCGGTAGAAGTCTTCGACTGGCCGCTGCCCGCGGGTGAACTGGCGTTGGCCGTCGATCACCTGCAAGCCCGTGGCGTACTGCTCTATTCGAGCCACGCGATAAATGTGAGCCAACTGACGAAACTTCTGAATGGTGTCAGCTGCCCAAAAGTCATTGCCGGACCCACGGTGCGCATCCACCACGCCGAGCTGTCCCTGAAAACAACTGAAATGGCTGATTTGTTCCTCGCCGACGACCCTTTGTCGGCTCATCAGGGATTGGTTCAATGCGGTCTGATTTAAGGTTTTTCCTGGAATGACCCTGCAATTGATCTGGCTGCGTAGCGATCTGCGCGTACATGACAATACTGCCCTCTCGGCCGCCGCGGCGAGCGGCCCGACGGTAGCGGTGTACGTGCTGAGTCCCAAGCAATGGCTGGCCCACGACGACGCTCCGTGCAAAGTCGACTTCTGGCTACGTAATCTGCGTGAGTTGAGCACAGCCCTGGGTGAACTGAATATCCCCTTGCTGATCCGCCATGCCGGCACCTGGGAACAGGTGCCGCAGGTAGTGCTCGAGGTATGCCGGCAACACCGGATCGAAGCGGTTCATGCCAACGAGGAATACGGCGTTCATGAAAGCCTGCGTGATACGGCCGTCAATAAAGTGCTGCAAGCCCACGGCATTACCTTCCACAGTTACCTCGATCAATTGCTGTTCAAGCCCGGCAGCGTTCTGAGCAAGACCGGCAGCTATTTCCAGGTCTTCAGCCCGTTCCGTAAAGTCTGCTACGCCCGCCTGCACAGTGCGCTACCGCGATTGATCAGCGCGCCCAACACCCAGTTGCCGCCCTCCATCGGCAGCGATCCGGTTCCATCACAGGTAGAAGGTTTCGCGCCACCCGGCGAGGCGTTGCGCACACTCTGGCCTGCGGGTGAAACCGAGGCACGGCACCGTCTGGAGCGTTTTGCCGAGCAGCAGATCGACTATTACAAAAGCGAGCGGGACTTTCCGGCCAAGCCTGGTACCAGCCAACTGTCCGCGTACCTGGCCGCCGGGGTTATTTCGCCACGCCAGTGCTTGCATGCTGCCTTGCAAAGTAACCAGGGTGAGTTTGAAAGCGGCAATGAAGGCGCCGTGAGCTGGATCAACGAACTGCTCTGGCGCGAGTTCTATAAACATATTCTGGTGGGTTACCCAAGAGTTTCCCGGCACCGCGCATTTCGCCTGGAAACCGAAGCCCTGGCCTGGCGCCACGCCCCCGAAGAACTGGCCGCCTGGCAACAGGGCAGGACCGGTTTGCCGATCGTCGACGCAGCCATGCGCCAATTGCTGGAAACCGGCTGGATGCACAATCGGTTGCGAATGGTCGTGGCGATGTTTCTGACCAAGAACCTGCTGATCGACTGGCGTGAAGGCGAGCGGTTCTTCATGCGCCACTTGATCGACGGCGATCTGGCGGCGAACAACGGTGGCTGGCAATGGAGTTCGTCCACGGGTACCGATTCGGCGCCATATTTCCGCATTTTCAACCCGCTGAGCCAGTCGGAAAAGTTCGATGCTCAAGGGTTGTTCATCAAGCACTGGTTGCCGGAACTGGCGGCTCTGAGCAATAAAGATATCCACAACCCGGCCGCCATGGGTGGATTATTCGGCGTGGCCGACTACCCACCGCCGATAGTCGACTTGAGCCAGTCTCGTCGACGGGCACTGGCCGCATTCAAGAGCCTGCCCTCGCGACAGGCCGCGGGAGCCGGGGATGAATAATTTCAGAAGGAGAATGGGATGAGTCGTACACCTCCACGCCGTATCTGGCTGACCGGTGCGGGCAGCGGAATCGGTGCCGCGCTGGCCGAGGAGCTGCTCACGTCAGGGGCGCACCTTGCTCTCAGCGCACGTGCTGTCGCGCCACTGCAAGCGTTGTCCGCGCGGTTTCCGGGCCAGGTGCTGCTGGTCCCCGGCGACCTCACCAACAGCCAGCAGGTGCGAGAGATCGGCGAACGCATCGGCGAGGCCTGGGGCTCGCTCGACAGCTTGATTCTCAATGCCGGCACCTGTGAATACGTCGATGCCAGGCAGCACGACAGCTCAATCATCGAACACGTGGTGCGCACCAACCTGCTGGCCAGCAGTTATTGCATCGAAGCCTCCCTGCCCCTGTTGCGGGCCGGGAACACACCGCATCTGGTGGGCATCGCCAGCTCAGTGACCTGGCTGCCGCTGCCGCGAACTGCCGACAATGGCGCTTGCAATAGCGGCCTGCGCTCAATGTTCGAATCGCTGCGCATCGATCTGGCACCACAAGGCATTGACGTCACCGTATTGAGCCCAGGCTTCGTCAATACGCCATCGATCGATGAAAATGACGTGCCCATGCCGCAGAACTGGCCGCTGGACAAGGCCGCACGGCATGCCCTGGAGGAAATCCAGAGGCGCCCGCCGACCGTCGCTTTTGCGGCCTTGAACATGGCCGGGTTCTGGCCGCTGCCGAAGTAGCCGGCCCGGGTGAAGCACTGATCGGCAAACACAAGGACGCGCCACTGCGTCCGTCAGGCCTTTCACACAACAGTGGCTCCCTGCCTTACACTGCACGGCTATGATCAATATTCCCCTCATCGAGATCGCCGAACCGGCCGTCACCTGCTCCACCTGCGCGGCCTGCTGCTGCCAACTGGAAGTCATGCTGATTACCGACACCGGCGTGCCCGAACGTTTTATCGACACGGACGATTGGGGCGGGGAAGTCATGCTGCGCCTGGATGACGGCTGGTGCGCCGCGCTGGATCGCAACAGCATGATGTGCACCATCTACGAAAAACGCCCGCTGATCTGTCGGGAATTCGAGATGGGTGCGCCAGAATGCATCGATGAACGACAGGGGATTTCGACGGCGTATTGCTGAGAAACATAGCACCTGTGGCGAAGGAGCTTGCTCCCTCGCCACAGGTCGCAGACTTACAACGCCATCGTGTAATGCAACGCGTAACTCTCTATTCCGTCGTTGGGGCTGGCAATACCGGCGTTGGAGTAGTGCGTCGCGCGAACGCCAATTTCATGCCCACCGGCGAAGCGCAGGCCTACACCGAAACGGTCCTCGAACTGAAAGGCCGACCCCAGGTTGTTGCTCTCCAACTCGGTGGAGGCAAACACCGCTACGCCTACCCCTAATTCAATGTACGGCTTGACGGTTTCACCGGCGAACTCATACACAAATACCGGCGAGAACGACAGGCTGTGATTGCTGGAGGTCTGGTCGCCATCCCAGTAGGTGTAGGCAGCGTCCCAGTAGCCCGTCAGACGGCCGACACTAGTCTGTAGCCAGTTCTTGTCCCAATCCAGTTGCATGCCCAGACGATAGGTCATCGTCGACTCGCCAGTCCGGCCGACCGCGAACTCGACCCCCGCAGCCTGTGCCGAAAAACTGTGTCCCAGCATGGCAGTCGCAATAGCGGCCAAACAGAATAGTCGCTTCATGAGAAACATCCTTTTCCGAACGTTTTTTGTATTGTTCTTTTACTACTCAACAGACTAGCTATAGAAGTCGCTGCTCATGCAGAAGTTCAGAGCTTTTTGAGGGGTTCTTTTCAGGTTTTTTTACAAAAGGAATTCTTGCACCACGCCAGACCCGCTCCATAGCAGAGGCAGGATATTTCGCAAGTGCTCGGGACTGGCACTGGTCCAGAATTGCGCTTCGCGGGATGGGCCCGAAGCGAGCAACTCACGCTCGGCCAGCAAGCGATGAAGTTGCCGGGCAACCGCGGCGCCGGTGTCGATCAGGCTGATGTCGTCGGCGATCATCTGCTTGAGCAACGGCTTGAGGAAGGGATAGTGGGTGCAGCCGAGAATGATGGTGTCACACCCCGCCGCCAGCAACGGTTCGAGGTAACCGTGCAATAACTGGCGCAACGCCGGGCTGTGCAGGTCACCCGCTTCAATCAGTTCAACCAGCCCCGGGCACGGTTGAGTGATGACCCGCACATCGATGGCAAAACGATCGAGCAAGGCGGCGAATTTGGCGCTCTGCAAGGTCCCGGTGGTCGCCAGCACGCCGACCACACCACTGCGGGTTGCTGCAGCCGCCGGTTTGACCGCGGGCTCCATGCCGACGATGGGCCACTGCGGATAGTCGCGACGCAAGTCGGCAACGCCCGCCACCGTTGCCGTGTTGCAGGCCAGCACCAATGCCTTGGCCCCCTGCTTGACGAAGAATTCAGCCATCACACTGCAGCGCTGGCGAATGAACTCCGGGGTCTTTTCACCGTAGGGAATATTGCCGCAATCGGCGACGTACAGCAGCGACTCGTTGGGCAGCAAACGCTTGATTTCAGCCAGCACCGAGAGCCCGCCGACACCGGAATCGAACACGCCAATCGGCGCTTCACGCATGTTTGGGTCCACAAACGCTGCAGCCTGGATCACGCTTGACGCGCAATTCGCGAAAACGCGTGCCCAGGGCATCGATCAACAGCAACCGACCCACCAGCGGCTCGCCAAAACCGACCAGCAATTTCAACGCTTCAAGGGCTTGCAGGCTACCCACCAGCCCCACCAGCGGCCCCAGCACCCCAGCTTCGCTACAGGTCAGTTCGGCTTCGCTGCCGTGCCCGTACAGGCAGTGGTAGCAAGGACTCTCGGGCCGGCGCGGATCAAACACTGAAAGCTGCCCTTCCAGGCGAATCGCCGCGCCGCTGACCAAAGGTTTTCCGGCCAGCACACAGGCGGCATTGACCGCTTCGCGGGTCGAGAAATTATCGGAACAATCGAGCACCAGATCGACTGCAGCCACGACCTCGGCCAGAGAGTCTTCATCAAGGGCGGCGCGATGGGCGATCAGTTGGATCTCGGGATTGATCGCGGTCAGGCGATGAATCGCCGAGTCGACCTTGCTCAGGCCCACGCTGTTGGTGTCATGCATGACCTGCCGTTGCAGGTTGGTCAGGTCGACGGTGTCGAAATCCGCCAGATGCAGCTCGCCGATCCCCGCCGCAGCCAGGTATAGAGCCACTGGCGAACCGAGCCCGCCAAGACCGACGATCAACACACGGCTGTTCTTCAGGCGCAGCTGGCCGTCGATGTCGACGTGCTGCAACAGAATCTGCCGGCTATAGCGCAACAGCTCTTGATCATTCAGCACGGCAGGCGCCCCAGGCTGATGCGTTCGTGGCCGCCCAGGTCCAGGCGACTGTGGACGTGTTCAAAACCCTGGGTCAGCAGCAGATCACGCACCGCAGCGGCCTGATCGTAGCCGTGCTCGAGCATCAGCCAGCCGCCGGCCTCAAGGTATTGTGGGGCCTGGGTGATGATCAAACGCAAATCATCCAGCCCGTCGGAACCGGCCACCAACGCACTGGCCGGTTCGAAACGCACGTCACCTTCCACCAGATGCGGGTCGGCGTCGGCAATGTACGGCGGGTTACTGATAATCAGCTGATAACGCTGACCTGCCAGCGCACTGAACCAATGACTGCTCAGTACCGTCGCGTTGCGCAAATGCAGGCGCTGACGGTTGCGCTCGGCCAGGGCCACGGCTTCGAGCACCCGATCCACCGCCGTGACCTGCCAGGCCGGACGCTCGCTGGCCAGGGCCAGGGCGATCGCGCCGCTGCCGGTGCCCAGATCGAGGACCCTGGCTGGCGTGGCCGGTAACAATTCCAGCGCGGCCTCCACCAGCAGTTCGGTGTCTGGCCGCGGGATCAGGGTATGGGGTGCGACCTCCAGGTCGAGCTTCCAGAAGCCTTGCTGACCAAGGATGTAAGCCACTGGTTCGCCACTGCGGCGGCGCTGCAAATAGCCGGCAAAAATCAGCGCGGCTTCGCTGCTGACAATCCGCTCTGGCCAGGTGTGCAGAAAGCTCCGGGACTTGCCCAGGGCCGCCGCCAGCAACAACTCGGCATCCAGCCGGGCCGTGGGCGAGTCAGGCAGGTCGGCAGCGCGCAACAGGCTGGCAATAATCGTCATTTACTCACCTATTGCTGCCAGTTGATCCGCTTGAAACTCCGCCAGCAATGGCTCGATTACCGCATCGACGCCACCCGCGAGAATTTCATCGAGGGAATACAGGGTCAGGTTGACCCGGTGATCGGTTACCCGGCCCTGGGCGAAGTTATAGGTGCGGATCCGCTCGGAGCGATCCCCCGAACCCACCAGCAACTTGCGCTCGCTGGCGATGGCATTGGCCGCGGCGCTGGTCTGCTGGTCGTTCAACTTGGCCGACAGCCAGGACATGGCTCGTGCACGGTTCTTGTGCTGGGAACGCTCTTCCTGACACTCGACCACAATTCCCGAAGGCAGGTGAGTGATGCGGATTGCCGAGTCAGTCTTGTTGACGTGCTGACCACCGGCACCCGAGGAGCGATAGGTGTCGACCCGCAGATCCGCCGGGTTGATCTCGATCGCTTCCTGTTCATCCGGCTCAGGCAATACCGCCACGGTACAGGCCGAGGTGTGGATACGGCCCTGGGATTCAGTGGCCGGAACCCGCTGCACGCGCTGGGCACCGGATTCGAATTTCAGCTTGCCGTAGACATTGTCGCCTTCGACCCGGGCAATGACTTCTTTATAGCCACCGTGTTCGCCAATGTTCTCCGAGAGAATCTCGACCCGCCAGCCACGACGCTCGGCGTAGCGCGAATACATGCGAAACAGGTCGCCGGAGAAAATCGCCGCTTCGTCACCGCCGGTGCCGGCACGAATCTCGAGAAACACGTTGCGCCCGTCGTTGGGATCCTTGGGCAGCAGCATGCGTTGCAGATCACCTTCGAGCTCGATCAGCCGCTCTTTGGCTTCGCGCACTTCCTCCACGGCCATTTCACGCATGTCCGGGTCGCTGTCCTTGAGCAGCGCCTGGGCGCCTTCGAGGTCGGACTGGACCTTGAGCAGCTGGGAATAAGTGCTGACAATCGGTTCAACTTCTGCGTATTCCTTGGAATAGGTGCGGAACTTGAGCTGATCGGAAATGACTTCGCCATCGCCAAGCAAGGCGGTCAGTTCCTCGAAACGGTCCTGGAGGATGTCCAGCTTATTGAGCAGTGACGCTTTCATTGCGGTTTTTTATCCGAAGAGCTATCCGAAGGGCCCTCACCGAGAGCAAAAAGTTCCTGGGCCATGGCCAGGGCATCGAGGCGGCCTTCGGCGGTCAGCTTTTTCAATTGCACGCTCGGCGCATGCAGCAATTTATTGGTCAGGCCGCGGGCCAATTGCACCAGCACGTCCTCGGCGTTGCTGCCATTGGCGAGCATGCGCTGGGCCTTGAGCAACTCTTCATCGCGCAGGCGTTCGCTCTGCTGACGGTAGGCCTTGAGCACATCCACCGCCGCCAGTTCACGCAGGCGCACCATGAAGTCGTCGGCGCCGATGGAGACCATCTCTTCAGCCGCCTGGGCAGCACCCTGACGGCTCTTGAGGTTTTCGGCGACCACGTCGTGAAGATCGTCGACGCTGTACAGGTAAACGTCGTCCAGTTCGCCGACTTCCGGCTCGATATCACGAGGTACAGCGATGTCGACCATGAAGATCGGTTTGTGCTTGCGCAGCTTCAATGCGCTCTCGACCGCGCCCTTGCCCAGAATCGGCAACTGGCTGGCGGTGGAGCTGATGACGATATCGCTGCGAACCAGTTCTGCCGGAATATCCGAGAGCAGCACTGCGTGGGCACCAAATTGCTCGGCCAGGATGCTCGCGCGCTCCAGGGTCCGGTTGGCCACCACTATGCGCTTGACGCCCAGTTCATGCAGATGCCGGGCGACCAGGGTGATGGTTTCGCCGGCACCGATCAACAGCGCCTGGCTGCGTTGCAAGTCACTGAAAATCTGCTTGGCCAGGCTGACGGCGGCGAAAGCCACCGACACCGGGTTTTCGCCGATGGCGGTGTCGGTACGCACCTGTTTGGCCGCATTGAATGTGGCCTGGAACAAGCGCCCGAGCAGCGGCCCGATAGTGCCCGCCTCGCGAGCCACGGCATAAGCCGATTTCATCTGACCGAGAATCTGCGGTTCGCCGAGCACCAGCGAGTCCAGCCCCGAAGCCACCCGCATCATGTGACGAACTGCCGCATCGTCTTCATGCACATAAGCACTGGCGCGCAGCTCTTCGATGCTCAAATGGTGGTAATCGGCCAGCCAGCGCAGCACGGAGTCAGACGAAAGGTGATCCTGTTCTATATAGAGTTCACTGCGATTGCAGGTGGAGAGGATCGCAGCTTCGCGGCTGTCGGTGAGGCGGCAGAGCTGCTGCAAGGCCTCAACCAACTGCTCTGGGGTAAAAGCCACGCGCTCGCGGACGTCTACTGAAGCAGTCTTGTGGTTAATACCGAGTGCAAGGAAGGCCATTCAAGGTCGCTGATGATGTCGAGAAGCCGACAATTGTCCTACTTCGCCAGATCCAGAACAACCACTGCCGCACCGAATACCCTGTCGGAGCTGCCGAAGGCTGCGATCTGTTGGCACTTTCAGGTCCATCGAAGGTCAAGATCAAAAGGTCGCAGGCTCCGCCAGCGCCTACATTAAGTGTTCAATCGTCTGTCAATATGAATTGCCTGGCCCGGTTATGTTTGACCGAAGGCTTGTGTCATGATGATCCGACCGCAGGTTAGTCGTCCTCCTCCTATATGAATAGATCTTCCTCGTTGCTCCTCGCTTTTGTCTTGCTCAGCGGCTGCCAGTTCCTGGCACCCGTTCCACCGGACAGCACGCCGCCGGTTGAAGACAGCACTCCGGCGCCTGAAAAGCCAAAGGTCTACAGCTCGTTCAGCGAAGACACGATCTTCAGCCTGCTGAGCGCGGAACTGGCAGGCCAGCGCAATCGTTACGACATTGCCCTGGACAACTACGTGACCCAGGCCATCAATACTCAGGATCCCGAGATCTCCGAGCGGGCCTTTCGCATCGCCGAATACCTGGGCGCCGATCAGGCCGCACTGGATACCGCGCTGATCTGGGCGAAAAACGCCCCGGATGACCTGGAGGCGCAACGCGCCGCGGCCATTCAACTGGCACGCAGCGGGCGCTATGACGACTCCATGGTCTATATGGAGAAAGTCCTGCAAGGCAAAGGCGACACCCATTTCGACTTTCTGGCCTTGTCTGCCGCCGATACCGATCAAGAAACCCGCAACGGCCTGATGAAAGGTTTTGACCGTTTGCTGCAAAAGTACCCGAACAACGGCCAGTTGATCTTCGGCAAAGCCTTGATGCTGCAACAGGACGGTGATTCCGAGGGCGCCTTGGGCCTGCTCGAGGATAATCCGCCGGAAGAAGGTGAAATAGCGCCGTTGCTGCTGCGCGCACGCCTGCTGCAAGCATTGAATCGTGGCCCGGAAGCCTTGCCGCTGCTGGAAAAAAGCATTCGCAAGTATCCGGACGACAAACGCCTGCGCCTGACCTATGCGCGCATGCTGGTCGAGCAGGACCGCATGGATGACGCCAAGGTCGAATTCTCCAGCCTGGTCCAGCAATACCCGGAAGATGACGATTTGCGCTACTCCCTGGCACTGGTCTGCCTGGAAGCCAAGGCCTGGGAAGAGGCCAAGGGTTATCTGGAAGACTTGGTCGCCCGGGAAAGCCACGTCGATTCGGCGCACCTGAACCTCGGTCGGATCGCCGAAGAACGCAATGACCCGCAAGGCGCGCTGATCGAGTACGCCCAGGTCGGCCCGGGCAATGACTACCTGCCGGCGCAACTGCGCCAGGCCGACATCTTGATCAACCACGGTCGCACCAGTGAAGCCCGAAGCCGTCTGGCCACTGCCCGCGATACTCAGCCCGATTACGCGATTCAGTTGTACCTGATCGAAGCCGAGACCCTGTCAGCCAACAAGCAGGGCGAGCTGGCCTGGAAAGTCCTGCAGCAGGCCTTGCAGCAATACCCGGACGATCTGAACCTGCTGTATACCCGCGCCATGCAGGCAGAGAAGCGCAACGACCTGGCGCAAATGGAGAAAGACCTGCGCCTGATCATCCAGCGTGATCCGGACAATGCCATGGCATTGAACGCCCTCGGCTACACCTTGTCCGACCGTACGACGCGTTATGCCGAGGCCAAGGCGCTGATCGAGCAGGCTCATCAGCTGACCCCGGAAGATCCGGCGGTACTCGACAGCCTAGGCTGGGTGAATTTCCGCCTGGGCAACCTCGATGAGGCTGAACGCCTGCTGCGTCAGGCCCTTGAGCGGTTCCCCGATCAGGAAGTCGCCGCGCACCTGGGCGAAGTCCTGTGGGCCAATGGCAAACAACGCGAAGCCAGGCAAATCTGGGGCAAGTTCCTCAAGGATCAGCCCGACAGCCCAATTCTGCGCAGCACCATCAAGCGCCTGACCGGTTCCGAGACTCTTTAAGATTATGTTTTTGCGCCACGTTATCGTTTTCAGCTTCATCGCCCTGCTCGCCGGTTGCGCGGGCCTGGGCCCCCGCGAGTCTGTCGAGGGGCATGGCAACGCCGCGCAATGGCGCGAGCACAAACAGCAACTGAGCAGCCTCGATGGCTGGCAGATCAGCGGCAAGGTCGGCATTCGCGCCCCGAAAGATTCGGGCAGCGGCACCTTGTTCTGGCTGCAACGTCAGGATTACTACGACATCCGCCTCTCCGGCCCGCTGGGGCGCGGTGCGGCACGCCTGACCGGTCGCCCGGGGCAGGTATCACTGGAAGTCGCCAACCAGGGACGCTATGAAGCGCCTACGCCCGAAGCCCTGCTCGAAGAGCAGCTGGGCTGGAAGCTGCCGGTCTCGCATCTGGTCTGGTGGGTCCGCGGCCTTCCCGCGCCTGACAGTAAAAGCCGTCTGAACCTCGATGCCGATAGCCGCCTGGCCAGCCTCGACCAGGATGGCTGGAAGGTCGAGTACCTGAGCTATGCGCAACAGAGCGGCATCTGGCTGCCCGAACGGATCAAGCTGCACGGCCCCGACCTCGACGTCACGCTGGTGATCAAGGACTGGCAACCGCGCAAGCTGGGGCACGTTGGGGCAATAAAATGACGGCAACCCGGCTGACCTTGCCCGCTCCGGCAAAACTCAACCTGATGCTGCACATCCTCGGTCGCCGCGAAGACGGCTATCACGAACTGCAAACGCTGTTTCAGTTTCTCGATTACGCCGATGAACTGACCTTTGCCGTTCGTGATGATGGTGTCATCAAGCTGCATACCGAATTCGATGGCGTGCCCCACGACAGTAATTTGATCGTGCGCGCGGCAAAAAAACTTCAGGAACAATCCGGTTCCACGCTGGGAATGGATATCTGGATAAAAAAAATCCTGCCCATGGGCGGTGGAATCGGTGGCGGCAGTTCAAATGCCGCGACTACCCTGCTCGGCCTCAATCATCTTTGGCAGCTGGGTTGGGATGAAGATCGGCTGGCCGATCTGGGCCTGACTCTAGGCGCCGACGTCCCGGTTTTCGTGCGTGGACACGCCGCTTTTGCTGAAGGCATTGGGGAAAAACTCACGCCTGTAGACCCCGAAGAACCGTGGTATCTGGTGCTTGTGCCGCAAGTCTCTGTAAGTACAGCAGAAATTTTTTCAGATCCGTTGTTGACACGTAACTCTTCTCCCATTAAAGTGCGCCCCGTTCCCAAGGGAAACAGTCGAAATGACTGCTTACCGGTTGTAGCAAGGCGTTACCCAGATGTACGTAACGCTTTGAATTTGTTAGGTAAATTTACCGAAGCAAAATTAACCGGCACTGGAAGTTGTGTGTTTGGGGGCTTCCCAAGCAAAGCTGAAGCTGATAAAGTCTCGGCCCTTCTTACAGAGACCCTTACAGGGTTTGTAGCAAAGGGAAGCAACGTTTCGATGTTGCATCGCAAGCTGCAAAGTCTGCTCTAAAAGGAACCGAGTGCTGGGCACTCGTTGCAACAAATACAGGGGCGTCGCCAAGCGGTAAGGCAGCAGGTTTTGATCCTGCCATGCGTTGGTTCGAATCCAGCCGCCCCTGCCATTTTCTAATACTCATCCAGGTTACCCTCAGCCTTCAGGTACTGCGCGTGTCCAAGATGATGGTCTTTACGGGGAATGCTAACCCCGATCTGGCTCGGCGTGTTGTACGTCAGCTGCATATCCCTCTCGGCGACATCTCTGTCGGTAAATTCTCCGACGGCGAAATCACAGCCGAGATCAATGAAAATGTCCGCGGTAAAGATGTCTTCATTATTCAGCCGACTTGCGCTCCGACCAACGATAACCTGATGGAACTCGTCGTGATGGCTGATGCCTTCCGCCGCTCCTCAGCGACTCGAATCACAGCTGTAATCCCCTACTTTGGTTATGCCCGTCAGGATCGCCGTCCGCGTTCCGCACGTGTGGCTATCAGCGCGAAAGTCGTCGCTGACATGCTCACCGTGGTCGGCATCGATCGTGTTCTCACGGTTGATTTGCATGCTGACCAAATCCAGGGATTCTTCGATATTCCGGTAGATAACATCTACGGCTCCCCCGTTCTGGTGGATGACATCGAAGACCAACGCTTCGAAAACCTGATGATCGTGTCCCCGGACATTGGCGGCGTCGTGCGTGCACGTGCTGTTGCCAAATCCCTGGGCGTGGATCTCGGGATCATCGACAAGCGCCGTGAGAAAGCCAATCACTCTGAAGTGATGCATATCATCGGTGATGTCGAAGGGCGTACCTGTATTCTGGTCGATGACATGGTCGATACCGCCGGCACTCTGTGCCACGCGGCGAAAGCCTTGAAAGAGCATGGCGCGGCTAAAGTCTTTGCCTACTGCACACACCCTGTGCTGTCGGGCCGGGCGATCGAGAACATCGAGAATTCCATGCTGGACGAACTGGTGGTGACCAACACCATCCCGTTGTCCGCTGCTGCTCAAGCCTGTTCGCGTATCCGTCAACTGGATATCGCACCGGTAGTTGCCGAAGCGGTTCGCCGCATCAGCAACGAAGAATCGATCAGCGCGATGTTCCGTTAAGGGTCAAACCTTAGCGACATCCCGCCGACGAAAAGCGCCCCGCCCTAACACTCTGTTGGGGCGGGGCTTTTTTGCCCATATCGCCTTTAGCGCTGGTCGCAAACGCTGGGGTGAATGTGGTTATTTTGGAGATACAACATGAACGATTTTACTCTGAATGCTGAAGTGCGTTCCGACCTGGGGAAAGGTGCGAGCCGCCGCCTGCGTCGTCTCGCAAGCCTGGTTCCAGCTGTAGTTTACGGTGGCGAAAAAGCCCCTGAATCCATCAGCATGCTGGCCAAAGAAGTTGCCAAACTGCTCGAAAACGAAGCGGCTTACAGCCACATCATCGAGCTGAACGTTGGCGGCACCAAGCAAAACGTAATCATCAAAGCCCTGCAGCGTCACCCGGCCAAAGGCCACGTGATGCACGCTGACTTTGTACGCGTTGTAGCTGGCCAGAAACTGACCGCTATCGTGCCTGTACACTTCGTTGGTGAAGAAGCGCCGATCAAGAAAGGCGGCGAAATCTCGCACGTTATTTCTGAAATCGAAGTTTCCTGCCTGCCGAAAGACCTGCCTGAATTCATCGAAGTTGACCTGGCTGACGCCGAAGTCGGCTCGATCATTCACCTGTCCGACCTCAAAGCCCCTAAAGGCGTTGAGTTTGTTGCTCTGGCTCACGGTAACGACCTGGCTGTTGCCAACGTTCACGCTCCACGTGTTGCTCCAGAAGCTACAGAAGGCGCTGCAGAGTAATTCACTCTGTACGCCGGAGTTGATGGAAACATCGCGGACTAGAGCGTAGCGAGAAAGCGGGCGAGAACGCGGAGTTTACATAATGGTAAATGAGCATTTTTCGTCCACTTTCGCCGCACAACCTGATTGCGGCGATGTTATCCACCACTCCAAGGAAGGGCCCCTATCGTGACTGCCATTAAACTGATCGTTGGCTTGGGAAATCCAGGCGCTGAATACGAACAGACCCGGCATAACGCAGGGGCCCTTTTTGTTGAACGCATCGCGAACGCACAAGGCGTAAACCTTGTGGCCGATCGCAAATATTTCGGCCTGACCGGGCGCTTCTCACACCAGGGTCAGGATGTTCGTCTGCTGATTCCCACCACCTACATGAACCGCAGCGGCCAGGCCGTAGCGGCACTCGCTGGTTTCTTCCGCATCAAGCCTGAAGAAATCCTGGTGGCGCATGACGAACTCGACCTGCCTCCCGGCGTCGCCAAGCTCAAACAGGGCGGCGGCCATGGCGGTCACAACGGGTTGCGCGACATCATTGCGCAGCTAGGCAATCAGAATACCTTTCATCGCTTGCGGCTTGGCATTGGCCACCCGGGCGTTGCCAGTATGGTTTCAAACTTTGTCCTGGGTCGTGCGCCACGCGCCGAACAGGAAAAACTCGATGCCAGCATCGATTTTGCCCTCGGCGTGCTGCCGGATATCTTCGCCGGTGAATGGAACCGCGCGATGAAAAACCTGCACAGCCAGAAGGCCTGACTCTTATCCAAGGGGAAACACCATGGGATTCAACTGCGGCATCGTCGGCCTGCCTAACGTCGGCAAGTCCACCCTGTTCAACGCCCTGACCAAATCCGGTATCGCGGCCGAGAACTTCCCCTTCTGCACCATTGAACCGAACACCGGTATCGTGCCGATGCCGGATAAGCGTCTGGACGCGTTGGCGGCCATCGTCAATCCCAAGCGCATCCTGCCGACTACCATGGAATTCGTCGACATCGCCGGCCTGGTTGCCGGCGCCTCGAAAGGTGAGGGCCTGGGCAACAAATTCCTGGCCAACATCCGCGAAACCGATGCCATCGCCCACGTGGTCCGCTGCTTCGAAGACGAGAACGTGATCCACGTCTCCAACAGCGTCGACCCGAAACGCGACATCGAGATCATCGACCTCGAGCTGATCTTCGCCGACCTCGACAGCTGCGAAAAGCAACTGCAGAAAGTCACCCGCAATGCCAAGGGCGGTGACAAGGACGCAGTGGTCCAGAAAGGCCTGCTGGAACAGTTGATCGCTCACTTCACCGAAGGCAAGCCCGCGCGCAGCCTGATGAAGAGCATGAGCACCGACGAAAAGGCGGTGATCCGCGGCTTCCACCTGCTGACCACCAAGCCGGTGATGTACATCGCCAACGTTGCTGAAGACGGTTTCGAAAACAATCCGCTGCTGGACGTGGTCAAGGCCATTGCCGAAGAAGAAGGCGCGATCGTGGTACCGGTCTGCAACAAGATCGAAGCGGAAATCGCCGAGCTCGACGACGGCGAAGAAAAAGACATGTTCCTCGAAGCCCTGGGCCTCGATGAACCTGGCCTGAACCGCGTGATCCGCGCCGGCTACGAAATGCTTCACCTGCAGACCTACTTCACCGCCGGTGTCGAAGAAGTCCGCGCCTGGACCGTAAAAGTCGGTGCTACCGCGCCACAAGCAGCCGGCGTGATTCACACCGACTTCGAGAAAGGCTTCATCCGCGCTGAAGTCATCGCCTACAACGACTTCATTCAGTACAAGGGCGAAGCCGGCACCAAAGAAGCCGGTAAATGGCGCCTGGAAGGCAAGGATTACATCGTTAAAGACGGCGACGTGATGCACTTCCGTTTCAACGTGTAAAAGCCACACCCAAGAAAAAGCCGCGTCACGACGCGGCTTTTTTGTGCCTGAAACAATCGTCGGCTCACCCCCCATTTAATGCGGGCTTGCTCGCGATTGCATCACCGCAGTGTAGCTGACAGACCGCAGTGCCTGCATCGCGCGCGAGTGTTTTTCGTCGATCAAACCAGCGACCCGCTAGCCTTCTCCAACAGTGCCCAAGGCTGCTCTGCGAACGTCTCGCGCCACTGCGAATAATAACCGGCATCGCGCAGTTTCTGACGGAAAGCCTCGGGGGCAACGCTACTCAGGATCAGTCCTTTGCCACTCAGCACCTCGATAACACCCCGCTGCATCGTTCGCAGATCGGCACGCATGTTCACCCCGGCCTCGTTGATGTGCCTTGTCACGAGTGCCTGCACCGGCGCGGGCAGCCTGGCGAACTTCGACAGGTTGCCGAGGATCCAGAAGCCGTCCCACATGTGGTTGGTCATCGAGCAGTACTTCTGCACTTCATACAACTTGGCGGAAGCAATCAACGTCAGCGGGTTTTCCTGGCCCTCAACGATATGGGTCTGCAACCCGGAATAGACCTCGGAGAAGTTGATGCTGGCCGGGGCAGCCTCGAAGCTGCGAAACATCGACATGATGATAGGGCTTGGCGGTACCCGTAACTTCATCCCAACGAGGTCACCTGGCGTCGCGATCGGCCGGGTACTCGTGGTCGTGACCCGGAAACCGTTATCCCAGATTTTCTCGAAGGCGAACAACACCTCACTCTTGGCAATCTCGGCGCGGATGTGTGCGCCCAACTCTCCATCCATCGCGGCCCACACCTGATCGTAGTCCTTGAACGCGAAGCCTACTGCGCTGATCTGCGCAGAGGGTATCAACGTGCCGAGGATGACCGGTGGCCCGGCATAAAAATCGATGGCCCCGGAACGTGCCTGGGCGAGCATGTCGGTGTCGCCGCCCAGTTGGCTGCTGGGGAAGACCTGCAGCGCAACACTGCCTTGCGACTCTTCGGCAATACGCTTGGCGGCCTCGCGTGCACGGACATTCATGGGGTGGCTCAGGGGCAAATTGTTGGCGAACTTCAGTCGAAACTCTGCTGCTCGGCTGTTTTCGCTATACAGGCCTGATCCCACGGCCAGCACCGCCGCTGAGGCGAGGGACAGGGTCTGGACAAATCGGCGACGTGAGATGCCGGTCATGATGACTCTCCACTTGATTTTTTTATGGATAAAAGAGTGCATTGACAGCATAGCGATTGATTTGTAGTCTGTATACAGAACACGAAAAAAGGAAAGCGGACATGCAGAAGCTCAATACCCCGGCGCATCTGATCGAACAGGTTTACGACGCCATTCTCGACGCCATCTGCCAAGGCCAACTACAGCCTAACGAGCGCGTGACCCAGGAAGGTCTGGCCGCGCAGCTGGGAGTTTCACGCCAGCCGATCCTGCAAGCATTCCAGATCCTCAAGCGCGAAGGCTTTATCGAAGATCACGGTCGCAAGGGCGTGATCGTCACGCCACTCGACCCGCAGAAGCTGGTGCAGTTGTATCAAGTGCGCGCAGCCCTCGACGCCCTCGCCGCACGCAACGCCGCGCGACTTGTTCAGCAAAATGGCGCAAAGAAACTCCAGGCGATTGCCGACAAGCTGGTCAGTCAGGGACGTGCGGCCGCCGCGGCCAATGACACCAGCGCCCTGGTTCGCCTGGACATGGCGTTCCACCAATTCATCTACGAAATGTCCGGCAACCCGGTGATCGCCCAGACCACCGCCCTGCACTGGCATCACATCCGCCGGACCATGAGCTCGATTCTGCAACACGACGTGCGCACGTTCGAAGGCGTATGGGATGAGCACCAAGCCATCCTCTGCGCCATTTTCGATGGCAATGAAGAACTGGCGGCGCGGCTTGCCCAACAGCACGCCGAAAGCGCCGCCGAACACCTGGCGCGGATTCTGGAGAGCGCGGAACACGCGACAAAACTGAAGCAGGCCTGACCTGCGGACTGCCCCCTGGAGACACTCATGAAGCTGACACAAGAACAAATCAAGGCTTATGACGAAGAAGGCTACATCCTGCTGCCGAGCCTGTTTTCACAACAGGAAGCAGCCCTGATGAAATCCCGTCTTCCGGCGCTGTACCAGATGAACCGCGACGAAGTGATCAAGGAAAAAAGCGGCGTGGTGCGCACCGTGTTCGCCGCTCATACCTTCGATGAGGTATTCGCCCGTGTGGCCAGCCATCCACGCTTGATCGATCCGGCGCGGCAATTGCTGAACAGCGAGGTGTACATGCATCAGTTCAAGATCAACGCCAAGGCTGCGTTCAATGGCGATATCTGGCAATGGCACCAGGATTTCGGCACCTGGCACCAGGATGACGGCATGCCAGAGGCTCGGGCGATGAACGTTGCGATATTCCTCGATGACGTCAACGAGTTCAACGGCCCGCTGATGCTCATTCCTCGCTCGCACAAGGAAGGCCGCCTGGATGCCAGCCACGACCTGACCACGACGAGCTATCCATTGTGGACGCTGGACAATGCCAAGGTCTCCGAGCTGGTGGAGCAAGGGGGGATCGTTGCACCCAAGGGCGTCGCCGGTACGGTGTTGATTTTCCAGAGCACGCTGGTGCATGCGTCGTCACCCAATCTGTCGCCCTGGGACCGCAACACGCTGTACGTCACCACCAACTCAGTGGAGAACGCCATCCGCAAATTCCAGCGCCCGGACTACATCGCTCATCGCGATTTCACACCGATCCGGACCCTCGACGACACCTGCCTCGACGAGTTTCAACAAGCTGTAGCCTGAGCCCCGCCGCCCGCCGAACCGCGTTCGGCGGGCAGCCATCGCCATAAAAAGGACAACAACGATGAACGATTCCATGCGCGACAAAGTTGTAATCGTCACGGGCGCCGGCGCCATCGCCGAGGGCTGGAGCAATGGCCGGGCGGCGGCAGTGTTATATGCCCGCGAAGGCGCCAGGCTGCTGGCGGTGGACCGTGATCCACAATCGGCCGAGGCTACTTGCGCCATCATTCGTGAAGAAGGCGGCACCTGCGAAGTGTTCACCGGCGATGTGTCCAACTCAGCCGACATGCGCCGCATGGTCGAGGCGGCGCAGGATCATTTCGGTCGCCTGGACGTGTTGCACAACAACGTCGGCATCGCCGAAACCGGCGGGCCGGTGGAGGCCAGCGAAGAGAGCTGGAACCGCTTGCTGGCCGTCAACCAGACCAGCCTGTTTCTGACCTGCAAGTACGCCCTGCCGGTGATGGAAGCACAGAAGTGCGGCGCCATCGTCAACATCGCCTCGATTGCCGCGACGCATTGGTTGGGTTTCCCCTATGTCGGTTATTCAGCGACCAAGGCGGCGATGATTGCCTTTACCCAGAACGTTGCGGTTCAGTACGCACCGCTGGGCATCCGCGCCAACTGCGTGTCGCCCGGCTTCATGAACACGCCGATGGTCAGCGCTTCGCTGACCGCGACCTACGGCGCAGGGGTTCAAGCCATGCTCGACACCCGCCACGCGCAATGCCCGATGGGTTTCATGGGCGATGCCTGGGACGTGGCTCACGCCGCGCTGTTTTTGGCCTCCGATGCCGCGCGTTACATCACCGGCACCAATCTGGTGGTCGATGGTGGCCTGACCCTGCGCTGCGCCTGAAACCGCACCTGCCACCTTTTCTCTTCGCATCTGCCGTGGCGTGCCGCGGCGGTAAGGACACGTGCGGCGATGCTCGCTATCTTCAATGTTGCCTTTCCCGTATTCAGTCTGATTTTTGTCGGCTTTTTCTGCCGCCGTCGCGGCATCCTGGGGCCCAACGCATCCACCGAGCTCAACCGCTTCGTCATTTATCTGGGGCTGCCAGCGCTGCTGTTCGAGTCGATGTCCCGACTGGCCTCGGTGCAGGCACTCGACCTGGGTTTCATCGCCGCGTTCGCCCTGGGCATGGCGGTGGTGTTCCTGATCACCTTGTGGCTACGGCTACGCAACAAGGCTCACTTCATCGATGCCACCATCGATGCGCTGGGCGCCGCCTACCCCAACTCCGGGTTTCTGGGCATTCCACTGTGCTTGTTGACCTTCGGCGAGGCAGGCATTGCGCCCGCAGTGATCGGCACCTTGATGACCGCGTGCCTGCTATTCGCGCTGGCGATTGTGATGATCGAGATGTTTCGCCAGAGCGAAAAGCACTTGGGCCGCACGTTGGCCAAGGTGGGCGGCTCGCTGCTGCGCAACCCGATCATGGTGGCGCCGGTGCTGGGTTGCCTGGTGGCGTGGAGCGGTGTAGCGCTGCCCACCGGGGTGCAGCAGTTGTTCCAGTTTCTCGGGGCGGCAGCGGGCCCTTGCGCACTGGTCTCCATTGGCCTGTTCCTGGCCGCCACCCGTTCGCACAAGGTCGACGGCCAGACGTTGGGCATGCTGGTCACGATGAAGTTGCTCGTGCAGCCGGCAGTAACGGGGGCATTGGTGTTCTGGGTGTTCGAGCTGCCGCCGATGTGGGCCTGGTCGGCTTTACTGTTGAGCGCATTACCGGTGGGTAACGGGCCCTTTATGCTGGCGGAATTGTTTGGTCGGGAGGCGAACACCATGTCGCGCACGATCCTGATGTCGACCTTGTGTTCGTTGCTGACGGTGTCGGTGATTCTGGCGTGGATCCCCCAACAATGAAGTCCCTCGCTACAGGATCTCGACGATCCTGTAGCGGATGCGCCCTGCCCTCGGTGACCGCTTAATCACGCATGTACCCACCGTCCACATCCATGATTTCACCCGTCACGAAACTCGCCGCATCCGATGCCAGAAAACACACCGCGGCGGCGATGTCTCGCGGTGTTCCCGCGCGCCCCAACGGCATGTCCACCAACACTCGTGCCCGTGCTTCGGAACTCAGGGTGCTGGTCATGTCGGTATCGGTCAACGCTGGCGACACCGCATTGGCGGTGATATTGAACGGCCCGGCTTCGCGCGCCAGCCCCTTGGTCAAGGCAATCACGCCGCCTTTGGCCGCGGCATAACAACTGTTGCCCAACAGGCCGCCACCGCGTTTTCCAGCGACCGAGGCGATGTTGATGATCCGTCCCGAGCGGCGGGCCATCATGCCCGGCAAGACCGCCTTGGCGCAGTAGAAAACGCTGTTCAGGTCGATCGCCATAACGCGCCTCCATTCGGCCGCGCTCACCTCCAATAGCGGCGCGGTGGAAACGATGCCAGCATTGTTGACCAGGATATCGATGCTCCCCAGCGCCTGCCCAACCTGGCTCACCATGGCCTCCACCTGTTGCTCATCGGCAACATCCACCCCCAGGCCAATGGCATGAATGCCCAACTCACCTAGCTGTGCTGCTGCCCGTTCGGCGGCGCCATGGTCGAGATCACAGATTGCGACCCGCGCGCCGCATTGGCCCAGAGCCACAGCGATGGCATAGCCGATACCGCGGGCGGCGCCGGTGACGAGTGCGTTACGGCCTTCGAGAGAAAAACTGATCGGCGCAAAATTGGCAGAGGCATTCATTATTGTTATCCCTTGATCTGGACGCAGGTCGGCCTTCCCGCTCAACGGGAAAAGGCCGGTTGTTCAATGAAAATCAGACAGCTGATGCCGTCAGGAAGGGGCGTAGCTGCCCAGCGCCAACTGGTTCTTGAGCGGCGCGATATCCAGACGCCGCAGCACGCGATACAGCGATGGCCGACAGATCCCCAGCGCACGAGCAGCGGCGGTCATGTTCCAGCGGCAATTGATGAGCACGCCGAGTACGTCCTCGCGTTCATCCACGGGTGCGGCGGTATGTCGGGTCTGGCGAATCGGCGTAACGTTCTGCACCTTCGCCCGTACCGGCAGCGACGGCTGGCCGCCAGCCTGAGGGAGGAAGTCAGCGGGCAGGTCCCAGCGCTGAACTCGCGCGCCCTCCTTCACCGCACAGGCATAACGAATGACCGCACGCATCTGCCGCAGGTTGCCCGGCCACGAATGACCAAGCAGCAACGGCCAGACATCGGCGGCGATGACTTGGCGTGGATCGCAGCCAGGCAGCTCGGTGGCGACCATGCTGCACACCAGCTCGGCACGGTCGGTGCGTTCGCGCAGCGGCGGCAACTGCACCACTGCGGTGGCAATGCGATAGAACAGATCCTCGCGAAAGCTGCCGTTTTCCACCAGCGCGGTAAGGGATTGGTGGGTGGCGCAGATCAGCGCGAAGTTCACCGGCACACTGCGCTCGGCGCCCAGCGGGGTGATCTCGCGCTCGGCGATCACCCGCAGCAGGCGGGTTTGCTGCTCGTAAGGCATGTCGCCGATTTCGTCGAGAAACAAGGTGCCGCCGTCGGCCTGCGCCACTTTGCCCTTCTTGCCACTCGGCAGGGCACCGGAAAACGCACCGCGGGAGTAGCCGAACAGTTCGCTTTCGATCAGGGTTTCGGGGATGGACGCACAATTGAGGGCGACCAGTTGCGCGGCGTGGCGCTGACCGTGCTCGTGCAGCGCACGGGCCAGTACCTCTTTGCCGGTACCGGTCTCCCCCTGAATGAGTACGGCGATGCCGCGCTCCATCAGGCGCAACGCGCGGCGAAAAGCCTGGCGCACTTGCGGGTCACTGTCGTGGGCAATATCGCATTCAGGGTAAGCGGAGGTTGCGTGGGCTCGGGCAAACGAAGGGTGTTCGTGTACGGAAGGCATCAGCGTCACCTGTTTTTATTGTATAGCTCGTGACTATGTCGACTCGCCGCACTTGTGATGCAGCCGTCGATATGGCGTTGAATCACAATAAGGCAGGCACACTTATATTTTCCAATCCATAATAAATCATCTATTGATACCTTTTAGAGCATCATGATCGAACTCCGCCATCTGCAATATTTCCGCACCCTGGCAGAAACCCTGCACTTCGGCCGTGCCGCTGAACGCCTGCATATCTCCCAGCCGCCGCTGTCGCGGCAGATCGCTTTGCTCGAAGAAGAACTGGGGGTCAAGCTGTTCGATCGTTCACGCCGACGGGTAGAACTGACCGAGGCGGGCCAGCGCTTTTACCTGGATACCGCCACGGTGTTTGCCGCGTTCGAGCAAGCCAAGCGCAACGCCTTGGCCGCCGCGCGGGGCGCGGCGGGCGAACTGTCGGTGGGTTTCATGATGTCTACGGCCTACAGCGTTACCCCGGCGATTACCCGACGCTATGCCGCGCAGTTTCCGCAGGTGAGGCTCAAGCTGACCGAGACCTTGCCACTGGACCTTGCCCAGGACATCAGCGACGGCAACAAGGACGTGGCGATCATGTACCGTCCGCAGGACTGCAGCGGGCTTGAGACCGTGACCCTGTACCGGGAAGAAATGACTGTGGTACTGCCGCCGGATCATCGACTGCTGGAGCAGCCGATGATCGACCCACGGGAACTGGCCGGGGAAACCTTCATCATCGTGCCACGGCGTATTGCCCCGGCGCTGCACGACATGATTTTCAACTACTGCCTGCAGCACGGGGTCACCCCGAATATCGGTCTGGAAATCAACATGCAGCAGACCATCGTCAACCTGGTGGGCGAAGGCCTGGGGATCGCCATCGTGCCCCGCTCGATGCGCAACATGCGCCTGGCCAACACCACGTTCAAGCCGTTGCGCGATGCGCCGGTGATCGAGGTGGTGGCGGTGTGGAAAGCCGATAATCACAACCCGTGCATCGCGACGTTTATCGAGAGTGCGCAACAGGCCAGCGCCCAGGTGTCTTGCGAGGAAGAAATTGCCTGAACGGGTTCAGGTAATCGAGGCGTAACCCCTTGCGCCCGCTGCTCGCATTCAGCCTCCCAAGACACCTCGCCTGGACTCGTCTGAAGCGACAGGTGTCTCCCATAAGTGTCTCCCTTATCTGCTCAGGCGACATCTGCCTGGCCATCGCGTGCTCCTCGCAAACGCCCGCTCCACCGGGCCTGCGCCTGCCCCGCCAGCCCTTGGCACCGCTCTTGCTATCGCCCTTGCCAAACAACATCAACGCAGGGAACACCTTATGCGATCGCCCGTTATGACTGGCTGGTATCACTCGCCATTCGGCAAGTTCGACCAACTCGATCCTGAACTGATGATGGCGGAGGCCGCCATCGGCGCACTGGCACACGCAGACATCGCGCCGGAGCAGATCGACTCCGTGCATGTCGGCCACTTCAACGCTGGCTTCCTGTATCAGGACTTTCCTTCAGCCCTGCTGGCCAACCATATTCCACAGTTGCGTTTCACCCCCTCGGTACGTGTGGAAAATGCCTGCTCCACCGGCTCGGCAGCGATTCATTCGGCCCTGCAGGCGGTACTCAGCGGCCAGAGCAAACATGCACTGGTGGTGGGGTTCGAGAAGATGAACACCCTGCCCACCGCCGAGGTCGGCAAGATCCTGCTCAAGTGCTGCTACGCCAAGGAAGAAGCCGATATCGAGGGTGGCTTCGCCGGTGTGTTCGGCACCATTGCGCAAACCTATTTCGACCGTTACGGCGACCAGTCCGATGCGCTGGCGATGATTGCCGCGAAGAATCACGCCAATGGCGTGCTGAACCCCTACGCGCACATGCGCCGCGATTTCGGTTATGACTTCTGCCGTAACCCGTCGGAAAAAAACCCCTTCGTGGCCGGACCGCTGAAACGTACCGACTGCTCGTTGATCACCGACGGATCGGCTGCCCTGGTGATCAGTCGCCACGACCTGGCGGGTGATCGCCGCCACGCCGTTCGCTTCCGTGCCGCCGTGCAGGTCAATGACTACATGCCGCTGTCCAAGCGCGACCCGACGTTCTTCGAAGGTGCCGCCCGTGCCTGGCAACAAGCGCTGCAAACCGCCCAGCTGAGCCTGGACGATCTGTCGCTGGTCGAGACCCACGACTGCTTCACCATCGCTGAATTACTGGAATACGAAGCCATGGGCCTGGCCGAACGTGGCCAGGGCGCGCGCGTCATCGCCGAAGGCGTCAGCCGCAAGGATGGGCGCCTGCCAATCAACCCGTCTGGCGGCCTCAAGTCCAAGGGTCACCCGATCGGTGCCACCGGCGTGTCGATGCACGTCATGGCGGCCATGCAGCTCAGCGGCCAGGCGGGCGATATGCAACTGCCCAAGGCCGATCGCGCCGGGGTCTTCAATATGGGCGGCGCGGCGGTGACCAACTACGTGAGCATCCTGGAGACCGTGCAATGATGGGTATCGACAACGTCATGAACCTGGGAGAAATGCTCAACCAGATCGCTCGTCGCTATCCGGATGCGCCGGGTTTTATTCGCAGTGGTCGTGAGTACTCCTGGAAAGAAATATCCATGCGGGTCGACAGTGTCGCCGCTGCCTTGCGCGAACGCGGCATCAAGAAAGGCGACAAGCTGCTGGTGCACTCACGCAACAACCTGCCGTTATTCGAAAGTGCCTGGATCGCGTTTCGCCTCGGCGCCGTGTGGGTCCCCACCAACGTGCGCATCACCCCGTCCGAAGCCGCCTATCTGGGCAACTCCAGCGGCGCGGTAGCGATGCTTTACGACGAAGGCCTCGAACATTACGTCGACGCCGTGCGCGAAGCATCGCCGGCCCTGCAGCAAGTCATCGCCATCGGCCAACCCCGTGACGGCGAACTGGCCTACGACCAATTGCTGGATGCGGGCCGTGCCCTGCACGCCGCCTTCCGTCCGGCCGAAGTGAATTACCACGACCCGCTGTGGTTCTTCTACACCTCGGGCACCACCGGCCATCCCAAGGCAGGGGTGCTGACTCACGGCCAGATGGCTTTCGTGATCACCAACCACATCGCCGACCTGATGCCCGGCTTGAACCAGCACTCGCGCTCGCTGGTGCTGGCGCCACTGTCCCACGGCGCTGGCATCCATGCCCTGGTCAATGTCGCTCGAGGCGCCGCCTGCGTGCTGCCGGCCAGCGACAAACTGGACTGCGACGAGGCCTGGCGCCTGGTGCAGGAGCATCGAGTGGACAACCTCTTCACCGTGCCGACCATCGTCAAGATGCTTACCGAAAGCGACGCCGTCGACCGCTACGACCACAGTAGCCTGCGCCAGGTGATCTATGCCGGCGCGCCGATGTACCGCGCCGACCAGCGCCATGCACTGAACAAGCTGGGCAAGGTACTGGTGCAGTATTACGGCCTGGGTGAGGTGACCGGCAACATCACCGTGCTGCCCGCCGATTGCCACCACGCCGAAGATTCCCCCGACGCCAAGGTCGGCAGCTGCGGCTACCCTCGGACCGGCATGCAGGTGGCGATTCTCGATGACGACGGCAATGAATTGGCCACGGGTATCGACGGCGAAATCTGCGTGCGCGGCCCCGCCGTGTTCAGCGGTTACTACAACAACCCCAAGGCCAACGAAAGCTGCTTCAAGTTCGGCTGGTTCCATACCGGCGATCTCGGCCATCTGGACGAACAGGGTTACCTGTTCATCACCGGTCGGGCTTCGGACATGTACATTTCCGGTGGTTCCAACGTGTATCCACGGGAAGTCGAGGAGGCCCTGCTCAGTCATCCGGCGGTGACAGAAGTGGCCGTGCTGGGCATGCCCGACGCGAAATGGGGCGAGTCCGGCTATGCGGTGATCGTCACCACCGCCGAGGTCAGCGACGAACAGTTACTGGCGCATCTGGAGCCGCGTGTAGCGCGTTACAAATGGCCCAAGCGCTTCGTGCGCTGGGACGAGATGCCCAAGTCAGGCTACGGCAAGATCGTCAAAAAGCAGATCCGCGCGCTGCTTGAAGAACGCCAGGAGGTGGCCTGATGACCCCACATTTCGCGGATCGCGCCGGAGTGCGCACGTTCATCCACGAGGGCCCACCGCTATCACCCCGGCGACTGGACCTGGAAGTGCCTTATAGCGAAGAGTTGCGCATCGTGCTGCCGATGGCCAGTAACGTCGCAGCAGGTGTGCTCAAGGCGCTGGAAGGTCGACGCTATGGCAGCGCGGTGGGACGCATTCTGTGTGGTGGCGCCGCGCACCTGAGCTATCACCGCATGATTGTCACCGACAAGCCCGAGCGCCCCTATGACTATGGCCAGCCGGTGGTCCTGGACGGCTACATCACGTTTATCAGCGGCGCCATCACCGTGGGTCGCGATGCCAAGGGCGCTCCGCTGTTGCACTGCCATGCCGGTTTTCTCGATCGCAATGGCGAGCAGCACGGCGGGCATCTGGTGCTGGACAAACTGATCGTGGGCAGTGAGCCCCTGGTGATTCGCCTGTGCCTGTTCGACCAGGTTGCCTACCAGGTGCAGCCTGACGCGGAGACTCACTTCAACCTGCTTCATCCCGTCCTCCAGGAGCTGTCATGAACCTCGCCACAACCGAAGAGTCCCAGGTCCAGGGCGGCCGGCTGGGCCGCCTGGTGATCGCCCGCCTGAAACCCAACGAAGACCTCATCGACAGCGCCGAAGCCTTGTGCAAAGACCACGGCATCCACCTGGCCGTGGTCCGCGGCGGACTGGGCAGTCTGATTGATGCCCAGCTCTGCTACCTGGGTCGCCAGGGCATGATCGAAATCCGTGTCGATGGTCCGGGCGTGGAAATACTCAGCGTCAGCGGCGAAATCATCAGCGGCGAAAGCCGATTGCAGGCGGTCGTTGCCGATGCCGACGGCAAGCTCTACGCCGGCCGCCTGGAGCGCGGTAAAAACCTCACGTTCATTACGGTCGAGCTGACGTTGCAAGAGTGGCTGCCCGACTGAACCGTTCATCCCGTAACCACCCATAACAATAAATCGTAGCCGTGTGCAAAGGGCGGGTTCACTGCCCCCGCGCCCCCGGACTTTCGATCGTATTGCCACGTCCATCAGGAAAACAACAATGAAAAAAATTCCTTTCGTCCGACTGTCTTTGCTCGCCACCACAGGTATCGCCCTGTCACCCATGGCGCACGCTGACTTCGTCAAGGACAGCAAGGCCACCCTGGGTTTTCGCAACTACTACTTCAACCACGACTACCGCGATCGTGCCGGTCCCGCCGGGCAAAGCAAAACAGCAGAATGGGCACAGGGATTCTTCCTCGATTACAAATCCGGCTTCACCGATGGCACTGTCGGCTTTGGTGTGGACGCGCTTGGCTTGCTGGGGGTGCGCCTCGACGGCGGCACAGGCAACCACCGCGGAAGCTCGATGATTCCTGATGACAGCGACGGCAGCGCCGTGGACGAATGGAGCCGGCTGGGGCTGACCGGCAAGATGCGTTTTTCCCAGACCGAGGCCCGCTACGGCACCCTCCAGCCCAAGCTGCCGATCCTGGTGGCCAACGATGGTCGCGTCCTGCCACAAACCTTCGAAGGCGGCATGATCACCTCCAAGGAAGTGGACAACCTGACCCTGGTCGGCGGTCGCCTGGAACACACCACCGGCCGCGGCTCGACCAACCGCTCGGGGCTCGCGGTCGCCGGCGGCACGCAGCAAAGCAATGAGTTCCTGTTTGCCGGCGCCGACTACAAGCTGACCAAGCAACTCACGCTGCAATACTACGCGGCCCAGCTGGAAGACTATTACATACAGCATTTCGGCGGCCTGGTGCATGTGCTGCCCCTGGGCGAGGGCCAGTCGCTGACCACCGACCTGCGTTACTTCAAGACCGACGCCGATGGCCGCAACGACTCCGCCTCAGGCCGCGCCGCCGGTTACCGGGTGGGAGGCCTGGGTGATACCCCCGGCAAGATCGACAACGACACCTGGAGCGCGATGTTTACCTATGCCCTGGGCGGCAACTCCTTCCTGCTCGGTTACCAGAGCGTGTCCGACAGCGGCAACTTTGTGCAGCTAAACCAAGGCAACACTAACGAGGGTGCGGCGGGCAGCAGTATCTACCTGTTCACCGACCGCCTCATCACCAGCTTCACCCGGGCAGGCGAGCGCACGGCATTCGGACAATACGGCTACAACTTCGCCGCGATGGGCATTCCCGGGCTGGTGGCGTCAGTCACGTACCTCAAGGGCACCAACATCCGCACGGCCACCGGTGGCGATGAAAAGGAATGGGAACGCGACATCGCGCTGGATTACGTGGTGCAGAGCGGCACCTTCAAGGGTGTAGGGTTCAGCTGGCGTAACGGCACGATGCGCAGTGGCTTGCCCAGCGAATATGCCCAGGACCAGAACCGCGTGGCCGTCAGTTATACGCTGGCGTTGTTCTGACCGCCGGGGGCTCCGATGTCGGGAGCCCCTTGTTTTATGTCGATCGTTTGAAGTTGACCCCGCGTGGCGGCGTGCTCTCGAAAGCCACGCCGCCGCTGCTTCATGCTGGCTCGCTTCAGGCCTCACTCTGCCAATGCCGACACTTCGAAGTCTTTCCGACGCCGGGGTTGAAGGCATTGCACGGATCCAGCTTCTGATAAAACGCCTTCAGCTCGGCCTTCGCAGGATAAAGATGGCCGACGTTATGCTCGGCCGGATACTCGGCACCTCGATTATCCAGCAGCGCCCACATCTCATGCTCCACCGCCAGACAATCGCTGCCCTTGCGCACGATGTAATCCTGGTGAAAGACGTGACAGAAGAAATGTCCGTAATACAGTTTCAGGATCAGTTGCTGTTCAATGGATTCAGGCAGTTTCTCGAACCAGTCCCGATCATTGCGTGCCAGGGCGATATCCAGTGCCACGATATCCTCGACCGCATCGTCATGGATCGCCCGATACCGCACCGCCGCCCCGGCCGCCGCGAACCGATGCAGGAACGCCTTGCTGCCCTCCTCAGCCGAGCATCGAAAGAAGTCCCCACCACGCCCGTCGAGCAATTGGCTCAGGTAAGCTTCGGTCGGCGCTACCGAAGCGGCAGACACCTTGAGCATCAAGTAATGCTCAAAACGCTGACGGTAATCGGTCATACGTTTGGGCAGGTGATCCGGAAAACAGCGCGCGACCCGCTGCAATACGCGGTCTGACAGATGCGAACGCAGCCACGTAAAACGACCGAGAAAGTTATCCACCCGACTTTTCAGGGCAAACATCTTCGGCAAGCGCTGGGTGCCCAGGTGATGGATCATCAGGAAGGTATCCTTGCCGTACTGCGCCGCCACGTCGTAGGCGTCACGGTGCATGTACTCACCGGCGATCGGCAACTCGACGAAGTGCTCAAGCATGTGTCGGCGGATCCGGGTCAGGTCATCGGTGTGATTGGTTCCGATGTAGAACACCGCGGTATCGCGTTCAGCGGTAAAAGTGTCCAGGCGCACCGCAAATACCGCGAGTTTGCCTGCGCTGCCGCTGGCTTCGTGCAGGCGTTGCTTGTCCGCGTTGAAACGGGCTGGCGTGGCGGCATCGACATCACGCACGTGCTCTGCATAACCGTGGTCGGAGCCGCGTCCGGCATTGGCCTGGATATCGGCTTCGCTGTAACGGCCAGCATCCAGGTTGCCAAGGATCTGCTCAGGCGTATCGCCCAGATTGACTCCCAAGTGATTGACCAAGTGCAGTTGGCCCTCCGCATCAAGCTGGGCGTATAGCGACATCTCGGTGTAGGCCGGCCCGCGCCGGATCAACGAACCACCCGAATTGTTGCAGACGCCACCGAAGACTGAAGCGCCAATGCACGAAGAGCCAATCACCGAATGCGGCTCGCGCCCCAGGGGCTTGAGCACCTTTTCCAGCTGATCCAGCGTCGAACCTGGAAAGCAGATCACTTGCCGCCCCTGCTCGATCACCTGCACGGTGCGCATGCGCAGGGTACTGACGATCACGACCTCGCGATCGTAGCCGCCGTCAGGCGTTGAGCCACCGGTAAGCCCGGTGTTGGCGGCCTGCATGATGACGATCATGTCGGCGGCCACGCACGCTTTGACCACTCGCCATTGCTCAAGCAACGAACCAGGACACACCACCGCTACGGCACTGCCCTTGCCAAATCGGAAGCCCTGGCGAAAGCGCACTGTGTCGTTGGCTTCGGTCAGTACATGGCTGTCACCGACGATGGTTTTAAGGTTGGCGATGAGTTCGGGTACAAGAGATTGATGCACAGGTGTGGCAATGGCGTTCATCGGTATTTCCGCAGGTAGAGGCGCGATCGGGCGGCCGTTATTGTTCTTCCAAGGCGTGTTCCAGGCCTTGGGGATGACTCGACTCGGTCTGCTCCACCCCCTGAAACCGTGCGGTTAAAGGCGGGCGAAGCCATGAGGAAGCAGGCGTCGCCCCCCAGCGGCGAAAATCTCGCGCCGGGTGACACGCATTACAGGCAGGCTGGCTTTTTGCGAGATGCTCGCGAGGGAGGCATCGTTTGAGCGGTGTCGCGGCGGTCGCTCAAATTTCCAGGATGCCCGACGCCATGAACCCGCCATCCACCGGAATCACATGACCGCTGATGTATGACGAATCGTCGGAAGCGAGAAAGGCCACCGCCCCCGCCATTTCCGCTGGTGTTCCATAACGCCGCATCGGCACGGCCCTGGCGTAGGAATCCCGGGTCGTGGCCGAGTGCAGCATCTGGGTCAACGGTGTGTCCACAGGGCCGGGCGCTATACCGTTTACGGTAATGCCGTATTCGGCAAGCTCGACCGCCATCTGCCGAGTCAACCCGATGATCGCTGCCTTGGACGTGCCATAGGCTGTGCGGCCCATGCTCGCGCGCATACCGCTGATGGAGGCGACGTTGATGATCCGCCCCCAACCATTGACGCTCATCAGGCGTGCCGCGTGTTGGCCGCAGAGAAGCGAGCCCGTCAGGTTGATGTTCAGGACCCGCTGCCAGTCGGCGAGGTCGCAGTCCAGAAACGCCTGGGTCTTGGCAATGCCGGCGTTGTTTACCAGCACGTCACAGCGACCAAAACGCTCTTGCAGATAGGCAAACGCCGCCGCGATGGATTGCGCATCGCCAACGTCGATCGCCAACGCCAGCGCTTCAATGCCTTGGGCCTTGAGCCCGACGACCATTTCTTCGGCCGCCGCCAGGTTGATGTCTGCCACCACCACCGTATGCCCATCGTGCCCCAGGCGTTCGGCGATCGCCGCGCCGATGCCCATGGCGGCGCCTGTGACCAGGGCCACGCGCCCCAAGTCCAGGGCGACCGGAGCTTGTTTTTTCGCTAATTGGCTCATGACAAATGCTCTCTTAAAGGAAACCGATGGAGATCCATGGGAAACAGGCGACGATAATCAGCGCCACGATCAGTGCGGCGAGGTAGCCCCAGACGCGACGGATAACGTGGTCGGACGACACCTTGCTGATCGCGCAGGCGGCGTAGAAGCCGACACCCAGCGGCGGTGCGAACAGGCCGATACCCATCGCCAGGATCACCACCATGGCGTAGTGCACCGGGTGAATGCCGAGCATTTCGGCCAGCGGGAACATCAGTGGGCCGAACAGCACGATCGCCGGGATACCCTCCAGCACGCTGCCCAGAATCACGAAGGTGACGATGGTCACAATCATGAAGCCGATGGCGCCGCCAGGGATTTCGCTGATCACATCCACCAACGATGCCGAGAAACCTGACTGAGTCAGTGCCCAGGCCATGGCCGATGCCATGCCGATGATCAGCAGGATGGCACCGGACAATGCCGCTGCCTCGAGCATCATCGGGTAGACCTTCTTGAACTCGATGTGGCGCATGAACAGGTGCATCACCAGCCCGACCATCACCACGTACGCCACACCAATGGTGGAGACTTCGGTGGCTGTGGCCGCGCCTTCAAGCACCGCTACCCGGATCAGCAATGGCAGCGCCAGGGCCGGCAAGGCGATCATGAACGTGCGCACGACGACCGATAGCGGCGCGCGCTGAACATTCGGCCGCGCGTCCTTGCGTGAGCGCCACCAGCACACCAGCGCGATAACCACCGTGGCCACCACTGCCGGCATCAGACCACCGATGAACAGTGCGGTAATGGAAACGCTGCACACCGCGCCGATGGTAATCAGCACCAGGCTCGGCGGAATGGTCTCGGTCATCGCACCGGTCGCCGCCAGCAACGCCGCCAGCTCTTCGGGCTTGGAGCCGCGTTTTTTCATTTCAGGGAACAGCGCCGGAGCGACCGCCGCCATGTCGGCGACCTTGGAACCGGAAATCCCCGACACCAGAAACATCGCACCCAGCAAAACGTACTGCAGGCCGCCCCGCACATGACCGAGCAACGAGGCCATGAAGTCGATCAGCGTGCGCGCCATGCCGGACAGTTGGAGCACCACGCCCAGCATCACGAACAGTGGCACCGCCAGCAGCACCATGTGCGACATGCCTTCGTCCATGCGGCTGACCACAATCGACAACGGTGCATGGGTGGCCAGCGCCAGGTACGCCATGGTTGCGGTGCCGAAGGCGAACGCGATGGGGATACCGCCGAATACACAGGCACCCAGCAGCACCAGAAAAAAGATGATCAGATTGTAGTTACCCAGATCCGCCAGCAGTGGCTGGCTGATCCACAATCCGGCAGCCACGACCGCCACCACGACAATCCCCGCCATGAACTGGCTCACCGTGGAAAACCGCGCCATGCGCGAGACCGCAGCCAGCAGCATCAACACCGCGCCGACCGGCAAGGCCGCCGCACGCAAGCCGTCGGGAATGCCCAACGCCGGGGCGGTGATCCACATCTGTTCATGAGAATGCTGCATGGCCGGCGCGATGATCATCACCACGAACAGGCACACCACCAGCGCCGACAGGGTTTCGCAGAAACCGCGCCAGACTTCGGGCAACTTGTTTACCAGCGCCGACATGCGCATGTGTTCCCCGCGATCCAGGGCCAGCACCGCGCCGAACATGGCCATCCAGATGAACAGTGAAGACGCCAGCTCATCGGACCAGATCAGCGGGCTGTGCATCACGTAACGAGAAATAACCCCCGCCAGCAGCACGCCGGTTTCGATCACCATCAAAGCAACGGTGATCACCCCGACCACATGCATGGTCCACGTATTCAGACAGACAAGCGCCCGGGCCGGCAGGCGCATGGAAGAAGTGGAGGCCACTGCCGCTGGCGCGCCCATCATGCGAGTTTCCCGGCATATTTCTCGAGGATTGCCCAGGCGGCGTCGCCAAATTTCTCGTGCCAGTCGCCATAGTAGTTGGCGGTTTGCAGGCGCTGACGGAAGGGTTCGGGTGGCGACTCCACCAGTTCAAGACCTTGCTGCTTGAGCGTGTCGCGAATGGTGCCCTGCAACTTGGCCAGGTCATCGCGCTGAGCGAGCACCGCGGTATTGATGTGTTTGCTGACCACCGCTCGCAAGTCCTGCGGCAAGCGGTTGAAGGAGGCGCTGTTACCCAGCATCCAGAAGCCGTCCCAGACGTGGTTGGTCAGGGAGCAGTATTTCTGCACTTCATACAGTTTCGCCGAAGACACCAGGGTAAGCGGATTTTCCTGACCTTCCACGATGCGGGTCTGGAGTGCCGAATACACTTCGGAAAAATTGATGCTGGTAGGCGCGGCTTCGAAGGCGCGGAAGATGGACATGATGATGGGGCTCGGAGGCACGCGCAGCTTCATGCCCTTGAGGTCCTCGGGAGTGACCACCGGACGGGTACTGGTGGTGGTCACACGAAAACCGTTGTCCCAGATTTTGTCGAACGCAAACAGCGTTTCGGTCTTGGCGATCTCGGCGCGTACATGAGCGCCCAGCTCGCCGTCCATGGCATTCCACACTTGCTCATAATCTTTGAAGGCAAACCCGACTGCGCTGATCTGCACGGAGGGAACCATCGTGCCGAGGATCACCGGCGACAGTGCGAACATGTCGACGGCGCCGGAGCGCACTTGAGCCAGGGTATCGGTATCGCTGCCGAGCTGGCTGCTGGGGAAAATCTGGATCTGTACCGCACCGTTGGTTTCTTCACGAATCGCCTTGGCCATCTCCCGGGAACGCACATTCATGGAGTGGGTGATGGGCAGATTGTTGGCAAACTTCAGTTTGAACTCGGCGGCCTGGCTCTTGCCGCTGTAAAGACCGAGCCCGGCGGCCGCGACGGCGGCAGAAGCGAGGGAGGCCGTTTTGAGAAAGTTGCGGCGAGTAAAGTCGCTCATTTAGTTCTCCTGACTTTATTGTTTTTATTGATCGATGGCCGTGGTGCCGACGATTGCATGCAAGTGATAAAGCAATTCAGGTGCCATGGACTGAAAAAGCCTCGAGCCTGTCGAAAAAGTAGCTCGTGTTTTTATCCAAGCCACTGTTTCTACGAAAGAAAATATAACTTTATTGAATGTATCAATTTCTTACAGCACGACCTGAACACTGGGTTGATGTAACAGGTGTCTCCTTTGAATTGTCGCCCCCAACCCCACAGGCGACACCTGTAATGGGTCGACTCCGGCAGGTGGCGATCCAGTCACTTCTAGTAGGCTCCTATCAGCAAAAGAACTTCGATCTCGGGTCAGATGTCCCGGCGCACCGCGAGCGCAGCACCCATGAAAAAGCCGCGTCCAGACGCGGCTTTTTGTGTCTGAATATTGCCTCGTCGAAACTCAATAGTGGGCGCAACTCAGTTCAAATGTGGGAGCCTCAGGCTTTTTTGGTTCTTGGCAGGAAGATCGCCAACACCCCCAACAGCGGCAAGAACGAACACAGGAAGTACACGTACTCAATCCCGTGAACATCCGCCAGATGCCCAAGCAGCGCCGCGCCGATCCCGCCGAAACCGAACATCAAACCAAAGAATACTCCGGCGATCATCCCGACGTTACCCGGCACCAGTTCCTGGGCGTAGACCACGATGGCCGAGAATGCCGAGGCCAGGATGAAGCCGATCACCACGCTCAGCACACTGGTCCAGAACAGGTCCACATGGGGCAGCAACAGGGTGAACGGCGCCACGCCGAGGATCGAGAACCAGATCACCGCCTTGCGGCCGATCCTGTCGCCAATCGGCCCGCCGAAGAAGGTCCCCGCCGCTACCGCGCCCAGAAACAGGAACAGATGCAACTGCGAGCTGGCCACCGACAGGTCGAACTTCTCGATCAGGTAAAACGTGAAATAGCTGGTAAGGCTGGACATGTAGAAGTACTTGGAGAACACCAGCAACCCGAGCACCACCAAGGCACTCAACACCCGCCCTTTGGATAACCCATGGGTCGCCGCCTGACCTTGCTTGAGTTTGAAAAGGTTCAGGTGGTTGGCGTACCAGTGGCTGATGCGGTAGAGCACGAACAACGCAAAGACCGCGAACAGCCCGAACCAGGCCACGTTACCTTGACCGAACGGAATGATGATCGCTGCCGCCAGCAACGGCCCGAACGCCGACCCGGCATTGCCGCCAACCTGGAAGGTCGACTGCGCCAGACCGTAGCGCCCGCCGGATGCCAGTCGCGCAACCCGCGAAGCCTCTGGGTGAAAGGTCGAGGAACCAATGCCAATCAACCCCGCCGCCAACAGAATCAACGCAAAGCTGCCCGCCTGGGACATCATCAGGATCCCGATCAGCGTGCAGATCATTCCGGCCGGCAGCAGAAACGGCTTGGGATGGCGATCGGTGTAATACCCGACCCAGGGCTGCAACAGCGAAGCGGTGAGCTGAAAGGTCAGTGTGATCAAGCCGACCTGAGTGAAGCTCAACCCATAGTTGGCCTTGAGCATCGGATAGATCGACGGCAGCACCGCCTGAATCAGGTCATTGATCAAATGTGCGAGGGCCACGGCGCCGATGATGCGCATGACCAGCGGGCTGGTTTGCCCAGCGGCAGAAGCCGTGGCGGTGGGGGTCTGAAGGTTACTGATAGCCATAAGAGTTTCCGTACAACAGATGGGTGCGCACTTGCAGGTGCGACAATGTGCCATTTTTCAGTGCAGCAAAGCCATCCCCTTAGCCTGCTAACGACTTTGTATTTTGCCCCAGAAAAGTAATAGCCGAACGCCATGGTCTGAATCTTGCCTTGCTTATCCGCTTCAACGCGGCCCCTTACAAAGGGACCGAGAATGGGAAGTTTCGCCACAGGGCTCACCTCACAGTCCCCACACTGGTGAACTTTCCGAGGCATTTAACGAGGGCACAGGTCCAGGCCATACCGCCAGGACTGCACGTCATTGGTACGTAGTGCTCAGAGGAGTAGTCGGGCATGCAGGCTTTTCTATCACCGGGAATCAGACTGCTCGGGCGCTTCGGCTTTGCCCGCAAGTTTCAGCTGTTATTTCTGCTGTTCATCCTGCCGCTGATGGGCAGCCTGTGGATGATTGGCCAGGATTATCGCGACAAGCTGAGCCTGATTTCCGGCGAGCGCGCCGGGGTTCGCCAGTTGCTGGCCCTCGACGCCCTCGATAACCTGCTCGCCGCCCAGCGTGACCGCGCGGCCCGCTGGCGAGCCCCGGAAACCAATCGTCAGCCAACGCCCGCGACTCTCGCCGCCATGGCCGCATTCGACGCGGTTCAGCCCGCTCTCAACCAGGCAGCTACCGATCTCGGCACGGCTCTGCAAATCGAAGGTGCCGCTGGCGACACGTTGAGTCGCTATCAAGCGCTCCAGGCGGCTCTCACTGGCCTGGATTCGAAGAGTCTGAGCAGCGTCGGCTGGTGGCCGGACGGTTACGAGCGCTTCACCGCTGCATTGAGCGCGTTGCAAGCCCTGCGCGAGCAGATCGCCATGGATAACCGGCTGATCCTCGCCCCATGGCTGGAAACCTACCTGCTGACGCAAATATCCACTCAACATACGCCGGACCTGATCGAACGGGTCGGTCGCCTCGCCAGCGTCGGTCAGGCTTCGGTGGTGTCCGGGCAATTCACCCTGCAGAGCCGCCTGCAACTGCGGGACCTGCGCAGCCGCATCGGCGATGCCCGCGAGCAGCTGGTGAAGACTGGCACCCTGCTCGAGGCCCGACTGCCCAGTGCCTTGCAGTCCTGGGCCGGACAATACCAGAGCAGCTTGAAGCTTCTGGACGAGGGCCTCAAAGTGCTGGATGACGGGGTCTTCGGCGGCAGCATCAAGCTCAAGCCGGAAGACTTCGAACGCAGCCTCGACGCCCTCCTCCACGACCTGGCGTCGCTACGTCAGCAGTCTCTGCAATCGCTGGACAGCCGCCTGGACTACTACCACGATTCAGCCGTCGGCCAACTGATCCTGGTGGCGACGATCTTCGGCTGTTTGCTACTGGCCGCGCTGTACCTGTTTGTCTGCCTGCAGGCCTCGATCCGCCGCAGCGCCAGCGGCATTACCCTGTTGGCCGAAGCCCTGCGTGACGGCAATCTGTCCCTGCAGGTGCCGGTGCATGGGCGCGACGAACTGGCCGCCATCAGTACCGCGCTGAATGTCGCCGTGGTGCAACTACGCACCAGCCTGCTCGGGGTCGATCACGAAACCCTGCAGCTGAGTGACGCAGTACAGGCCCTCAACGATCACTCCAACGGCGCCTTGGGCGAAGTCGAAGCACAACAATTGCAGATCAGTCAGATAGCCGCGGCGGCGACCCAACTGGCCGCCACCTCACAAGGTGTGGCGCACAGTTGCGAACAAGCCTCCAGCAGTGCCCAGCACACCCAACGGATCGCCGCCGACAGTAGCCGTGACAGCCAGCGGACCACCGCCAGCATCCAGCAACTCAACCAGCGACTGAACGACACGGCCGCAGCATTGGGTCGGGTCAGCGCCCAGGGCCAGCAGATCCAGCTAGTCGTCGATACCATTCGTGGGGTCGCCGAGCAGACCAATCTGTTGGCACTCAACGCCGCCATCGAAGCGGCGCGGGCTGGCGAACAAGGCCGGGGGTTTGCCGTGGTCGCCGATGAAGTGCGCAGCCTGTCGCAGCGCACCCAAATCTCCACCGCACAGATCGCCGACACCGTCGACAGCCTGCGGGCCACGGTGAGCGAAGCAGTGACCTTGATGGAAGCCGCTTGCGGGCAGGCGCAAACCGATGCTCAAGCAGTGACCGGGCTTGGCGAACGCCTGGGGGAAATTGCCAGCGCGGTGCAAGGCGTCACCGACACCCTGGCGCAGATTGCTACGGCGGTTGAAGAACAGGCCTGCACCGCCGATGAAGTCAGCGGTAATATTCAACAGGTCGATCAAGCGGCCGTGCGCCTGCTCGAAGGCGCGCGAGCGGTGAACCGCGCAGCGGACACCCTGAGCCAGGGCAGCAAGGCGCTGAATGAGAATACCGGGAGGTTTCGCCTGAGTTGAGAAGCCACCAGGCCGAGGCCTGCCAGTGCTTCCAACTCCGTCCCTACCACTGCTGACCGGGGGTTTTCGATAAACAGTTGATAGTGTAGATAAAATTTCAATAAAAACGCTTGACGCATTTCCGTTATCGGCGAATAATGCGCGCCACTTGGCTACATAGCTCAGTTGGTTAGAGCATAGCATTCATAATGCTGGGGTCCGGGGTTCAAGTCCCTGTGTAGCCACCAAGTACTAAAAACGGCTTACCGAAAGGTAGGCCGTTTTTTTATGCCTGAGGAAAGGTAAAGCGCCAGATCGGGTCCAGCCCCTCCTCTGGGGCATTGCTCATGTAAAGCACCCTGACTCGGCGTTGATGAGGCATAGTTGCAAGCAACACGACGCAATCAATGGCCAGGTAAGCCACAAAAAATGGCAAAGGGGATGAATTGCCATTTCATCAGGTTACAGGGAGTGTCATGCCGCAACCGTCTTTGAAAACTCATATCATCGAAACGCCAACCACTGAAAAGCTTGAGTCCGGGCTCAAGGTTCGGTCTGCAATCCTTTTTCTGGTGGCGGTATGTCTATCGCTGGTGGCAGTGGCAATCTGGGAGAGTTGGAACTCGCGCCAGTACCATTTGCGTGACAAAGAAGTCGCGATGTCAAACCTTGCGCAGACCCTGGCGTCGCAAGCGCAGGCCTCAATCAAGCAAGCCGACACTGTGTTGTTCAGCCTGGTAGACCGTCTTGAAGTCGATGGCATGGGCCACGAGCAGATTCCCAGACTGCAACGCCTGCTCAGCTCCCAGCGCAGCGAGTTGAGACAATTGCACGGTCTGTTCATCTATGACGAAAAAGGCCGATGGGTAGCGAACTCGCGCGGGATCATCCCGCCCAAAGCCAATAACTCCGATCGCGAATATTTTATCTTCCATAAAGAGCATCCGGACCGCGGCCCGTATATCGGGCCTTCGATACGAAGTCGCTCTACCGGCGAATGGATCATGCCCGTTTCGCGGCGGATCAATCACCCTGATGGCAGTTTTGCCGGGGTGGTACTGGCGACCCTGTATCTCGACCATTTTCTTCAGCTGTACAACAGTATTGATATCGGCGCTAACGGCGTCATCAATCTGATATCAGCCGACGCCAAAATCGTCATTCGCCGCCCCTTCAAGGACGCTGAAATCGGCACTAGCCTTGCGAGCGGTCCACTCTTCACTCAACTCTTGCCCAAAGGTCCTTTGGGTTCCGCAACCGTCAGATCCTCTGTGGACGGTGTCGAACGCGTAGTGGGTTATCGGCGACTCGATCAGTATCCGCTGATCATATTTGTCGCGCTCAACAAGGACGAGGCCCTCGCGGGCTGGCGACAGGGATCGTTGCTGAGTGCATCGATCGTTGCGTTTCTGCTGATGATTCTGGGGCTGCTCGGTTATCGGCTGATCAGGCTCATGAAGCAGCAAAATCACATCCAGAACGAATTACTGGGTGCTCAGGACAAATTGATCGAGGCCAATCGGACGCTGGAGTTGTTAGCCTTGGAGGACGCACTGACAGGGCTGGCGAATCGCCGTCAGTTCGACCTGTTCCTTCATGCGGAGATGGGCCGGGCCAGACGCAGCCAAGGAAGTCTTGCCCTGCTGATGATCGATGTCGATCACTTCAAACCCTTCAATGACAAACACGGTCATTTGGTCGGGGACAGCTGCTTACGCACCATCAGCGCGATCATACGGGAGAACATCAAACGGCCCGGCGATCTCGCTGCGCGTTATGGCGGCGAAGAGTTTGCCGTAGTGTTGCCGGGCACTGACTACGTCGGGGCATTTCTGATTGCCGAGAAAATTCGCCACGCCGTCCAGCAAGCAGGAATCGAGCACAACGAAAGCACCGAAGGCATAGTCACGGTCAGCCTTGGCGTCGCCGCCTGCAGCCCGACATCGGAAGAATTACCCAATGACCTGATCGGCGCCTCCGACAAGGCACTTTACGTCGCCAAAGCCAGCGGAAGAAACATGAGCGTTATCGCTAACTGACTGGCTCAATCACACCCGGTGAGGGGTGAATGCTGCTCCATCACTGATGAGCCTTCCAGCGCTTCAGTTCCTCTTCGATGAAGTGATTGACCAGGTCGGCATAGAGCTTTTCGATTGCTGCCGGGCTCAGACCTTCGGTTTCTGCCCACTCACGACGCTGGGCCAGCATCGCATTGAAGCGCTCCGGAGCCCGAACCGAGGTTTCCGAGGTTTTGAATGTCGACGCTGCCAGAACGTATTTGAAACGAGCGCCAAGCAGCTTGATGACGGCCCGATCAAGGAGATCGATCTCGCGTCGAATATCTTCCATGCCTTCACATTCGTCAGGGCGTAATTGATTGACGACTTCCATGTTGATAACTCCGGCTTATCTGAAAAAGCGTGGGTTGATGCGACCATCCAATTTAAACACGCAACGTCAGACTCCGTCATTTGACCGGCGACGTCGCCCCGCGCGTTGCGCCTGCCGCTGCCGGCCGATACATTCCCCCTCACGCAGTTCACAGCTGCGCCCGACAGCTCTTTTTTTCCAACGGACGGAGTGCCCCGCGTGTTCTCAGCCTTCAACTTGCGCCACTACCGCCTATCTGCCCTTTCGCTGATAGCCGCCGCACTCACCCTCGCCGCCTGCAATGCCCCGCCTTCCGCCCCCTCTGGCAGTGCCCTGGCGCTGGCCCCGGAACGTGCTTCGGGTTACCGCAGCGACTTACGCACTCAATACGCCTCCCGGCACATGGCGGCGGCGGCCAACCCGCTGGCGGCCGAGGCCGGGCGTGAAATGTTGCGTCAGGGCGGTTCGGCGATCGATGCGGCGATTGCGATGCAAGCGGTGCTGACCCTGGTGGAACCACAATCCTCGGGCATTGGTGGCGGTGCGCTGATCATGCTCTGGGATGGCAAAGCCGTGCGGGCCTACGACGGTCGCGAAACCGCGCCGGCGGGGGCGACCGAAAAGCTCTTCCTGCAAGCTGATGGCCAACCGATGCCGTTCACCCAGGCCCAGATTGGCGGTCGTTCGGTCGGCACACCGGGAGTGTTGCGCGCCCTTGAGTTGGCCCACAACCAGCACGGTCGCCTGCCTTGGGCTCAATTGTTTGAACCGGCCATCCACCTGGCGGAGCAAGGTTTCCCGATCTCACCACGACTGCACGCGCTGATTGCAGCCGATCGCGCCCTGCCCCGTTCGCCGGACATGGCCGGTTATTTCCTGAATGCCGATGGCAGCCCGAAAGCCATCGGCACTCAACTGAAAAACCCGGCGCTGGCAGCCGTACTGAAACGGATTGGCAAAGAAGGCCCCGCGGCCCTTTACAAAGGCTCGGTCGCTGAGGAGATCGTTGCCAAGGTTCAGCGCCACGCCAACCCCGGCAGCCTGTCGATGAATGACCTGCAAGGCTATCGCGCCAAAGAGCGCACGCCACTGTGCACCGACTACAAACGCTGGCAAGTCTGCGGCATGCCACCCCCGTCTTCCGGAGGAATCGCCGTCGCGCAAATCCTCGGCACCCTGCAGGCCCTGGAAAGCCGCGATAGGCGCTTTGCCCTGCCGCCCCTCAAGCCAGTCCCGAGCAGCACCGCCGCCGGCCTGGAGCCGGCGCCTGAAGCCGTCCACCTGATGGCCGAGGCCGAGCGCCTGGCCTATGCCGACCGCGCGCTCTATGTGGCTGACTCGGACTTCGTCCCGGTGCCGCTGGCAGGCTTGGTCGCCCCCAATTACCTGGCCGCTCGAGCGGCCTTGATCGGTGAGCACAGCATGGGCATGGCCAAGCCCGGCAATCCGGCTGGCGTCCAGCTGGCCTATGCTGCAGACCGCTCGCCGATGCGAATTTCCACCTCGCAGGTGGTCGCGGTCGACGACCAGGGTGGCGCCGTGTCGATGACCACCACCGTGGAAGCGGCCTTCGGTTCTCACCTGATGGTTCAGGGCTTTTTGCTCAATAACCAAATGACCGATTTCTCCTTCATCCCGGAAGAAAACGGTCTGCCGGTTGCCAATCGCGTCGAGCCCGGCAAACGCCCGCGCTCCTCCATGGCGCCGACACTGATCTTCGATCGTCAGAGCGGCGAACTGGTGGCCACGGTTGGCTCCCCAGGCGGCTCGCAAATCATCGAATACGTCGCCAAGTCCGTGGTGGCCCTGCTCGACTGGAACATGGACCCGCAAGCCGCTATCAGCCTGCCCAACTTCGGCAGCCGCAACGGCCCGACCGAACGCGAGCAGGGGCAATTCAGCCCATCGTTGATACAAGCGCTCAGGGATAAAGGGCATGAGGTGAAGCAAATCGACATGACCAGCGGCACCCAAGCCATCGTTCGGGTTCGTGATGCCCAGGGCAAAGCATCATGGGCCGGCGGTGCCGATCCACGGCGTGAGGGTGAAGCGCTGGGGGATTGATCGGGGTTGAAGACAGGGAAAACGGCTTACCGCGAGGTAGGCCTTTTTTGTGCGTTGAAGACAGTGCCGATGCCAGGTGAACCCTGGAGCGCCCTAAAAGATCGTCAACCATCGAGTTCAATTTCAGCTCAGGCGCTCACCTCCCCTAACGGCTGTATTTCAACCCCTGGCGCGATGCATGGCGTTCCAGCGCCAGATCGATCAGCCGACTGACCAGCTCACTGTAGCTCATGCCCGCAGCCTGCCAGAGCTTGGGGTACATGCTGATCCGGGTGAAACCCGGCAGCGAGTTGATTTCGTTGATCAGCACCTCGCCGGTATCGGTGAGGAACACGTCGACACGGGCCAGGCCGGAACAGCCGAGTACCTGGAACGCCTCGATGGCGAGGGCGCGGATGCGTTCGCTGCTCTCCCGGCTGATGTCTGCCGGGACCACGACTTCCGCGGCCTGGTCATCGATGTATTTGCTGTCGTAGGAGTAGAAGCCACTACGCACCACGATCTCGCCGCAACCGCTGGCGATTGGCTGGTCATTGCCCAGAACCGCACATTCGATTTCGCGGCCGTTGACGGCGGACTCGATAAGGATTTTTTCGTCGAAGTTCAGCGCCAGCGCTACGGCCGCCACATACTCGTTCTCATCGCTGACCTTGCTGACGCCCACCGAGGAGCCCTGGTTCGCCGGTTTGACGAACATCGGCAGGCCGAGCTTGAGTTGCGCCTGGGCAAAATCGGTGCGAGCGGCGTTGGCGCGGGTCAGGGTGATGAAAGGCGTGATCGCCAGGCCAGCATCGCGCAGCAAGCGTTTGCTGACGTCCTTGTCCATGCAGACCGCCGAGCCGAGCACGTCGGAGCCGACGAAGGGCAGGTCGGCCATGCGCAACAAGCCTTGCAGGCAACCGTCCTCACCCAGGGTGCCGTGGACGATGGGAAAGATCACGTCGACATGCCCCAGCAGCTCCTGGCTGGAAGTCTCGACCAGTTGCTGGCTGGGCTTGCCGGGCACCACGGCCAGCTCGCGGTTCGATTGGTTGAGGGCGATCAGCGCCGGGTTCTCCTGGTTGATCAGAAAGTTCGAGCTGTCATTCAGGTGCCAGCGCCCTTGCTTGTCGATACCGATCAGCATCGGCTCGAAGCGCGAAAGATCCAGCGCATCGACGATGTTTCTGGCCGATTGCAGCGAGACTTCATGCTCCGCCGAGTGGCCACCAAAAATAATCCCGACCCGCAATTTGCTCATCTTCCGGCCTCCTGGTGAAGGTACTGTTTCTTGATACGGCAAGCGAAGGACTCAGGCCTGCGCATAACGCAGATGAATCAGTGCCACCCGCTGGCCACTTTTGTCTTTGCGCTCTTCTATGGCGTAGGGTGTAAAGCCAAGTTTGGGATAAAGCAGCAGCCCCGCCACGTTCGAATTGAAGCAGGACAAGGTCACCTGGCCGGCGCGATGTTTGCTCAGGGCGGTGTCGATCATGTGCCTGATGAGATGCCCACCGATCCCACCCGCTCGTGCTTCGGGGTCAATGATGACATTGCCGATGGTGCAGGTTCCTTCGGTTTGCCACTGGTAGAAGTTGGCGAAACCGACTACCCGCCCATCCTGTTCAATGACTGTCGAATCCGAGCGCTGGGCGATGGAGTGGCGCAGTTGCTCATGGGTCAACGGCCAGGAAGCCGCGGGGAAGAAGAAAAACAACTCCTCCTCGTCGCGGGCAAAACTGCAGATCCGTGGAATGTCCCTTTCCTCTACTGGTCGGTAACCAAGTTTCATCTTCTGTCTCCTGACATTGTGCTCGGATCTGTAGTTCTACCCGACCTCAGGTGCGTGGATCAACCTCGCAGGTTGCAAGCACCAGCCATTGTTTTGCAGCGAACCCCACCCCAGCTTGCAGAAATACGCCTTCGGGCCCGATGAAGACAGTCGGCCAGCATTGCGTTACCGTATTTTCCATTGAGCACAGAGCAGGGGCGCTCTTCATGGGCAAACATCACAGCCAGGCCGACTGGCTCCACCGCGCGCCCCGCGCCAGCGGTATGGAGCGCATCGAGGCGTTTTTTTCCGGTCACGGTTATGACCTGCACCGCCACGATACCTATGCCATTGGCCGAACGCTGACGGGCGTGCAGAGCTTTCAGTATCGCGGCGAGTGGCGACACAGCCTGCCCGGCGGGACCATGGTGTTGCACCCGGATGAAGTCCATGACGGTGAGGCCGGCACCGAGGACGGCTTCAAGTACCGTATGATGTACATCGAGCCGGCGCTGATTCAACAGATGCTCGGTGGCAAGCCTCTACCCTTTATCAAGACTGGCCTGTCTGCTGATCCCCGGCTGTATGCGGCGACCCAGGTGTTGCTGCAGAGCCTGGACTGCCCGCTTGATCCGTTGGAAGAACAGGACGCGCTGTTCGACCTGGCCAATGCGCTGAGTACCGTGTCCGGAGTGACATCGACTCGCCAGCGTTTTGATTATCAGGCGGCGCAACGGGCGCGTGAATTCATCCACAGCGCGCTGGATCGCACCGTGACCCTGGATGAACTGGCCGAGCACAGCGGCCGCGATCGCTGGGGGCTGTCGCGGGATTTTCGGCTGCTGTTCGGCACCAGCCCTTACCGTTACCTGACCATGCGCCGCCTGGACCTGGTCCGTTCGTTGCTGATGCAAGGCCAGCCGCTGGTCAACGCCGCGCTGATCGCCGGTTTCACCGATCAAAGCCATATGACCCGACAATTCAGCAAAACCTACGGCCTGTCACCGGCACGCTGGTTGAAGATGCACGGGCGCTGAAGGCTGCACAATCGTTCAAGAAACACCCTGCTGCCTTGACTATCGTCGGCTCAATTCACCCAGCGGATGAACCTCATGAGTCATTATCAAAGTCTTAATTTTGCGCAAAAGCTCAGCCTGTTCAACGAACTCTGGACACCCAGGGTCATCGCCGAAATGAACGACTACCAGTTCAAGGTAGTGAAGCTGCAAGGGGATTTCATCTGGCACGACCATGCCGATACGGACGAGACCTTCATCGTTCTCGAAGGTCAACTGCGCATCGACTTTCGCGATGGCCAGGTGCTGGTATCCCAGGGTGAAATGTTTGTCGTGCCCAAGGGCGTCGAGCACAAGCCCGTTGCCGAACTCGAGGTCAAGCTGCTGCTGATCGAGCCCAAGGGTGTACTGAACACCGGGCATGAAGGTGGCGAGCGGACGGCGCTGAATGATGTGTGGATTTGAGGTCAGAGCGCACTGAGACGCACATCCGGATGCCCGACAATCAACGTTACCGCCCTCTCGGCCTCACCTGCCGCTGCGATCAGCGAGCGGGAGTGATCGATCCACGCTTGCATCGAGAGGGTGGCCGTGGTTTTTTCATTGGGTCCAGGATCTCCCGTCTACGAATAAGGAATTTCATTGAACGCCTTTCCCACCCTCGGAACTGACCGCCTGCTGCTGCGTGAAATAGTCATGAGCGATGCATCGACGCTGCTCGATATGCACGGCGATGCTGAGGCCATGAAATGGTTTGGGGTCGATCCTATAACCGAACTCTCGCAGGCGCAGGCGCTGGTCGATACATTTTCCGCCTGGCGCATCCAGCCGAACCCCGGTACGCGCCGGGGCATCCAGCTCAAGGGGCACGAAGCGCTGATTGGCAACTGTGGCCTGTTCAAATGGAATCGGGGCTGGAAAAGCTGCTCAGTGGGCTTTGCCTTGGCCCGTTCGAGTTGGGGCAAAGGCGTGATGCATGAAGCCCTGCAAGGGATGCTTGCCTGGGGTTTCGAGCAGATGCAACTCAATCGGGTGGAGGCTGCTGTTCAACCCGAGAATGAGGCCTGCCTGAAACTGCTCACGCGTCTGGGATTCGAGCAGGAAGGTCGGCTGCGCGAAGCAGGCTTTTGGTTGGGGGAGCATCGTGATTTGCTCCAGCTGTCGCTGTTGCGCGCGGAGTTCAAGTCGACGCCTTCATCCACACGTTGAGCCCGCGCCTGGCCGCCACCGAGGGTGTTAACCACCGTTCTGCACGCCGCATTTACACCGACAACTGATTGGCAAACTGACCCACCGCACTGACCACTTTCTGTGCGCCGTCCTGAATCTCGACAATCACCGTACCCGCTTCGGCAGCCAGCGCCAGGCCCTGTTCAGCCTGGAGTTTGCCATCGCTCATCAAGCTCACTGCGTCACGGGCCATGTCCTGGTTCTGGCGCACCACCCCGACGATTTCATCAGTGGCTTTGCTGGTGCGTGAAGCCAATTGCCGGACCTCATCGGCGACCACCGCGAACCCCCGCCCTTGTTCGCCGGCGCGGGCTGCCTCGATCGCCGCGTTGAGCGCCAGCAGGTTGGTCTGTTCGGCGATGCCGCTGATGGTTTTGACGATGGTGCCAATCACCAGTGATTGCTCGTTCAGCGCCTCGATGCCTTCGCCGGCCTGTTGCATATGCCGGGCCAATTCGCGCATCACATTCACCGCCTGAGTGACCACCATGGTCCCGCGCTGGGCGCTGCTATCGGTCAGTAACGAGGTGCTATAGGCAATATTCGCCGCCTCAGCGACGGCCGCTTCCTGATTCACCTGGTCCGTAATCACTGTGGCGAATTTGACGATTTTGTAGAGTTCGCCATCGGCGTCGGTCACCGGGTTGTAGGACGCCTCCAGCCAGACTACGCGACCATGGCTGTCGAAGCGTTTAAAGCGCTCAGCGACGAACTCGCCGGCGTTCAAGCGCTTCCAGAACGCCTGATACGTTGCGCTGTTGTATTCCTCAGGCTCACAGAAGATGCGGTGATGTTTACCTTTGATCTGCGCCAGGCTGTAACCCAAGCCGTTGAGGAAGCGATCATTGGCGGTCAGCACGTTACCGTTCAGATCGAACTCGATCACCGCGGTTGAACGCAACAGCGCGCCGATCATGTTTTCGTGCTCACGGGAGGCTTCAATGGTGCGGGTCAGGTCGCTGGCATAAATCGAAAAATGCTTGATCCGCCCGTTCGCCGCGCGGATGGGCTGCGCGATCGAGCGCAACCAGGCTTCCTGGCCATTGCCTCTGAGCAAGCGAACCGCCCCGGCGAAATGCTCGCCACGGGTCAGCGCGGCCTTGAAGCGCTGGTGAAAATCCTCTGCCTTCACGTGGGCCGGAACGATGTCTTCGATGTGCCGCCCCAGAAGTTCATTGCTTTTGTAGAACATCTCATCAATGAAGTTCTGATTCACCGACTGAATCCGCCCATCGGGGTCGAGGGTGATGACGAGCATCTCGCTTTCCAGGCTGTCTTTAACTTGCACCAGACTGGAGAGTTCTTCGCGAAGAGCCGACAGCTCCTGCTTCAAGCGTTTGTTGAACATGGAGTGCACCAATGGACAAGAATGAGAGCTGCGTTAGCTCTAACCATCGGCCACGGGAAAATTTTCTGAAGTGCAGGCCTGCAAAAATAGTGGCCATGTGCCTTATTCCGCTGAAAAACCCGGATTTCCACAATGCCTCGAGGCGCTATAGTGGGAGGAATAACATTCAGCGGCTATCAGGGAGTTGTGCATGGACGGTTCACGCAAGGCGCTGTTCGACGGGGTCGCCAAGACACTCGGTCACAGTTTTGACGGCGAAATGCGCATCGGTGGCAACTATGTGCCGGCGTTGCAAAACGGTGATGAGGTGTACGTCAGCGGCCAGATCCCGCGCATCGACAACACCGTCATGGTCGTCGGCCGGGTCGGCGCGGAAGTCTCTCTGGAGCGTGCCCGGCACGGAGCGAGGATTTGTACCCTGCGCGCGCTGGCCATCCTGGGACAGTTACTCGGTGACCTGGAGCGGATCAAGCAGGTCTTGCGCATCAATGTCTATGTCCAGAGCGCCGCGGACTTCACTCAACAAAGCGAAGTAGCAGACGCTGCGTCCGAAGTCCTCTATTCGATTTTCGCCGACGCCGGCGTCCACACCCGAACTTCAGTGGGTGTTTATCAGTTGCCGAAAAATGCCTCGGTCGAAATCGACATGATTGTCGCGCTGGAGCCGGCTGAAGCGCCTCATGAAGAAACCGAGGACTAGGGGAGTCTGGGCATAGACCTCTTAGGTGTTCACGGGGAGGCCCCAATGCCAGTCAGTTAAGCACTGGTGCCTCCAAAAGATCGCAGCCTGCGGCAGCGCCTACACACCTGAAGCCACGGCTTCACAACCGACCCGGGGCACACGCGAGCCAAAATACCCCGCGCTGGCTACCCCGACCGCGCCCATTACTGCGCAGTAGATCACGCATATCCACGGGCTCCAGGGCATCAGCCCGATCAACAACAAGGGGGTGATGCTGGCCCACACTGCATAGGCGATGTTGTAGGTGAAAGAGATCCCGGAGACACGGATTCGCGCCGGAAACAGGCTGACCATCACCGACGGCACCGCGCCGACCACGCCACAGCTCAGGCCGGCTATCGCATAGGCCAGGCCAATCCAGCTGCCGCCAGCGATCAGGCAGCTATAGAGCACAGCAATACCCAGTGGCAGCAGCAGGCTGTAGAGCATGACCGTGCGCCAGGCACCGATGCGGTCGACAATCAGCCCGGCCAGTATGCAGCCGATGTTCAGGAACACGATGCCCAGACTGCTCAAGGCAAAGGTATGGCTGGCACTCATGCCGAAGGTTTTTTGCATCATGGTCGGGGTGATTACCACAAACACCACCACCGCCGAGGTCAACACGCAGGTGAGGATCATGGCCGGCAACATGGCCGGACGATGATCACGCAGTACCGTGCGCAGCGGCAGTTCAGCGTCGGCTTCGCGACGTGCCTGCATGGCCATGAACACCGGCGTCTCGCTCAACCAGCGGCGCAGCCAGACTCCAATCACGCCGAATACACCGCCCAATAAAAACGGATAGCGCCAGGCGTAATCGAGAATTTCCGTGGGGGTGTAGACCTGCGCCAGCAAGGTCGCGGTCAATGCACCGATCAAGTAACCGAACGTCAGCCCGGCCTGCAAAAAGCCCAAGGCATAACCCCGATGGCCACGCGGCGCATGCTCGGCGACGAACACCCAGGCACTCGGCACTTCACCGCCCACCGCGGCGCCTTGCAGCACCCGCAGTACCAGCAACAGCAATGGCGCGAAATAGCCGATCTGGGCGTAGGTCGGCATGATCCCGATCAGCAGGCACGGCAGCGCCATCATCAGGATACTCAGGCTGAAGACCTGCTTGCGTCCCAACTGATCGGCGAAATGCGCCATCAAGATCCCGCCCAGCGGCCGCGCCAGGTAGCCCGTGACAAAGATTCCGAAGCTTTGCAGCAAGCGCAGCCATTCGGGCATTTCCGGAGGGAAGAACAACTGGCTGAGGGTCAGCGCGAAAAACACGAAAATGATGAAATCGTAGATTTCCAGCGCACCGCCCAGAGCCGCCAGCCCCAGTGTCTTGTAGTCCGACCGGGAGAATGGCGTCGGTCGCGAATCAGTAATGGCAGTCATAAACAAACTCTGAATAGGCAAAACCACGGCGCCAATGGTCTACGTAAATGCCCGGAGGGACAACCCAATCAGGTTGCTGGGTTGGTTTTTAGCGGTTTTCTGTGCATTGAATTCAACCGGGCGAAACCAATAATCGGGCACTTTCAAACGCCGCAATACAACCAGGAAAGCCGCCATGAGCATTCATACCCGCAGCAAACGTCTGACCGTGCCGCAACTGGTGGCCATGAAGGGCCAGCAAAAAATCGTCTCGCTGACCGCCTACAGCAGCTCGATGGCCCGACTGATCGACCCTTTTGTCGACTTCATTCTGATCGGCGACTCCACCGCCATGGTCGGTTACGGCCGCACCTCGACTTTGGACATGAGCCTGGAAGAAATCATCGGCCACACCCGTGCGGTAGTTGTCAGCACGCGCCTGGCCTGTGTGGTCGCCGACATGCCATTCGGCAGTTATCAGGAATCACCGCAACAGGCCTACCGCAATTGCGCCGAAGTGCTGGCCCGCACTGGCTGTGATGCGCTCAAGCTCGAAGGCGGCAAGGCTCTGGCGGGCACCGTGGAGTTTCTGGTTCAACGAGGTATTCCCGTGATGGCCCATATCGGTTTGATGCCGCAGTACGTCAACGTCATGGGCGGCTTCAAGGCCCAAGGTATGAACGATGCCACCGCCGCGGCGATTGAGCACGACGCCCGCGCGCACCTTGAAGCCGGGGCTTTCAGCCTGCTACTTGAAGGCATTGCCGAAAGCGTGGCACGGCGCATCAGCGACTTTTCGCCGATGCCGACTATTGGCATTGGCGCATCACCGGCCTGCGACGGTCAGGTGTTGGTGACGGAGGATTTGCTCGGGCTTGGTGGTGAGCAGGTGCCGCGCTTCGTCAAGCAATACGCCGACGTAGGCGCGCTGATCAGTCAAGCCTGCGAGCGCTTTGCCACTGAAGTGCGCGACGGCAGTTTCCCCGAAGCACGGCACTGCTACGGCATCAACTGACGTTCTTCGTCGATGGCCTGGGCCAGCATCTTCAGGGCGAAGGCAATGTCTTTGCTCCAGTCGACCGTGTAGCTCAGGCGCAAGTGATGTCGCCAATGGCCATCCTGGCTGAACATCTCGCCAGGAGCGATGACGATGCGTTTGGCCAGCAAGCGCTCGTATACCCGGCGCATGTCCACCGGGTGCCGCGCCTGGGCCCAAAAGGTCGCACCGCCGGCAGGATTCACGACCTGCAACTGCTCGCCAGCGTGTTCGTCGAGCAAGACTTTCATTTGCCTCATGCGATCCATCAACAGACCGCGCAGCACCTGAATGTGCTGGTCGATCCGTCGAGAGCTGAACAGCCGGGCGACGGCTTTCTGGCGAATCGGCGACAGGCGAAAGCCACGGTCGAGAAACTGACGCTGCAATTCGGGGCCATAGCCCCGGGTCAGCAGGTAACCGAAGGGTGCCTCGGAGCCGATAATTTTGTCGAAAGTGGAAAACACCACTAACCGTTCGGGGTCGGCAAAGTCCCGATAACGTGCGGGCGACGGCTCGAAGCAGAACTCACCATAGCTGTCATTCTCGAACAGCCAGACGCCCCGCTCGGTCAGCCAGCGACACAGTTGTTGTTTGTCTGGTGCTGGCATCAGGCTGCCGTGGGGCGCACTCACTGCCGAGGACACCACCACCAGCCGCACCGGCTCGCGCTGCAGCAGTTCATGAACCTGCTGCAAATCGAAGCGCCCATCGGCCCCCAGTGGTATTTCCAGCACTCGGATCTTCGCCGCGCGAAACTGCCGCAAGATCGCCCAGGAGCAAGGCGACTCCACCATCGCCACACTACCGGTCAGCCCCAGCGCATTCAGCGCCAGGTCCAGAACACTGCGCAAGTCCGCGCCGATGTACACCTGTTCGGCTTGCCAATAACAGCGGGTTGAACGGGTATAGCGCTCAGCCAGAACGCTGCGCAATTCGCTCTCGCCAAACGGTTGATACTGCGGAGACTGAGATCGTGGGTACTGGCGCGCCAGTTCGCGCTCAGTCATCAACAACGGATTTTCCAGTGACAACAGCATTGCCGGCGCATCGCTGCACAGCGCCAGCATGCCCGGCTGACGGGCAAAGGTGTAGACGTTATCCAACAAATTTGCCGAGCGTTCATTGAGCTGCACCAAAGGCATCGGCTTAGCGAAGTAACCCAGCTTCGGCCTGGAATAGACCCTTCCCTCGTCTTCCAGCAAGGCGTAGGCGTATTTGGTGGTGGAAACCGAAACGTTCAAGCGCAGCGCCAGTTGCCGCAGCGACGGGAGTTTCTGCTCCGAGCCAGAACCTGCCGCGTCGATCAACTCGAGGAGGTAGCGGTACACGGTTTGATAGGCAAAAACGGTTTCCTTGCTCAATCACTCAATTCCTGGGGCGTTTATCCGCGACGGGCATGGTCGCATGAATGTCAAAGCCGACCCTCCGATATAAGCTCGTCAATCAGACAAGGTCGATGCAAAATCCCGAAACACCTTCGGCAACCACAGACAGATTGTTTTACTGTTGGCGCCTGACCAAAAGAGCCGTTGCGGCTCTGTGGACACCACAACAAACATAAAAAATCTTGAGGTATTTCCGTGGCCGCTGATATCGAAGATAGCCGCTCCGCCCGCTTTGCCCTGCGTTGCGCCAGTTTTGCCGAACGCTGGTTTCCCGACTCCTGGGTGTTTGCCGCACTGGCAATCATGATAGTCACCGTGGCGACCCTGTTCATGGGCGCGAAACCCACCGATGCCGCCAAGGCTTTCGGTGACGGCTTCTGGAGCCTGATCCCGTTCACCATGCAAATGGCCTTTGTGGTAATCGGCGGCTACGTGGTCGCCAGTTCGCCACCTGCGGTGAAGCTGATCGACCGTCTGGCGCGGATCCCGAAAAACGGCCGTTCCGCAGTGGCCTGGGTGGCACTGATTTCCATGGTTGCATCGCTGCTGAACTGGGGCCTGTCGCTGGTGTTCGGTGGCTTGCTGGTACGCGCACTGGCCCGTCGCACCGATCTGCGCATGGACTACCGCGCCGCCGGTGCCGCTGCTTACCTGGGACTGGGTGCGGTCTGGGCGCTGGGACTTTCGTCGTCCGCCGCGCAGTTGCAGGCCAATCCGGCCAGCCTGCCGCCGTCGATTCTGGCGATCACCGGCATGATTCCCTTTACCGAAACCATCTTCCTCTGGCAGTCCGGCGTGCTGTTGCTGGCGTTGATCGTGGTCTCGCTGATCATCGCCTACGCTACGGCCCCAGGTCCTGGCTCCGCCCGTGACGCCAAAGCCTGCGGTATCGACCCGAGCTTCAGCATGCCGGCCCCGCAACCGCGCACCCGCCCGGGCGAATGGCTGGAATACAGCCCGCTGCTGACGATTATGCTGGTGCTGTTGGCGGCAGGCTGGTTGTTCCATGAGTTCTCGACCAAACCGGCGATCAGCGCGATCTCCGGGCTGAACACTTACAACTTTTTGTTCCTGATGCTTGGCGCGCTGCTGCACTGGCGTCCGCGCAGCTTCCTCGACGCCGTAGCCCGCGCGGTCCCCACCACCACCGGGGTGCTGATCCAGTTCCCGCTCTACGGTTCGATCGCCGCGCTGATGACCGTGGTCAAAGGCACCGATGGCCAGTCCCTGGCGCACCACATCTCGACCTTCTTCGTACAGATCGCGTCCCACGACACCTACGCCCTGCTGATGGGCGTGTACTCGGCGATACTGGGATTCTTTATTCCGTCGGGCGGCGGCAAATGGATCATCGAAGCGCCCTACGTGATGCAAGTCGCCAATGACCTGCAATACCACCTCGGCTGGGCCGTACAGATCTACAACGCCGCCGAAGCCTTGCCCAACCTGATCAACCCGTTCTACATGCTGCCGCTGCTGGGCGTCCTGGGGTTGAAGGCGCGGGACTTGATCGGCTTTTCCTTCGTGCAGTTGCTGGTGCATACACCGCTGGTGCTGTTTCTGCTGTGGGCACTGGGGACGACGCTGGTGTATGTGGCGCCGATGATGCCGTAGTTTTTCGGGCCGCCAAAAGATCGCAGCCTGCGGCAGCTCCTTGTATCTCGACTATCGCTCCGCCAGGAGCGATAGTTCTCGACTGATCATCGAGGGAGGGATCTGGAAGCCGTGCAGCTCCTTAGGCCTAGAGCCTGCGACGTAGATCGTGCTCCAACCCTCCACACTCACTCGTATAGTTCGAACGGTATCTTGGGCCCGTCTCTGGCGAGAGCCCGCATTCGCAAGGTTGGACAGAGTGCAGTGATGATCACAATTGATCCAATTGGAGACGATCATGTCCGATTATGTTGGCGTCGACGCCGCTAAACACACCTTTGACATCGCCAAATACCTGCCTAACGGCAAACATAAAACCAAAGCCAAGCTGGCCAATGCAATCAAGGGGTTCGAGGAGTTCCACGCCTGGCTGCAGAAGCATGTCGAGCCTTCAGCCTTGATCGTGATGGAGGCCACCGGCATCTACCATGAAGCGCTGGCCGAGTTCTTGTACAACAAGGGCTATCGGGTCTGCGTCGTCAATCCTGCACAGACCAAAGC
>NZ_CABVHY010000003.1 GCF_902497875.1 Pseudomonas fluorescens
ATGCAAGGACATGAGAACCACCAGCTGTTCGAGTGGAGGCAAGCATCTGGAGATCAGCTGTTCGTCGTGATGATACGTTCAGTCCTGGGGGTCAATTGCACTGACAACTCGTGAAATGATGTCCATCATTGTCACGTCGTCGAGACGCTCAATGAACTTGGCGGAGCCCTCTTGGATTCGTTGCTCGATATCGAAGCTGCGCACCTGATTACACACCGCGACGCCATTGGTTTCGTGCCCGGTGACAACCACCGCCAAACCAGAATTGCGGCTAAACGTGCCTCCACTGGTCACCGGGACGGTCATGCTCACACCCAAGGCATTGATCTCTCGTGGTGTTATCACAACAAAACGGTGGCGATTCATCATCTCTCTACCTGCCACCGGATTCGGGTCAATCCAGTAAACATCGCCCCGCTGCGGGGCTTGTCGACGAACCATCAGCCCAACTCCCGACCAACTGGATCGCCTTCACGAGTATCCGCTGTGGCGGCATTCAGTTCGGCAATTGCTTCGGCCCCCTCGAGCAATTCGGCCAGGGTATAGCGCTTGCGCACCGGCTGTACGACGGGGCGAGCGATCAATTCGCCATCGACCACATTGAGCTCCAATTGCGCGCCCACCTCCAGATGCAGGAGTTTCAATAAAGTCGGCGGGATGGTCATCACCGCAGCACCGCCTTGTCGGCGGATTTTGGAAGTCACGGACATGAGAGGACTCCGATCCGAAATAAGGTTGATATCGACGCCTCGATAAGTGCAACAAAAGTAGCACACGGATGGGAGCAAAGCGAATTCCTCACTAGGTCACTTCAAAGTATTTAACGCTATTCCCAGCCTAGACTTGCGGCGTAAGCGACCAGCCTCAAATATGTGAGAGCATGCGACAGCTGCCCACGCCTTGATAATCCCCGCCCGCGACTCCAAATAAGTACCATTACCTTGCCTTCCGGAGCCTGCTCATGTCCGATCCACTGCTGATCCCCTGCCCTCACTGTAACGGCCTCAACCGTATCCCCGCCGAACGCCTGGGCGATCAGCCCAAGTGCGGGCGCTGCAAGGTCGAGGTGTTGCTGAGCAAGCCTTTCGAGCTGAAGCAGGCCGATTACGCCAGCCAGATCAAGGGCGATTTGCCGTTGCTGGTGGATGTCTGGGCGGACTGGTGCGGGCCGTGCAAATCATTTGCACCCGTATTTGAGCAGGCAGCAGCGCAATTGGCAGGCAAGTGTCGGCTGGCCAAGCTGGACAGTGAGGCCAATCAGCAATTGTCGGCGCAGTTGGGCATTCGCTCGATTCCCAGCCTGATACTGTTCAAGAACGGCCGGGAAGTCGCACGCCAGAGCGGTGCCTTCCCGCTACCGCAGTTGTTGAGCTGGTTACGTAGTCAGGGCATCTGACACCGGGCGGCCAAGGTAGATCAGCAGTCTGATGGGCCTTTGTGGCGAGGGAGATTGCTCCCGCCGGCCGGTCCGCGCTCGGGCGCAGCAGTCGTAATTCGGTTGACGCGGCGTATCTGAAATATCTGGGTTGGAGGTTTTGGGGCTGCTTCGCAACCCAGCGGGAGCAAGCTCCCTCGCCACAGGTTTTGCATTCACCCTGTCAGGCTTTTTCCAGCAGGGTGTGCAGGTCGACAAACTGCCGGGTCAGCTTGTGGCGTGGGTCGAGATGAATCAGCGGCATGTTGGCCTGGTGGGATTCACGCATGCGCACCGAGCTGCCCAGGTACACCGGCAGTACCGGCAGACCTTCGTTGATCAGCTCGTCGAGCATCTGCTGCGGCAGACTGGCCCGGGCCTGGAACTGGTTGACCACGATGCCTTCGACTTGCAGGTCTTCGTTGTGGTCCTCCTTGAGCTCTTCGATTTCCGCCAGCAGACCGTAGAGCGCCTGGCGGGAAAAACTGTCGCAGTCGAAGGGAATCAGCACGCGATCGGCGGCGATCAGCGCGGAAACCGCGTAGAAGTTCAAGGCTGGCGGGGTGTCGAGGTAGATCCGGTCGTAATCCTCGGCCAATTCATCCAGCAGTTTGCGCAGTTTGTTGATCTTGTGTTTCGCCTCGAGCTTGGGCTGCAGGTCGGCCAGCTCCGCGGTGGCGGTGACCACATGCAGGTTGTCGAACGGCGTTTCGTAAATATCCACCTGATTTTTCTTCGAGAACGGCCCGGATGACAGGGTCTGCTTGAAGAAATCGGCGATGCCCATCGGGATATCGTTACCGGTAAGCCCGGTGAGGTATTGAGTGGAATTGGCCTGAGCATCGAGATCTACCAGCAGCGTCCGATAGCCTTCATGGGCGCTGACCGCTGCCAGATTGCAGGCAATGCTGGATTTGCCAACCCCCCCTTTTTGATTGAACACCACGCGCCGCATGTCAAAACCTCCGTGCTTCAAAGAATGACCGAGTGTAGTAGTCCACAGCTGAGCTTAGCTAGCACGTAAGGAATGGGACTACACAGTCAGTTGCAATTTATCCACCGACAATGCGAATGCGCCAGCAGAGGCGGTTGCGAAAAACCGGACAATCACCAAACAGCACTTTTTCCTGAAACATCGGTCAATTCTATTGAGCAAAATGTAACCACCGTTTGCTACAAGTCAGCTGTGCCGGGATAATGCGCGCCACTCGGCCATCGCGCCAGGTACGGCTGACCGCCCGTCAAAACGACTCGCCGTATCAAGGAAGCCCGCAGGGGCGGGATGAATTCATTGATCAACTTTAATATCGCCCAATGGCGCGCCTGGGCTCCGGGGCTCGAAAGCGTGGACGATTGGCTGGCCTGGAGTCGACAACCGGTCGTGCTCGACAGCAGCGATGCCGCCCCCGATGTCTCATTTCTACCCGCCATGCAACGTCGACGCCTCAGTCGCCTGGCGCGGATGGCCTTCAGCGTGGGCTGGCCATTGGCCGAAGGCCGTGAGCAGCTACCGTTGGTCTTTATTTCCCGCCATGGCGAAACCCCGCGGACGTTCAACATCCTCTGCGAACTGGCCGTCGATCAACCCTTGTCGCCGACCCAGTTCAGCCTGTCGGTGCATAACGCAGTGATTGGACTGTGGTCGATCATGCGCGGCGAAACCAGCGAAATGACCGCCCTTGCGGCGGCGGGCGACGGGCTCGAACACGGCATGCTAGAGGCCGCCACACTGCTCGACGAAGGGGCACCAGCGGTACTGCTGGTGGTGACCGAAGAGCAGCCGCCCGAGGCCTACGCCACCTGGATCGATGACGTGCCCTTCCCCTACGCCGTTGGCCTGTTATTGACCCGGGGCGATGATTGGCAGCTGACACTGAGCAGCGCCACAGCCGAGCCGGCCAAGGCCGACTGGCCCCATGCCCTGAATCTGTTGCGTATTCTGCTCAGCCAGCAGACCACCTGCCAACATGCCTGGAAGAATCGTGTATGGACCTGGCAACGCAACCCTTGAAGGAAAAACGCCGTGACGCCTATTACTGGCGCCTGCTGGCCACCGCCGCAAGCTTTGCGCTGTTCGGCCTGGGCGGGCTATGCCTGCGCCTGGTGATTTTCCCGCTGCTCAGCTGGCTGCCGGGCGATGCCCAGCAGCATCGGCAACGGGCGCGGCGCACCATCGGACGATTGTTCTGGTTTTTTATCCGTTTCATGGCCCGTGCAGGCGTATTGACCTACGAAGTCGAAGGCGCGGAAAAGCTCGGTCGGCCGGGACAGATGATCATTGCCAATCATCCGTCGCTGATCGATGTAGTGTTCCTGATCGGCCTGGTGCGCGATGCCAACTGCGTGGTCAAACAAAGCCTTTGGAAAAATCCCTTCACTCGCGGTCCGCTGCGTTCCACCCAATACATCAGCAATGATGGCAGTATGGACATGCTGGATACCGCCGCGCAGGCTCTGCAGAGTGGGCAGACGTTGATTATCTTTCCCGAGGGCACCCGCACCCGGCCTGGCCAACCGCCGGCCTTTCATCGGGGCGCTGCGGCAATCGCGCTGCGGGGTGCGAAAATCGTCACCCCGGTGATTATCAACGTCAGCCCGACCACCCTGACCAAAGCCCAACCCTGGTATCGCATCCCGTCACGCCGCGCGCACTTCAGTTTGCGTGTCGGCGCCGATATAGACCCACAGGCCTTTGTCGAGCTTGGCCCGCCTCCCCAGGCCTCGCGCAAGCTCAACGATTACCTGCACCACTACTTTATCAAGGAGCTCGCCGAAGATGAGCGATCTACAACACGACCTGCATCATGAAATCAAACTGTTGATCATCGACGCCCTGGGCCTCGAAGACATCAGCGCACAAGACATCGGCGACGAGCAGATACTTTTCGGTGAAGGCCTGGGCCTGGACTCGGTGGACGCACTCGAACTCGGCCTGGCGATCCAGAAAAAGTACGGCATCAAGATCGATGCCGACGCCAAGGACACCCGCAATCACTTCACCAATGTGGCGAGCCTTGCGGCTTTCGTCACTGCAAAAAAACAGGCAGCTTGAGACCGGACCATGCAAACTCGTGACGACATTTTCAACACCCTGCGCGATGCCCTGGTCGAACTCTTCGAGCTGGAACCCGAACGCGTCACCCTTGAGTCCAACCTGTATCAGGATCTGGAAATCGACAGCATCGACGCGGTTGACCTGATCGACCATATCAAGCGCCAGACCGGCAAAAAAATCGCCGCCGAAGAGTTCAAGGCAGTGCGCACCGTCAGCGATGTGGTTGAGGCGGTCTACCGTCTGGTTCAACCGGCCGCATGAGTCGTTTGATTGGCCTTGGTCTGCTGCTGGCGGGCCTGCTGTACCCCTTTGCGGTGTATTACGGCATGGAGCATTTCGCCCCGTGGCAGTTCGGTCTGCTGCTGGGCGGCCTGTGGCTGGCCCGCGCGCTGACCAGTGCACGGCGCCCGGGCAGCCTGTGGATGGCAATTGCTGCGATTGCTTTTTGCCTGTTGCTGGCGCTGCTCGATAGCCCGCTGTTGTTGCGCTGGTACCCGGTGCTGATCAGCAGTTTCATGCTGGCGCTGTTTGGTTTGAGTTTGAAATACGGGCCGCCGGTGGTTGAGCGTCTGGCGCGCTTGAGCGAACCGGAGCTACCGGACGAGGCGATTCGCTATACCCGCCAGGTAACGATTGCCTGGAGTGTGTTTTTTTTCTGTAACGGTTTGCTCGCCGCCGCCCTGACTCTCTGGGCGCCGCTGAGTTGGTGGGCGTTGTATACCGGGCTGATCTCCTACGGGTTGATGGGTTTGCTGTTCGCCATTGAATGGTTATTGCGACAACGCGTACGAGGTCGCGCATGAATTGGATAAAACTTGAGCATCTGTTGCTCAAGGCTCAGCCCGGGCGCGCCGTCACAGCTGACCCGGCCCTGAATCACGTTGAGCTATGCGCCCAGGCGTCAAGCCTCGCTGCCGGCCTGCAAGCCCAGGGTGTGCAGCGCATCGCCGTGTATCTGGAAGACGCCGCTGACCTGGCAATCGCCCTGCTCGGCGCCTGGCGCGCCGGAGTCAGCGTATTATTGCCCGCCGACCTGCAAGCCCAGACCCGGCAACGCTGGTCGAACGAGGTTGACCTGTGGCTGACCGATCAGGCGGACGACGCCGCGCTCAGCGACCTGTTTCAAGCCCCCTTGCCCGCGGCCGAACTGGATCTGGACCTGAGTCGCCTGAGCCTGTGCACTTCCGGCTCCAGTGGCGAACCCAAGCGCATCGAAAAAAGCCTGCGGCAACTGGCCAACGAAGTCCAAGCCCTGGAGCAGTTGTGGGGCGCGGATCTGGGCGAAGCCTGCATCATCGGCAGTGTCGCCACCCAGCACATTTATGGCTTGCTGTTCCGCGTACTCTGGCCGCTGTGTGCGGGACGCCCGTTCGTGCGCAAACAACTGCCATTCCCGGAAGATTTGCAGCGTGCCAGCCGTGAACACCCGACCTTCGCCTGGGTCGCCAGCCCGGCGTTGCTCAAACGCATGGGCGACAACCTCGACTGGCCTGCACTGAGCGCTGTGCGACGGGTATTTTCTTCCGGCGGCGAGTTGCCGGCGCAGGCCGCGCTGAGCTTGCGTCAACGCTTGCAGCAATGGCCCACGGAAATTCTTGGCAGCTCGGAAACCGGCGGCATCGCCTGGCGTCAGGGCGACAGCCTGTGGCAACCGTTCGCTGATGTACAACTGAGCCAGGACGGTGACGGCGCGCTGCGCGTTGCTTCGCCGTACCTGCCAGCCGATCACGTCGAACAGACTGCCGACGCCGCACGAATCTTCGCCGATGGGCGCTTCGAGCTGCTGGGTCGGCTGGACCGGATCGTCAAACTGGAAGAAAAACGTATCTCACTGCCAATGCTCGAACAGGCACTGGTCAACCACGACTGGGTCGCTGAAGCACGTCTGGGCGTGGTCCAGGAAAACCGTGCGTCCCTGGGTGCCATACTGGTGTTGAGCGAACAAGGCCTGCATGCCCTGCGCAATCAAGGTCGACGCACCCTGACCGAAGAACTGCGCCAACACCTCAGCCAACATTGCGAAACCCTGGCCTTGCCGCGGCGTTGGCGCCTGCTGCAACAAATGCCGTTGAACGCCCAGGGCAAGCTGCCCCAAGCCGAGGTCGAAGCCCTGCTATTGGCCCCGCGCCCGCAAGCGCCGTACGTGCTGGAACAGGTCGAGGCCAACGGTGAGTGGAGTCTGCAACTGGCGGTCCCGCCGGACCTGGCCTGCTTCAGTGGCCACTTCCCGAAAACCCCGGTATTGCCCGGCGTGGTGCAAGTCGATTGGGCGTTGAGCCTGGGTCGACAGTTACTCGACTTGCCCGGCAGGTTCGTTGGAATGGAAGTGTTGAAGTTCCAGCAACTGGTCCGCCCCGGCGATCAGGTTCAGCTGCACCTGCGCTTCGACCCGGAACGCGGCAAACTGTACTTCACCTATCGCAACGACACCGCGACTTGCTCCAGTGGGCGGATAGTGCTGGAGGCGGTGCATGTTTAACCAGTTGCCTCTGTGGCGAGGGAGCTTGCTCCCGCTCGAGCGCGAAGCGGTCGCAATACGGCTAACTGGTTGTGTCAGACAAACCGCAATTGCAGGTTTTGGGGCTGCTTCGCAGCCCAGCGGGAGCAAGCTCCCTCACCACAATAGGGATGCGGAGGTCGCTAACTATGCATAACCCCTGCGCCATCATCCCGGTCTACAACCACGAAACCACCGTCCCGGCCGTGGTCGAGGCAGTGCGCGCCAACGGTCTGCCCTGCATCCTGGTGGACGACGCCAGCAGCCCGTCCTGCGCAGCCGTGCTTGAGCAGCTGGCCCAAGGTGACCACGTCTATCTGGTCAAGCACGGGGTCAACCAAGGCAAAGGTGCGGCGGTGATGGACGGTTTTCGCGAAGCGTCGCGCCTGGGCTTCAGTCATGCCCTGCAAGTAGACGCCGACGGTCAGCACGACCTGAGCGACATCAAGACCTTCATCGAAGCTTCACGCACTCATCCGCAAGCGCTGATCTGCGGACACCCGAAATATGACGCCAGCGTACCGAAAGGCCGCTTATATGCACGTTATCTGACTCACGTTCTGGTCTGGATCAACACGCTCTCACTGCAAATTATTGATTCCATGTGCGGCTTTCGCGTCTATCCCTTACCGCCGACCCTGACACTCATCAACTCGGTGCAGATTGGCAAACGCATGGACTTCGACTCGGACATCATCGTCCGTCTGGCCTGGCGCAATCAGCCGATGCACTGGCTGCACACCAAGGTCCATTACCCGCAGGATGGTATCTCGCACTTTCGAATGTTCCACGACAACGTGCTGATTTCGAGTATGCACACCCGGCTGTTTTTCGGCATGGTGCTGCGCGCGCCGATGATTCTGTGGCGACGGTGGCGGGAATGAGCATCAACACTGACAAAGAACACTGGGCCGAGCACAAGGAGCGCGGCAGTTTCTGGTTGATGAAACTCATGGCATTCGGCGTAAAAATGCTGGGTCGCAGAGTGTTGAGCCCGGTCCTGCACGGTATCGTCCTGTACTTTTACCTGTTCGGTCGTAGCGCGCGGCAAAGCGCCTGGCAATACCAGCAACACCTCGCCGACTGGAGCGGGCGCACGGAGCTGCGCCCCACTCAGCGGCGGGTGTTCGGCCAGTTCATGGCCTTTGCCGACTCCATGCTCGACAAGCTCGACGTCTGGAACGGCAAGCTGGGCATCGAGCAAATCGAAATCGTCGACCCGGCGCTGCTGCGCCAACGGTTGCGCGGCGAGCGCGGACAAATGCTGGTGGGCGCGCACCTGGGCAACCTCGAGGTCTGTCGTGCACTGGCCGAGCTGGGCGAAAAAGTCACGATGAACGTGCTGGTGCACACCAAGCATGCGGAACGCTTCAACCGCCTGCTCGGCGAAGCCGGGGCGACCCACCTGCGGCTGATTCAGGTCAGCGAACTGAACCCGGTGATCATGCTGCAACTCAACCAGCGGCTGGATCGCGGCGAGTGGCTGGCAATTGCCGGCGATCGTGTACCGCTGCATGGCGGACGCACTGTGCAAGTCGACTTTCTCGGGCATCCGGCCGCCTTCGCGCAAGGCCCCTGGCTGCTGGCCGGGTTGCTGAAGTGCCCGGTCAATCTGTTGTTTTGTCTGAAGCACGATGGGCGCTACCGGGTAACGCTCGAGCCTTTTGCCGATGCCGTACTCTGGAAGCGCAGCGACCGCGAGCAGATTATCGCCCAGTGGACTGCACGTTATGCCGAACGTCTGGGGCAGTACTGCCTCGAAGCGCCCCTACAATGGTTCAATTTTTACCCTTACTGGAAGACCGATGACGACGCATCCGCTTGAGCCGGTAATCTTCGGCGAACGCCCATTGAGCATTGAAGACGTGCTGGCCCTGGCCAACCGTCAGGTGCCGACGCAGCTGCAAGGTGACCCCGAGTTCCGCCAGCGCATCGCCAAGGGCGCGCAGTTTCTCGATTCCTTGCTGGACAAGGAAGGCGTGATCTACGGCGTCACTACCGGCTATGGCGATTCCTGCGTGATCGCCGTACCGTTGCACCACGTCGAGGCCCTGCCTCGTCATCTGTACACCTTTCACGGCTGCGGGCTGGGCAAAATGCTCGATGCCCAGGCCACTCGTGCAGTGCTGGCGGCGCGCCTGCAGTCGCTTTGCCAGGGCGTGTCCGGAGTTCGCGTGGAGCTGCTGGAACGCCTGCAAGCCTTCATCGACCTGGACATTCTGCCGCTGATTCCCGAAGAGGGTTCGGTGGGTGCCAGCGGCGATCTGACACCGCTGTCTTACGTCGCCGCGACCCTGTCCGGCGAGCGTGAAGTGATGTTCCGCGGTGAACGTCGGCAAGCCGCCGATGTGCACCAGGAACTCGGCTGGACCCCGCTGGTGCTACGCCCCAAAGAAGCCCTGGCGCTAATGAACGGCACAGCCGTCATGACCGGCATTGCCTGCCTGGCCTTCGCCCGCGCCGATTACCTGCTGCAACTGGCCACGCGCATCACTGCACTGAACGTGGTCGCGCTGCAAGGCAATCCGGAGCACTTCGACGAGCGCCTGTTCGCCACCAAGCCGCACCCGGGGCAAATGCAGGTCGCCGCGTGGTTGCGCAAGGACCTGGCGATCGACGCGCCGACCGCACCCCTGCATCGCCTGCAAGACCGCTACTCGCTGCGCTGCGCCCCCCACGTGCTCGGCGTGCTGGCCGACAGCCTGAACTGGCTGCGCTCGTTCATTGAAATCGAGCTCAACAGCGCCAACGACAACCCGATCATCGACGCCGAAGCCGAACGCGTCCTGCACGGCGGGCACTTCTACGGCGGGCATATCGCCTTCGCCATGGACAGTCTGAAAACCCTGGTGGCCAATGTCGCCGATCTGCTCGATCGGCAGCTCGCGCTGCTGGTGGACGTGCGCTACAACCACGGCCTGCCGAGCAACCTGTCCGGCGCCAGCGCCGAGCGGGCGATGCTCAACCACGGTTTTAAAGCGGTGCAGATCGGCGCCAGCGCCTGGACCGCCGAAGCACTGAAAAACACCATGCCGGCCAGCGTCTTCTCACGCTCCACCGAATGCCACAACCAGGACAAGGTCAGCATGGGCACCATCGCCGCCCGGGATGCGATCCGCGTACTGGAACTGACCGAACAGGTCGCCGCCGCCACCTTGCTGGCGGCCAATCAAGGCGTCTGGCTGCGTAGCCAGGCTGAAGACGCGCGGCCATTGCCACAGGCTCTGGCCGAGATGCACATCGAACTGGCCAAGGACTTCGCGCCGGTTATCGAAGACCGCGCGCTGGAAGCCGAACTGCGCCTGTGCCTGCAACGTATCGCCGAGCAACACTGGAGGCTGCATGCGTAGCAAGGGAGTGATTCACGCCGATACGGAAATCCTCGTACCGTTTTTTGACATCGACACGATGGATGTGGTGTGGCACGGCCATTACGTCAAATACCTGGAAGTCGCTCGCTGCGCCTTGCTGGACAAGATCGGCCACAACTACACGCGCATGAAAGAATCCGGTTACGCCTGGCCGGTGATCGACTTGCAATTGCGTTACGTACGCGGTGCCACCTTCGGCCAGAAGCTCAATGTGCGCGCAAGCCTGGTGGAATGGGAGAACCGCTTGAAGATCAGCTACCTGATCAGCGATCTGGAGAGCGCCGAACGCTTGACCCGCGCCTGCTCCGTGCAGGTCGCGGTGGATCTTGCCAGCCGCGAAATGCTGCTGGCTTCGCCCCAGGTGTTTATCGACGCCGTCGAGAAGGTGCTGCCATGATTTTTTTCTGGCACACCCCCCCTCGTAGCAGCTGCCGCCAGGCTGCGTCCGGCCGCGAAGCGCTCGTAAAACCAGAGCCCGCGGTCTCTCAGGAACATACGATGCGCCGAATGGCGACCGCTTCGCGGCCGAACGCAGGCTTCGCCAGCTGCTACGGAAAAGTTCTGAGCTTGATCCTGCTAGTGGGCTTTTCATCGCTCGCCAATGCCTTCGACCTGCAACAACTCAGCGATCAACTCGCCAAGCCAGAAGTCATCCATGGCAGTTTTATCCAGGAAAAACACCTGCGCGCCCTGCCCCAACCGCTGACCAGCAAAGGTACTTTCGTCCTGGCGAAAAACCACGGGCTGCTCTGGCTGCTGAAAACCCCGCTGCCACAGGACTACCGCATCAGCACCAAGGGCATTGCCCGGCGTGAGGGTGATGGCTGGCAAATGCTCCCGAACAAGAGCGCCGGCGCCGAGCAGAACCGTTTGTTCCTCGCCGTTCTGCAAGGTGACAGCAGCGGTCTGCAACGGGACTTCGATCTGCACCTGCAAGGCGACGCCCAACAATGGAAGCTGACCCTGACGCCGCGCTCCGTGTTGCTCAAGCAAGTCTTTACCCAGATCAACATCGATGGCGGTGAGCTGGTGCAACGCATCGAGCTGTTGGAAACCCAGGGCGACAGCACCTTGTTGCGCATGCAAGACACCAACAGCAGCCAACCGTTGAGCGATGCGGAGCAACATGACTTTGCCGAGTGAACGCTGGTTGCCTCGCCTGTTCCTGATCCTGCTGGTGGCCGTATTGGCGCTGGCCGGCTGGCAGTGGCGTGGTGCTGCGCCGCTGTCCGCCAACCTGATGGAACTGGTACCGGGCAGCGCGCCGGACGCGCTGGAACTACGTGCCGAACAACGCATACAAGAGCCGCTGAACAGCGAAGTACTGGTATTGGTCGGCCATGCCGATCGCCAGCAAGCCATCGCCATGGCTGAGCAACTTGGGGATCAATGGAAAGCCAGCGCCTTGTTCGAGAAGGTCCAGTGGAACCTGCAAGCGGACTTGCCGGCGCTGCGCACCCAGCTGCTGCAAGGGCGGCTGGCAATGCTCGCAGAAGCGGATCGCCAGCAACTGATCGAGCAGCCTCAGGCGTTTATCCAGCAGCGCGTGCAAGCGCTCTTCGACCCCTTCAGCGGGTTCAGCCTGGTGCCCAGCCAGGACGATTGGCTCGGCCTGACCGGACGCATCCAGAATAGCCAGCCGCAGCGCGGCTCGGTGCAGCTGGACATCGGCAGCGGCGCGTTGGTCGCCGATGCCGACGGCAAGAGCTGGGTGCTGTTGCGGGCCCGGACTCAGGGCAACGCCTTCGACCTGCACCTGCCGCTGCGAGTGGCCGAACTGCTGAAACAGAGTCGCGAACACGCGGCCCAGGCCGACGTGCAATTGCTCGCTGCCAGTGGCCTGCTGTATGCCGCCAACGGTCAGCAACAGGCCAGCCGCGAGATCACCTGGGTCGGTGGTGGTGCCACCGTCGGCATTCTGTTGCTGCTGCTGTTGGCCTTCCGCCGCTTTCGGGTGTTGCTGGCCTTTGTTCCGGTACTGGTGGGCATGCTGTTTGGCGCTGTGGCTTGCGTGGCGCTGTTCGGCCATATGCACGTAATGACGCTGGTATTGGGTTCGAGCCTGATCGGCGTAGCGGTCGACTACCCACTGCATTACCTGTCCAAGAGCTGGAGCCTGAAGCCCTGGCACAGCTGGCCGGCGCTGCGCCTGACGTTGCCCGGGCTGACCTTGAGCCTGGCCACCAGTTGCATCGGCTACCTGGCACTGGCCTGGACGCCGTTCCCGGCGCTGACCCAGATTGCTGTGTTTTCCGCCGCCGGTTTGCTGGGTGCCTACCTGGCTGCCGTGTGCCTGCTGCCGGCAATGCTCAAGGGCATCGATCTGCGCCCGGCGCAGTGGCCGCTGCACGTCGCTCAGTTCCTGCTGGATGTGCGCGAAGCACTGCTGCGCCGGGTTCGTAGCCCGGTTCTGCTGGCGTTGCTGGTGGTGTTCTGCGCGGGCGGGCTGTGGCAACTCACCACCCGAAACGACATCCGCCAATGGATCAGCGCACCGCCACAGCTGATGAACGAAGCCCAGACGATTGCGCGGATCACCGGCTATCAGCCCACCAGCCAGTTCTTCCTGGTGCGCGCTGCCGATCAGCAGCAACTGCTTGAGCGATCGACCGCCCTGAGCGAGCGTCTGGATCAATTGGTTAACCTGGATAAGCTCCAGGGCTACCTGGCACTGAATCAACTGATCAGCCCGCCCAGCGAACAACAACGGGTTCGCGAAACGCTAACCAAACTACCCCAATACTGGCAGCCGCTGCTTGACCTCGGTGTGCCGGCCAGCGCGCTGCAAGCCGAGCTGGCGCAGTTGCAGACGCTACCCCTTCAGGACATCGACGCGGCCTTGAGCGGACCGCTCGCCGAGCCGTGGCGCCCGCTCTGGCTGGGCTCCACCAGCGATGGCGTGGCCGGGATGGTCAGCCTGCAAGGTTTGAACAACCCGGCATTGCTGCGGGTTCAGGCGCTGGATTTACCTGGCGTGCAGTTGGTTGATCGGCTGGGGGATCTGAACAATATCTTCGCCGCGACCCAGGTCAGCGCCGCTGAACTGAAACTGCTGTCCTGCGTGCTGATTGTGTTGCTGCTGATCCTGCCGTTTGGCTTCGGCGGCGCGCTGCGAATCGTCGCCCTGCCGTTGCTGGCGGCGCTGTGCAGCCTGGCCAGCCTGGGTTGGCTGGGGCAGCCGCTGACGCTGTTCAGCCTGTTCGGGCTGCTGCTGGTGACGGCTATCAGCGTCGACTACGCGATCCTCATGCGCGAGCAAATCGGTGGCGCGGCGGTGAGTCTGCTGGGCACCCTGCTGGCGGCGGTCACCACCTGGCTGTCGTTTGGCCTGTTGGCGATTTCCAGTACTCCGGCGGTGAGCAATTTCGGTTTGTCGGTGAGCCTGGGGCTGGCCTACAGCTTTATCCTCGCACCATGGGCCAGGCCTCAGGCCCAACCCATGCCGGCAATGGAGTCGAGGGTATGATGATCGCTCTGTTCTGGCTGCTGGCCCTGATGCTGTTCGCGGTGGCGACCTGGGTCGGACGTCGTTTCGGTTTGATCCCGATTGTCAGCCAATTAGTGCTGGCGACCTTTGGCCTGCCGCTGTTGATGCTGTTGTGGATCGAACCGCACTGGCAGCTGAGCGGCGCCGAACTGGTGTCGCCGGGCTGGCTGAAAAACCTCTACAGCCTGGGTTTTGCGCTGTTACTGGGGCACATCCTGAGTGACGTGATCGAGCTGCGGCTGGATCGCCAGAGCCTGAAAATCGCCCTGCCCAGCTTCTGCATTCCGTTCACCTGCGGGCTGGCCACTGCCTTCTGGCTGTTGCCAAGCCAGCCGTGGCTGAGCTCGCTGGCGGTGGGGCTGCTGTTCGCGATCACCGCGATCCCGGTGCTCTACCTGTACCTGCTACACATCGGCTATCCGCCGTCGGCCACCCGCCGGCTAGTGCAGACCGCGATCCTCATTGACCTGGCCTGCTGGAGCCTGTTCGCCATCGCCCAGGGCAGCCTGCACCTGAGCAGCCTGCTGCTGCCACTGGCCGGCGCGTGCCTGCCATTACTGCTACGGGTACTGGGTCTGCGTCAGCCGGTGCTCCACAGCCTGGGCTTTTTCGGACTGTTGGTGGTCGCCGAACACTACAAGCTCAATGCACTGATTCTGGGTATCGGTTATGTGCTGTGCATGGCCGCCCTCAAGCTGCCACTGGTACTGCCGTTGAAAGCGACCTGGATGAACCTGTTGCAGACCTATATCGCGATCCCGCTGATCCTGACCTTCGGCATCGTGCAGATCGATGTGCACAGCGCCATGGACAGCCTCAGCGGGTTCCAGCTCGGCGCGCTGCTGATCCTGCCGATCCTCAGTAAACTGCTGGGCAACTGGCTCGGCCTCGGCTGGGCCGGCGCGTCCTTTGTCGGCGCCAGCCGCTGGCGGGAAAGCCTGCTGCTGAACATTCGTGGCTTGAGCGAAATCGTCTTTCTCAATCTGCTGCTGCAACAACAGCTGATCAGCCCGGCGCTGTACTTTGCGCTGATGCTGATGGGCTTGATCGCAACCTTGTTGCCGGCCGTGGCCGGTATCCACCGTACCCCCTCCCAGATCGCCGTCCCGGCAAGGAGCCCCAGTGCCCACAATTGAAATGGAACGTCGCCAGGTTGTGATCATCGGCGCGGGCCCATCCGGCGCCATCGCCGCCGCGCTGCTCAAGCGTAAAGGTCACGATGTGCTGATCATCGAACGCCAGCATTTCCCACGCTTCTCCATCGGCGAAAGCCTGCTGTCTCACTGCCTGGATTTCGTCGAAGAAGCCGGCATGCTCGACGCCGTCAACGCCGCCGGCTTCCAGTTGAAAAACGGTGCGGCCTTCGCCTGGGGCGAGCGTTACAGCGCCTTCGATTTCGGTGAAACCTTCAGCAACGGCAAGCCGACCACCTTCCAGGTACTGCGTGCCGACTTCGACAAACTGCTGGCCGATCAGGCCGAGTTGCAGGGTGTGGATATCCGCTATGGCGAAGAGATCATCAGCGTCGACTTCGAGCTGCCGAAACCGCAGTTGAGCGCCCGTCGCGAAGACGGCAGCGAGTACCGCATCGAAGCCGACTTCGTGCTCGACGCCAGTGGTTACGGCCGCGTATTGCCACGCTTGCTGGACCTTGAAGCACCGTCGAACTTCCCGGTGCGCCAAGCGGTGTTCACCCATGTTGAAGACCATATCGACAGCCCGCGTTTCGAGCGGGAGAAAATCCTCATTACCACTCACCCGATCCATCGCGATATCTGGTTCTGGACCATACCGTTCAGCAACGGTCGCTGCTCGGTGGGTGTGGTCGCCGCAAAAGAACACTTTGAAGGTCGCGCGGGCGATCTGGATGAGTGCCTGCGCGGCTTTATCGCTGAAACCCCGAGCCTTTCAGGCGTGCTGCAGAACGCTGTATGGGACACCCCGGCGCGAGCCATCGGCGGTTACTCGGCCAATGTCAAAACCCTGCACGGGCCGGGCTTCGCCTTGCTCGGCAATGCCGCGGAGTTCCTCGACCCGGTGTTTTCCTCCGGCGTGACCATCGCCATGCGCTCGGCAAGCATGGCCGCCGGCGTGCTGCATCGCCAACTGCAAGGTGAAAGCGTCGACTGGCAGAGCGAGTTCGCCGCCCCCTTGAAGCGTGGGGTGGATACCTTCCGCTGCTACGTCGAAGGCTGGTATGCCGGGACGTTCCAGGATGTGATTTACCATTCAGGCGGTGCGCCGGAGATTCGCGGCATGATCAGTGCGATCCTCGCCGGTTACGCCTGGGATGAGCGCAATCCTTTTGTCAGCGAATCCAAGCGTCGCCTGCGGATGCTCTCGGAAATCTGCGCGAGCGAGGCGCCATGATGGCAAGTCCTGGCCACTGTCCGAGCGACAGCCATTTCGAAGAAACCCGGGGCAATGTGCTCGCGCGCAATCCTTTTGAAGGTAAAATCTGATGATCCGCGCGCTGCTCTTGAGCTGTGTTCTGCTGCTGGGCGCCTGCGCCAGCCAGGCACCGCTGCCTGAGAGAAACCCGAGCCTGGCGCTGCCGCTGCAATTGCACATCGAACGACGGCAGGCTGGGCAACGTCAGGACTGGCTGCTGGTGATCCAGCGTGAAGGGCAAAGCATTCGCTGGTCGCTGATGGACCCGTTGGGGATCCCGCTGGCCCGTCAGCGTCTGGTCGAGGGTCAGTGGCGGGCCGACGGTTTGCTGCCGCCCAACCCGGAAGCTCGCGAGCTGTTTGCCGCGCTGTTGTTTGCCCTGACGCCTGAGGGCGAACTGCTCGGCAACTATCCAATGGCGCAGCAACAGGGCTCGCAGCGCTCCCTCGGCCCACGCTGGCAGATTCGTTATCAACAACCGCGGATCTTTGAGCTGAACCTGCCTCAAGGCTTGCGCTATCACATCACTCCTTTGACCGCCGAGACCGCGTCATGACGGCTTATTTGAATGCCCTCGGGCTGATCTGTGGTTTAGGCCGCGGCCAGCAGGAAATTGCGCGCAAGCTGTTTGCCGGAGACTGCTCGGGCATGCGCCTGGAGAGCGGCTGGGTGTCTGATCGCGCATTACCCGTGGCCGCCGTAAAAGGCGACCTCGCAGCGATTCCCGCCGAGCTCGCCGCGCAACGCAGTCGCAATAACCAGCTATTGCTGGAAGCTGCACTGCAGATTCGCGATGACATCGATCAGGCGATTCAGCGCTATGGCCACGGCCGTATCGGTATCGTCCTCGGCACCAGCACCTCGGGCATCGATGAGGCCAGCCAAGGGATCGCCAGTTACCTGCGCGACGGCCAGTTCCCTGCCGGTTACGACTATCAGCAACAGGAACTCGGCGCCCCGGCGAACTTTCTCGCCGACTGGTTGCAACTGAGCGGCCCGGCCTATGTCATTTCCACCGCCTGCACCTCCAGCGCCCGGGCCCTGATGAGTGCGCAAAGGCTGCTGGACCTGGGTCTGTGTGACGCGGTGCTGTGCGGCGGTGTCGACACCCTGTGCAAGCTGACCCTCAATGGTTTCTCGGCACTGGAAGCGGTTTCGGAGCAACGCTGCAACCCGTTTTCGGTCAATCGCAACGGCATCAATATCGGCGAAGCGGCGGTGCTGTTCCTGATGAGCAAAAGCGCCAACGGCAAGCAGCCGATAGCCCTGCTCGGCGGCGGCGCCAGTTCCGATGCCCACCATATTTCCGCGCCCGAGCCGAGTGGCCGCGGCGCGCTGCAAGCCATGAACAAGGCGTTGAGTCGCGCGCACTTGCAGCCAGCACAGATCGGCTACCTGAACCTGCACGGCACCGCGACGCAGCATAACGACGCCATGGAAAGCCTGGCGGTCGCGACGCTGTTCCCCGCCGGCGTGCCCTGCTCGTCGACCAAGCCCATGACCGGCCACACACTCGGTGCCGCCGGGGCGCTGGAGGCGGCGTTTTGCTGGCTGAGCCTGGCTACCGACAACCGCGAACATGCGTTGCCACCGCACCTATGGGATGGCCAGGCCGATCCTCAGTTGCCCGAGTTAAAATGGGTTACTTCAGCTGATCGCCTCGACCAAAGCGCACCGCGCTGCCTGATGAGCAACTCCTTTGCCTTCGGTGGCAACAACGTCAGCCTGATTATCGGAGACGCCCCATGATTGATTGGCCGCTCGCCGAACTGATTCCCCACGCTGGCGACATGATCCTCATCGACCAGGTGCTGTCGTTCGATGAGGAACAGATCCACACTCGCCTCACGGTCAAGCCCGGCGGCGTGTTCAGCCGAGCCGACGGCAGCCTGCCGGCCTGGATCGGCGTCGAGTTGATGGCCCAGTGCGTCGCCGCCTATGCCGGTTGTCGCGCGCGATTACTGGGCAATCCGGTGGAGTTGGGATTTCTGCTCGGTACGCGTAAATTTGAATGCAATGTGGAATATTTCCCTGCGGGCACCGAACTGACCCTGCATGCCCTGCGCTCACTGGAAGACGCCAGTGGCATGGGCATCTTCGAATGCCACATCTACGGGCCCGGCATCCATGCCACAGCGCGCCTGAACGTGTTCTGCCCGCCGCAGCCGACTCACTACCTTCACGAATCCCAGGAGTCCAGTCATGACTGAATCCGTACTGGTCACCGGCTCCAGCCGTGGCATCGGCCGCGCCATTGCATTGCGCCTGGCTCAGGCAGGTTTCGACCTGGTACTGCACTGCCGCAGTGGTCGTAGCGACGCCGAAGCCGTTCAAGCCGAAGTCCAGGCCCTGGGCCGTAGCGCGCGCATCCTGCAGTTCGACGTGTCGGAGCGGGCCAGCTGCAAGGCGATTCTCGAAGCCGACGTCGACACCCATGGCGCCTATTACGGCGTGGTCCTTAACGCCGGCCTGACCCGCGACGGCGCCTTCCCGGCACTCAGCGAGGACGACTGGGACGTGGTGATGCGCACCAACCTGGACGGTTTCTACAACGTACTGCACCCGGTGATGATGCCGATGATCCGGCGGCGCGCCTCCGGGCGAATTGTCTGCATCACTTCGGTCTCGGGGCTGATCGGCAATCGCGGGCAGGTCAACTACAGCGCCTCCAAGGCCGGTCTGATCGGCGCTGCCAAAGCGCTGGCCATCGAGCTGGGCAAACGCAAGATCACCGTCAACTGTGTCGCTCCGGGCTTGATCGACACGGCGATGCTCGACGAAAACGTACCGGTCGAAGAGCTGCTGAAAATGATCCCCGCACAACGCATGGGCACCCCGGAAGAAGTCGCCAGCGCGGTGAATTTCCTGATGTCTGCCGAAGCGTCCTATATCACCCGGCAGGTTCTGGCCGTCAATGGAGGCCTGTGTTGATGAAACGCGTTGTCGTCACCGGCATGGCCGGCATCACTTCACTGGGCAGCGACTGGGAAACCATCGCCGCCAACTTCCGCGCCAACCGCAGCGGCATCCGGCGCATGGATGAGTGGGATCGCTTCACTGAATTGAACACCCGGCTGGCCGGGCCGATCGATGACTTCAAGGTGCCCGCCCACTGGACCCGCAAGCAACTGCGCAGCATGGGCCGGGTTTCACGGCTGGCGGTCGCCGCGGCGGAACGAGCCCTGGCCGATGCCGGACTGCTGGGCGATGAATCGATCAAGGATGGGCGCATGGGTGTGTCCTGTGGCTCATCCACCGGCAGCACCGACGAAATCAAAGCCTTCGGCCAGATGCTGCTGAACTCGGTTGCCGAAGGGCTCAATGCCAACTCCTATGTGCGCATGATGCCGCACACCACAGCGGCGAATATCAGCATCTTCTTCGGCCTCACGGGGCGGCTGATCCCGACGTCCAGCGCCTGCACCAGTGGCAGCCAGGGCATCGGCTATGCCTATGAGGCAATCAAGTTCGGCCGCCTGCCGCTAATGCTCGCTGGCGGTGCCGAAGAACTGTGCCCGACCGAAGCCATGGTCTTCGACGCGCTCTACGCCACCAGCCTGAAAAACGATGCACCACAAACCAGCCCGCGTCCTTTCGACATCGGCCGCGATGGCCTGGTGATCGGTGAAGGCGGCGGCATACTGGTGCTCGAAGAGCTGGAACACGCACTCGCTCGCGGTGCGCATATTCATGCCGAAATCGTTGGTTTCGGCAGCAACGCCGATGGCCAGCACGCCACCCGTCCGGAGCAAAGCACCATGCGCCGGGCCATGGAGCTGGCGCTGGAAGATGCCGGGATCGGGCCGTCGGATATCGGCTACGTCAACGGTCACGGCACCGCCACCGAGCAGGGCGACATCGCCGAATCCCTGGCCACCAGCAGCCTGTTTGGCAGCCGCATGCCGATCAGTTCGCAGAAGAGTTTCCTCGGCCATACCCTCGGCGCCTGTGGTGCGCTGGAGTCGTGGTTCAGCATCGAAATGATGAACCGGGACGTGTATGCGCACACCTTGAATCTCGATGAAGTCGACCCCCGTTGCGGCGCACTGGACTACCTGCGTGGCGAATTCCGGCAGATGAGCAACCAGTATGTGATGAACAACAACTTTGCCTTTGGCGGGGTCAACACTTCGCTGGTCTTTCGGCGCTGGTCGTAAACGAGCAGCCAGGATGGCGCAGTGAACATCAAGACCCCAAGATCGCGTCCTGCGGCAGCCCCTACAGAGATCGGTGTAGGAGCTGCCGCAGGCTGCGATCTTTCAAAGGCTGATCACATTCTTCAACGGTTATGGAGCTGCTCGCTAGACCCTTATCCCCAGCAACAAAATGAAACGCAGGGAAAACGGAGCATGTGATTTCGGAAACGTCCCACAGCCAAAGCTTAAGCTTCCCTGTAGGGTCAATGCCCCCTCCAACGACATGTTGGGACACTCCAAGGATGAGAAAACATGAATGACAAAGCGGTCATCGTTTTTAGTGGCGGACAAGACTCAACAACCTGCTTAATCCATGCATTGCCGGTATATGATGAAATACACTGCATTACGTTTGATTATGGTCAGCGCCATCGCGCGGAAATTGAAGTAGCGCAACAGCTCTCAAAAAAGCTTGGCGTGACAGTTCATAAAGTATTAGACACGTCACTACTCAATGAGCTGGCCATCAGCAGCTTAACCCGGGATAACATTCCAGTCCCAACTACAAACAGTTCTGGGGACGGCCTGCCAAACACTTTCGTACCAGGCAGAAATATTCTGTTTTTAACCTTAGCCTCTATTTATGCATATCAAGTTGGCGCTAAAACTGTAATCACAGGTGTTTGTGAAACAGATTTCTCTGGTTATCCGGATTGTCGGGATGAGTTTGTCAAGGCTATGAATAAAGCAATTGAGTTGGGAATGGACTATAAATTGCACATTGAGACGCCGCTTATGTGGCTGAACAAAGCAGAGACCTGGGCCTTGGCCGATCACCACAAACAGCTAGACTTGATTCGCTACCATACACTTTCCTGCTACAACGGACTAAAGGGAGGTGGGTGCGCCAACTGTGATGCTTGTAATCTTCGCGCAAAAGGACTGGATGAGTTCCTGGAGAACAAAGCAGAGATCATGAACAGTCTAAAAGACAAACTAGAATTGAAATAGCTAAAATATCACGGAGGGAATGAATTATTAACAGTCAATTCATCCCCCCCTGTTTTTTATGCAACCTTGGTTCCAGCTATATACCTTTTAAATAATGACCTGGCTCCGTAGGCGGGCAAAACATTAAAAACAGCGAAACATATTTTTATAGCTATCTGAACATAAACCATATTGAGTATATCACTGTTTTGCATAGCGCCATAAAACGCAATAAAGCAAAAAAGAAAGCTGTCTATTATCACCGCAAAAAAAGTACTGAAAAACACTCGCAAAAATAGAAATCTGGAACTTGTGAGCTCTTTTATTTTACATAGCAAGTACGAATTAATGTATTCAGAAAAAAGAAAAGAAACTGAGGATGCTACTAACACAGACGACACATGAGTAATGACTTCGCCATACGGCACATCAAGCTTCCAGCCAGGCAACCCAGGGAAATAAGTGACTGCACTCAGCAACATAACAATAAAAGCATTACTTGCAAAAGCGAGTAATAGGGCTCTCCTTGCGAGTCTAAGCCCATACGCCTCGTTCAACAAATCAACTATTAAAAACGTCAGCGGATAAAGAAAAACGGCCGGTGGAACAACAACATCAAACCTTTCTAAATAAATCAGTTTTGTCGCAGCAATGTTTGTAAATATGTAAAGTGTAAGCAGCAGTAAATTTAGAACGACATAAATCATCCACGAGCGCTCATGACGATCATTTATTTCGTAGGTAGTTAACGCAGCCCCGCCAGAATAATACTTCCTGTATATATTTTTTATTTCCATCTTACTTAAATTATCTATTATTTCACTTTTCAACAGCTCGCCTAGATTTACTTTAATAATTTTCCCTGTAGATATGACCATAATTACAGCAAGGCTTTTGTTATTTTCAAACCCTAACAGTTTGTACTTACTATTTTCGACCTCATTATCACTGACCATTAAACCTCTCCTCTATCACATCTCCAACAACACAAATAACATCAGAATCAAAACAAGATTCATTGGTAACAGATAACTTCCTTGTTGTTTTGTCGTACACCAGTTTTTCTCTATTGCTATTCCACAAACCCTTCTTCACTATCAGGAGGTCTCCTGACTCATTCACCCCACTAATTCTGCTTTCCAGAAGCACACCTATTAAATTGCAGGCAGTGCCGAAGTAATATGTTAGTGGGTGAGTTGTGGCTAACTCACCAATTCTTTTATCCATGCTTTGAATCAACAAACTCTCTTTAATTATAGGAACCGCGGCTGGATTCATGTTTCCTTGCAAGGAAACACTGCTCTCTATTATTTCTTTTTCTTCAAAATCGATAGTCTCAATTTCTTTATAAGACACACCAAAAAAATCAGATATTTTACGAATGGTGGATTGTTGTACGTTGACGACCCTTCCTTCCAGAATGTTATAGATAGTCGTCCTGGTCAACCCACTGGAACTGCACAAGGACAGCTGCGTTTCTCCGCGACTTTTTATTAGGTACTTAATGTTATTTTTCAACTTTTCTGTTTTTTCTTTCTTATACATTAAATATCTACCATTTATTTATAGTTAAAACAAACCGTACACCCCAGCTTATTTACCACGGAGGCGATTCTTTGTGAGATCAGCATCCTATACACCTAGACCCTGTACAAAAAACAATATTGTAAACACACCGAGCAACCGTCAAACAATGTTTCGCCGCCTTTTTTTTGTTGGCGGCGCCTCATTCGGCGGATGCTGCCTACTCAACTTAAAGAATTTTCTTACAGTAACTAGGAAGTACCGATTACTTTATGAACGACCCAACCTTGGCAGTTAGAAAATGTATTACTTGAATAGCCACGCGACCAGCCACACGGGAATCATTTAATTACACAGATGTTCATTTACTTGATTAATAAAATGGAATTTTCTGGTAATACATCTACCGGTCCGCCAACTCACGTATAGCCTCAACCAATCCTGGTTGACCACATGAGACTGGCACCGTCTTAACCTTGCAAGGAGCTCCGGCATGAAAAAGACCACCCCAAACGCCCCAGAATCGCCAGACTATCCACCCGTCGACACCGTCGATCTATCACAGCTCTCCGAAATCACCGAACGCCATGTCAGCGCCCGCCTGCGCAATCCAGGCCGTCCCGCCCCTGTCAGCCACGTCTTCACCATCATCCCGAATGTCGACACCGAATCCCTGCTCTGTCACGCCTGTGAAACCCTTGCTTCGCTGAATGCCATGACCACCGATCTCGCCTACGAACTGGAAGGCCCGCGCCGCAATGTAGCGTTGGCCATTCAGCAACTGGCCGTGCTGGGCGAGTTACTGGTAAATCGAGCGCTAGACAACCTGGACCTCCCCGAAGGGTTGCCTGAGGCTCCGTCAACCAGCCAACGCTGAGTAGTGCGTTCTTTTACCAAATGTAGGTTTTTTGTCATGGATCGATACATGCCTGTCACCGGCATCGACTGCACCATCGCATCGTTGCTGATCGACACTGAAGCACCACTGGACGTTTTGCACGAAACCGCCGCCTACCGCATCCGCACCGCTACTCAATTGCTGGAGAGCTTCGCGCTCAGCGAGGGCGTTCACAGTGAGCTAGCGCGGGTGTTAGTGACTTCTTTGCGCGATGGTTGCGATTTGATGGATGTCATTGGTCGACGATTGCAGATGCAGGTTTCGGCGTAGAACAGAAAAACGAGCGACTTCACTGAGGTCGCCGTTTTCATGATGCCGTGATGTACCGCGACCTGTACGCGCCCACACCTTCAACCTCGACGACGTCGACCCGCACTGCGGCAAGCTCGATTACCTGTGCGGCGAATTCCGGCAGATGAGCAACCAGTATGTGATGAACAACACCTTTGCCTTTGGTGGCGTCAACACTTCGCTGGTCTTTCGGCGTTGGCAGTAGCTGACAATTGTGGCGCCTGAGCTGACGCGATCGCGAGCAAGCTCGCTCCCACAGGGTTTTGCAGTGCTCTTGTGGGAGCGGCGGTGCGGCGATCCGACTTGCCCGCGAATGGTTTGAGTCATACAGGGTGATTGGCACCTGAAGAAAAATCTTCGCTGCCCAGAAACGACAAAGGGTGCCTTTCGGCACCCTCATTCACAAACAGGCTGGCTTGTCATCGCTCTACGCCTGCCTGGCTCTGCGATGGCCGGTTACCCAGGATCCTCAGAGTCTCACAAGCCCCTTTCGGGAACGCCGCCAGTATTGCCCGAAACCAAGTAACCGACAACCGGTGGCAAATCGCCCGATAGCTCATGCAATTGGTCTTTACAGCCCAAGGGCGCTACGGACAGCCGCTTTGATAGCGGCAAACTCCTCTGCAGAAAGTTGTGAGATTTCGTAAACACGCTTTCCTTGCCGATCTCTTCGCTTGATCCGGTCCAGCCTGGGAAGACTGACGGTCGCAACCATGTCGCACTTCGCCCAACAAACAGGGCTCCCACCTTGAAGATGGTTTTCAAGTCCCAGATGGTGATCGAGAAAAGACTCTGGAGCTGTGGTACTCAAAGGCACAACCGTCACCAATAGCCTGTTGGTTCTGTGTTTACGTATGACGACAACAGGCCTGACCTTGACCATTTCAGGAACTTCATAGCCCCTGAAATCGCAGATGAGCACGCTGCCTTCCCTTGGTTGGTATTGAAGTGGCATCCATGGCACTCGCCAAAAGAAATCGATTCTGCGCAAGTGTCGAACAAATCACTAAGCCCGACCCGTTACCTGAGATGTCCACTCATCTCGTTAAAGATCAAAAGATCAAAAGATCGCAGCCTGCGGCAGCTCCTACGCCGACCGTGTTCATCTGCGGTATCGCTGGCGCACGCAATCCCCGCAGGCTGCGATCTTTTAAGGCCAGCAAGGCAATTCTCTTTAACTTGCAGGACATTTCCTAGAGAATCTTTGCGCCTTGTGCCTACCAGATCCCGTGGCTAATCTTCGCTCCGTCACTGCAAATCAGTGATCGGGTTTAGCAGTCCGGGTTCAATAGGCGCATAGCGTCCCATACCTCATGGCATGCGTTTTTTAACGCCCCATTTTTATGGTGACTGTGCGCAGGGCACCTTCGGGTGCGCCGGTTTTCCTATTGTCCGGTCTGCTAACCTGCGTACAGCCACCACCCTCTCGTTTAGCAGCGAAAAGTGTTGGCTTCCATGCAGCAATAGGAGCAACACCCCATGGATAAAATCACCCCCGACCCACCCATTCCACCCGTCACCCCTTTAATGGACAACGCCTTCACCCGCGACCTGCTCAAGGACCGCTCCGCGCTGTATCGCGCCCTTGATCACTACCTGCCCGATGCCAACCCAACCTCGCCTGACGCCATGCGCTTCTACAACGTCAGCAAGGATGTGAGCTTCGAAGACTCGCTGCTCTACACCGCCGACTTGCTGCGCTGTGCATCGGTCACCGCTTACGAGTGCGGGGAGCACTTCAAAGGCACCGAGCGCGCCATGGTCTACGCCGTGTGGCACCTGCTGGAGATCGCCAAGGCCATGGTCGACCAGTCCATCGAACACCTGTGGCCGCGCACCCAGCCATAACCAAACGACGCCAGCACCGCCATCAACCTGCTGGTGTTGTAGTCGCTTCAACCGATGGGCTCGGCCTTGCGGGTCAACAACTCGACAAACGCCTTGGCCATCGGTGAGCTTTGATCCTTCCTCTGCACCAGCCATACCGCAGAGATCGCTAGCGGGTCAAGCAGCGGTCGATAGACCACGCCTTCGATGCGCATCTGCCGGTAAGAGGCCGGCAGCACCGACACGCCCAGCCCGGCTGCCACCAACCCGATAATGGTCATCGCCTCGCCGGCTTCTTGTGCAAAGTGCGGGCTGAAGCCGGCATCCCGCGCGAGGCTGAGCAGTTGGGTATACAAGCCGCTGCCATAGCTGCGCGGAAAAAACACAAAAGGCTCAGGGGCCAGCGCCGACAGGTACAGACCCTCTTCGCTGCCGGCCACCAGTGGATGCTTGGAGCTGAGCACCGCTATCAAGGGCTCGCGCATCAATTCGACCACAGTCAACGAATCCGGCAGTGGCAAGGGGCGCATGAGGCCGACCTGGATCGACTGATCCACCAGTGCTTCGGCGACCTGGGTGCTGCTCATTTCCCGCAGGTTCAGGTGCACCGCCGGGAAGCTCTGGCGAAAGGCGAAAATCGCTTGTGGGATATTCGAGTTGAACGGCGCTGACGAGGTGAAGCCAATCTTCAGTTCGCCTAGTTCGCCGAGTTGCGCGCGCCTGGCCACGTCGGCGGCTTTGTCGACCTGCGCCAGCACCAGCCGCGCCTCCTCCAGAAACAGTCGGCCGGCTTCACTCAGCTCGACCCGACGATTGGTCCGCTCGAACAACCGCGCACCCACCTCCTGCTCCAGCGCCTGAATCTGCTGACTCAAGGGTGGCTGGGAGATGCCCAGCACCTGGGCGGCGCGGCCGAAATGCAGTTCTTCGGCGACGGCGATGAAGTAGCGCAGGTGACGCAATTCCATGAAAGCTCCATTAGGTCGTTAAACCTATCAAACAGGTCGAACAATATATTGGATAGAATCATTAGCCAGCTATATGCTTTTTTCATTGCCTGACCGGCTGCGTCCATCCGAGGTCCCCGTGAAAACTGCTGTCGCTCCCCTGACCCACGATTTGCCGCCTGCCGCACAGGATGATGGGGTCGCCGAACTGAATGACATCTACATCGAAAAGGGTACGCCGTCGTTCATGCGAACGGTGCTGGCGCTGTTCTGCGGCGGCTTCGCGACCTTCGCCCTGCTCTACTGCGTGCAACCGATGATGCCGCTATTGTCCCGGGAGTTTTCCATCAACGCGGCGCAGAGCAGCTTGATTCTCTCGGTCGCCACCGGCATGTTGGCCATCGGCCTGTTGATCACCGGACCCATTTCGGACCGTATCGGTCGCAAACCGATGATGGTCGCGGCGCTGTTCGCCGCGGCCCTGTGCACCCTCGCCAGCGCGATGATGCCAACCTGGCAGGGGGTGCTGGTGATGCGCGCGCTGACCGGACTGTCCCTGAGCGGGCTGGCAGCGGTGGCCATGACTTACCTGAGCGAAGAAATCCACCCGCAACACCTCGGCCTGGCAATGGGACTGTACATCGGAGGCAACGCGATTGGCGGTATGTCGGGCCGCTTGATTACCGGTGTGTTGATCGATTTCGTCAGCTGGCATGCGGCGATGCTGGTGATCGGCGGTCTGTCGCTGATCGCCGCGGCGGTGTTCTGGAGAATCCTTCCGGAGTCGCGCAACTTTCGTGCTCGCTCGCTGCACCCGCGCAGCCTGATCGACGGCTTCACCCTGCACTTTCGCGACGCCGGTCTGCCGTGGCTGTTTCTGGAAGGTTTTCTGGTGATGGGGGCCTTCGTCACGCTGTTCAACTACATCGGTTATCGCCTGCTGGCGGCGCCATACCACATGGACCAGGCGTTCGTTGGCCTGCTCTCGGTGGTTTACCTGTCGGGCATTTACAGCTCGGCGAAAGTCGGTGCGCTGGCCGACACATTCGGCCGGCGCAAAATGCTTTGGGGCACTATCGTTTTGATGTTGGCGGGGATTGTCCTGACCATGTTCACCCCCTTGGCACTGGTGCTGATCGGCATGTTGCTGTTCACGTTCGGCTTCTTTGGCGCGCACTCGGTGGCCAGTAGTTGGATCGGTCGCCGGGCGACCAAGGCCAAAGGCCAGGCCTCGTCGCTGTACGTGTTCTGCTACTACGCCGGTTCCAGCATCGCCGGGACCATCGGCGGCGTGTTCTGGCACTACGCGGGCTGGAATGGCATCGGCGCGTTCATTGGCGGGTTGCTGGTGATTGCGTTGCTGGTGGCGTTGAAGCTGGCGAAGTTGCCTACGTTGCCTGGAAGTGTGAAGACCTGAAAAGCAAAGATCCTTAAGACCGCCAAGCGGCCCTGCTGCCAGCTAACTGCGCGCGAGGGCTCAATTGATGACTTCCACCAGGTCGACATCGATTTCGCGGCTCATCAGGCCCTTGTCGACCTCGCCGGTCAGCTTGACCTGGGTATTCTCATTGAAGCCCACCGGCGGCAGATCCTCATCGTCGATCTCGACCGTGATGGTGCCGGTGGCATCCTTGAATTCGTACTTCTCGCCCTTCAACTTCTGGGTCACATGGCCCTGCAGCACCACCGGGGTATCGTCGGGGGCTGCTTGCGCGGCAGCGACGGTAGCCACCGCTGCCGCGCCGGGACCGGTATAACCGGCGGTCGCCAAGGCAGCGGTACTGAACAGTGGGGCCAGCAGCAGAACGAAGTAACGGGTTTTCATGGCAGTGATCCATTTTCGGTTTTGATGGGCTCAGCATAAGCCGCCAGGCTGAATTGAAACTTAAAACAAAACGCCCGGAATAAGCCGGGTGTTGTTATATCGAGGATGCCTGCAACACCATCCGCGCCTCCAATAGCTTGCCGCGCTTCTCCAGGGTCAGCGATTGCAGCGCCGCACCCCCTTGCTCGGTCTTGTCCAGCCAGGCCAACAAGACCAGCGCGTCGCCGCTGACCGTCAGACGCAGCCTGTCGCGCTCTACGTCGAACTGTTGCAGTTCAAGACCCGCAGCGACGGCACTCTCACTGACTTGAGTAGACAGCGGCTGAGTCGTGGTGGCTCGCCCATTGGACGGCTGAACGCGCTGGATTTCCATAGCCAGAGCACGCTGTTGTTGGTACTGCCGCTCGGCCACCAGCAACCGTTGCTGGGCCGGCTGCCAGAGCACACTGAAAGCCAGCACTGCCAGCAGAAACACCCCAAGCCCACTCAACCACTGTCGGTCACGCCGCGACAGGCGACTCCAGGTTTCAATCACCGCCGACGGTAACGCTATGGATTTGCCTATCATGATTGCTCCTCGAGAATCAGCAGCGCCTGTACCCGGTTTTGCTCCTTGCTGGCGCTGCCCAGTTTGATCGGCATACCGCTCTTTTGCCCGCGCTCGCGCAGTTGTTCCAGCTCCGCGAAGCTGCTGGCGGTCAGTTGTATTTTCCAGCCTTCACCAGCCCGAAATTCGATGCGCTGCACCTCGACACTGCTGCCACCGATGACCTGTTCGGTCAGGCTCACCAGACGGGCGATCTGTGTGCTCTGATTGATGCTGCCTTGGCTTTGCAAGGACTTGAGTTGTGCAGCCAGATCAACAATGCGGGTCTGATCCGGATACAAGGTTTTGAAGCGTTGCACACTCTGGGTATTCAGGCGCTGGGCCTCGCGTTCGAAATGATGGCTGCGGGCCTCGGTGAAGCCTAATGACAAGGCAAATAGCGCCGCGCCTGCCAGCATAGCTGTCGACCATGGCCAGCGGCCTCGAACCTGGCGGAACTCACCCTGCAGCAGATTGATCGCCTGAGCTGTGTTCCCAGGCAACAGGTTGTTGTGGCCCTCTTCCAGCCAACAAATATTCTCGGGAAGCAGCGCTTCGAGTGTCACCACGGCCTCTACCGGTACCGCCAGACGAGCGCCCAGCGCCCCACCGAGAACCCATCTACCGAACCACCACGCGGCATACGCCTTATCGCCGGGCAACAGATCCGCGTCGACATGGATAGCTGAGAGCTCAATACCCAGTTCGGCGAGCAGGTCTAGCAGTGCCTTGAAGCGTGCCTTGTGGATAACCAGAACCGCATAGCGTCCCTCCTCATCGCGCTGTCCGGCACACAGGTGCAGCACTTCAAGTTCTTCCCCCAGTTGATCTTCGATGGCAAAGGCGATTGCCTGAACACTAGGCCGGCGCCTTGAAGGCCACTTTCCGGTACGAAACCAGCTACACATTTCCATCGGCAGCAGCAGGTGAATTGCCTGCCCACCTAACGCCTGCGCGGCTTCGGCCAGGGTGATGTGTTGCCGCTCGCCAGACGCTCGCACTATACAACCAGGCCAGTCCAGCGATTGATCGGCCAGACCTTCGGCGGTCAGGTAAAGCCAGGTTTTCATCGGGAAATATCACTTTCAAGCGGGGCCAGGAGGCGTCGTTGCACGATGTTCAACTGGCGACTTTTGAGATCACGTTCAACATCGGTGACCAGCCGCAAGTGGCTTTGTCCAAGAGCGACTTGCACCGTGATGCGAAACCAGCGGCTGCTGACACCCAGGCCATGACTGCTCAGACCCAGCCCGGAGAGCAACGGGTCTTGGGTAAACGCTTGAGCAGAGCGATAGCCTTGTGCCGGTCGCTGGCTGACAAAGGCTTTGGCGATGGACGGCGTCATACCTTCAAGCGTCATCAGCACCAGAGCCGGCGCGGTGTTGATATTCAGACTGGCGTCCGTGGGCAGCAGCGCGATCCAGGGTTGCAGACGCCGGAGTACCTCGCCATCGATACCCGGCAGTAGACGCAGTTGGCTAAGGTCGCTCAAACCGCCCGCAGGGCTCGATGTTTGCATTGCCTCTAGATCCAGAGGGGGGATTTCCAGCTGTGCCAGCAACCGTGACCAACGCTCCAGAGTGACCTGATCGACCTGCCCGCTCTTGAACAAGGTATTGAGGTTGAAGCGTCCGGCCAGGTCTTCGATGCTGACCTGAATCTCGCCGTTTTCCGCCTCGAACGGCGGCTTGGACCGAGCCCATTCCTGCGCCAGGTTGACGGTTTTCTGTTCGTCCAGCTCGGGGTTGCGCAATAGCTGCAAGGCCCAGGCTTCTGCGGCAAACCCCAACTGCCGCGCGTGCATCTGGTGGAGTTGTTGAGCACTGATCTGCAGGACTAGACGATGGCTGCGCAGCATCCCGGCGGTGACCAGCAGTGCCAGGCTCATGATCAACAGCACACTGATCAGCGCCACGCCTCGTTGGCGAATAATCATGAGGCACCGCCCGGCAAAAGCAGCACGCGGCGAATCTGCTCGAAGCGCCCCGTCGACAGCGTGATCTCCAGTGCTTTGGGCCCAGGTGCAGTTTTGGCCAGGCTGACCGGCCAATCATTGCGCCATCCCGTCTTGCTATCGAACAACCGCCAACTCAAGGCACTGACGTTGGTAAGTAGTTTTTGTCGTTGGTGCAACGGCTGCTCGGCACTGCTGCTTTCGCGCCAGAGTGTGCCCTTGTCGAGCCGATAGCTGACGTTCTGCAATTCGCTGCGCGGCTGGTCCAGCGGGTTACGCCAGTTACTGCGTTGCAACTGCAATAGCGTCTGCTTGAGCACGATGGGTTGCGTGTTCACCTGCATGACGTCGCGTTCGATCACGGCGAGCGCGCGCTGCAGACTTCTCAGTTCCCGTTCATGGACAGCGGTGCTGCGTTCGGCGCGAACCACGCCATCGAATAGCCTCCAGCAGGCGAGCCCCAGCAACGCGAAGATCGCCATGGCGATCACCAACTCAAGCAAGGTAAAGCCTTCCTGCCTATTCATTGCGAGCCTGTAGCCAACCGGTGGTGCGATGCACGACCCGATCACTGTCTGAGCGAGTGACGCTGAGTTCGACCTTGAGCAGGCGCGGGTCTGCCGACGACCCGATGGCTTGGTTCAGGATCCAGTCACGTCGGTCGAAGTGTCGTGTCAGCTGCTGGCGACCTTGGGAGGGCGCTGCCTGCAGTTGTAATTCACTCAGTTGATTGTCGGCCAACCAGGCGCCGCAGAGCTGCTCCTCAAGACGGGCATTCTGCTTCAGGGCATATTGGCCGGCGGCCATCACGGCAGCCGCCAGTGTCGCGAAAATAACCAGAGCGATCATGATTTCCAGCAGGGTGAAGCCTCGGTGAACCGTCCTGGGTTTACGCTGCCTTCTACAGGTCTTTCGTTTCTTGCTATTCATCGATCGTCGGCTCGCCTAGTCCGTCACTGGAGATGCTTGACCAACGCTGCTCACCCGTTTCGATGTGCAGCGTGAAGGCACTGGTTTCATCGTTGCTGAGCAGCAACACATGGGGTTGTCCGGGGCGATCCCCGAGCTTCAGCGCTTGCCCCTCCTGTTCCAGTCGCAGTTGCAATCCGGCAGGCAAGCGATAGATCGGTCCGGCTGCGCGCCACTGCAGGCCATCGAGCGTGAACACCTGATATCCATCGGTCTCAAGCCGCACGCCATACTCACGCCCTTCAAGCACTGCCTGCTCGCGGATCTTGTGCAAGAGTTGAATCAAGCCGCTGGCTTCTTGCCGTGCCTCGCGCGCCGGATTGTTACCCGTTGCGAAGCTCACCATACCGAGCAGAACGCCTATCAACAGGATGACCACCATCAGTTCCAACAAAGTGAAACCTTGTGCACGCTTACGCACAAATCAGCCCTGCCAGTTGCCGATATCGGCCGCATGGCCCTCTCCCCCTGGCACACCATCAGACCCAAAAGAGAACAGGTCGTAGCCACCATCCATGGAGTTCACACCGGGATTGAGGTATTGATACGGCGTACCCCATGGATCAATCGGCAGGCTCTTCAAATACCCCTGGTAGTTCCAGTTTCTGGGCACCGGAGTGCCCGGCGGACGCTTGATCAGTGCCTCCAGCCCTTGCTGGGTCGAGGGGTAGTGAAAGTTGTCGAGACGGTACATTTCCAGGCTGGTGGAAATGGCCTGGATATCGGTTTTGGCTGCGGTGACCTTGGCCTGATCGGGGCGACTCATAAACTGCGGGACGACAATGGCGCCGAGCACCCCGATGATGACCACCACGACCATGATTTCGATCAGGGTAAAGCCGCGCTGGGGCCTGGCTGTTTTGTTCTGGACAGGGTGCATGGTTCAATTCACCAGTTGGTTAAGGCTAAGAATCGGCAACAAGATGGCCATGACGATCAGCAGCACAACGCCGCCCATCAGCACCAGCATCATCGGTTCGAACAAACTCACGACCAGTGCAATGCGCGCCGCGAGGGATTTCTCCTGCTGCTCGGCGGCCCGCGCGAGCATGCTGTCGAGCTCGCCCGCGCGTTCACCGCTGGCGATCATGTGCAGCATCATTGGGGGCATATCGCCGCTCAGCTCGAGCCCCCGGGTCAGGGTCCCGCCCTCACGCACCGAGCGCGCGACATCGTGCATGCGCGCGCGAATGGTCAGATTGCCGATCACCGCAGCGGCGATTTCCAGGGCGTCGACCAGTGGCACCGCGCTCTTGCCGAGGATCGCCAGAGTGCTGGCAAACCGCGCCGCCTCCATGGCCCGAAACACTCCGCCCAACAGGGGCGCTTTCAACACCCATGCATGCCAGCGCAATCGCAACGGTGGTTGCTGCAGCGCCCAACGCACCGTCAGGGCAATACCCGATAACAGCGCCAACAACACCAGACCGTGGCTGCGCAGCCCGTTGCTCAGGGCGATCATTGCCTGGGTCAACAGCGGTAACGGCTGACCGCTGTCGACGAAAATTTTCACCACGTCGGGAACCACATAACCGAGCAGGAAACCGACGATCGCCAACGACGCAAATAGCAGGATCATCGGATACACCAACGCCAGCTGGATCCGTTGGCGAGACAATTGACGAGCCTCGGTGTAAGCAGCCAACTGCTCGAGTACATGACCCAGATGACCGGAGCGCTCGCCCGCCGCGATGGTGGCGCAAAACAATTCTGGAAAGGCCCGAGGAAATCCACCCAGCGCCGCTGCCAGCGCATAGCCCTCCATCACTCGAGCCCTGACCGCCGATAGCAGACTGCTGACCTTGCGCTTCTCGCTTTGCGCCGCAACCGCCCGCAAGGCCTCTTCGAGCGGCAGCCCGGCCTGAATCAAGGTGGACAATTGCAACGTCAGCAGCGCCAGTTCGCTGGCACTCAGCCTTGTCATGTTTGCAAAAGCCGCTCCCTCAAGCCTCTGGTTTTTGGTCGCCCGCAACTCGGTCGGCAACAACCCGCGCTCACGTAATAGCTGGCGGGCATGGCGCGGGCTGTCAGCTTCCTGCAATCCTCGACAACGACGACCATTGTTGTCCTGGGCCTGGTATTCGAATGCCGGCATGTCCTAGTCCTCCTGGGTGACCCGCAGCAATTCGTCGAGGCTGGTCAAGCCAGCCAGCACCAACCGCTGACCATCCTGAAACAGACTGCGCGATACCAACCGTGCCTCTCGGGCGAGTTCTTGCTCACTGGCACCCTGGTGAATCAGCGCGGACAAGGCTGGGGTGACGGTGACCAACTCGTAAATCCCGATCCGTCCGCGATAGCCTTGCTGGCATTGGTCACAACCCTGGGCCTTGAACAAGCGCGCAGTTGCTGCGCTGTCCAGCCCAAGTCGCTGGCAAGCAGCAGCGTCGACGGCATAGGGAATCCTGCATTCCAGGCAAAGGGTACGCAGCAGACGTTGGGCCAGCACCCCGACCAGGGATGAGGCCAAAAGATAAGCATCAACGCCCATGTCCACCAGCCGGGTAACCGCGCCGACCGCGCTATTGGTATGCAGGGTCGACAACACCAAATGCCCGGTCAACGAAGCCTGTACCGCGATTTCCGCGGTTTCCCGGTCACGAATTTCACCCACCATCACCACGTCGGGGTCCTGACGCAGAATGGCCCGCAGGCCTCGGGCGAAGGTCATCTCGACCTTCGGGTTGACCGGTGTCTGGCCGATGCCCGGCAAGTGATATTCGATGGGATCTTCGACCGTGAGGATGTTCCGGGTCTGATCGTTGAGGCTGGTCAGCGCCGCATACAGGCTGGTGGTTTTGCCTGACCCGGTCGGCCCCGTCACCAGCAGGATCCCGTGGGGCTTGCCGAGAATCTGCTGAAAGCGCGCCAGGGTGTCGGCAGGCATGCCCAGGCGTTGCAAATCGAGGCGCCCGGCCTGCTTGTCGAGCAGTCGCAGAACCACCCGTTCACCGTGAGCCGAAGGTAAGGTCGAGACCCGTACATCGACCTCATGCCCGGCCAGCCGCAGTGCGATCCGCCCGTCCTGGGGAACCCGTTTCTCGGCGATATCCAGGCGCGCCATGACCTTGATCCGCGACACCAGCAAGTTGGCCAATTCGCGCCTGGGTCTGAGCACTTCGCGCAGCTGGCCATCGACCCGCATGCGCACCGACAGATACTGTTCGAAGGTTTCCAGGTGAACATCTGAAGCCTTCTCCCGCACGGCCTCACTGAGCAGTGCGTTGATCAGCCGGATAATCGGCGCATCGCCTTCCTGCTCGAGCAGGTCTGCGGTCTGCGGAACCTGGTCAGCCAGACTGAGCAAATCGAGCTCATCATCCAGCCCTTGGGCGACTTGTTCGGCCGCACTCTGGCCTTCGCTGTAGCAATTTGCCAGCCGCGTCGCGAACCGTGCCGGATCAAGCACCTGAACGGGCAAGTCACGTCCGCTCAGACGCCGGGCTTCCGCCAGGGCGCTTAACGGCGTATCGGCACGAACCGACAGGCTCAATGCCTCGCCCGTCCCTTCCAATAGCACCCCGAAACGCCGGGCGAAGCCAAATGGCAGTTGCTCGCAAAACGTCCCCTGCCAAGTCATGGCGCACCCGATTGCGGCTTGCGCAGGTCGATGGATTGCGTGTCAGTGGGTCCATCGAACAGTTGGTGTGGGTCGCGGGGCAGTAGCAGCGAATTGTTCTGGCGGGCCGTTGGCTGACTGAGATCCCGTAAGGCGTTGTACCGATCCTGGCTGACCTCGGCGAGATCCTGTTTGCTGCGCACAATCGTCGGACGCAGAAAGACCATCAGGTTGCTTTTGGTCTGGGTGTCCTTGGTCCAGCGGAACAGTGCGCCGAGATAAGGAATACTGCGTAGTAACGGGACGCCACTTTCCTGGGTGCGAACGCTGTCCTTGATCAGGCCGCCGATGACGATAATTTCGCCATCGCTGGCAAGAATCGTGCTTTTCAACGCACGTTTGTTGGTAATCAAATCCGAGGAGTCCACCCCCGACACCGAGGGTGCGATGTCCGAAACCTCCTGCTCGACCTCAAGGCGCAGGGTGTCGCCATCATTGATGTGCGGCCTGATTTTCAGGCTGATCCCGACATCCTTGCGTTCTACCGTGGTGAAAGGGTTATCCGCACCGTTGCTATTGGTGGCATAGGAACCGGTCTTGAACGGCACGTTCTGACCCACGATGATTTCCGCCTCCTGGTTGTCCAGGGTCAGCAGGCTCGGGGTGGACAGCAAATTACTGCGGCTATTGCTGGCCAAGGCGGAAATCAAGGCACCGAAGCGGTCGCTGCCCAGGCTGAGCAGCGCGCCTTCGGGAGCGGGATTTTTTTCATCAAACTTCAATCCTCCGGGAATCGGAATTCCCGTTCCGGGAAAGTTGATCAGACCTTTGGCATCTCCAGTGCTGACGCCCCATTGAACCCCCAGCGCCTCGACGATATCGCCGGAAATCTCCACGATAGCGGCGTGGATCAAGACTTGGGCACGAGGCTGATCCAGCTGTCGGATGATGTTCTCGAGCGTCCGGACCTGGGCCGGCTCTGCAATCAACACTAATGCATTCTGACTTTCATCAGCCTTGACCATGACCTGAGTAACGGGAGTGGCATCTTTCGAATTGCCAAGGACAGTGTCCTGCTTCAACCCTTGCCCCATGGCGTCGAGCACCTCGGCCAACTGCTTGGCATCGCTGTGTCGCAGGCGGATCACCCGGGCATTATCCAGCTTGGCTGCCGCCGGGACATCCAGCGAGAGGGCCAGGCTGGTCAGCCGCTGGCGCACGGCCTGAGTACCGATGATCAGCAGACGGTTCGCACGTGTGTCGGCAATCACCAGACTACCTGCGTCCGACCCCGGTTTGCCCAGGGACGGTTCCATCACCTTGGCGATATCGGCAGCCAGGCCATGGCGCAACGCCACAATGGAATGGGTGTTTTTTGCCCCGGAGTCCAGTTTGCCAACCACCTGCCCGATGCGCCGGACATTGCTGGCCGTGTCGGTAACCACCAGGGCATTGGCTGAAACCGATGGACCTACATAACCGTTGGCCGAAACCAACGGGCGCACCAGGCCTGCAAGGTCGGCGGCGCTGCTTGAGTTGAGTTCTATCACCTCGGTGACGAACTGCGCCGCAGGAGAGCTTTGAACATCCCCATTGCCGGCTCGCGTCTTGGCTTCCGTCACCGGCGTCACCAGTATCCGGTCACCTTGATCGATCACGGTGAAACTATGAGCATCGAGCACCGAATAGAACAGTCGACGAACCCCTTCGCGATCCAGAGCTTGTTTCGACATCACGGTGATACGGCCCTGGACTCGAGGGTCGAGGATCACTGTCGTACCGAGAATCGACGACATTTCTGCCACGACATCCCGCAGTTCGGCGTTATTCATTGCCAACTGCCATTGCTGCTCTTCGGCCAGCGCCGAACCTTGAATCAGCAACGTCGCCAACGCCATGATGCGCAACGTTGAGTGCACGCCAAATCTGAAACCGTTCATTCAATCACTCTGACGCAGATCGGCAGTCGGCCGAAGATGAATGGGAGAAAGTGCAGGGGCCGGGTTCTGGTCTCCCGCTTCGAGCGCCCGCAAGGCCCGCTCGCCAGTCAGCTGCAGAGGCAACAACTCCTCACGGCCCTTGCGCCAGAGCACTACCTGGGTAACTTCCACACGGCGCAGGACGCTGCCACCGGGCAAGTTTTCGCCCACCTGGTAAATGCGCTCACCATCAGCGCCCGCCAACAACGCCCTTGACTCACCGGTACTGGAAACAAAACTCGCACGCAGTGTCAGCGGCTCGGCACTGCGCACCAATGCGCTCTGCGCGGCCAGACCCAGGACTGTCGCAATCGCACCGGGATTCAGTTGAGGTGGAGCATCCACAATAGGTATGTGTGGAGCCGCACGTTCTTGTTGTACCGCGAGGGCGTCGCGCAGGGCCCACTCCCGCCAGCTCAACGACACTCCGTAACCCAACGGTAGAACCAGCAAACCGATTCTGAGCAGGATTGGCCAATGTGCCGATATGGCTGTTGCTGAAAACTTCAAACTCTAGTCACATCAATGATGTTCTTCTGGCTGGCTGAGGTGTGCAAAGACATACGATCAAGAATGCTCTGCCCTGAGATTTCATGTTGGATGACGGCTGTTATATGCAAGACGATCAAGAGCGCGAGCAAACATACAAATCCACAAATGAACAGCTGTAGACAGGACGATAAAATCAATAAAAAAATAGAGCTTTAAAAAATGAAAAATACAAAGTCGACGCCATCCACGGACTCCGGACAATCATCTGTCAATGACTGCCCGGCGCGTTGCTAGATCCGCTTATTTTTTATCCCAGGCCATATGCCAGTGACTACCGACACCCGGTTCAAACTGATTGGCAGATGGGCTGTATTGTATGCAGTAACCGGAGCTAGGAAATGGCTTGCACTCATAGACCAAACCATCTTTAGGCTGCAGCACTTTAGTCCCTGCCGTGTAACTGCCAAAATTTTCCGGGAATACAAAGTCATGATCCCCTCCGCCGCCTTCACCGGTCATCTCGGTTTCCTCGAAGGCTTGCCGAGTGGTGCGACCATCTTCGGTGGTCCCCACCAGTTTCACACCGTGTTTACCCGGTTCGGTGCGCACATCGACGTTCAGCCAGACATTACTCTGCGCAGCCACGAGTTGCCGGGTGAACCCCACTTCCTTGTTGTTGGCATCGAAGATGGTTGCTTCGATGTTCATCGTTCGGTTGTTCACCACGGGGAAGGAGACTTTTGCGATGCCTTTTTCCAGTTTGTATTCAACACCCAGGCCACCGAAATTCATCCGCGCGCCAGTGTCCTCTTGCATTTCCAACGCCAGCTCGAAACGGGTCACACCGCTCTCTTTTTTGGCAAACAAATTGTTCGTGCCTTTTACTGGCCCGATAGCGCCTTGCTCATCACGGACGCCTGCTCGCACCAGCGTCTGGGTTTTATTGACTTGCTCCGCCAATTTGAATGCCCAGTTCTGCGGCTTGCCTTCTTCTGCGCTGTCGATGGAAATTTCGACACTGTATTGCGTGCTCTCGGTACTGCCGGTAAAGGCGCGCGCCTTGACCTTGTCGCCAACCAACAAGGTTTGCGTCGGGGCAATGGTACCGACATTGCTCCAGCCGTCCGGTGGAACGCCTTCGGCAGTGATATTGACATCCACCACGTCGTGAAAGGCTGCTGCGGTGTCATCAACGGTCCACATAGCTAAAACCACATGCTGACCGGTCTTGCCTTCAGGAATGATGCACTCATGCTTTTTGGAGGCGGGGCCGTGGCCACCTGCGGGACCATCGATGGGCACCTGACCATTGCCCTGTACTTCACAGAAGGGTGAACTCTCGAAGGAAGAACGGCTGAGCGCCTGATTAGGATTCCAACCGGTTTTGGTAATGAAATACTCCCATTTGGTGCTCTTATGGGCTGCAGTGTAAAACCAATCGAACTGTACGCTGCGGTCTTTGATTTCGGTCAAGTACCAGCGGTTTGCAGACTGAATATCCAAAGCCGCGAAGTCCCCCCGGGTACCACCACTGGCAATCTGACCGTCTGCGGGACCATACAGCGGGAACCCCTTGGGCGCTTCACCCACGCTTTGCGGCTCGTATTCCGCAGCACCGCAATCCTTGTTGAGCTTTTGTTTACAAGCAAATGCACGCGACGGTGGATCGTTCAAGTAACCGTGAGCGGCGGCATTCTGCGATGCCAACACTGCTGCCAACAGGGTTAACGAGGAAGCACACCCCGTTAATGCACCCATTTTAGAAATAATTTTTTTCACTTCTTTACTCCCAGGCTGATTATTGTCTCGACAGCGATTCAAGCCGCTCTTCCATCCGTATTACCCCGCAAAAAAACGGATACGAGATCAAAACTTAATAAAACTCCATATAACAAAGACACCCGAAAGCCAGACAGCAGACAACCCTAAAGCTGTCGAACTTACTTACAAGTACGCGAAGCATTGTTTTGAAGTTGGATATGCTGCGATATTGTACAGAGGTAATTTTTCTTCTATGTAGGACTTATCCTGCGCTAACGAAGACATTGTCTGCAGGCGAAAAATCGGACAGAAAAGGCAATGCATTCTTACAAAAATACATCTTAAGCCTGAGGAGTTTTTTGGTGATTGCACTACTGGTAGCGTTGCAGTTGACGTAGGAGCTGCCGCAGGCTGCGATCTTTTGATCTTTGCAATACTAAAACGCCCGGCTTATGCCGGGCGTTTTTTATCATTGCAGCGCTGTTACTCGTGATACTGCGCCGACAACTCATGCACCGCGCGCATGAAGGCGCCAGCGTGTTCCGGGTCGACTTCCGGGGTGATGCCGTGGCCGAGGTTGAACACGTGGCCGCTGCCTTTGCCGTAGCTGGCAAGGATGCGACCGACTTCGGTGCGGATAGCTTCCGGTTTAGCGTAAAGCACGGTCGGGTCCATGTTGCCTTGCAGCGCAACTTTGCTACCGACGCGCCGGCGGGCTTCGCCGATGTCACAGGTCCAGTCCAGGCCCAGTGCATCAGCGCCAGCGTCGGCGATGCTTTCCAGCCACAGGCCGCCGTTTTTGGTGAAGAGGATCACCGGTACTTTGCGGCCTTCGTGTTCGCGGATCAGGCCGCTGACGATTTTGCGCATGTAGGCCAGGGAAAACTCCTGGTACGCCGCCGCCGAGAGGTTGCCGCCCCAGGTGTCGAAGATCTGCACGGCCTGGGCGCCAGCCATGATCTGGCCGTTGAGGTAGGAGGTGACGGACTGTGCCAGCTTGTCGAGCAGCAGGTGCATGGCTTGCGGGTTGTCGTAGAGCATGGCCTTGGTCTTGCGGAAGTCTTTCGACGAGCCGCCTTCGACCATGTAGGTGGCCAGGGTCCACGGGCTGCCGGAGAAGCCGATCAGTGGCACGCGGCCGTTCAGCTCGCGGCGGATGGTGCTGACGGCGTCCATGACGTAGCCGAGATCTTTGTGCGGATCAGGGATCGGCAGGGCTTCGATGTCGGCCAGGGTGCTGATGACTTTCTTGAAGCGCGGGCCTTCGCCGGTTTCGAAGTACAGGCCCAGGCCCATGGCATCGGGGATGGTCAGGATGTCGGAGAAGAGGATCGCCGCATCCAGCTCTGGATAGCGGTCCAGCGGCTGCAGGGTGACTTCGCAGGCGAACTCCGGGTTCATGCACAGGCTCATGAAGTCACCGGCCTTGGCGCGGCTGGCGCGGTACTCAGGCAGGTAGCGACCGGCCTGACGCATCATCCACACCGGGGTGACGTCTACGGGTTGCTTGAGCAGGGCACGAAGGAAACGGTCGTTCTTCAGGGCAGTCATGTCGGCATCCGGAAAAAAAGTGCGGGCATTTTCTCAGAGCTGGACGCAAAAGGCACGGTAAGAGCCGCGCCTTTTGTCTATCGGGTCAATTTGTCGCGGGGGAATGCGGTCTTTCCGGCACTGCAAACCAATGTGGGAGCGAGCTTGCTCGCGATGAGGGCTTCACATTCAACATCTCTGTTGACTGATCTACCGCTATCGCGAGCAGGCTCGCTCCCACATTTTGACCGCATTCCAGATTCAGGATTGCAGTTTAGACGCCCAGGTAATCCAGGATCCCTTCAGCGGCATTACGACCTTCGAAGATTGCCGTCACCACCAAATCAGAACCGCGCACCATATCGCCACCGGCGAAGATTTTCGGGTTGCTGGTCTGGTGCTTGTACTGACCTTGCTCCGGGGCCACGACGCGGCCCTGGCTGTCGGTCTGGATGCTGAACTGCTCGAACCACGACGCCGGGCTTGGACGGAAACCGAAAGCTATGACCACGGCATCGGCCGGGATGATCTCTTCGGAACCCGGAATCGGCTCAGGGCTGCGGCGGCCACGGGCGTCCGGTTCGCCGAGACGGGTCTCGACCACCTTCACGCCTTCGACCCGATCTTCACCGACAATCGCGATCGGCTGGCGGTTGTAGAGGAATTTCACGCCTTCTTCCTTGGCGTTCTTCACCTCTTTGCGCGAGCCCGGCATATTCGCTTCGTCACGCCGATAGGCACAGGTCACTGACTTGGAGCCCTGGCGGATCGAGGTGCGGTTGCAGTCCATCGCCGTGTCGCCGCCGCCAAGGACCACGACCTTCTTGCCTTTCATGTCGATGAAATCTTCCGGCGACTTTTCAAAGCCCAGGTTGCGGTTGACGTTGGCGATCAGGAAGTCCAGTGCGTCGTAAACGCCCGGCAGGTCCTCACCGGCAAAGCCGCCCTTCATGTAGGTGTAAGTGCCCATGCCCATGAATACGGCATCGTATTCTTCGAGCAGTTGCTCGATGCTCACGTCCTTGCCGATTTCAGTGTTGAGGCGGAACTCGATGCCCATGCCGGTGAAGACTTCGCGACGATTGCTCAGCACGGTCTTTTCCAGCTTGAACTCGGGAATGCCGAAGGTCAGTAGACCACCGATTTCCGGGTTCTTGTCGAACACCACCGGGGTCACGCCGCCGCGCACCAGCACGTCGGCACAACCCAAACCCGCCGGGCCCGCGCCGATCACCGCGACACGTTTGCCGGTCGGTACGACCTTGGACATGTCCGGGCGCCAGCCCATGGCGAAAGCGGTGTCGGTAATGTACTTCTCCACCGAACCGATGGTCACCGCGCCGAAGCCGTCGTTGAGGGTGCAGGCACCCTCGCACAGACGATCCTGCGGGCACACCCGGCCGCAGACTTCCGGCAGGGTGTTGGTCTGGTGCGACAGCTCGGCGGCCTGGAGGATGTTGCCCTCGGCCACCAGTTTCAGCCAGTTTGGAATGAAGTTGTGCACCGGGCACTTCCATTCGCAATACGGGTTACCGCAACCCAGGCAGCGGTGGGCCTGATCGGCCGACTGCTGGGGTTTGAAGGGTTCGTAGATTTCCACGAACTCTTTCTTGCGTTGACGCAACAGTTTCTTCTTCGGATCCTTGCGCCCGACCTCGATGAACTGGAAGTCATTATTCAGACGTTCAGCCATGTTAAAACCTCATCAAACTCTTCAGGCGCATATCACTGCGGGTTGGCACGGGTGCTGGAAAGCAACGATTTCAAGCTGGCAGCCTTAGGCTTGACCAACCAGAACCGACGCAGGTAGTCATCGAGGTTTTCGGCGAGGTTACGACCCCACTCGCTATTGGTTTCCTCGACGTATTCGTCCAGCACGCGTTGCAGGTGGCTGCGGTAGGCTTCCATCGCTTCGCCGCTGATCCGCTGGATTTCCACCAGTTCGTGGTTGACCCGGTCAACGAAGCTGTTGTCCTGGTCCAGCACGTAGGCGAAACCGCCGGTCATGCCCGAGCCGAAGTTGTAGCCAGTCTTGCCCAGTACACAGACGAAACCGCCGGTCATGTACTCGCAGCAGTGATCGCCAGTGCCTTCGACCACGGTGTGTGCACCGGAGTTACGCACCGCGAAACGCTCGCCCGCGGTACCGGCGGCGAACAGTTTGCCACCCGTGGCGCCGTACAGGCAGGTGTTGCCGATAATGGCGCTGTCCTGAGTCTTGTAGGCGCTGCCGATCGGCGGAACGATGACCAGCTTGCCGCCGGTCATGCCTTTGCCGACGTAGTCGTTGGCGTCGCCTTCCAGGTACATGTTCAGACCACCAGCGTTCCACACCCCGAAGCTCTGACCGGCAGTGCCTTTGAAGCGGAAGGTGATTGGCGCCTTGGCCATGCCCTGGTTGCCGTGAGCACGGGCGATTTCACCGGAAATCCGCGCGCCGATGGAACGATCGCAGTTGCAGATATCCAGCGAGAAATCAGCGCCGCTCATATCGTTGATCGCCGAAGTGGCCATCTGGACCATTTTCTCGGCCAGCAAGCCTTTATCGAACGGCGGGTTGCGCTCCACCTGGCAGAACTGTGGTTTGTCCGCCGGGATGTGATCGCTGCCCAGCAACGGGGTCAGGTCCAGATAGTTCTGCTTGGCGGTCTGACCTTCGAGGATTTCCAGCAAATCGGTACGCCCAATCAGCTCTTCGAGGGTACGCACGCCCAGCTTTGCCAGCCATTCGCGGGTTTCTTCGGCGACGTAGGTGAAGAAGTTCACCACCATGTCGACGGTACCGATGTAGTGGTCCTTGCGCAGCTTGTCGTTCTGAGTCGCTACGCCGGTGGCGCAGTTGTTCAGGTGGCAGATACGCAGGTATTTGCAGCCCAGGGCGATCATTGGCGCGGTGCCGAAGCCGAAGCTCTCGGCGCCGAGGATCGCCGCCTTGATCACGTCGAGGCCGGTTTTCAGGCCGCCATCGGTCTGCACCCGGACCTTGCCGCGCAGGTCGTTGCCGCGCAGGGTCTGGTGGGTTTCGGCCAGGCCGAGTTCCCACGGCGCGCCGGCGTACTTGATCGAAGTCAGCGGCGAAGCACCGGTACCGCCGTCGTAGCCGGAGATGGTGATCAAGTCCGCATAGGCCTTGGCCACACCGGCGGCGATGGTGCCAACGCCCGCTTCCGCTACCAGCTTCACCGAGACCAGCGCCTTCGGATTGACCTGCTTGAGGTCAAAGATCAGCTGCGACAAGTCTTCGATGGAATAGATGTCGTGGTGCGGCGGCGGCGAAATCAGGGTCACGCCAGGTACGGCATAACGCAGCTTGGCGATCAGGCCGTTGACCTTGCCGCCAGGCAGCTGACCGCCTTCGCCGGGCTTGGCACCCTGAGCGACCTTGATCTGCAGCACTTCGGCGTTGACCAGGTATTCCGGGGTTACCCCGAAACGGCCGGTCGCCACTTGCTTGATTTTCGAGCTCTTGATGGTGCCGTAACGCGCTGGATCTTCGCCGCCTTCACCGGAGTTGGAACGCGCACCCAGGCGGTTCATGGCTTCGGCCAAGGCTTCGTGGGCTTCCGGCGACAAGGCACCGAGGGAGATCCCGGCCGAGTCGAAACGTTTGAGAACCGATTCCAACGGTTCGATTTCGCTGATATCCAGCGGCTGCTCAAGGGTTTTGACCTTGAACATGTCGCGGATCATCGAGATCGGACGGTTGTCCACCAGCGCCGTGTATTCCTTGAACTTGCTGTAGTCGCCTTGTTGCACAGCGGCCTGCAAGGTACTGACCACGTCCGGGTTGTAAGCGTGGTATTCGCCACCGTGGACGAACTTCAGCAAACCGCCCTGCTGGATCGGCTTGCGCGGGCTCCAGGCTTCGGCGGCCAGGGCTTTCTGCTCGGCTTCGAGGTCGACGAAACGCGCACCCTTGATGCGGCTCGGCACGCCACGGAAGCTCAGCTCGCAAATCTCTTCGGACAGGCCGATGGCTTCAAACAGCTGCGCACCACGGTACGAAGCAATGGTCGAGATGCCCATCTTCGAAAGGATCTTGAGCAGGCCTTTGGTGATGCCTTTGCGGTAGTTCTTGAACACCTCGTAGAGGTCGCCCAGTACTTCACCGGTACGGATCAGGTCGCCCAGCACTTCGTAGGCCAGGAACGGATACACCGCCGAAGCACCGAAGCCGATCAGCACCGCGAAATGGTGCGGATCGCGCGCAGTGGCGGTCTCGACCAGGATGTTGCTGTCGCAGCGCAGGCCTTTTTCGGTCAGGCGGTGGTGTACCGCACCGGTTGCCAAGGACGCGTGCACCGGCAGTTTGCCTGGAGCGATGTGACGATCGGTCAGCACGATCTGGGTGCGACCGGCACGCACGGCTTCCTCGGCCTGGTCGGCGATATTGCGCACCGCAGCTTCCAGGCCGATGCTCTCGTCGTAATTCAGATCGATAATCTGACGCTCGAAGCCCGGGAGCTCGAGGTTCATCAGCGAACGCCATTTGGCCGGAGAGATGACCGGCGAGCTGAGGATCACGCGCGAAGCGTGTTCCGGCGACTCCTGGAAGATGTTGCGCTCGGCACCGAGGCAGATTTCCAGCGACATGACGATCGCTTCACGCAGCGGATCGATCGGCGGGTTGGTGACCTGCGCGAACTGCTGACGGAAATAGTCGTACGGCGTGCGGACACGCTGGGACAGCACGGCCATCGGCGTGTCATCGCCCATGGAACCGACCGCTTCGTAGCCTTGCTCACCCAATGGGCGCAACACCTGGTCACGCTCTTCGAAGGTGACCTGGTACATCTTCATGTACTGCTTGAGCTGGTCGACGTCGTAGAAAGCCGAACCGTGGTCGTTGTCTTCCATGGTCGCCTGGATGCGCAGGGCATTCTTGCGCAGCCATTGCTTGTACGGATGACGCGACTTCAGGCGGTTGTCGATGGAGTCGGTATCGAGGATCTGACCGGTCTCGGTGTCCACCGCGAAGATTTGCCCGGGACCTACACGACCCTTGGCGATCACGTCTTCAGGCTGGTAGTTCCAGACACCGATTTCCGAGGCCAGGGTGATGAAGCCGTTTTTGGTGGTCACCCAACGCGCCGGGCGCAGGCCGTTACGATCGAGCAGGCACACCGCGTAGCGACCATCGGTCATTACTACGCCTGCCGGGCCATCCCACGGCTCCATGTGCATGGAGTTGTATTCATAGAACGCGCGCAGATCGGCGTCCATGGTTTCGACGTTCTGCCACGCTGGCGGAATGATCATGCGCACGCCACGGAACAGGTCGATGCCGCCGGTGACCATCAGCTCGAGCATGTTGTCCATGCTCGAGGAGTCGGAACCGACACGGTTGACCAGTGGGCCGAGCTCTTCCAGATCGGGCATCAAATCGTTGGCGAACTTGGTGCGACGGGCCACGGCCCAGTTGCGGTTGCCGGTAATGGTGTTGATCTCGCCGTTGTGCGCGAGGAAGCGGAACGGCTGAGCCAGCGGCCATTTCGGCAGGGGGTTGGTGGAGAAGCGCTGGTGGAACACGCAGATCGCGGTTTGCAGGCGCTGGTCACTAAGGTCTGGATAGAAGGCGGTCAAATCCGCCGGCATCATCAGGCCTTTATAAATGATGGTCTTGTGGGAAAAGCTACAGATGTAATGATCGGTGTCTGCAGCGTTGGCCACGGACGAACGACGACGTGAGCTGAACAGCTTGATGGCCATGTCCTGATCGCTCAGGCCTTCACCACCGACGAACACTTGTTCGATCAGCGGCAAGCGCTCCAGCGCCAGACGGCCGAGTACGCTGGTATCGATTGGCACTTTGCGCCAGCCGACGAGCTGCAGGCCAGCGGCCAAAATCTCGCGGTTCATGTTCTCGCGAGCGGCTTCGGCGCGGACCGGGTCCTGATTGAAGAACACCATGCCCACCGCGTATTGCTTGGGCAGATCAATGCCGAAGGTTTCCTGGGCGATAGCGCGCAGGAACACATCCGGCTTTTGCATCAGCAGACCGCAACCGTCACCGGTCTTGCCGTCGGCGTTGATCCCACCGCGGTGGGTCATGCAGGTCAGGGCCTCGATGGCCGTTTGCAACAGGGTATGGCTGGGCTCGCCCTGCATATGGGCAATCAGGCCGAAACCGCAGTTATCCTTGAATTCATCTGGTTGGTACAGACCTGCTTTCATAGACACTTTCTCACCAGGCTGCCTCTTATCGAGGCAAATTTCTTTTCAATTCAACCACTTACCGTCCACGCCGAACGTACGCCAGCTTTGCGGGGGCAAAAGGGAGGTCATTGTACACACCGACACAGAGGCTCACAAATTTGGCGACGAAATGTCGCAAATCTATGTCGCATTTATGAAAGGTTTAAAGCGATCTGCTGTGCTAGTCAAAACTTTTTTTAATTTTGACCGTTACGACTCAAAAGCTACGATGACGCAGACACCACAAGGCACGCGGCTCGGAGAGCGGCATGCTCCTGCGGAAATTTTGAGGTGCCGGGAGAGGCGGCCTGGGTAAGGCCGCCGAATCTTCAGCGAGTTGTTGCCAGTTCCTGTTGGACGCTGGCGACAGTGCGAGGCCAAGGTTTACCAGCCTGAACCTTCGCTGGCAAGGCCTTGATGGCGGCGACAGCTGCGTCGCGGTTGGCAAAGTTACCGTAAGTGATCACATACAGTGGCTTGCCTTGCAGGACTTTCTTGAAATAGCGGTATTCGCCGCCCTGCTCTTTGACAAAGTTTTGCGCAGAGGCCTCGGAGCTGGTGCCGAGTATCTGCACAACATAGTTACCCGGTGCTTGCCCGGCGTACCAGGTACCGCCAGTGGCGGCCTTGGCGACGGGTTTCTCGACCGGCTTGGTGACCGGCGCCGGCTTGACCACTGGAGCCGCGGCAGGCTTGGTCACAGGTGCCGGCTTGGCAACGGCGACCTGAGTTGGAGCAGGTGTCGGGCGCGCCGCTGGAGTGGCTGCCGGGCCTGCCGAAACGCCTGCTGGCGGTGCAGTAGTAGTCACAGTCGGCGGAGTAGAGCTGGAGCCCTCGAGCGGCACACCGTCGTCGCCTTCGGTGATGCCGCCAGCGGCTTCGGCCAGGGGACCGCGCATGACCGGTTGCGACTGCCCGACCAACGGCAGCGGCATTGGCTGCGAAGACCCGGCGAATTCGACAGACGGACTGCCGCTGCCGTTCGGTTGCGGCGTCTCTTGCCCCAAGGGCAATTGCGCCTGTTCAGTGGCTGGAGCACCGGTAGTCGGTGCCTTGCTACGGCCCGGCATCATCCAGGCTGCTGCTACCGCCACCACGACGACGGCGGATATCGCCAATACGTGTTTCTTCGGCATATTGAACCCCATACTTGGACGCTTGACCGCTGAGCGGCTGGCAATCATGGCTTCGATCATTGCATCGCGAGCGACCTGATTGATCGTGCCCGGCCAGCCATCGGAGTTTTCATGAATATCAGAGATCTGATCTGCGCTGAAAAGTTCGATTCCGCGGCCGGCACCTTCGAGTCGCTGAGCCAGGTATTCGCGGGTTTCTTCTTCGGTGTAGGGCTGCAACTCGATGACGTGGAAGCGCTCTTCCTCGGTGCTCAACTGCTCAAGACCGGCAATCAGCGACGACTCACCGAACAGGAACACGTGCGGGCGACCTTCCGGAGCTCCCGCGGCCAGCGCCAGCAGCGCCTCGAGCGCGGACTCGTCGAGTTGCTCGGCATCATCGACCAGCAAATAGACTTCCTGCCCGGTGAGTGCCAGTTGCACCACCTGCGCCAGAATCGCGCCGATCTCGGCCTGGGCTACGTTCAGCGCCTGAGCCACCTGACGCAATACACCTGCCGAATCGCCGGCGCCACGGGCGGAAACCACCACGCTTTGCACGGACTGCTTGTTGGTGCTGGCTACCAGCGCCTGACGCAACAGGGTCTTGCCGCTGCCTTGCGGCCCGGTCACCACCAGCAGCAGCTGGCTGTAACGGGCCAGGTGGTGCAATTGCCCCAACACCGGTTTGCGCTGGGCAGGGAAGAATTTGAAGCCAGGCACCCGTGGAGCGAAAGGGTCATGACTCAACTGGTAATGGCCGAGGAAAGCCTCGTCGGCATGCAAACTAGTCATCGGGATCTTATCAACCTTTAAGCTGAGCCAGAGCGCGGTAATCCGCTCCTAGCGTGGCCTGTAAAACCTCTTTCGGATAATCGTCGGTCACTACGGCTTCGCCAATGCGGCGCAACAGCACCAGACGCAAACGACCGTCGATTACTTTCTTGTCGATTGCCATGTGTTCGAGAAAATCGGCTTCGCTCATCTCCTCAGGCGGGATGACCGGCAACCCGGCCCGCTGGAACAGGCGAATCCCGCGATCGCGCTCTTGCGCAGTGATCCAGCCCAGCCGCGTGGACATTTCCAGGGCCATCACGGTTCCGGCGGCGACCGCCTCACCGTGCAACCAGACACCATAGCCCATATGGGTTTCGATGGCGTGACCAAAGGTATGCCCCAGATTGAGCGTAGCGCGCACGCCGGACTCACGCTCGTCGGCTCCAACCACAGCAGCCTTGGCCGCGCAGGAGCGTTCGATGGCGACGGTCAGCGCCGCCTGATCCAGTGCCCGCAGCCGATCGACGTTTTCTTCGAGCCAGGTGAGGAAGGGTTCGTCGCAGATCAGGCCGTATTTGATGACCTCCGCCAGGCCTGCGGACAGCTCGCGGGGCGGCAGGGTATTGAGCGTCGAGGTGTCGATCAGCACCACATTGGGCTGATAGAAGGCGCCGACCATGTTCTTGCCCAACGGGTGATTGATCCCGGTTTTGCCACCCACCGACGAGTCGACTTGCGACAGCAGCGTGGTTGGCACCTGGATGAAATCGACGCCGCGCTGGTAGCAGGCAGCGGCAAAACCGGCCATGTCACCGATAACGCCGCCGCCGAGGGCGATGACGGTAGTGCGGCGGTCATGCCGTGCAGTGAGCAAACCGTCGAAAATAGTCTGCAGGGTTTCCCAGTTCTTGAAGGCCTCGCCGTCGGGCAGCACCACGGAAATAACTGAAAACTGCGCGAGACTGCGGGTCAGACGTTCGAGATAAAGCGGCGCAACCGTCTCGTTGGAGACGATTGCCACCTGCCGCCCGGCAATATGCGGCGCCAGGAGTTCGGGTTGCCCCAACAAACCCTCGCCAATATGAATCGGGTAGCTACGCTCGCCTAAATCGACCTTAAGTGTCTGCATGTGTCCCCACAGTGAAAAATGAAGCTGGCCTCCGGCCTGCATCAACGGCTGGCAACGCCAGGTTTTCTGACGTCACCCCGGTAGTCCCGGGCCATGAGTTGAAGCGCTCAAGGCTGGACGCCGAGGATAGCGCATTTCGCCTCGCGCATTAACGAGGAGGAAGCTGCTGCAAGCGGTTCAGAATATCCAGAACGACCATCCGTGGCGGCCGCTCATCGGTTTCTACCACCAGATCGGCGATTTCCCGATAAAGCGGATCGCGAATCGCCAACAAATCCCTGAGGGTTTTTGCCGGATCAGCGGTACGCAACAGCGGCCGATTGCGATCGCGGGCGGTGCGGCCGACCTGCTGCTCCACCGAAGCATGCAGATACACCACACGGCCACCGGCGTGCAGCGCCTTGCGATTGGCATCGCGCATGACCGCGCCACCACCGGTTGCCAACACCACGCCATCTGCCGCGCAGAGCTCGGCAATCATCGCCTGCTCACGGTCACGAAAGCCCGGCTCGCCTTCCTTATCGAAGATCCACGGGATATTGGCGCCCGTGCGCAATTCAATTTCCTTATCGGAATCTTTGAATGGCAGGCGCAGCTCTTTGGCCAGCAAACGACCGATGGTGCTTTTTCCAGCACCCATTGGCCCAACAAGAATCAAATTTCGCACAGAATCAATGACTCACAGCAATCGCCTGGTTATTCATGATACGCGGAGTCAGGAATACCAGCAGCTCGGATTTTTTCTCCGAAACAACATCCCTTCGGAAAAGGCGGCCAAGATACGGCACATCTCCAAGAAATGGCACCTTATCTACCACCTTGCTTTGAGTATTTGAGAAAACCCCACCGATAACGATGGTTTCTCCATCGTTGACCAACACCTTGGCGTTGACTTCGTTTTTCTTGATGGGCGGGACGTCATTGAGCTTGTTCAGATAATCCGGCTCATCCTTGGTGACCTTGACCTCCATGATGATGCGATTGTCCGGGGTGATTTGCGGCGTCACCTCCAGCGACAGCGAGGCTTCCTTGAAAGACACCGAAGTTGCGCCGCTGGAACTGGCTTCCTGGTAGGGAATTTCAGTGCCTTTGAGGATCTTCGCGGTTTCCTTGTCGGAGGTGACCACCTTGGGCTGAGAGACAATTTCCCCGTTCCCGGTCTTCTCCATGGCTGTCAGTTCCAGGTCCAGCAACACGTTATCGGTGATGAAGGCGATGCCCAGACCGGAGGTGTTGCCGACCGTGCCCATATCGACGAACGGCGAGTTGGTATTGGTGCCACCCGGGGTGCCTATAGTGCCCGACGTATTGCCGCTGTTGCTGACGCCGGAGGTATTCCAGTTACCCTTGTTCTGGATCGAGCCACCCCAGCGCACGCCGAGACTTTTGTCGTAATCGACATTGGCTTCGACGATCCGCGCTTCGATCATCACCTGGCGCACCGGGATATCCAGCTGGGCGACAATGCGCCGCAATTCATCGAGGCGGTCCTGGGTCTGGTAGGCAATGATGTTGTTGGTTCGCTCATCCACGGTAATCGAGCCCCGCTCGTCCGTTTCCGACTGTTTGCTGGTCACCGACTTGAACAGCTCGGCAATGTCCTTCGCTTTGGCATAGTTGACCTGCAACAGCTCACGTCGCAGCGGCGCCAGATCGGCGATCTGCTTTTGCGATTCCAGTTCCTGACGTTCGCGGGCGGCGATTTCATCCGCCGGGGCGACCAGCAGGACGTTGCCGATCATGCGTTTGTCGAGGCCTTTGGTTTTCAGCACCAGGTCCAGGGCCTGGTCCCACGGCACATTCTGCAAACGCAAGGTGATACCACCTTGGACCGTGTCACTGGCAACCAGATTGAGGTTGGTGAAGTCGGCGATCAGCTGCAGCACCGAGCGCACCTCGATGTCCTGAAAATTCAGCGAGAGCTTTTCGCCGCTGTAGGCGACGCGATCGGCGTTACGCTTTTGCAAGTCGTCGGTGGTCATTGGCCGGACGCTGATGGTCAGCTTGTTATCGGTCTGATAAGTCGAGTAGTCGAAGGCACCACTGGGCTCGATGATGATGCTGGTCTTGTCGGCGGAGGCACTGGCACTGACGAACTGCACGGGCGTGGCGAAATCCTTGACGTCCAGTCGGACTCGCAGCGGTTCGGGGAGCTGGGTTTTGGCGAAGTTCAGCACGATCTTGCCATTGTTTTCCTGGATATCCGGGCTAATGCCTGGATCCGACAATTCGATGACCACGTTGCCTTCGCCCAACTCTCCGCGCTGGAAATCCACGCCACGGATGGCTTTACCCACTGGCGCGGATGCCCTGGCCGGTGTCGGCGCGGCCGCTCGCGGCGCACTGGTCGCGGGCTTCTGTGCAACCGCCCCGCCCTGACCGACTACAACGAACAGTTTGTTGCCCTCGACGCGCGTGGTATAGGGCGCCAGCGTCGTCAGGCTGACGATCAGCCGCGTGCGCCCCTTGGCCTCGACCACCGTCACGCTGCGCGCATTGCCGCCGCCCAGATCTCGATTCTTGTTCGCGAGGCCGGTGGTTACCCCCGGCAAGTCGAGGGCAATTCGCGCGGGTTGATCGGTGGTATAGCCAGCGGGCGCGGGAGGCGGACCGTCGAATGTCAGCTTCAACTCGACACGGTCCCCCGGCAGCGCCGCAACATCCAGCGCTTTGAGATTGGCCGCTAATACCATCGGCGATAACAACGCTATCCATAGCGCAATACCGAGGGATGAAATAGTCCTGTTCATTATTCGAGTTCCACTATTGGCGCGCTTTCAAAGGAATGGTCCGCGGTCGCTCCAGCCAGGCACCCTCGCCATCGGAAACGATTTCAACCACATCGACTTGCGAGTCACTGACGGCCACGACTCGGCCATCGTTACGCCCCAGGTAATCCCCGACTTTCAACCTGTGCACACCGCTGGCGCCTCGCAGCAAAGCGAAGGAGCCCGTTATATTGGAGAGGGTGCCGACCATCTCGAACTGCTCGATATTGAAACCTTCGAGATACTGCTTCTGCCGATTCAGGTCCGGCTTTACGTTGCGCGATCCTTGCTTGCGCCCTGCCAGATCGACCCTGACCGGCGGTAGAAACGGGCTACGCAGGGACGCGGCGTTATAGGTAAATGCCTGGTAGGAGCTGAACGTCGGCGTAGGCTCGATGTTGCCGGGAGGTCGCAGGCGCACCTCATTCATGTAGGCATCCAGATCGCTGAAATCGTTATTGTTGCCGCAGCCGGATAACCCCATCAGTACCACAACCATCGATATCCAGTGGGCCGCCTTCATTTCTGCAGCCCCTTGTCGTTGTAGCGGTAGGTCTTGGCCAGGATGCTCATGCGCAGTTTCGAGCCAATGTCCGGCGTGACCGGCTTGATCTCGAAATCATGCAGAGTGACGATTCGTGGCAAACCGGCCACGCCGCTGACAAAGGTCGCCAGGTCATGATAGGCGCCGGAGACGGTGATCTGGATCGGCAATTCGATGTAGAACTGCTGAGCCTCCTCTGGCAGCAGCTTTATCTCCTCGAACTCCAGGCCACTGCCCAATCCCGTGCGAGTGATGTCTTCCAGCAGACCAGGAACCTCGGTATCACCGGGAAGCTGACGCAGGAGAACGCCGAAGGAGTTTTCCATGCCCTTCATTTGCTCGGTGTAGCGTTCCAGATTCGCCGCCAGATGGGCCTTGTTGGCGAATTGGCGCTTCAAGACAACTTCATCGGTACGCTGCTGGTCGAGCTGATCCTGAAGATCCTTGACGAAGACGTTGTACCCCAGGGCCAACACCAGGACCATGAGCAAGCTGCCGACCATGGCTTTGACAGCCGCAGGCCAAGCCCCCATGTTGCTCATGTCCAGATCGTTCAGGTCGATTTTGCGCAGCCCCTGTAACCACTCGGATGGCGTCATTTCGCACCCTCCAGGACTGCTTTCGGTCGAGCCTGGCGAACCGTCAGTTGAAAGACGTTAGCCTGGTCCACCGCTCCGGCCGTATTGGTCTTGACCTCGGTCAGACTCGGCGCGTCGAACCAGTCGGAACCCTCCAGGTTGCGCATCAAATCCGAGACACGGTTGTTCGAATCGGCCGCACCGCGAATCGAGAGCGTGTTGCCGGTCATTGCAACTTCAGTGAAATACACCCCGTCCGGGAGAGTGCGGGCCAACTGATCAAAGATTCGGCCACTGACCGGGCGATTGCCCTGCAAGTCCTGAATGATCCTCATCCGCTCCACGAGCTGCTGACGACGGGTCTTCAACTCACTGATCTGCTTGATCCGCTCGTCGAGCAGCGCAATTTGCTGGCTGACATGGTGATTGCGGGCCATTTGCCGATCGATCTCGCCAGCGATGTATTGGTCGACCATGAACACTGCACCTATCGCCGCCAAAAAAACGCCCGCCAGGGCCAGCAAAAATCGCTTGCGACGCATTTCGCGCAATTCTTCGCGCCAGGGCAGCAGGTTGATCCGCGCCATCAGTCGAAACTCCTGAGAGCCAGACCACAGGCAATCATCAAGGCCGGCGCATCACTGGCCAACGCTCCGGCGTTGACTTTGCTGCCGAGCGTCATATCGGCGAACGGATTGGCCACCCGAGTCGGCGTACCGAGGCGCTGCTCGATCAGTCGATCCAACCCGGCGAGGGAGGCATTGCCGCCCGCCAGGAGGATGTAGTCGACGCTGTTGTACTGTCCCGAGGCGAAGAAGAACTGCAAGGAGCGCGACACCTGCTGCACCAGCGCATCCTTGAACGGTTGCAGAACCTCAACGAGGTAGTCATCCGGCAAACCGCCGTGTTTTTTGGCCAACCCCGCCTCTTCCTTCGACAAGCCATAGCGACGCTGGATTTCTTCGGTCAGTTGGCGCCCACCGAACAACTGCTCGCGGGTGTATATGATCCGCCCGTTGTGCAGCACGCTCAGGGTGGTCATGGTCGCGCCGATGTCGACCACCGCCACCGTCGAAGCATCATGAGAGCCGCCCAGTTGCGCCTGCAGCAGGCCGAACGAACGCTCCAGGGCATAAGCCTCGATATCGACCACCCGGGCCGTCAGGCCGGCAATAGCCAGGGCCGCTTCACGGACCTCGACGTTTTCCTTGCGGCACGCCGCCAACAGCACTTCGACACGCTCAGGATTACGCGCCGAGTAGCCCTGGACTTCGAAATCGATGGCGACTTCGTCGAGCGGATAGGGAATGTATTGATCGGCTTCGATCTTCAGCTGGTTTTCCATTTCCTCGTCGGAAAGCCCTGCATCCATCTCGATGGTTTTGGTAATGACCGCTGATCCGGCTACCGCCACGGCGACGTTCCTGACCCCGGTTCCGGCCTTGAGCAATAATCTGGACAAGGCTTGCCCTACCCCTTCCAGCTCGGCAATATTTTTCTCGACTACGGCGTTGACCGGCAGCGGCTCTACCGCGTAGGCCTCCACTCTAAAGCGGTTGCCAGTGCGACTGAGCTCAAGAAGCTTGACCGAGGTGGAACTGATGTCGATGCCCAACAGCGTGTTGGCTTTCTTGTTGAAGAGTCCTGGCACTACCTATTCCCTATGACTATCCGTGACTTACGGACTCTTGATTATTCGATGCGTTCAATACCCTTCGTCTTGACAGAAGCGCAAATCACGCTCTCTGCCGAAAAATGCTTATAATGCCCAACGCTTTTTTCCGCTTTTATCTCAAACGTCGGCTGATCTTGTATACCCTGAATCGCCTAACGCCAAATTCATTCTTTTCTCTGGAAATCCAAAAGCCTTGATTCGTCTGCTGAAGTTTTTCGGGTGGTCTATCGTCGCTGTTTTCTGCGGACTGCTCCTCGGTCTGAGCGGCGCATTTCTCTATCTTAGTCCCGGGTTACCGTCCGTGGAGGCACTGAGAAGCATCCAGTTGCAGATTCCTTTGCGGGTGTACAGCAGCGATAACAAGCTGATCGCGGAGTTCGGCGAAATGCGTCGCACTCCGATCCGCTTCGCCGACATCCCGCCAAATTTCATCAACGCGCTGCTTTCTGCCGAAGATGACAATTTCGCCCATCACTATGGCGTAGACCCCAGCAGCCTGATGCGCGCCGCCACCCAACTGGTAAAAAGCGGACACATTCAGTCCGGCGGCAGCACTATCACCATGCAGGTCGCGAAGAACTTCTTCCTCACCAGCGAACGCAGCTTCTCGCGCAAGACCACGGAGATTCTCCTGGCCCTGCAGATAGAGCGTCAGCTGACCAAAGACGAGATCCTCGAGCTCTACGTCAACAAGATCTACCTGGGCAACCGAGCTTACGGGATCGAGGCAGCGGCACAGGTTTATTACGGCAAATCGATTCGCGACGTCACCCTGGCGCAGATGGCGATGATCGCCGGGCTGCCGAAGGCGCCTTCGCGCTTTAATCCATTGGCCAACCCGGCACGCAGCAAAGAACGTCGCGACTGGATCCTGGGCCGCATGTACAAGCTCGGGAAAATCGACGAAGCGGCCTATCAAACCGCTGTAAACGAGCCGCTCAACGCCAGCTACCATGTGCCGACACCCGAAGTTAATGCCCCGTACATTGCGGAAATGGCCCGTGCCGAAATGGTCGGCCGCTATGGCAGCGACGCCTATACCGAAGGTTTCCGCGTCACCACTACGGTGCCGAGTAATCTGCAGGAGATGGCGAACACCGCAGTCCATGAAGGCCTGATGACCTACGATCAGCGTCACGGCTATCGTGGCCCTGAATCGCGCCTGCCAGGCAAGACCCGCGAAGCCTGGGCCCTGGAACTGACCAAGCAGCGCACGATCAGCGGGCTTGAGCCGGCCATCGTCACTCAGGTCGACAAGAACGGCGCGCAGGTGCTGACCCGCACCGGCGAAGAGCATGTCGGCTGGGACAGCATGAAATGGGCCCGGCCGTTCCTCAACACCAACAGCATGGGCCCTAATCCCAAGCAGCCGGCAGACGTTGCCCAGGTCGGCGACCTGATCCGCGTGCAACGTCAGGCAGACAGTTCGCTGAAGTTCAGCCAGATCCCGGTCGCCCAGGGCGCACTGGTCTCGCTGGACCCGCAGAACGGTGCTATCCGCTCGCTGGTCGGCGGCTTCGCTTTCGAGCAAAGCAACTACAACCGGGCGCTGCAGGCCAAGCGCCAACCTGGCTCCAGCTTCAAGCCATTTGTCTACAGCGCCGCCCTGGACAGTGGTTACACCGCCTCCAGCCTGGTGAACGACGCACCGATCGTGTTCGTCGATGAATACCTGGACAAGGTCTGGCGTCCGAAGAACGACACCAACACCTTCCTCGGTCCGATCCGCATGCGCGAAGCGCTCTACAAATCGCGCAACCTGGTATCGATCCGCCTGCTGCAAAGCATGGGCGTCGACCGCACGATCGACTACATCAGCAAGTTCGGCTTCAACAAGCAGGACCTGCCGCGCAACCTGTCGCTGGCACTGGGCACGGCCACCCTGACCCCGATGGAAATCGCCACCGGCTGGAGCACCTTTGCCAATGGTGGCTACAAGGTTACCCCGTACATCATCGACAGGATCGACAGCCGCAACGGTGACAACCTGTTCACCGCCAACCCGCCCAGCGTGCCGACCGACGACAGCGCCAGCAACGGGATTGCCGCGCCAGTCGCCAATGCCTTCACCGTCAACTCGACGCCAGGCGAAGCAATGACGGCGCTGCCAACCGCGCAAACGCCTGCAGTGGCCGAACGCATCATCGACGGTCGGACTACCTTTATCCTCAACAGCATGCTGCAGGACGTGATCAAACTCGGCACCGGGCGCCGCGCCATGGCTTTGGGCCGAACCGATCTGGCGGGCAAGACCGGGACCACCAACGAGTCCAAGGACGCCTGGTTCTCTGGCTACAATGCCGATTACGTGACCACCGTCTGGACCGGTTTCGACCAGCCGGAAAGCCTCGGCCGGCGCGAATACGGCGGCACCGTCGCCCTGCCGATCTGGATGACTTACATGGCTGCCGCGCTCAAGGACAAACCGGCTCACACCCAGAACGAACCGGAAGGCATTCTGAGCCTGCGAGTCGATCCAATCAGCGGTCGAGCAGCCACACCTGGCACGCCAAACGCTTACTTCGAGCTGTTCAAGAGCGAAGATACGCCGCCTTCAGTCAACGAACTGAGCAACGGCAACGCGCCGGGCAGCCCGCTGCCAGCGGATGAAGCGGCGCCGATCGATTTGTTCTGACAGACCTTTTAGTCGCGACACCTGCTCGGTGTCGCGACCAAAAGATCTTTAGCCTTATCACCACCCATAGTTCAAACGCAAAAAGCCCCGGCTCTCACGAGCCGGGGCTTTTTGTTTTGACGCTACAACGGCTTAGCCGTTGAACACATCATCCACGCTTTTCAGCGGGTAGTTCTTCGGATACGGCAGGGTAGCCACTCCCGTCTCGATCGCGGCCTTGGCCACGGCGTCGGAGATCACGGTGATCAAGCGTGCATCCATTGGTTTCGGAATGATGTACTCACGACCGAATTCCAGCTTGATGCCACCGTAGGCATCGCACACTTCCTGAGGTACAGGCAGCTTGGCCAGTTCGCGCAGGGCGTTGGCGGCAGCTACTTTCATTTCTTCGTTGATGCGCTTGGCGCGAACGTCCAGGGCACCACGGAAGATGAACGGGAAGCCCAGTACGTTGTTGACCTGGTTCGGGTAGTCCGAACGACCGGTGGCCATGATCACGTCGTTGCGGGTAGCGTGAGCCAGTTCCGGAGCGATTTCCGGATCCGGGTTCGAGCACGCGAAGACGATCGGGTTGGCCGCCATCAGCAGCAGGTTTTCTGCGCTCAGCAGGTTCGGGCCGGACAGGCCGACGAACACGTCAGCGCCCTTCAGCGCGTCGGACAAGGTGCGCTTGTCGGTGGCGTGAGCGAAGACTGCCTTGTACTGGTTCAGGTCATCACGGCCGGAGTGGATCACGCCGGTACGGTCAACCATGAAGATGTTTTCGATATTGGCGCCCATGCTCACCAGCAACTTCATGCAGGAGATAGCGGCAGCACCAGCGCCCAGGCAGACGATCCTGGCTTCTGGCAGGGTTTTGCCAGCGATTTCCAGGGCATTGATCATGCCGGCAGCGGTCACGATCGCGGTGCCATGCTGATCATCGTGGAATACCGGAATATCGCACTGCTCGATCAGAGCGCGTTCGATTTCAAAGCACTCTGGCGCCTTGATGTCTTCCAGGTTGATGCCACCGAAGGTGATGGAGATGCGCTTGACGGTGTCGATGAAGGCTTGCGGGCTTTCGGAGTCGACCTCGATGTCGAACACGTCGATACCGGCGAAGCGCTTGAACAGCACGCCCTTGCCTTCCATGACCGGCTTGGAAGCCAATGGACCGAGGTTGCCCAGGCCGAGAATCGCGGTGCCATCGGAAATCACTGCAACCAGATTGCCCTTGCCGGTGTACTTGTAGGCGAGTTCAGGGTCGCGGGCGATTTCGCGGACTGGTTCGGCTACACCGGGGCTGTAGGCCAGCGACAGATCGCGAGCGGTAGCGGTGGCTTTGGTGAGCTCGACACTCAGCTTCCCCGGACGAGGATGGGCATGATATTCGAGAGCGGCAGTTTTCAGATCAGACATATCGGCATTCCGCTTTTTACTGTTGGACGACGGACCGCCGAGGATACTCGTGTCGCAAAGTCCCTACAAGACTGACCAGTCACCGGCGTCAAGGGCCCTACTATAAGACTTTGGGTGTAGAGCCACGGAACACAAGGGGTTAACTGTTCACAATAAGCTGAAAATATGTCTACAATTTTTCTTATTTCGCCAGCGCCAACATTCCCGGATGGCTCAACGGCAGCAACCAGCGAGCCTGAGTGGATTTCAGTCCACCTCGCCGGGAGCGGTCGAGCACCCAGCCACGCGCCTCGATCTGCCGCCCCTTGAGACGCTGCAGCATCGAGACGTCAAACTGGCTCAGCAGATTGGGCGCAACGCGCAATACAACCGAGCCCTGCAACTCGATCCACAGCCCGCCCTGATTGCGTTGAACATTGCTCACACGTCCGCTGAGCACGGTAAACCCCGAAGTGTTGATCTGATCCGCTTTCAGTACAGGTGATTGCCGCCAGAGCCCGAGGCCAGCCCGGCGCGCGCTGTGCTCTGCCGCTTGCTGGCAACGCAGAAGATCGACGTTCGGTGCAATAGCCACTTGATAGCCAAGACCTTCAGCCAGCAACTGGGCTTCAAGGTTCACACCATTGGCGCCATACACATGGGCCAGCGTACGGCCATAGTGATCCTTGCCCTCTTGCCCCAGACGCAGGCCAATCCGCCCGTCACTTTCGTTTACCAAAGCCTGCAGGCGCTTGCGGGCTGCCACAGCGAATGGTTCATCCGATCGGCCCTGCCTGCCCAACTCCGGAGTATTCAAGCCGATCATGCGCACGCTGCGGCCATCCTTCAGGCGAAGGGTGTCGCCATCGACCACTCGCTGGACCTGTACGGTGGCCAATGCGGTCGGCGCCGGACAGAAGGCCTGGGCGCTGGAAAAGCAAATCGCGGACATGAAAAAGGCGCCCGCAAGGGACGCCTTTTTCAACAGCGAGGAGAAGCCCATCGGGCTCTCCAGCACGACCAACCTTACTCTGCAGCAGCAGGAGCTTTGGTTGCGCCGAAAGCACCGAAACGCGACTTGAACTTGTCGACACGACCGCCGATGTCCAGAGTCTTCTGCTTACCGGTGTAGAACGGGTGGCACAAGTTGCAAACGTCAACCGGCAGTGGCTTAGCCAGGTTGGAACGGGTTTCGAAGACGTTACCGCAGCTGCAGGTAACTGTGATGGCTTCGTATACCGGATGGATATCGGCTTTCATGGTGTATTCCTCAGGCTAGCGTGCCGCCACCCAACACTATTGTTGAATACCGCACGTAATTAGGCCGCGGATTCTACCAGACCTTCGCAATCGCGCAAGCTGTCCCGGGTGCCCCCCATCAGAAAAGGCCGTTCAATTTTGACGGCGTCTGTTGTTCGGTCCGGCGTTCCGGCCATGCGGCGTTGCCGCTCCTCCCCATAGCGCTATGGCTCGTCGCGGCGCCTTGCCTGACCAAGGCGTCGGGCCGATTAAAATCCACACGTCAACTCTTGAACGCTTTCCTAATGCAGGACACTACTCCAGTGGTCTGCTAGGCTCCGGGCCTTCTTCACCGCCCGCTTACCGAGAAATTCCCGCGTGCCCGACGCCATTCTGCGCCTCGCCCTGCCTTCGCCGCTGCGCCGCCTGTTCGACTACCGCGCCCCGGCGGGCGTCCTGCGTGCTCATCTGCATCCGGGCATGCGCCTGCGCGTGCCATTCGGTCGACGCGAGATGATTGGCATTCTGGTGGAGGTCACCAGCCACAGTGAAGTCCCGATAGAAAAACTCAAGCCAGCCCTGGCACTGCTCGACGCCATGTCGCCCTTGCCACCGGCGCTGTTCAAGCTGTGCCTGTGGACTTCTCAGTACTACCAGCACAGCCTGGGCGACACCCTGAGCTGGGCACTGCCAGTATTGCTGCGTCAGGGCGAACTGGCTGAAGCCCGTCAGGAACGCTTCTGGTCGATCAGCCCTGGCGCACGCGTCGACGATCCTCGCATCAGTCGGGCTCCCCGCCAGCGCGAAGCCCTGGCGACCCTGGCGCAACATCCCCACGGCGTGGCCCATCAGTTGCTCAGTAAACTGATGCTCAGCAAGGACAGCCTTGACCTGCTGCTGGCCAAAGACCTGGTGCAGGTGGAAATCCGCAAGCACGCCCCCAGCGAACGCCACGAACACTGGCTGGCGCAACCGGAGTTGCCGCTCAACCCGGAGCAACGCGCCGCCTATGAAGCGATTCGCGCAGGCTTCGACAGCTTTCACGCGTTCCTGCTGGCCGGGGTCACCGGCAGCGGCAAGCCCGAAGTCTATTTGCAGTTGATCCGCGAAACCCTGGAAGCCGGCAAGCAGGCACTGGTGCTGATTCCCGAGATCAACCTCGGCCCGCAAACCCTGGCGCGCTTCGAGCAGCGCTTCAACGCCCGTATCGCGCTGGTGCACTCGGCAGTCAACGACCGCGAACGGCTGGAAGCCTGGCTGGCGGCCCGGGACGGCGACGCCGACATCATTATCGGCACCCGCTCGGCACTGTTCACGCCGATGAAGAATCCCGGCCTGATCATCATCGATGAAGAACACGACGGCTCTTATAAACAGCAAGAGGGCCTGCGCTATCACGCCCGCGATCTGGCATTGGTGCGCGCGCGCCAGGAAAACATTCCGATCGTGCTCGGCTCAGCCACGCCTTCACTGGAAAGCCTGCACAACGCCTACACCGGCCGTTACGGCCTGCTGCGCCTGAATCAACGGGCCGGCGGCGCGCAACAACCGCGTTTCCTGCGCCTGGACGTTAAAAGCCGCCCGCTGGACAGCGGCATTTCCGGGCCGATGCAGCAAGCCATCGGCCAGACCCTTGCGGCCGGGCAGCAAGTATTGGTGTTCCTCAACCGCCGCGGCTTCGCGCCGACCCTGCTGTGCCACGACTGCGGCTGGATGTCCGAGTGCAATCGCTGCGATGCACGCATGACCGTGCATCAGCGCTCCGCTGAACTGCGCTGCCACCACTGCGGTTATGTCGAGCGTGTGCCCCGTCACTGCCCGAAATGCGGCAAGGTTGATCTGCGTCCCGTTGGCGCGGGAACTGAGCGAGCCGAAGAGCGGCTGGGGATTCTCTTTCCGGATTACCCGGTGTTGCGAGTTGACCGCGACAGCACCTCGCGCAAGGACGCAATGAATCAGCTGTTTGCTACCATCCAGAAAGGCCAGCCATGCATTTTGGTCGGCACGCAAATGCTCGCCAAAGGGCATCACTTCCCACGGGTAACCCTGGTGTCGATTCTGGATGCCGATGGTGGGCTGTTTTCCGGCGACTTCCGCGCCAGCGAACGCATGGCCCAGCTGATCGTTCAGGTCGCCGGACGTGCCGGGCGCGCCGAAGAGCCCGGCAAAGTGATTATTCAGACGCACCTGGCCGATCATCCGCTGCTGGTGCAATTGACCGAGCAAGGTTATTTCGCCTTTGCCGAACAGGCCCTGAGTGAACGCCGCGCTGCTGGCTTGCCGCCATTTGCGCATTTGGCACTGTTACGGGCCGAAGCGCATAAGCCGGGGCAAGCCGAGAGCTTTCTCGATGAGGCCTGCAGTGAGGCCGAACGCTTGCTGGGCGAGCAGAACCTGACCGGTATCGAGCTGCTCGGCCCGGTACCGGCGCCCATGGAACGCCGCGCCGGACGCTATCGCGCGCAGCTTTTGCTGCAAGCCAGCGCTCGGGCGCCACTGCATCGATTGCTCAGCAGTTGGCTGCTGGCGCTGGAGAAAATGCCCAGCGGGCGGCAGGTGCGTTGGTCGCTGGATGTGGACCCGGTGGATTTGTATTGATCGATAAATAGTCAAAAGATCGCAGCCTGCGGCAGCTCCTACGGGATTAATGCTTGCTGCCGCAGGCTGCGATCTTTAACGGTCTTGCCAGACGCGAAGATCTTCCTGCCAGGCTCCGCAGGTCTACAACCTGCCCACGAAGGTTGGCAAGCCCGCCTTCGCAACGGATAATGCCCAGTTTTTCCACCTGCGCATCGAAGCGCCACCGCGTCTGCGGTCGAAAGAGAAGACCATGAAAGACACCATTCGCCAGCTGATCCAGCAAGCCATCACCCAACTCGTCAACGAAGGTGTGTTGCCTGAAGGCCTGACGCCAGCGATTCAGGTGGAGAATTCCCGCGACAAGACCCACGGCGACTTCGCCAGCAACATCGCCATGATGCTGGCCAAGCCCGCCGGCATGAAGCCACGCGATCTGGCAGAAAAAATCATCGCTGCGCTGCCGGCTGACGAAAACGTCAGCAAGGCCGAAATCGCCGGCCCGGGCTTCCTCAATTTCTTCCAGAACACCCAGGCCCTGGCTTCGCGCCTGGACGCCGCGCTTGCCGATCCGAAAATCGGTGTGCGCAAAGCCGGTCCGGTGCAGCGCACGGTGGTCGACCTGTCGGCACCCAACCTGGCCAAAGAGATGCACGTTGGCCATCTGCGCTCGACCATCATCGGCGACGGCGTGGCGCGGGTTCTCGAGTTCCTTGGCGACACCGTGATCCGCCAGAACCACGTCGGCGACTGGGGCACCCAGTTCGGTATGCTGATGGCGTACCTGCAGGAAAACCCGATCAGCAGCGACGAGCTGTCGGACCTGGAAAACTTCTACCGCGCCGCCAAGCAACGCTTCGACGAATCCCCGGAGTTCGCTGATCGCGCCCGCGGCCTGGTGGTCAAGCTGCAAGCCGGTGATCCGGATTGCCTGGCCCTGTGGACGCACTTCAAAGACATCTCGTTGTCTCATTGCCAGAAAATCTACGACCTGCTGAACGTCAAACTGACCCCGGCCGACGTCATGGGCGAAAGTGCCTACAACGATGACCTGATCAACGTGGTCAACGACCTCAAGGCCAAGGGCATGCTGGTCGAGAGCAACGGCGCCCAATGCGTGTTCCTCGATGAATTCAAAAACGCCGACGGCGAGCCGCTGCCGGTGATCATCGTCAAGGCCGACGGTGGCTATCTCTACGCCACCACTGACCTTGCAGCCGTGCGTTATCGTAGCGGCGTGCTGAAAGCAGATCGCGCGCTGTACTTCGTAGACCAGCGTCAGGCCCTGCACTTCCAGCAGGTGTTCGCGGTGGCCCGCAAGGCAGGCTTCGTGACCCATCCGATGGAAATGGAGCACATGGGCTTCGGCACCATGAACGGCGCCGATGGTCGTCCGTTCAAGACCCGTGACGGCGGCACCGTGAAGCTGATTGATCTGCTGACCGAAGCTCAGGAGCGCGCTTACGCGCTGGTGAAAGAAAAGAATCCGGAGCTGGCCGAAACAGAATTGCGCAACATCGCCAAAGTCGTGGGCATTGGCGCGGTGAAATACGCCGACCTGTCCAAGCACCGTACCAGCGATTACAGCTTCAACTTCGACCTGATGCTCAACTTCGAAGGCAACACCGCACCTTACCTGCTGTACGCCTATACCCGGGTGGCCGGCGTGTTCCGCAAACTGGGCCAGGACTTCAGCCAGGTTCAAGGGCAGATCGTGCTCGAGGCTGCGCACGAACACGAGCTCGCCGCCAAACTGGCACAGTTCGGCGAAGTACTGAACAACGTCGGCGACAAGGGTACCCCGCACACCCTCTGCACCTATCTGTACGACGTTGCCGGGCTGTTCTCCAGTTTCTACGAGAACTGCCCGATCCTGACCGCCGAAACCCCGGCACAGATGCAGAGCCGCTTGCGGCTCGCGGCGCTGACCGGTCGCACACTCAAGCAAGGCCTGGAGCTGTTGGGTCTGGAAACTCTGGAGCGTATGTAAGTTGGCTGCCAAGAAAAAACCTGCACCCAAGCGTGGCGCCAGCCGTTACCAAGCTCCTGCAAAGCAACCGATCCCGGGCTGGCTATGGATGGCCATCGGCCTGACCGTGGGCGCGTTCATCGTTTTCCTGATGAAGCTCGATCCGGGCCAGGGCGATGACGTCAAGCGGGTCAAGCAAGAGCAGCAGAAAGCCACCAGGATCGCCGAAGCGAACAAGACGCCTCCGAGCCCGCAGCAACCGGTGAAGCCTAAGTACGACTTCTACACCCTGCTGCCGGAATCCGAGGTGATAGTGCCGCCGGATGCCGTGCCGGAGAAAACCTTGCCGACACCACAACCGGTACCCGTGGCTCCGGTGACGCCAGCCGAAGCGGCGAAGATCGACACTGCCCGGGCTCAGGCGGCACTCGCCGGCATTACCCCGCCACCGCCACCGCCGGTCTCGAAAGCGGCGCCAGTGACCAAGTTCTTCCTCCAGGCCGGCTCGTTCCGCAAAGAGGCGGATGCCGACAAGGTTCGTGCGCAGATTATTCTGCTGGGGCAAAGCGTGGCGGTTGAGTCCGGCACCGTGAAGGACGAGACCTGGTATCGGGTGTTGGTGGGGCCGTTCAGCAATCGTGAACAACTGACCACCGCGCAAAAACAATTGGCCGGCAGCGGTTTCAGCAATCTGTTGTTACAACAGCGCCAGAGCCGATAGGCGAAGGCCTGGGATAGCTCCTACAGAACAATGCAATAACTGTAGGAGCTGCCGCAGGCTGCGATCTTTTCGGAGGTTGGGGGTTCGCTAAAAAACTGAAGCAAGATCAAAAGATCGCAGCCTTCGGCAGCTCCTACGGGCCTCGCACCGCTCGTCCCCCTTGCCCTTGTGCAGTTGAAAAACGCCCCGCCACCCCCATATGAGTTCCCATCAGGGCATTTTCGCCCCGCAGCGTGGAGACTCTCCCTTGACCACCATCGTTTCAGTTCGCCGCCACGGCAAAGTCGTCATGGGCGGCGACGGCCAGGTTTCTCTCGGCAATACCGTGATGAAAGGCAACGCGAAAAAAGTTCGTCGCCTCTACCACGGTGAAGTCATTGCCGGTTTTGCCGGGGCCACCGCTGACGCCTTCACCCTCTTCGAACGCTTCGAAGGCCAGCTTGAGAAACATCAAGGTCACCTGGTTCGTGCCGCCGTCGAACTCGCCAAAGAATGGCGCACCGATCGCTCCCTCAGCCGCCTCGAAGCCATGCTCGCGGTCGCCAATAAAGATGCCTCTCTGATCATCACCGGCAACGGTGACGTGGTTGAGCCCGAAGAGGGCCTGATCGCCATGGGTTCCGGCGGCGGCTACGCTCAGGCCGCAGCCAGCGCCCTGCTGAAGAAAACCGATCTGTCGGCCCGGGAAATCGTCGAAACTGCCTTGGGCATCGCCGGCGACATCTGCGTATTCACCAACCACACCTTCACCATTGAGGAGCAGGACCTCGCTGAGTAAGCCTGTTCCGGCCTTAGTGCCACAGCTCACTTTTGCTTGAGGACCGCCAATTACTATGTCCATGACTCCCCGTGAAATCGTCCACGAACTCAATCGCCATATCATCGGCCAGGACGACGCCAAGCGCGCCGTCGCCATCGCGCTGCGTAACCGCTGGCGCCGGATGCAACTGCCCGAAGAGCTGCGCGTCGAAGTGACGCCGAAGAACATCCTGATGATCGGCCCGACCGGTGTCGGTAAAACCGAAATCGCCCGGCGCCTGGCCAAACTGGCCAATGCACCGTTCATCAAGGTCGAAGCCACCAAGTTCACTGAGGTCGGTTACGTCGGTCGCGACGTCGAATCGATCATCCGTGATCTGGCCGATGCGGCAATCAAGCTCCTGCGCGAGCAGGAAATGACCAAGGTTCGTCATCGCGCCGAAGACGCCGCCGAAGAGCGCATCCTCGATGCCTTGCTGCCACCGGCACGCATGGGCTTCAACGAAGATGCCGCGCCGAGCCAGGACTCCAACACCCGCCAGCTGTTCCGCAAGCGCCTGCGCGAAGGTCAGCTGGATGACAAGGAGATCGAAATCGAAGTGGCCGAAGTGTCTGGCGTCGATATCTCCGCGCCACCGGGCATGGAAGAAATGACCAACCAGTTGCAGAACCTGTTTGCCAACATGGGCAAGGGCAAGCGCAAGAGCCGCAAGCTCAAGGTCAAGGAAGCGCTGAAACTGGTCCGTGACGAAGAGGCCAGCCGTCTGGTCAATGACGACGAACTCAAGGCCAAGGCCCTGGAAGCGGTCGAACAGCACGGCATCGTGTTCATCGACGAAATCGACAAGGTCGCCAAGCGCGGTAACTCCAGTGGCATCGACGTCTCCCGTGAAGGCGTACAGCGCGATTTGCTGCCGCTGATCGAAGGCTGTACGGTCAACACCAAGCTGGGCATGGTCAAGACCGACCACATCCTGTTCATCGCCTCCGGCGCGTTCCACCTGAGTAAACCGAGCGACCTGGTGCCGGAGCTGCAAGGCCGCCTGCCGATCCGTGTCGAGCTCAAGGCCCTGAGCCCGCAAGATTTCGAACGCATCCTCAGCGAACCGCACGCCTCGCTCACCGAGCAATACCGCGAGCTGCTGAAAACCGAGGGTCTGGCTATCGAGTTCTTGCCCGACGGCATCAAGCGTCTGGCCGAAATCGCCTGGCAGGTCAATGAAAAAACCGAGAACATCGGTGCCCGTCGCCTGCACACTTTGCTCGAGCGCCTGCTCGAAGAGGTGTCGTTCAGTGCCGGCGACCTGGCCACCGCGCAGGACGCTCAACCGATTCGCATCGACGCTGACTACGTCAACAGCCACCTTGGCGAATTGGCGCAAAACGAAGATCTGTCCCGTTATATCCTGTAGATCAAACTCTCCCTTGTGAGAGCGGGCCTCTGTGGCGAGGGAGCTTGCTCCCGCTGGGCTGCGAAGCGGCCCCAAAACCGGCAAATGCGGTGTATCAGCCAGACCGCATTGGCCGGATTTACGACTGCTGCGCAGCCCAGCGGGAGCAAGCTCCCTCGCCACGGATTACCCCGCTTCGGACTATCGGCCCATGACCAAACTCCCCAGCGCCATCGAACTGCACAAAGCCTCGAAAACCCTGACGCTGAAATATGCGCCGGATGAGGTCTATCACCTGCCCGCCGAATTCCTGCGGGTGCACTCTCCCTCCGCCGAGGTCCAGGGCCATGGCAAACCTATCCTGCAATTTGGCAAGATCGGCGTCGGCCTGAGCAAGGTTGAACCGGCCGGTCAGTACGCACTGAAATTAACCTTCGACGACGGCCACGACAGTGGTCTGTTCACCTGGGATTACCTGTACCAGCTGGCAGTACGCCAGGACGATCTTTGGGCGGATTATCTTGCCGAGCTCAAAGCCGCCGGAAAAACCCGTGACCCTAACGAATCCATCGTCAAGCTGATGCTCTAACTCAGGCCTCTCGCTGTTTAGAAGGCATTTTCTAATTTCATCTGTTTGAATGCTCTGCCGCGCAGGCAGCGTTTGGCCCGCTTGCGAAAAAAATTAAACTCGGGTAACCAATGTAGCTGGCAGGTTCCCTGCAGTGCTCTCTGAACTAAAAAGCAGCGATGCAGAATTAACGGTCACCCGAGCAGTAGTACCAGGCGTTTGCTGTGTGACTTCACAGCGGGTCCCGGTACTCGCCTCAGGACAATGGAGCGTCGTAGATGAGTAACAAGAATAACGATGACTTGAATCGCCAAGCCTCGGAAAACACTCTGGGGCTCAATCCCGTCGTCGGCTTGCGTGGAAAAGATCTGCTTACCTCTGCTCGAATGGTCTTGACCCAGGCCATCAAGCAACCGATTCATAGCGTCAAGCACGTCGCGCATTTTGGCGTCGAGCTCAAGAATGTGATGTTCGGTAAATCCAAACTGCAGCCGGAAAGTGACGACCGTCGCTTCAACGATCCGGCCTGGAGCCAGAACCCGCTCTACAAACGCTATCTGCAAACCTATCTGGCATGGCGCAAGGAGCTGCACGACTGGATTGGTGACAGCAACCTGTCCGAAACGGACATCAACCGCGCGCATTTCGTGATCACCCTGATGACCGAGGCGATGGCCCCGACCAACAGTGCGGCCAACCCGGCGGCGGTCAAACGCTTCTTCGAGACGGGCGGCAAAAGCCTGCTTGACGGCCTCTCGCACCTGGCCAAGGATCTGATCAATAACGGCGGCATGCCGAGCCAGGTCAACATGGGTGCCTTCGAAGTCGGCAAGAGCCTGGGGACCACCGAAGGCTCGGTGGTCTTTCGCAACGACGTGCTCGAATTGATCCAGTACCGGCCGACCACCGAACAGGTGCATGAGCGCCCGCTGCTGGTGGTTCCGCCGCAGATCAACAAATTTTATGTGTTCGACCTGAGCCCGGATAAAAGCCTGGCGCGCTTCTGCCTGCGCAACCACCAGCAAACCTTCATCGTCAGCTGGCGCAATCCGACCAAGGCACAGCGCGAGTGGGGCCTGTCGACTTACATCGACGCACTGAAAGAAGCCGTCGACGTAGTCTCGGCCATCACCGGCAGCAAAGACATCAACATGCTCGGCGCCTGCTCCGGCGGGATCACCTGCACCGCGTTGCTCGGCCACTACGCCGCCCTCGGCGAGAAGAAGGTCAATGCCCTGACCCTGTTGGTCAGCGTGCTCGACACCACCCTCGACTCCCAGGTTGCGCTGTTCATGAACGAGCAGACCCTGGAAGCCGCCAAGCGCCACTCGTATCAGGCTGGCGTGCTGGAAGGCCGCGACATGGCGAAAGTCTTCGCCTGGATGCGTCCCAACGATCTGATCTGGAACTACTGGGTCAACAACTACCTGTTGGGCAACGAGCCTCCGGTCTTCGACATTCTGTTCTGGAACAACGACACCACCCGCTTGCCTGCGGCGTTCCACGGCGACCTGATCGAAATGTTCAAAAACAACCCACTGATCCGGGCCAATGCACTGGAAGTGAGCGGCACGCCGATCGACCTCAAACAGGTCACGGCCGACATCTACTCCCTGGCTGGCACCAACGATCACATCACACCCTGGAAGTCTTGCTACAAGTCGGCGCAACTGTTCGGTGGCAAGGTTGAATTCGTGCTGTCCAGCAGCGGGCATATCCAGAGCATCCTGAACCCGCCCGGCAACCCGAAGTCGCGCTACATGACCAGCACCGAGATGCCGGTCAAGGCTGAGGACTGGCAAGAAAACTCGACCAAGCACACTGACTCCTGGTGGCTGCACTGGCAGGCCTGGCAGGCCGAACGCTCGGGCAAACTGAAAAAATCCCCGACCAAACTGGGCAATAAGGCCTTTGCGCCAGGGGAAGCCGCACCGGGTACTTATGTACATGAACGCTAAGCTGTAGGCAGCCACGAAGTCCGCGGCACTCGGAGGTGCCGCGAGCCCTACCCAACACGGACGAGGCCAGACCTCGAATTTTCTGGAACAAGCTAGGAAGGCTTGCCAGCGGTTTAATCACAGGGCTTCCGAGATGTCGCAACCGTTCATATTTCGTACTCTCGACCTGGATGGACAAACCATCCGCACCGCAGTACGCCCTGGCAAACCTCATTTAACGCCCCTGCTGATTTTCAATGGCATCGGCGCCAACCTGGAGTTGGTGTTTCCATTCGTTCAGGCGCTCGACCCGGATCTGGAAGTGATTGCCTTCGACGTTCCCGGGGTCGGCGGCTCGTCGACACCCAGCAGCCCCTATCGCTTCCCTGGCCTGGCCAAACTGACCGCGCGCATGCTCGACTACCTGGATTACGGGCAAGTCAACGTCGTGGGTGTGTCCTGGGGTGGTGCGCTGGCCCAGCAATTTGCCTACGACTACCCGGAGCGCTGCAAAAAACTGGTGCTAGCAGCCACCGCGGCCGGTGTCTTTATGGTGCCGGGCAAACCGAAAGTCCTGTGGATGATGGCCAGCCCCAGGCGCTACATCCAGCCGTCCCATGTGATTCGCATTGCGCCGCTGATCTATGGCGGATCCTTCCGCCGCGACCCAAATCTGGCCGCCGAACACGCCAGCAAGGTGCGTTCGGGCGGCAAGCTGGGTTACTACTGGCAATTGTTTGCAGGCCTGGGCTGGACCAGCATTCACTGGCTGCACAAGATTCATCAACCGACTCTGGTGCTGGCGGGTGATGACGATCCACTGATCCCGCTAATCAATATGCGCATGCTGGCCTGGCGAATTCCAAACGCCCAGCTACACATAATCGACGACGGTCATTTATTCCTGATTACCCGGGCCGAAGCCGTAGCGCCGATCATCATGAAATTTCTCGAAGAAGAACGTCAGCGGGCCGTGATGCACCCGCACCCGACACCGTTCGGCAGGACTTAGCGTCTTGCGTATGTCGACAGGATCATTGCCTGCGCAAGAGCGCTCTGGACCGACTATCGTGTCTGTCTTGAATTGATGTGCTTGTTGAAGGCTTGACGAAGGAGTGTTGACTCATGAGAGACAAAGCAGCGCAGGGCTCGTTGCCCACCCCCGCGTTTATCAACGCTCAGAGTGCCATTACCGGTCTGCGCGGCCGGGATCTGTTCTCGACCCTGCGCAGCGTGGCCGCCCACGGCCTGCGGCACCCGGTGAAAAGCGCCCGTCATGCGCTGGCCCTGGGTGGTCAGCTGGGTCGCGTGCTATTGGGTGAAACGCTGCACACACCGAACCCTAAGGACAACCGGTTTGCCGACCCGGCCTGGAGTCTGAATCCGTTTTATCGGCGCAGCCTGCAGGCCTATCTGAGCTGGCAAAAACAGGTCAAAAGCTGGATCGACGAAAGCGGCATGAGCCCCGACGACCGCGCCCGTGCACACTTCGCCTTCGCCCTGCTCAATGACGCCGTATCGCCCTCCAATACGCTGCTCAACCCGCTGGCCATCAAGGAACTGTTCAATTCCGGCGGTAACAGCCTGGTCCGCGGCCTCAGCCATTTGTTCGACGACCTGTTGCACAACAACGGGCTGCCGAGCCAGGTCACCAAACACGCCTTCGAGATCGGCAAGACGGTAGCGACCACCACCGGCTCGGTAGTGTTTCGCAACGAACTGCTCGAGTTGATGCAATACAAGCCAATGAGCGAAAAGCAGTACAGCAAGCCGCTGCTGGTCGTGCCGCCGCAGATCAACAAGTACTATATTTTCGACCTCAGCCCGGGCAACAGCTTCGTCCAGTACGCGCTGAAAAATGGTCTGCAAGTGTTCATGGTCAGTTGGCGCAACCCGGATGTTCGTCATCGCGAATGGGGCCTGTCCAGTTATGTGGAGGCTCTGGAGCAAGCGATGAATGCCTGCCGCGCCATCAGTGGTGCGCGCGAAGTCAATCTGATGGGCGCCTGTGCCGGCGGGCTGACCATTGCCGCCCTGCAAGGTCATCTGCAAGCCAAGCGGCAACTGCGGCGGATCTCCAGCGCCACTTACCTGGTCAGCATGCTCGATAGCCAGATCGACAGTCCGGCCACCTTGTTCGCCGACGAGCAGACCCTCGAAGCCGCCAAGCGCCATTCCTATCAGCGAGGCGTACTCGAAGGGCGCGACATGGCCAAAGTCTTCGCCTGGATGCGCCCCAACGACCTGATCTGGAACTACTGGGTCAACAACTACCTGCTGGGCAAGGAACCGCCAGCCTTCGACATCCTGTACTGGAACAACGACAACACGCGCCTGCCCGCGGCATTGCATGGCGACCTGCTGGACTTCTTCAAGCACAACCCGCTGAGTCATCCGGGTGGCCTGGAGGTGTGCGGTACACCGATCGATCTGCAGAAGGTCAATGTCGACAGCTTCAACGTGGCCGGCATCAACGACCACATTACTCCGTGGGATGCGGTGTACCGCTCGACCTTGCTGCTGGGCGGCAATCGCCGCTTCATACTGTCCAACAGCGGACACATCCAGAGCATCCTCAACCCGCCGAGCAACCCCAAGGCCGGTTTCATCGAGAATCCCAAACTCAGCAGCGATCCACGCGCCTGGTATTACGATGGCACCCATGTCGAAGGCAGCTGGTGGCCACGGTGGCTGAGCTGGATTCAGGAACGCTCCGGGACCCAACGGGAAACCCTGATGGCTCTGGGCAACCAGAACTATCCACCGATGGAGGCGGCGCCAGGTACCTACGTGCGCGTGCGCTGAATGCTCTCTGGACCACGGTCGGGCTATTGGCCGTGGCATGACTCAACAACCAAGAAGACTGGATGAAAACCCGCGACCGGATCCTCGAATGTGCCCTGCAACTGTTCAACCAAAAGGGCGAACCGAATGTCTCCACCATGGAAGTTGCCAATGAGATGGGCATCAGCCCGGGCAACCTCTACTACCACTTTCACGGCAAGGAACCGCTGATCCTCGGCTTGTTCGAGCGCTTCCAGGCCGAACTGACGCCGCTGCTCGACCCGCCGGCGGATGCGCAACTGACCGCTGAAGATTACTGGCTGTTCCTGCACCTGATCGTCGAGCGGCTGGCGCACTATCGCTTTCTGTTTCAGGACCTGTCCAACCTGGCCGGGCGCTTACCGAAACTGGCCAAGGGCATTCGTAATCTGCTCAATGCCTTGAAGCGCACCCTGGCCTCATTGCTGGCACGCTTGCAAGCGCAGGGGCAACTGGTCAGCGAAACCCAGGCGCTGGGGCAATTGGTCGAACAGATCACCATGACGCTGCTGTTTTCCCTCGACTATCAACGGATTCTGGGGCGCGAGGGCGAAGTACGGGTAGTGGTTTACCAGATCATGATGCTGGTAGCGCCACACTTGCTGCCACCGGCGAAACTGGCGACCGAACAGATGGCGTTGCGGTATCTGGAAGAGCATGTGTGATCTTTTGCGCTCGATCAGGCACCGGAGGGTTTTCTGAGCAAAACAAAAACGCCCGACCTTTGCAGGCCGGGCGTTTTTGTCTGTCCCGAAAAAATCAGGACTGACTGGATGGCGTCGAAGGGATCGGCGCGACAGTCGGGGTGACCGCAGGGGTCGGAGCAGCTGCAGAGTTCGAAGAGCTGAACGCAGTGGCCGGTTTGGCCTCTACGGCTGGCTTCGGCGCTGCGGCTTTGGGCGCAGCTGGCTTCTTGGCCACCGGCTTCTTCGCCGCTGCTGGCTTGGCAGCAGGTTTCGCGGCAGGTTTGGCTGCTGCGGTTTTTGCTGCGGGCTTGGCTGCTACTTTGGCCGGGGCTTTTGCCGCTGGTTTGGCTGCCGGTTTAGCGGCGGCCTTTACCAGAGGTTTGGCCGCGGTTTTAGCGGCCGGTTTGGCCGCTGCGGTCTTGCTCGCCGGCTTGGTCACCGAAGCACCGGTCAGGCGTTCGATCTGCTTGGTCAGGGTATCGACCTTGCTGTGCAGCGCCTTGACTTCATTGCGGCTTGGCACGCCCAGACGCGAAATGGCGCTGTTGAGTCGCTTGTCGAAAGCCTCTTCCAGCTCGCCCCATTTGCCCAGTGCGCGGTCTTTGACATCACCGACACGGGACTTGGCCGATTGAGCCGAATCCTTGGCGGCATCGACTTTTTTACCGACGGCGTTCTTGGTGAGTTTCTCGGCTTTCTCTCCATCTTTGACCAGGGTATCGAAGAGTTTGCTGCCGTCAGTGTCGATCTTCGAGTACACGCCTAAACCAGCAAGCCAGATTTTGCGGGAGTAGTCTTCGACTTTCCCGATCCACGAGCTGCCTTCTTTTTCAGTATTCTTTTTACCAGCCATCCCGTTCTCCTTAATGTTTACGCGCGACACGTTCAAGCAATGCCGTCAGCCCATCGAGCTTAGCAGAGAGTGTCTCAACATCATGTTTAGACGCAATGCCGAATCGATTCAAGGCACTTGCGACGCGCGCGTCAAAAGCCTTCTCGACTTTATCGAGCTGCACTTCGACTTTGCCCTTGAAGCTGGTGACGTCACCCTTGACGTTATCGATCTGACTGTTGGCCGCTTCAAGTTGCTGATCCACAACTTTTTTTCCTTTCTTTTCAACAGCTTGACCAGTCTCGATCAGCTCCTGAATGTACTCGCTGCCTTCCTGGCCGACCTTGGCGTAGGCCCCCAGGCCTGCCAGCCAGATCTTGCGAGCGTAGGATTTCACTTCGCTCGGAGCGGTAGTTTCAACATCGGTTTTTTTCTTCAAAATTACTTTGGCCATGGTGCACCTCACGCGCAAAAGGTTTGAGGAACTGCCCGCAGGAATGAGGGCTTAGGCACAAAGTAGTGAGAAAAATTAGAAACATCACCCTAGGTTACGAAGCAATCCCGGAGTGATGAGGTGACGGGCAACAAAAGGTTCGAACGCCGGATCGACCGAGGCATCCAAACCTTCTCTACCAAAGAGAGGCGGTCAGGTCAGTGCGCTATCCAACACTTTATTGATTTCAGCTTCGATCAGACCCTTCAGCGCACGCTGCAGGAAATTGAGATCGACATACACCCGGAGCTCATCCTCGGCGACCTTGAGCTGCCCGGTAATACCGGTGAGGCCATGCTTGACCGAAGCGTTGTTGCCTGACCATTGATGCTTGAGCCCGTATTGCTGCGAGAGGTCCGTCACCAGAGCCCTGGCCTTGTCCATCGCGAGCTCGAGGCCTAACGCATGGAACCGTGTAATGCTTATTTCTTGAGCCATCTTTGACTTCCTTTTCTGTGGGGGTGAATCTCCATGAAGCCAATTCTAGCCCCGCAAAAAGTCGATCAAATCCCAGACATATTTAGTGCCTTTTGCTGACTGACTTGGCGTAGGTCCAGCAGCCGGGCGGCTCCGCCCGATTCTGGAAAGTGCCCATTGCGGGTTACAAGAAAACCCTATCTGTTTGCCGCTGCGTCCTACAGCGGAAACTGAAAAGTCACTATCACGCCAGGGCTTTATCCAGCGCCTTTTCGATTTCCGACTTGATCGTGCCGCTCATGGCCGACATCAGCAGGCCCAGTTCGACATCGACCTTGATCGAGTCCTCGCCCACATACACCGCACCTTTCACACCGGAGCGCCTGAGGTTCAGGGTGTCGCCTGACCACTGCGGTTCCAGGCCATATTGATCGGACAGTCTCTGCGCCAACTTGTCGGCCTTTTCGCGGGCCGCTTCCTTACCCAGGCCGTGGGCACGTTCAACACTAATACGGGCCATCGAATGACTCCTGCTTTATCGGGACTTGCTCAAGACATCTTGACCTCGCCTGCGTCAAAACGTCCCGGCGGTTGCCTATCTTACCTTCAGCCTTGCCAAGACAAAGCAGGCCACCGGGATTAGAATGTCCCGCATTCTCTTCTGGTGACAGCGATATGACTGATCAGCGCAAAGGCAGCGATGCCGAACCCACCACTCACTTCGGCTTCAAAAACGTTCCGGAAAGCCAAAAGGCGGAAAAAGTCGCTGAGGTTTTCCACTCCGTAGCGGCCAAGTACGACTTGATGAACGACCTGCTGTCGGGCGGCATGCATCGGCTGTGGAAGCGCTTCGCGATCGAGCTGTCCGGCGTACGCACCGGCAACCGCGTGCTGGACATCGCGGGTGGTACCGGTGACCTGACCAGAAAGTTCTCGCACCTGGTAGGCCCGACCGGTCAGGTGGTATTGGCTGACATCAACGAATCCATGCTCAAGGTCGGTCGCGATCGTTTGCTGGATCTGGGTGTGGCCGGCAATGTCGAGTTCGTCCAGGCCGACGCTGAAAAGCTGCCGTTCCCGGACAACCATTTCGACTGCGTGACCATTGCCTTCGGCCTGCGCAACGTGACCCATAAGGAAGATGCCCTGCGCTCCATGTTGCGGGTGCTCAAACCCGGTGGCCGGCTGCTGGTACTGGAGTTCTCCAAGCCGACCAATGCGTTGATGTCCAAGGCCTACGATGCCTATTCGTTCGCCTTCATGCCGCTGATGGGCAAGCTGATCACCAATGACTCGGAAAGCTACCGCTACCTGGCCGAGTCGATCCGCATGCACCCCAACCAGGAAACCCTGAAGTCGATGATGGTCGAGGCCGGTTTCGACCGCGTGACCTATCACAACATGACCGCCGGCATCGTCGCCCTGCATCGCGGCATCAAGCCCTGATGCTGCTCAGCGGCCTGCTGGTCGGCGTCGAACTTGGCCTCAACCGCGTGCTTCGTCTCGACAGCACGGCGCTGCCGCGCCTGCAGCACTTGAGTGGCAAGGTGATCGCTGTCGACTGCCGCAGCCCGGCGTTGCAACTGTTCATCATGCCCAGCGATGAAGGCTTGATGCTCGCCGCCCACTGGGCCGCCGAAGCCGACTGCACCTTGCGCGCTCCGGCGTCGAGCTTGTTGAGCCTGGCGCTGAGCAAGGACAAGACCGCCGTGCTGCATGGCCCCGAGGTCGAACTCGAAGGTGACAGCGCGGTGCTGCTGGACCTGGCGGCGATACTGCAGGACCTCGAGCTGGACTGGGAGTACGAACTCTCCCGCTGGCTCGGTCCGGTCGCCACGCAATTGATTGGTGGCCATCTTCGCAGCCGCGCACAGTGGTACCAGCAGGGCTTCGCCAGCCTGAACCAGAACCTCGCCGAGTACCTCAGCGAAGAGTCGCGCACCCTGGTGGGCCAACGCGAAGCCGAAGCCCGTTTTAGTGAACTGGACCAGATCAAGCTTGATCTGGAACGTCTTGAGGCGCGCTTCGAGCGCCTTTCCCGATCCCTTGATTCAAGCGATAACGCATGAAGCTGCTTGCCGTCCGCCGTTTGTTGCGCATCCAGCGCGTCGTGATCCGCTACCGCCTCGATGACCTGTTGTTCGCCCTGCCACTGCCCTGGTTTCTCCTGGCGCTGCGCTACGCCTTGCCGTGGCGCTGGTTCCCGCGCAAGACACTGACACTGACTCGCGGTGCGCGTCTGCGCCTGGCGTTGCAGGATCTGGGGCCGATCTTCATCAAGTTCGGGCAGATTCTTTCCACTCGCCGCGACCTGCTGCCCGAAGACATCGCCGACGAGCTGATGCTGCTGCAAGACCGCGTGCCGCCGTTCGATTCGCAAGTGGCGATAGACCTGATCGAAAGCCAGCTCGGCAAGAAAATCAGCGAAGTCTTCAGCCGTTTCGACTTCGAACCGCTGGCCTCCGCGTCGGTGGCACAGGTTCATGCCGCACAGCTGAAAAGCGGTGAAGAAGTGGTGGTCAAGGTCATCCGCCCGGGCCTCAAGCCGATCATCGCCCAGGATCTGGCCTGGCTGTTCATCCTCGCCCGCGCTGCGGAAAAACTCTCCGCCGATGCCCGTCTATTGCACCCGGTGGACGTGGTCCAGGACTACGAAAAAACCATCTACGACGAGCTCGATCTGCTGCGCGAGGCGGCCAATGCCAGCCAGCTCAAGCGCAACTTCGACGGGTCGCCGCTGCTGTATGTGCCGCAAGTCTATTGGGACTGGTGCCGACCGAAAGTGCTGGTGATGGAGCGCATCTACGGTATTCAGGTCACCGACCTGGCCACCCTGGCCGACCAGCGCACCGACATGAAAATGCTCGCCGAACGCGGCGTGGAGATTTTCTTCACCCAAGTGTTCCGCGACAGTTTCTTCCACGCCGACATGCACCCCGGCAATATCTTCGTCAGCACCGTGCAGCCGTGGAGCCCGCAGTACATTGCCATCGACTGTGGCATCGTCGGCAGCCTGACGCCGGAAGACCAGGATTATCTGGCGCGCAACCTGTTCGCCTTCTTCAAGCGCGACTACCGCCGCGTCGCCCAGCTGCATATCGACTCCGGCTGGGTACCGGCGGAAACCAAGCTGAATGAATTCGAAGCGGCGATCCGGACCGTTTGCGAGCCGATATTCGAGAAACCGTTAAAAGATATTTCCTTCGGTCAGGTGCTGATGCGCCTGTTCCAGACTGCACGGCGCTTTAACATGGAAGTGCAGCCGCAGCTGGTTCTCTTGCAGAAAACCCTGCTGAACATCGAAGGCCTGGGTCGTCAGCTGTACCCCGAACTGGATCTGTGGAACACCGCCCAGCCGTTCCTCGAACGCTGGATGCGCGAGCGGGTCAGCCCCAAAACCTTGCTGGGCAACCTGCAGAGCCAGGTCGAGCAACTACCGCACCTGGCCAACATGACCCGCGACCTGCTGGAGCGCATGTCGCAACCACATGCGTCCAATGCGCCACCCGCCTGGCATCGACGCAAGGACGACTGGTTCCTGCGCCTGCTCGGCTGCGCCCATCTGGCTGGCGGCACGGTACTCGCTGCCGGCGGCCCATTGAATGAATTGGGGCACTGGCCGGCCGGAATCATGGTGGCGGTCGGTTTGTATCTGGTCGTGCGCCGATAGCCAGCAACGCGTGCTGCTGGCACACTGTTTCAACGCCTGGGCACAGCAATAAGCGCTGCGCCGGTTGTCGGAGTCGAAGATGAAAGATTGGCTGGACGAGATCAAATGGGACAATGACGGCCTGGTGCCGGCGATTGCTCAGGATCACAAGACCGGGCGCGTACTGATGATGGCCTGGATGAACCGCGAAGCGCTGGAACTGACCGCTGCCGAGAACCGCGCCATCTACTGGTCGCGTTCCCGTGGCAAACTGTGGCGCAAGGGCGAAGAGTCCGGGCACGTACAACAGCTGCACGAGATGCGCCTGGACTGTGACGCCGATGTGATCATCCTGATGGTCGAACAGGTCGGCGATATCGCCTGCCATACCGGCCGCCAAAGCTGCTTCTACCGCGTCTACGAAAACGGCGACTGGAAGACTGTCGACCCGGTACTCAAAGACCCGCACGCTATTTATTCGGCAGGACACTGAGATGACTGACACCCTGACCCGCCTGGCCCAAGTGCTGGAAGAGCGCAAAGGCGCTGCCGCCGATAGTTCGTATGTCGCCAGCCTGTACCACAAGGGCCTGAACAAGATTCTGGAAAAGGTCGGTGAGGAATCGGTTGAAACCATCATCGCCGCCAAGGACGCCGCCATCAGCGGCGATTGCAGCGATGTGATCTATGAAACCGCCGATTTATGGTTCCACAGTATGGTCATGCTCGCCCAACTGGGGCAGCATCCACAGGCTGTGCTGGATGAACTGGACCGGCGCTTCGGTCTGTCCGGACACGCTGAGAAAGCCTCGCGCCCGTCCGCTTGAATAACGCTTTTAAGAGAGGAATCGCAGCATGGGTATTTTTGACTGGAAACACTGGGTCGTCATCCTGGTTGTCGTGGTACTGGTGTTCGGCACCAAGAAACTGAAAAACCTCGGCACTGACGTCGGCGAGTCGATCAAGGGCTTTCGCAAGGCCATGAACGACGATGAGAAACCTGCTGATCCGACAGTGACACCGGCTCAACCGGTACCACCGGCACAACCGGCACAACCACAGGCTTCGACACTGAACGAGCCGCACACCATCGACGTGCAAGCACAAAAAGTCGAAGAGCCGATCCGCAAAGACTCGTGAGCACTGACTAATGTTTGGTATCAGCTTCTCTGAACTGCTGCTCGTCGGCCTCGTCGCGCTGCTGGTGCTCGGCCCTGAACGCCTGCCGGGTGCCGCGCGCACGGCCGGCCTGTGGGTCGGACGCCTGAAACGCAGTTTCAACGCGATCAAACAGGAAGTTGAACGGGAAATCGGTGCCGACGAGATTCGTCGGCAACTGCACAACGAACATATTCTGTCGCTGGAGCAAGAAGCGCGGAAGATTCTCGCGCCGCAACAGCAGACGCCGAGCACCTTCGAGCCAGTGGCGGAGCAGTCGATCCATGCTCCGGCGCAGGTCGCCACGGCTGCCGAGCCGGCGCCAGCAGCAGCCGTCAAACCGGCTGAACCGACTGTCGGCTCGCCTGCGACAGAAACTGTTTCTCCTGCGGCGGCACCCAGTACGCCTGCCCCCCTCGACCCCACTTTGCCGCCGCGAGCCCCATGAGCGCTGATAAACCGGAAAACGACCAGCACATGCCGCTGGTTTCGCACCTCACCGAGTTGCGCACCCGCCTGCTGCGTTGTGTCGCGGCGATTTTTGTGATTTTTGCCGGGCTGTTCGCTTTCACCCAGCAGATCTACACCTTCGTCTCCACGCCACTGCGCGAATACCTGCCGGTGGGCGCGACGATGATCGCCACCGATGTGTCCTCGCCGTTCCTCACGCCGCTCAAGCTGACGATGATGGTCTCGCTGTTTCTGGCGATCCCGGTGATCCTGCATCAGATCTGGGGCTTTATCGCGCCGGGCCTGTACAAGCACGAGAAGCGCATCGCAGTGCCCTTGCTGGTCTCGAGCATCATGCTGTTCTACACCGGAATGGCTTTCGCCTACTTCCTGGTGTTCCCGCTGATCTTCAAGTTCTTCGCCGCTGCCACCCCGGCCGGCGTGGAGATGATGACCGACATCACCAGCTACCTCGATTTCGTCATGACGCTGTTCTTCGCCTTCGGCGTTGCCTTCGAAATCCCGGTAGCCGTGGTGCTGCTGGTATGGATCGGTGTGGTCGACGTCAAATACCTGAAGAAAATCCGCCCGTATGTGGTCATCGGCTGCTTCGTGGTCGGCATGATCCTCACTCCGCCGGACATCTTCTCGCAGACCTTGCTGGCGGTGCCCATGTGGTTCCTGTTCGAAATCGGCATCCTTTTTGGCAGCCTGATCAGCAAGCGCGGCGAGCATCCGGACGACCAACCTGTCGACAGCGACCACGACGACCAGCCGCCAGCGACCCAAGCGTGAATCTGCTGCTTCTGGAAGAGGCCGACTTCATTGCGGCCGACCGGGTGATCCTGCGTGATCGACGCTTGACCCATATGCAGGAAGTCCATCGCAGCGCTGTCGGTGACAGCCTGCGGGTCGGGCGCATCGGCGGGTTGATGGGCTCAGCCGAGGTACTGCGCCTGGAAGCCAGCGAGGCGGAATTGCGGATCAGCCTCGACCAGCCCCCACCAGCGAAACTGCCGCTGACCCTGCTGCTGGCCCTGCCACGGCCGAAGATGCTCCGTCGGGTACTGCAAACCGTCGCCGCCATGGGCGTGCCACGGGTGGTGCTGGTGAACAGCTACCGGGTCGAGAAGAGCTTCTGGCAGACCCCATTCCTTGAGCCGCAAGCGGTTCGCGAGCAACTGATCCTCGGCCTGGAACAAGCCAGAGACAGCGTGCTGCCGCACATCATCATCGAGAAACGCTTCAAGCCTTTCGTCGAAGACCGCCTGCCAGCGATGACCGAAGGCACCCTCGGACTGGTGGGGCATCCGGGCAACTATCCGCCCTGCCCACGCGGGCTGGACGAACCGGTGACCCTGGCGATCGGCCCTGAAGGCGGCTGGATTCCCTACGAAATCGACCTGCTGGCCAAGGCTGGCCTGCAACCGGTACAGCTCGGCGAGCGCATCCTGCGGGTCGAGACGGCTGTGACAGCCCTCCTTTCCCGATTGTTCTAAGTCCAGCAAAAAAGCCCCTGTGGCGAGGGAGCTTGCTCCCGCTGGAGCGCGAAGCGGTCCAAAAAACGGTCACCGCGTTTTATCAGGCAGAACGCATTAGCTGATTTTACGACCGCTTCGCGGCCGAGCGGGAGCAAGCTCCCTCGCCACAGTAAGCAGCTTCGCATCTACAGATTCCGGCCGGCCTGCCGATACACTCCTGATAGACCCATCCATGCGTCAAGGGAGTTCACAGCATGTATCGTTGGCTAGCCCAAAACCTGGGAAATGTGAGCGTCAATCTGAAACTCGGCATCGGCTTCGGCCTGGTGCTGCTGCTGACCCTACTGATTACCTTCACCGGCTGGATGGGCCTGAGTAGCCTGATTGAGCGCAGCGACAAGCTGGCCTACATCTCCACGCTGAACGAGCTGACCAAAGACCTGCGCATTGCCCGCATGGACTACGACATGCGCCGCGGCGAACAAGGTCCGGCAGTCGTCAGCGATCTGCTGAACCAGCTGGACGAAGGCCTGCAAGTCGCACGCAAACGGCTTCAACAGCCCGACAACATTGCCATGCTCGACACACAGTTGGCCGCCGTAAACGAATACAAACGCGCCTTCGCCGACATGACCCAGGCAACCGCGAACCGCGAAGCCAGCCGCGCCAGACTCGGCGCCAGCGCCGATAATGCCATGGCCCGCGTGGCGGAAGTCGAGAAGTCCGTGCTGCAAGGTGACAGCGGCGCCGAGTTCAACAACGTGATCGAGTTGAGCAAGTTGGTCCAGCAAGCGCGCTTCCAGGTTCGCGGCTACACCTATAGCGCCAAGGCCGAGGCTGAAAAGCCGGCGCTGGACGCCATCGACAATGCCCTGAACAACCTCGAGAGCTTGCCCGACAAACTGCCGGAACAGCATATCGCCAACCTGCAACAGGCTACCGAGTCGCTCAAAGACTATCGAACGACATTCAGCCAGTTCCGCGACTCCCAGGTGGCCAGCGCCGCGGCCCTGAAACGCATGGCAGACCAGGGCAGCATCCTGCTCGACATGAGCAAGCAACTGACCGCCGCGCAAATCACCCAGCGTGACAGCGATGCAGCGCGAGCCAAAAGCACCTTGGAGCTGGTGACCGTGCTGACGCTGCTGTTCGGCCTACTCGCCGCCTGGGCCATCACCCGGCAGATCGTCATTCCGCTGCAACAGACCCTGACCGTGGTCGAGCGCGTGGCTGCTGGCGATCTCAGCCAGGACCTCGACGTCCAGCGCCGCGATGAGCTCGGTCAACTGCAACGCGCCATGCAACGCATGACCGTCGGCCTGCGGGAACTGATCGGCGGCATCGGCGAGGGCGTGACGCAGATCGCCAGCGCCGCCGCCCAGCTGTCAGCCGTCACTGAACAGACCAGCGCCGGAGTCAACAGCCAGAAGGTCGAGACCGACCAGGTCGCCAGCGCCATGCATGAGATGACTGCCACCGTGCAGGAAGTCGCACGCAATGCCGAAGAGGCCTCGGAAGCCGCCGTCGCCGCCGACCAGCAGGCCCGTGAAGGCGATAAGGTGGTCGGCGAAGCCATCGCGCAGATCGAACGCCTGGCCACCGAGGTCGGCAACTCCACCGAGGCCATGAGCCATCTCAAGCGCGAAAGCGACAAGATCGGCAGCGTGCTCGACGTGATCAAGTCAGTGGCGCAACAGACCAACCTGCTGGCGCTCAACGCGGCTATTGAAGCCGCTCGTGCCGGTGAGGCCGGACGCGGTTTCGCAGTGGTCGCCGATGAGGTGCGCAGCCTCGCCCAGCGCACCCAGAAGTCCACCGAGGAAATCGAAGAACTGATCATCGGCTTGCAAAGCGGCACCCAGCAAGTCGCCACCATCCTGGACAACAGCCGCAGCCTGACCGACAGCAGCGTCGAGTTGACCCGGCGCGCCGGCGGCTCGCTGGCCAATATCACCCGAACCGTGTCAGCGATCCAGGCGATGAACCAACAAATCGCCGCCGCCGTCGAACAGCAAAGCGCCGTGGCCGAAGAGATCAACCGCAGCGTGCTGAATGTGCGAGATGTGTCGGAGCAGACCTCTGCAGCCAGTGAAGAGACCGCCGCTTCCAGCGTCGAGCTGGCGCGATTGGGGACTCATCTGCAGATGTTGGTGGGCAGGTTCAAGGTTTAGAGGGTGATGCGGATGCCTCGGTTTATCTGAAACCGAGGCGATGCCATCGCGAGCAAGCTCGCTCCCACAAATACACCGCGGACAAACTGTGGGAGCGAGCTTGCTCGCGATAGCGGTTCGGCAGGCGCTAAATTTATAGAACCTGGCGCAAAAAGGCCTGCGCCCGCAGATCCTTCGGCGAAGCGAAGAATTCATCGGGCGGGGAATCTTCCAGCAGCTTACCGTGATCGAAGAACAGCACCCGGTCCGCCACTTCCCGGGCGAAGCCCATTTCGTGGGTGACGCAGACCATGGTCATGCCTTCCAGGGCCAGGGTTTTCATTACGTCGAGGACTTCACCAACCATTTCCGGGTCGAGCGCCGAGGTCGGTTCATCGAACAACATCACCTTCGGTTCCATGGCCAATGCCCGGGCTATCGCCACCCGCTGTTGCTGACCGCCGGAGAGGCGTGAAGGGAACTCGTTGGCCTTCTGCGCAATACCGACCTTTTCCAGCAACGCCCGGGCCTTGGCTTCGCGCTCCTGCTTACCGCGCTTGCGCACGACTTTCTGCGCCAGGCAGAGGTTTTCCAGCACGGTCATGTGCGGGAACAGGTTGAAATGCTGGAAGACCATCCCGACTTCACGGCGGTAGGCATTGACGTCGGTTTTCGGGTTGGCCAGTTCCAGGCCATCGATGCTGACGGAACCGGAGTCGAACTCTTCCAGGCCATTGAGGCAGCGCAGGAAGGTCGACTTGCCGGAACCCGACGGGCCGATCACCACCAGCACTTCGCCCTTGGCCACGTGCGTGGTGACGTTATCCACCGCGCGAACTACATGGCCACGGGTGTCGAAGACTTTTACCAGATCGCGGACTTCAATCACTTTGCGCGAGCCTCCGCTCAAGCCGGCTGGCGATTTTCGACAGCGGCAGGTTGATCAACAGATACAGTCCCGCCACGCAGAACAGGATCTCGAACGGCGAAAACGAGGTGGTGATGACTTCCCGACCGCTCTTGAGCAGTTCGGTAATGGCGATCACCGACACCAGCGAGGTGTCTTTCACCAGGCTGATGAATTGCCCCGCCAGCGGCGGCAGCACTCGCTTGAAGGCCTGTGGCAGGACCACATGGCGCATCGACTGGCCAGCGCTCAGACCCAGCGAGCGCGCAGCCTCGTTCTGGCCTCGGGCAATCGACTGCACACCGGAACGGACGATCTCCGCGACATAGGCGCCGGTGAACAGCGACAGCGCGGCAATCCCGGCGAATTCGCGGGACAGGTTCAACACTGTACCGATGAAGAAGTAGAAAATGAAAATCTGCACCAGCAATGGCGTGCCGCGCACCAGCTCGACATAGACCGTCGACAGGTCGCGCAAGGTCGGGTTGTTCGATAGCCGGCACAGACCGGTCGCCAGGCCGATCACCAGCCCGAGCACACCGGACACCACCGACAGCCAAAGCGTGGTCCAAAGGCCCCAGAGCAGCGGCCCTGCTGCCCAATGGCGAGTGACACCAATCACATCGCCTTCGGCCACATCGTCGCCACGGGCGATTTGCAGGCTGTTGTCGTCGACCGTCAGGTGCTGTTCGTCACCTGCTTCGTTGCGCAGGGTGACTTCGGCTTTATCGCCTTTACGCACCAGTTCGCTGACAGTTGAGATATCCGCTGCCCGCTGGGATTCTTCAGCGTGGTAGACGAAGTATTGCGGCACCCGGTTCCAGCGCCACTCATAGGACATCAGCGAGGTGGCGTAATACAACGCGCCAGCCAAGCCGATCAGCACCAGCACCGTCAACAGGTGCCAGGGCCATAGGACTTTTTTCTGTTTCATTGGGTTTACAGGTTCCGAATTCTTTGTCGCCAGGGAAGGCCTCATCGCGAGCAAGCTCGCGATTGGAGCGGCGCGGTGCTACTGACACCCCACCGCCAAAGTCCTTACTCCATATCCTTGAGCCAGGCGGTGTCTTTGAACCACTTGTCATGGATGCGATCGTAGGTGCCGTCTTCGCGGATCTGGTGCAGGAAGTTGTTGATGAAGTTGAGGCTGTCGTAGTCGCCTTTCTTCAGGCCAAAGGCCAGCGGCTCGTAGGTGAATGGCTTGTCGATGAACACCAGCTTGCCGTTGCCGACCTTGTTCACCGCCACGACGTTGTAAGGCGCGTCGTAGATAAAGGCGTCAGCCTTGCCATTGACCACGTCGAGCACCGCTTCCTGCTCGTTGTCGTAGCCGTGGTACTGGGCCTTGGAAATCAGCTTTTTGGCGACCATTTCGCCGGTGGTGCCGAGCTTGGAGGTGATGCGGTAGTCAGCTTTGTTCAGGTCTTTGTAGGACTTGATGGTGCCTTCCAGCTCCTTGCGGATCAGCAGGGTCTGGCCAACCACGATGAACGGTTCGCTGAAGTTCAGGCGCAGGTTGCGTTCCTGGGTCAGGGTCATGCCGCTGCCAATCATGTCGAACTTGTCGGTCAGCAGGGCCGGGATGATGCCGTCATAGCCGGTGGAAACCGTTTCCAGCTTGACGCCCATGGCCTTGGCCATGGCTTTGAGCAGGTCGACTTCGAAGCCGATGATCTCGCCACGCTTGTTGGTCATCTGGAACGGCATGTAGGTCGGGTCCATGCCGACTTTCAGTGTGCCGCGCTTGACCGCGTCCTCGATGGCGCCGGCCTGAGCCGTGTTGACTGCAACCATTGCCGTGACGCCAAGCAGCAGCATCGAGAGATACTTCTTCATCATCAAGTCCCCTGAACCCGTTTTATTGTGAGGCGCGCAAAAAGCCGATTTTCATTTGAAAACCGGCAGATACGGACAATAAGTTGTCCGGGCGCACCAATTCGGGGAGCGATGCTAACTCACCCGGCGGGTAGCACAAGGGGTTGGGCAGGATTTGTTGTTACAGGGACCACCAAAAAAAAGATCGCAGTCTCCGTCAGCGCCTACGCCGACCGCGTATACCCGCGAATTATCGGGTGTACGCAAATTCCGTAGGAGCTGCCGCAGGCTGCGATCTTTTGGCAGACGCCCCGCTCCCTAGCCAGGAGCAGGGCGCTTCATCAGGCTGGCTGTGCTTCAGCCGATATCGGCTGGAGCGGCAGCAGCGGCGCATGGGGATCAGCTTCGATCGACTGGCGCCAGGCACTCAGCCATTCGGCGTGATCTTCGTTCCAGACCTGCTCATGCAAGCGCCCCAGAGCTACCGGATCACTCAGCAGAGCCACACGTTCGTCGTTGCTGAGCCCGGCAGGGCCGACTTTCAGCGCGTGACGCACTCGCTCGATACGCAGCCATTCGATCGGCTCGGCCCCGCGGTGACGGGACGTGGCCAAGGCACATGCCAGGGCGTTCTGCTGCGGATCGACCACTGCTCGAATGAACCCTTCCTTGAGCGCGTGCCAACGGTTTTCGTGGGTGTACTGATCGGTCGCCAGCAATTCCTGTGGCGGCGCGTACTCCTCAGGAATCAGGAACAGGCTTTCGTCACGGGACTTGAGACCCAGACCGACACGGCTGGAAATCACCGAGACCGGGATCGACAGCATCAGCGAGCCGACGATCGGTACCAGCCACCAGAGGAAGCTTGGGTTGAGCCAGATCACCAGCAAGGCCCAGAAGAAGCCCAGCAAGGTTTGCGGACCATGGCGACGCACCGCTTCGCTCCACGGAGTGGAATCGTCGTCACGTTGCGGGGAGTTCCAGGTCGCGGCCCAGCCGAGGAACGCGGCGAGCACGAAACGGGTATGGAAAACCATCCGCACTGGCGCCAGCAGCATGGAGAACAGCATCTCCAGCAACATCGACAGGGTCACCTTGAACTTGCCACCGAACTCTTTCGCGCCCTTGGCCCAGATCAGGATGATGCTCAACAACTTCGGCAGGAACAGCAGCACGATGGTGGTCGAGAACAGCGCAATGGCCTTGTCCGGATGCCATTGCGGCCACAGCGGATAGAGCTGCCGGGGCTCAAGGAAGTACTGCGGCTCCATCAGCGTGTTGACCGCCAGCAGCGCAGTCGACAGCACCAGGAAGAAGAACCACAACGGCGCCGACAAGTAGGACATCACACCGGTCAGGAACACCGCGCGGTGCACCGGGTGCATGCCCTTGACCAGGAACAGCCGGAAGTTCATCAGGTTGCCGTGACACCAGCGGCGGTCACGCTTGAGTTCGTCGAGCAGGTTCGGCGGCAGTTCTTCATAGCTGCCGGGCAAGTCGTAGGCAATCCACACGCCCCAGCCGGCACGGCGCATCAGCGCAGCTTCGACGAAGTCGTGGGAGAGGATCGTACCGGCGAACGCGCCTTTACCGGGCAATGGCGCCAGGGCGCAATGCTCTATGAACGGCTTCATGCGAATGATCGCGTTGTGACCCCAATAGTGGGATTCACCCAACTGCCAGAAGTGCAAGCCCGCGGTAAACAATGGACCGTACACGCGAGTGGCGAACTGCTGCATGCGTGCATACAGCGTGTCCATGCCCGAAGCGCGTGGTGCGGTCTGAATGATCCCGGCGTCCGGCGTGGCTTCCATCAAGCGCACCAGACTACTCAGGCATTCACCACTCATCACGCTGTCGGCGTCGAGCACCACCATGTACTTGTAATCACCGCCCCAACGACGGCAGAAGTCGTCGAGGTTGCCGCTTTTGCGTTTGACCCGACGGCGACGACGGCGATAGAAGATCTTGCCGAAGGCCTTGGCCTCACGGCAAACGTCCAGCCAGGCCTGCTGCTCGGCAACACAAATGTCAGCGTCGTTACTGTCGCTGAGAACGAAGAAGTCGAAGCGATCCAGGTTACCGGTCGCCGCAACCGACTCGAACGTCGCTCGCAAACCGGCGAATACCCGCGGTACGTCTTCGTTGCAGATCGGCATCACCAGCGCGGTGCGCGCATCCTTGGCGATCGGCTCGTTGCCAGCACTTTTACCGGAAATGCGATATTTGTCATGCCCGGTGAGCAACTCGAGGAAGCCCATCAGTGCGGTCCAGAAGCCCGCCGATACCCAGCAGAACAGAATCCCGAACAATATCAGGATGCTGGTTTGCAGCGCATACGGCAGCACTTGCACAGCGGTTTGACTCAACGATTGATGCAGCACTTCGTTCAGGTCGACAAACGACCAGCCCTGGTACGGCATGATGCCTTTCATGTACCAGCCGGCAACGATGGTCTGGCCGAGCATCAGCACCAGCAAAATGTAACGACGGATCGAACCGACCGTGCGCCAGCGGGCGGCCGGCAGCACACGCTCATCGCGCGGCGGTGCCGGAGGGTTAGTGCGCCCGGTCAGGCGACGCCAGCCGCGCACCAGGATATTGGTGCGCCACGGCTCCGGCACGACCTTGGTCCGACGAATCGGCGGGGTCGCCTTGAGGCAGACCCGGCCTTCGGCGTCGACCGCCAACATCTCGGCCTCCTCCAGCTCTTGCGCGGAGTTCAAGGTCAGGCGGCGGCCTACCGAGGCTTGTGCAGCCTCGACAGGCGCGTCGAACGTCGAAGACGACAGGCGTTCATGCAACTCGCTGAACGACTTGCAACCCGCCAGTTCGGCGCGTTGCGCATCGCTCATCGGCAGATGCGCCAGATACTCGGCGAGAGTCTCTGGCTGTACTTGGGAATCACTCATCGGCAGGCAACTGGTAGCTCCAGGTCTCGGTCAATACTTTTTCAGTTTTTACCGATTCCGGGGTGACTGGGGCCGCTTCGGCAGCTGCAGGCTGCTTGGCGTCTGGTTCTTTCTGTTCGTCCTGTTTTTTCTGCTCTTGTTTCTGTTGCTGGTCTTTCTGGTCTTTCTGGTCTTTCTGGTCTTTCTGATCTTTCTGCTCTTGCACTGCTTGAGCCGCTTGAGCCGCTTGCTTCTCTTGCTGCTTGGCGGCGATTTTGTCGGCCTTGGCAATTGAAGAGCTGGTCACAGGAGCAACCTTGGCAGGCTCCGAAGCCTCGATGTTATGGACCAGCGCGGCACGCATCTCGGTCGGCTTGTTCGCATCCTTGATCTTCATGCGCAGCGTCAGGCGCCAGCCTTGGGTCTCAGGATTGTAGCGAACGCTGTTTTCCACCAGTTCGGCATTGTCGCCAACGCTGACCTGGCTGCGAACTTCCGCGTCCTGCGGCAGATCCTTGAGGGACGGACCCTGGAAGTCCACCAGATACGCGACACTGCCGTCCGGCTGACGGATCAGGTTGGACTGCTTCACGTCACCGGTAGAGCGCAGGGTCTGCTGGACCCAGGCGCTGTCGACCGGATGCAGCGCAGCTTCGTCCATGGTCCAGTGCATACGGTAAGCGAAGTCCAGCGGCTGGCCTGGCTCAGGGAGCTTTTCCGGGCTCCAGAAAGCTACGATATTATCGTTGGTTTCGTCGGCGGTCGGAATCTCGACCAGATCGACGGAGCCTTTGCCCCAGTCGCCCTTCGGTTCGATCCAGGCGCTTGGACGCTTGTCGTACCGGTCGTCGAGGTCTTCGTAGTTGCTGAAGTCACGACCACGTTGCAGCAGACCGAAACCACGCGGGTTCTCGACCGAGAAATTGCTCACGGCCAGGTGTTTCGGGTTATTCAGCGGACGCCAGATCCATTCGCCATTGCCGGCATGAATCGACAGACCGTCTGAATCGTGCAGTTCACGACGATAATTGAGCACCTTCGATGGCTGATTCGCGCCAAACAGGAACATGCTGGTCAACGGGGCGATGCCGAGCTTGTTGACCTTGTCACGCAGGTAAACCTGCGCCTTGACGTCGACGATGGTGTCGCTGCCCGGACGCAGGGTCAGCCGGTAGGCACCGGTCGAACGCGGCGAATCCAGCAAGGCAAAGATCACCAGGTGCTTGTCGCCCGACTTGGGTTGCTGAATCCAGAATTCAGTGAAGCGCGGGAATTCTTCACCGGACGGCAGCGCGGTGTCGATCGCCAGGCCACGAGCGGACAAACCATAGATGTGGCCTTTGCCGACAACGCGGAAGTAACTCGCGCCGAGCATGGTCATGATCTCGTCTTGCTTGTCAGCCTTATTGACCGGGTACAGCACCCGGAAACCGGCATAACCCAGCTGTTCGGTAGCCTTCGGATCGACTTTGACATCGCCAAAATCGAAACGACTTGGGTCGTACTTGATCTCTTGAACGGTGGTCGCGGTGATTTCGTTGATCTTCACCGGCGTGTCGAAATGCATGCCCTGGTGATAGAACGACAGCTTGAACGGGGTTTTCTGATCGGCCCATTCGGCTTTTTCGGTGCGGAAACGAATTTTCTGATAATCGGCAAACTTCATTTCCCGAAATTCGTTCGGCAGGTTACTGCGCGGGGCTTCGTACTTTTGCGCGGCCAGCTCTTTTGCCTTGGCCGACACATCATTCAGATTGAAAGCCCAAAGCTGGCCGGCGCTGAGCAGACACAGCAGTGCAGAGCCGGTCGCTAGAGCGTTTCGTAACCGTTTGGCAGACAATTTTGGTGTAATACAGGGACTAACAATCACGAGCAACCCTCGCCGAAAACAGATCAGAAAACCAACGGCCAGCTTCTATATGCCAGGTTGGCGAGCATTGTTCCGACTCCGATGGGACTAAATGATTCCCCAAACGGTTCCGGACAAGTCTCTACCTAAGTCAAAATGGACCAACGAACGCTGATCCCCGTAGCGCGCGATTATCTAGTAGGCCGCGTTACAACGCATCAGGGGTAACAAAGTATTTATCGCGAAAACGCCAGATTTCAGGCCCAAAAGGGCCTAAAAAGATGTTTCAAGCGCTTTCAGGTCTGTAACAGGAAGGTCACTGGGCCATCATTGACCAAATGCACCTGCATGTCCGCGCCAAATATCCCTGATGCCACATTGCCATGCAACTGCCGCGCCCTTATTAATAGATAGTCAAAAAGCTCTTCTCCCAATGCCGGAGGGGCAGCGGTAGAAAAGCTCGGGCGCAAACCGTTCCTGGTATCGGCGGCCAGGGTGAACTGCGACACCAGTAGCAAACCGCCACCGACGTCCGCCAAAGACAGGTTCATCTTGCCTTCGACATCACTGAATACCCGATAGTTAAGCAGCTTATGCAGCAATTTGTCGGCACTGGCCCGAGTATCCTCGGGTTCGACCGCCACCAGCACCAACAACCCCTGGTCTACTGCGCCAACGATCTCCCCCGCCACCTCGACTCGCGCGCTACGTACGCGCTGTAGCAAGCCCTTCATGCTTCTTCGGGTGGCAAGTCGAGCAAGCGTCGGGCCATTTTGCTCGCCGCGCGCACCAAGGCATCAGTGATCCCGGGTTCGGACGCTGCATGGCCGGCATCGCGAATCACCTGCAATTCGCTGTTCGGCCAAGCCTGATGCAGTTCCCAGGCGTTATCCAATGGGCAGATCACATCGTAGCGGCCATGGACGATCACCCCTGGCAGGTGGGCGATCTTCTGCATGTCGCGGATCAACTGATTGGGCTCAAGGAAGGCATTATTGGTGAAGTAGTGGCATTCGATCCGGGCAATCGACAGTGCGCGCTGCGGCTCGGAGAAACGATCGACGACCAACGGGTTGGGCCGCAAGGTCGCGGTGCGGCCTTCCCAGGTCGACCAGGCCTTGGCGGCGTGCATCTGGGCGATCTGGTCGTTGCCGGTCAGGCGCTTGTGGAAAGCCGTGAGCAGATCATCGCGCTCATCCAGCGGGATTGGCGCTACATAGTCCTGCCAGTAATCGGGAAACAGACGGCTGGCACCGGCCTGATAAAACCACTCGATCTCCTGCGGACGGCAGAGGAAGACCCCTCGCAGGATCAGCCCGTGGACCCGCTCCGGGTGGGTCTGCGCATAAGCCAGCGCCAGGGTCGAACCCCAGGAACCGCCAAACAGCACCCATTTTTCGATACCCAGATGCAGACGAATCCGCTCAAGGTCGGCAATCAGATCCCAGGTAGTGTTGTTTTCCAGACTGGCGTGAGGCGTCGAGCGACCGCAGCCACGCTGATCGAAGGTGACGATGCGGTACATATTCGGATCGAAATAACAGCGACTCTGCGCATCGCACCCGGCCCCTGGCCCGCCGTGGATGAACACCACCGGCAAACCTTCGGGTGAACCGCTTTCGTCGACATACAGTACATGGGGTTTTTCGACGGCCAGATCGTGCCGGGCGTAGGGTTTGATCTGCGGGTACAAAGTCTGCATTGCGCGCTCCGTAAGGGGTCGAGGTCATCCCTGGGGGGACTTCTATTAATCTGCCGTTGGGCATCATAAACCCGAATTGTGCAATGAGCATGTTCTTGGAGAAATCGGGGGAAATTCAACACAAGGAGTTACATAAAACCAGAGCCTCAATAACGCCTCTTAGTCCCAGAAGCTGTACCCGACGCGATAGGATTTTGGCTCTATCGCTGTCTCGATGCTCATTGGAACAATCAAAAAACGGACGACTCCATAATCAGATACTCGCTCACCTTGCTGGGATTGATGCTCTCCCTGAATACCCATGCGATGAACAACAGCACGTTCAGTCCGCTACCCAGTACACCCATTGAAATCCAAAAGACACCCACCATGATCACCCTGAGCGATGCCAAACGCATCGCGGATGCTTCCGAACAAATGGCCGTCAGCAAAGGTCTGAAAATCGTCATCAGTATTTTTGATAATCATGGAAATCTGAAGTACTTAAGCCGAATGGACGGTACGAGCGTCGGCAGTATTCAGGTTGCACAACTCAAGGCCTCGACCTCAGCCAACTTCCCGGTATCGACAATGGATCTGGCTACCAGAAGTGCCGGCCTGCCCGCCAACCCCTACAGCGCCATTCCAGAATTTTTGCTCCTTGGCGGTGGCCTGCCGATCGTCGACAAGAACAACGAGCATTTGGGGAGCATTGGAGTCAGTGGCGCAACCCCTGAACTGGATACCTTGTGCGCGCAGGCAGGGATAGACAGATTCCTGGAGAGCAGGGCAGCGGCCAGTTAACTGATCTCAGACGCACCAACCTTTATGGATCGCGCGCCTGATCACCCTCACCTCTGATAGTGCTTCTGCCCCCAATCCAGCAACCCTTGCAACAGCTCCTTGAGCACCACCTGAGTCGGCGTGGCCAGATCAGGGCGATAACGGAATGGCTCGATCTCTTCCATGTAAGTGCGTTGCCCCAACTCAAGCTGCACCGCATGGATGTTTTCCGCCGGGTTGCCGTAATGCCGGGTGATATGGCCGCCCTTGAAGCGACCGTTCAACACATGGCTGTAGTCCGTGTGTCGAGCGCAGATGGCTTCCAACTGATTAGCCAGCTGCGGATCGCAGCTGGCGCCATTGAAGGTACCGAGGTTGAAGTCCGGCAGTTGTCCTTCGAACAGATGCGGGATCACCGAGCGGATCGAGTGCGCATCGAACAGCAGCGCATAGCCGAACTCGGCTTTCAACCGTGCCAGTTCTTGTTGCAAGGTGCTGTGATACGGCGTCCAGACCTGTTCAAGGTAGCGAGTGCGCTCCTCGACGGACGGCTCCAGCCCTTCGCGGAACAACGGCACGCCATCGAACAGCGTTGCCGGATACAAACCGGTGGTTGCGCCCACATACAAAGGCTTGTCGTCGGACGGCCGGTTCAGGTCGATGACGAACCGCGAGTACTCGGCTGCCAGGGTGCTGGCACCCAGCGCTTGAGCGAACTCATAGAGCTGCGGGATATGCCAATCAGTGTCCGGCAGGCTTTGTGCCTCGGGGATCAGACCGGCTTGTACCGCAGGGGTCAGACGCACACCGGCATGAGGCATGCTGATCAGCAATGGCACCCGGCCTTGTTTGAAGTTCAGAACCTTATCCACAGCCATTCTCCTAAATCATGACTTCGGCGCCGTGGCGCACGACGCGTTTTTCCAGGTCACCGCCCAGCCAATATGCCAGGTCAGCCGGGCGATCGATCTGCCAGGCGACGAAGTCGGCGACCTTGCCGGCTTCCAGCGAGCCATGGGTTTTGTCCATGCCCAGCGCAGTGGCTGCATGAATAGTCGCCCCGGCCAAAGCCTCCTCCGGGGTCATACGGAAACAGGTGCAGGCCATGTTCAGCATCAGCCGCACCGACAGGGCCGGTGAGGTGCCGGGGTTAAGGTCGCTGGCGATGGCGATTTTCACCCCGTGTTTGCGCAAGGCCTCCATCGGCGGCAACTGGGTTTCGCGCAGGAAGTAGAACGCGCCCGGCAGCAACACCGCGACGGTACCGGACTTGGCCATGGCGATGGCGTCGTCCTCAGTCATGAATTCCAGATGGTCGGCTGACAACGCGTGATAACGCGCCGCCAGACTCGATCCATGCAGGGATGACAGCTGTTCGGCGTGCAATTTCACCGGCAAACCGAGGTTCTGCGCGGCGATGAACACCCGCTCGACCTGCGCGGGCGAAAACGCCAGGTATTCGCAAAACGCGTCCACCGCATCCACCAGTCCTTCAGCGGCCAGCGCCGGGAGCATTTCGGCGCAGATATGCTCGATGTAATCGTCGGCGCGATCCGCATATTCCGGCGGCAAGGCGTGAGCCGCCAGGCAGGTGCTGCGCACGCTGACCGGCAGCTCGGCGCCGAGGCGGCGAGCGACCCGTAGCATTTTGCGCTCATTGGCCAGGTCCAGGCCGTAGCCGGACTTGATCTCGACGCTGGTGACGCCGTCACGCATCAGGCTCTTGAGGCGCTTCGCGGCGCTGGCGAACAGTTCGTCTTCGGTCGCAGCCCGGGTCGCGCGCACGGTGCTGGCAATACCACCACCGGCCGCGGCGATTTCGGCATAGCTCACGCCTTGCAGGCGCTGCTCGAACTCACCGCTGCGGTTGCCGCCGAACACCGTGTGGGTGTGGCAGTCGATCAGGCCCGGGGTGACCCAGGCTCCGGCGAGGTCGTGGACCTCGGGGTACTCGCCTGCCGGCAGTTCACTGCGCGGGCCGATCCACTCTATGTGCGCTCCTGACGTCACGATGGCGGCATCCTCGATGATCGAGTAAGTACCCTGCGCCATGCTTGCAACGTGGCAGTGTTGCCAGAGAGTTTTCATCCGAGGCCTCCGTTAGATTATCGATGGGACAAAGAAGGGTCGTGGTTGACCTCGACCGCCTGTCCGGCCGCCGGTTTGACCCACAGTTTATAAGCAATCACCAACAGTACGATCCACACCGCACCCACCACCAGCGCTGCCTGGGTATCCGGGAAGTAACCCAATACGCCGAAGACAAACAGCATGAACACAATCGCCGCCGCCGGTGCATAAGGCCAGAACGGAACCGGGAACTGCAGCTGAGCGACCTGTTCGCGAGTCATCGAACGACGCATGGCCACTTGGGTGAGCAGAATCATCAACCAGACCCAGACCGTGGCGAAGGTCGCAATCGAGGCGATCACCAGGAACACGTTTTCCGGGATCAGGTAGTTCAGCAGCACGCCGCCCAGCAGGGCTGCGCCCATGACCACCACGGTCATCCAGGGCACGCCTTGTTTCGACAGTTGAGCAAAACCTTTGGGCGCCTGACCTTGTTGCGCCAGGCCGTACATCATGCGTCCGGCACCGAAAATGTCGCTGTTGATCGCCGAGACGGCTGCCGAGATCACCACAATGTTGAGGATGGTCGCCGCCGAGCTGATGCCCAGGTTGTCGAAAATCTGCACGAACGGGCTGCCTTGGCTGCCGATCTGCGGCCACGGATAGATGGCCATCAGTACAAACAGCGTCAGCACGTAGAACAGTAGAATCCGCAGTGGCACAGCATTGATCGCCCGTGGAATCACCCGCTGCGGGTCCTTGGCCTCACCGGCGGTGATGCCGATGATTTCGATACCGCCGAACGCGAACATCACCACCGCCAACGATGCGATCAAGCCACCGATGCCGTTAGGCATAAAGCCGCCATGGGCCCAGAGGTTGCTCAGGCCGGTAGCCTGTTCGGTGCTGGCCGAACCGATGCCGAACAACATGATGCCGAAGCCGCCAAGGATCATCGCGACGATGGCGGCGACTTTCAGCAGCGACAGCCAGAACTCCATCTCACCGAAGACTTTGACGTTGCACAGGTTCAGCCCGCCGATCAGGAACACGATGCCCAGCACCCAGACCCAGCGTGCGACCTCGGGGAACCAGAACCCCATGTAGATGCCGAACGCAGTGACGTCGGCCAGACAGACGATGATCATCTCGAAGGCATAGGTCCAGCCGAGGATGAAACCCGCCATCGGGCCCAGGTAGGTGCTGGCGTACTGACCGAAGGAGCCGGCAACCGGGTTGTGCACGGCCATCTCACCGAGGGCGCGCATGACCATGAACACCGCCGCACCACCAATCAGGTAGGCGAGCAGCACGGCCGGACCGGCCATTTGAATGGCCGAGGCAGAACCGTAAAACAGCCCGGTGCCGATCGCCGACCCCAGCGCCATGAAGCGAATATGGCGGGCGGACAGCCCGCGTTTCAAACCCTTTTCTTGCTGGTGCATTTCTCGTCCTTAATTGTTTTTATCCTGAGAAAGTCGCTTTTTTTTGTAGGAGCGAGCGAGCTCGCTCCTACAGAGGGGGGCAGGTCACAGACTCGGCAGCAACTTCGCCAGCACCAGCTCATTCAGGCAACGCGAGGCCAGCAACTCGCTCGCAGCATTGATGTCCGGCGCGAAGAAACGGTCCTTCTCGTAGAACGGCACTTTGCTGCGCAGGATGGCGCGAGCTTCTTCAAGTTTGCTCGAAGTCTTCAAACCGTCGCGCAGATCCAGGCCCTGGCAGGCGGCGAGCCATTCCACAGCGAGAACACCACGGGTGTTTTCGGCCATTTCCCAGAGACGCTTGCCGGCGGCAGGCGCCATGGAAACGTGGTCTTCCTGGTTGGCGGAAGTTGGCAGACTGTCGACCGAATGCGGATGCGACAGCGCCTTGTTTTCGCTGGCCAGGGCTGCAGCCGTCACCTGGGCGATCATGAAGCCGGAGTTGACCCCGCCGTTGGCCACCAGGAACGGCGGCAATTGCGACATATGCTTGTCCATCATCAACGAGATGCGGCGTTCGCTCAGCGAGCCGATTTCAGCGATGGCCAATGCCATGTTGTCCGCGGCCATGGCGACGGGTTCGGCGTGGAAGTTACCGCCGGAGATCACGTCGCCTTCAGCAGCGAACACCAGCGGGTTATCCGACACGGCATTGGCTTCGATGCTCAGCACTTCGGCCGCCTGACGGAACTGGGTCAGGCAGGCGCCCATGACTTGCGGCTGGCAGCGCAGGGAGTACGGGTCCTGGACCTTCTCGCAGTTCTGGTGGGAGTCGGAGACTTCGCTGCGCTCACCCAGCAGATCACGATAAGCCGCAGCGGCGTCGATCTGGCCGCGTTGACCGCGAGCATCGTGAATCCGCGCGTCGAACGGCGAGCGCGAACCCAGTACCGCTTCAACGGTCAAGCCGCCACACGCCACTGCCGCGGCGAACAGGTCTTCGCCTTCGAACAGGCCGCGCAGAGCGTAAGCGGTGGAGACCTGGGTACCGTTAAGCAATGCCAGACCTTCTTTGGCCGCCAGGGTCAACGGTTGCAGACCGGCTTGTTTCAGGGCGCTCACGGCGTCCAGCCATTCACCTTTGTAGCGCGCCTTGCCTTCGCCCAGCAGCACCAGCGACATGTGGGCCAGTGGCGCGAGGTCGCCGGAAGCACCGACCGAGCCTTTGAGCGGAATATGCGGGTAAACCTCGGCATTGATCAGGGCGATCAGCGCATCGATCACCTGACGACGGATGCCGGAGAAACCACGGCTCAGGCTGTTGACCTTGAGCACCATGACCAGGCGCACCAGCGCGTCGCTGATCGGCTCGCCGACGCCGGCAGCGTGGGACAGCACCAGGGAACGCTGGAGGTTTTCCAGGTCTTCGCTGGCGATGCGGGTCGAGGCCAGCAGGCCGAAACCGGTGTTGATGCCATAGGCAGTGCGGTTTTCAGCGAGGATCTGTTCCACACAGGCCACACTGGCGTCGATCTGCGCCGAAGCGCTGTCGTCGAGGCTGATTTTTACCGGCTGCTGGTAGACAGTCCGCAGCTGGGCAAGGGTCAGTTGGCCGGGAATCAAGTTTAGCGCAGTCACTTTTATGCTCCTTTTGAGAGTTTTATTAACTAGCCAGTCGCTCCGGATGATTCCGTTGTCCGTCGCTGCCCGCTTTATGAGGGGTTGCGCCTTGGCACGCTGGCTTTTGTGGAAACAGGTTTCAGTGCAAATTCGGTAACGCTTTGTGCAGCAATTGCGGGTCTTTGAGTACCGACGCGGCGCTGGCGATATCCGGCGCCAGCCAGCGGTCCTGGTCATAGGCCGGAACGCGCTCGCGCAGCAGTCGCCAGGCGACGTCGGTGCCGGCACCGAAGCGCTGTTCTTTGAGGAACTCGAAGGCCTGGGCCGCCAGCAGGTATTCGATGGCGAGGATCTGCGTGCAGTTTTCCAGCGCCTGATGCAGCTTCAGTGCAGCGTTGGTGCCCATGCTCAGGTGGTCTTCCTGCAGGCCCGAGGTGACGTAGTTATCGAGCACCGCCGGTTGCGCCAACTGGCGGTTTTGCGCGCAGAGCGAGGCAGCGACGTACTGGACAATCATCATCCCCGAATTGACCCCGGGGTTGCTCACCAGAAACGCCGGCAAACCGCTGACGTGCGGGTTGATCAGGCGGTCCAGGCGACGCTCGGCAATCGAGCCGATTTCCGCCATGGCAATCGCCAACAAGTCTGCAGCCAATGCCACCGACTGGCCGTGCGGGTTAGCCTGGGATATCACCCGAAAGTTGTCCGGCGTGCCCAATAGCAACGGGTTGTCGGTCGTCGAGTTGAGTTCGATTTCGATCTGCCGGGTGGCGTGATCGAGCTGATCTCGAGCCGCACCATGTACTTGCGGAATCGAACGAATACTCAAGGCATCCTGAGTGCGAATGCCTTTGCTGCTGGCGATCACTTCACTGCCGTCGAGCAGGCTGCGCAGGTTGATGCCGACCTGCTGCATGCCCGGATGGGGTTTGAGGGCGATGATTTCAGCGTCGAACGCGTCGATCTGACCACGCTGGGCTTCGAAGCTCATGGCGCTGATGACGTCGGCCCACTGAATCAAGCGGCTAGCGTCGGCCAGGGCCAGGCAGCTCAGGCCGCTCATGCACGGTGTGCCATTGACCAGGCACAGGCCGTCTTTCGCGCCGAGTTGCACAGGCTTCAAGCCTTCTTCAGCCAAGGCTTGCTGCGCCGAGACGATCTGCCCGCGATAGCTGACCTGGCCGACGCCAAGCAGACTGATGCCGATGTGCGCCATGTGGGTCAAATAACCGACCGAGCCCTGGGACGGCACTTGCGGCGTGATGCCACGATTGAGCAAGGCCAGCAGCGCTTCGACTACCTGCCGATGCAGGCCGGATTTACCGTGGCTGTAATTGATGATCGCCGCGCACATGATCGCCCGCGTCTGCTCGTCGGTCAGAGGAGCACCGACGCCACACGCGTGGCTGAGCAAGGTATTGCGCGACAACTGGGTCAATTGTTCGCCTTGCAGGGATACATTGCACAACGCGCCCAGGCCGGTGTTGACGCCATAAGCGCGCTCACCACTGACGACGATGCGCTGGACGATGGCCTGGGCATTGTCGATCCGCGCCCAGGTCTGAGGCGCCAGTTCCAGCACAGCGCCCTGCCGGGCGACTGCGACTACATCCTGCCAACGCAAAGGTGCATCGGCGATAACGATTTTTTCAGCCTGTGACATGTGAAGCCCCACATAAATTTTGTTGACGAGTTACACCTGTGGCGAGGGGGCTTGCCCCCGTTCGATCGCGAAGCGGTCGCAAAGCCGGCTCACTGGTTTTACCTGATGCAACCCGATTGCAGGTTTTGGGGCTGCTTCGCAGCCCAACGGGGGCAAGCCCCCTCGCCACAAATGGATATGCGTCGCTCAAACCACCGCAGCACGCCGCTGAACGAAACGATCCACATATTCATCGGCAGGCGAATGGAGGATTTCTTTCGGCGTACCGACCTGGATCAACCGGCCGTCCTTGAGAATCGCGATGCGATTACCGATGCGCACGGCTTCGTCGAGGTCGTGGGTGATGAACACGATGGTCTTGTGCAGGGTCTTTTGCAGCTCGAGCAACTGGTCTTGCATCTCGGCGCGGATCAGCGGGTCGAGCGCACTGAAAGCTTCGTCCATCAGGATGATGTCAGTGTCCGCCGCCAGCGCCCGCGCCAGGCCGACACGTTGACGCATACCGCCAGACAGTTGGTGCGGGTATTTGTTTTCGTAGCCTTTGAGGCCCACGGTATTGATCCAGTGCAGCGCGCGTTCAGCGCACACTTCCTTGGTCTCGCCACGAACCTTCAGGCCGTAGGCGACGTTATCCAGCACCGTCTTGTGGGGCAACAGGCCGAAGCTCTGGAACACCATGCTGATCTTGTGCCGACGGAATTCGCGCAGGGCTTCCATGTCGTACTGCAGGATGTCCACACCGTCCACCAGGATCGCCCCGCTAGTAGGGTCGATCAGACGGTTGAAGTGGCGAACCAGGGTCGATTTACCAGAGCCGGACAGGCCCATGATCACGAAGATCTCGCCAGTGCCGATGGACAGCGAAAGGTCATTCACACCGACCACGCAGCCGGTTTCGGCCAGTACCTGATCCTTGGTCTTGTTCTGGCGAATCATCTCCAGCGCATCCTTGGAGCGCGGGCCGAAAATCTTGAAGACGTTTTTGACTTCGATCTTGCTGATGGCTGCGTTAGTCATTTGTTCACCTCATGCCGTGGCCGACCGTAGGCCTGGGTAATGCGGTCGATGACCACTGCGAGAATCACGATCGCCAGGCCGGCTTCCAGGCCGCGCCCGACGTTGAGGGTCTGGATACCGACCAGGACATCTTCGCCCAGGCCACGGGCACCGATCATCGAGGCAATCACCACCATCGACAGCGCCATCATGGTGGTCTGGTTGATCCCGGCCATGATGCTCGGCAGGGCCAGCGGCAGTTGCACGCCGAACAGTTGCTGCATGCGGTTGGCGCCGAAAGCGTTGATCGCTTCCATCACTTCGTTGTCAACCTGACGAATACCCAGATCGGTCAAACGAATCAGCGGCGGCGCGGCGTAGATCACCGTGGCGAAAATCGCCGGAACCTTGCCCAGCCCGAACAACATCAGCACTGGAATCAGGTACACGAAGCTCGGCATGGTCTGCATGATGTCCAGCAGCGGCATCAGGAACGAACGCAGGCGATTACTGCGCGCCGAAAGAATGCCCAACGGAATGCCGATCAGTACCGAGATCACCGTCGCCACCATCATCAGCGCCAACGTCTGCATTAGCTTGTCCCAGAGGCCAACCGCGCCCACCAGGAACAACAAACCGACGATCACTGCGGTGGTCACCACTTTACGGGTGGCGTGCCAGGCGACGCCGGCCACAATCGCCAGCATCAACCACCAGGGTGCCGCACGCAGCAAGCCTTCGAGGTTGACGATGGCCCACAGCAGGGTGTCAGAGATCTGCCGGAACACATCACCGTAGTTGGTGACCAACGAATCGACCCAACTGTTGACCCAGTCGGCGATGGAGAATGTAAAATTTTCGGGGAACATAAGGTGCTCTCGATCAAGTGGTTGAGGTGAAGCTCCCGGTTGAACTTACGGCCAACCGGGAAGGTTCAACCTACAAAGCCGCGTCGATTTTCTTGGCTGCGTCGGCGCTCACCCACGCATGCCAGACTTCAGGATGTTCCTTGAGGAAGATCTTCGCCAGCTTCGGCGATTCGATACGTTCCTTGGCCATGCGCGCCAGGTTCTGGTTGAGCAGGTCGATAGGCAGATTGACCTTCTCAAACACTGCGACAAGCTCCGGTGCTTGTTCATGGAACGTCTTGGACAGTCCGACCTTGATGGTCACGCTCTTGTCCACACCCGGTTTCTCTTCCAGTTTCACCAGATCCACCTGACCCATCAGCGGGGTTGGCGACCAGTAGTAAAACAGGATTGGCTCACCGCGCTTGTAGCTGGAAAGCACGGCCGCATCCAGCGCCGGGCCGGTGCCTGGGCGGAAGTTGGTGTAGCTGCTTTCCAGGCCGTAGCTCTTGAGCATTTCACTGTTGTCCAGTTCACAGGTCCAACCGGCCGGGCAGTTGTAGAAACGACCCTTGGCTGGCTCTTCCTGATCCTTGAATACCGCAGAGTATTTGCCCAGATCAGCGATGCTTTTCAGGTCCGGGGCCTTGGCTTCCAGTTTACGCTTGGCGTCACCTTCGATCACATAACGTGGTACGTACCAGCCTTCGATCGCACCGACGACTGGCGCGCCGACACCGACGACTTTGCCGGCCTTCTCAGCCTTGTTCCAGACTTCGCTGCGGCCTACCCACTCCTCGGCGAAGACCTGGATGTCGTTGCTGCTCAGGGCGTTTTCCATGGTGATGGAATTGCCTGGCAAGGTGTCGACCTTGCAGTCGTAACCCTTCTCCAGCACCACCTGCAACACGTCAGTGAGCAGCATGCCGCTTTCCCAGTTCAGTCCGGCGAATTTCACCGGTTTTCCGGACTCGCACCAGCCGGCAGCCTGAGTGGCGCCAGCACTGGCCAACAGGCCCATGGAAAGTAACGTGGTCAGCAGGGTCTTATGCATTTTCATTGTGTGACGCTCCTAAACATGAAATGGATTACGGCAGTCAAGAAGGCATCCAGCCCTGTCCACGTCCAGTCAAGGTCTAGGCCGCAGCAACGCGGCCCGCCCCACTCAGCTTTTGTTCTGTCGCCGCGCCCTGCTCTACCGGCAGGATCAAACGGTCGGGTACCGCGCTATGCCACTTCTTCGCCATATCGCCGCCGGTACCACCAGACCAAGGACGCCGAAAATCAAAAGATCGCGGCCTGCGGCAGCTCCCGCAGGTTTTGCGTTAGGCCGCCCATCAAGGGCGGCCGATTTTTCAGCCAGTGATCATCGGCAGGTTCAAACCCTGCTCCTTGGCGCAGTCGATCGCGATCTGGTAGCCGGCATCGGCGTGACGCATAACGCCAGTGGCCGGGTCGTTGTGCAGTACGCGAGCGATACGCTCGGCCGCCTCGTCAGTACCGTCGCAGACAATCACCATGCCCGAGTGCTGGGAGAAGCCCATGCCGACGCCGCCGCCGTGGTGCAGGGAAACCCAGGTCGCGCCGCTGGCGGTGTTGAGCAAGGCGTTGAGCAGTGGCCAGTCGGACACGGCATCGGAACCGTCCTGCATGGACTCGGTTTCGCGGTTCGGGCTGGCCACGGAACCGGAGTCCAGGTGGTCGCGACCGATCACGATCGGCGCCGACAACTCACCGCTACGGACCATTTCGTTGAACGCCAGACCGAGCTTGGCGCGCAGACCCAGACCGACCCAGCAGATACGTGCCGGCAGGCCCTGGAAGGCAATACGCTCGCGCGCCATGTCCAGCCAGTTGTGCAGGTGTGCATCGTCCGGGATCAGCTCTTTGACTTTAGCGTCGGTTTTGTAGATGTCTTGTGGATCACCCGACAGCGCAGCCCAGCGGAACGGACCAACGCCACGGCAGAACAGTGGACGGATGTAGGCCGGTACGAAACCCGGGAAGTCGAACGCGTTTTCCACGCCTTCTTCTTGCGCCATCTGGCGGATGTTGTTGCCGTAGTCGAAGGTCGGAATACCCATTTTCTGGAAGTCGAGCATCGCTTTAACGTGCACGGCCATCGATTGCTTGGCGGCTTTCACCACGGCAGCTGGCTCAGTCTTGGCGCGAGCGCGGTATTCGTCCCAGGTCCAGCCGGCTGGCAGGTAACCGTTGAGTGGGTCGTGGGCGCTGGTCTGGTCGGTGACCATGTCCGGGCGCACGCCGCGCTTGACCAGTTCCGGCAGGATTTCAGCGGCGTTGCCGAGCAGGGCGATGGAAATCGCTTTGCCTTCCTTAGTGTATTTGGCGATACGCGCCAGAGCGTCGTCGAGGTCGGTGGCTTGCTCATCGACATAACGGCTGTTCAAACGGAAATCGATACTGACTTGTTGGCATTCGATGTTCAGCGAGCAAGCGCCGGCCAGGGTAGCGGCCAGAGGCTGAGCGCCGCCCATGCCACCGAGGCCCGCGGTCAAGACCCAACGACCTTTCAGGTCATCGTTGTAGTGTTGGCGACCGGCTTCGACGAAGGTTTCGTAGGTGCCCTGGACGATGCCCTGGCTGCCGATATAGATCCAGCTACCGGCGGTCATCTGGCCGTACATGGCCAGGCCCTTGGCATCCAGTTCGTTGAAGTGTTCCCAGCTTGCCCAGTGTGGCACCAGGTTGGAGTTGGCGATCAGCACGCGCGGTGCGTTGGTGTGGGTCTTGAACACGCCGACCGGCTTGCCGGATTGCACCAGCAGGGTCTCGTCGTCATTCAGGTTGGTCAGGCTTTCGACGATCTTGTCGTAGCATTCCCAGTTACGCGCGGCACGCCCGATACCACCGTAAACCACCAGTTCTTTAGGGTTCTCGGCAACTTCCGGGTCGAGGTTGTTCATCAGCATGCGCAGCGGCGCTTCAGTCAGCCAGCTCTTGGTGGTCAGCTTGTTGCCGCGGGCAGCGCGGATTTCAACGTCACGGTATTTCGTTGGTTTATTCTCAGTCACGAAAAGAACTCCTCAGCAATCAATCCAAACCAACCCAGGCAGTGGGCGAGCAAGCCAATGTGCAAACAGTGCACACCGGCGAATCAGTGGACGATGGTTGAGCCTTCGTGACTCATACGCATACGTCTTTACTTGTACATACAAGCATATGCAATCAAGCGGCCAACTTGCTGACTGGGCATTCACAAAAATCCTGAAAATCTCTGTAAGCCTTATGGATCAATGGCTTTGAGGCAGGAGGATTTTTTTGGCAGAGTTTTTTGAGAGAGAAACCACTGTTACCGAAGCGTGGTTTTGCGCCACGCTGGGGCGTTCGGTAACAATTTGAGAGATGTTGGTGCGCGGGAGGGAACGGTTAAAGGGGTTGGTTTACCCATGGGAAAACTGGATGGCCAAAAAAAGATCGCAGCCTTCGGCGGCTCCTACGGGATCGGCGTACACCTCTCATTTACGTGAGGAACGCGATAGGTGTAGGAGCTGCCGCAGGCTGCGATCTTTTGGCAATGCGAGATCAGACCACTGTCAGCTCAATCACACAGCACTGGCCAGCGACGACAACCTCCAGCAATCCACTGTTACCGTCGAGCTGCAGGCAATCATGCAAACCTAATACTTCAGGTGCGCTGTTACCCAATTCAACCTGCACCTGCTGCGCCACACTGAAAATCAGCAGCGTGCTCGCCGAGCTGAAAAACCGCTGCTCGCCCTCAAGCCACTGCAACCGCGCGTTATAGCGGTCCGGCGCGTAGATCAGATTAAAGTCACGAATCGCACCGCCGAGCAGCGCGCAGGAAACCTGGCTCTCGCCGCTGAAGGCAAACGGGTCCAGCGGTAACAACGGCCGCGTGGCCTGGCCGTCGACCGTCAAGGTCATGCCTGCGCCTTGCAACACGGTGATGACCCGCTGATACCCGGCGAAGGTGGAGAACCCACCCGATTCTCCAATATCGGCAATCGACAGTCGCCAGCCGAAACCGTCCAGGCCGGTGCCGGCATCACGGGTGATTTCTTCGGTGCTGCCACCGCCGTTTTTCCACGGCATGCGCGGATAGTTGGCCGCGCGCAAAACGTTCAACTGATTCATGTATGTCTCTTTCTATTTGTGGAACCGCCCTTCCAGACGATGACGGGAACCGGGGTGAATCAAGCGTGCGGCGGTTACCGGCTGACGCCCGGACCAGGTCCGGCGGCGAATCAGCAGGCACGGCTCACCGCGCTCGATCTGCAGCAACTTGCATTCTTCCGGCTCGGCCAGAATCGCCTCGACCACGTGTTCGCCTTCGGTCAGCGGTGCGACCTGGGACAGATAGGCGTAGGGCGTCTGCAAGGTGAAGTCTTGTTTGAGGTAATCCGGCGCCACCTGAGCGTTGACGAAACGGTCTTCGATTTGCACCGGAATATCGTTCTCGAAATGCACGATCAGCGAATGGAAAACCTTCTGCCCTTCGCGCATATCCAGCGCGACAGCGCGTTCGGAACCGGCGGACTCTTCGCCGAGGGTGATCACCTTGCAGGTGTGACGATGGCCGCGGGAGGCGATCTCGTCGGCAATGTTATGCACTTCGAACAGCGCTGACTGGCTCTTCGGTTCGGCGACGAACGTACCGACACCTTGCATGCGCACCAACAGACCGTCGGCGGTCATTTCACGCAGGGCGCGATTGATGGTCATGCGGCTGAAGCCCAACTGGTTCACCAGTTCACTTTCCGATGGCACCCGATAGTGCGGCGGCCAGTTTCCACTCTCGATCTGCTGAGTGATCATCTGTTTGACGCGGGCGTACAAGGGCGCCGGACTGTCACCCATTTGGGCAGCCAGCGGGGAGATGGCAGGGGGAGTCGGCACAGGAAATCCTTGTGAGTGAGTAAAGGTTACTAGCTTGCCGGAGTTTACCGAGCAGGCAAACGTCTGTATATGTATATACAAATAACACACGATGGGGTTCTGAACCATGTCCGCCTTCTTTGCCGAACGCGCGCTGCTGCCTAGTGGATGGGCTAACAATGTACGTCTTGAGGTCAGCGCCGATGGCTTGCTGACCCACATCCAGGCCGATGCCAGCGCCGATGGCGCCGAACGGTTGAACGGCCCGCTGCTGCCGGGGATGCCGAATCTGCACTCCCACGCGTTCCAGCGGGCGATGGCGGGGCTGGCGGAAGTCGCCGGCAATCCGAATGACAGTTTCTGGACCTGGCGCGATCTGATGTATCGCCTCGTCGGAAAAATCAGCCCGGAACAACTCGGGATCATCGCCCGTCAGCTCTACATCGAAATGCTCAAGGCCGGCTACACCTCGGTCGCCGAATTTCATTACGTGCACCACGACACGAATGGCCAGCCCTATACCGACCCGGCCGAGCTGTCGTTGCAGATCAGCCAGGCTGCCAGCGCTGCCGGTATCGGCCTGACCCTGCTGCCAGTGCTCTACAGCCACGCCGGCTTCGGTGGGCAAGCACCCAATGAAGGCCAGCGGCGCTTTATCAACAGCACCGAAAATTATCTGAAGTTGCAGGCACGTTTGCAGCCGCTGCTGGCGCAACAACCGGCGCAACAAATGGGCCTGTGCTTCCACTCGTTGCGCGCGGTAACACCGCAACAGATCAGCGAGGTACTGGCGGCCAGCGACAAACAGTGCCCGGTGCATATCCACATCGCCGAACAGCAAAAAGAAGTCGACGACTGCCTGAACTGGAGCGGTCGTCGTCCCTTGCAATGGCTGTACGAAAACACCGAGGTCGATCAGCGCTGGTGCCTGGTCCATGCGACTCACGCCAATCCCGAAGAAGTCACGCTGATGGCCAGGAGCAAAGCTATCGCCGGGCTGTGCCTGACCACTGAAGCCAACCTCGGCGACGGGATTTTCCCAGCCGTGGATTTCCTCGCTCAGGGTGGACGGATGGGCATCGGTTCCGACAGCCACGTATCACTGAGCGTGGTCGAAGAACTGCGCTGGCTGGAATATGGCCAGCGTCTGCGCGATCAACGGCGCAACCGCCTGTATCGCGGCGATCAGCCAATGGTCGGGCGTACGCTGTATGACGCCGCGCTGGACGGTGGAGCCCAGGCATTGGGCCAACCGATTGGCGCACTGGAAGTGGGCAAGCGTGCCGACTGGTTGGTGCTCGACGGCAACGACCCTTACCTGGCAACGGCAAATGACGACGCGATTCTCAATCGCTGGTTATTTGCCGGTGGCGATCGCCAGGTGCGGGATGTGCTGGTCAACGGTCAATGGGTGATCCGCGACGGTCATCATGCCGGGGAAGAGGACAGCAGCCGGGCGTTTACCCGTGTGTTGCGCGAGTTGTTGGGGTAAAAGCAAAAGATCGCAGCCTGCAGCAGTTCCTACGGAATGTGTGTGTGTGTACACAGGATCCCTTGTAGGAGCTGCCGCAGGCTGCGATCTTTTCAGTCACGCCGCTAATTCGAGGTCTTGGCCATCTTGGTATCCGACACTCGCCAGATCAGCCGCGTGGTGTCATACCCTTGCTCGCGCGCCTTGCTCAGCAGTTCCTCACGGACTACCCCATTGACCTCAGGCGAGCGCGACAGCAGCCAAAGATGCCGACGACTCGGGTCGCCAACGATCGCTGTCTTGTAGTCGCCGCTGACAAACAATACCCAGTACTCGCCCTTGGCCACGCCTGGCAGCAGGCGGGAAATCCAGTTATCGAATTCGACCCAGAGCTTGTCGGTCTTGCCGGGAATCTGCGGCGTTGCCGTGCCCCTGGCTTCTTCCCATTGCCATTGGGTGGTCAGGCAGCGGTTCAACACCGCGATATCGCCAGCGGCCTTGAGGGTGTAGTGGGCTTCGGATTGCGCACAGTTGCGCTGGAAATATATCGGCAGACGGGCCAACTCGTACCAGGTCCCTTGGTAACGCTTGAGATTGACACTGTTGACGGTCTTGGGCGCCAGGTCATTGCCAGAGGTGGCACAGCCGGCCAATACCAGGCCGGCTAAAAAAACTATTACGAACCGCATCATTATTTTTCTCCCGTGGGCTCAAAGCCCCGGTTTTTTTTACTTCAGGCCTTGCCCGGAAAACATCAATACTTTGTCACCGGCGTACTGCACGCTGATAAAGCTGTTCTTGTCACCCCAGGTGCAACTGGACATACCCAGGGCGCCAGAGCAATCGGATGGCTTACCCAGCAAGGTTTCGACTTCGGCTTTGGGCATGCCTGTCGAAAGCTTCGAGTAGTTTTCCTGGTTTACCTTGCTGCACGCGGCCAGCAGCACGCAGAACGACAACAAGGCAAGAGATCGCAGCGACATGGTGAAACTCCTGGAGGAAGGGGGAAGGCATGGCTGCCAACCAGAAGCTTAGAAGAGAAAAGGTCCATCTGGTTCCCGACACCATTGGCTATTTCTTGCACCGTCCATCCGCCATTCCTTCTGAAATCAAGCTCTTTTCCAGGCTTAACAACATTTCGTCGAGTTTTGCCAAAAGCGCCTCATTTTTGGCGCTCGCCGGTCGACATACAAAGCAGTTCAAAGCCCTTCACTGTGGCAAATTGACGCCCCTCGCTGACCAGTCCCTTGCGGTAGCTTACTTAATGACCAGAAACATGAAATTCAGCCACAAGATTCTGCTTGCAGCCGCTCTTGTGGTCGCCGTTGCATTCGCCTGCTTCATCCTGTTCAACGACTATCGGCAGCGCCAGACCTTGCGCAGCAGCACCGAATCCTCGATGCAGGAACTCGGCAGCCTGACCACCCGTAACATCCAGACCTGGCTGGAAAGCCGCATGCAGTTGCTGCAATCGCTGGCCCAGCAAATCGCCGTCGACGGCAGCGCGCCTGACAGCCTGAAACGCGCCGTCGGCTTACCGGCCTACACCAGCAATTTCCAGCTCAGTTACTTCGGTGGCCAGGACGGCGTGATGTTCTCAGTCCCGGCGGGCAACCGCGCCGCCGACTATGACCCGCGCTCCCGTGGCTGGTACAAAGCAGCCAACAGCGCCCGGCAGACCATCGTCACCGAGCCCTACATCGCTGTGTCCTCGGGCAAACTGGTAATCACCGTCGCCACCCCGGTGCAACACCAGAACCAGTTCATCGGCATCGCCGGCGCCGACATCGACCTCAGCAGCGTCAGCGCGATCATCAACTCGCTGGACTTCGGCGGTAATGGCCACGCCTTTATCGTCAGCGCTGATGGCAAGATCCTGATCCACCCGGACAGTAGACTGGTGCTTAAGAACCTGGCCGACGCGTATCCCAACGGTGCTCCCAAGGTCAGCCCGGGCATGAAAGAAGTTGAGGTGGACGGCAAGTCGCAATTCATTTCCTTCACCCATGTCAACGGTGTGCCGTCGGCGGACTGGTATGTGGCGCTGGTGCTCGACCAGGACACCGCGTTCTCGATGCTCAGTGAGTTTCGCACGTCGGCAATCATTGCCATGCTCATCGCCGTCGTGATCATCATCGCGTTGCTGGGACTGCTGATCCGTGTGCTGATGCAGCCACTGCTGACCATGGGCCGGGCGATGCACGATATCGCCGAAGGTGAAGGCGACCTGACCCGGCGCCTGACCATTCATGGCCACGACGAATTCGGCGCCCTGGGCATATCCTTCAACCGTTTTGTCGAGCGGATTCACACCTCGATTCGAGAAGTTGCGTCGGCCACCGGCCAAGTCAACGAAGTGGTCTTGCGCGTGGTCAGCGCTTCCAACTCGTCGATGTTCAATTCCGACCAGCAGGCTTCGCGCACCAGCAGCGTCGCCGCGGCGATCAATCAACTGGGCGCCGCCGCCCAGGAAATCGCCCAGAACGCCGCCCTCGCCTCGCAGCACTCCAGCGACGCCCGCAGCCTGGCCGAGGACGGTCAGCAGGTGGTGGATAAAACCATCGCCGCCATGCAACAACTGTCGGCCAAGATCAGTGATTCGTGCGGCAATATCGAAACACTGAACAGCAACACGGTGAACATCGGGCAGATCCTCGAAGTGATCACCAGCATCTCGCAACAGACCAACCTGCTGGCGCTCAACGCCGCGATCGAAGCCGCTCGCGCCGGTGAAGCCGGTCGCGGCTTCGCGGTGGTCGCCGACGAAGTGCGCAACCTGGCGCATCGCACCCAAGAGTCGGCGCAACAGGTGCAGACCATGATTGAAGAACTGCAAGTCGGCGCCCGCGAGGCAGTCCTCACCATGACCGACAGCCAGCGCCAGAGCGAAAGCAGCGTCGGTATCGCCAACCAGGCCGGTGAGCGCCTGGGCAGCGTGACCCAGCGCATTGGTGAAATCGACGGGATGAACCAGTCGGTGGCCACCGCCACTGAAGAACAGACTGCGGTGGTCGAGTCGATCAACGTCGACATCACCGAGATCAATACCCTCAACCAGGAAGGCGTGGAGAACCTGCAGTCGACCTTGCGCGCATGCGCGGACCTTGAGCAGCAGGCGGCGCGGTTGAAGCAGTTGGTGGGGAGTTTCAGGATTTAATCCACAAATCGAACCCCAAGTGCGCCTGTCTGACGGAACTGACGCAGGACTGAATTAAGACTAAACTCAGTCCTGCTCACCCAAACGAGATAACACCATGAAGCTTTCATCCCAGATAAAGCCCATCAGCTATCTGAAAAGCCATACAGCTGAGATCGTCAAGACCATTACCGAGAGTCGGGAGCCTTTGGTCATAACCCAAAACGGCGAAGCAAAACTGGTAGTGATGGATGTAAAGAGTTTCGAAGAGCAGGAAGATACGATGGCCCTGCTAAAGCTACTCGCGATGGGCAATCGCGAGATTGACGAGGGCAAATTCAGAGATGCGGAGGACGTTTTTGCAGAGCTGGATAAGGCCGATCATCAATGAGCTTTAATGTCGTCATTCTTCAGTCCGCAGAAACAGACCTCAAAGAACTACGTAGCTATATCACAAAACAATTCTCTGCCCAGACGTGGCGAAGCACCTACGCCAATCTAAAGACAGCAATCCGACATTTGGGGCCACTGCCTTATGCAGGATCAATCCCCGAAGAGATCGAGAAGCTAAATCTCAGCCAGTACCGACAGATTTTGTCAGGAATGAACCGAATCATTTATGAGGTGCGAGACCAGACTGTCTTCATCCACATCATTGCCGACACCCGAAAAAACCTGCCAACACTGTTGATGAAACGGCTTCTGCACGTGAATCCGTGAGTTTACGTAGTGCTTAGAACCGAGATCCCGGCTCACGCAAAAACGCCAACTCTTCAGGCGTGGAAACCCGCCCAAGCACGTTGTTGCGATGGGGAAACCGGCCAAACCGGGCGATGATTTTCTGATGCTTTTCGGCGTAATCGAGATGATCGGCAAACACTGGCTGATCGGCCAATGGCTGTTCTGCCTGCAAGGCTACAAAACGCGACACGCCTTCGTTCTGCACCGCGAGGTTTTCGCAATGTTCGAACACCAGGTAGATGAACGCCCGGCGCATGGCCGGCAGTTGCCGATCGAAATCCGCGGCAATCCCTTGAGCCACCAGCGCTTGAGCACGCAGGTCACCCGAAAAGGCTTTGGGGGTTTCGCGATAGATCATACGTGGCAATTGATCGAGCAACAGCACCAAGGCCAGCCAGCCTTGCGGGCATTGCGCCCACTCAGCCAATTCGCCGGCCAGTGCCTGCTCGACCCAGGCCCCGAAACGCTCACGCGCTTCGAGGTCCTGGCTGTCGCGCTTGCCGAACCACAACCTGCCCTTTTCAGCTACCACTTCGGCTGGAGACTCGGCTGAACCGAACCACCAATCGAGCAACGGCTGCCAAGGCGCAGGCATGGGTTTACTCCTTGTGGTAAGCGGTGACGCGTTCAACTTCTTCTTTCGAGCCAAGGAACACCGCTACACGCTGGTGCAAGCCTTCAGGCTGAATGTCGAGAATCCGTTGATGGCCGTCGGTAGAAATACCACCAGCCTGCTCGACCAGGAACGACATCGGGTTGGCTTCGTACATCAGGCGCAGTTTGCCCGGCTTTGATGGGTCGCGGTTGTCGCGCGGGTACATGAACAGGCCACCACGAGTCAGGATCCGGTGCACGTCGGCAACCATCGCGGCAATCCAGCGCATGTTGAAGTTCTTTTTCAGCGGACCTTCTTCACCGGCCAGCAATTCGTTGACGTAGCGCTGTACCGGAGCTTCCCAGTGACGCTGGTTGGACATGTTGATAGCGAATTCCTGGGTGGCTTCCGGGATCTTGATGTCTTCGTGGGTCAGCACGAAGCTGCCCATTTCACGGTCCAGGGTGAAGCCTTTGACGCCGTCGCCCAGGGTCAGCACCAGCATGGTTTGCGGGCCGTAGATGGCGTAGCCGGCAGCGACTTGTTCGGTACCCGGCTGCAGGAAAGCCTTCTCGCTGAGGGTTTCGTTCTGGCTCAGGTGCTCGTTCGGGCAACGCAGCACCGAAAAGATGGTGCCGACCGAAACGTTGACGTCGATGTTCGACGAACCGTCCAGCGGGTCGAAAACCAGCAGGTAGGCGCCTTTCGGATATTTGCCCGGGATCTGGTAGGCATTGTCCATTTCTTCGGACGCCATGCCGGCCAGGTGACCACCCCATTCGTTGGCTTCGAGCAGAATTTCGTTGGAAATCACGTCGAGTTTCTTCTGCACTTCACCTTGCACGTTTTCGGTGCCCATGCTGCCCAGAACACCACCCAGGGCGCCTTTGGAGACGGCGTGGCTGATTTCCTTGCAAGCACGCGCCACCACTTCGATCAGGAAACGCAGATCGGCAGGAGTGTTGTTGCTGCGGGTCTGCTCAATCAAATAGCGACTCAGGGTAACGCGGGACATGGATGGCTCCGGAGAAAGGGGGGGCTAAAAACCCGCGCAGTTTAACGCGAGTCGGGGCGCTTTTCCTCTTATCAGACGTGATCCGCCCCATAGAGTTCATGCGCCGGGTTCAGCGTAGCCCGAAACCGACCGAAGGTGGCTGAGGATTTTCCGAAGTTTCGGGCTACGCTGGCCGGCAGGACACCGATTGGGCGCGAAGCACCCATCGTCAGGTTTGCGCCGGTGGTTTGCGCAACAGACTGAATGCCATGACCGCGAGAAAGAACACACCCAGCAACAACACCGCCCACAAACCGATTTTCTTCCAGTCGGTGCCCACGACGATCGGTGGTGTTGCAGTGGTTGACTGAGCGAACAACAAACCACCGTCCACTTTTGCCTGACCCAAAGCCGCCAGACGCCCAGGGCTGTAATCTGGAATCAAGGTCGGCAGCGGCAGGTTTGCTGCTTTCACCGCCGAGCTGCCCAGGGCCAGGGTATACGGCGCTGCTCCGCGAGCGAGGAACACCAATTGGGTTGCCCGCACGGCAAAGTGCACGGCCGGGGCTTCAGCGCCCAGACCTCCACCGCGCTCGTCGACGACCAGCTTCAATTGCTGAACAGTCTGACCGGGCATCTGCAATTCATCTTGCACCACATCCTGGCCATTCTGGGTCAGGCGATAGAGCAACCCGCTGCTCAACGGCCGCCACGCCTGGCTGCTTTCGCGACGGCCGTACAAGGTAACGGGAGCAAGGCTGTTTGCCTGGTTCAGTTCCACCCGCAAGCGCTCGATGTTCAGGCCTGCCGGCAGTTGCCAAGTGTATTCGCCCGCCTTCACGCCAGTTCCGGCCAGCGGCTGCGACCAGATCAAGGACAGCGGCAGGCTGTTGATGCTGGCGCTTTCCAATTGGGCAGACGTGAGGATCGGCGCCGACTGCGGGGTGTCCCACAACAAGCGCAGATACCGCGCCCGCTGCCTCGGCAAAGCGACCTCGCGCTGCTCGATCCGCTCGTCGGCAAACGTCAGGCGCGCCACCTGCCCTTCGCCCCACGATTGCCAATGCTGTAAATCGTCACTGGCTTCAATACTGAATCGCTGGAAGCCGTCACGCTCGCTGGTCCAATCGAGAATCAACTGCTGCAGCGGCGCCTTGACTGCACTGGCTTCCAGCAACCAGCCACGCAGCACTTCTTCGCCTGCTTCAATCTGGCTGGAGGGCCGAACTTCTACCAGGGTACCGTTTGCATTGGTTTGCACCTGGATGCTCGGCGTGGCGTCACTGGCGTCCGTCGAGCTGTAAAGGGGGAACCATTTAACGTCGGTCAGGGCGCGATTTTCGCTGGTCTGTGCCTGCTCCCGGGCTAACGCGTAGGCCTGTACTTCACCGGCAGCGTTGAACACCCGCACGTCGCCGAGATCGGTCTGACGTGCGTTCAGTTGCACCTCTAGCGGTAATTCAAGGCGGTACCACGGCCCCTCGCCGCTCAAGGTCAACGGCATTTGGGTGGTGAAATTCCCCGGTTTTTCCTGAGCATTGGCCGACAATGCCGCACACAACCCGACAGCTCCCAACCAGCCCAGGCTCAGCTTCTGACTCAAGATGACACTCCTTCAGATTCATTGGCCGGCTTTCCAGCTGCCGGTTCGGTTTCGGCACGCTTGGGCGGCAGCGGCGCAAAATAGCCCACCACCAGCAGCAACACCCCCACACCGATAAAAGACACGATTCGCGCCAGCCCGCCACGGTTACTCAACTCGACAAAAAACAGTTTGGCGACCACCACGCCGATCAGCACCGCACCGATCAGCCAGACTTCGCGACGGTGACGCAAATGGCCGCCGATCATCAGACTCAGGGCAATCAGCGTCCAGACGATCGACAGCCCGGCTTGCACCAGCATCGACTGCAGCAGCGCGTCCAGCTCGAACGGCACCCCGCCCCACTGGTGAGCGCTGCGCATCACCAGTGCGGTGAAGAAGGCGAACAACGAGACGCCAGCCATCAGCTGCGTGGCAGGTTCGACATAGTCGGCGCGAGCGGCCCATTGCGTGAGCGCACTGCGCGACCAGGCATAAACCCCGAACAGGGCGAACAACAGCCCCAACTCCAATGGGTTGAGCAGTGGCACATAGGGCAGCGGTTCGGCGGTTCCGTCACTGGCGATGTTCGCCAGCCAGAACCAGCCAAGCATCAACACGGCCAACGGCAGCGCCGCGTAAAAGCGATACTCGGGGGAATGGCTCGAGACCGGCCACCGCCAGTTGCGAGGGGCGGCCATCAACACCAGATACAGGCTTGGTAGAATCGCCCAGCCCAGCCAGCGCCAGGCGTTGTATTGCTCGGACAACAGCAGCAGGCCGTAACGCAGCTCCAGCGCCAGTACGCCAATCAGCAGCCAGCAACCCAGGACATGGGCGACGCTCAAGGCCGTAGCGGGCAGCATCGGCGCCAAACGTCGCAACGCGAAGAAGTGCACGACAAACACCGCCACCCAAGCCAGCCAGCCGAAATGGGCTGCCGGGTGATAACGGGCGTGCCATGCCGCGACCAATACCAGACTCGCTGCCAGTACCAGCAAGGTGCAGAGCAGACCCAGCGCCGGCCACTTCAAGCGCAAGGCCAACAGGCACCACAGCGCCACACTCAACGCCGCGACGCCGAGTAACCACGCGGCTTGCAGATCCGCCGGGGCAAAGCGCAATACTTCACTGACCAACGCCAGCGCCCACCAGGCCGCGCCCCACACCAACAGCAGTTCGGACAAACGCTGCAAGCTCAAGGCATCGAAAGCCGTTGCATGAGCGCCTCGCTGCAAGCGCCAGGCACCGACCAACGCCGCCAAGCCGAGCACCATCGGCGTCCAGAAACCGCCATGAGCCAGTGGCCGCAGTCCTTCGCTGGACAACGATCCGAGCAGATCGGGCCCGGCAATCAGGAACGCCGCGCCGCCAATCAACTGCAACAGCAGACCAAAGACAAAACTCACACGCTGCTGCATGTACAGGCTCAGCCAGATGATCATCAGACCACTGGCGGCCCACACCGCGCTCGCCGTTTGCCATGGCAGCACAAACAATACCGCCAGGTTGATCAGCACCAGCCCCGCCAGCAACACCACCGACAGGCCGCGTAGCAGTCGCACGTCATTGCGCACCATGTCATCACGTGCCGCCAGTAACATCCCGCCAATCAACGCCAGGCCAATCAAGGAAGCACTGAGCAAACCACTCCAACCGGCACTGAACACCGCAGAGTCGCCCTGCGCGCCTTGCAGCCGCAGGAGGAACAACGCGCCAGCGAGCAGTTGTACGGCGAAGGCATTGAACAGGAACGTCCGCGATTGCAGGCGCAGGCCGACGAACAAGGTCGCCAGCCCCGCCAGCGCCCAACTGATAGCGGTACCTTGGGTGAAGAAAAACAAGGGTGCCAGCAGATAAAGGAATGCCAAGCCGCCGCAAGCCAATACCGGCAGCGCTATACGCTCCCGGTTCGACGCTTGCCCGGGCCGGGCTTCGCGCAATTGATAGAAACTGAACAGCAAGGCTGCCCCCAACATCAACGCCCCTAGTGGCGCACCGTCCAACAGGCTGGTCTCGCCACCCCGCAGTTCACTGAGGAATGACAGCGCCGAGCCCACTTGCAGGAGCAAGGCAAACGCCCGCGCCAAGGGTCGCTGCTGACGCAGGCCGAGCCAGAAAATCCCCGCGCCTTCCACCGCCCAGGCCGCCGCCGTCCACCGCGCATCCAGTCCCAGCGGAATCGCCAGGCTGGCGAAAATCACCCCCAGTGCCAGGCAGGTTTCCCCCAGTAACAGCGCTCGCCCACCGGCGAGCAAGCGGGCCAGGCCGATATAGACAATGCCCAGCGCCAGCGCGCTGAACGCCGCGGCGAACTGCAGATGCTGGACCAGCGCGAACTGCAAGCCGAAACCAACCAGCGGCGGGCCGAACAGCATAGTGCCGTCGACATAATCGCCCTTGCGCGCCGACCAGCGCAGCAGCGCTTCGCGGCTGGCGTCTGCGGGCGCATCGCTCAACTCCAGCAATTTTCGCCGTGCGAACAGCAGCCCGATCGCCAGGTACATCAGGAAGAACAGAATCAGGAACGGCTCGGTGCTCCACAGCAGTTGCGCAGTGTAAGAGCGCAGCCCCCAGGCGAAACCAATACCGAAGGTGCCGACGAAACCGATCAGGTTGAGCAAGCGCCAGGCCTTGAACCAGGCAATGGCCAGGATGCCGGCGTTGAGCAAGGCGAAATAACTGAACAACGCGACATGGTTGCCAGCCCCGGTGGAGGTCAGAATCGGCGCGGCAAAGCCACCGAGGGCCGCCACCGCAGCCAGGCCCAGCGCATCCTGGGTGATCGCCAGAATCGCCGAGAACACTGTGACCACCACCAGCAAGCCCAAAGCGGCAGTCGGATCAAGCAGTGGATGCAGGCGCATGGCGGCGAACACCGTCAGGTACAACACCGCGATCCCCGTGCCCTGCAACATCAGCGCGTAGCTGCTGTTGCGCAGACGCAGCCACCAACCGAGCCCGAGCAGGCCCAGGGCGCAAGCTGCAACCCCCGCGTAACGCAGCTCGATTGGCACCACCATGCCTTCGGTGGCATAGCGCAGCAGGAACGCCAAGCCGAGAAACAACAGCAGCACACCGACCCGCAGCACGGTGTTACCGCCGAACAACCCATTGCGCGCACTGCTCATGGCGCGTTCGATCAGGTTCGGTTCACGGCGGCCTGCCGGTTTTCCCGGCGCGCTGGCAGCGGGCTCTGGTTTCCAGGCATCGACTGCTGGAGGTTTGCTCGATTGCGGCGCGGCGGCATATTGCTCGCGTTCGAGTTCCGCCGGCCAATCCCAGACCAGCTCGGGGTCCGCACGCAAAGGCGCCGGAATCGATTCCGGCGCTTCGCTCAAGACCACTTCAGGAGGGGAATAGGGTTGGGCTGCTTCACTGGCAGCAGTCGGCTCGGCAGCTCTGATTCCAGACGCTTCGAGCAGTGCCAGACGCTGCTCGACAGCCGCTAAAGCTTTTTGCGCCAGTTCCAATTGCTGGCTTTGCTGCGCCGCTTGCGAACTCAGACCCGCAAGGCGGATCGCTTGCCCGACACCAACTCCGATCAGGGCGCCAAGCAAGGCATCGCTGAAGGTCTCATCGAGCATCCAGCCCAGCACCAGCCCTGTCAGCATGAAAATCCATTGCATGGTCGATATCCCTAAGCACTATCGCCAATCCGAGAAGATTAGCGCGGCCGAAATTGCCAAGATCGTCCGAACGCGGCCCGAGCCTGCGGCAGCTCCTACACAGATCGCGTTCACAAATGTCGCTTGTGAACACGGACCGTAGGAGCTGCCGCAGGCTGCGATCTTTTCCGGAGCACCACAGTATATCGACGCCTAAAACTTACTCCAGCGCCTTCCAGATATCCGTCGCGTACTCACGAATCGTCCGGTCGGACGAGAACCAGCCCATCCGGGCAGTGTTCAGCACCGCCGAGCGCCACCATTCTTTCGAATCGTGCCAGTGTGCTTCGACCCGTGACTGAGCATTCCAGTAGGAGTCAAAATCGGCGCAGACGAGAAAGCGGTCATGGTCGACCAGCGAATCGATCAACCCGGTGTAACGGGTCGGATCATCCGGCGAGAACACCCCGCTGCGAATCGCTTGCAACACGTCCCCGAGTCGATGGGAGGCCGCAATATCGGGCACGGCGCTGAACTCGGCGTTGAGTGTGCGCGCTTCGACCTGCTGGGCGCTGAGACCAAAGATAAACATGTGCTCGGCACCGATGCGCTCGCACATCTCCACGTTGGCACCGTCCAGCGTGCCGATGGTCAGGGCGCCATTGAGGCCGAACTTCATGTTGCTGGTGCCTGACGCCTCGAATCCGGCGGTGGATATCTGCTCCGAGAGGTCGGCGGCGGGAATGATGCACTCGGCCAGGCTCACGTTGTAATTGGGCAGGAACACCACCTTGAGCAGGCCGCGCACGGTCGGGTCATTGTTCACGGTGCGCGCGATGTCATTGGCCAGTTTAATGATCAACTTGGCCTGGTGATAACTGGCCGCGGCCTTGCCGCCGAAAATTTTCACCCTCGGCACCCAGTCGACTTCCGGCTCCGCGCGGATCGCCTGGTACAGCGCCACGGTGTGCAGCAGGTTGAGTAACTGGCGCTTGTATTCATGAATCCGTTTGACCTGCACGTCGAACATCGCCTCCGGATTGACCGTGATGCCCAACTGCTCCTGGATAATATTGGCCAGGGCTCTTTTGCTGTGCAGTCGCTGTTCGGCGAACTGCTTGCGGAACGCTGCCTTCTCGGCGAACGGCTCCAGGTCGATCAAGCGCTCTTCGACGTTATCCAACAGCTTGGGACCCAACGCATCGACCATCATCGAGGTCAGCTCCGGGTTGGCCTGGTACAGCCAGCGACGGAAGGTGATGCCGTTGGTCTTATTGTTAATCCGCTCCGGATAAAGCTTGTGCAGTTCGGAAAACACCGTGCTGCGCATCAGCTGGGTATGCAGGCCGGAAACCCCGTTGACGCTGTGGGAACCGAGAAACGCCAGATTGCCCATGCGTACCCGGCGACCGTTGTCTTCCTCGATCAATGACACGGCGCGCAGCACGTCGAAGTCGTGGATACCCTTGGCTCGCAGTGAGTCGATGTGATGGGCGTTGATCAGGTAGATGATCTGCATGTGTCGCGGCAGCATCCGCTCCATCAGCCCTACCGGCCAGGTTTCCAGCGCTTCGGGCAGTAACGTGTGGTTGGTGTAGGACAGCGTGTCGACAGTGATCTGCCAAGCGGTATCCCAATCGACACCATACAAGTCGAGCAACTGGCGCATCAGCTCGGCCACGGCAATCGAGGGATGGGTGTCGTTGAGCTGGATCGCGGCGTGGTCGCCAAGGCTCAGCACCGAGTCATGCATGTTCTTGTGCCGGCGCAGCAAATCCTGCAACGACGCAGAAACGAAGAAATACTCCTGACGCAGCCGCAACTCCTGGCCGGCTTCGGTGCTGTCGGCGGGATAGAGTACCCGGGAAATACTTTCCGCCCGCGCCACTTCGGCCACCGCGCCCAGATGGTCGCCGGCATTGAAGCGCTCCAGGTGCAGGTCTTCCATGGCCCGCGCCCGCCACAGACGCAGGGTGTTGACGCTGGCACCGCGCCAACCGACCACGGGCGTGTCGTAGGCCACTGCCCGCACGGTTTCCGCCGGCCACCAGACTTGCTTGGTCTTGCCGGTTTCATCCATCACGGTCTCGACTCCGCCGCCGAAGCCAATCGGGTAGATCACCTCAGGCCGCTCGAACTCCCAGGGGTTGCCGAAATCCAGCCAGTGCTCGGTCTGTTCCTGCTGCCAGCCGTCGACAATGGCCTGACGGAACAAGCCGTGTTCATAGCGAATACCGTAACCATGGCCAGCGATGCCGAGGGTCGACATACTCTCCATGAAACACGCCGCCAATCGCCCGAGGCCGCCGTTACCCAGCGCCGCGTCCGGCTCCAGCAGGCGAATGCGCTCAAGGTCGACGCCCAGTTCGGTCATCGCCTCGCGCGCCACATCCAGCAGGCCAAGATTACTCAGGCTGTCGTAGAGCAGACGGCCGATGAGGAATTCCAGCGACAGGTAGTACACACGCTTCTGGCCCTTGCGGTAGATCTGCCGCGTGTGGTCCATCCAGTGTTCGACCATATGGTCCCGCGCGGCCAAAGCAATGGCTTCGAACCAGTCATGGTCAAACGCGTGATCCGGGTCCTTACCCACTGCGTAGGTCAGTTTGGTCAAGACAGCGTCGCGAAATGCGGCCACCTCTGCGTCACGAACAAGTGGTTCCTGAGTCATCAATACAACCTCGAGCGAGATAGACGGCATGGAATTGTCTGAGCCTAGTCGGTCTGACACGAGGCAGAGGTTCCGGTTCGGTGTTTTCTGCAATTACTCAGGTAAACATTTTCCTCCGGCCGATACGCCCTGAAAAGATGCAGATGCCGTGCCGATCCGGTCAAAATACCCTGATTGGATGAAAAACCGGCAAATGGTTGTTCACACCTTCACCAACCCCGGTATCATCGCGCGCCCTGATACACCCCTGGTAACAACCGATGATGAAGTCCAACCTGATCGCTGCCGCAGAGATCGATCGCCTCGATACCTGGGCCAAGTATTCTGCGCCGATGTGCGGTTCCTGCGTGTCCAGCTGCTGCACGCTGCCGGTCGAGGTCAAGATCAAGGATCTGATCCGTATTGGCATCGTCGACGAATTCGAGCGCGGCGAGCCAGCGAAGAACATCGCCAAACGCCTGCAGAAGGAAGGGATCGTCGAGCGCTACAACCAGAAGTCCGAGATCTTCACCCTCCAGCGCATGAGTAACAACGATTGCCTGTACCTGGATCGTAAGAGTCGCCTGTGCACTATTTATGAAAAGCGCCCGGATACCTGCCGCAACCACCCGAAAATCGGGCCGCGGCCGGGGTATTGCGCCTATAAGCCGAAAGAAGTGGCGCGTGAGACCAGCAGCAACCGTCGCACGCTCGAGAAGTTCTGATCCGCAATCTCGCTGCCTGACCCGGCACGGCTCGCCTTTGATCAGCGAGCCGGACAAGGCTAAACCGTGTTGACGGAAAGGCTCAGGGCGTGATGGCGGCAGCCCAAACGACATCAAATCCCAGACAAACAAAAACGCCCCCGACCTTGCGGTCGGGGGCGTTTTTTTAAGCCTTAACTAAGTCGAAACTCAGTTACCGCTTTTCTTGGCAGCGCGGGTACGCTCGCTTTCGCCCAGGATCTTCTTGCGAAGACGGATGGACTTAGGCGTTACTTCACACAATTCGTCTTCTTGTACGAATTCCAGAGCTTGCTCCAGAGTGAAGCGGATAGGCGGAACCAGTGCGATGGTTTCGTCTTTACCGGAAGCACGCATGTTGTCGAGCTTCTTGCCTTTGGTTGGGTTGACGCCCAGGTCGTTGTCGCGGCTGTTGATGCCGACGATTTGACCTTCGTACACGTCTTCGCCGTGGCCCAGGAACAGCTTGCCGCGAGCCTGCAGGGTTTCCAGCGAGTAAGTCAGAGCCTTACCAGTGGCAACCGAAACCAGCACGCCGTTCTGACGGCCGGACATGTCGCCGGACTTCATCACGTCGTAACGGTCGAAGATCGAGGTCAGGATGCCTGCACCGGAGGTCAGGGTCAGGAACTCGTTACGGAAACCGATCAAGCCACGAGCCGGGATGTTGTACTCAAGGCGAACGCGGCCTTTGCCATCCGGAACCATGTTGGTCAGGTCGCCCTTACGGATACCGATCTGTTCCATGATCGCGCCCTGGGATTCTTCCGGCAGGTCGATGGTGACGTTTTCGTACGGTTCGTGTTTCACGCCGTCAACCAGACGGATGATCACTTCCGGACGACCAACAGCCATTTCGAAGCCTTCGCGACGCATGGTTTCGATCAGTACCGAGAGGTGCAGTTCACCACGGCCAGAGACTTTGAACTTGTCGGCGGTGTCGCCTTCTTCAACGCGCAGAGCAACGTTGAACAGCAGTTCCTTGTCCAGACGTTCCTTGATGTTACGGCTGGTGACGAACTTGCCTTCACGACCGCAGAACGGCGAATCGTTAACCTGGAAGGTCATGGAAACGGTAGGTTCGTCAACGGTCAGCGGTTTCATCGCTTCGACGTTCAGTGGGTCGCACAGAGTGTCGGAGATGAACAGCTGGTCGAAGCCGCTGATGCAGACGATGTCGCCGGCAGCTGCTTCTTCAACGTCGATGCGGTGCAGACCGTGGTGACCCATCAGCTTGAGGATACGACCGTTACGGCGCTTGCCGTCAACGTCGATGGCCACAACTTGAGTGTTCGGCTTGACGCGACCACGAGCGATACGACCAACGCCGATAACACCCAGGAAGCTGTTGTAGTCCAGTGCCGAGATTTGCATCTGGAACGGGCCTTCACGGTCGACTTTAGGAGCCGGAACGTGGTCAACGATCGCCTGGTACAGCGGCGTCATGTCTTCCGCCATGGCGGTGTGTTCAAGACCGGCAATACCGTTCAGCGCGGAAGCGTAAACGACTTGGAAGTCCAGCTGCTCTTCAGTAGCGCCCAGGTTGTCGAACAGGTCGAAGATCTGATCCAGAACCCAATCCGGACGTGCACCTGGACGGTCAACCTTGTTGATCACCACGATTGGACGCAGGCCAGCCTGGAAGGCCTTCTGGGTCACAAAGCGGGTTTGCGGCATAGGGCCGTCTTGAGCGTCAACCAGCAGCAGAACGGAGTCAACCATCGACATTACGCGTTCTACTTCGCCGCCGAAGTCGGCGTGGCCCGGGGTATCCACGATGTTGATGTGGTAGCCGTTCCAGTTGATGGCGGTGTTTTTCGCCAGAATGGTAATACCGCGCTCTTTCTCCTGGTCGTTGGAGTCCATCACGCGCTCGTCGTTGAGCTCGTTGCGCTCCAGGGTGCCGGATTGACGCAAGAGTTTGTCTACCAGGGTGGTCTTACCATGGTCAACGTGAGCAATGATGGCGATGTTGCGTAGATTTTCGATCACTTGTGTATCTCGATCAGAGGATTCGGTGTGCTGACAAGTCTTGGCAGCCATTTACAGTAGAGTCCGGCAAAGCCGTTACAGCTTGACGGCGGCGTCGGGGGGCCGGTGACGCAGGCCACAGGCATACAGCCCCGGGCTCTTAGCTCGGTCGATAAACGCGCACATTGGCATGCCCCTCACTGAGCAAATGGTGGGCATGCAGGCGACTCATCACGCCTTTGTCGCAATACAACAGGTACTGGCGAGTAGGGTCCAGTTCCTTGAAACGAGCGTTCAATGCATAAAACGGCATCGCTTGTACCTCGATGCCAGGCAGCTCCAGCGGCTCGTCGTCCTGAGCATCCGGGTGACGGATGTCGATCACGATTTGACCGGCCAGTGCTTCACTGACTTCTTCGACCTGCAAATCCTGGCCCAATTCATCGATAACCCGATCGATCGGCACCAGTTTGGCGTTCTCGAGCGCACGCTCGAGCACCGCCATATCGAACTGTTGTTCTTCATACTCCACGCGGTTGCGCTTGGCGTGGGTCTTGGGGTTGACCGAAATCACCCCGCAATATTCCGGCATATGCTTGGCGAAATCGGCAGTGCCGATCTCGTTGGCCAGATCAATGATGTCCTGCTTGTGACTGGCGATCAGCGGTCGCAGCACCAGCTTCTCGGTTACGCAGTCGATCACCGAGAGATTCGGCAGCGTCTGGCTGGACACCTGGGAGATCGCCTCACCGGTAACCAGCGCATCGATTTCCAGCCGATCGGCAATTCTTGAAGCCGCGCGCAACATCATACGCTTCAATACTACGCCCATATGACTGTTATCGACTTTACCGAGAATTTCTCCGAGCACTTCCTCGAACGGTACGCTGACGAACAGCACTCGCTGGGAGCTGCCGTACTTCTTCCAGATATAGTGCGCAACTTCCATCACGCCCAGCTCGTGGGCACGCCCGCCCAGGTTGAAGAAGCAGAAATGGCTCATCAACCCGCGACGCATGATCTGGTAGGCCGCCACCGTCGAATCGAAACCGCCGGACATCAGCACAAGTGTCTGTTCCAGGGCTCCCAGCGGATAACCGCCGATGCTGTTGTGCTGACTGTGGATCACAAACAACCGTTGGTCGCGAATTTCCATCCGCACTTCGATTTCCGGCTCTTTTAAAGAGATTCCGGCGGCACCGCACTGACGACGCAGCTGGCTACCGACGTATTTCTCGATTTCCATCGAAGTAAATTCGTGCTTGCCGGCGCGTTTACAGCGCACAGAAAAAATCTTGCCCGCCAAGGCATCACCGAAATGCTGTTTGCACTTGGCGACGATGTCGTCGAAGTCGCCCAACGGGTACTCGTCAACCTGCAGGAAATGCGCGATGCCCGGCATGCAGCTCAGGCGATCCATCATGTCCTTCAAGGCTTTCGGCTCGCTGACGCGGGTTTCCATCACGAGATTGTCCCACACACCGTTCACCACCACAGCCGGGTCCAGATCGCGGAGCACGGCACGGATGTTTTTGGCCAACTGGCGGATGAAACGCATCCGTACCGGGCGGCTCTTGATGATGATCTCTGGGAAGACTTTTACGATTAGTTTCATGGAAACAGCGCGCGAAGGGCCAGCCGAAAAAGGGGGGCGCGGATTATAGCGGAAATTGCTCAAGGTTTAACCAGTTAATGTGCAGATGGTTTTGTGCGCACTGAAATAGGGCGATTATGCTTTTGCGCGCAACATTTCAGTGCGTAAACTTTCCGAATTTTCCCGTTTGTACCTTTATATGCGTGAGTTTGGGGCAAAAAACCCAAGTCGGGGCACTGGCATGCAATTTGCTCCCTTGTGAGGCAGGTTGCCTTGGCAGAGTATTCGCGCCGGCATCACCCACATTCTAAGGGCACTCCACTACTAGCCCGAAGCCACCCCGGAGGACACTATGTCGAAGTCGGTTCAACTCATCAAAGATCATGACGTCAAATGGATTGATCTGCGCTTCACTGACACCAAAGGCACTCAGCACCACGTGACCATGCCAGCTCGCGATGCGCTGGATGAAGCTTTCTTCGAAGAAGGCAAAATGTTCGACGGCTCCTCCATCGCCGGCTGGAAAGGCATCGAAGCCTCCGACATGATCCTGATGCCGGACGACTCCACTGCCGTCCTCGACCCGTTCACCGAAGAGCCGACCCTGATCCTGGTTTGCGACGTGATCGAACCTTCGACCATGCAAGGCTATGACCGTGACCCACGCGCCATCGCCAAGCGCGCCGAGGAATACCTGAAGTCCACCGGTATCGGCGACACCGTATTCGTAGGCCCGGAGCCTGAGTTCTTCATCTTCGACGAAGTGAAGTTCAAGTCCGACATCTCCGGTTCGATGTTCAAAATCTTCTCCGAACAAGGCTCGTGGATGTCCGACCAGGACGTCGAAGGCGGCAACCGCGGTCACCGTCCAGGCGTGAAAGGCGGCTATTTCCCGGTTCCTCCGTTTGACCATGACCACGAAATCCGTACTTCCATGTGCAACGCCATGGAAGAAATGGGCCTGGTCATCGAAGTTCACCACCACGAAGTGGCGACTGCTGGCCAGAACGAAATCGGCGTCAAGTTCAACACCCTGGTAGCCAAGGCTGACGAAGTTCAGACCCTGAAATACTGCGTGCACAACGTTGCCGACGCTTACGGCCGCACCGCGACCTTCATGCCTAAGCCGCTGTATGGCGATAACGGTTCGGGTATGCACGTTCACCTGTCTATCTCCAAAGATGGCAAGAACACCTTTGCTGGCGAAGGTTATGCCGGCCTGTCCGATACCGCCCTGTTCTTCATCGGCGGCATCATCAAGCACGGTAAGGCACTGAACGGTTTCACCAACCCGTCGACCAACTCCTACAAGCGTCTGGTCCCAGGTTTTGAAGCTCCGGTAATGCTGGCCTACTCGGCTCGCAACCGTTCCGCTTCGATCCGTATTCCTTACGTGTCCAGCCCTAAAGCTCGCCGTATCGAAGCTCGCTTCCCGGATCCGGCAGCCAACCCGTACCTGGGCTTCGCTGCACTGTTGATGGCTGGCCTGGACGGCATCCAGAACAAGATCCACCCAGGCGACGCGGCTGACAAAAACCTGTATGACCTGCCGCCTGAAGAGGCGAAAGAGATCCCACAAGTTTGCGGCAGCCTGAAAGAAGCCCTGGAAGAGCTGGACAAAGGTCGTGCATTCCTGACCAAAGGCGGTGTTTTCAGCGATGACTTCATCGATGCTTACATCGCTCTGAAAAGCGAAGAAGAAATCAAGGTTCGCACCTTCGTACACCCACTGGAATACGAGCTGTACTACAGCTGCTAATCCAGTAACGCTTGCGCAAGCGGCGTAACAGAGGCCTCCTTCGGGAGGCCTTTTTTGTGGGCAATTTCTGACAGCTGATCGCACCCCATCCTCCGGCACTCACAGCCCCCTCTGGCATCAACGCAATTGCATTGCACGTAGCCTGACAGCACTCATTGGAGTCATCACGCCCCCCTGCAGAGGATAGAGCCATGAAAAAACCCGCCCCCGCCAGAACCTTGCTCGTCGCGCTCGCTTGCCTGCTCACGCTGGGCTGCAGCAATACCAATGCAAAGCCCGGGATCGAAAAGGAAGTCTTGCTGCAGAGCTCCTCCTCCTGGGATGGAACGCCCTATGCCTCCTATCCCCAAGGCAGCCCCGAACTGACCCTGCTCAAATTGAAGATACCTGCCAACACCGAACTAAAGTGGCACACTCATCCGATCCCCAATGCGGCTTATATCCTCGCCGGAGAGCTCACCGTCGAAGCCAGGGACAGTGGTCAGACCCGGGTACTCAAACAAGGGCAGACCCTGGCCGAAATGGTCAACACGGTGCATCGCGGCAAAACCGGCGACAGCCCGGTAGAACTCATAGTGTTCTATGCTGGCAGCCCGGGCATTGCGCTGTCGGAGTAACTTGTTCAATCCATCGGGAAGCCTGAATGCGGCCGTTTTTACTGTTTCTGCTTTTGCCCCTGGCCTTCTCGGCGACGGCGCAGATCTACAAATACACCGATGCCAATGGCAACACTGCCTATAGCAATCAGCCGCCCGACGGCACCCGGAGCCAGGCCGTTGACTTGCCGCCACTCAATAGCGTCGAGCGTCAGCCGCCTGCCCTGCCACACGCCAGCCCGGCACAAAACGCCCGTCAGCAAGACGATAGTGTCGCTGCATATGAGGTATTGGAGTTGACCGGGTTACCCAGCGAAGAAGCCCTGCGTGCCAACAATGGCACCTTCACCGTGGGTGTTGCGCTGCAACCGCGCCTGCAAGGCGAGCATCGCCTGCGTCTGCTGCTGGACGACCAGCCCTATGGTCAGCCGAGCAACGTGCCACGCTTGCAACTGGTGAACATCGATCGTGGCGAACACCGACTGGCGGTACAGGTACTGGATGGAGAGCGAGTTGTGCAACAAAGCCCGACCGCCACTTTTACCGTGCAACGGGTGCATAAGCCTTGATGCCTTTCACGGGTGCACTGGCGCTCTGCCTGCTGCTGATCGCCCTTCCGGCCACAGCCGAGGTCTACACCTATATCGACGCTCAAGGGAATCGGGTCTTCACCGACCAACCTCAACCGGGTAATGCCAAACGCGTTCAATTAGCTCCGGGCAATCGTATGTCGGCAAACCCGAACGGAGCAGCCCCGAAGCCATCCGCCAGCAAGCCCCAGGACAAACCGCTCTTCCACTATCAGATGCTGCGGGTTCTGGTGCCGGACCCAGACGCCACGGTACGCAGTACCCAGGGCGAGTTGATTGTCAGCGTCACCAATGAACCCGGCCTGCAACGTGGTCACCGCTATCGCTTGATACTGGACGGCCAACCGACCGCCGCTCCGGGCCCCAGCCCGGTATTCGCCTTGAGCAATATCGACCGTGGCACCCACCACCTGGCAGTGGAAATTCTCGATGAGCAAGGGCGAATCGTCGAGCGAACAGCCAATCAGCCTTTCCATATGCTGCGTATGTCCCTGGCGCAGAAACGCCAGGTCAAACCTTGCAGCCTTGTCGATTACGGCCAGCGTCCGGAATGTCCTTTGGCGGACAAACCTGAAGAAGAAAAAAGCATTTTTTCAATCTTCTAAACGCCCTTCAGGTTTTCGCACTATATTGGTGCGATTAGTTGCACTCCGATCACTGATCAACCCATTTTGGTTCGAAAATACCCGGCTGAGCAGGCATAACGCCACGCAATCGAGCTTAAAACGCCCGTTTCAGGGGTTTAGCGCTTCTTTTCGGAGCCTTGGTTTGGTTTTTGCATTTTCCTTGTATCAGCGCTTAATTCGCGCGCGCAATCCGGGACCGGTCTCGATTGCTCCGCTTCAAAAGAGGTCAAAATTCACTCATGACCATCAGCGACGCACTGCACCGTTTGCTACTCGACAACCTGACCACCGCAACCATCCTGCTCAACGCCGAGCTGCGCCTTGAGTACATGAACCCTGCGGCGGAAATGCTGCTGGCCATCAGTGGCCAGCGCAGTCATGGGCAATTCATCAGCGAGCTGTTCACCGAATCAGCCGAAGCCCTGAGCTCCTTGCGCCAGGCCGTCGAGCAGGCGCATCCATTCACCAAACGCGAAGCGATGCTCACCGCCCTGACCGGCCAGACCCTGACCGTCGATTACGCGGTAACGCCGATTCTCAGCGATGGCGCCACCCTGCTGCTGTTGGAAGTCCACCCCCGTGACCGTTTGCTGCGGATCACCAAGGAGGAGGCCCAGCTGTCCAAACAGGAAACCAGCAAGATGCTGGTGCGCGGCCTGGCCCACGAGATCAAGAACCCCCTCGGCGGGATTCGCGGCGCTGCCCAACTACTGGCCCGCGAGCTGCCGGAAGATAGCCTCAGGGACTACACTAACGTCATCATCGAAGAGGCTGATCGCCTGCGTAACCTGGTGGATCGCATGCTCGGCTCGAACAAGTTGCCGTCACTGGCGATGACCAATATCCATGAAGTGCTCGAACGCGTGGGCAGTCTGGTGGAAGCCGAAAGCCAGGGCTGCATCACTTTGGTGCGCGACTACGACCCGAGCATTCCCGATGTCTTGATCGACCGCGAGCAGATGATCCAGGCGGTGCTCAACATTGTGCGCAATGCCATGCAGGCCATCAGCAGCCAGAACGAATTGCGCCTGGGCCGTATCAGCCTGCGCACCCGCGCGATGCGCCAGTTCACCATCGGCCATGTGCGCCATCGCCTGGTGACCAAGATCGAAATCATCGACAACGGCCCGGGAATTCCCGCCGAACTGCAAGAAACCATCTTCTTTCCAATGGTCAGCGGCCGCCCGGACGGTACCGGGCTGGGCCTGGCCATTACTCAGAACATCATCAGCCAGCACCAGGGCCTGATCGAATGTGACAGCCATCCTGGCCACACCACGTTCTCGATCTTTCTGCCACTGGAACAAGGAGCCCCATCGACATGAGCCGTAGTGAAACCGTGTGGATCGTCGATGACGACCGTTCTATCCGTTGGGTTCTGGAAAAAGCCTTGCAACAGGAAGGCATGACCACGCAAAGCTTCGACAGCGCCGATGGCGTGATGAGCCGCCTGGCGCGCCAGCAGCCGGACGTGATCATCTCCGACATCCGCATGCCGGGTGCCAGCGGTCTGGACCTGTTAGCACGGATTCGCGAACAGCACCCACGGTTGCCTGTCATCATCATGACTGCTCATTCCGACCTGGACAGCGCTGTCGCGTCCTATCAGGGCGGCGCTTTCGAGTACCTGCCCAAGCCATTCGATGTCGACGAAGCCGTGTCCCTGGTCAAGCGCGCCAACCAGCACGCACAGGAACAGCAAGGCCTGCTGGAAGTGGTGCCCGCCCTGACCCGCACCCCGGAAATCATCGGCGAAGCGCCAGCGATGCAGGAGGTGTTTCGGGCCATCGGTCGTCTCAGTCACTCGAACATTACGGTACTGATCAACGGCGAATCCGGGACCGGTAAAGAGCTGGTAGCCCATGCCCTGCATCGCCACAGCCCGCGAGCGGCCTCACCGTTCATCGCCTTGAACATGGCGGCGATTCCCAAGGACTTGATGGAGTCCGAGCTGTTTGGCCATGAAAAAGGCGCATTCACCGGTGCAGCCAACCTGCGCCGTGGACGTTTCGAGCAAGCTGATGGCGGTACGCTGTTTCTCGATGAGATCGGCGACATGCCGGCCGACACCCAGACGCGCCTGTTGCGGGTGCTGGCCGATGGCGAGTTTTATCGGGTCGGCGGCCACACTCCGGTCAAGGTTGATGTGCGGATCATCGCCGCGACCCACCAGAATCTGGAAACCCTGGTTCATGCCGGGAAATTCCGTGAGGATTTGTTCCACCGTCTGAATGTGATCCGCATCCATATCCCGCGGATGTCCGATCGTCGCGAAGACATTCCGACCCTGGCCAAGCATTTCCTCGCCCGCGCCGCGCAAGAACTGGCGGTCGAGCCTAAATTGCTGAAAAGCGAAACCGAGGAATACCTGAAAAACCTGCCGTGGCCCGGCAACGTGCGCCAACTGGAGAATACCTGCCGCTGGATCACGGTGATGGCTTCGGGTCGCGAAGTGCATATCAGTGACCTGCCGCCGGAACTGCTGAACCTGCCACAGGACTCTGCACCCGTCACCAACTGGGAGCAGGCGTTGCGTCAATGGGCCGATCAGGCGCTGGCACGTGGCCAATCGAGCCTGCTTGACAGCGCGGTGCCGAGCTTCGAGCGGATCATGATCGAAACCGCCCTCAAACACACCGCCGGACGTCGCCGCGACGCCGCCGTGCTGCTGGGCTGGGGCCGCAACACCTTGACCCGCAAGATCAAGGAGCTGGGGATGAAGGTCGATGGTGCCGAGGAAGACGAGAGTGATGAGGGCTAAACAGCCTTTAGATCTGCGCTGATCTCTAGATCCAATCGCGAGCAGGCTCGCTCCCACAGTGGATCTTCAGTGTTTCACTAGTGTGTGAACACCATTGAACCCTGTGGGAGCGAGCCTGCTCGCGATGCTTTCAGGGCCAGCATGCACCGCCGCAATGCACCGTGAACCGCAATCGCGCACGACAACTGATTCGAAATCCCGCCTTCATCCACCAGAAACTCCATATCGCAAAAACAAGAAACCCCCGATTTACGGGGCTTTCAGCGCTGCTCAGCGACTTTCTGTTTCAACTTATTAAAAACTGGCACGCCCCCTGCAATAGTTCAATCAGTGATTCGATTCACTACCCGGTTTCGGGGACCTTGGTACAGGCAGGCCGGGGATTCCCCTCTTTACACCCAGGGCTCATAACGCAAACAGCGACGAGCCCTAGCCAGTTTTGGGGACCTTGGTACAGGCAGGCCGAGAATCCCCTTCTTTACAACCGGGGCTCATGACGCAACCGCGCCGAGCCCCACCCGGTTTCGGGAACCTTGGTACAGGCAGGCCGGGGATTCCCTCTTTTATTCCTCCTGGAGATGGATCTCCAAACGCCATCGACCTTCCACTTCGGCACCGGACCACTCGCCACGCAACGGCCGGGCCGCCAGCAGATTCAGCAACAACCCTCCATCACTCGAGCGCACCCGCCAATTCGCGTCCTTGCCGTTGATCTTCAGCTGACCCTTCTGCGCCCTGCCCGTCGCCTCGAACAGCAACGCCACGGTGCCCTCGATGTGTTCGCCATGCAGCTTGGGCTCAGTGTTGAACCACAGCACCAAGCCATCCGTGACGACATCCACCTGTTGCAGCTCGGTCGGATCCGGCGTGGTCAGGCGGCCAATCATCAGGCCGACCATGACGCCCACTATCACCAGCGAGAAAAACATCCGCCGCAATAGCTTCGGTCGCGGATCTGCTTCAGGCGTAGAATGCAGCCCATCTTTATCTTCGGAGCCGTGCATGTTTCACGTCATCCTTTTTCAACCAGAAATTCCGCCGAATACCGGCAACGTTATCAGGCTGTGCGCCAACAGTGGCTGCCACCTGCATTTGATCGAGCCGCTGGGCTTCGAGATGGACGATAAACGCCTGCGCCGGGCCGGCCTCGACTACCACGAGTATGCCACCTTGCAGCGCCATGCCGACCTCGCCAGTTGCCTGGAAAGCCTCGGCCACCCACGCGTGTTCGCCTTCACCACCAAGGGCTCGCGACCGTTTCACGACGCCAGCTTCGCCGAGGGCGACGCCTTCCTGTTCGGCCCGGAAAGCCGTGGCCTGCCGGCCGAGGTGCTGGACGCCCTGCCAACCGGGCAACGCCTGCGCCTGCCTATGCGCGAAGGCTGCCGCAGCCTCAATCTGTCGAATACAGTAGCCGTCGCCGTCTACGAAGGCTGGCGGCAATTGGGTTTCAAATAGCACCCCATTCCGGTTTCGCCCGCCCATGAAAAAAGCGCCTTCAACGGCGCTTTTTTCATGGGCGGGCGAACGCTTATTGCACAGTCGGCGCTTCGCCAGCGGCCTGCATGCGTTGCAGCTCTTGTGCGTACAGCGCGTCGAAATTCACTGGAGCCAGCATCAGCGCCGGGAACGAACCACGAACTACCAGGCTGTCCAGGGTTTCGCGAGCGTACGGGAACAGGATGTTCGGGCAGAACGCGCCCAGGGTATGGCTCATCGAAGCGTCGTCCAGGTTCTTGATCAGGAAGATCCCGGCCTGTTGCACTTCAGCGATGAACGCGACTTCGTCACCGTTCTTCACGGTGACCGACAAGGTCAGCACGACTTCATGGAAGTCGCCTTCCAGGCCCTTTTGGCGAGTGTTCAGATCCAGAGCAACGCTCGGCTCCCACTGCTGGCGGAAGATCGCCGGGCTTTTTGGCGCTTCGAAGGACAGGTCACGCACATAAATGCGCTGCAGCGAGAATTGCGGAGCAGTTTCTTCTTCGCTGGCAGCAGCAGTGTTCTGTTCATCAGTCATCGCAGATCCTTCTCACTTTTAGGGTCTTGTAGGGTTTTGGATTCAAGCCTCGAGCAGCGCGTCCAGCTTGCCGGCGCGCTCCAGAGCGTGCAGCTCGTCACAACCACCGACGTGGGTGCTGCCGATCCAGATTTGCGGCACGGAGGTCCGGCCAGCCTTCTGGGACATTTCAGCGCGCACCTGCGGCTTGCCATCGACCTTGATTTCTTCGAAGGCTACGCCTTTGCTCTCGAGCAGATACTTGGCTCGCGAGCAATAGGGGCAGTAATCGCTGGAATAGACGACGACGTTTTTCATCTCACTTCACCAGCGGCAGGTTGTCGGCTTTCCAGCTGGAAACACCACCGGACAACTTGGCCGCATTGAAACCGGACTTGAGCAGTTCGCGGGCGTGAGTTCCGGCGTGCTGGCCCTGGGCGTCGACCAGGATGATAGTCTTGGCCTTGTGCTTTTCCAGCTCGCCAACGCGGGCGGTCAGCTTGTCCTGCGGGATATTGAGAGCACCTACAATATGGCCGGCGGCGAAATCCTTGGTCGGACGGATGTCGATCACTACGCCCTGGTCATTGTTGACCAATGCAGTCAACTCACGGGTGCTGAGGCTTTTACCGCCGCGACTCATCTCACGGGCGATCAGCAATGCCAGCAGAACGACGAAGGCACCGACGAGCAAATAGTGGTTAGTGGCGAATTCAATCAGGTGAGCAACCATCTAGGAGGTTCCAGGGCGTTAAAATGTCGGCCAGTATACACAGCCGCCATGGTCGACCAAACCCCGCCCGGCGGTGACGGCGATTGAACTTGCCTTTAAACTGCCACTCTTTTTTCCATACCCTTTTAATCCAGCCACGAGTGGGATCTATGACTACCACGCCTAAACCTTTGGTCCTGATAATTCTGGATGGCTTCGGTCACAGTGAAAGCCAAGAACACAACGCCGTCTATTCGGCCAAAAAGCCCGTGCTAGACCGCTTGTACGCCACCGTGCCAAATGGTTTGATCTCGGGTTCGGGCATGGACGTCGGCTTGCCGGACGGGCAAATGGGCAACTCGGAAGTCGGCCACATGAACCTCGGCGCCGGCCGCGTGGTGTACCAGGACTTCACTCGGGTAACCAAATCGATCCGCGACGGCGAGTTTTTTGAAAACCCGACCCTCTGCGCGGCCGTGGATAAAGCCGTTGCCGTTGGCAAAGCGGTGCATATCCTCGGCTTGCTCTCGGATGGCGGCGTGCACAGCCATCAGGACCACCTGATAGCCATGGCCGAACTGGCATCCAGACGCGGTGCCGAGAAAATCTACCTGCACGCCTTCCTCGATGGCCGTGACACGCCGCCCAGAAGCGCCAAGTCGTCGATTGAACTGCTGGATGAGTCCTTCAAAACCCTCGGTAAGGGCCGGATCGCCAGTATCGTTGGTCGTTATTTCGCCATGGACCGCGACAATCGCTGGGACCGCGTGTCCCAGGCCTACAACCTGATCGTCGACGGCAACGGCGAATTCAACGCCGCCACCGCTCAAGAAGGCCTGCAAGCGGCCTACGAGCGCGGCGAGAACGACGAATTCGTCAAAGCCACGACCATCGGTGAACCGGTCAAGGTCGAAGACGGCGATGCCGTAGTGTTCATGAACTTCCGCGCCGACCGCGCCCGCGAGCTGACCCGCGTGTTCGTCGAAGACGACTTCAAGGACTTCGAGCGCGCCCGCCAGCCGAAACTGGCGGCATTTGTCATGCTGACCCAATACGCGGCCAGTATTCCTGCACCCTCGGCTTTTGCGCCGGGCAGCCTGGAAAACGTGCTGGGCGATTACCTGGCGAAAAACGGCAAAACCCAGCTGCGCATTGCCGAGACCGAGAAGTACGCCCACGTGACTTTCTTCTTCTCCGGCGGTCGTGAAGAACCCTTCCCCGGTGAAGAACGCATCCTGATCCCGTCGCCGAAAGTTGCGACCTATGACCTGCAACCAGAAATGAGTGCACCAGAAGTCACCGACAGAATCGTCGACGCCATCGAAAACCAGCGTTACGACGTTATCGTCGTCAACTACGCCAACGGCGACATGGTCGGCCACAGCGGCGTGTTCGACGCGGCAGTAAAGGCCGTTGAATGCCTGGACCTGTGCGTTGGTCGGATTGTCGAAGCCCTGGAAAAAGTCGGCGGTGAAGCACTGATCACCGCAGACCACGGCAACGTCGAGCAAATGTCCGATGACTCCACCGGCCAGGCCCATACCGCTCATACCACGGAGCCGGTACCGTTCATCTACGTCGGCAAGCGCGACTTTAAAGTCCGCGAAGGTGGAGTACTGGCGGATGTGGCGCCGACCATGCTCAAGCTGCTGGATCTCAAGCAGCCTGAAGAAATGACTGGTACTTCGATATTGGTCTGATTCAGACCCCTGCTACACCGCAAATCGACTGTGGGAACGTCGCCCGACCCTTCCCATATTTGATTTTGCGGTGTTTTTAAGTGTCAGACCCGCCTGAACCCACTCCGGTCATCACACAGGCATTTTTTTTGCGGTCCGCGGCGGGCATACTAGGCCGTCCCTTTCCCTGGTGTCGCCCGCCTCTATGCTTCGCGCTCTGATGACCCTTGCTCTTGTCTGCCTGCTCCAACCGGCCTTTGCTGACGAGCGCGTGCAAACCCAACAACAGCTGGACGCTACGCGTCAGGATATTGCCGAGCTGAAAAAGCTCCTGGGCAAGCTCCAGGAAGAAAAATCCGGCGTGCAAAAAGACCTGCGCGGCACCGAAACCGAAATGGGCAAGCTCGAGAAGCAGGTCGAGTCCCTGCAAAAAGAGCTGAAGAAAAGCGAATCCGAGCTGCAGCGGCTCGATGAAGAGAAAAAAAAACTTCAGAGCGCGCGCATTGAACAGCAGCGACTGATCGCCATTCAGGCTCGCGCGGCCTACCAGAACGGCCGCCAGGAGTATTTGAAGCTGTTGCTCAACCAACAGAACCCGGAAAAATTCGCCCGGACCCTGACCTATTACGATTACCTGAGCCAGGCGCGCCTGGAGCAGTTGAAAAACTTCAACGAGACCCTGCGCCAACTGGCCAACGTCGAACAGGACATCGCCCTGCAGCAGGCTCAGCTGCTGGTGCAAAAAAGCAGCCTCGACAGCCAGCGTGACGAACTCGATAAAGTCCGCAAAGAGCGCCAATTGGCGCTGGCCAAGCTCAACACCGACGTAAAGGCCCGCGACGAAAAACTCCAGGCCCGCGAGCAAGATCAGGCCGACCTGTCGAAAGTCTTGAAAACCATTGAAGAAACCCTGGCTCGCCAGGCCAGGGAGGCAGAAGAAGCACGACAAAAAGCGCTGATCGCCCAGCAGGAAGCCGAAAAAAAGCGCTTGCTTGAGGCCCAGGCGGTTGCCAGCGATAGTTCGGATAAACCGGCTAAAGCAGCAGCACCTGGCCCACTGGTTTCCAGTTCGGGAGCCTCCTACGGCGGCCCTTTTGTCTCAGCGCGCGGCAAGCTTCCATGGCCGGTTGACGGTCGACTGCTTGCGCGCTTTGGCGAAACCCGTGGCGATGATGCCCGTACCAAGTGGGACGGGGTAATGATCAGCGCCTCCGCCGGCAGCCAGGTACACGCCGTACATGGCGGTCGCGTGGTGTTCGCCGACTGGTTGCGAGGCGCCGGATTACTGGTCATTCTCGACCATGGAAACGGCTACTTGAGCCTGTACGGACATAACCAGACGCTACTTAAAGAAGCTGGCGACATTGTCAAAGCCGGTGAATCCATCTCCACTGTCGGTAGCAGTGGTGGCCAGGACACCCCAGCGTTGTATTTCGCAATTCGCCAGCAGGGTCGCCCCAGCGATCCAGCACAATGGTGCCGTGCGCAAGGATAAGCGCACCATCTAACTCAGGAGTTCGTTCGACATGCTGCATTTGTCCCGCCTTACCTCGCTGGCCCTGGCGATCGCCATTGTGATCGGTGCGCCCTGCGCGTTCGCAGCCGAAACTGCGAAGCCAGCGACCGCCGCGACCACCAAGGCGCCATTGCCGCCCGACGAGCTGCGCACCTTTGCCGAGGTCATGGACCGGATCAAGGCGGCCTATGTCGAGCCCGTAGACGACAAGACCCTGCTGGAAAATGCCATCAAGGGCATGCTCAGCAACCTTGATCCACACTCGGCCTACCTTGGCCCGGAAGACTTCGCTGAGTTGCAGGAAAGCACCAGCGGCGAATTCGGTGGCCTGGGCATCGAAGTCGGTGCCGAAGACGGCTTCATCAAGGTCGTCTCACCGATCGACGATACCCCGGCCTCCAAAGCAGGCATTCAGGCCGGTGACTTTATCGTCAAGATCAACGGCCAGCCGACTCGCGGCCAGAGCATGACCGAAGCGATCGACAAAATGCGCGGCAAGGTCGGCGAGAAAATCACCCTGACCCTGGTGCGCGATGGCGGCACGCCGTTCGACGTGACGCTGGCCCGCGCCATCATCCAGGTCAAGAGCGTGAAGAGCCAGTTGCTCGAGTCCGGCTACGGTTACATCCGTATTACCCAGTTCCAGGTCAAGACCGGCGAAGAAGTCTCCAAGGCCCTGGCCAAGCTGCGCAAGGACAACGGCAAGAAGCTCAACGGGATCGTCCTCGATCTGCGCAACAACCCGGGTGGCGTGCTGCAATCGGCGGTTGAAGTAGTCGACCACTTCATCACCAAGGGCCTGATCGTCTACACCAAGGGCCGCATCGCCAACTCCGAACTGCGTTTCTCCGCGACCGGCAAAGACGAAAGCGAAGCCGTTCCATTGGTGGTGCTGATCAACGGTGGCAGCGCCTCGGCTTCGGAAATTGTCGCGGGTGCCCTGCAGGACCAAAAACGTGCGGTCGTGATGGGCACTACCAGCTTCGGCAAAGGCTCGGTGCAAACCGTGCTGCCGCTGAACAATGAGCGTGCACTGAAGATCACCACCGCGCTGTACTACACCCCGAACGGTCGCTCGATCCAGGCTCAGGGCATCGTGCCGGACATCGAAGTGCGCAAGGCCAAGATTACCAACGAGCAAGACAGCGAATACTTCAAGGAAGCCGACCTGCAAGGCCACCTGGGCAATGGCAACGGCGGTGCCGACAAGCCGACTACCAGCGGCAAAGCCAAGCCGATGCCGCAGGACGATGATTATCAGTTGGCCCAGGCCTTGAGCCTGCTCAAGGGTCTGAGCATTACTCGTAACCACTGAGATGCGCCCGGTCCTCCTCAGTCTGCTGTGCTGCCTGGCGGGCGCTGCTCACGCAGCGACCGCCGAAACGGCGGCGGCCCCGCACAAGGCTTACCTGAGCCTGATCATCGATGACCTCGGGCAAAGCCTGCCACGGGACCGCCGGGTGCTGGCATTGCCCGGCCCGGTTGCCACCGCGGTGATGCCCGATACCCCCCATGCCGCCGAATTTGCCCGCGAAGCCCATCGCGCCGGCAAGACCGTCATGCTGCACATGCCTATGGACCCTGCTACCGGCCCATTCGCCTGGCATCCCGACTTACCCCAGGAAGAACTCGAGAAGCGCTTGAATGCGGCGTTCAGGGCCGTGCCCTATACCAGTGGCCTCAACAACCACATGGGCAGCCGCATGACCGCCGAACCCCAGGCCATGGCCTGGTTGATGGCCGACTTGCAGGGTCGGCACAAATTTTTCGTCGATAGCCGCACCAGTGCCAGAACCGCGGCCGCGGCCCAAGCGCAGAAGACAGGATTGGCGAGTGTTTCGCGGGACGTGTTTCTCGATGATGAACGCACCGAGGCGGCGATCTTCACTCAACTACAGACCGCTATCAGCCTCGCTCGCAAGCAGGGCTCGGCGGTGATGATCGGCCACCCTTATCCGCAAACCCTGGCGGTGCTTGAGCGTGAACTGCCCAAGCTCAAGGCCCAGGGCATCGACTGGATCGATATCAAGTTGATGATCAGTGTTCGCGGCAATCAAGCAACAGTAGCGCACGGAAAGAATGGGCGTTATCACGAAGTACGGTAACTCACTAACGCTCACCCTAAAAATCCGCGACTCATCCTTGCTGTTTTTCCTCGCAAGACCCGGCCCCTTGACAGACCCTGCACACGCGAACGCTTTGCGAAAGTGCCGCCGACCTTTATCGCCTGCAACATAAATATATATCACCCACCCTTATAAACCCGCCAATACAATCCCTGCACCCGTCACACAGTCAATAAACCATCATTACCAAGGAACGGTCATGAGACATATACTTGCCACAGTTATTTATTACATACTCAGCGCAGCACTTCTCTCCGGCCCCCTCCACGCTGAGGATCTCGGCGAGGGGCTTATTAATCAATCGCCGTCGATGTTACTGGAAAATCACCAAGGAAAATATAATCACTGGAATGGTATAGGCCAACTCTTCAAGGATAACCAACCCATCTGTACCGCCAGCCTTATTGACACTCGAGATGAAGAAAACAATGCACTCGGGCCGGCTTATGTGCTCACCGCAGGACACTGCGTATCCCTATATCTGCCCCGCCCTGGTGCAGTACATCCCTTTGAAGCCAACGTGAAATTTAATTTTTTCAATGATACCCAGCACGACTACAAAAGCTACACCATCCAGACAGCAAACTGGGCCAGCCTTATGGGTACTGACATTGCAATTCTGGAGCTAACTTCATCTCTTTCCACCTTGCTGGAAGATGGAATAACGCCACTTGAACTGACCCGCGATGCCTTTACCGCACCTGTCGATATCCTCATTGTCGGCGCCCCCGCAAGCCTTCCAGAGTCAGGCCTACGCGTGGCTGCCTGCCTTCAGGAACCAACAGCAGCAACACTTGTGGAAAACTGGTGGACCTATCCGGACACCCTGAAGAACACGTGCAAGGATATTCGTGGCGGATCCTCCGGGAGCCCTGTGCTTGATCGTAAAACCGGCAGTATCGTCGGCGTGTTATTTACGTCTACCTATGGATCGACACCCGATCAATTGTGCTTCGAAAATACCCCTTGTGAAGTAAAAAACGGAAAGCCCGAGTGGGTTCCTGAAACCCATTACAGCCACGCCATCGACTACTTGCCTGACTGTTTCGTAAAAGGGGTCTTTAACAGTGGTTTGAGTTCCTGCACGCTGGAACCAGGCTTCAAATTATCCATAGGGGACTACCTTCCATTGAGGTATACCACGGTGCCATCCGATGACAGTCAAGGGGCACCTACCTGGGGTCTGAGTTTTTCGACGGATACACCTTCCTACCGCTTTAAAAGCGTACGCGATGCCAGGGAATGCTCGTCTGCCCACTATTACAGCCAGGTAATAAGCTCCACCGAGGCCTTGATCGATACGCCTACGGGTCGCGAAGCAGGCCTGTATTTTCTTTGCGTGCTGGGCGTCGAATCAGCGGAGCAAACTCCAACAGCCGGACTGTTGAGAAATGCCTGGATCTCCCCGGCACAACTCGTCGAGGCAGAACCCGTCAGACTACCGGAGCCAACTATTACGCTGGGAGCTGACTGGAATTACCGCGTTACATGGCACTTTTCATATCCGCTGTATGCCGAAAGTTACTATTACGCCGGACCTGCAGACAAGACAAATTGCAGCGATGTAAAGATAGAAGAGTATATTTTAGTGACACAGCCCGTCACCTTCACCGCCGAACAACTTCCTCTGACGCTTTGCAGTTATGGAACGGACTATGATTCTCGCCCCTCCGCAATACGCACGGACCTGCTTGTCCTGCCCTGAAAGCATTCAGAGATAGCGCGCCATGATGTCGTCGACCACGCCTTCCTGGCGCAGCTGATCCAGCGCAGCCTGAAGTTTGTTCACCACCTCGTCCGGCACGTTCTTGTTCAACGCCAGATAGAGCTCTGCACTGTTAAAGCGCAATACCGTCTTGAGCCCGGTGACTCCGTCCTGCCGCGCCAGGTAACGGCCGGCCGGGTCGCCGGTGGCCCACAGGTCGATCTGGCCGTTGACCAGCTTCCTGGCGTTATCCTGATCGCGCAGGACTACCACTGGGGCCAACCCTTGCTTGGTCAGGGTCTCGGCAATCGCGTCGCCTTTGTAGGCGCCGATCTTGTACTTGCGTGCCTGCTGTAATGATTCGAGGCTGATCTTGCTGTCGGCCTTGGCCAGCATGATCCAGTCGTCCGGGCCGATGGGGCCGACCCATTTGAAGAGTTTTTCGCGATCCGCCAGACGCGCCATGACGAACACACCGTACCCCGGTTTCTCCAGGGCAAGCTTGTAGATTCGCTCCCATGGGAAGCGCAAGGTCAGGCTGTAGTTTATCTGGGCGCGCTTGAACATTTCGCGGACGATATCCACGGCGATGCCGTTGATATTTTCGTCCTGAGCGAAGTTTTTGCCGTTCTTCGCCATGTTGTACGGCGGGAAGTTTTCCGTCAGCAACACCAGTGGGGTGTCGGCATTCTCTGCAGCGTGAGCGCTGCCGGCGAGCAATACCGAAGCGCTGGCGAGTACAAGGAGAAGACGTTTGAACATAACGGGCTACCCAAATCCATGGCGTGCCCAAGAGTGCCGTGAGCCCGCCATGCTGTCTAGTGGCCTGTGTGGCCACTAGGGCCTTTATGTCGAACGACTAGCGAACAACGATGCCGCGCTGCGCCATATAGGCTTTGGCCTCGGGAACCGTGTATTCGCCAAAGTGGAAAATACTCGCCGCCAGGACCGCGCTGGCGTGGCCTTCAAGAATGCCGTCCGCCAGATGCTGCAGGTTGCCAACACCGCCGGAGGCGATCACCGGAATCCCCAGCGCGTCGCTGATGGCGCGGGTAACGCCCAGGTCGAAGCCGTTTTTCATACCGTCCTGATCCATGCTGGTCAGCAGGATTTCACCGGCACCCAGGCCTTCCATCTTCATCGCCCATTCCACCGCATCCAGGCCGGTCGGCTTGCGACCGCCGTGGGTGAAGATTTCCCAGCGCGGAGTTTCGCCCGGCAATGAAACCTTCTTGGCATCGATGGCGACGACGATGCACTGCGAACCGAAATGCTGCGCGGCTTCGCCAACGAATTCCGGATTGAATACCGCGGCGGTGTTGATCGAGACCTTGTCCGCACCGGCATTGAGCAGGTTGCGAATGTCCTGCACGGTCCGCACACCACCGCCCACGGTCAGCGGAATGAACACCTGGCTGGCCATGCGCTCGACGGTATGCAGCGTGGTGTCGCGACCATCGACACTGGCGGTGATATCGAGGAAGGTAATCTCGTCAGCGCCCTGCTCGTCATAAAGACGGGCAATTTCCACCGGATCACCGGCGTCACGGATGTTCTCGAACTTGACGCCCTTGACCACCCGGCCGTTATCCACGTCCAGGCAAGGGATGATGCGTTTGGCCAGCGCCATGGTGACTCCTCAGCCTTTGTACGAATCGCAGAAAGCTTGCGCTTCAGCGACGTCGAGAGTGCCTTCGTAGATCGCCCGGCCAGTGATGGCACCGATGATCCCCGGAGCCTTGGCATCCAGCAGCGACTTGATGTCGCCCAGGTTGTGGATACCGCCGGAAGCGATCACCGGGATCCGCGTGGCGGCCGCCAGTGCTGCGGTATACGACACATTGCAACCCTGCATCATGCCGTCTTTGGCGATATCGGTATAAACGATGGCCGAGACGCCGTCAGCTTCGAAACGCTTGGCCAGGTCAATCACCTGCACAGTGCTGATTTCAGCCCAGCCATCGGTAGCGACGAAACCGTCTTTAGCGTCCAGGCCGACAATCACCTTGCCCGGAAATGCGCGGCAAGCCTCGGCAACGAATGCCGGATCCTTGACCGCCTTGGTGCCGATGATCACGTAGCTGACGCCAGCCTTGACGTAATGCTCAATGGTTTCCAGTGAACGGATACCACCGCCGATCTGGATCGGCAGGTTCGGGTAACGCTTGGCAATCGCAGTGACCACGTCGCCGTTGACCGGCTTGCCTTCGAAGGCGCCGTTCAGATCGACCAGATGCAGACGGCGGCAACCGCCCTCCACCCACTTGGCGGCCATGCTCACCGGGTCATCGGAGAACACCGTGGAATCTTCCATGCGGCCCTGGCGCAGACGTACACAGGCACCGTCTTTAAGATCGATAGCGGGGATAATCAGCATCTGGCAAACCTTCAAATTCGATTTTTCAGCTTCACTCGAAAATCAGTTTTTCTCGAGCGCCCACAAGTCGCTTTCGATGCTTTCGAACCTCTCTTTGAGGTGCGTCTGCACATCGAAAATCGCCCTGTTGTAATAGTGCGGAGCAATTTCGCGGGTAAACAGATCGAGGATTTCAGCCGCCTCGAACGAGCCCAGGTCGAGTTCGAAGCGCTCTTCCATGAAGCGCTTGATCTTGCTGTTGGCTTCGTTCTCCTGCTCAGGAGTGAGCGTGAGAATCGGCGGCTTCTTCCTGGCCATTACCAGCGACCGTCCCAGGCGGCGAAGTTCTGCAGCAATTGCAGGCCATGGGTATGGCTCTTCTCCGGGTGGAACTGCACGGCAAAACGCGAACCTTCGGCCAGCGCGGCAGCGAAATCGACGCCGTAGTGACCACCACCTACCACCTGCCGCGGGTTGCCGGCAGCGATGTAGTAGCTGTGCACGAAGTAGAAACGCGCCAGGTCCGGAATGTTATGCCACAGCGGGTGATCCACCGCCTGGCGCACTTCATTCCAGCCCATGTGCGGGACTTTCAGGTGTTCGCCGTCTTCGTGCAGACCTTTGCCGAAGAACTTCACCTGGCCTGGAAACAGGCCGATGCAGTCAACGCCATCGTTCTCTTCACTGCGGTCGAGCAAGGCTTGCATGCCGACGCAAATGCCGAGAAACGGACGATCCTGGCTGACTTCACGGACCAGCGAATCGAAACCCAGGCGACGGATTTCCGCCATGCAATCGCGAATCGCGCCGACCCCGGGAAATACCACCCGGTCGGCTTCGCGAATCACGTTGGCATCACTGGTGATCAACACCTTGCCGGCACCGACGTGCTCGAGGGCCTTGGCCACCGAGTGCAGGTTGCCCATGCCGTAATCGATAACCGCGACCGTCTGCATCAGAGCACGCCCTTGGTCGAAGGCATTTGCCCGGCCATGCGCTCATCCAGTTCGACAGCCATGCGCAACGCGCGACCGAAAGCCTTGAATACCGTTTCGATCTGGTGGTGGGTGTTATGCCCACGCAGATTGTCGATGTGCAAGGAGACGTTGGCGTGGTTGACGAAGCCCTGGAAGAATTCCTGGAACAGGTCGACATCGAAGCCGCCGACGGTAGCGCGGGTAAAGGGAACGTGCATCTGCAGGCCTGGACGGCCGGAGAAGTCGATCACCACGCGCGACAGCGCTTCATCGAGCGGCACGTAGGCATGGCCGTAACGACGGATGCCTTTTTTGTCGCCGATAGCTTTGCTGAAGGCCTGACCCAGGGTGATACCGACGTCTTCCACTGTGTGGTGGTCGTCGATATGCAGGTCGCCCTTGCTCACGATATCAATGTCGATCAACCCGTGACGGGCGATCTGATCCAGCATGTGCTCAAGAAAAGGAACACCGATATCAAATCGGGCCTTTCCGGTGCCATCCAGGTTGATCGAGGCTTTGATCTGGGTTTCCAGAGTGTCGCGCTCGACAGACGCCTTACGTTCGGCCATCACCAGCTCCGCAAAATCATTGGGCGAAAAAGGCAGCCATTATAGGCTCGCGGACGGCAAACAGAAACATGAAGGTCGATATCACTGACGGGCTGAGTCCAGCGCCGCCCGCGATATACATGTCAGTACAAGCAAAGATCGCAGCCTGCGGCAGCTCCTACGCCGCGTAGGAGCTGCCGCAGGCTGCGATCTTTTCGGGCATAAACCCCATGCACCTGACACAACACATGGTTACCATTTGCTCATGAGCGAAAAATCAAACTGACATCACTTCTCTGTGTTCTCTGCTCTCGCACTGTCCCAAGGAAATCCCATGCCCATCGTTGTCGAGCCGCTGAACGAAGCCAGCTACCAGGATCAGCAGGACCTGCAGAAGATTTATCGCGACGCCCCGGACTGGCTGCTTGCACCCTTGGGCGATGAGCTGCATCTGATCGAACAAGGCCTGCGCGAAGGCAGCCTGATCGTGGGGCGTTTCAATGACCGGCTGCTGGGTGCGGCACGCCTGCAACGGCAGCCTGAGGCCTGGCACCTTTCGCAATTGTGCGTACGAAAAATTACCCGGCGCCGCGGCGTGGCCGAGCGCCTGGTAAGCGAAGCCCAAAGAATGGCCAAGCAGCAGGGCGCAACCCTGCGCCTGCTGGCCCCTGCCGGACATATGGAGGCGCAGGCACTGGCGGCCAAGCTGCAGCTGCCGCTGGATCCGCTCTAATCGCTATCCATGGCCTGCCGCCAGATTTGGAGCGCTATACTCCCCGGCTAAATTACGAATTCGACACACTACAAGGACTCGCCCATGAAAGCGTTTGGCAAAATCCTGGGTCTGGTAATTCTCGGGCTGTTGCTGATCATTGTGGCCCTGGGCTTTGCCCTGACCCACCTATTCGATCCCAACGACTACAAAGACGAGATTCGCCAGATGGCCCGCGACAAGGCCCACATTGAGTTGACGCTCAATGGCGATATCGGTTGGAGCCTGTTCCCCTGGCTTGGCCTGGAACTGCACGAAGCCAGCGTCGCGACCTTGGCCAACCCGACCAAACCTTTCGCCGACCTGCAGATGCTCGGGTTGTCGGTACGGGTGATCCCACTGCTGCGCCGCGAAGTACAGATGAGCGATGTCCGCGTCGAAGGGCTGAACCTGCGCCTCAATCGCGACAAGGACGGCCACGGCAACTGGCAGGACATCGGCAAGACCGCGCCGATCGCCACACCGGCCGACGCTGGCGCCACAACGGCCGGGGAACCCGCGTCCACTAGCCCTCCAGTGCCCGACAAACCGTCCCAGCCGATTCGCCTGGATATCGACAGCCTGACCGTGAACAACGCCCGGGTTGAGTATTTCGATGAGCGCAGCGGCAAGCAATTCAGCGCCGAAAGTATCCAGCTGAGCACTGGCGCGATCCACGAAGGCACGAATATTCCAGTCAAACTGACGGCGTTCCTGGGCAGCAGCCAGCCGGTAGTGCGGCTTAGAACCGAACTCGGCGGCGAACTGCGTTTCGATCGGGTCCTCCAGCGCTATCAGTTTGAAGACATGAAATTCTCCGGTGAAGCTTCCGGCGAACCGCTGCAAGGCAAGATCGTGACCTTCGCCGCCCAAGGCCAGTTGCTGGTCGACAAGGCAGCCAACGTTGCCGAATGGACCGGCCTGAAAATCTCCGCCAACCAACTGCGCGCCCTGGGCGAGCTGAAGGTCAACGATCTGGACAAGACCCCGCAAATCAGCGGCGGGCTGTCGATAGCCCAATTCGACCTGGCGAAGTTTGTCGACAGCATCGGGCAGAAACTCCCGGCCATGGCCGAGGGCAGCCTGAGCAAGGTTGAACTGGTCAGCCGCCTCAGAGGCACGCCGACCAGTATCGCCCTCGAAGATCTGAATCTGAAACTCGACGACGGCACCTTCACCGGGCGCCTTGCGGTCGACGACTTCGCCAAGCAGTCACTGCGCGTACAGCTCAAGGGCGACACCTTCAACGTTGATCGCTACCTGCCGCCAAAATCCGCGGAAGCCAACAGCGCTGCGGTGGCCCGCAAGGCTGAAGTGAAAAGCAGCGAGGACACTGCCATGGCCGGTCCTGCTACCTCCCCCCTGCCCGACGCACCAACCAAGGGCGCCTGGAGCACCGAAAGACTGTTGCCGGTCGAACGCCTGAGCAAACTGGATATCGACGCCGACCTGAGCTTCGGTCAACTGACCCTCGACAAGCTACCGATCCAGAATGCAACGCTCAAAGCTTCCGGCCAGGGCGGCCTGCTCAAGCTCGAAACCCTGCGCGGCGAGCTCTATGACGGCAATTTCGAAGCCAATGGCAACCTTGACGTGCGTCAGCCAGAGCCGATGCTGAGCATGCAGACACGCATCAACAAAGTGCCGGTCGAACGCATCCTCGAAAGCCAGGGGCAAACACCGCCGGTCAAAGGCCTGGTCAGCTTGAACAGCAACCTGACTGGCAGCGGTAATAGCCAGAAAGCCCTGATCGACAGCCTCAATGGCACCAGCAGCTTCGTCATCAACAACGGTGTGCTGCTCAACGCCAACCTCGAACAGCAACTCTGCCAGGGCATTGCGACACTCAATCGTAAAACGCTCAACGGCCCACCACGGGGCAAGGACACGCCGTTCGAGGAGCTCAAGGGCAACCTGACCTTCCGTAACGGCGTGGCCAGCAACCCTGACCTGAAAGTGCGAATCCCGGGGCTGACCGTCAAGGGCAACGGTGATGTCGACCTGCGGGTGCTGGGCATGGATTACCGTGTCGGGATCCTCATCGAAGGCGACAAGAGCGACATGCCGGACCCGGCCTGTCAGGTCAACGAGCGTTATGTCGGCATCGAGTGGCCATTGCGTTGCCGCGGCCCGCTGGAACTGGGGGCCAAGGCCTGCCGCCTGGACAATGACGGGCTGGGCAAGATCGCGGCCAAGCTGGCCGGTGACAAGCTCGGCGACAAGCTTGAAGAGAAACTCGGCGACAAAGTCAGTCCGGAACTGAAAGACGCCCTCAAGGGGCTGTTCAAACGATGAGAGCCGAGCAATTTTCAACGGCGGTGCTGGAGTGGTACGACCGCCACGGCCGCCACGACCTGCCCTGGCAGCAGGGCATCACCCCGTATCGGGTGTGGGTCTCGGAAATCATGTTGCAGCAGACCCAGGTCAGCACCGTGCTGAACTACTTCGACCGCTTCATGGCGTCATTGCCAACGGTCGAAGCCCTGGCTGCGGCACCGGAAGACGAAGTGCTTCATCTCTGGACCGGCCTGGGTTACTACACCCGCGCCCGGAACCTGCAGAAGACCGCGAAGATCATCGTCGCCGATCACGCCGGGGAGTTTCCCCGCGATGTCGAAAAACTCATCGAGCTGCCCGGCATTGGCCTGTCCACCGCCGGCGCCATCGCCAGCCTGAGCATGGGCTTGCGCGCACCCATCCTCGACGGCAACGTCAAGCGGGTGCTGGCACGCTTTACCGCACAAGAGGGCTACCCGGGCGAACCCAAGGTCGCCAAACAGCTGTGGGCCAATGCCGAGCGCTTCACCCCTCACAGCAGAGTCAACAACTACACCCAGGCAATGATGGACCTCGGCGCGACGCTCTGTACCCGCAGCAAACCCAGTTGCCTGCTCTGCCCACTGGAAAGTGGCTGCGAGGCGCACTTGCTTGGCCTGGAGACTCGCTACCCGATTCCAAAACCGCGCAAGAGCGTGCCGCAGAAGCGCACCCTGATGCCGTTGCTGGCCAACCGCGACGGCGCCATCCTGCTTTACCGTCGCCCGTCCACGGGCCTCTGGGGCGGCCTCTGGAGCTTGCCGGAGCTGGATGATCTCGGCGACCTGGAACATCTGGCGCTGCAGCACTCGCTGGAACTGGGCAAACATCACGCACTGCCAAGCCTGATCCACACCTTCAGCCATTTCCAACTGGCTATCGAACCCTGGCTGGTTCAGGTCCAGGAATCCGGCCATCACGTGGCCGAGGCTGACTGGCTCTGGTATAACCTCGCCACCCCGCCGCGCCTGGGCCTTGCCGCTCCGGTGAAAAAGCTGCTCAAACGCGCGGCCGATGTATTGAACGCAGGAGAGTCGTCATGACCCGCACCATCATGTGCCGCAAGTACAAAGAAGAATTGCCCGCCCTTGAGCGCGCCCCATTCCCGGGCGCCAAAGGCCAGGACATTTTCGATCACGTCTCGGCCAAGGCCTGGGCTGACTGGCAAAAGCACCAAACCCTGCTAATCAACGAAAAACGCCTGAACATGATGAACGCCGAGGACCGCAAATATCTGCAGGGCGAAATGGACAAGTTCTTTTCCGGAGAGGACTACGCCAAGGCCGAAGGCTACGTGCCGCCGTCCGAATAACCCCGATTTCTCGGGGCTTGGGTCGTAAGCGACGGTAATAATTAAACTTTTTTTGAAAACTTGCTTGACGACCCCCCGAAAAACCAGTTTAATGCGCCCCGTTGCCCAGATAGCTCAGTCGGTAGAGCAGGGGATTGAAAATCCCCGTGTCGGCGGTTCGATTCCGTCTCTGGGCACCACATTCAGTTTTCATGTGGTGTTATAGATCACATGAAAGCCTACAAAAAACCCGCCTTGTGCGGGTTTTTTGTTGCCTGTAGTTTTTCAAGACGCGTAATGGTTTTTCAGAAATCAGCGATCAATAACCCTCATTCCAGTGGAAGACCAGATCGCGAATAGCCCCGCCTTTGATCTCGGCGTCACTGCGTTTTTCCTGACCATTACGAGCGGCGACCACCGAGTATTTACCGGGCGGCAACTGAACGTAAACGATAGGCCCTACCTGACTCAGCTTCAGCACTGAGCTCCCCTGCATGTTCTGGATCACTAGATCGACATCAGGGATGTATTTATTGTCCGGCCCGATCGCAAAGGTCATGTGCAAGTTGTAACCCTTGGCTTGATGAATGGCCCGCGACTCATCCAGACCGATGCCCCCCGACAAGTACGTAATGCCGTTTTGCTGTTGTGGCTCCACCTGCACGCCGGACATATCGATCGGCTCCTCGGTGGCAGCCTGCAGTTCTGTTGCAGGCAATCCCGACAACATGAACGCTAGCGCTCCTGAAAACACGAGTAAGTGGAAGGACTTCATGATGACGACTCCCAGGTTCGTACAGACCGGATGAATGCGAAACCACCCTTGGGCGCTACGCCATAAACCAGCGGCATCCCGATTAAATCCCCTCCCTGTACTGTTGATCCATCCGACCATGAAAAGTTTATGCCTTGCTCATTGGGTGCTTAGATCAATTGAGTGTGAGGCTTGCGCATATTCGGACTACATCCAAACGTTGAATACCGCCTCAACACCCTCTTCCGTCCCGTTTGTCCACCGCCCCGGGAATGCACAGACTCATAAAGCCTGAGCATCTTTTGTTCGGCCCGCACAAGCCTTCGATCCAATATCGTCATCCGATAAAGAACCTACGGACAGTCAGGCAAGAATTGCCCTACAGACCAAAACCCGCCCCAAGGGAATGCTTATACCGGGGGCGTTAACCGGGTCAGACGCCAAACATTCAGCAGTAATCAGGAAGCTGAAATGCAAGCGTTGAAAGGGAAGGCAAGCGTACCTGTAGCACTGCCTGAACCGCTTATCAGTGTTGTTATCGCCGCCTACAACTACGCGGCCGTCCTGCCGCGGGCGCTGGATTCTGTGCTGTCACAGTGGGCTGAGGATATTGAAGTCCTGATCATCAACGACGGCTCCGAAGACAACACTGCACAAGTACTTGAGGAGTACGCCCAGGACCACCCAGACACGCTTCAAATCATCCACCAGCAAAATGCCGGTCCTGCAGCCGCGCGCAACCGTGGCATCCGCGCGGCCCGCGGGAAGTATGTGTTGTTGCTGGATGCCGATGACGAGCTGTTGCCTGAAGCGCTGCAAACTCTGCGTGCAGTGCTGCTCGACAATTCAGCGGCAGGCATGATCCTGGGTGCGCACATATCCGTTTTTGCCGACGGCCGTGAGCGGGTTCGCCTGCCTACTCCAGCCACGGGCTCGCCGCCGGAACTGATTCGGCGCTATCTGCTGGACAAGAAAATTTCCATTTCCCACAGCCGCACGCTATTTCGTCGCGATCTGCTGTTGCAGCGGCCCTACCCTGAGGCGCTGCGGGCAGGAGAAGACGTTGCAGTCTTTGCTTACCTGCTGGTAAGCGCACCGGTCGCCCTGACCCATCGCCCCCTGGCGCGAATCCATAAACACGCCAACAGCTTGCGCCATGACCGTCATGACGAAAAGGCGGTGGCCCAAGGCATGTTGCGCGAGGTTTTCACCAGCCTGCCTGAAGCTTGCCAGGTCCATCGAGCGGCGTATGAGGCGCAGCGTTATCTGTCGTTGTTTCGTGCAGCCATGCTGGCGGGTGACAAGCCTGCAGCACGACGCTTTTATCGGCATGCCCTGGGCTTGTCGCCCCTGCAGGCATTGCGCTGGAGCTATCTGAAGAAAGCTCTGCGGCTCGGGGCTGGACTGGGCTGATGCGCGTTCTGGTATTGACCGCGGCTGAACGTCTGCCCGATCTGACAACGCTATACGGCGAGCTTGCGCGACATGTGTCCCTTGAAGTTCACCGACTGACAAAAAGTCAGCAGCGAAATTTGCGCACATTTCTGGGCGCTCACGATCTGTCTGATTTTCAGCGAATCATTCTGGATTTGCCGTTCAAGAATGTGTATCGCCAAACGAGCTATCTGGCACACCTCAGCGGCTTGCTGGTCTACGAGGAAGATGCCTGTCAGAACTACCTGACCCGCTCGCGCTGGTGCGGGGCCTTCAGCCGGTTCTATCGCCGTTTGCCAGGTGCACGCATTCTGGTGACCGGAGCCGGTATCGCCGCCCGTTTGCAGGCCGAAGGCTTCAACGTGAGTTTCACGGCCAAAGGCTATGACCCGTACAGGTTATTTGCCGAGTCGGTCGAGCGTGACATCGAGTTAGGTTTTATTGGCAGAACGACGAGCGATGCCTATACGCAACGCAAATCGCTTCTAGAGCAGCTGGCCGCTTCTGAGCCCTTGCGGGTACTGCGCACTGATCCGGGCGAGCCTTATCGACAGATGCTCAATCGCATTCGCCTGTTTATCAGTGCTGATATCGGGCTAGGCGAGTACATGGCAAAGAACTTCGAGGCCATGGCTTGCGGTTGCGTATTGCTGGCCTGGCGTCAGGACACAGAAGAGACGGCGCTGGGTCTGCGCGATGGTGAGCATCTGCTGCTCTACAGCAGCCTTGCAGAGCTGCGCGGGCATATCGCCAAGCTGCGCAGCGATCCGGAGCTGGCGCAGCGCATCGCGGATTCGGGTCGCGCCTTTGTCGAAACCCATCATAGCTACAAACACCTCGCCGAGCAGATCGCCGGAGTGCTGGCAGAGCCTTGGCCGGCCATTCCCCCCCTCACCTATTGGCGAGCCTTGTGGCAGCGCCTGTGCCCCTACTGAGAGCGCCCGTATGACCCAGTCCGCGGCTGATCAACCCTTGGTCAGCATCATTATTGCCTCATACAACCATTGCGCCTTTATCGAGGCGAGCATCACCAGCGTACTCACGCAGACTTACCCGAACATAGAGCTATTAGTGGTCGATGATGGCTCGACAGATGGCAGCGTCGAACGCATTCAACGGTTGCAGCAACTGCATGGTTTCAGTTTTCTCGCGCAGGAAAACCAGGGCTTGTCGCGAACACTCAACGAAACCATAGCCCGGGCCCGAGGCAACCTGATCGCCCCCTTTGGTTCCGATGATGTGATGCTGCCTGCGCGCATAGCACTGCAAGTGGCGTATCTAAGGGATAGACCCGAGGTAGGGATTTGTGCCGGCAATATTCAAGAGATCGATGCCGAAGGGTACCCGCTAGGGAAGTTCCGCGATCTACCGCGGCGGCGCCTGGACTTCGAGGATGTTTTTCTCGACCGCAAAACAGGAGCACCGGCACCGACGCTGCTCTTTCGTCGTGAAGCACTGGAAAAAGTCGGTGGTTTCGATCCGCAGATTCGCCTGGAAGACTTGCTGATTCAGCTAAAGATCACCCGGGCAGGTTACTCCATCGATGTACTGAACGAAGTGCTGGCCCATTATCGCGTGCACGGCAGTAACACCTACAAAAACCATCGTTTCATGACCGATAACGTTTTGCGCACCTATGCACAGTTCAGTGATCACCCGGCCTATGCACAGGTGTGCACTAACTTTCGCAACTCGATGCTGCTCAAGTGCGCGCGCCGGGACAAGAAACTCGCCCGCGAGCTGCTGGCGCAACTCCCGTTCAGAACATGGAATGCAAAGACTTTACGGGGCCTGTGGCGCCTGGCTTTGCCTCATAACGATAAATGACGCGGTACTTCCCCGAATGACAACCACACCATCACTGAAAGCGACCCACTGGGGTTCAGCGCAGGCCGGGAAAATTTCCACCTGGCTCATTTTGTACTGGCTTCCCATCGGCTGGCTTGCCTTGCTCAGCGGGATGTTCTGGGTCGGTGATCGCGCCTTGTACCACAAACTTTACTACCTCACGCTTGCCGCACCGACCTTGATAGCTTTGCTCCTCGAGCCACAACTACTCAAACAACTATTAAGTTCGCCTTTGATAAAACTGTTCCTGTTGTTCTCGGCTTACATTCTGATTTCGGTGCAATGGTCAGGCACCGAAGAAACTCCCCTGACCATGAGTAAACGCCCGCTCTACATTTTGATGCTGCTGTTTGCCGCGATGTTGATCACCCTTAGATCCCCCGACCGACTTGACGGCATGACCAGGCTGGCAGCGATTCTTGCCGTAGTCTGTGCCGCCGCCTCACTGGTTTATTTCTTTTATTGTGAAGAAGGTGGTCGCTTCAATGGTTATGGCGCCTTATACAACCCACTGCTTAGCTCCCATGTATTTGGCTTTTTTTGCGCTTATTGGCTGAGCAGCTGGTATCTGGGCAGCAAACCCACCGCACTTTTACCCCTGATCGCCATGGCCATACTCTGGGCACTGCTGATCTTTACCGGATCGCGCACCCCGATCATGGCCATGTTCGGCTGCCTGCTGTGGATGGCCATTGCACAGTGGAAACATCGACTGTGGCTGGTCATAGCCGTCGCAATAGCGCTCGTGGTTGCCGTCCAATCATTGCCGCAATCGGAGGATTTAATGGTCCGCGGGGTTTCCTTCCGCCCCGCCATCTGGGCTGAAGCACTGCGGCAAATCCAGGCAAGCCCATGGATTGGCCTGGGCTTTACCCACCCGCAAGTCTTCTGGATCGAAGGGTTCCCCTATGCGCTGGCCGATCCACACAACATAGAACTCGGCGTACTGTTTGAGGGTGGCGTGATTGGCCTGACGCTGTGGCTAATGATGTATGCCTATGCCATGTTTTACGCTTGGCAACGTCGCGACCAACCCTGCGTGCTGATTGCCTCTACGTTGGTGGTCTATGGCTTCATGGCCGGTCTCACCGAAGGCAGTGCGTTTTTTTCCCGGCCCAAGGAGCACTGGTTTCTGATCTGGATCCCCCTGGCCTTATTGGCAGCGACCCGATTCAGCGCCAGGCAGCAGGCTGAAGAACAGCTGCCACTAAACCGCCCTGAAAATCGCCCACCTGCCTGACAAGCTCGCGTCGAAAAACCCCAAGTGTGTTTCCTTGGGGTTTTTTATTGCCAGGAATTTGCTAGCTTGCGCAACACGCCTTGCAGTAAATGTATCAATAGCACAAGGGACTCCAGCACTCATGAATCAGCAGATCACACCTGCGTCGGAGCTCCCGGCAACCACTGCACGGGCGGCCCCCAAAACGGAGCCTGGAGAACCATTCAAGGAAGTAGCTGCTGATGGTTTCACCCTTGGCGGTTTCACCTGGCGTCATCCACTGGCGGACATCAGACGCCCGGTAGTGATCATCAATGCGGCGACCTCCGTGCGCTGTCGTCATTATTTTCGCTTCGCCGATTATCTATTTGCCAACGGCTTCGACGTCATCACCTACGACTATCGAGGGATCGGCGAGTCACGCCCGGCATCCTTGCGTGGTTTCAGCGCATCATGGACGGATTGGGGCGCGCTCGATTTCGAGGCCATGTTGCAACGGGCGACCCGGGAATTTCCCGGCCAACCCATAGACGTGGTGGGTCACAGCTTCGGCGGTTGCGCGGCCGGGCTGGGTACCTCCGGACATCTGATCCGACGCCTGGTGACCGTAGGGGCGCAATTCGCCTATTGGCGCGACTACGCACCGGCCAACCGTTGGCGGATGTTCTGCAAATGGCACTTATTGATGCCGTTGGTGACGATGCTCTACGGTTACTTCCCCGGCAAGCGTCTGGGCTGGCTTGAAGACACTCCCGCTGGCGTGGTCCGGGACTGGAGCACCCCGACCGCACTCTACGAAAGACGTCCCAGCGGGCGCTTGCTCGATAAATTGCCCTTCCACGCTGTCACCGCGCAAACCCTTGCCATCAGCCTCAGCGACGATCCCTATGGCACGATCCCGGCCATCGAGCGACTGCTTGGCTACTTCAAGGCCGGCTCAAACTCGCACCTGCGAATTGCCCCGCAAGACATCGGCGAAGTGGAAGTCGGACATTTCGCCTTTTTTCGCAGCCCGTACCAAGCCACACTATGGCCCATTGCATTGTCCTGGCTGCAAAACGGCGAACTTGCTCCCGGTACGCCTGGGCGCTTGATGCCACGCAGCTGATTGACCTGCCTGCCCTACTCAACAGAATTCGGAATACGGAACGAAGCCCATGGCATCCGCGAACAAACAACACAAGCGCGCCACCCGCGCAAAAGCCAAGGCCAAGCAGAATCGAACTCAACGCGCAGGCGTCGCCGTCGAAGCGCTGGATCCGAATGACGATCGCATCGACTTTGAATCAGTGGATCTGACCGAGCTGTTCAAGAAAATGCGCACGGCCGAAACCACCAGCCAACAAGCCATGTGCGCGGCTTTCCTGGGAGACCCTCTGCCCGAGTTGGTGCTGGAGCAGGAAGGCGAAGAAGGCGCGACTGACTTCATACTCGCGGCGCTCATCGAATATCGCCAGTGGTCCACCGAGGCGGACGAGGCAGCAGCCCTTGCCTGGATCGAGAGTCCGCAATTCCAGGCGGACTATGTTGCGGCATCGGACGCATTGCTGAAGTCGTAAGCCTGACTTTTTCGAACTGACAAAATCGGCCGCCATCATTACTGATGGGTGGCCGTTTTCGTCAAAAAAGGCATCACGAAACGTCCCACCCTTCGCCAGCCCGCACGTATATCCCCTTGACATATCCCACCTCTATTCTATCCTTGGGGTTACTCTGCAATTCAGCGCCCAGGAGTATTAAATGGAGCAGACCACCATTTTCATGAGCAACAGAAGCCAGGCAGTTCGGCTTCCAAAAGCAGTAGCGATGCCTCAAGACGTGAAGCGGGTCGATATCGTGGCGATCGGACGAACCCGTGTCATTACCCCTGCTGGCGAGGCTTGGGACAGTTGGTTCGACGGTGAAAGTGTGAGCTGCGACTTTATGGCCGATCGTGAACAACCAGCCAATCAGGAGCGCGAGTCGCTCTAATGATCAAGTTCATGCTCGATACCAACATCTGCATCTTCACCATCAAGAACAAACCACAAATCATGCGTGAAGCATTCAATCGTCACCATGGCCAACTGTGCATCAGCGCTGTCACGCTAATGGAGCTGATCTACGGTGCCGAAAAATCGGCTGCACCGGAAAGGAATTTGGCGGTAATCGAGGGATTCTCTGCTCGACTTGATGTATTGCCCTATGACTATGAAGCAGCTGCGCATACCGGCATGATCAGGTCCGAACTTGCTAAGGCCGGAACACCGATAGGCCCGTATGACCATATGATCGCTGGTCATGCTCGCTCACAGGGCTTGATTGTAGTGACAAACAACCTTCGAGAGTTTGAACGTGTTCGCGGCTTGCGCGTTGAGGACTGGGTAAGCCCCTGCTGATCCAAGCTGCCAGGGTATAGCTCCACGACATTAGCCCTTCATCGTAACTTGCGGGCAATCGCTTTTCTTGGGCGCTCAAACTGTGACGCACTGCGTCACGAATTGAGCCGAACTGCCTCGAGCAGACTTAAACGAAAAGCAGCTGGAGGTATAACCCCATCAGACAGCCGAATGTACTATTTTTCAGGTACTCCACATTCGGAACGCAGTGCGTCCCGAATTTGAACTGATACGCATTGCCGCGACTAACAAACGAGTTATCAAAAATCCCGATTTATCGGTTTTTGTTCCTGCGTTTTAATAGCTGCAAATCTCTCCCCCCTACTGAAAACGACCCAAACCAATGGCATCCCTGAACAAACAACAGAAACGCGCCAAACGCGCAAAGGTCAAAGCCAAGCAACTGCGCATGGGCATCAGAAGACCCACGGCAATGTACGACGAGCCGACCGACCTGGACGACGAGGTAATTCCGGCGGACATCCTGGAGATGTTCCTCTTCATGAAAGACGCAGAAGAGACCACCAATCGCGTAGATATGCTGGTGAGAATGCTCATGTCGCTTAGCAAGATTATCGACAAGCAGCCGGATCTGCTGGACATGGAAAATGCCGAGAACGAGGCGATGGCTGCCACCCACCTGGCGGCGGACATGCTGATTGATTACCGCATGTGGGCCGACGGCATTGATCGCGAGCAAGCCCAGCTTTGGCTTCAAGACCCTGAAGTCATCGCTGATTTTGGGACCGCGCTGGACAGCTATAAGAAGATGCTCGATATAGCGCTGAAAACGGACGAGTAAACCCATCGTTAAAGCATCGGAAACAAAAACGGCCGCTGTCAGGAATGACAGCGGCCGTTTTCATTGAGCGATTGAATCAAACCATTAGGTCAACACCACCGCCCTACGCCTCTCGATTTTGCGACGACGCGCAACGATCAAGCCCGCTGCAACCACCAGAACACTCAGCAGCCCTGTCGCGAGAATCTCCACGCGATGTGCTTCCTGGACCAGCATAATCGCCAATACCCCGACGATGAACACGATCACCGCGTAAGTCAGGCCCGGGAACAGCCACATCTTGTAGTCGATCTTCTCGCCGACAGCCATGCGCTTCTGACGCATGCGCAGCTGGGATACAGCGATTACCAGGTAGACCAGCAAGGCAATGGCGCCGGAACTGGCGAGCAGGAATTCGAACACCGCAGCCGGGGCCACATAGTTAGCGAATACCGCGAGGAAGGCTGCCGCGGTGGACAGAATCACTGCCCAGTACGGTGTGCCGCTGTTGTTGGTGATCTTCGCAACCGCCGGGGCATCACCGCGGTTGCCCAAGGAGAAGAGCATGCGCGAGGCAGTGTACAACGCCGAGTTCAGGCAGCTGGTTACGGCAACCAGGACCACCAGATCAACGATCAGTTTGGCGTTGGGAATGCCCATGCGGTCGAGCACGGTCTGGTACGAACCGACCTGCGCCAGGCCTGAGTCGTTCCACGGCACCAGCGCCACGACGATGAAGATCGACACCAGGTAGAACAAGCCGATCCGCCAGATCACCGAGTTGGTGGCCTTGGAGATTTGCTTGCCCGGGTCCTTCGATTCAGCGGCGGCGATGGTGACGATTTCGGTGCCCATGAACGAGAACATCGTGGTCAGCATTGCGGCCAGGACCGCGCCCATGCCGTTGGGCAGGAAGCCTTGCGTATCAAACAGGTGCGAAACACCGCTGACCTGGCTGTTCGGCAGAAAACCGAAGATCGCCAGCACGCCGAGGATGATAAAGCCGATGATCGCGACAACCTTGATCAGCGCAAACCAGAATTCGAACTCGCCGTAATTCTTCACGCTGAACAGGTTAGTCACCGTCAACAGCAGGGTAATGACCAGGGTGAAGGCCCAGATCGCCACGTCGGGAAACCAGGCGTGGAGGATGGTTGCGGCGGCGTTGGCTTCCAGCGGGATCACCAATACCCAGAACCACCAGTACAGCCAGCCGATAGTGAAGCCAGCCCAGTGACCGATCGCCTGATCGGCATAGGTCGAAAACGAGCCGGTGTCCGGCGAAGCAATGGCCATTTCGGCCAGCATGCGCATAACCAACACCACCAAGGTACCGGCGGCGGCATAGGCCAACAGCACAGCGGGACCGGCGGCGGCGATGGCATGCCCGGAGCCGACGAACAGCCCGGCGCCGATCACACCGGCGATCGACAGCATGGTCACATGCCGTGGTTTAAGCCCCTGTTCGAGGCCATTGGAGCTATGGGTACTGCTCATTGAAACTACCTTTGCGGGTGAAAGCGATTCAGTCCACCCCGTCCGCAGACTCTCTCGTAAAAAGTATCCAACGGGGCGTTCCTTATTTTTTACGCAAGTTTTGCGCCAAAATGTTTCAAAACGCCGGTTTCCGGGGGCTGTGGAGCAACCGGGAAAAATTCGTAACCCATTGAGATTAATGGCATTTTGCCAGAACGTTACCCTCCGACCCATCTGCAAAGCCAATCGACGCACAAGAAACACACTCTAAATGCAGGTCATGCACAATTAAGGGGTGGATATGGGTCCGTTGAGCTGCCTGGCGCTTCCAACACCCGGCCAAAGCTGGCACCATCGCGCCCTTTTTTACGCGACAGCCGCCGTGACAGAGATTCAAACGAGTGTTCGGTTGTTGATGGCGCGACAGTCTGCTGTGTCGATGCGACAACCTGCCACATGCCACCTGTTTACCCCCCGTAGCCCTGTTGGCTGTCATTCAAACGCTATGCTAGCTTGGCCGCCTCGCCAGGAAGGCCGCCAACAGCAGGAGCGCTACAGAACAATGAGGACCGCACATGGCTGAGGCCACGCCCGCGCTTGAAATCCGCAACTTGCATAAACGCTACGGCACGCTTGAGGTACTCAAAGGTATCTCGCTGACCGCACGCGACGGCGATGTGATCTCGATCCTGGGTTCCTCCGGTTCCGGCAAGTCCACTTTCCTTCGTTGCATCAACCTGCTGGAGAACCCGCATCAGGGCCAGATCCTCGTGGCCGGCGAAGAGCTCAAGCTCAAAGCCGCGAAAAACGGTGACCTGGTCGCTGCCGACAGCAGGCAGATCAACCGCATGCGCAGCGAAATCGGTTTTGTGTTCCAGAACTTCAACCTCTGGCCGCACATGAGCGTGCTCGATAACATCATCGAAGCACCACGCCGGGTGCTAGGGCAGAGCAAGGCCGAAGCCATCGAAGTAGCCGAAGCCTTGCTGGCCAAGGTCGGCATCGCTGACAAACGCCACGCCTATCCCGCGCAACTCTCCGGCGGCCAGCAGCAGCGCGCGGCCATCGCCCGTACCCTGGCGATGCAACCCAAAGTCATTCTGTTCGATGAGCCGACTTCGGCCCTTGACCCGGAAATGGTTCAGGAAGTACTTAATGTGATCCGCGCATTGGCTGAAGAAGGCCGCACCATGCTGCTGGTCACCCATGAAATGGGCTTCGCCCGTCAGGTTTCCAGTGAAGTGGTGTTCCTTCACCAGGGCCTGATCGAAGAGCAAGGATCGCCACAGCAGGTTTTCGAGAACCCGCTTTCGGCACGCTGTAAACAATTCATGTCCAGCAACCGCTAACGGAGCAACACGCATGCAGAGCTATAAAAAATTCCTCTTGGCCGCTGCCGTTACCATGGCGTTCAGCGCCACCGCCGCTGCCGAAACCCTGAAGATGGGCATCGAAGCGGCCTACCCACCGTTCAACAATAAAGATGCCAGCGGCCAGGTCGTCGGTTTCGACGTCGATATCGGCAACGCTCTGTGCGCCAAGATGAAAGCCGAGTGCACCATCGTCACCTCCGACTGGGACGGCATCATCCCGGCCTTGAACGCGAAAAAGTTCGACTTCCTGATCTCCTCGATGTCGATCACTGACGAGCGCAAGCAAGCCGTCGACTTCAGCGAACCGTACTACTCGAACAAGCTGCAATTCATTGCGCCAAAAGCCAAAACCGACTTCAAGACCGACAAAGAATCCCTCAAAGGCAAAGTCATCGGCGCCCAACGCGCGACCCTGGCCGGTACCTGGCTGGAAGACAACCTGGGTGACGCGGTCGATATCAAACTCTACGACACCCAGGAAAACGCCTACCTGGACCTGACTTCCGGTCGTGTCGACGCGATCCTGGCCGACAAGTACGTCAACTACGAATGGCTCAAAAGCGACGCGGGCAAGCCCTATGAGTTCAAGGGTGACCCGGTTGAAGAAAGCGACAAAATCGGTATTGCCGTGCGCAAAGGCGACCCGATCCGCGAGAAGCTGAACGCCGCACTGAAAGAAATCGTGGCTGACGGCACCTACAAGAAGATCAACGACAAGTACTTCCCGTTCAGCATCTATTGATCCTGACTTGCCTGACCGTCACCGCAACCCCGCGGTGACGGTCCTTGGCAAAGCCTGCCGCGATTTAAAAAAAGAATTCCATGAATATCGATCTCTACGGATTCGGCCCGGCGCTCGCCGCTGGCGCGCTGATGACCGTCAAACTGGCTCTCTCGGCACTGTGCCTGGGGCTGGTGCTCGGTCTGCTCGGCGCCTTGGCCAAGACTTCCCCGTACAAGCCGCTGCAGTGGCTTGGCGGTACTTACTCGACACTGGTGCGCGGTATCCCGGAACTGCTTTGGGTACTGTTGATTTACTTCGGCACGGTCAACCTGATGCGCGCCCTGGGCGAGTTCTTGGGTAATCCCGATCTGGAGCTCAATGCCTTCTCCGCCGGTGTGATTGCCTTGGGCCTGTGCTTCGGCGCCTATGCCACGGAAGTCTTCCGCGGGGCGATCCTGGCGATTCCCAAAGGCCACCGTGAAGCTGGCGTGGCCTTGGGCCTGTCGAAATTCCGGATCTTCACCAGGCTGATCATGCCGCAAATGTGGCGCATCGCCCTGCCGGGGCTGGGCAACCTGTTCATGATCCTGATGAAGGACACCGCGCTGGTATCGGTGATCGGCCTGGAAGAAATCATGCGTCATGCGCAAATCGGCGTGACCGTGTCCAAGCAGCCATTCACCTTTTATATGGTTGCCGCCTTCATGTACCTGGGCCTCACGGTTCTTGCCATGACCGGCATGCACTTTCTGGAACGACGCGCCGCTCGCGGCTTCGCGAGGAGCACGCAATGAACTGGGAAGTGATCATCAAATGGCTGCCGAAACTGGCGCAGGGGGCAACCCTGACCCTGGAACTGGTCGCCATCGCCGTCATCCTCGGCTTGCTGCTGGCCATTCCGCTGGGCATCGCCCGCTCGTCGCGGCGCTGGTATGTACGGGCCCTGCCTTATGCCTACATTTTCTTCTTCCGTGGCACGCCGCTGCTGGTGCAGTTGTTCCTGGTCTACTACGGTCTGGCGCAATTCGACGCAGTACGCGGGAGTATCTTCTGGCCTTACCTGCGTGATCCGTTCTGGTGCGCCACTGCCACCATGACCTTGCACACGGCGGCCTATATCGCCGAGATCCTGCGCGGTGCGATTCAGGCCATCCCACCCGGCGAGATCGAAGCGGCGCGTGCCCTGGGCATGTCCCGGCCCAAGGCGCTGTTCTACATTATCCTGCCGCGTGCGGCGCGGATCGGTTTGCCGGCCTACAGCAACGAAGTGATCCTGATGCTCAAGGCCAGCGCCCTGGCCAGTACCGTGACCCTGCTGGAACTGACCGGCATGGCCCGGACCATCATTGCGCGGACCTATCTGCCGGTGGAGATCTTCTTCGCCGCGGGCATGTTCTACCTGCTGATGGCCTACGTCCTGGTACGCGGCTTCAAGCTGCTGGAGCGCTGGTTGCGCGTCGATGCCTGCCAGGGACGCTGATCTGCCACAGGTGTTGAAGGGCGAGCAGCTGCTCGCCCGCTTCAAGGCCCTGGATGCCTTCCTCATCGAGCATCAGGCGTTGTGGCGGCCGCGACCCTTTACCCATCGGCAACTGCCCTGGGAGGCGCAGCATCCCGAGCTGGCCAACTGGTTGCGGCAACGTTCGCTGGACGACGCCGAAGCCAGCCACAACCAGCCACAACACCTGGATGCCCCGGCACCCTTTGCAGCGCTGGCGGCCACCTCGGTCGCGCTCAGCGCTGTCGGTGATCTGCCCAGTCATCCGCTCGATCCTGCCACCCGGCGCTTGAACGTTGATGTACCCGGGCGCAAATGGCAGCAGATCGAGGCCTTCGCCGGTTGCCTGCAGTTTGCGCAAACGCCCACTCACTGGCTCGATTGGTGCGCGGGCAAGGGTCATCTGGGCCGGCGTCTGCTACAAAGCGGGCAACAACTGACTTGCCTGGAATACGACCCGGCGCTGATCGCCTCCGGCCAGCAGCTCAGCCAACGTCATCGACTGCCCGCAGCCCATGTACAACAGGATGTACTGGCAGACGACGCCGTCTCGCGCCTGAGCACCGGACACACCCCGGTCGCCCTGCACGCCTGTGGCGACCTGCACGTACGCCTGATGCAACTGGCCAGCGCCGCCGGCTGCAAGCAACTGGCTATCGCCCCGTGTTGCTACAACCGCATCCGCGGCGATGAGTACCAGGCGCTGTCCATCGCAGCCAAGGCATCAGGCCTGCGGTTATCGCTGGATGACCTGGCACTGCCTATCAGCGAAACCGTCACCGCCGGCGCTCGTGTACGGCGCCAGCGTGATACCTCGATGGCCCGGCGCCTGGCCTTCGACCTGCTGCAACGGCAACTGCGCGGCTGTGACGAGTACCTGCCGACGCCGTCATTACCCAGCGCCTGGCTGGACAAGCCGTTCGCCGACTATTGCCGTGACCTCGCCGACCTCAAAGAGTTATCCACAACCGAACGGGATTGGTCGGCACTGGAAGTCGCCGGTTGGCAGCGGTTAGCGCAAGTGCGCAATCTGGAGCTGCTGCGTGGCTTGTTTCGGCGGCCACTGGAACTCTGGCTGGTGCTCGATCGCGCATTGTTTCTGCAAGAACAAGATTACGCCGTACGCCTCGGATTGTTCTGTGAAACCCCACTGACACCGCGCAACCTGATGCTCCTGGCCGAACGCAAATAACCACCCTCTTTTGTTCTCCAGCCTGTGGATAACTCTGTTGATGAAACTTGCGCGGCGCCAATCTCAGCGCTGTTTCAGAGCTGACACACCACCTGTTCAGTTTTGTATCACTGACTAAAAAAACCCAAAAAACAGCCAGTTGCGCAATGCTGAAAATGGATCCAGAAAATCGCTTATAAATCTTGATTGCGACGGGTCAATTGTGCATAAGCATTCGCACCAACGGCCTGGATAAAGCTGAGCTATTGTTTTCAAACGCCAGAATGGTCTGGCGAAAGGACAGCAAGGAGCTGGAACACCATGAGCACAGTGAACAGTGCACAGGAAGCTGTAGATACCGTCGCCGACCAGGCCATTCTCGCCGCCATACAGCAAACCTTCGCCGTCGGCGGCGCCATCATCAATAACGCGACCGGCGAAGTCATAGTCGCGATGCACAACAATGTCCTGATGCCCTTCCTGGGCAGCACCACCTACTTCCTGCCTCACGACCCGACCGCCCACGGTGAGCGACAACTGGTCGACTGGTATTACGAGAACGTCGGGGCGTTGAACCTTCCTACGCCCAACCAGCTGACCGTGGTAACCACCCTCGACCCTTGCGCGATGTGCGCCGGCTCGTTGCTGACGGCCGGCTTCAACGTCGCCGTCAGCGCGATCGATACCTACGCCGGGATCAACTACAACAGCCTGTTCAACTTCCCGTCCCTGCCGCCGCAGATTCGCCAGCAGGCGCAAAACACCTGGGCCTATTACGCCATCGGCGCCCCGGTCAACCGGAGCTATCAGGGCTCGACAAGCCCGGTATTCGGCGGCCAGGGCATCGACTCATCGACCTACTACCTCACCGCGTCGATCTTCGACGCCAGCGTCAATACCGTGCGCGAAGCCAGCAACAACAGCGGCCTGGACCCTTCGCAGCTGCAGAACCCGGCGACACTCCCGGCCAACAGCCCGGTGCGCAAAGCGCTGACCAAGCTCAGCCCCTACGCCTTGACCGTCACCTCGGCCAACCCGCGAGACCCCGGCGCAGAACTGGCCCAGCCGTTGCTACAGACCGCGCAAAAAGCCGATGTCTTCAACGCCGTGGCCTTGCTTGACCCCTTCGGCAACCTGCTGGTGTGCCTTGGCGGAGTAGAGAACCAGTCGCCGATCCGTACCGCGTTCATGGAGACCACCCGCAACTACGCCGTCATGCGCTGGACCTTGATGAACGACCCGGACCCAGTCGTTCGCGCACAGGCCGAGCAGTACCTGACGCACCCGAAATACGGCACCTTCGTGTTCCTTTACGCCCCCGACCCGAGCACCCCGCAAGCCGTGATGACCTTCGGCGCCTACGGCTCGACCATGGAAGGCCCGGTGCCCCAGAGTTACCCGTCGAACCTGCAATACGTGCTGTTGCCGGGCAATACCACGCCTCAGGCGCTGGCGACCCTGGCCCAGGACCTGCCACCCTTCTATACCCAAAGCGTTCAAGTAGCGCCGAATCAAGTCCTTAGCCAGGACCTGATCAACGCGGTCAAAAACGGCGTGTAGAGAGCGAAGTAAAACTGAAAGCCTGATCCCTGAGTGACTCAGCGGATCAGGTGCTTTCCGCATGTTTGCTGAAAGGCTGCCGGGCACCCGTCTTTGGCCGCTTCGCCCCACATTTTCTGATTGAAGCTGGCTAAACTCAGGCATCGGGCTTGAAATACAGGCACATAAGCGATCGCCTGTGCGCCCCCCATTCCCCTTCATTTCTGACCATCGGGAAGCGACAGTGACGTTCATTTCTTACGCACAGAATTTTGAAGACATCAGGTTGTGGCGCGCACTCAAGTACTTTGAAAACGGTTTTTACATCGACGTCGGAGCTAACCACCCCTCACACGACTCAGTCACCAAAGCCTTCTATGACCGCGGCTGGACCGGCATCAACATTGAACCGGTCGAGGAATACTACGCCGCCCTGGCCCAGCAACGCCTCAAGGACATCAACCTGCAATGCGTGGCCGGCGAGACCGAAGAGACTCGCACCCTCTACGGCATCGCCGGCACCGGCCTGTCGACCGTCGAGGCCGAGGTCGCCAAGCTTCACAGAGACTCCGGCATGGACGTGCAGACTCAAACCGTCACCTCACGCACCCTGTCCTCCATTTGCGCGGAGCACGTCCAGGACCGGCCCATCCACTTCATGAAAATCGATGTCGAAGGCCACGAAGAATCCGTGCTGCGTGGCATGGACTTCAAGCAATGGCGGCCCTGGATCATGCTGATCGAGACCCCATGGAACAGAGACCAGGCCTGGGAAAAAATCGTCATCGAAGCCGGTTATCAAGTCGTCCAGTTCGATGGCCTGAACACCTTCTACCTGGCCGAAGAACACCTGAACCTGCTGGGCGCCTTCAACACCCCACCGTGCAACCTCGATGAATTCCAGTTCTGCTACGGCCATAAATTCAGCTACCCGCTGGCCGACCTCGAAAACGCCCTCAAACAGGAACGCCAACGCGCCGACCGCGCCGAAGCAGAACTTCGCGCGCTCAAGCTGAGCCGCTCATGGCGCGCCGTGCAAAAACTGAAAACCCTGCTGGTTCGTGGCTAGACGTTTTCAGCCCTAACCCCCTGTAGGAGCTGCCGAAGGCTGCGATCTTTTGATCTTCAGATTTCCCCTGAGCGAAAGGGCATAACAACCATTCAGAGCGATTGTTTAACACTCGACAGCGTTAAATCACCGAATGACCACCAGTCCACTCAGGGACGACGCCTTGGGCTGCGCTCTTCTAGACTCAATGGATAGTCGTAGACAGAATCGACCACGTCGCTTTCGTGCAGATGAATCAAAGCCAGCGTGGCAAGCTGCCTGATATGCCCTGAAGAGGTGCGGCAAAGACCGCACCCGGCCCAACAAGATGCCCGCTCAGGGTGCCTGGCCAACGGCCTGAAAATGCCACGATACCGTGACGTGGTGTGAAGCCGCAGCCGACACTTTCGGACGACCGACAACCGCCTGGTTTGTCCGTGACCGTGAGGAATGCTGTATGCCTGATGAGATGTTGCACCTGCCTATGGTCAACAGCCTGCTGGAGCGCCACAAGCGCTCCCCCGGCGCACTGTTGCCCATCCTTCATGAGATTCAGGAGGGCATCGGTTACATCCCCGATGCCGCCATCCCCGAGATTGCCCACGCCCTCAATCAGAGTCAGGCTGAGATTCGCGGGGTAATCAGCTTCTACCATGACTTCCGCACCGCGCCCCCGGCCCGGCATATCCTGCGTCTGTGCCGGGCTGAGTCCTGCCAGAGCCGCGGCGCCGAGCAGCTCGCCGCGCAGTTGCGCGAACGCCTGCAACTGGACGACCACGGCAGCAGCGCCGACGGCAACATCAGTCTGCGCCCGGTGTATTGCCTCGGCGCCTGCGCCTGCTCGCCAGCCCTGGAGCTGGATGGCCAGGTGCATGCGCGGCTCAGCGCCGAACGCCTGGATGCCCTGCTCGACGCTTGCCAGGAGGACGTATGAGCCTCTATTTGCCCAGTGATTCCCTGGCCCGTGCCGTGGGTGCCGATCAGGTGGCGGTGGCCCTGACGGCTCAGGCCCAGGAACGCAATCTGCCGCTGGATCTGCAACGCACCAGCTCGCGCGGCTTGTATTGGCTGGAGCCGCTGCTGGAAATGGACACCCCGCAAGGCCGTATCGGCTTCGGCCCGCTGACCGCTGCCGATGTGCCGTCGCTGCTGGATGCGCTGCGCGGCGAGCCGTCCGCCCATCCTCTGGCCTTGGGCTTGGTGGAAGAGCTGCATTATCTGAAGACGCAACAGCGCCTGCTGTTCGCCCGCGCCGGCATTACCCGGCCGCTGTCCCTGGAGGATTACCGGGCCCACGGTGGCTTCGAAGGCCTGACGCAGGCCATCGCCCTGGGCGGCGAGCAGACCGCGACCGCCGTGTTCGATTCGGGCTTGCGTGGCCGTGGCGGCGCGGCGTTCCCGGCCGGGATCAAATGGCGCACGGTGCGCGCTACCGAAGCGGCGCAGAAATACATTGTGTGCAACGCCGATGAAGGCGACTCCGGCACCTTTGCCGACCGCATGCTGATGGAAGGCGACCCCTTCCTGCTGATCGAAGGCATGGCCATTGCCGGTCTCACCGTCGGGGCCAGCTACGGCTACATCTATGTTCGCTCGGAATATCCGGATGCCGTGGCCACACTGCGTGCAGCGCTGAACATCGCGCGGTCTGCCGGTTACCTGGGCTCCAATGTCGGCGGCAGCGGCCAGGCCTTCGATATGGAAGTGCGGGTCGGTGCCGGCGCTTACATCTGCGGTGAGGAAACCGCGCTGCTGGACTCGCTCGAAGGCAAGCGCGGGATTGTCCGCGCCAAGCCGCCGATTCCTGCCTTGAAGGGCCTGTTCGGCCTGCCGACCCTGGTGCACAACGTGCTGACCCTGGCCTCGGTGCCGCTGATTCTGGCCAAGGGCGCGCAGTTCTATCGCGATTACGGCATGGGTCGCTCCCTGGGCACCATGCCCTTCCAGCTGGCGGGCAATATTCGTCACGGCGGCCTGGTGGAACGGGCCTTTGGCCTGACCCTGCGCGAACTGGTGGAAGACTACGGTGGCGGCACCGCCAGTGGCCGACCGCTGAAAGCCGCCCAGGTCGGTGGCCCGCTCGGCGCCTGGGTACCGCCGTCGCAATTCGACACTCCGCTGGATTACGAAGCCTTCGCCGCCATCGGCGCCATGCTCGGTCACGGTGGTGTGGTGGTGGCTGACGACAGCCTGGACATGGCCCACATGGCGCGCTTCGCCATGCAGTTCTGCGCCGAGGAATCCTGTGGCAAATGCACCCCCTGCCGCATCGGCTCGACCCGGGGCGTGGAGGTGATTGACCGGCTGCTGGCCGCGCCTGACCAGAGCGGTCGTGATGAGCAGGTGATCATTCTCAAGGACCTGTGCGACACCCTGCAATACGGTTCGCTGTGCGCGTTGGGCGGCATGGTCTCCTTTCCGGTAGCCAGCGCCCTCAAGCACTTCCCCGCCGACTTCGGTCTGCAACCTTCGGAGGCCGACCAATGATCACTCTCTTCGACCCGAACACCGATATCGATCTGGGAACCCCTGCCCGCGACAGCCAGGTGCAGGTCACCCTGAACATCGATGGCCGCAGCATCAGCGTGCCCGAAGGCACCTCGGTGATGCGCGCCGCTGCGCTGCTGGGCACCACCATTCCTAAACTGTGCGCCACCGACAGCCTGGAAGCCTTCGGCTCCTGCCGCATGTGCCTGGTGGAAATCGACGGCATGCGCGGCTACCCGGCGTCCTGCACCACGCCGGTCAGCGAAGGCATGAGCGTGCACACCCAGACGCCGAAGCTCGCGACCCTGCGCCGCAACGTCATGGAGCTGTACATCTCCGATCACCCGCTGGACTGCCTGACCTGCTCGGCCAACGGCAACTGCGAGCTGCAAACCGTAGCCGGCCAGGTCGGCCTGCGGGAGGTGCGTTACGGTTATGAAGGCGACAACCATCTGGCCGACCTGAAGGACACCTCCAACCCTTACTTCGACTACGACCCGAGCAAGTGCATCGTCTGCAACCGCTGCGTGCGCGCCTGCGAAGAAACCCAGGGCACCTTTGCCCTGACTATTACCGGGCGCGGTTTCGAATCCCGGGTCGCGGCCGCCGGTGGCGAGAACTTCCTCGACTCGGAATGCGTGTCCTGCGGCGCCTGTGTGCAAGCCTGCCCCACCGCGACCCTGATGGAAAAAAGCGTGGTCGAACTGGGTCAGCCCGAACGCAGCGTGATCACCACCTGTGCCTATTGCGGCGTGGGCTGCTCGTTCCGCGCCGAGATGAAAGGCGACCAGCTGGTGCGCATGGTTCCAGACAAGAACGGCCACGCCAACCACGGCCACTCCTGCGTCAAAGGGCGCTTTGCCTGGGGCTACGCCACCCACCCGGATCGCATCATCAAGCCGATGATCCGCAACTCCATCAACGACCCTTGGCAGGAAGTCAGCTGGGATGAAGCGGTGACCTACGCCGCCAGCGAATTCCGCCGGCTGCAGCAAAAATACGGCCGTGACTCCATTGGTGGCATCACTTCCAGCCGCTGCACCAACGAAGAAACCTACCTGGTGCAAAAACTGGTGCGCGCCGCCTTTGGCAACAACAACGTCGACACCTGTGCGCGGGTCTGCCACTCGCCGACCGGCTATGGCCTGAAACAAACCCTGGGCGAGTCCGCCGGTACCCAGAGTTTCGACTCGGTGATGCAGGCCGACGTGATCCTGGTGATGGGCGCCAACCCCAGCGACGCCCACCCAGTGTTCGCTTCCCAGCTCAAACGCCGCCTGCGTGAAGGCGCGCGGCTGATCGTCATCGACCCACGACGCATCGATCTGGTGGACTCGGTGCATGCCCGCGCCGAACTGCACCTGGCCCTGCGCCCGGGCACCAACGTCGCCATGCTCAACGCCCTGGCCCACGTCATCGTCACTGAAGGCCTGCTCGACCAGGCCTTTATCGACGCCCGTTGCGAGGGCAGCGATTTCGCCCGCTGGAGCGAGTTTGTCAGCCGCGCGGAAAACTCGCCGGAAATCCTTGGCGACATCTGCGGCGTAGCCGCTGCCGACATCCGTGCCGCCGCCCGTCTGTATGCCACTGGTGGCAATGCGGCGATCTACTACGGCCTGGGCGTCACCGAGCACAGCCAGGGCAGCACCGCGGTCATGGGCATCGCCAACCTGGCCATGGCCACCGGCAACATCGGCCGCGAAGGCGTTGGCGTGAACCCGCTGCGTGGGCAGAACAACGTTCAAGGCTCCTGCGACATGGGCTCCTTCCCCCACGAGCTGCCCGGCTACCGGCACATCTCCAACGAGGTGGTACGGGCGCAGTTCGAACAGGCCTGGAACGTCACCCTGCAACCCGACCCGGGCCTGCGCATCCCCAACATGTTCGAGGCCGCCCTGGGCGGCAGCTTCAAAGGCCTGTATTGCCAGGGTGAAGACATCGCCCAGAGCGACCCCAATACCCAGCACGTCACCGCGGCGCTGTCGGCCATGGAATGCGTGGTGGTGCAGGACATTTTCCTCAACGAAACCGCCAAGTTCGCCCACGTGTTCCTGCCGGGCAGCTCATTCCTGGAAAAAGACGGCACCTTCACCAACGCCGAGCGGCGCATCTCCCGGGTGCGCAAGGTCATGGAGCCTCTGGGCGGCAAGGCCGACTGGGAAGGCACAGTGGCCCTGGCCAACGCCCTGGGCTACCCGATGAACTACACGCACCCGTCGCAAATCATGGATGAAATCGCCAGCCTGACGCCGACCTTCAGCAACGTCAGCTACGCCGCACTGGATAGCCACGGCAGCCTGCAATGGCCATGCAACGCCGCGGCACCGGACGGCACGCCGACCATGCACATCGAGGAATTCGTGCGCGGCAAGGGGCGCTTCATGCTCACCGGCTACGTGCCCACCGAGGAAAAGGTCAACAATCGCTATCCCCTGCTGCTGACCACCGGGCGCATCCTCAGCCAGTACAACGTCGGCGCCCAGACCCGGCGTACCGACAACGTCGCCTGGCACGACGAAGACCGCCTGGAAATCCACCCGACCGACGCCGAGAGCCGTGGCATCAACGAAGGTGACTGGGTCGGCATCGGCAGCCGCGCCGGCCAGACCGTACTGCGTGCGCGGGTCACCGAACGGGTAGCCCCAGGCGTGGTGTACACCACCTTCCACTTCCCTGAATCGGGGGCCAACGTCATCACCACCGACAACTCCGACTGGGCCACCAACTGTCCGGAGTACAAGGTCACCGCCGTGGAAGTCAGCCGCGTCTACCACCCTTCCGAGTGGCAAAAACGCTTCCAGGAATTCAGCGACGAACAACACCGCCTGCTCGACAAACGCCGCCAGGCACGCACCACCGGAACAAAAGCCGAGGTACGTCGATGAGCACCGCCAACCTGATCAAAATGGCCAACCAGATCGCCCAGTACTTCGCCAGCGAACCGGACCAGCAACAGGCCGTGCTCGGCGTGCGCAATCACCTGCAGATGTACTGGACGCCCGGCATGCGCAAGGAATTGCTGGCCTGGCAGACGGCGCATCAGGGGGCAGACTTGCACCCACTGGCGCAAGCGGCGGTAAGTGGGGCGGGCTGGGAGGCTTAGGTTCACACGATCACTGGGGATTGCCTCTTGGCCTGTAAAGAACAGGCCAAGAGGGCGTTCCAGAGGCTTTTAAAGTCGACCATTCGAGGGCGCGGAGAACCCACATACCCCCGAGCACAAAGCGTCAGCACGCCTCACGCAAAAATAGTCAGATTTCAGGGGTTTACAGAACCAAACCAATCGCTATAATCATCGCCCAACACGCCGGTATAGCTCAGTTGGTAGAGCAACTGACTTGTAATCAGTAGGTCCCGAGTTCGACTCTTGGTGCCGGCACCATACAAAACGAAGGCTCGCAGAAATGCGGGCCTTTGTTGTTTCTGGAATCCAGAAACCCAACTGCTACAAATACCCCATAACACCCCGTAATACTCCGTAGGAGCTGCCGAAGGCTGCGATCTTTTGATCTTCAGATCTCGACCCCGACGCGAATCCGGTTGTCCCCTTGAAAAAGATCGCAGGCTGCACCCGCCTCGACCCAAAACCACTCCTCCACCCGACAACCTCGCAACCGGAAATGTTTGCGTGATTGACACTCTTCCCATCCGGATCGAAAATAGATGCTGAGGACTGCAATTGCGCATCTCTGGGCATGGGCTCCAGTAACGCCCCCCCGGAATTTCGGCAGCAGAGATACTGGCACTCTCTGAAGTAGTGACGATGAGCTTGCTCATCGGATCCTGAACCCAAGGTCAGTTATGACCCGGAGCTAAAGAATCGCTGCGACTACTCCTCATGAATCACTAAAGGCGCCCTATAGGGCGCCTTTTTTATGGGGCTACCGCAGACTTGGAAACTCGACCGGCCAAGGTCCCGTCCAAACGTCGCTTCGGATACCACGTGATCACGTAATACCCAAAACCACGACGCTCATTTCTCGGCTCCAACACCAGAGAGCCAGCAGGCGTCTTCATGACCGCCAAACGATGATTCCCCCCGCAGCTCACGAAACTCGCAATAAATCGGCGCACCCCGAACTATCATTCGGGCCACATGCGCAGCTACGTCATCGATTCCATCACAGCCATACTTGAGCAAATCTGAACGATGCGCCGCCCAGATATGCCTGATCCCAAATCCTCTATTCTCACCCTTATGCACCCCCACCCTGAGGTAAATCTCACCGCCCGGCAAAGCGAACGCCGGCATTTCAGGAATGGTGCCGAAGCTGAGCGAACCAGAGGGATGTGAAACCAGCGCATTTTCTTTGAGCTTGAGCAATTCAGACAAGAAGCTATCCATAGCCAGCGAGAACGGAATGGGTGATTACAAGCAGCCGGCATTGTGAGGTACAACCAAGACCCAAGGCGTTGTTATGGGTTGGGATTGTGTAAGGTTATTTGTCTAGGTAGCCCCCGTTACAATTTCACTTCAGCGCAACGTTGACGACCTCCTCCACAGACCTAAAATGCTCCCCAATACACCCGCCAAGCCTAGGTTGATCCGGTCAGCAAGCTCAAATCGTGCGGGTTTTTATTGCCCGGAAAAAACTGCATGAGACCCTTCGACAAACTGGCCATCACCGTAGAACAGCAGTTGGCGCTGCGAAAGCAAGAGGCCTGAATATCGATCTGTCACTGACATCCAGGCTGGCCGTAAGCTGAGAATGCCGGCACTTAATAAATGATTCGCCACCAGCAAGAGCTAGCAGGAATCTGGATCCTTTCCGGAGTTGATCCTGCGGCCAGATGGGGTGATGTTAGAAAAAATAAAACCGTTCCCTTTTCTCCTCATTGGTTCATCTGCACCACTTCTCAGAGGTCATTGTTCCCGGATGCCGCTCACGCCTGGGGCCCTTCGCCGAGAAAGGGGGCGGTTTCCACTTCCAGCATCAGCAACACCATTTCCGTCAACTCGGCGTCGGACTTCTGTCCCGCATAGAGGTCATGGAGTGCTTTGGCGAAGGGAATGCGCAGGTCCTGGTTTTCTTCGCGGGCGGTATCGCTGTATTGCATGAGTTCGCTGATGGCTCGCAGCACAGCCGCTTGCCACCGAGCGGTGGTCCGAGGACCATCGCCGGTGATTGCAATCAACTTATCCTTCGTCAGCTGGCGAAGGGCAGGTTCGCGCAACGGCTTAAGCGGCTTTGGATTGCGAGTGATCTTTGACATACCGGACGATACTCAGCGTTTCCTGCCGGAACTGCTCGTAGTCGATCTGCTGGGCGTTAATAAAGGTGCTGCCCATCATGGTCAGCGCGCCCATAAAGCTGGCTTCGGAAATTTCCTCGTCGCTCGCGCCAAACAAGCGCGCGGCTTCGGTATGGAACAAGGCGCAATACTTACAACGGGTCGCCCCGGACACCGCCAGGCCTATCAACTCCTTGTACTTATTCGGAATCTTGGTATCCGCCAGCCAGAAGTCCCGGGCCACACCCCAGAATCCGTTCGCTCCGCCTTCCGGCATCTGCTTAATCCACTCTGGTACCTGACCCAGGGTCTGTTCAATTTCCCGATAGGTATCTTGAATGGCCATTTAACACCTCCTGCCTCTCTGGAGACATTTGCTCCATAGGTACAACTAGTTAGTTTAGTTCGCTGGCGGCCATGCCAGAGCCGGCAACAGGACGACTCCATAAATGAATTGTTAAACATCGTAGAAACAACAGGATGGATTTAGATTTTTTTGGCGCAATGACGTACCACTAAGTACCTGGAGGTATCAAATTTGGTGGGGGTGGGCTACTGCGGCATCCACTCCCGGCTCATTCACATCTGCGGGCAGCTCAAGAGGATCGGGCGTCGGCAATCTTACGGGGCCGAGCGCGTCTGGTTGCTTCCACCACTTTGGAACGACAGCCACGGCTTCTTTCGTAACATTGCTGATTATTCGAACGGTGTCGTAGGAGCGAACGCCATCAACGTGCTCACTCAGGCTTGCAGCGGTGGCCGCCCACATAGGATCAAGAATGAAGTCGATACCGTTCGTTCTGGCTAGCTTGGCTGCCGGCACAAAATCGGAATCGCCGGCAACCAACACAATCACATCAGCCAGTTTGTTGAGTGCCAGGGTCGTGATGTCCATGCCGAGCTTTATATCTACGGCCTTCTGATCGATAGCGAAGTGGAAGTCTTCATTCGTGAGTTCCTCCCACTTTTTTTGACCCTTTAGAAGGCCGTCAAGAACATGGTCTGTCAGGCGCCATCTACCACTCTTTGAGAGCTCGCCTAACCGAAGCGCGGTCTTCCTGCTTTTCTTGAGGCTATCGTGAAGCTCTCCGCGCACCTTGTAAGGAGGGTGATCCTTGAAGTTTTTGCTACCAGGCGTTTTGTGCCCTTCCGGAGTAATTGGAAATCGAACCTGTTTATCGTTGGGTGGGCAATCGTAGTAGTAAACGCGATAAAGCTCTCTTGGTAAGGCTTTGCGTTCCTCGATATGGTATTTCACCAGTAGGTGAACGATGGTACTGAGATGCTCAGAGGTAAGGACGAAGTCCGGCCTAAAGTATTTTCGAACGAAAAAACGAACGCGCTCGAAGAAGAAACCACCATCAACCAGTACCGCCGTCCGCTTCATCGCTATTCCTTTAGGCAAAAAAAAGTCCAGGACCGCCGGGCAGGTTCTAAAGATTGCCTGCGAGCTGTACTGGACTGTTAATCAATTTTGATTATGGTTGGCCGCAGTGTCAACTCCCTGAACGTTACTGCAGATTACGCTGCAGCCATCCTGGATCACCGCTACGAACCCTGTCGATATGGGTGACAAGGCGCGCTGACGTATGTGCAGCAGTTGCCTTTAACATACAAACATCCAAGGACCGTGCACTTAATAGCTGAGCGCGGCCAGCACATGTTCCGGGTCATTGTGAATCGCTCGTAACAGGGCACGGGCAGGGCCTTCTGGATCGCGGCGTCCTTGTTCCCAGTTGCGCAACGTCCCTACCGCGACATCAATTCTTTTAGCAAATGCCGCCTGAGAAAGGCCGGTGGCCAGGCGGATTTTCTTTACTTGAACAGCATCGATATGGAATTCACGCGATGGCTGACGCTCACCATGATCGATCTCATCCATCTGCGTCACGCTCTCTACAAGACGATCGAAGAGATTTTTTCCATTATTTCCATCCTTGATTGATGGCACAAAAAGCTGGTTTTCTTTATTCGAAAAGGTGCCTGAAGCACCTTTGCGGTAGATCAGAGAATCATGCAAACCTGCTATGCGTCAATGGCGTATACGAATAATAAAAGCCACCCGACAACCCGCTATCAGCCAAAGAAATAAATGCCACCCACTCATTGTAAATGCGAACCGTTATCTTTAAAGTCTCCATCCTTTCCCGTCGCATGACTGTGCCGAATGTCGAGCATGACCACCGAAGAGCTGGAATTGGCCTTCAAGGCCCATGCGGGAGAGTTGCGCTCGTTTTTGTATCGGCATTTGAGAAACACCGAGACCGCCGCCGACCTGGCCCAGGAAACCTACTTGCGCTTGCTGCGCCAACCGCCGCGCAAACCGGTGCTGAATTTGCGCGGGTTTATTTTCCGGATTGCCCGCAACCTGGCCATCGATCACGCCCGCAGCCGTGGCACACGGGAGCAGCATGATCAGGGCATGGCCTATCTTTATGAGGTCACCGGCGAAAGCCCTGAACTGTTCGAGGTGGTTGCCGCTCACCGAGAGCTGGCGTCTCTGGCCGAGGCGCTGCAACGGCTGCCGGCGCAGTGTCAGCAGATATTTTTGCTGTGCCGTCTACAAGGTATGCCCCACAAGCAGACCGCCGAGCAATTGGGAATTTCGGTCAGCACCGTTGAAAAACAATTGGCTATCGCTCTCGACTTTCTTCGCCAATGTCTGCAACGTTAACCGTTATGCACGAGCGCCTGCCCACCCATGCCGTTGAACCCGATGCTCACCGCGTTGCCCATGCCTGGGTGATTCGCCTGACCTCGGGCGCTGTGTTGCCCGCAGATATTGCCGCGGCCCGCGCCTGGTGTGAGCAGGATCCGGCCCATCAAACTGCTTTCATTGAAGCCCGGCACCTGTGGCAACTGAGTGGCCAGTTATCCGTTCCGGTCGCCAAGCGCTCGTTCACCCGGCACTGGGCGATGGCGAGTGCGGCGGTGCTGGTGCTGGGATTGAGCCTGTTGCTGGTGCGGCAGAACGCTTGGGATGCGGATTACCGCACCGCTCAGGGAGAGCAAAAACAGATCCAGTTGGCCGATGGTTCCCGGATTATCCTCGACTCGGATTCCGCGCTCGATGTGCAGCTGACACCGAACGGTCGGCAGATGGTGCTGCGCAAAGGCGAAGCGCTGTTCGACGTGGCCCATGACCCTGGGCGTCCGTTCAGCGTACAAGCGGGGGATCTGCGGGCCACGGCGCTGGGGACGGTTTACGCGGTGCGCCGCGAAGGTGCGCAAGCGCAAGTCACGGTTGCCCGGGGCCGAGTCGCGGTCAGCGCTGCGGCAGGCAAGGTGGTGCTGCAAGCGGGGGAGGCGGTCGCCCGACAGGCCAATGGCCTGGGCGCGAAACATCAGGTCGATACCGACAAGGCACTGGCCTGGCAACACGGGCGACTGGTGTTCGAGCTGACACCCTTGGCGCAGGTACTCAAAGAGATCGAGCGTTATCGCCCGGGATTCATCCTGATCAGCGACGACCGACTGCGTGATCTCAAGGTCAGCGGTAGCTTCCGCTTAGACCGCCTCGATGGAGGGTTGGCCGCGCTGGAGCAGGTGTTCCCGTTGAAAATCGAGCGCTACACGGACTATTTGCTTGTTCTCAAACCTCGCGGCTGACTTATTTTTACGGGTCTGCGCGACTCGCACGTCTTTCTTCTCTAAAACGATAATGCTTCGCATTTATTAGAGAGGAACACCGATGCACCGTCCGTTACCCCAAGGTTTTCAGCGTAAACCTCTGGCTATGGCCCTGGGCCGAATCTCGTTCCTGTTGGCCTTGATTCCCGGGCTGGCATTGGCTGAACCTCTGCAGTTCGACATCAGTGCTCAGCCGTTGAGTAGCGCGCTCAATCGCCTGGCGGCGCAGAGCGGTTTGCAAGTGATCTATGACGGTAACATGGTGTTGGGCAAATCGAGCCACAGCGTCAGCGGTCGTCAGGAACCGGAAGCGGCCCTTGCCCAAATGCTCCAGGGCAGCGGCCTGACCTGGCGCGCCACCGGCAGCGGTAGCGTGATGCTGGAAAAACTGCCAGAGCCAAGCGGGGCGCTGGAATTGGGCGCGACCAACATCAATGGCAAGCAACTGGGCGAAACGACCGAAGGTACTGGCTCATATACCACTGGTACCACGCAAACGGCGACCAAACTGCCTTTGTCGATTCGCGAAACGCCGCAATCGGTGACCGTGATTACCCGTCAGCAAATGGACGATCGCGGCGCACAGGACGTCGGCGATGTGTTGCGCAACACCCCTGGCATTACCCAGCAGGCATACGACAGCGACCGCATGGAGTTCTCTGCCCGCGGCTTTACCATCACCAACTACCAGTACGATGGCGTCAACCGCATCTACGACGGTGTTTATGGTGAAGCGGCCACCAACGTCGACGCGGCCACCCTGGACCGTGTTGAAGTCATCAAAGGCGCGACTGGCCTGATGACCGGTTCGGGCGACCCGTCCGCTACCGTCAACCTGGTGCGCAAGAAGCCGACCAAGGAATTCAAGGCGTCGATCAGCGGCTCCGCGGGTTCCTGGGACAACTACCGCACCGAAGGCGACATCTCCGGCCCGTTGAACGATTCTGGCTCTGTGCGTGGTCGCTTCGTCGGCGCCTACCAGGACCGCAATTCGTACCTGGACCATTACAGCCAGAAAAAAGACCTGTTTTACGGGATCCTTGAAGCCGACCTGACGCCCGATACCCTGCTGACCTTCGGCATCGACAAGTCAAGCGTGACCCCGCGCGGCACCTCCTGGACTGGTAACCCGACCTACTTCGCCGACGGCGGCCGCACCGATTTCTCCCGTAGCTTCAACCCGGGTGCTGACTGGAGCCGTCGCGATTTCGACGACATCACCTATTTCACCTCGCTGGAACAGGCGCTGGCCAACGACTGGAAACTCAAGGTCAGCCTCGACGAGAAAATCACCGATCACGACACACGCCTGGCCTCGGCCAGCGGCGGCAACCCGGACCGGGCGACCGGCGAAGGCATGTTCCTGTTTTGGGGTCGCTGGGAAGGCCATCGCGTCCAGGACACCGCCGACGTGAACCTCTCCGGCCCGTTTACCCTGGGCGGTCGCGAACATGAACTGGTGGCCGGCGTGATGGCGTCCCACTCTCGCCAGACGGGTTCGACCTTCGACACCAGCGCGTTCAGCGAGGTGCCAGGCAGCATTTACGACTGGAGCGGCGACCTGCCGGAACAGGACTTCCCGAAAAACGGCAAGTACGAACGCACCCAGAGCCAGAACGGTATTTACCTGGCGACACGCTTGCGTCCGACCGACGACCTGTCGTTCATCCTCGGCAGCCGTCTGAGCACCTTCAAGTACGACGAAGACTACACCTACAACGCCAGTGCCGGCCTGGACGATACCCACGCGAGCTACAAGGAACATGGCGTCGTCACACCGTACGCCGGCGTGGTCTATGACCTGAACGATGTCTACTCGCTGTACGCCAGCTACACCTCGATCTATCAGCCACAAATCTACAAGGACGCCGATGGCACGACCCTGGCTCCGGTTGAAGGCGATAGCTACGAGACCGGCCTGAAAGCGGCCTACCTGGACGGCAAACTGAACGCCAGCCTGGCCTTATTCCGCATCGAGCAAGACAATGTCGCCGAGTCGATCGGCACCAACCCGATCACCAACGAAGGCATCTACAAAGCCATCGACGGCGCCACCACCAAGGGTGTGGAACTGGAGCTGGCCGGCGAGCTGCAAGAAGGCTGGAACCTGTCTGCTGGCTACACCTACGCCCGCACCCGTGACGCCGACGAACAACGCATCTTCGGTTACCCGTTGTCCACCAGTAAACCGGAACACGTGGTGCGCATGTTCACCACTTACCGCCTGCCCGGCGTCCTGGACAAAGTCACCGTCGGTGGCGGCGTCAGCTGGCAGAGCGCCTTCTACGGCAAGATCTACAGCTCTACCGTCGGCGACTACACCCAGATCAAACAAGGCGGCTACACCCTCGTGGACCTGATGACCCGTTATCAGTACAACGAGCACCTGAGCTTCACCGCCAACGCCAACAACGTCTTCGACAAGCAGTACCTGACCGGCCTGGGCAACTTCGACACCACCTTCTACGGCGAGCCGCGTAACCTGATGCTCACCACCAAGTGGGATTTCTGAGTCGTTGAAGGGGTAACGCCAGCGGGCTGAACGTAAAAAATGCCCCTATCGTGAGATAGGGGCATTGAGCCAAACCGGCTGGCTTCGTTTATCGACGACGCTGCGCACAGCTCTCAGTGGCCGGCGCTCTGACCGCCATCGACGTGCAAGATTTCGCCGGTGACGAAATGGGCGGAGTCCAGATACACGACGGCTTGAGCGATATCGCTGATCTCGCCCATGTGCCCGACCGGGTGCAAACTCCCCAGCGCTTCATGGGTTTCTTCGCCGTGCATCGGGGTTTTGATGATGCCGGGGGAAACCGCATTCACACGGATGCCGCGCTTGGCGTACTCGATGGCCAGGGATTTGGTCGCGGCGTTGAGGCCACCTTTGGTCAACGACGCGAGTACCGACGGCACGCCTTCGATGGCGTGGTCCACCAGGCTGGTGGTGATGTTGACGACGTGGCCACTGCCCTGTTTTTCCATCTCGGTGATTGCGAGTTGGGTGATGTAGAAGAAACCATTCAGGTTCACCGACAGCACAGCAGCATAGTCTTCGTGGGTATAGGCGGTGAACGGCTTGGCGATGAAGATCCCGGCGTTGTTGACCAGGGTGTCGATACGGCCAAAACGTGCGATCGTTTCATGGATAACTCGCTGGGCGATCGCCGGGTCGGCGATGTCACCCGCCACGGTGAGAATGTCCGGATCGGTGGACGGTTTGATCGAACGCGAGGTGGCAACCACCCGGTAATCGAGATCACGGAAGGCCTTGAGCATGCCGGCGCCGAGACCTTGGGATGCGCCAGTAATAACAATGACTTTTTTCGAATTGCTCATAATGAACCTCTACAAAAAATGATGGTTTGAAAAAGTGATCAATCAGGCTTGGGCGGGGACCTGCGCCATTTGCCTCAGCATCTGTTCGTAGTACTCAACCGATTGCGAACCGGACACCAGATGACGACCGTTGAGGATCATGGCCGGTACCGAATTGATGCCGCGCTCGCGGTAAAACCCTTCAAGCGCACGCACCTCGTTGGCGAACGCTCCGGACGCCAGCACTTCATTCGCACGCGCCCTGTCCAGCCCCGCTTCACCGGCCAGACGCACCAGCGTCTGGTGATCGCTCGGGTTCTGGCCGTCGGCGAAATACGCGCGCAGCAAGGCTCGCTTGAGCGCGATCTGCCGCCCTTCCCGCGCCGCCCAGAACAACAGACGGTGAGCATCAAAGGTATTGTAGAAGTGGCTGCGTTTTTCCAGGTCGAACCGGAAACCGATGGCCTGACCGCGAGCGATCTGCAGCGCTTTGCCGGCGGCGACTTCCTCGGCGCTGCGGCCGTATTTGCGCATCAAGTGCTTGACCGCGTTCTCGCCTTCGGCAGGCATGTCCGGGTTCAGCTCGAAAGGCTTGTAGGTCAGCTCGACCGAGACTTCATCGGCCAGGTTCTCGATGGCTTGCTCCAGTGCCGTCGCACCCAAGGCGCACCACGGGCACACCACATCGGAGACGAAATCGATGGTGACGGACGGTCTCATGACTGCTCCTGCGCCAGTTGTTTTCGGTACTGAGTGGTGGTCATCCCGGCATAGCCCCAGTTATCGGTGTCGACTTCTTCGATTACGATGTGGGTCAGGTCCGGGCGTTTGTGGAGGACCCGTTCCAGGGTTTCAGTGATTTCAGCGATCACCTGAGCTTTCTGCTCCGTGGTAACGCCATCGCGGGTAATGCGCACGCTGACAAAAGGCATGACGACTCTCCTGTGACCTCCCTTCGACATGAAGGATAGGCAAGTGGAGGTCAATGTAGGACGTTGCTCTGGAGGGATAAAGACAGGAAAAAGAACATCATTTGTGACGTGGTGTAATGAGTGCGGGCGGATATCGAAGGTGGGAGACGTTATTTTCCCAGGCCATTTTTTTGTGCCTGACTCAACGCTTTCGCAGGCCCTGCCCCCCGGAAACAGGAAACATTTGTGTTATTGACACTCTCCCAATCCAGGTTGAAAATAATGACTGAGGACTGCAATTGCGCATTTCTGGATATGGGCTCCAGTAACGCTCCCCCAGATTTTCGGCAGCAGAGAAACTGGCTCTCTCTGAAGTAGTGACGATGAGTCCGCTCATCGGATCCTGACCCCAAGGTCGCTGATGACCCAGTGCTAAAGAATCGCTGCGACTACTCCTCACGAATTATTGAAGGCGCCCTGCAGGGCGCCTTTTTTATGGGCCACCCGCAGGTCTGGCCACTCGGTTGACGAACGCCCCCCCTCCGTCCCGTGCCCCTGGCTTACTGATGCCCTGCACTCTAAACAGCCACCTTCTCGGCCTCTGCTGGTTTCTTGTTGATCAAGGTCCTTCCGTACGCCTGCCCTTTCATCTCGATGTACTTGTAGGTGAACATCGACAGCACAACCACCGACGACACGATCAGCATCGCCACGGTATTGTTTATCCAGACGTTCCCGATATCCAGGTACCTGTCGCCGTCAATGTTTGTGGTGAAATCGATTCCGATTACTTTGCTGGCCACCATGAATACCGACAACGCACAAAACAGAATGGCCGCATGCGTCAGGTAGATGGAGTAGGACAGCTTCCCGAGGAACTTGAAAAAACCTACGTTCAACAACCTGGAGAAAGCGCCGCCATCAAAGGCGAAGATCACGATAACCAGGCAGAACATCAGGCTCACCACGGTGGCTTTTTGCTCTATGTCAGCCATCATCAACGTCGCAGCGCAGATCAATGACACGCCTTCCAGAACCGTCAGTAACCAAAACCCGGGGTTGATGACTTTAGTGAGGGCGATAAACACTACGTAGGTTAAGCAGCCGGCAAAAAAGCACGACAGGCCTCGCAGTGATTCCTGGGTGAAAAAAACGTTATCTTGATAAATAAGCACGAACGCCAGCAGGGATATCGCAGCCCACAATAGCTTGCGGCCAACCAGGGCGATGCCCAAGGTCACGGCGAAAATCATGTAGGTGTAGTATTCAATACTGATACTCCATGACGGATAGTTGAAAGAAAGTGGATTAGTCAAGCTTGTCCAAGATTGCACCAGGAACAAGTTCGGGATTATTCCAGAGGGCGCGAACTTCCCGGTAAAGGGCTCATTATTAAACTCCATGCCCTTTTGATGCGCTATGTACCTGCCCACTTCCAGCAGAATAAACACCCCCAGCATGAAGAGGTGCAAAGGAAACAGCCTGAAGGTCCGGGAGATAAAAAACCTTCTGATATCGACGGTCATTTTCGAGCCATAGGCATGGGCCAGCACAAATCCACTGAGGACAAAAAAGAAGGCCACTAACGCGGCGGAGTTTCGAAAGAACTCAAGTTCGGTAAAACTCCCCACCACGCGCAGATGGTAGACCACCACGGCCAATGCACAGAGTCCCCTGAAACTATCCAGCGCCTGAAATCTATGTTCTTTTTGCATACAAACTCCCTTGTATTTATCTTTTCAAAGCACTGTCTGGAACTCCACAAGTACACTTCGTCATAGCTTAATGGTGGCACTGCACAGAGCTTAGGACAAAAACCGCTAAGCGCCTGCTCGGCTAGGCATGGGAAAGTTTATTTTTCGACATAAGAATATGGCTTTCGCCCATTTCGCAGTATATGAGCCGACTCCTTTCCCGGGAGCACTTAAGCAAAAGCCCCGAACCAGTCGGGGCTTTTTATTGTTCAGCCTGAAATCAGACAGGGGTGACGCAACCGATCGTCAGAAAATGTTGATCGGGTAATCGACGAACACCCGCACTTCGTTGCCGCTGACGTTGTATTCGCTGGATTTCTGCGACACGCGCAGGATCGAGCTGCGCAGTTTCACGCTCAGGTCTTTGGCCGGGCCGCTCTGCACCACGTACTTGAACTGGTTGAAGATTTCCCGCTCGGTGCCGCCGGTGCTGGTAGAAGTGGTGATGTTGTCGCCACGCACGTAGGCGAAGTTGTAGCTCAGGCCAGGAACGCCGAAGGCGCCGAAGTCGAGGCCGTAGCCCAGCTGCCAGGAACGTTCGTCTTCGGCGTTGAAGTCGGACCAGTAGGAGTTGGCCAGATAGATGGAGTTGCCACCATCGCCCACGCGGTTTTGATCTTTCTGATAGCCGCCGTATGCGTAGCCGAGATTGCTGTCACCGGTGCTGCGCTGGTGAGCGAGGGTGAACGAATGTGGGCCGGTGGCGAAGATGGCTGCCAGGCTCCAGATCTTGTTGTCATCACCGGTCGCGCCGGTGGAACGGACGTAGGAGTCCTCCAGCTTGGTGCGATAGCCGTTCAAGTCCAGGGTCAGCGACTGATCGCTGGCCAGCGGGAATACGTAGTTGGCGTTGATGTACTGCTTCTTCAGCACGTCTTCGACATCGGAAGCGTACAGACCAGCCTTGAAGTTGTCGGTGAACTGGTAGCTACCGCCGAGGACGTTGATGCTTTTCAGGCCACCGCTGTCATGGCCTTCAGCGCTCTTGCGCGATTCGGCGGTGAAGCGCCCGGCGTTCAGCTCCAGGCCTTTGATCTCCTTGGAGGTGATCAGGGTACCGGTGTAGCTTTCTGGCAGCAGACGCCCGTTGTCATAGCTCAGGACCGGCAAGGCAGGCATCTGATCGCCGTAGGTGAGCACGGTGCTGGAAACACGGAACTTGACCGCGGCGCCGGCCTTGGACAGGTCGTTGGCAGCGCTGCCGCTGTCACCTTGCTTGAAGAAGTCGATCCCGCCAGCACCGCTGCGACCCTTGCCGCCATCCAGACGCAACGCGTACAGACCGAAAGCATCGACACCGACGCCGACGGTACCCTGGGTGAAGCCGGAGGAAAAGGTGCCGATAGCCGCCTGGCCCCATTCCGCCTTGTCCGGATTACCGTCTTTATAGTCACGGTTCATGTAAGCATTGCGCAGCAGCACTTTCAGGCTGCTGTCTTCAACAAAACCTTTGGAATCGGCTTGGTCGTTAGCCATTGCTTGAGTGGTGCTCAAAATCCCCAGTGCGATCAGACTAATCCGCTTGTTCAACATTTTGTTATTCCTTTATTACCGGTTGATACGCCCCGCGACTGCAGGCTGAAGTGGCGCTTGAACGCTCTTTTTTCAGCCAAAAACAAAAAGGCCCGCCCACGAGTGATCGCGGCGGGCCTTTTTATTATTTTGAAGTCATGGCTGATAGCCACAGGCGTTGGATCGAATCCTATCCGCGCCTTCAATGTAGTGTCAATTTCGTGAATCGTTAGTGAATATGTAAAAATCGTCTAAGAACGTAGTTGCCATAGCCGCGGCGAGTTCCAGCAACCGCGCCGTCTGCAAATGCCCCAACAATTCAAGACCCCGTCCGGACAATTGCTCTGCGGCCAGAATGGCAGTGATTCGCGGTGCTCGAATGTCCTTCAGGTCCACGTATTTCAAGCTCTGAGCGCGTCAGACACAACTCGAAACAATCAACCCAATGAACATTTCAAGAATAATTAACAGAAGCAAATAACAAGCATTATCATTCGCGCCCTCGATTTTTATCACCCTTGCGGATGTGCTTTTTAGAATGCCTGTTCCCTCCTGTCTCATGCCCGTTACCCTCGGGCTCTGCGCCTTGCTGTCTGCCGAACTCACTGGCGCCGCAACCACCACCCTGCCCGAGACGTCCATCAGCGCCGAAGCTGATGTCGATGATCCACGGGTCAAGGAAGTCAGCACCGCGACCCGGACCGCCACCCCGGTGCGTTATGTGCCACAAGCCATCGACTCGGTGAAGACGTCGAACGTCCTCGACTATGGCACGAACGATCTGGGCAAGGCACTGAGCGGTATCCCCAACGTCAGCAGCGGCGCCGACACCCGCTTCGACAGCCTGCGCATCCGCGGTTTCGACGCCAGCAATGACTTCTACCTCGACGGCATTCGCGACGACAGCCAGTACGTGCGCGACCTGCACAACATCGAACGGGTCGAAGTGCTCAAAGGCCCGGCCGCCGTACTTTACGGCCGTGGCAGCCAGGGCGGGATCGTCAATCGGGTCAGCAAGCTGCCGCAGTTCGGCCGCCGCTCGACCCTCGAAGCCCAGGGCGGCAGTGAGGATTTGCGCAGCCTTTACGCGGACCTCAGCACTGACCCGTCGGAAAACATCAGCCTGCGCCTGAACATGGGCAACATGGACCAGAACAGCTTTCGCGATGGGGTAAGTGGCAATCGCCAACTGTTTGCACCCTCGATGAGCTGGCAACTGACGCCCGAGCTGAACTGGCTGGTGCAGTACGAATACAGCCGCTACAACCGTACGCCGGATCGTGGCATTCCTGGGGTTGACGGGCGTCCGGCGGATGTCGGCCGCGATACCACCTACGGCGATAAACGCGACTACATCGACGACAAGTCGCAATCGCTGCGTTCGAAACTCAGCTACGAGCTGACCGAGAATTGGCAGCTGCGACACACCCTGGGCGTATTCAAGCTCAACAGTGATTTCGACAACACCTACGTGACCGGCTACAACGCAGCGGCGAGCACCGTGACCCGGCAACGTTGGCAGCAGGACCTGACCACCCGTAACGTCTTCAACAACCTGGAGCTGGAAGGCGGCTTCGATACCTTCGGCCTCGAGCATCGCCTGCTCACCGGTATCGAGATCGGCAGCCAGCGCCGCGACCCGACGCTGTACAACGCGGCGGCGGTGAGTGCCGGCGGTCGTGCGGTGCCAGCGCTGGACCTGTACAACCCCGATCGCAATCTGAGCCATACCGGGCGGATGCAAGTCTCCAGCGACAACCATACCGAAGTCGAAAGCCGCGCCGTCTACGTACAGGACCAGCTACGCCTGAACGACCAATGGCAACTGCTCGCGGGCCTGCGCTACGACACCTTCGATATCGAGACGACCAACAAGCTGCGTGATCTTTCCGAAGATCGCGACAGCCACAGCACCAGCCCGCGTGTCGGTGTGGTCTGGACTCCGCTGCAGAACCACTCGTTCTATGCCTCCTGGACCAAGACCTTCTCTCCGGTAGGCGGCGGTCTGATCGGCATCACCCCCGGCGCGGCCGGCAACAGTAACGACCTGAGTCCCGAGCTGACCAAGCAAAAAGAAATCGGCGTGAAAAGCGACTGGCTCGACGATCGCCTGAGCACCACCCTGGCTATCTACGAGCTGGAACTCTACAACCGTCGCACCAGCGATCCGAATGATCCGACCGTCACGTTACTCACCGGCGTGCAGCGCTCACGCGGGATCGAGCTGACCGCCAGCGGAAAAATCACCGGCAACTGGTACCTGCGAGGTGGAGTCGGGCTGCAGGATGCCACCGTCGAGAAGGACAACAACGGCTTCGAAGGCAAACGCATCAGCAACGTCGCCAAACGCAACGGCAGTCTGTTCCTGACCTGGAAACCGGAGATGGGCTGGTACGCCGAAACCGGCCTGACCCTGGTCGGCGAACGCTACGCCGACAACCTCAACACCACGGTGTTGCCGGGTTATGGCAGTTGGGACGCGTTGGCCGGGTTCCGTCAGAAGGACTGGGACCTGCGCGCGGCGCTGAACAATATCAGCGATAAGACCTATTACTCATCGTCCACCAGTGCGGCGCAGATCCAGCCGGGCGAACCGCGCAGCCTGGTGGTGACTGGAACTTACAGCTTCTAGACACCGCAAAAACCTGTGGGACATTGGTTCGGTGTTGATCACGCATCTGTATTTCCCAAACAAAACCTTCGCCCATAAAAAAAGCGCTGCCATCCGGGCAGCGCTTTTATCAATCCGTTGTTTGCTTATCCTTCCATTACATCCCACAACGCTTCCAGTTCCGCTTCGCTGAATAAACCAGCGGGGTAGCGCTCGATCATCATCCGGCGCGGATCAGAGTCTCTGATCTGACACGTTCCATTGGATTCCAACCAGTGCGCCAGAACCGGGAGCGATTCGCTATTCATCGCCAAGGGATGCGATGTCCGCTCGCTGACCGTGTTCACTTCGGCGTTCATTTCAGCGCTCTCTCCTGGTTTATGAGCGGCTAACTTATCCAAGGTTTATGACAGAACATCGCAGTTCCACACGTCCTAGATTTACCCCCGAACAGATACAAGAGCTGTGCCAATGTTGCGTTTTGAAGGACCGCACCCACAAAAAAGCCCGCAGTCCAGTCGGGCTGCGGGCTTGGTACGGGCTGGAGAGTTGGATCCACAGCCCCGGTCGTCTTTCAGGCGACAAGGGCTGTTACAACTGCACTCAACCTTTGTGCGGCGCGGGCTGCTGTTGGGTAAGGCAATGGATATTGCCACCGCCCAGTAACAGTTCGCGGCCGGGGACCATCACCACTTCGTGCTGCGGAAACAGGCGCTGGAGAATCTCCCTGGCCTGGTTATCCAGGGGATCGTCGAAGCTTGGCGCGATGATGCCGCCGTTGACGATCAGGAAGTTGACGTAAGAACCCGCCAAACGCACTGAAGGATTACGCTCCTGAGTGCCGTCCACCGGATCAACCCCAGCACACTCTTCCTCGGTCGCAAACAGCGGCCCGGGAATCGGCATTTTATGCACGGTAAAAGTGCGACCCTTGGCATCGCGGCTGCTTTCCAGCACCTTCATTGCCGCCTGGCAGCGCGGGTAGTTCGGGTCTTGCGGGTCATCGGTCCAGGCCAGCAACACTTCACCCGGGCGCACGTAGCAGCAGAAGTTATCCACATGCCCGTCGGTTTCGTCGTTGAACAAACCGTCCGGCAACCAGATGATCTTATCCACAGCCAGCTGCGCGCTGAGTAACGCTTCGATCTCGGCACGATTCATGTGCGGGTTGCGATTGTGGTTGAGCAGGCACTCTTCGGTGGTGATCAACGTGCCTTCGCCGTCGACATGGATCGAACCGCCTTCGAGCACGAAGCCCTTGGTGCGGTAGCGCTGGCAACGTTCGATCTCCAGCACCTTGCCGGCGACCTGCTCGTCACGGTTCCACGGGGAATACAGACCGCCCTCGAAGCCGCCCCAGGCATTGAAGTCCCAGTCGACACCACGAACTTCGCCAGTGTTATTGATGACAAAGGTCGGACCGGTATCACGGACCCAGGCATCGTCGCTGGACATCTCCACCAGGCGGATATTCGGCACGTCGAGACGCGCACGGGCGTTCTCGTACTGCCCGGCGGACACCGCGACGGTCACCGGCTCGAACCGGGCGATGGCCTTGGCCACCGCCACGTGCGCGGCCTGCGCCGGCTTGCCGCCCAGACGCCAGTTGTCCGGACGCTCAGGCCAGATCATCCAGGTCTGCGTCTGGGTGGCCCACTCGGCCGGCATGAAAAAACCGTCGGCGCGAGGCGTGCTATTCAAAGTGGTCATGGCGATCAGGACTCCAGCGAACCGTCGAGGGTTTTGATTGCGCTATACAGGTTCGGGCGACGGTCACGGAACGAACCCCAGGCACTGCGAGTGTGCTCCAGCTCGTCGAGGTCGAAGCTGTGGACCAACACGCCTTCTTCGGTTTCGTTGAGCTCCTGAACCTTCTCGCCGAACTGGTTGGCGATGAACGACGAGCCGTAGAAGGTGATGTCGTAGCCATCCTGCTCTTCATTGCCGATACGGTTGCTGGCGATCAACGGCATCAGGTTGGCGCCGGCATGGCCTTGCTGCACGCGCTGCCAGTGGTCGCGGGACGAGATGGTCTTGTCGTGCGGCTCGCTGCCGATGGCGGTTGGGTAAAACAGGATTTCCGCGCCTTGCAGCGCCATGCTGCGGGCGCATTCCGGGAACCACTGATCCCAGCAGATACCCACGCCGATTTTCGCGTAACGGGTGTTCCAGACTTTGAAGCCGGTATCGCCCGGGTTGAAGTAGTACTTTTCGTGGTAGCCAGGACCATCCGGGATGTGGCTTTTACGATAAATCCCGAGGTTGCTGCCGTCCGCATCAATGATCGCGATGCTGTTGAAGCGGGCGCGGCCAGCCAGTTCGAAGAAGCTGATCGGCAGCACGACTTGGAGTTCTTTGGCGACTTTCTGGAAATGCTTGATGGCGACGTTGTCTTCAACCGACGTGGCCAATTGCAGGTAATCCGGATTCGGCTTCTGGCAGAAGTACGGAGTCTCGAACAACTCCTGAATCAGGATGATCTGCGCGCCCTTGGCCGCAGCCTCACGGACCAGCTTCTCGGCGGTCTCGATGTTGGCTTCCAGGTCCCAGGAACAGGCCATCTGGGTAGCGGCGACGGTAACGATACGACTCATGAATCATCTCCTGGGCGAGTACAGAGGGTCGATTTTGGCATCGACCGATGACAGAAATGGGGAACAGGCAAGGCGTGGTTACCCACCGCCTTGAGGTATGGCGACTTTATAGACGATAAAAATCGGCTTTAAAAGCATTTCTATCTTACTACGTCGTAATTATTTCAAATATTCCCGATAACAATCGAGTTATCGCGTGGTGACGCTTGTTGTAGGAGCTGCCGCAGGCTGCGATCTTTGGCGGTCACACAGACTCCGAAAATCTACGGCAAAATCAAAAGATCGCAGCCTGCGGCAGCTCCTACGGGTGTCATCCGCGTTTAAAGCCCCTCATCCAACACCTTCGACAAGGTATCGACGAAGAAGTCCACGCTCCGACGCGAGGTCACCATCGGCGGCTTGATCTTGAGGATGTTCAGGTAGTCGCCGGTCGGCTGCATGAAGATCCCCAGTTCGCGCAAGCGATCGCACAGCGCGGTGGTTTCTTCGGTGGCCGGCTCCAGGGTTTCGCGGTTGCGGATCAATTCCACCCCCAGATAGAAGCCCGAACCGTGCACGGCGCCGACCAGTGGGTGGCGGTCGATCAGTGCCTCAAGACGCTCCTTGAAATACCCGCCGACGATCTGCGCGTTTTCCCAGAGTTTCTCTTCCTCCATTACGTCCAGTACCGCTATGCCGATTCGGCAACTGACCGGACTGCCACCGGCTGACGAGAAAAAGTAACCCTCGGCTTCCAGCGCTTCGGCGATTTCCCGACGAGTGATGACCGCGCCCAATGGCTGACCGTTGCCCATGCCTTTGGCCATGGTGATGATGTCCGGCACCACGCCCTGCTCTTCAAAGCCCCAGAAGAACTTGCCCATTCGGCCATATCCGACCTGCACTTCGTCGGCGATACACACACCGCCCTGGGCGCGGACCCGTGCATACACCTGTTGCAGATAGCCCGGCGGCAGCGAAATACCGCCGGCATTGCCGTATACCGGTTCGCAGATAAAACCGGCCAGCTGGCGATTCTGTTCGGCCAGCCTGGCCAGGTTGTGCTCGACGCTGCGCACGTAATCCGGCGCGCTGTCGAGGCCGCGAAACTCACCGCGATAGGTGTTCGGCGCGGTCACCGGGTGTACCCAGTCCGGACGGGTGCTGAGGGCTTTCGGGTTATCGGCGATCGAGGTGGAAATCGCATCAGTGGCCACCGACCAGCCGTGATAAGCCTCGAGCACGCTGAGCATGTCCCGACCGCCGCTGTAGGCCCAGGCCAGCCGGATCGCCAGGTCATTGGCCTCGGTGCCGCTGTTGACCAGGAATACCCGGTCCATGGAATCCGGCGCCAGCGCCAGCAACCGTTCGGAGAACTCGGCAATCGCCGCGTAGTGGAAACGCGAGTTGGTGTTGAGCAGCGACCATTGGCGACTGGCTTCGGCGGCCATGCGCGGATGACCGTGACCGAGTACCGCGACATTGTTGAGCATGTCCAGGTAGGAGCGGCCCTGCATGTCGATCAGGTGGTTGCGCCAGCCGCGCTCGATGCGCGGCGGGTCGAGGTAATAGTGTTTCTGCGAACGGGCGAAACTGGCGTCGCGGCGGGCCAGCAGGGCTTGCGGGTCGAGTTCGGGTTCGGCATCGCAGGCCAGCCCCAACAGCGCCGCTGGCGAGGGGCACAACGCCTGCCAGGCGGGGGCCTGTGAAGGGCTGCAGAACAGCGGTGGGTTGAGCTCCAGTCCTCGGCACCACTGCACTCGCAACAGACCACTGACCTCGCCCAGGACCTGGCCTTTGACCAGCGCCGCGCCCGAATGCAACGACGGTTTGACACCCCACAGACGCACGCGCAACTGCGCACTGTCGAGCTGCAGAGCGCCATCGGCCGCCACGTGCACCACGCCCGCAAACGGCGCCTCGACCGCAGTGCCAAGGGGCACCTGCAACTGCACATGCAGCGGGCAAGTGTCCGGCTCAACGGGACTGTCCGGACGGGTCCGGGACAAACGGTATTGTCCATAACGGCTGGCCGCCAAACCATGAGTGGCGCCGGCTTCACTCAGCAAACGCTCATCGATGCCTTCCTGCTCCCAGTTGCCGGCCTCGAAATGCGGGCTGAGCACGCCCAGGTCAATCAAGGCGAATTCACGTCCCACCAGGCTCGGCAGCAACGGCGCGAAGCCTTCACTGGCAATCGGCGGCAACGAATGCCCCACCGCCGTGAGAATCGCCGCATCCATCAAGTCAAACGGCGCTGAGGTGGCGACACGAAAGATCTCCCATTCATGGGTGAGATTGTCGCGGCTGTATTGATTCTCTGGATCGATGCTGACCTGTTGCTCGCCGCTGAGCACCAACACCGCCGCGCGCGCGACGATCAGCGGCCAGAGCGCCAGCAGCTCCTGATGTTGCAGCGGATTGACCGCGTGGTAGGCGCGGATCGCTGGCAGAATGCCGAACGGATCACCCTCGGCATGGTGCAGCAAGGCCGCGCAGGTCACCGACAGATCGGTAATGCGCCAGGTGCGAATCAGGTCGCCGAAATCGATCACCCCCTGCAGTTGCCATTGACGCTGCGGGTCGCGCAGCCAGACCACGTTGTCATCGGTGATGTCCATATGGATCGCCTGCACCGGCAGGTCCGCCACCAGTGGTTGCAAACGACGTTCAGCCTCAAACGCGGCGCTGGCGATCAAGCCGCGCTGGCGCTCATCGGTGATCACCGGCAACAGGTGATTGATCAAGCCGTTGGCGTGCCGCGCATCCCATTGCAGCGCGCGTTCCAGCCCCGGGTGCCGGAACTCGGCCAGGGCCAGATCCATCTCGCCGCAGAGTCGCCCCAGGCCGCACACCAGATCATGACCCAGATGCTTGAGATGCGTCAGCGACTGGCCTTCGATGTAATCGAGCAAACGTACATGCAGCAGTTGCCCGGCCACTTCCAGCGTGAGCAGGTCCTGACCGTTGATCGCCGGTATCACCCCAGGCACATGCAGCTCGGGATGCGCGCCCAGATGCTTGAGGGCCGCGTGCTGGGCTTCAAGCTCAATGCCCGCATAGTCACCGCGACAGATTTTCAGGACGAAGCGGCCCAGGTCGCTGTCGAGACGGTAGTTGAGATCCTGCTGGCTACCCAGCGAATGCAACGTCCCGCTCAAGCCGTAATGCACCTGCAGCAGCTCCAGCGCTTGCTGCTCAGTGACCTGCGGGCTTGGCAGACTGGCGCGATGAATCAACGTGGCAAGCGACATACAACGGACCTCTGGATTTTATTATCAGGCGCCTATATCGCCACTGCGACCGCCGATACGCAACCCCCGGATGCCAGTCAGTCATCGGTGACGGATTCCACTCAGGGATTTTTCCTACTCAACGCGTAGAACGCCAGGAATGTTCGGACCTTATCCATGCTGATAGGCTGATTTACTTGGAGCGCTGCTCCTACAGGCGAAAGCGTCATCCCGGACTCCCGGCTCTGACCAGCACCACCCCTGGCCTGCCAACACGCTATGATCCAATGGCTCTACGCCCGTCTTGAGGAGTAAGACTACCGACATGCGCATTCTCATTACCGGCGGCGCCGGCTTTATTGGTTCGGCCTTGATCCGCCATCTGATTTCGCACACCGAACACGAAGTGCTCAATCTGGACAAGCTGACCTACGCTGGCAATCTGGAGTCGCTGACCAGCATCGCGACCGATACCCGCTATGAGTTCGTGCAGGCCGATATCGTCGATCAAGCCGCCGTCAGCGCCGTGCTGGCACGGTTCCAGCCGCATGCAATCATGCATCTGGCGGCCGAATCCCATGTCGACCGCTCCATCGACGGCCCGGCGGATTTCATCCAGACCAACATCGTCGGCACCTACAGCTTGCTGGAGGCCGCTCGCGCCTGGTGGCAGACATTGGCCGAGCCGGATAAAAGCGCCTTCCGTTTTCACCATATCTCCACCGATGAGGTCTACGGCGACCTGCACGGCGTCGATGAGCTGTTCACCGAAACCACGCCCTACGCCCCTAGCTCTCCGTATTCGGCCAGCAAAGCCGCCTCCGATCACCTGGTTCGTGCCTGGCAGCGCACCTACGGTTTGCCAGTGTTGTTGAGCAACTGTTCGAACAATTACGGGCCGTTCCATTTCCCGGAGAAGCTGATCCCGCGGGTGATCCTCAACGCGCTGTCCGGGAAACCGCTGCCGGTTTACGGCGACGGCCTGCAGGTACGTGACTGGCTGTACGTCGAAGATCACGTCCGTGCACTGCTCAAGGTGCTGACCAAAGGTGTGGTCGGTGAGACCTACAACATCGGAGGCCATAACGAGCAACGAAACATCGACGTGGTGCAGAGCATTTGCAGCCTGTTGCAAGAGCTTGTGCCGCAGCGCCCGGCCGGCGTCGGGCAATTTTCCGAGCTGATCACCTTCGTCAAGGACCGCCCGGGCCACGACCTGCGGTACGCTATCGATGCCAGCAAAATCGAGCGCGAACTCGGCTGGGTTCCCGAGGAAACCTTCGAAAGCGGGCTGCGCAAAACCGTGCAGTGGTACCTCGACAACCTCGACTGGTGTCGCCGCGTTCAGGACGGTAGCTATCAAGGCCAACGCCTGGGCAACAGCGACTTCAAGGATCTGATCGCATGATGAAGGGCATTGTTCTGGCGGGCGGCACAGGTACACGCCTGCACCCGATTACCCTTGGCGTGTCCAAACAACTGCTGCCGGTTTACGACAAACCAATGATCTATTACCCGATCTCGGTACTGATGCTGGCCGGCATCAAGGACATCCTGGTGATTTCCACCCCCCAGGACCTGCCGCAGTACCGCAACCTGCTGGGTGACGGCAGTCAGTTCGGGGTGCGGTTCACCTATGCCGAGCAGCCGTCCCCGGACGGGCTGGCCCAGGCTTTCCTGATCGGTGAAGCGTTTATCGGTGACGATTCGGTGTGCCTGATCCTCGGCGATAACATTTTCCACGGGCAGCACTTCACCGAGAAACTGCTACGCGCCGCCGAGCAGCCAGCAGGGGCCACGATATTCGGTTACTGGGTCAAAGACCCTCAGCGTTTTGGGGTGATCGATTTCGATAGCCAGGGGCATGTCTTGTCGATCGAGGAAAAACCTCAACAGCCGAAATCGAGCTATGCCGTCACCGGCCTGTATTTCTATGACAACTCGGTGGTAAACATCGCTAAAGCCGTCAAACCTTCAGCCCGTGGCGAACTGGAAATCACTGACGTCAACAATGCTTATCTGCAGCGCGGCGACTTGCGCGTCGAACGCTTCGGTCGAGGCTTTGCCTGGCTCGATACCGGCACCCACGACAGCCTGCTGGAGGCCTCACAATACGTGCAGACCATCGAGCACCGACAAGGCCTGAAAGTCGCCTGTCTCGAAGAGATCGCCTACAACCAGGGCTGGATCGACCGCCAGCACCTGCTCAAGCACGCTCGTTATTTTGGTAAAACCGGATACGGCCAATACCTGCTCACCCTGGCCGGAGAAACCCCATGAATGTAGTCAAGACCGATCTGCCTGGTGTTCTGATCATCGAACCCAAGGTATGGGGCGATGAGCGCGGTTTTTTTTACGAAAGCTACAACGCCAGGGCCTTCGAAGAAGCGACCGGCCTGAAGCGGAAATTTGTTCAAGACAATCATTCACGCTCGCAAAAAGGCGTGCTGCGCGGCTTGCACTACCAACTGGAAAACACCCAGGGAAAGCTGGTAAGGGTCACCGCCGGAGAGGTGCTCGACGTTGCGGTGGACATCCGTCGCAGCTCGCCGAATTTCGGGCGCTGGGTTGCCGTGCGCGTATCGGCTGAGAACCATCGCCAGCTATGGATTCCGGAAGGTTTCGCCCATGGTTTCCTGGTACTGAGCGACTTCGCCGAATGCCTCTACAAAACCACCGATTACTACTCTCCATCGGCCGAGCGCTGTATTCGCTGGGACGATCCGACCCTGGCCATCGACTGGCAGCTCGACGAAGCGCCACGCCTCTCGGCCAAGGACCAGGCTGGCAAGCTGCTGCAAGAGGCTGATATGTTCCCATGAGCACGTCCCTGAAGATCCTTATCAGTGGCCAGCACGGGCAGGTTTCCCGCGAGCTGCAACTGCACCTCAAGGACCTCGGCGAGCTGATCGTGCCGGGACGCGACCGGCTCGACCTGACTCAGCCCGAGCAGATCCGCCAGCAACTGCGCAGCTTGCGCCCGGATCTGGTTATCAATGCCGCGGCGCACACGGCGGTCGATCAGGCTGAAAGCGAGCCGGATCTGGCGTTCGCGCTCAACGCCACGGCGCCAGGGATCCTCGCCCAGCAAGCCTTTGAGCTGGGCATCCCGCTGATTCACTATTCCACCGACTACGTGTTCGACGGCAAGAAAACCGCGCCCTACACCGAGGATGATCCACCCAACCCGTTGAGCGTCTACGGCAAAAGCAAACTCGCCGGTGAGCAGGCGATCCGCAACGTCGGCGGCGAGCATTTGATTCTGCGTACCAGTTGGGTCTACTCGGCCCATGGCCACAATTTTCTGTTGACCATGCAACGCCTGCTGCAAGAAAAACCGCAGCTGCAGATCGTCGCGGACCAGATCGGCGCCCCCACTTGGGCCGGAACCATCGCCAACAGCACCCGCCTCCTGATTGAGCGCTGGCAAACAGGTCAGGCCGGGACCTGGGGCACCTACCACCTGACCGCTTGCGGCGAAACTTCCTGGTTCGGTTTTGCCCAAGCGATCCGTGAGCAGCTGCAATCCTTGGGCAAGCCGTGCGCGACCCTCGAACCGATTCCGTCCAGCGCCTACCCGACGCCAGCCCTCCGACCGTTGAACTCGCGCCTGGATTGCAGCCGATTGCAACAACAATGGGGCATCACTCAGCCGGACTGGCGCAGTGCTTTACGCGAGTGTCTTGCGCAGCAAGGCTAGGCATAATGCGTCTGTACCCACAGGCGTTCGACACCCATGACTCCCACCCTTCCCCGCAGACCCCGATGGCGCAGCCTGGCACTGCTCGCGCTATGCCTGGCGCCGTTGCTGTGGCCACTGGAGCACCTGGCCGAGCGTTATTACCGCAGCGAGCTGGCAGGGCAGAACCGGCAGACCCTCGACCTCTACGTCGCCAACCTGCTGGGCACGCTGCATCGCTACGAAGTGATGCCGCAAATCGTCGGTGACCTGCCAGCCTTGCGTGCCGCCCTCGCCACCCCTGAACAGGGTGCCAGTCAAGATAACGCCAACCGCTTGCTCAAGGACATCTGCGCCCAGACCGGCGCCGAAGTCATGTATTTGATGGACCCCTCCGGCAAGACCCTGGCGGCGTCCAACTGGGACAAAAAAGACAGTTTTGTCGGACGTAATTTCTCTTTCCGGCCGTATTTCAGCGAAGCCATGGCCGGGCGTCTGGGGCGTTTCTTCGGACTGGGCACGACTTCGGCCAAGCGCGGTTACTTCTTTGCCGCCCCGGTACGCGACGGTGAGCGGATCATTGGCGTGCTGGTGGTCAAGGTCGACCTTGATCATACCGAAAGCCTCTGGGGCAAGACCCCCGAACAACTGCTGGTGACCGATCACAACGGCGTGGTGATCCTCACCTCGAGACCGGAATGGCGCTTTCGTGCGACCCGTCCGCTGACCGACCAAGAGCGTGGGGCGATTGCCGCGGTCCAGCCCTACCCAACCCTCAACCCACAACCGCTGGACTTCAGCCCTAATGCCTGGCTGACCCAGACCCGGCAAATCGAGGAAACCGGCTGGAGTGTCAGCATCCTCGCCCCACGCACCCTGATCGACCGCCCGGTCCGTACCGTGGTCGCGGTGGGTGGCGCGACGCTGTTGGCGCTGATGCTGCTGCTCGGCCTGATGATGCAGCGCCGCCGCCATTACCTGGACCGCATCGCCTTCGAAGCCAAGACCCGTCGCGAGCTGGAAGTGCGCGTCGCCGAACGTACCAGCGACCTCGAAGGCCTCAACCGTCGCCTCAAGCAGGAAGTGCTGGAGCGCGAGCATGCCCAGCAAGAGCTGGTCCGCGCTCAGGATGACCTGGTGCAGGCCGGCAAGCTGTCGGCGCTGGGCACCATGTCGGCGAGCATCAGCCACGAACTCAATCAACCGCTGGCGGCGATCCGCAGTTATGCGGAAAACGCCGAAGTACTGCTCGACCACCAACGCACAGAGGATGCTCGCGGCAACCTGAAACTGATCAGCGAGCTGACCGGACGCATGGCCTCGATCATCGCGCATCTGCGGGCCTTCGCCCGCCGCGACCGCCATGCGCCGGAAAGCGTTGCCCTGCAACCGGCGCTGGATGATGCACTGGCCTTGCTGGCCAAGCGCAGGCGCGCCATGGAAGTCGAACTGATCCGCGACCTGCCGGCCGCTACGCTGTGGGTCGAGGCCGGCGAAACCCGCCTGCGCCAGGTGCTCGGCAACCTGCTGGCCAACGCCCTCGACGCACTGACCGAAAAAGGTCCGCCACGCAAACTCTGGCTGAGTGCCGAAGCCACCGCCAATGGCGTCAACCTGTACATTCGCGACAACGGACCAGGCTTTTGCATGGAGGCCCTTGGCCGCGCCAGCGAGCCTTTCTACACCACCAAGACCCGCACCCAAGGGCTCGGGCTGGGCCTGGCCATTTGCGACACCCTGATGCGCAACTTCGGCGGTGAACTGTCGTTTGCCAACCATCGCGAAGGTGGCGCCCTGCTAACCCTGCGACTGCGCGCTGGAGCGCCAGGAGTCAATTTGCAACCCTCCGAGGACCGCAGTGCATGAGCAATGCTATCGACAGCCGCATCCAGGTGGTGTTGATCGACGACGATCCCCATTTGCGCCAGGCCCTGGGCCAGACCCTCGACCTCGCCGGGCTGAAAATCCTCCCGCTGGCCGAAGCCAAGGGCCTGGCCGGGCGTCTTGGACGCGACTGGCCGGGGGTGGTGGTCAGTGACATCCGCATGCCTGGCATGGACGGCATTGAGTTGCTGAACGAACTGCACGCGCAAGACCCGGACCTGCCGGTGCTGCTGATCACCGGGCATGGCGACGTACCCTTGGCGGTACAGGCCATGCGCGCCGGAGCCTATGACTTCCTGGAAAAACCCTTCGCCAGCGACGCCCTGCTCGATAGCGTGCGCCGTGCCCTGGCCTTGCGCCAACTGGTGCTGGACAACCGCAGCCTGCGCCTGGCCCTGAGCGACCGGCATGAACTCAGTGCGCGGCTGGTGGGCCACTCGGCGCCCATGCTGCGCCTGCGCGAACAGATCGGCGCACTGGCCGCGACCAAAGCCGACGTGCTGATCCTCGGCGAGACCGGCGCCGGCAAGGAAGTGGTTGCCCGCGCGCTGCACGACCTGTCGAGCCGTCGCAACGGTCCGTTTGTCGCGATCAACGCCGGAGCCTTGGCCGAATCAGTGGTCGAGAGCGAATTGTTCGGCCACGAGCCCGGGGCGTTCACCGGTGCGCAAAAGCGCCGCATCGGCAAATTCGAATTCGCCAACGGCGGCACGCTGTTCCTCGATGAAATCGAAAGCATGAGCCTGGATGTACAGGTCAAATTGCTGCGTTTGCTGCAAGAGCGGGTGGTCGAGCGCCTGGGTGGCAATCAACTGATCCCGCTGGATATCCGCATCATCGCCGCGACCAAGGAAGACCTGCGCCAGGCGGCGGATCAGGGGCGTTTCCGCGCCGACTTGTATTACCGGCTGAACGTCGCGCCGCTGCGTATTCCACCGCTTCGCGAGCGCGGCGAAGACGCGCTGATGCTGTTCCAGCACTTCGCCGACGAGGCCAGCACCCGCCACGGCCTGCCGCCCCACGAGCTGCAACCGGGGCAACGGGCCTTGCTGCTGCGCCATAGCTGGCCGGGCAATGTGCGCGAACTGCAGAACGCCGCTGAACGTTTCGCCCTCGGTCTCGAACTGGCGCTGGATAACAACACCGAGAGCGGCAGCGGTGCTCCCATCACCGTCGACCTCAGCGGCGGTCTGAGCGAGCAAGTGGAAAACTTCGAGAAATCCCTGATCGCCGCCGAGCTGGCTCGCTCCCACGGCTCGCTGCGCAGCCTTGCAGAAGCGCTGGGCATTCCACGCAAGACCTTGCACGACAAACTGCGCAAACACGGTCTGAATTTCGCCGACAGCGCTGCCAGCAGCAACCCCGACGAGCTCGATTGAGCCACCGACTAATCTTCCCACCAGCATTCTGAAAAAGAGGCCCGTGCATGAACCCCGACAGTCGTTATCTGGAATCGATCCTCCATCACGACATCCCCCTCACGCGGGACATGGGCCTCAAGGTGCTCGACTGGAAAGCCCGACAACTGCGCCTGCATCTGCCGCTGGAGGCCAACGTCAACCACAAAAGCACCATGTTCGGCGGCAGCCTCTACTGTGGCGCGGTATTGGCGGGCTGGGGCTGGCTGCATTTGCGCCTGCGTGAAGAGGGTATCGAAGACGGGCACATCGTGATTCAGGAAGGCAAGATCAGCTATCCATTGCCCGTCACCACCGATGCCAGCGCCATTTGCGATGCGCCGAGTGACCCGGTGTGGAAGAAGTTTCTGGCGACGTACCAGCGTTACGGACGGGCCCGGCTGACGCTGCATTCACGCATCGTCAATGCCGGCAGTGATGAGGATGCCGTGGTCTTTACCGGGCAATATGTGTTGCACCGGTAGGAGCTGCCGCAGGCTGCGATCTTTTGATCTTCAGGAGCGAGCCAACACCAGCAACTTCTCCCGCCACGCAGCTTTGGCCGGCAATGCCAGGAAGAACGGATTCAATAACGATTCCCGCGCCGGATAGCTGAACGGCGCACCGCTCAAATCCAGCACCTCTCCCCCCGCGCCTTCCAGCACGCCCTGCGCGGCAGCGGTGTCCCACTGCGAAGTCGGCGCCAGCCGTGGATAACAATCGGCAGCACCTTCCGCCAACAGGCAGAACTTTAGCGAGCTACCGATACTCGCCAATTGCAGCTCACCCAGACTGTCACTCAGCCCGGCCAGCAATCGCTCCTGCTCGGGGCTCGAATGCCGACGGCTGGCGACCACGGTAAACGCTTCACCCGCGGGCGGAACGTCGCGTACCTGAATCGGTGTCGGCTCAGTGTCCTGGTCGGCGCGCCAGGCACCCAGACCAGCACCGCCGAAATAGCAGCGGCCATTGGTCGGCATCGACACCACGCCGAACACCACCCGCCCCTGCTCGATCAAGGCGATGTTGACGGTGAACTCTTCACTGCCGGCAATGAATTCCTTGGTGCCATCCAATGGGTCCACCAGCCACCAGCGCTGCCAGCCGGCGCGCACGCTCAGCGGGATATCGGCATCTTCCTCCGACAGCACCGGGATGCTCGGGTCCAGTGCCGTCAGGCCAGCGAGGATCAGATGATGAGCGGCCATGTCAGCCGCGGTCACCGGCGAGTCGTCGAGCTTGGCGGTGACCACCACATTGGCGCGCCAGAACGGCAGAATGGCTTCACCGGCCTGAAGGGCCAGTTCGATGACCGGAGCCAGCAATGGATGGGGCAAGCCCATGGCAGATTGGCTCATGGCTGAAACATCCCACGCTCGGTCAGCACATCGCGGGCCAGGTACAGGGCCGCCAAGGCACGGCCTTCGGTGAATTGCGGATTCTGCACCAGGGCAGACAATTCGCGCAGATTGACTCGATCCACGCGCATCGGCTCGGGTTCGTCGCCCTCAAGGCGATCCTCATACAGTTCGGTCGCCAGCACCACCTGAATCTTCTGGCTCATGTAGCCGGGCGACAACGACAGCTCGGTCAAATGTTCAAGCTGGTGCGCACCAAAACCAGCCTCTTCCTTGAGCTCGCGCTCGGCTGCCGCCAACACATCTTCGCCCGGCTCGATCAGCCCCTTGGGCAAAGACAATTCGTATTCATTGGTGCCGCCGCAATACTCTTCAATCAATACCGCATGATCGTCATCGATCATCGCCACGATCATCACCGCGCCATAACCGACACCTTTGCTGACCAACCGCTCATAGGTGCGTTCGACGCCATTGGAGAAGCGCAACTGCAGCTCTTCGACGCAGAACAAACGGGTGGTGGCGACTATCTCGCGGGCAAGTATGGTGGGTTTCTGGCGCATGGCGGCTCCTTGAGGTGAACGCGGTACTATACCCCGGCTTACCCGATTGTTTGTGTCGGATATCTTTCTACCGTTCGAGAAGTTTTCCATGCCCTCATTGCCCTGGCGCGATATCGATACCGTTCTGCTGGATATGGACGGCACACTGCTGGACCTGCACTACGACAATCATTTCTGGCTCGAGCACCTGCCTCAGCGCTACGCCGAGTTGCATGGGGTGAGCCGGGCCATGGCGGAGCTGGAATTGCAGCCGCTGTTCGAGCGCAATGCCGGTCAGTTGCAGTGGTATTGCCTGGACTTCTGGAGCGCTGAGCTGAAACTGTCGGTGCGCGAACTCAAGCTGGAAACCGCCCATCTGATTGCTCTACGCCCGGACGCCGACACCTTCCTGGCGGCGATCAAACAGGCCGGCAAGCGGGTTGTGCTGATCACCAACGCGCACCGCGATTCGCTGTCATTGAAGCTGGAAAAAGTCGAGTTGGCGCCGTATTTCGAGCGGTTGATCAGCTCCCACGATTACGGCTTCGCCAAGGAAAGTCCGCAGTTCTGGGATGCCCTGCAAGCCGATATCGGTTTCGATCCGGCCCGCAGTCTGTTTATCGACGATACCTTGCCGATCCTGCGCAGTGCCCGCGACTTCGGCGTCGGGCATCTATTGGCCGTCAGCCAACCGGACAGCCGCCGAGAGCCCAAGGACACCGCGGAGTTTGCCGCGGTGGGGGATTATCGGGAGTTGATTGCAGGGCTCTAGACCGAAGGGGCTGCCTCTGTAGGAGCTGGCGCAGCCTGCGATCTTTTGATCTTTTTTGACTGATGAATCGCGGAAGATCAAAAGATCGTCCGAACGCGGCCCGAACCTTCGGCAGCTCCTACAGAAGACCTCAAATTATTCAGGAATCCGCAACGTCTGCCCCGGGTAGATTTTGTCCGGGTGCGACAGCATCGGTTTGTTGGCCTCGAATATTTTGTTGTACTGGTTGGCGTCGCCGTACTCGGCCTTGGCAATCGCACTGAGGGTGTCGCCTTTTTTCACGGTGACAAAACGCGCCGCCTTGGCAACAGGGCCCGTCACGGTGATCTGATCGTCAACGCTACCGACTCCGGCAATGTTGCCCACGGCCAGCAGTATCTTCTCTTTCTCCTCCTGACTGGCGACTTCACCGGTGAGCGTGACTTTGTCGCCGTCTACCGTAGCCTGTACATTCGGATTACCCAGGCCGACCTTGGCGATGTGTTCCTTCAACTGCTCGCTGGCATTGGCATTGCCGGGCGTCAGCAGATCGATAAGCTTTTCACCTGCTTCCTTCACAAAGCTAAAAATACTCATGGCGCACACTCCTTGGTTATTTATGGGTCCAGACGCGAAAGACTAGACCAACCTGGCAAGGAGCGGTTCCAGGCCGACCAATGACCCCACCCTGTGCAAGCGCTAGAATCCCGAGCCTAGCCAGCGCCCCGGAGCGAAGATGGACATCAAACAGCTGAAATTCCTCATCGCCCTCGACGAAACCCGTCACTTCGGCCAAGCCGCCGCCCGCTGTCACATCACCCAGCCGACCTTGTCCATGCGCCTGCGCAGCCTCGAAGAAGAGCTCGATCTGCCGCTGGTCAATCGCGGGCAGCGTTTCGAGAGTTTTACTGCCCCCGGGGAGCGGGTGCTGGCGTGGGCCCGCACCGTGCTGGCGGCCTACGATGGCCTGCAAGCCGAGGCCGCAGCCTGTCGCGGCAACCTGGTCGGGACCCTGCGCCTGGGCGTGGTGCCACTGTCGAACTTCGACCCGCTACCGCTGCTGCAGCGCCTGCACAAAGAACACCCGAGCCTGCGCTTCGAACTGTCGGCGTTGAGCTCCGAGCAAATCCTCGAGCAACTGGCGAGCAATCGCCTGGACCTTGGCGTTTCGTACCTGGAGCGGCTGGACAACGAACGTTTCGACTCGCTGGCCCTGAGCGAAACCCGCATGGGCCTGCTTTACGACCAACGCTTCTTCAGCTTCGGTGAAAAACCCCTGAGCTGGGAGGCGCTGATCGAATTGCCCTTGGGCATGCTCACCAGCGGCATGCACTTTCGCCAGTCCATCGACCACAACTTCCATAGTCGTGGTCTCCACCCGCAACCGCTACTGCAAACCGACGCGGTTCATCAGCTGCTCCAGGCGGTGCACGGCGGCCTGTGCTGCGCGGTAATGCCTCTGGAAGGCGGTCTTGAAGCCTTGACCGACGACCTGCGCCTGCAACCGATCGAGAATGCCCAAACCCTCGCCCGCCTGGGGCTGATCATGCGCCGCAGCGCGCCGCGTTCAGCGCTGGCTGAAGCCTGTTTTGCGCTTTATCAAAAATCGTTCAACAAGTCTTGATCGACGGCATCTATCGGTACATCAGAACTAGCGATTAGACGCGACACTTTGACGCGCCTAGTCTTAAAGGTGAATACACCGTCGGTACTGCCTCATGAACGCCAAGCGCAAGCCTCGCGCGGCGCCTGCCCTGGAAATTCCCGCGCTCGCCGCCAGTCAGAGCTATCACTACTGCAACCTGGAACACACTGAATCAGCCAGCACCGCGCTCGCTGAAGAAGTCGCGCTGGCGATCGCCTATAACGGGATCAGTCAGGCGGTGATGCTGGTCACCCCCAGCGATCTTGAAGACTTCATTGTCGGCTTCAGTATTGGCAGCGGGATCATTAGCGACGTTTCGGAAATCTACGACCTGAAACTCAGCGGTTCGGGCTCGGCGCAGTACGCGCACGTGGAAATCGCCAGCCGCGCTTTCTGGAACCTCAAGCAGCAACGCCGCCAACTGGCCGGAACCAGCGGTTGCGGGCTCTGTGGTGTTGAAGCGGTTGAGCAGGCATTGCCTGAACTGAATGTATTACCTGGCGCGCCCTTGCCGCCAGCCGAGTGGCTCGACGGGTTGCGTCAGCGCATCAGCGCTTTTCAGCCCTTGGGACAGTACAGCGGCGCAGTGCATGCGGCGGTGTTCATGAACAACCGGGGCGAACTGCTGCTGGGTCGCGAAGACATCGGCCGACACAACGCCCTCGACAAACTGATCGGCGCGCTGATTCGACAGAACATTCCCACTGCCGGCGGCCTGGCGATTGTCACCAGCCGCTGCAGTCTGGAACTGATCCAGAAAGTCTTGCGCGCAGGCATTCAGACCTTGGTCAGCCTGTCGTCACCCCCCGGCCTGGCCCTGCAGTGGGCCCGCCGGCACAACCTCAATCTCATTCACCTGCCGCAAAAAAGTGCGCCGCGGGTCTATAGCCCTGCGATGGAGAATCACGCGTGAGCAGTCATCAACAAGCCGACCAAAAACCAACCCCGCGCTACAAGCCCTACAGGGGCCCGGCCGGCGGTTGGGGCGCACTGATCAGCGTCGCTCAAGCCTGGTTGACCAGCGACAACGCACTGAAAAACATCCGCATGATGCTCAAGACTAACCAGAACGGCGGCCTTGACTGCCCGGGTTGCGCCTGGGGCGACTCGCCGGAAAGTGGCATGGTCAAGTTCTGTGAAAACGGCGCCAAGGCAGTCAACTGGGAAGCCACCAAGCGCCGGGTAGATGGCGCTTTTTTCGCCAAGCACAGCGTCAGTTCGTTGCTGGAGCAGAGTGATTACTGGCTCGAATACCAGGGTCGCCTCACCGAGCCGATGAGCTATGACGCTGAAACCGACCGTTACACCCCCATCAGTTGGCAAGCGGCTTTCACGCTGATTGGCAAGCACCTGCAAAACCTCGCCAGCCCCAATCAAGCCGAGTTCTACACCTCGGGTCGGGCCAGCAACGAAGCGGCGTACCTTTATCAGCTGTTTGTGCGCGCCTATGGTACCAACAACTTCCCCGACTGCTCGAACATGTGCCACGAAGCCAGCGGTGTAGCCATGGCGCAGAGCATCGGAGTCGGCAAAGGCACAGTGACTTTCGATGACTTCGAACACGCCGATGCGATTTTCGTCCTCGGGCAAAACCCCGGCACCAACCACCCGCGGATGCTCGAACCCTTGCGCGAGGCGGTGAAACGCGGCGCCCAGGTGGTGTGCATCAACCCGCTCAAAGAGCGCGGGCTGGAACGCTTCCAACACCCGCAACGCCCTATCGAGATGCTCACCAACGGTGATCGTCCGACCAACACCGGGTACTTCCGTCCGGCGTTGGGCGGTGACATGGCGTTGCTGCGCGGCATGGCCAAGTTCCTGCTGCAATGGGAACGCGAAGCACAGCTGGCAAACGAACCGGCGGTGTTCGACCACGACTTCCTCAACGAACACACCGCTGGCGTGCTCGAGTATCTGGCCGCTATTGACGCTACCTCGTGGGAACAGATCATCGAGCAGTCCGGCTTGCCGCTGGCTGAGATCGAACAGCTCGCGCGCATGTACGCCAAGGCCCAGAACGTCATCATGTGCTGGGCCATGGGCATTACCCAGCATCGCCACTCGGTGCCAACCATCCAGGAAATCACCAACCTGATGCTGCTGCGCGGCAACCTCGGACGCCCGGGCGCTGGCCTGTGTCCGGTACGCGGCCACAGTAATGTGCAGGGCGACCGCACCATGGGCATCAACGAGCGCCCACCGGCGTTCTTCCTCGATGCGCTGGAACGACGCTTCCAGTTCAAGGTACCGCGTGAAAACGGTCACAACGTCGTCGAGGCCATCCATGCGATGCTCGACGGCCGCTCGAAAGTCTTTATCGGCCTGGGTGGCAACTTCGCCCAGGCGACCCCGGACAGTACACGGACCTTTCAGGCGCTGAGCAATTGCGACCTGACCGTGCAGATCAGCACCAAGCTCAACCGCAGCCATCTGGCCCACGGTAAAGAGGCACTGATCCTGCCATGCTTTGGCCGTACCGATATCGACCTGCAGTCCGAGGGCCCGCAAGCGGTCACCGTGGAAGACTCTTTCAGCATGGTCCACGCCTCTAACGGGCAGTTACAGCCAATCTCCAAACTGATGCGCTCAGAGCCGTCGATCATTGCCGGCATCGCTGCCGCGACATTGGGGACGCACCCGGTGGACTGGAACTGGCTCGTCGCCGATTACCGACGCATTCGCGAACTGATTGCCGACACCATTCCCGGCTTCAAGGACTTCAACCAGCGCCTGGAAAATCCGGGTGGTTTCTACCTGGGCAGCAGCGCTGGCGAAAGGCGCTGGAATACCGCATCGGGCCGGGCGAATTTCCGCCCGAACATTTTGCCGGTCGATCTGGTGCATGAGCGCACCCGCGCCACTGGCGTACTGCCAGACCTGATTATGCAGTCGATGCGCTCCCACGATCAGTACAACACCACCATCTACGGCCTCGACGATCGCTATCGTGGCGTCAAGGGTCAGCGTGACGTGTTGTTCGTCAACGAAGCCGACATCATCCGCCTGGGCTTCAAACCCGGCCAGAAAGCCGACATCGTGTCGATCTGGGACGATGCTCGCGAACGGCGGGTCAAGGGCTTCACCTTGCTCGCCTTCGATATCCCCGCCGGGCAAGCTGCCGCCTATTACCCTGAGGTGAACCCGCTGGTGCCGCTGGAAAGCACTGGCGACGGCAGCCACACGCCGACATCGAAGTTTGTCGCGATCCGCCTGGAAGCGGCGAGTGACAATGGATTGATCATGGCGAAGTCGGCGTAAAAGCAAGATCAAAAGATCGCAGCCTGCGGCAGCTCCTACAGGATTGATGTGCATCTGAAATTCTACGGGTATACGCGGTCGGCGTAGGAGCTGCCGCAGGCTGCGATCTTTTAAAGGTGGCGCTGATCAGCAACTTTCCAAACGCCCACAAAAAAGGCCGCTTTCGCATGAAAACGGCCCGTCACCAGTAGTTAAAGACCCGCGAAAAACCGTTAAGTTCCGCCTAAAAAACAGTAACTTATAGAAATGTGTTGAAGTCGTGTTACTCGTCGGATTTCGATTGTAACGCCCATCACTCAGCCTCAGGATCGCGCCGTCATCCCCTTGAGGTTTTTCGTATGAAGTTCTCCTCGATTCTCTTGTTGTCCCTTAGCCTGGCCAGTGGCATCGCTTCTGCCGGAGGCACCACCGAAGCAGGTGTGGGCGGCGCATTGGGCGGGGTTCTAGGCTCGGTGGTCGGTCAGTCGTTAGGCGGCAGCACCGGTTCCACTATCGGTGCAGCCCTGGGTGGCGCAGGCGGTAGTGCGGTCGGCGCGGACAAACGTAGCCGTGGCGAAGCAGCCATCGGCGGTGCGCTGGGCGCAGCCGGCGGTAACGTGGTCGGCCGCAGCATGGGCGGCACCACCGGCAGCCTGATCGGTTCTGCCGCGGGTGGCGGTGCCGGTGGCGCGCTGGGTAACTACATGGGCAACAAGAGCGATGACGACGACGATCGTCGCCACAGCAGTCGCGGCCGCGATGACCGCCGCTACTACCGTGACGGCCATCCCGGCCGTGGTCATGCCTATGGGCATCGCAAGCATCACAAACACAATCGCCACCGTTAAGGCTTAAAGTGTTTTGCGCTCGGCCTTTCTAAAAGATCGCAGCCTGCGACAGCTCCTACATGAGCTGCCGACAGGCTGCGATTTTTTTGTTCACACCACCAATTGCTCCAGTGCCCCGCGCAACGCCGCAGGAATCGCCACCGGCTGATTCGACGCCCGATCCACAAACACATGCACGAAGCGCCCCGCCGCGCAGGCATCTTCTTCTCCCGCCTTGAACACCGCCAGCTCGTACTGCACCGAACTATTGCCCAACTTGCCGACCCGCAAACCGATTTCGATGCGCTCGGGGAAAGCAATCGAGGCAAAGTAGTCGCAGGCTGAACTCACTACAAAGCCCACCACCTCTCCGTCGTGAATATCCAGCCCACCCTCTTCGATCAGGTAGGTGTTCACCGCTGTGTCGAAAAAGCTGTAGTAGGTGACGTTATTCACATGACCGTAGACATCATTGTCGTGCCAACGGGTGATGATCGGCTGGAAGTGGCGGTAATCAGCGCGTTGTGGCATCTGGTCGGTCATTGAGTGGTCTCTCGGCTAATGGGGCAAATAGTGTAATCGCTGCGATCGCCTCGGTCGGGGGCGACACGTTGTCCTAAAGATTCTCCTCGGCCCACTGCCTCACCTCGGCATAGGGATAGTCCTCCAACGCGGCAAACCCCGGAATCGCCCGGGCCTTGAGTTTGGTGAACAGCGGCACGCTGATCCCGCACAGGAATCGCGTCAGTCGCTCAGCACCCGGCAGGCTGCCGGTGTACTGCTCATGCCTGTGGATAAAGTCGCCGCACAGTGCCTGGAAGTTTTTATCCACAAGCGCCGGCAATACAGGAGGTGCTGGTAGGCGAGCAACCTGTCCATGGCACACCGAACAGTGCCCGCACTGCTGAGGCGCGTTTTCGTCGCCGAAATACCGGGCCAGTCGATAACCAAGGCAATGCTCGGTGGCGAACAAATCGAGCATGGCGTGAATCCGCGCGATCTCGGTGCGTTCATGCTGGGTGAAACCAGCATGCAATTCAGCGCTCAGCAGCTGCGCATCGAAATCCGTCTTCAGCAAGCTGTAGACCTCGGTCATTTGCTTGCTTTCCAGTTCCACCCAGCCCTTCTCCTGGAAATAATCCAGGGCCTTCACCACCCGGTTTCGTTCGGCTTGATGCTGCTGATACAAGGCGTCGAAATTCACCGTGGCCCAGGTTCGGGCGCGGCTTGAGGTCTGAATGATCGCCGAGACAAAGTCCCGTCGTTCACCCTCGAAACGTGCCAGCAAGGCCTCTGGCTCGACCAGAAACTTGAAGCGGTAGTCAGCGAAATAGGCATAGCGTGGCGCAATCAAACCGCGCAGCTCTAGCTGCACCAGCAAGGTCTTGAGCGGCAATTGGCGAATGTTGCTCTGATCCGCCAAGGGTCCGAGCAGAAACTCCCATTGCCCTTCGGGGCTGGCCGCTTGCAGCTCGTCCAGCACACAGCGAATCCCGCTCAGCTCCGGCGTGTCACCGTAAACGAAATTCTCCAGCACATTGAGACTGTCGCGGTTGGCCAGCACCAGGCAGTCGGACGGCTGCCCGTCACGCCCGGCGCGGCCGATTTCCTGGCTGTAGTTCTCGATGGATTTCGGCAAGTCGAAATGCACCACGTTGCGGATATCGCTCTTGTCGATACCCATGCCGAAAGCGATGGTGGCGACGATGCAATTGCACTGTCCAGCCATGAACCGCCGCTGAATCGCCTCGCGTTTTTCATTGGGTAGACCGGCGTGGTATCCCTCGGCCGCAATGCCATGCTGGCTGAGGTGCAGAGCGATCTGCTCGGCGGTTTTCTGCAAGGTGACGTAGACGATACTCGGCTGCCCGGCACGCTGGCCCAGCCACTCGACCAAACGTCGACGCTTGTCCTGGCCGCGCACCGGCTCCACCAACAGGTTGAGGTTCGGCCGGTAGAAACCGGTGGTCACCACATCATCCGCCGCGATGGCGAATTTCGCCTGCATGTCGGCGATCACTTTCGGCGTCGCGGTGGCGGTCAGCAGCAACGCCTGGGGGATGTTGAACTGGCGTTGATAGCCCGGCAGCTTCAAATAGTCCGGACGGAAGTTATGCCCCCATTCCGAAATACAGTGCGCCTCGTCGACCACCAGCAGAGAGATCGGTACCTGCTGCAAAAAATTGCGGAAGCGCTCGTTCTTCAGGCGCTCCACGGAAATCATCAGGATCTTCAACTCGCCGGACCGGGCCCGCGCCATGACCTCGTTGGCGTCATCCCGGCTCTGTACCGAATCGATACTCGCCGCCGCGATGCCATGACGCGCCAGGAACGCCAGCTGATCCTGCATCAACGCCAGCAACGGCGAGACCACCAGCGTCAGGTGCGGCAGCAGCAAGGCCGGCAGTTGATAACACAACGACTTGCCCGACCCGGTAGGAAAAATCGCCGCCGCCGAACGTCCAGCCAACACCGCACTGACCGCCATCTCCTGGCCGGGCCGGAACTGTGGATAACCGAAGACCTGTTCAAGGGTGTTGTGCATAAGCTGTCACTCCGTTGACCGCTGAGATGTCTGAAGCCTAGCGCGACAAGCTCAGCGGATCGAAAAAAGGTCGGGGGTAAAACACTACAGGTTGATACAAACGGCACAACTAATTACCTCACTCCCCCGCACCTTCAACCGATAAGGTTCATCGCTTGCGCCCGGACTGACCTGGCGTGGCCAAAAAAATCAGGGCGACAAAAATCTCTGCTCAACACACCTCGCCCGTAGCAATAACCACCGTCCGCGGCCCCCTCATCACGGCAGGAAGCCTGATGCCCGCGGATCCTACATGAAGGATTGCATCATGCAGTTTATGTTTTCAGTGCTATCGCGCACCGGCTTGCTGACCGTGCCACTGTTATTGGCCGGATGCCTTACCGTCCCGGAAACACCCATAGTAGAGCCAGGCGCAGCAGCCTTCGAAACACCCGAGTATCAGGCGCAAAAAGGCTTGGCCGTGATCAAGGCCTCGACGCTTTACGCGCGTGGCGGCACCGGCCAGGGCGTCACCGTTGCCCTGATCGACTCAGGCTTGAACGCCAGCCTGCCAGCGTTTCAGGGGCGCCTGGCCGATCCTGGCTACGACTTTGTGCGCAATCTGCCCGGCACTATTGACCCCAAGGGACACGGCACACAAATGGCCGGCATCCTCGCCGCGAACAAGAATGATCAAGGGATGCACGGCATGGCCTTCAACGCCCAACTGATCCCCATGCGATTCGGTGACGACAAGGAACCCTTCTACTTCGACAGCGAAATCGCCAAGTCCTGGCAGGCCGGATTCGACAAGGGTGCACGCATCCTTAGTAACTCCTGGGCCAACCCGATAGAAGCCAACACCAATGAAACCGTGATCTATGAACGGTTGATGGGCGACTCCCTCGAAGTGGCCAAAAAACTGGTGGATCAAGGTGCGGTATTCGTTTTCTCCACCGGCAATGAAGTCAAGCGTGAACCCCTGGCCGAACCGGGACTGCCGGCTTTGGTGCCCGAACTGGAAAAGGGCTGGATCGCGGTCATGGCCCTGAAGAACGATGGCACCGCCATCAACCTCAAATCCAACTACTGCGGCCTGGCGGCGCGCTGGTGCATCGCGGTGCCAGGCGGCGATGGCGGCGCAGGGCTGTTGACCACCGGCAACGACGGCAGCTATGTGCAAACCGCCGGCACCTCGCCAGCTGCCGCGATGGTCAGCGGCGCCCTTGCAGCCCTGCAAAGCCGTTACCCGAAACTCAGCCCGCAGCAAGTGCGCGAATTGTTGCTCAGCAGCGCCAACCGCACCGGCATCTACGCCAATAGCGAAGCTTACGGCAGAGGCTTGCTGGACCTCGAGGCCGCCTCGCGTCTCACACCTGAACAGATGGTCGAATAATCCGGTGAGTTCCCACGCGAGCGTGGGAGCACACAAAATTGATTACCCCCTATCAAGGCCGGATCTCGATGCAGGTGATGTCATCGTCACCGCCAGGATCCTTGATCGCCCCCGCTTCCAGAGAGGCCAATTGTATGTCTATGGACAGATCCGCCCAAAACCCGTCACTGGCCAGCAGCCAGCGTGAACCGGGCTGGAGATCAAATCGGCTGACGCAAGGATCCAGTTCACGTCGCCCACTGAAACTACGTGTCAGTCTGTGACGACCAACATCACGAGCAATGACTTCATGAGCAAGGTCACCGCGCCAGTTCGGCTGGCAGTGAGGCGCCGTCAGCCATTCAATTGACCCCTCCTGCTCGCGCCGGCCAAAGCAGCAATCACCACCATGGATGACCGTGATAACGTCGGGTCCCAACACCACTATCAAATAACTGACGCACGCCACCTTGTATTGACTGACCAACGCATATCGAGCATCGGACAAAAGCTCCAGGAGCAGTGCCTCGGCTCCACCCGTTTTCAGCAGATCTTCGCTCAGCGCAGAGAAGCCGGTCTACATGTACCTGACCAGTGCATAAGCCAGTTCGCCACTCTCGGCGGACGTGCTGCTGCCATCGGCAATCAGGTACAAATGGAAGTCGCCCTGACTGGCAAAGCCCGCATGATCGCGAATATCGGCGGTGCGAGTTCCTTGAAAGCTCATCAGTCTATGGCTGGGCACCCGGCTAATTTCCTTCACTCATTTTGGCAAAACGGTGACGAAGTATTTGCTCGCGTTCCCCATCATTTCGCGTAGCACTTTGCAGGACGTAACCGAAATCCCGGTTTCGGAGCAAAGCTGTGAAATGCTCGGCCAGATACTGCTTCAGGGGCTCTGCAGCTTCACTGACTTCGGCGATCAGTTCTTCGCGGCCATCAACCAGGTTGACGATGTCTTCTATGTCTTTGCTATTGAGCACATCACCCCGGCCCCTACCGGCGTAGGCTGCAAATTTTGTTGCCAGAAAGCAGGCTGGAGAAAACACCCTGATCTCCAGACCACTCGGCAAGGTATGCAACTGTGCCTGCTGAAAACCTTCATCGAACCAGATATTGGAATAGCCGAGGATTGATTCATCTGACGGCATGAAATCCACTTTCAACTCGCCCAGACGCATCCTGCAGTTCACCTCATCCAGAGGGCTTTCCATGAAGCCGCGCTGACGGAGTTGCTCCATCAGCCTGGGCCAGCCTGCATAGCCCGCGAGGTGAACCACCAGATCGACATCATCGGTAAAACGCAGATCTTCCAGCGTGACTTCGTCAGTCACCAACAACGCCGTAGTGCAACCGCCGACAAACGCCACCTGCTGTCTTAGCTCATCACCCAACGCCTGTGCGACAACGTCCAGCATCTCCAGCAGCTCTTGTTGTTTCTTACTCATGAAGCATCCATTTTCTTAGCATTGAGTTCGCGACCTCAGCTTCTCGCGGGCTTCCGATGCGAACCGCATCGACCAACGCCAGATAGTGATACAGCAAATAATCCGACTTCACGGCCTGAGGCACTGTCTTGTAAATCGGGGTGATGGCCTGGCCTTTCTTCTTCCCCTGCGCCGAGGGCCAGACCGGGATCAGCTCACCCGCACTCATCAGCTTGCCCTCAAGAATGGGCGCAGCAAACGCAGTAGGAATACCTCTTACGATGGCGCCTGGCCTGGCAGGAAAGAAATACTTGAGCCCATGCGCCACCAGGTCCAGTAAACCTCTTCGGTTGACGCGCGGAAGGTTCTCTTCCAGGTAAGAAATCACCAGCCCCACCTCCCGGCAGCGTTTGAGGGAACTGGATATCTCGGTTTTACCCAACCCCAAGGCAGCAGCCAACCCTCGAACGGTATAACTTTCCGTATTAACCGGGAGTTCGTCATAGGGTTCATCGTCCCAACCTTGCCAGTCCAGCGCATCGGAAAGTTGAATGCCAACGATTTTCACTGTCCGCTCAACATCGATGTAACGTCCGGACTCCTCTCTGATCTCTTGAGCCTCTAGCTCATCCAGTCGACGAGAAACATTGAGGCGGATTTTCTTGCTCTCATCCCCCAGTTCCTGCTCCTCCAGGCTGACGAGCTTGAAGAGAAGCAAAATATCTTGACCTTTCATAAAGCCCTCACCCATCTTGTCCGCAGTCCGCGGACTGAGGACACTGTAGAGTAGAAGTAGGTTTACCTGTCAACCGGAAAAACAAGTAGGACGTTTGGATCAGTCTTCGCCTCAGTCTTTAGCTGCTTAGCCACAACCCATTGAGGCCTCGCAACACCTTGCACGGCTACGCGAAACACCCCTATAGTTCGCGCCGTCGCTGCAAAATCAGCGAACAGGTTTGGTCACCTGAAAACAGCACACATAAGTGCCATCACTTGCTCTGCGAGCTTCTATGCCTTCGCGGCGCATTGCTATGGCGGCTGTGTGTGGGACGCCTTCGGGCGTACCGGATTGCTGTTTCCGGTTGACCAACCTGCACACAGTCCGCCACCCATTGTTTGGTCACGATGATGGCGGTTACTTAACAGCAAACCGAGTAACCAACATGCAAACTATGAATCCGTTTGTAGAACGCTACCGCCCCCTCAAAACCAGCATCACTGACACGTCCGTGCTCGCCATCGACACAGAGGCCTGCCCTCAAGCCATCCTCGACGCCGCCCATCAACGTATCCGCGCCTCCAGCGACTTGCTCGAAACCCTGTATTGCCTGTGCTTCAACCAGGCAGACATTAAAGACATCCCCCACATCACTAATGCCCTCTACCTGCTGACACAGGACGGCTGCGACCTTCTCGAAGTCGCGCAGCAACGCATGTTGAATTGGAAAGCACCCAGCTGACACACCGCACTAACAGGCACGCCATGCCTCTTGTGGGAGCTGGCTTGCCTGCGAAAAAACTATGGCCCAGTGATTTTCCCTGACCCTCACGCAAAAGCCCGGAAACCTGGGAGCACCAAAAAGCCAACGGCCGGCCCCGATCCCTTGAACTACAATTGGGTCTTGCAGCGTGAGGCAAACGTGATGAACAAACTGACGTTTGAGCAAAAGCAGGACCATTACGACAGCGTCCGCCGGTCAAACTACCTGGCGAGCCTGCGCCTGGAAGGCTTCGACACAACACGTGCCGACACCGACAAACCGCTCCCCAGCCGGGAAGCGGTACTGCGTAAATACCTCAAGAGCCCAAGCTGATGCCCGGTCAATATGGGGGCAACCTGGATCCTTATTGCTATCCGGATAGCGGAGTGCTGCGCAACCTGCTCAATATTCATGACGAGCCCCTCCTTCAGCAGGCCGAACGAGAGTTCTCTGAAATTGCCGCCAGCACACTTCGTCTACACCCTGCGCCCTACGATCTGGGCTTCTTCCAGGTCGTTCATAAAACCCTGTTTTCGGACGTCTACGAATGGGCCGGCGAACTAAGGACAATCAATATCCAGAAGGATGAAACCCTGTTCTGCACCGCTGAACGAATCGTCCCCGAGGCCGAGAAAATATTTCGCGCCATGGAAAAAGCCTCCTGGTTCGCGGGCGCATCCAAATCCGATCTGGTGATCAAGGTTGCCGAGGCATATGGCGATCTCAACGTCATTCACCCGTTCCGTGATGGCAACGGTCGAGCCCAACGCATCCTGTTCGAACACATCATCATCAATGCCGGTTTTACCGTTGATTGGTGGCTGGTCGATGTTGCCGATTGGGTACCGGCCAACGTCGACGCCGTAGCCTGCGACTACCGAGGGCTGGAGACCCTATTCAAACGCTGTATCGGAAAAATCCCGCGCTAGATGCTGACGGTTTGGCTTTACACTCGCCGCCAGCCCGCAACCCCAACCGGATTGTTAACCATGAAACTCGCCATCGGCTTCCCCGACGATCAAGCGATGCGACGCCTCATGCAGCTGCTGCACGAAGAGCTCGGCCTGCCTGAACGCAAAACCATCAGCCTGCAAACCTCGATCAACTTCGACCTCGGCTGCGACGGCGCCGACGCAGAGCAACTGATGGAAGCACTGACCGAGCACTTCACCCTCGACCTCATCGACTACGACGCCTATTGCTACTTCCAGCCGAAAGGCTACGACCCGTTCCTCAAACGCAGGGCCAAGGGCCGCGGCGACAAACTCCCGCTGACCATCGGCATGCTGTATGGCGCTATCAAGGCGCAGCGCTGGGAGACTCAGGAGCTGGAAGGGCTCTAGTTTCCAAGCCATCGCGATCAGGAATAAAGCGTGGGAAGTCTGGCTCAGCATTCAACAAGCAAAAAAAAACCGCCTCTGAAAGGGCGGTTTTTTTGTTACCTCAAACCACTAGCCGATAATTACAACTTCGGGCCAGCAGCCTTGATCGCGTCGCTTACATCGAACTTCTTGAAGTTCTCAACGAACAAGCCAGCCAGTGCTTTGGCCGCTTCGTCGTAAGCCGCTTTGTCGGCCCAGGTGTTGCGTGGGTTCAACAGGCCAGTCTCAACGCCCGGTACGACCAGGGGCACGTCGAGGTTGATGGTGTCCAGGTGTTCGGTTTCTACGCCGATCAACGCGCCGCTCTGGATCGCCGCGATGACGCCACGGGTGGTCGGGATGTTGAAGCGCTTGCCGACGCCGTAGCCACCGCCGGTCCAGCCGGTGTTGACCAGGTAGACCTTGGAGCCGAAGCCGCGGATGCGCTTGATCAGCAGTTCAGCGTATTCGCCGGCCGGACGCGGGAAGAACGGTGCGCCGAAGCAGGTGGAGAAGGTCGACTTGATGCCGCTGCCGGAACCCATTTCGGTCGAACCCACCAGAGCGGTGTAGCCGGACAGGAAGTGGTAGGCCGCTTGTTCTTCGCTGAGGATCGAGACGGGCGGCAGTACGCCGGTCAGGTCGCAGGTCAGGAAGATCACAGCGTTTGGCTCGCCACCGAGGTTTTTCGGCGCGCGTTTTTCGATCAGTTCACGCGGGTAAGCGGCGCGGCTGTTCTGGGTCAGGCTGTCATCGGCGTAGTCGGCTTTCTTGGTGACCGGATCGAGTACGACGTTTTCCAGTACGGCGCCGTGCTGGATGGCTTTCCAGATGACCGGCTCGTTCTTCTCGGAGAGGTCGATGCACTTGGCATAGCAACCGCCTTCGATATTGAACACCACGCCAACACCCCAGCCGTGTTCGTCGTCGCCGATCAGGTAGCGGCTTTCGTCAGCGGACAGCGTGGTTTTACCGGTGCCGGAGAGGCCGAAGAACAGAGTAACGTCGCCCTCTTCGCCCATATTGGCCGCGCAGTGCATCGGCAGGACGTCGACTGCTGGCAGCAGGAAGTTCTGGACCGAGAACAGGGCTTTTTTCATTTCGCCGGCGTAACGCATGCCTGCGAGCAGGACTTTCTTGGCCGCGAAGTTAATCATCACGGTGCCATCGGAGTTGGTGCCGTCACGCTCAGGTTCGCAGACGAACGCTGGGGCGTTGATGACTTGCCACTCGTCCTTGCCAGCCGGGTTGTACGCTTCAGGATTGATGAACAGGCAACGGCCGAACAGGTTGTGCCACGCAGTCTCGGTGGTCATTTTGACCGGGAGGTAGTGCGCAGGATCAGAACCTACATGAACGTAGGAAACAAAACGCTCGCGCTCGGCCAGATAGGCTTCAACGCGGTTCCACAGGGCGTCGAACTTGTCGGCCGGGAACTTGCGGTTGATCGGGCCCCAGGCAATGGCGGCCTGGGTGGAAGGCTCTTCAACGATGAAACGGTCGACTGGCGAGCGACCGGTACGGTGACCGGTGTGAACTACCAGAGCGCCGGTATCGGACAGCTCGCCTTCGCCGCGGTTCAGGGCTTCTTTAACCAGATCGTCAACACTCAGATCGGTGTATACGGCGTTATTGGCTTGCGTCATGAGGTTCCCCGTCGGCCAGTGGCCGAGTGCTCGAAACGTTTTGTAGTAGAAAGTCGTGCACTACTACCGCGAAAAAAGTGGGCCGGATTATGCCAGAAATGACCAAAAATAGTAGGGCCCTCCCGTCAGACCGGCGTTATTCCGGCGTTCAACAGGTGATTTACCTGTGCTGAATCGTTTTAGTGACGAGTATCTGACGGTGTGTCGACACCCGCTCCCGCGAACAATTGAGCGATATCGGCGGCGTCAAACAGGTAGCGTTGGTTGCAGAACTGGCAATCGATCTCGACGCTACCGCCATTTTCGATGACCAGTTGTTGCGCGTCTTCCTGCCCCAGACTGACCAGCGCGTTACCCGAACGATCCCGCGAGCAGCTGCAGCGAAAGCGCAGAGTCTGCACATCGAACAGGCGTACCGCTTCGTCATGGTAGAGGCGGTGCAACACGGTTTCGTTATCCAGGCTGAGCAGTTCATCGGCGGTCAGGGTGCCGGCCAGGGTGGTGATGTGCTGCCAGCTGGCGGCGCGTTCTTCGTCGTCCTTGATGCGATCGGCCGGCAGTTGCTGCAGCAGCAGGCCACGGGCGCGACGGCCATCGGCATTGAGCCAGAAGCGCGTGCCGACTTGCTGGGACATGACGAAATAATTGGTGAAGCATTCCGACAGGTCGGCGCCGTCGAGGTCGACGATGCCCTGGTAACGCTGGCCATGGGTGGGATCGACGGTCAGCGCCAGCACACCTTGCGGCATCAGATCGGCAAGGGTGGCGTCAGGGGCGATCTGCTCGGCGTGATAACGGGCCAGGCCACGGATTTCGCGTTCGCTGGAGCACTCGATCATCAGCAAGGGTACCGGGCCTTCGGAGCGGGCCTGGAGAATCAGCAAGCCATCGAACTTCAAAGTGCCAACCAGCAGCGACGCAGCCGCCATCAGCTCGCCGAGCAGTTGGGCGACCGGTTCCGGATAGGGGTGTTTGGCGAGTACTTCGGCGTAGCTACGCTCCAACGCAACCAGCTCGCCGCGGGCGTCGCTGTCATCGAAGATGAAGCGTTGGGTGTAGTCGGTATCCGGTAGATCGGTCATAGGTCTGGGTATCTGAAGTGATGACTAGAGGGTTACAGGGCGACGAAAAGCGTTTTGACACCGATCGGTGCGTGATTCTCGGCCATGGGAGGCATTTTATGAACAATCGGGGATTGTTCCAAGCCAGGCAGCTCTTGGCGGGTTGGCTCCGGGTAATTTACTCCCTCAAGCGGGACAGCCCTACTCCCCATCATGTCCACCATGGAACTTGAATAGATCGCGCCGTTGTTTCTTGGTCGGCTTGCCGTCGGTACTGACCCCCAGGGAACCGGCCTTGCGCATTGCCGCAGCGTTTTCGCGCTTGGCGATGCTGGCTTCGGTTTCGGCGTACAGTGCCTGGGCTTCCGGCGCGCCACGGCGCACCACGGACAACCCCAGGACCACTATAGTGCGCTCGTCGTAACCGGCGCGGATCTGAAATTCATCGCCGATTCTCGGTTCTTTGCCTGGCTTGCAACGATCGCCCCGGCAATGCACTTTACCGCTTTCAATCGCCGCTTTGGCCAGCGCGCGGGTTTTATAAAAGCGCGCAGCCCACAACCACTTATCCAGACGAACCTTGTCGTCCTCTTCGGTTTTTTGTGCCATGGAATTTCCTCGTTCGGTGGATGCTCGGAACTGTACTACTGTTTCTGTCGGGCCCATCAATCCATGTGGGCGGATAGAATGCCCGGCTTATGCCTGTAGTCTTGGCGCGGAGTTCACGAGTGACCATTTTCCCGACATCTTTAACCTCAACCTCAACCTCGCCCAGCGACCACTGCCAGGGATGCCAGCAGGACAACCCGCTGGGTTTCGACTTTACCTTTGCTTACCAACCCATCGTCGATTTGCGCGATCAGTCCATTTTCGCTCATGAGGCGCTGGTCCGGGGTACGGCAGGTGAAGGCGCGCTGTCGGTACTCGAGCAGATCACCGAAGAAAACCGTTACCGTTTCGATCAGCTTTGCCGCATCCGGGCCATTGAAGGCGCAGCGTCTTTAGGCATGCAGAGTCACCTCTCCATCAACTTCATGCCCAATGCGGTTTACCGCCCGGAGCTGTGTATTCGCAGCACCCTGGAGGCGGCCAGAAAACACGATTTCCCTCTCGACAAGCTGATTTTCGAGACACTGGAAAGCCAGCACGTAGATAACTATCGCCATTTGACCAATATTCTGCGTGAATACCGCGAATTCGGCTTCAAGACGGCCATCGATGATTTTGGTTCGGGCTATTCCGGGCTGAATTTACTCGCAGATTTCCAACCGGACCTGATCAAACTCGACATGGCGCTGATCCGCGATGTCGACCGTGACCGTGTCCGTCAGGCCATCGTGCGGGGGATTGTCGCCATGTGTGCGGAACTGGACGTTACAGTCATTGCCGAAGGCATCGAAAGTGCTGGTGAACGGGACTTTCTGGACGACTGTGGAATATTTCTGATGCAGGGTTACTGGTTCGCCAAACCCGCATTCAAAGCGCTGGCCCCGGTTGCTCCCGAGGCTTGGATACGTTAATCGCTGGCTGACCCATTTGAAGACATTTGACCATTTGACCGTTGTTGGTCTGCGCGAGTGGATAGCGCTCCCGGATTTGGGAGTGGCGGGCCTGCGGGCGGAGATCGACACCGGCGCCAGCACCTCCAGCCTGCATGCCACCGAGATCGAGCCGTTCGAGCGTGACGGGGAAAAGTGGGTGCGCTTCAATGCGCACCTGGGCACCGTGGTGCAACTGCGCCATCGGCACTGCGAAGCGCCGCTGGTGGCAATGAAGACGATTAAAAGCTCCAACGGTCAGGCACAAGTGCGTTACGTGATCAGCACCACCCTGGCGCTGGGCGATCGGGTCTGGCGGGTGGAGTTCACCCTGGCCTGCCGCAAGTCCATGCGTTATCGCTTGTTACTCGGTTCCAAAGCCCTGATCGACGGCCAGTTGGTGGTCAATCCGGGAATCAAATACGTTCAAGACAAGCCGGCATTCCCGGCATCCACTACCCTTGCCACAGGTGTTGCATGAAGATCGCTGTGCTGTCGCGTAACCCGCGTCTGTATTCCACTCGTCGTCTGGTCGAGGCCGGCACCGAGCGTGGCCATGAAATGGTGGTGGTCGATACCCTGCGCGCCTATATGAACATTGCCAGTCATAAGCCGCAGATCCACTACCGTGGCAGGCCACTGGAGGGCTTCGATGCGGTGATCCCGCGGATCGGTGCTTCGGTGACGTTTTATGGTTGCGCAGTATTGCGCCAGTTCGAAATGATGGGCGTGTTCCCGCTCAACGAGTCCGTGGCCATCGCCCGCTCGCGGGACAAACTGCGTTCGCTGCAATTGCTTTCGCGTCGTGGTATCGGCTTGCCGGTCACCGGTTTTGCCCACTCACCGGACGATATTCCCGACCTGATCGCGATGGTTAACGGCGCACCGCTGGTGATCAAGGTGCTGGAAGGCACCCAGGGCATCGGCGTGGTGATGTGCGAAACCGCCACTGCGGCGGAGTCGGTGATCGAGGCGTTCATGGGCCTCAAGCAGAACATCATGGTCCAGGAGTACATCAAGGAAGCCGGAGGTGCGGACATCCGCTGCTTCGTGGTCGGCGACAAGGTGATCGCGGCGATGAAGCGTCAGGCCAAGCCCGGCGAATTCCGCTCCAACCTGCACCGGGGTGGCAGCGCCAGCCTGATCAAGATCACCCCCGAAGAGCGCATGACTGCCTTGCGCGCGGCCAAGGTCATGGGCCTGAGCGTGGCGGGCGTGGATATCCTGCGCTCCAACCACGGGCCGTTGGTGATGGAGGTTAATTCCTCGCCAGGGCTGGAAGGGATTGAAACCACCACTTGCAAGGATGTGGCGGGGATCATCATCGAGCATCTGGAAAAGAATAGCGGGCCGAATATGACAAGGACCAAGGGTAAGGGCTGAGGCCCTGCCCAATCCACTGTGGCGAGGGGGCTTGCCCCCGCGGCCCGGTCCGCGCTCGGGCGTAGCGGTCGTAAAACCAGCTTCCGTATTTCATCTGATAGAGCGCGGTTGCTGGCTTTGGGAGTCCTTCGGCCTCCAGCGGGAGCAAGCTCCCTCGCCACAAGGATCGCGACCAGCTCGCTGCTTTCCGATTTTCCCTACACCGCATCCCTCGGCAACATCAGCCCCAACGGCAAGCGCACTCGCGCTTCGAGCCCGCCGCCTGCGCGGTTGCGCAGTTCTACATTGCCGCCGTGCATCGAGGCGATCCGTTTGACGATAGCCAGGCCCAGCCCGGTGCCTTTGCCGCCTCGGGCGCGGTCGCCGCGGGTGAACGGGTTGAAGATCGCTTCGAGCTCAGACTGATCGATACCGCCCCCACGATCCATCACGCTCAACACCACGTAGGGTGCGTTGGTGTCACCTGACACATGGGCGGCCACTTCGACTCCGGTACCGGCATGATGCAAGGCGTTGCCGATCAGGTTGTTCAACAGGCGCTTCATCGAAACCCGGCGCAACGGGAACGGCTGGATCGGTTCCAGGCGCAGGCGAACCCGCTCCTCGTTCTGGTTGTAAGGCGCCGCGACTTCACGCACCAGATCGGTGAGGTCGACTTCTTCGACCGTCTCATCGCGACCGTCGCGAATAAACGCCAGGAACTGATCGAGAATCGCGTCCATGTCTTCGATGTCGCGCACCATGGCGTCCGTGAGGTCGCTGTGGTCGCCCATCAGCTCCAGGGACAGCCGCAAGCGGGTCAGCGGAGTGCGCAGGTCATGGGACACGCCAGCCAGCATCAGCTCACGTTCACGCCCGGCCTGTTCGACATCCTCGGCCATCTGGTTGAAGGCGCGATACACCTCGGCCATTTCACTCGGGGTGTCGCTGATCGGCAGACGCACGCTACGCCCCTGACCTAACTGGCGGGCGGCATACACCAGTCGCTTGAGGGGTTGGTTGAGCTGGCTGACGAAGATCCAGGCCGAGGCTGTGGATAACAGACCGATCGCCAGGAACCAGCCCAGCACGCTCCAGATTTTCTGGCCACGCAGCGGGTGTGGGTACAACGGCACTTTCAGCCAGCCATCACCGAGACTCGGCGCGCGCACCCATAGGGCCGGCGGTGCGTGCATGCGCAAGCGGACTTCGGTGTCGGCACCCAGTTCGGCCTGCATCTGTCGCTGGTAGATCTCGCTGTACGGCCAGTGCTGCTCACCTTCAGGCACACCTGCGCCAACCACTCGAATCAGCGTGGCGGCTTCGGCGATTTTCTCGCGGTTCGCTTCGTCCGCAGCCCAATAAGAGCGCAAGGTCAGCGCGACACCGTGGCTGTATTGGCGATCCACCAGCACGTCTTCGTTCATCAGCAGGTAAACCAGGGTCAGCGCCTTGGAAAACAGCACGACGATCAGCACCAGCCAAAGGGTGCGGGAGAAAAAACTTTGAGGGAACCACACGGGGGTCTTCATAGACGGCAACTACACACTTTGCAGGAGCGAGCGGCGCTCGCGGAATTGCGGATCGCGAGCCGCCCGGGTTGCCGTCATGTGACAGATCGCCCGAGAAACCCGCTCCTACAAATTACCGATCACTTGGTCGCGGTGCCATCCGGTACGAACACATAACCCACACCCCAGACAGTCTGGATATAACGCGGCTTGGACGGATCGGGCTCGATCATCCGGCGCAGGCGGGAGATCTGGACGTCGATGGAGCGCTCCAGGGCATCCCACTCGCGGCCACGGGCCAGATTCATCAGCTTGTCGCGGGTCAGCGGCTGGCGAGCATTCATCACCAGTGCCTTGAGTACCGCGAACTCACCGGTGGTGAGCATGTGTACTTCCTCGCCCCGCTTGAGTTCACGGGTGGCCAGGGACAGCTCGTAGTCGCCGAAGGTCACGCTTTCGTCTTCGCTGCCGGGTGCGCCAGGCACCGGCGCCGACTGACGCCGCAGGACCGCTTTGACACGGGCCAGCAGTTCGTCCGGGTTGAACGGTTTGGCCAGGTAATCATCGGCGCCATCTTCGAGGCCTTTGATGCGGCTCAGCTCGTCGCCCTTGGCGGTGAGCATGATGATCGGTATCTGGTTTTTCGCCACACGCAGGCGTTTCAGCGCGCTAAGGCCATCTTCACCGGGCATCATCAGGTCGAGCACCACCAGGTGGAAAACCTCGCGCCCCAGCAGACGATCCATTTGTTCGGTGTTCGGCACGGCCCGGGCGCGAAAGCCCTTGCTGACGAAAAAACGTTCCAGCAGGCTGCTCAGCCCCGGATCGTCATCAACGATGAGAATTTTTTCGCCTTCAGCAGTTTGTGCAGTGCTGCTCATTGGATGCTCCTTTGATCTCGGTGCGCATTATGGCGTAGCTGCCGTTATACGCACCGTGTGCATTGTTAGCAGATTTTTCCTCGATCGCCAGTAAACCGGCCATTGTGCCTACATGGCACGATATCCCCCTAGGGCCGAACGCTGGTTATAATGCGCCGCCTTTTGTGCAGGGCAACGTCTGATCGTTACTGTGGGTGGCCACTCTTTATTTTCCATGGCCGCGCAGTAATTTTTCGATTTCACGGGTCAACAGGGCTGCCTTTTGATCCAGGTAGCGGCGCCGGCCAGGCCGCTCAACCAGACTCGCCAAGCCCGAACCCCGCGCCTGCGAGCCTGCTTTCACAATTTGTCAGGTGGTTTTATGGACAGCATCAACAGCCGCATCGCCGAGGAACTCGGTGTACGCCCGCAACAGGTCGAAGCGGCCGTCGCTCTACTGGATGAAGGCTCCACGGTGCCCTTCATCGCCCGTTACCGGAAAGAAGTGACCGGCAGCCTCGATGACATCCAATTGCGGCACCTGGAAGAGCGCCTGCGCTACCTGCGAGAACTCGACGAACGGCGCCTCAGCATCCTCGCCAGCATCGAAGAGCAAGGCAAGCTGACCCCGGAGTTGGCCCGCGACATCAAACTCGCCGACACCAAGACCCGCCTCGAAGATTTGTACCTGCCGTACAAACAGAAGCGCCGCACCAAGGGCCAGATCGCCCTGGAGGCCGGCCTCGGCGAGCTGGCCGACGGCCTGTTCAACGACCCGACGCTGTCTCCGGAATCCGAAGCCGCGCGTTTCGTCGATGCCGAAAAAGGCGTTGCCGATGTCAAGGCGGCTCTCGAAGGCGCCAAGTATATCCTCATGGAGCGCTTCGCCGAAGACGCCAGCCTTCTGGACAAGCTGCGCAGCTACCTCAAGCAGGAAGCCACCCTCAGTGCCCGCGTGATCGCCGGCAAGGAAGAGGAAGGCGCCAAGTTCCGCGATTATTTCGAACACGACGAACCGCTGAAAAGCATGCCGTCGCACCGGGCCCTGGCGATTTTCCGTGGTCGCAACGAAGGCATCCTCAGCTCCTCGCTGAAAGTCGGTGAAGAGCTGCCGGGCGCCATGCACCCATGCGAAATCATGATCGGCGAGCGTTTCGGCGTGAAAAACCAGAGTCGCCCAGCCGATAAGTGGCTGAGCGAAGTGGTGCGCTGGACCTGGAAGGTCAAGCTCTACACCCACCTGGAAACCGATTTGCTGGGCGAGTTGCGCGACGGCGCCGAAACCGAGGCAATCAACGTGTTCGCCCACAACCTCCACGACTTGCTGCTGGCCGCACCGGCCGGACCGCGCGCAACCCTGGGCCTGGACCCGGGCCTGCGCACCGGTTGCAAAGTCGCAGTGGTCGATGCCACCGGCAAGCTGCTGGATTACGCCACGGTTTACCCCCACGTACCGAAAAACCAGTGGGACCAGACCATCGCCGTGTTGGCCGCCCTGTGCGCCAAGCACTCGGTGGACCTGATCGCCATCGGTAACGGCACCGCCAGCCGCGAAACCGACAAGCTGGCCGCTGAGCTGATCAAAAAATACCCAGGCATGAAGATGACCAAAGTCATGGTCTCCGAGGCCGGTGCCTCGGTGTACTCGGCTTCGGAACTGGCCTCCAAGGAATTCCCGGACCTCGACGTGTCGATCCGTGGCGCGGTGTCGATTGCCCGTCGCCTGCAGGATCCGCTGGCCGAACTGGTGAAAATCGATCCGAAATCCATCGGTGTCGGCCAGTACCAGCACGATGTGTCGCAGCTGAAACTGGCGCGCGGCCTGGATGCAGTGGTCGAGGACTGCGTGAACGCGGTCGGCGTCGACGTGAACACCGCTTCGGTGGCGCTGCTGGCACGGATTTCCGGGCTCAACGCGACCCTGGCGCAGAACATCGTGAATCACCGTGATGAAAACGGTGCGTTCAAGACTCGCGCTGCATTGAAGAAAGTTTCGCGCCTGGGCGAAAAAACCTTCGAACAGGCCGCCGGCTTCCTGCGGGTAATGAACGGCGACAACCCGCTGGATTCGTCCGCGGTTCACCCGGAAGCCTATCCGCTGGTACAGCGCATCGCCGCTGAAACCGAGCGCGACATCCGCTCGCTGATCGGCGACGCCAGCTTCCTCAAGCGTCTCGACCCGAAGAAGTACACCGACGAAACCTTCGGTCTGCCGACAGTCACCGACATTCTTCAGGAGCTGGAAAAACCCGGTCGCGATCCGCGTCCAGGGTTCAAGACCGCCGAGTTCCAGGACGGCGTCGAAGACCTCAAGGACCTGGAACTGGGGATGATCCTCGAAGGCGTGGTGACCAACGTGACCAACTTCGGTGCTTTCGTCGATATCGGCGTGCATCAGGACGGTCTGGTGCACATTTCCGCCTTGTCGGAGAAATTCATCAAGGATCCGCGTGAAGCGGTGAAAGCCGGCGATGTGGTCAAGGTCAAGGTCATGGAAGTCGACATCCCGCGCAAACGCGTCGGTCTGTCGATGCGCATGAGCGACACCCCGGGCGAGAAAATCGACGGTGCCCGTGGCGCGCGCCCTGGCTCGGCGCCACGCCAGTCGCAAAACACCGCACCGCGCAAAGAAACCACGGCGCCGGCTCCGGCCAACAACGCCATGGCTTCGTTGTTCGCCAACGCCAAGCAGTTGAAGAAACGCTGATGGAAATCCCTGCAGGGCTGACCGAAAGCGCTTTCTTCAAGCTGCTGGGTTGCCGTTTGCACAGTCTTGAGGTCGGGGTGGCGCAAGTCACCCTGGGCCTCGAGCCGCAATTGCGCAATCGCGGCGGCAAGCTGCACGGCGGGGCCTTGTTCAGTCTGGTGGATATCGCCATGGGGCTGGCCTGTTCCAGCACTCATGGCTTCGACCAGCAGAGCGCGACCATCGAGTGTAAAATCAACTATGTTCGCGCAGTGAATGAAGGCGAAGTGTTATGCACGGCACGGGTCATACACCCTGGCCGGCGCACGCTCGTCGTCGAAGCGGATGTGATGCAAGGCGATAAACTCGTCGCAAAAGCACAAGGCACCTTCGCTGTCCTATAGCTCCCTGCCATCAATTTGAGTTAATTTCGGCGCTACGAACGTGGCGTCGGGGTTTTCTGCCTGCGCCCAAGCCAGATTCAGGGATGAAGTGCAGCGTTTTCATACGGGTCAGTACGACTCAATAACCAGGCGACCACGCCAGTTTTCACTTCACCCTTGTAGACCGTCTTGCCCACCCCCATATTGGGGCGACTGACGCGTGAAGGAATCCAACTTGAGCGAACTTCTCAACCGCCGCCTGGCTCTGCTTGGCGAGCGCGCTAACCTCTCTCTGCTCGAGCAGTGCCTGCATGGTATCGAGCGCGAATGCCTGCGCGTCAACGATGCCGGCCGTCTGGCGCAGACGCCGCACCCTGAAGAGCTGGGCTCGGCACTGACCCACGAACAAATCACTACCGACTATTCCGAGTCGCTGCTGGAGTTCATCACTCCGGCCCTGCCTGATCCGGCAGAGACGCTGAGCAGCCTCGACAAGATCCACCGTTTTGCCTACAGCAAGCTCGGCAAAGAGTACCTGTGGAGTCCATCGATGCCGTGCCCGTTGCCGGCCGAGGAAGATATCCCGATTGCTTATTACGGCACCTCCAACATCGGCAAGCTCAAGTACGTGTACCGCAAGGGGCTGGCCCTGCGTTACGGCAAGACCATGCAATGCATTGCCGGCATTCACTACAACTTCTCCCTGCCGGAGAAACTCTGGCCGCTGCTCAAGCAGGACGAAGGCTTTGTCGGTACCGACCGCGACTATCAGTCGGCGGCCTATATCGCATTGATCCGTAACTTCCGCCGCTATAGCTGGCTGTTGATGTACCTGTTCGGCGCCTCGCCGACACTCGATGCGGGTTTTTTGCGCGGTCGCTCCCATCAGCTTGAGCAACTTGATGCAGACACGCTGTATCTGCCTTACGCCACCAGCCTGCGCATGAGCGACCTGGGTTACCAGAGTAACGCTCAGGCCGGGCTGACGCCGTGCTACAACGATCTGCACAGCTACACCGACAGCCTGCGCAAGGCAGTGGCCACAGCCTATCCGCCCTATGTCGAGATCGGCACCCACAAGGACGGTGAGTGGATTCAGCTCAACACCAACATCCTGCAGATCGAAAACGAGTACTACTCCAACATCCGCCCGAAACGCGTGACCTACACCGGCGAGCGGCCGATCCAGGCGCTGGTGGCCCGTGGCGTTCAGTACGTCGAAGTGCGTTGCCTGGACATCAACCCGTTCCTGCCGATGGGCATCGATCTGCAGGAGGCACGTTTCCTCGACACCTTCCTGTTGTACTGCGCGCTGAACGAGAGCCCGCTGATCGCCAACAGAGAATGCGGCAATTGCACCTCGAACTTCCTCGCAGTGGTCAAGGAAGGTCGCCGCCCGGGCCTGCAATTGCAGCGCCAAGGCCAACCGGTGGACCTGAAAGAGTGGGCCGGCGAGTTGCTGGAGAAGATTGCGCCATTGGCCGCGCTGCTCGATCAAAGCCACGGCGGCGATGCCCACAGCAAAGCCCTGGACGCGCAACTGGCGAAGGTCAAGGATCCGTCCCTGACTCCGTCAGCGCAGGTGCTGGCCGCCATGCATGAGCATAAGGAGAGCTTTACCCAGTTCTCCCTGCGCCAGAGCCAGGCCCATGCCGAGTACTTCCGCAGCGAACCGTTGAGTGCGCAAGACCAGGCTCGCTTCGAGGAGCTGGCGCGCAGTTCACTGGCGCAGCAGGCAGAACTGGAGCAGAGCGAAGTCGGCGATTTCGATGTGTTTGTCGGCGCGTACCAGGCAAGTATTCTGGCGATCAGTAATTAAGCGACGCCTGTAAAAAGATCGTCCGAACGCGGCCCGAACCTGCGGCAGCTCCTACGGGACCGGTTATCAACCCGCCTTTGTAGGAGCTGCCGTAGGCTGCGATCTTTTGATCCTTAGAATTTTCTGCTCATATGCTAATTCTAAAAAGTTATTTATTTTGTGATTCTTAGATCATTTAGTCTCCTTGTCAGCCGATCCTCCGGCCGCTTGAACAAGGAGCTTCTCCATGAAAACGAACTTTCCCCTGCGCCTCCTGGCGGCCGCGTCCCTGGCTGCGGCAAGCTTCTTTGCCCAGGCGGCTGACGTTACCGTCGCCTACCAGACCACCGTTGACCCGGCGAAAGTCGCCCAGGCCGACGGCGCTTATGAAAAAGCCACTCACGCAAAAATCGACTGGCGAAAATTCGACAACGGTGCCGACATCATTGCCGCCATTGCTTCGGGCGATGTGCAGATTGGCTACCTCGGCTCCAGCCCGCTGACGGCGGCGATTACCCGCAAAGTCCCGGTGCAGACTTTCCTCATCGCGACCCAGATCGGCGCCGCCGAAGCCCTGGTGGCCCGCGACGGTTCCGGGATCAAAACCCCACAAGACCTGATCGGCAAGAAAATCGCCGTGCCCTTCGTTTCCACCGGCCACTACAGCCTGCTGGCGGCACTGAAACACTGGAACATTGACCCTTCGAAAGTACAAATCCTCAACCTCGCACCGCCAGCGATCGTTGCCGCCTGGAAACGCGGCGATATCGATGCGACCTACGTCTGGGACCCGGCACTGGGCGTGGCCAAGGAAAACGGCAAGGTGCTGATCACCTCGGGCGAACTGGCCAAGTTCGGCGCGCCGACCTTCGATGCCTGGATCGTGCGTAAAGACTTCGCCGAGAAGCACCCGGAAATTGTCACCGCCTTCGCCAAAGTCACCCTCGACGCCTACGCCGATTACCGCAAAGACCCCCAAGCCTGGCTGGCAGACAAAGGCAACGTCGACAAGCTGGTGAAACTCTCCGGCGCCAAAGCCAGCGACATCCCGTTGCTGCTGCAAGGCAACGTCTATCCGCTGGCGGCTGACCAGGTGATCACCCTCGGCGCGCCGACCACCAAAGCCATCACCGACACCGCCACGTTCCTCAAGGAACAAGGCAAGGTCGAAGCCGTACTGCCGGATTACGCTCCGTACGTCAGCGCCAAGTTCATTACCAACTGATCAGGAGCAAACAGCGATGGCCTTGTTAGAACTGGAGCGCATCGGCGCACAGTACCCAGGCAGCCCCGAGCCGGTGCTGGCGGATATTTCCCTGAGCCTTGGGCCACAGCAGTTGCTGGTCGCCCTCGGCCCGTCCGGCAGTGGCAAGACCTCGCTGTTGAACCTGATTGCCGGTTTCGTCGAACCGAGCGCCGGACGCATCACCCTCGACGGCGTTCCGGTAAAAGGCCCGAGCGCCGAGCGCGGCGTGGTATTTCAGGATGACGCGCTGCTGCCGTGGCAGGACGTATTGGCTAACGTCGGCTTCGGCCTGGAACTGGCGGGCATCCCCAAGCCGCAACGGGAAACCCGCGCGCGGGAAATGCTCGCGCTGGTGGACCTCGCCGGCTTTGACCAGCGCCGCATCTGGCAGCTGTCCGGCGGCCAGAAACAGCGTGTCGGTCTGGCCCGCGCCCTGGCCGCTGACCCGCGCGTGCTGCTGATGGACGAACCCTTCGGTGCCCTCGATGCCTTCACCCGCGAGCAGATGCAGGAGCTGCTGCTGCAAGTCTGGAAGCGCACCGCCAAACCGGTGTTCCTGATTACCCACGACATTGAAGAAGCGGTGTTCCTCGCCACCGAGCTGATTTTGCTCGCGCCCAATCCCGGGCAAATCGTCGAGCGTCTGAGCCTGGACTTCGGCCGGCGTTATGCCGCCGGTGAATCGGCCCGAACGATCAAGTCCGACCCGCGTTTTATCGAAACCCGTGAACACGTGCTTGCTCGAGTGTTCTCTCAACGCAGCGCCATCCAGCAGCAGGAGCGCGCATGAGCAGCTATGGATTACCGGCCACGGCCACAAAAACCAGCGCCAACTCATCCGCGGCGATTGCTGTTCGTCGCAGTCTGAGTACCCGCTGGATCAGCGTACTGACCTTGATCACGCTGCTTGCCCTCTGGTGGGCCGTGACTGCCAGCGGATTGATTGAACCGCTGTTTCTGCCACCTCCCTCAGCGGTCCTGCAAAAAGGCTGGTTACTGGCGACCAGCGGCTACATGGATTCGACCTTGTGGCAGCACCTGGGCGCCAGCCTCAGCCGTATTGGCATGGCCCTGGGGTTCGCCGTGCTAAGCGCCATTCCGGTGGGTATCGCCATCGGCCACAACCGCATCGCCCGCGGCATTCTCGATCCGTTGATCGAGTTCTACCGCCCTATTCCACCGCTGGCCTATCTGCCGCTGATCGTCATCTGGTGCGGGATTGGCGAGTTGTCCAAAGTCCTGCTGATTTACCTGGCGATCTTCGCCCCAATTGCCATCGCCACCGCCACCGGCGTGCGTACCGTCGACCCGACCAAACTCCGCGCCGCGCAATCCCTGGGCGCGACGCGGGCCCAGTTGATTCGCCATGTGATCCTGCCCAGCGCCCTGCCGGACATTCTCACCGGTGTGCGGATTGGCCTGGGTGTCGGCTGGTCGACGCTGGTCGCCGCCGAATTGATCGCTGCCACCAGTGGCCTGGGCTTTATGGTCCAGTCGGCTGCGCAGTTTCTGGTCACCGATGTGGTGGTACTGGGAATTCTGGTGATCGCGCTGATCGCCTTCACCATGGAAATGGGCCTGCGTGCCCTGCAACGCAAGCTGGTGCCGTGGCATGGCCAGGCGCATTGAACAGAACTGACTACGCCGACACTTCGGCGCCGAATTCGAGAAATATCATGAGCCTGAGCATTACGCCCCTTAGCTGCACCCTTGGCGCCCGGATCAGCGGTGTCGACATCACCCAACCGCTGAACGTCGAACAGCGCGACGCCATCGAGCAGGCGTTGCTCAAGCATCACGTCCTGTTCTTTCGTGAGCAGCCGTTGAACCCACAGCAGCAAGCACGGTTCGCCGCCAATTTCGGTGACTTGCACATTCATCCGATCTACCCGAATGTCCCGGAACAGCCTGAGGTGCTGATCCTCGACACGGCGCAAACCGACGTCCGCGATAATGCCGTCTGGCACACCGACGTGACTTTCCTGCCGACCCCGGCCCTGGGCGCGGTGCTCAGCGCCAAGCTGCTGCCGGCGTTTGGTGGCGACACCCTGTGGGCCAGCGGCATCGCGGCTTACGAAGCACTGTCGGCGCCGTTGCAAAGCTTGCTGCAAGGCCTGACCGCAACCCACGACTTCATCAAATCCTTCCCGCTGGAACGCTTCGGCACCACCGCCGAAGACCTTGCGCGCTGGGAAGAGGCACGCAAGAAGAACCCGCCGCTGTCACACCCGGTGATCCGCACTCACCCTGTCAGCGGACGCAAGTCGCTGTTCGTCAACGAAGGCTTCACTACCCGCATCAACGAGCTGTCGGAAGCCGAAAGCGAAGTGATCCTGAAACTGCTGTTCGCCCACTCCACCCGCCCGGAATTCACTATCCGCTGGCGCTGGGAAGAGAACGACGTAGCGTTCTGGGACAACCGCGTCACCCAACACTTCGCCGTCGACGACTACCGCCCGCAACGGCGCGTGATGCACCGGGCGACGATTTTGGGGGATGTGCCGTTTTAAGTGGTCGGCCCGTTACACCGTCTTCGCGGGCAAGCCCGCTCCCACAAGGATCGCCCAATACCTGTGGGAGCGGCGGTGCGGCGATCCGACTTGCCCGCGAAAGCTTTTTGATAGGCGATAAATCAATCGGAAACGATTACTCAGCCGTCGACGGCTTCTCCCACAAATTAATCCCGCCTTCCTGGGCAAACCGGTCGATTTCGGCCAACTCCTCTGCGCTGAAGCTCAAATTCTTCAACGCCCCGACGTTTTCGATGATCTGCTCCGGGCGGCTGGCGCCAATCAGCGCGGAGGTCACCCGCGGGTCACGCAGGGTCCAGGCCAGGGCCATTTGCGCGAGGCTTTGGCCGCGGCGTTGGGCGATTTCGTTGAGGGCGCGCACGTGGGCAATATTGGCCTGCGACAGGTGCGAGGCTTGCAGCGAACCGCCGCCCGGGCGGTTCACCCGCGCATCCTTGGGCACGCCGTTGAGGTATTTATCGGTCAGCAGGCCCTGGGCCAACGGCGTGAAGGCGATCACCCCGGCGCCGAGTTCATCGGTTGTATCCAGCAGGTCTTTTTCCACCCAGCGGTTGAGCAGGTTGTAGGCTGGTTGATGGATCAACAGCGGCACTTTCCACTCTTTCAGCAAAGCTGCGATTTCCCGGGTTTTGGCCCCGGAATACGACGAGATACCGATGTACAGCGCCTTGCCTTGCTGCACGGCGGTGGCCAGAGCACCGGCGGTTTCTTCCAGAGGAGTATCCGGGTCGAAGCGGTGCGAATAGAAGATGTCCACATAGTCGACGCCCAACCGCTGCAGGCTCTGATCAAGGCTTGCCAGCACGTATTTTCGCGAACCGCCGCCCTGACCGTACGGACCGGGCCACATGTCCCAACCGGCTTTACTGGAGATGATCAGTTCATCGCGGTAGTGCTTGAAGTCTTCACGCAGCAAACGACCGAAGTTGATCTCCGCGCTGCCGTAGGGCGGGCCATAGTTGTTGGCCAGGTCGAAGTGATTGATGCCCAGGTCGAAGGCCGTGCGCAGCAACGAGCGCTGGGTATCGATCGGCGTACTGTCGCCGAAGTTGTGCCACAGGCCCAGGGACAATGCCGGCAGCACCAGACCCCTGCGTCCGACGCGGCGGTAAGGAATGGAGTCGTAGCGGTTTTCGGCAGCAATGTAAGTCATCGAATCCTCTCTGGTTTGAGTCTGCGGTGTCTCTGAAACTCTGAAGGTCATTGCGACCTTATCGCGGGCAAAGTCTTGTCATCGTATTCGATACGGCACCACTAACCCATGATCGTTCCCCCCACCTATGCGCGAGGGAACGATCACCTGCTTCACGCCGACAATTCTCTCAATGCCGCCGCAGCCAGAAATCCGGACCGTGAGCTGTAACGACGGTCCCGTTTTACAGTTTGATCAATACGTTCAAGTAACTGCTCAGGAAGCGTGGCGTTGAAGCGAACCGATTTCCCGAAATAAGGTGTAACGTCAAACTCAACAACCCCCCATACACCACCGGCATAGTCGGGATTATCAAGGTGATCATCTATCTCGTGCACGTGTGGAAGTGGATCGCCATCGGCGACCAGTCCTTCGTAATGCAAGGACAATGCTTCTTTCACGTTTTCGAATGCTTGCGACACAGTGCTACCCGCGGAGAAGCAACCCGGCACATCAGGGACAATCACTCCGTAGTCTGAGTCGGCATCCTTGTGCAGAACGACTGGGAATTTCATGTTGGTGGACCCTTCCTCTAAATCCGGTTTCGTTGGAGACCGGTTTCTCTTCAATACGACCCCATGAGGGTGTTCGTACCTGCTTACCGGCTTCATTTCAGTCCGGCCTGTTTCAGTATGCTGTTGATCGTACCTTTCGGAAGGTCGGAGTCCGGGTGCTTGATGGTGACCCTCCCATGCTTGCTCGCATGTTTGTATTGGTGATGACTGCCTTTCACCGCCACCAGATACCACCCGTCCTCCTCGATCGCTTTGATCATTTCCCGACTTCGCATCACCCTCGCCCTTTTCGACAGCCTCTGTGGCGCACTGTACACAGCAAAGGGCGAGCTCAATACACACCATACACACTCGGTTAAATATTAGTCTACAAATCCTGCCTTTATTTCTCCTCAGACTGACGGTTACTCAGCGGTGGCAAACACCTCACTCAACCAATCGACAAACACCCGAACCCGTGGCGACATGTGTCTGTTGTGCGGATAAAGGACCGAAACCGGCATGGGTGGTGGTGGGGTGTCGGCAAGGATTTCCTGCACCAACCCCTGGGAAATCTGCGTCGCCATGCGGTAGTGCGGGCACTGGATGAGGCCCAGGCCGGCGACTGCCGAGGCGGCGTAGATTTCCGCGCCGAGCACTGACAGCGCGCCGTCGACAGGAACTTCTTTCAGCTCACCGTCGACCATGAATTCGAACGGGAACAGTTTCGCGGTGGTGCGCGAGACGTAGTTCACCGCGCGGTGCTGCGTCAGGTCGGCGAGGCTTTTCGGTTCGCCGTATTTGCGCAAGTAGGCCGGGCTGGCGCAGGTCACCTGACGCAGGGTCGCGACGCGGCGGCCAATCAGCGACGAATCGCCCAGGGTGCCGGCGCGCAATACGCAGTCGACGCCTTCGGCGATCAGGTCGACGAAGCGGTCCGCTTCGCTGATGCACAGTTCGATTTCCGGGTAGCGTTCCATGAATTGCGGCAGCGCCGGGATCACGAAGTACTTGGCCAAAGTGCCATGCAAGTCGACCCGCAGCCGCCCTTTCGGCGCCACCGATCGAAACGCCAGTTCAGCCTCTTCCAATTCCGCCAGCAACTGCACGCAACGCAGGTAGTACGCCTCGCCATCGAGGGTCGGACGCACCCGCCGCGTGCTGCGTTCCAGTAACCGCGTACCGAGCCAGGCTTCGAATTGATTGAGGGTGTGGGTCAGGGTGGCGCGAGGCAAGTTCAGGTCATCGGCGGCCAGCGTGAAGCTGCTGCGCTCGTAGATGCGCACGAAAACCTTCATCGCTTTGACTTGATCCACGCTGGACTCCTGTCGCTCGATTGTTGGCGATTATTGAACAGTCAAGGCAACTCTGCTGCATTTATCGACCCTGGTAAACATGTGAATCTTGCTCCAACAGCAACTCACTAGCCCCAAGGAATCCTCGCCATGACTACTCAAACTTCGAAAGTCGCCCTCGTTACCGGAGCTTCGCGCGGCATCGGCGCAGCAATCGCCGAGCAACTCGCAAGCGAAGGCTTCGCGGTCGCCATCAACTACGCCAGCAGCGCTGGCGAAGCCTCGGCCCTGGTCGTGGCACTGCGTCAGGCCGGTCACCAGGCCATAGCGATCAAGGCCGACGTGGCCAACGCCGCTGACGTCCGCCGGATGTTCGACGAGACCGAAGCGCAATTGGGCAAGGTCGATGTGTTGGTGAACAACGCCGGGATCCTCAACGTCCTGCCGCTGGCCCAGCACAGCGACGAATTGTTCGAGCAGACCTTCGCCATCAACACTCGTGGCACCTTCAACACCCTGCGCGAAGCCGCGACCCGCCTGAATGCCGGCGGACGGATCGTCAACTTCTCCAGCAGCACCGTCGGCCTGAACCTGCCGGGCTACGCCGTGTACATCGCCAGCAAAGCGGCGGTTGAATCCCTTACCCAGGTGTTCGCCAAGGAACTGCGCGGTCGCAACATCACCGTCAACGCGATCGCTCCCGGCCCGGTCGCCACTGAACTGTTCCTGCACGGCAAAAGCGAAGAGCAGATCCAGACCTTCGCCAAGATGCCGCCACTGGAACGCCTCGGTCAGCCAGAAGACATCGCCAAGGTCATTTCCTTTCTGGTCAGCCCGGCTGCCAGCTGGGTCAACGGGCAAATCCTGCGGGCCAATGGCGGGCTGGTTTGAGTCGTCAAGGTTCTCAACGCCTATGCTCGTTATGACGGAGTGTTGGACGTGTGGGAGCGAGCTTGCCCGGCTGCTCCTACAAGGGCCCAGCTTTCGCTTAAAGGAGGACACCCACGTGCACACCACCATCATCATCACTTTCGGCCTGGTCCTTCTGGCGCTGATGTTGTTCATCGGCCAGAAACTCGGTTTCAGCCAGCAGACCGTTACCTACAGTTTCATCGTCCTGTGGCTGGCGCTGACGCTGATCAACGGCGCCGTGGGCCTGGTCACTGCAGGGCAGTCGCTGGTCTCTGAACTGATGGTCGGTAGTGTGGTGTTCAGCGTACCGGTGGCTGCTCTGGTGCTATTCATGGTGTTGAACAATGCCTGAGCGCCACCGCGCTTCGATCAACGTACCAGGTGCAGGAACTGCAGGTGCCGTTCGTACTGGTCGAGGATGTCGTTGATGATCTGCTCTTTGGTGTAACCCACCAGATCGTAGTCCTGACTGCCTTCGCTCAGGTGTACTTCAGCCCGGTAATAGCGACGGTTGTTGAGCTCTTTGGAGCCCATCCCGCCACGGGCGAAGGACGGCGTGAAATAGCCGCGCATTTGCACCTGATAGATGAACGGATGCTGCTCGCCATGGCCGATTTCCAGGCTGACGCTGTCATTGGCCGGGTCCGGTTGAGCGACCACGTTGAGGCCTTTTTCGACGAACACCGCCGTCACTTCTTCGATGGCCGGGCGCACCGTGGAGTCGAGGAAACGGTACACCTCATCCCGTGACGGGAAATGCACGGCCTGGCTCAGGCGCTGACGCCAACCGCCGCGCCGCGAACCGGACACCGGTGCCAGCGAGTGCATTTGCGCGATCTGCTTCTGCGACTCGAGGTAGAACGCCTTGTGCAGGCCCCACATCATCAGTAGCAAGATCAACGAGAACGGCAGCGAAGTGAGCACCACCGCTGATTTCAGCGAGTCGATACTACCGGCGAACAACAAGGCACTGGTGATCAGCGCGGTCATCGCACCCCAGAACACCCGCAGCCATTTCGGCCCGTCTTCGTCGGGGTTGCCGCCACGGGCTGAAAGCGTCGAGAGCACCACGGTGCCGGAGTCTGCCGAGGTGACGAAGAACACAAAGCTGATAAACACCGTGACCGCGATGACAGTCTTGCCCCACGGGTAGGTTTCCAGCAGCAGGTACAGGGTCATCGACGGATTTTCGAGGGCCGACATTCCCATCGCGCTCATGCCATGGTTGAGCACCTGATCGATGGCGCTGTTGCCGAAGATCGACATCCACGCCAGGGTGAAACCCAGGGGAATCAGCAGCACGCCGAAGACGAATTCGCGGATGGTTCGGCCACGGGAAATCCGCGCGATGAACAACCCCACGAACGGCGACCATGCGATCCACCAGGCCCAATAAAACACCGTCCAGCCGCCCAGCCAGTCGCTGGGTTTATCGTAGGCGTAGAGATCGAAACTCTTCATCGGCAAGGCACCGAGGTAATCGCCGATGTTCTGGATCAGGGTGTTGAGCAGGTGCTGGGTGGGCCCGGCGAACAACACGAACAGCAGCAGCGCGCAGGCCAGCAGCATGTTGATGTCGGACATTACCCGCACGCCTTTATCGACACCGGACACCGCAACGATGATCGCCGCGCCCATCATCAGCGTGATCAGGCCGACCTGAATCCACTGGGTGTGAGCGATGCCGAACAGGAAGTCGAGACCGGAGTTGAGGTGCAATACGCCAAAGCCCATGTCCGCGCCCAACCCAAACACCGTGGCGATGATGCCGAAGCCATCCACCGCGTAGCCGATCGGGCCGTTGATGCGCTTGCCGATCAACGGGTACAGCGCCGAGCGCAAAGCCAGTGGCAGGTTATGCCGATAGGCGAAGTAGGCCAGCGCCATGCCGACGAAAGCGAACACGCCCCAGCCGTGCAGGCCCCAGTGCAGAAACAGAATCTGCATGGCCTGGCGCGCGGCATCCGCCGTGCCGGCTTCGCCTTGAGGCGGCTGCAGCATGTGAGTCAGCGGCTCGGACACACAGAAGAAAAACAGCGTGATGCTGATCCCGGCGGCGAACAGCATGCCGGCCCAGGACAGGTAACTGAATTCGGGTTCGTCGTGGTCGGCACCGAGCTTGATCTTGCCGTAGCCGGACAAGGCGGTGACCACCACGAAGACCAGATACAGAGTCATCGCCAGCATGTAGTACCAGCCGACCGTATTGGCCGCCCAGTTTTGTGCGGCCAGTAGCCAGGCACCGGCCTGTTCCGGCACGGCGATGACCACCAGGCCGAACAACAGAATGAAACTCGCCGAGAAATAGAACACCGGCGGATTCATGCGGATCTGACCGCTTGGAGGGGTGGACGATGCACTCATGAAAGCTGCACCTCGAGGGGATGGAATGTGGCTGGATAAAACGGACTCAGCAAAGGTAAGCCTCCTGTTGTGAGCGGGCAGCGAACCACCGATTTAACTTGAACGAGCGTTCAAGTTAAACATGGAAAGGCGCTTCAGGACTAATCGCAAGGCTCAGCGGCGTCTTGTGGCGAGGGGGCTTGCCCCCGTTGGGCTGCGAAGCGGCCCCGAAACCTACAACCGAATTCTTTCAGTTAAAGCCTGCATATGCGTTCTCCCTGGCACAATGCGATTACTGATTTTAGGGCCGCTACGCGACCCAGCGGGGGCAAGCCCCCTCGCCACAGGTGTCAAGCGCCAACCGGGTTACTTCTGCGTCCCGTCATCATGCTGCAGATTGGCCTGGGTCAGGTTGCAGCTGGCCGGCACGCTGCGAGTCAGCCAGACATTGCCGCCGATGGTCGAGCCCTTGCCGATGGTGATCCGCCCGAGGATGGTCGCGCCGGCATAGATCACCACATCGTCTTCGACAATCGGGTGGCGCGGATGGCCTTTTTGCAACTGGCCGTCCTCGTCCGCGGGGAAACGTTTCGCGCCGAGCGTCACCGCCTGATAAATGCGCACCCGCTCGCCGATGATCGCTGTCTCGCCGATCACCACACCCGTCCCGTGATCGATAAAGAAGCTGGCGCCGATCTGCGCGCCGGGGTGGATATCGATACCCGTTGCCGAGTGGGCGATCTCCGAACTGATCCGCGCCAATAGCGGCAAACCCGCGCGATACAGGTGATGCGCCAGGCGATGATGAATCACCGCGAGAATGCCCGGGTAGCACAACAGCACTTCATCCACGCTGCGCGCCGCCGGGTCACCGTGGAAGGCGGCCAGCACATCGGTATCGAGCAGACTGCGCAAACCCGGCAAGGCCAGGGCGAAATCCTGGATCAACCGGATCGCCTTGACCTCGACTTCGTTGTCGACCAGCGCGCTTTGCCGCGCCACATAACGCAGTTCAAGCCGCGCCTGGGCCAACAGGGCATTGAGCGCCACATCCAGGGTATGGCCGACGTAGAAGTCTTCACTCTCCTCGCGCAGGTCCACCGGACCAAGGCGCATCGGGAACAGTGCACCGCACAGCGCCTCGAGAATCTCGGCCATGGCCTCTCGCGACGGCAATTCACGCCCGCCCTGCTCGCCGCTGCTACGGCCGTTCTGAGTACGCCACTGATCTCGGGCTTCGCGCAGTTGGCTGACGATGGTCTGCAACTGCCAATGGCTGGAACGCTCGCTCACGGTAAAGACTCCTCATTCATGCGGCCGGACTGTCTGGCTGCGGAAACGGCATCCACTTTACGGTACACGCCCGAACCTGAATTAAGAACGAATTGTGTGGGTGTAAGCACATTTGGATATAAGCGATTGACGGTTGCTCCAGTAAAAAGGCCTGCCTATAGTCCAGACACCTCCTACAACCAGTACGGACCCATGATCAAACAACAGCTTGCTCGCTTCAATCGTCTGGAACTCCTCGGCACCGCCACTGCGCTGGAGAAACTCGAGCGCCTGTCGGCCTGGCTGGGTCGCGATATTTATGTCAAACGCGATGACACCACACCACTGGCCCTGGGCGGCAACAAGCTTCGCAAACTCGAATACCTGGCGGCCGATGCGCTGGCTGCCGGTGCCGATACCTTGATCACCGCAGGTGCCATTCAGTCCAACCATGTGCGCCAGACCGCGGCATTGGCCGCCAAGCTCGGGCTGGGCTGCGTCGCACTGCTGGAAAACCCCCTCGGCACCAGCGACAGCAACTACCTGGCAAACGGTAACCGCCTGCTGCTGGATTTGTTCGACGCCAAGGTCGAGCTGGTGGAGAACCTGGACAACGCCGACGATCAACTGCACGCCCTCGCCGAACGCCTGCGGTCCAGTGGCAAGAAACCCTATCTGGTGCCGATTGGCGGCTCCAACGCTTTAGGTGCCTTGGGTTATGTCCGGGCCGGTCTGGAACTGGCCGCGCAGATCGAGGACAGCGGCCTGAAGTTCGCCGCGGTAGTGCTGGCCTCCGGCAGCGCCGGGACTCATAGCGGTCTGGCCTTGGCACTGAGCGAAGCGCTGCCGGATTTGCCAGTAGTGGGTGTCACGGTTTCGCGCACTGATGAAGCCCAGCGGCCGAAGGTCCAGGACCTGGCCGAACGCACCGCGCAACTGCTCGGCATGAGCGTGCCGGCGAGCTTCAAGGTGGAACTGTGGGACGAATATTTCGCCCCCCGTTATGGCGAGCCGAATGCCGGCACCCTGGCGGCGATCAAGCTGGTGGCCAGTCACGAAGGCTTGTTACTGGACCCGGTGTACACCGGCAAGGCCATGGCCGGCTTGCTCGATGGCATCGGCCGCAATCGTTTCGATGACGGCCCGATCATCTTCCTGCACACCGGCGGGGCGCCGGCGTTGTTTGCGTATGCGGGGATGTTTTAAAAGCAAAAGATCGCAGCCTGCGGCAGCTCCTACGGGATCGGTGCTCAACCTGCCTTTGTAGGAGCGGCCGCAGGCTGCGATCTTTTCGAATGCGATAAAATTATTATTCCATAAAGAAATAAGAATGTATTTTTATATTATTTTCTTATCTAAAGGTCCCGTCATATAGTCGCTCCATAGGCGAATATGCCACGAGACGCATAAGCTGCTTTAAGGCAGGATGTTGCAGTCGTCCAGATCCAGAGATTCGCCTTCTTTTCCAAATGCATCTTCATAAGAAAACATAGGGGCTTTTCATGAATTTTTCCGCACTACGTCGAAACCTGCTTATTGGTTCGCTGGGTCTGGCACTGGGTGCCGGTCTGCTGGGGCAAGCGATTGCCGGTGAGCAACTGCAAAAAATCAAGGATGCCGGCGTGATCAACGTCGGTCTGGAAGGCACCTATCCACCGTTCAGTTTCGTCGATGCCGACGGCAAACTGGCCGGCTTCGAAGTAGAGTTCTCCGAAGCCCTGGCCAAAGAGCTGGGCGTGAAAGTCAAACTGCAGCCAACCAAATGGGACGGTATCCTCGCGGCCCTGGAATCCAAGCGTCTGGACGCGGTGATCAACCAGGTAACCATCTCCGAAGAGCGCAAAAAGAAGTATGACTTCTCCCAGCCCTACACCATCTCCGGGATTCAGGCGCTGACCCTGAAAAAGAACGAAGGCACTATCAAGACCGTCGACGATCTGGCCGGCAAGAAGATCGGCGTGGGTCTTGGCACTAATTACGAGCAATGGCTCAAGGATAACCAACCTAAAGCCATCATCAGAACCTACGATGATGATCCGACCAAGTATCAGGACCTGCGCGTAGGCCGTATCGACGCCATCCTGGTAGACCGTCTGGCCGCTCTCGAACTGACCTCCAAAGCCAAGGACACCGCCGTTGCCGGCGAACCGTTCTCCCGTCAGGAAGCCGGTATTGCCCTGCGCAAAGGCGAGCCTGAACTGCTGGCGGCGGTGAACAAAGCCATCGACAAGCTGCGCGCCGACGGCACCCTGGCCAAGATCTCGCAGAAATACTTCAACGCTGACGTCACTAAATAATGGAAGAAGCTTTCCAACTCGCGCTGGATTCCGCGCCCTTCCTGCTGAAGGGCGCGTACTACACGGTCATCTTGAGCCTCGGCGGGATGTTCTTCGGCCTCGTGCTGGGCTTCGGCCTGGCCTTGATGCGCCTGTCGCGCTTCAAGCTGGTGAGCTGGATCGCCCGCATCTACGTGTCGTTCTTTCGCGGCACGCCGTTGCTGGTGCAACTGTTCGTGATCTATTACGGCTTGCCGCAATTGGGCATCGAACTTGATCCGCTGCCAGCGGCCCTGATCGGCTTCTCGCTGAACATGGCCGCCTACGCCTGCGAAATCCTCCGTGCCGCGATCAGCTCCATCGAGCGCGGCCAGTGGGAAGCCGCCGCCAGTATCGGCATGACCCGCGCGCAGACCCTGCGCCGGGCCATCCTGCCGCAAGCGATGCGCACGGCCCTGCCGCCGCTGGGCAACAGCTTCATTTCGCTGGTCAAGGACACCGCGCTGGCCGCCACCATTCAGGTGCCGGAACTGTTCCGTCAGGCGCAGCTGATTACCGCCCGCACCTTCGAAATCTTCACCATGTATCTGGCCGCCGCACTGATCTACTGGATTCTTGCAACGGTGCTGTCGCACCTGCAAAACCAGTTGGAAGCGCGGGTCAATCGGCACGACCAGGAGTTTTGACCCAATGATTGTCGTGGAAAAACTGACAAAGCAGTTCAAGGGTCAAGTCGTGCTCAACGGCATCGATCTGCAAGTGAAGGAAGGCGAGGTAGTAGCGATCATCGGGCCCAGCGGGTCGGGCAAAACGACCTTCCTGCGCTGCCTGAACTTTCTCGAAGAACCCACCAGTGGCCGGATCAAGGTCGGTGATATCGAGATCGATGGCAGCCGACCGCTGAACCAGCAACAGGGGCTGGTGCGCCGGTTGCGCCAGCACGTGGGTTTCGTGTTTCAGAGCTTCAACCTGTTCCCCCATCGCACGGCGCTGGAAAACGTGATCGAGGGCCCATTGGTCGTCAAGAAAATGCCCAGGGACAAAGCGCTGGTCCTGGGCCGTGCGCTGATGGCCAAGGTTGGCCTGGCGGGCAAGGAGGACGCTTACCCGCGCAGGCTCTCCGGTGGACAGCAACAGCGGGTAGCGATTGCCCGTGCGCTGGCGATGGAGCCGGAGGTGATTCTATTCGATGAACCCACCTCCGCCCTGGACCCGGAATTGGTGGGCGAAGTACTGGCGACCATTCGCGGCCTGGCCGAAGAGAAACGCACCATGGTGATTGTCACCCATGAAATGGGCTTCGCCCGGGACGTGGCCAATCGGGTGGTGTTTTTCGACAAGGGTGTCATTGTCGAACAAGGAGAAGCCAAGGCATTGTTTGCCAATCCGAAAGAAGAGCGGACTCGACAGTTTCTCAGTAAATTTCTTAACGCCAGCGTTTAATTAAACCCCGATCAAGTCGCCCCAAGGATGGAGCGAGTCCTGCCGAAATATAGGTGTATAAGTTCCGCACCACCCACTCATTACACTTCCTGACGCCTGAACAATTAGCCGTCGTTGCATAACGACTTCTATATAACGTCTTTATCAAACCGTCATGCCTCCCGCCCTATCCTCTCAGTCGCTTGGCCGTGCGGTTATTAATTGTATACGACGCCTGTACATACCTCCTGTTACACATTTCTTTGAAAAACCTGGAATAACCGTGACCATGGTTTGCATGGCCTACTGGCCAGTAATGCGACTATTCGGCGCAATAGCCTCTGGGTAAAAGTCATATGACGCACACACTAAAATGCCAATAACATGTAGGTTTTTTCTGATTAGAGGCCGATCAACAAGTTTACCAATAGAACTGCTTGACATGAACTCCGCCCCAAACTTATCTAAACAAACACATCAGAACCTATTACACACTCTGAATTTTTCAACTCATTGGCTTTATCACTTTTACTTGCGTGGCGCTCTATAGATGAAGGCTTGGCACTTGCGTTGTGTTCTTGCCCGAAACGGATTTCGCTGCACTCTATCAAGGAGAACGACATGACACGTACCTCAGCAAAACCGGAACTTGGCGCTCCGTCTCTGGCACATAACCCTATGCATGGCATAGGTGTCATGGCTGCCGCTCATCTGCTGATCGAAATACCGCCCTATGCCGCCATGGACGAAGCTGACCTCATCGAATTGTTCTGGGACGGCTGCTATGTGGCGTCCCGGTCACTCAAGGCCGCCGACATCGGAAAGCCTGTCAGCCTGCGGGTGCCGGAGAGCTTTGTGCAGAATGGCACTTCGCGTATCCACTATCGAGTCATGCAAGTCGGGCAGGGGCCGGCGCTATCGGCCGTGCGACGGGTCCAGGTCAAGCTCGACTGCCCGGGCGGGCAACCGTCGGAACTCTGCGGCGACGAAAACCAGAGCCTTGAGCCCCTGGGTATCCCCGAAACGATTCGCCGCCAGGGGGTCAACCCCAATCAGATCAACCGCGGCGTGCCGCTGACCATAGCGCCTTACCTGAACATGGCCGCCGAGGATGAAATCACCCTGCGCTGGGGCGACGTGCGCATGGACCTGCCTAAAGTCAAAGCCGACGAAGTCGGCCAGCCGATCAACGTATGGGTTCCACCGGCGGTGATTCTGGAGGCGGGGGAAGACAATCAACTGGAAATCACCTACTGCATCCTCGATCGCGTAGGCAACAGCTCGCGCTGGGCGCCGGCGTGCAAGCTGAAGATCGGGGCCGCCAACCCTTACAGCAAAACACCCGTGAGAACGGTACTTCGCGCCGCCGAAACGCGGCGCCACTGAGCCTTCCTCCGCTCCCGCTCCGGGCTTGGGAACTCCGGAGCGCAGACCCTCACAGCAGCCCTTCTATGCTTATTCCTATAAGTTAGTTTATTAATTTTTAATACGCGATTAGGGTATATAGACCGGACCACCGGACATTCTTGTTTTTGATTTCGCCGCAGCTTTCGCGGCATTTCCATGAGATGTGAGGTAGGTATGGTCCGGAACACAATCACCCGAGTGCAGATCGCCAGGGCATTGCGTGCAGCCAAGGAGCGGCACTAATGTCTAGTCTGGCAGATGCATCCATCCAGAGTGATCTGGACACCGCCCCGCTGTTGTTGCCCGCACGGGTCTTGCGTAATGACGCGCAAGCGCTCAAAGCCGCCCACGAACTGGCTGAAGTCGCCCGCCTGCAAGCCTCCCGGCGCGACCGGCAGCGCAAGTTGCCGTGGTCGGAAATAGAGCAGTTCACCCGCAGCGGCCTCGGCAGTATTTCCATTCCCCGTGAATTCGGCGGCCCGCAGGTCTCCTTCGTGACCATTGCCGAAGTGTTCGCGATCATTTCCGCGGCTGACCCGGCGCTGGGGCAGATCCCGCAAAACCAGTTCGGCATTCTCAATGTGCTATTGAGCAGCGCTACCGAACGGCAAAAAAAGCAGCTGTTCCAAAGCGTGCTCGAAGGTTGGCGGATCGGTAACGCCGGCCCCGAACGCGGCACCAAAAACACCCTCGAACTCAAAGCCCGGATCACCGCCGAAGGTGAGGGTTTCGTCATCAACGGCCAGAAGTTTTACTCGACCGGTGCGTTGTTCGCCCACTGGATCACCGTCAAGGCGCTGAATGATGACGGCAAGCAAGTCATGGCATTCGTCCGCCGTGGCACGCCCGGGCTGCGCATCGTCGATGACTGGTCAGGTTTTGGCCAACGGACGACCGCAAGTGGAACCGTATTGCTCAACAACGTACCGGTCGAAGCCGAGCTGGTGGTGGATAACTGGCGGTTGAGCGAAGTTCCGAATACCCAGGGTGCCGTGTCGCAATTGATTCAGGCCGCCATTGACCTCGGTATCGCCCGTGGCGCGATCGACGACAGCATCAGCTTTGTCCGCGAACGTTCGCGGCCGTGGATTGACGCCAATGTCGAACGGGCCAGTGATGACCTCTACGTGATCGCCGAGATCGGCAAACTGAAAATCGAACTGCATGCCGCCGAGGCACTGCTGCGCAAGGCCGGGCAAGTGCTCGATCAGGTCAGCGCCGCTCCGGTGACAGCCGAATCCGCCGCTCGCGCCTCGATCGCCGTGGCCGAAGCCAAAGTACTGACCACCGAGATCTCGCTGCTGGCCAGCGAAAAGCTGTTCGAGCTGGCCGGCAGCCGCGCGACCCTCGCCGAATTCAATCTCGATCGCCACTGGCGCAACGCTCGCGTCCACACCCTGCACGACCCGGTGCGCTGGAAATATCACGCAGTGGGCGCCTATCACCTGAACGGCACCCTCCCGGCCCGGCATTCCTGGATCTGACGACCCGCACACATTGACCAGATCTCTGGAGAAACACATGACTCTTTCTCAACACGTCGCGGTCATCACCAGCGACGAACAAGCCTTGATCGTCGCCAGCGACCTGGCCGAAGACTTCAAGCGCGACAGCGCCTTGCGTGATCGCGAGCGCCGCCTGCCACTCCCGGAGCTGGAAGTGTTTTCGCGCTCCGGTCTCTGGGGCATCAGCGTGCCGAAAACCTACGGTGGCGCGGGCGTTTCCAATGTCACTTTGGCCAAAGTCATTGCGTTGATCGCCCAGGCCGACGCCTCCCTGGGGCAGATCCCGCAGAACCATTTTTATGCCCTCGAAGTACTGCGGGTAAACGGCAGCCCTGAGCAGAAAAAACGTCTCTACGCCGAAGTACTGGCCGGCCAGCGTTTCGGTAATGCGCTTGCCGAACTGGGCACCAAAACCGCCCACGACCGCGTCACCAGCCTCAACCGGGACGGCGAGGGTTATCGCATCAACGGTCGCAAGTTCTATTCCACCGGTGCCCTCTACGCCCAGCGGATTCCGACCTCCGTGGTGGATGAACACGGCGTGCAGCAACTGGCCTTTGTGCCGCGCGACAGCCAGGGGCTGACGGTGATCGACGACTGGAGCGGCTTCGGTCAGCGCACCACCGGCAGCGGCTCGGTGGTGTTCGACAACGTGTATGTGGTGGCCGAAGACGTGATCCCGTTTCAAAGCGCCTTCGAGCGCCCGACGCCGGTCGGCCCGTTGGCGCAAATCCTCCACGCGGCCATCGACACCGGGATTGCCCGCGCCGCGTATGAAGACGCGCTGCATTTTGTCCGAACCAAGACCCGGCCGTGGATTGATTCGGGCAACGACAACGCCACTGAAGACCCATTGACCCTGAAGAGTTTCGGCCATTTGAGCATTCGCCTGCACGCCGCCGAAGCACTGCTCGAACGCGCCGGTGAGTTTCTCGACCGGGCCCAAGCTGAAACCAACGCCGAGACCGTCGCCGCCGCATCTATCGCTGTCGCCGAAGCCCGCGCCATCAGCAGCGAAATTTCCCTGGCGGCCGGCAGCACCTTGTTCGAACTGGCCGGCAGCCAGGCCACCCTGGCCGAACACGGTCTGGACCGCCACTGGCGCAATGCCCGGGTGCACACCCTGCACGACCCGGTGCGCTGGAAGTACCACGCGGTCGGCAACTATTACCTCAACGATGAAAATCCGCCGCTACGGGGGACTATCTGATGCCCTCGCCTTTAACAAAGAGCAAAAAAATCCTGCTCAATGCCTTCAACATGAACTGCATTGGGCACATCAACCACGGCCTGTGGACTCACCCGCGGGACAATTCGACTCAATACAAGACCGTCGAATACTGGACCGAACTGGCGCAGCTGCTGGAACGCGGGCTGTTCGACGGGTTATTCATTGCCGACATCGTCGGCGTCTACGACGTCTATCAACACTCAGTGGACGTACCGCTGAAAGAGTCGATCCAGTTGCCGGTCAACGATCCGTTGCTGCTGGTATCGGCCATGGCCGCTGTGACGAAAAACCTGGGTTTCGGCCTGACTGCCAACCTGACCTACGAACCGCCCTATCTGTTCGCCCGACGCATGTCGACACTGGACCACCTGAGTCGTGGCCGGGTCGGCTGGAATATCGTCACCGGTTACCTCGACAGCGCCGCCAAGGCCATGGGTCTGACCCAGCAGGTCGAACATGACCGGCGATACGACCAGGCCGATGAATACCTGGAGGTGCTCTACAAACTCTGGGAAGGCAGTTGGGAAAACGACGCGGTGCTCAATGATCCGCAGCAGCGGATCTACGCGCAGCCGGACAAGGTCCACAAGGTTGCGCACCATGGCGAGTTTTACCAGGTCGAGGGCTATCACCTGTGCGAGCCGTCCCCTCAGCGCACGCCGGTGCTGTTCCAGGCCGGCAGCTCGGATCGCGGCTTGCAGTTCGCCGGGCGGCATGCCGAGTGCGTGTTCATCAGCGGGCAGAACAAGGCGTCAACCAAGGTACAGGTGGACAAGGTTCGCGCCAGCGCCGTCGAAGCCGGACGCAACCCCGTGGATATCAAGGTGTTCATGGGCTTGAACGTGATTGTTGGCGCGACTGAAGAGCTGGCCTGGGCCAAGCACGCCGAGTACCTGAGCTACGCCAGCGCCGAAGCCGGCGTTGCGCATTTCTCGGCGTCCACCGGGATCGATTTTTCCGGGTACGAACTCGACGAACCGATCCAGCACGTGAAAAGCAACGCCATCCAGTCCGCCACCAAGATCCTGCAAAACAACGACTGGACCCGGCGCAAATTGCTCGAACAACACGCTTTGGGCGGACGTTACATCACCCTGGTCGGCTCACCGGAACAGGTCGCCGATGAACTGGAATCCTGGATCGCCGAAACCGGCCTGGACGGCTTCAACCTGACGCGGATTGTCACACCGGAAAGCTATGTCGATTTCATTGATCTGGTGATCCCCGAGTTGCAGCGCAGAGGGTCGTACAAGACTGCGTATGACAACGGCAGTCTGCGGGAGAAGCTGTTTCATGCAGAGGCGCATTTACCGCCGCAACACACCGGCGCCCGCTACCGACACTAAAAGCTTCGCGGGCAAGCCCGCTCCCACAGGGGTTGCGGTGCACTTGTGGGAGCGGGCTTGCCCGCGAAGATGCCAGACCAAACACCACACCTTTATGCCCTGACTGGAAAAATATCATGACCAAAAATCTCTTCACCCAACCAGTCAAAGCACTGGCCCTCGCCCTCGGACTGTTCAGCGCCGTCGCTCACGCTGCTGACGCCCCACTGAAAATCGGCACCACCGCCGCCTTCGCCATTCCCCTGGAAGCCGCGGTAGAAGAAGCCAACAAGCAAGGCCTGAAAGTCGAACTGGTGGAGTTCAGCGACTGGATCGCGCCCAACGTCAGCCTGGCCTCGGGCGATATCGACGTGAACTACTTCCAGCACATTCCGTTCCTGGAAAACGCCAAGGCCGCCGGCGGTTTTGAGCTGGTGCCGTTTGCCCCGGGGATCATCAACAACGTCGGGCTCTACTCGAAAAAGTACAAAAGTTTCGACGAGCTGCCCCAAGGCGTCAGCGTGGCCATCGCCAACGACCCGATCAACAGCGGACGCGGCTTGCAACTGCTGGCCAAGGCAGGGCTGATCACCCTGAAACCCGGGGTCGGCTACAAGGCCACTGAAGACGACATCATTGCCAACCCGAAGAAGATCAAAATCCTTCAAGTCGAAGCCGTGCAACTGGTGCGCGCCTACGATGACGCCGATCTGGTGCAGGGCTACCCGGCCTATATCCGCTTGGCGAAAACCTTCGATGCCGAGTCTGCCTTGCTGTTCGACGGCCTCGATCACAAGGAATACGTGATCCAGTTCGTGATCCAGCCAAAGAGCAAAACCGATCCACGGCTGATCAAATTCGTCGACATCTACCAGCACTCCCCAGTCGTGCGCGCAGCGCTGAACAAAGCCCACGGCAAGCTCTACCAAGCCGGCTGGGAAGGTTAAGCATGAGTACAGCGACCGCCCAACGCAGGCTGGACAACCCGCCAGCGCAGAACGCTGAACAGACCGAGTTGCATCCCGAACTGAATCGCGCCCATGTGCGCTTTATCGGCCTGGGCAAGACCTACGAGGGCCAACAAGGACCGGTCAATGCCCTGCACGGCATCGACCTGGCGATCCAGCGCGGCGAAGTGTTCGGCATCATCGGCCGCAGCGGCGCCGGCAAGTCGTCGCTGATCCGTACCATCAATCGTCTGGAGCAACCGAGCACTGGCCGGGTGCTGATCGATCATGTGGACATCGGTGAGTTCGACGAGGACCGGCTGGTGGCGCTGCGTCGACGGATCGGCATGATCTTCCAGCACTTCAATCTGATGTCGGCCAAGACGGTTTGGCAGAACGTCGAATTGCCGCTCAAGGTCGCTGGCGTATCCAGGGAAAAACGCGAAAAAAAAGTTGGTGAATTGCTGGAGCTAGTGGGTCTGCAAGACAAGCACAAGGCCTATCCGGCACAGCTTTCCGGTGGGCAAAAACAGCGCGTCGGAATCGCCCGGGCGTTGGTCCATGACCCGGCGATTCTGCTCTGTGACGAAGCCACCTCGGCGCTCGACCCGGAGACCACCCAGTCGATCCTCGGCCTGCTGCGCGAGATCAATCAACGCCTGGGCCTGACCATCATTTTGATCACCCATGAAATGGCGGTGATCCGCGATATCTGTGATCGGGTGGTGGTGCTCGAACACGGAAAAATCGTCGAACAAGGACCCGTCTGGGAAGTCTTTGGCAACCCACAGCACGAGGTCAGCAAAACCTTGCTCGCACCGTTGCAACATGGCTTGCCGCAAGAGCTGCAAAGCCGTCTGCAAGCGCAACCGCAGTCGGCGCAGGCCGCCGTGGTGTTGCGACTGCAGTTCACCGGCAGCGCGGCTGACGAACCGGATCTGGCCGCGCTGTTCAGCGCCCTTGGCGGCCGTGTGCGGCTGTTGCAGGGCGGAGTCGAACGGATTCAGGGGCACGCATTGGGACAACTGCTACTGGCGGTGACGGGCTCGTCTCACAGCGCGGAAGAATTACATCAGCGCGCCAGACAATGGGCACAACAAACGGAGGTGCTGGGCTATGTGGTTTGATCGGTTGCTGCAAGGCTTCATCGACACCTTCCTGATGGTCGGCGTGTCGTCTTTGATCGCACTGTTGGCGGGTATTCCACTGGCGGTGATTCTGGTCACCAGCTCCAAGGGCGGGATCTATGAAGCCCCGGCGCTGAACCGGGCGTTGGGCGCATTCGTGAACCTGTTTCGTTCGATTCCGTTTCTGATTCTGATGGTCGCGCTGATTCCCTTCACCCGGCTGATCGTCGGCACCACCTATGGCGTATGGGCAGCCGTGGTCCCGCTGACCATCGCCGCCACCCCGTTCTTCGCACGCATCGCCGAAGTCAGTTTGCGCGAGGTCGATCATGGATTGATCGAAGCCGCCCAAGCGATGGGCTGCCGGCGCAAGCATATCGTCTGGCATGTGCTGTTGCCGGAAGCGCTACCGGGAATCGTCGGCGGTTTCACCATCACCCTGGTGACCATGATCAACTCCTCGGCCATGGCCGGTGCGATTGGCGCAGGTGGCCTTGGAGACATCGCCTACCGCTATGGGTATCAACGGTTTGATAGCCAGATCATGCTGACGGTGATCGTGCTGCTGGTGATTCTGGTGGCGGCGATTCAGTTGGGTGGGGATCGGTTGGCGCGGGGGTTGAATAAGCGCTGAGTTTGCCGGCCTCGAAGATCGAAAGATCGAAAGATCGAAAGATCGCAGCCTGCGGCAGCTCCTACAAAGGGATTTGCGTACGCCAGCGATACCGCAGGTGTACTCGGTCGGCGTAGCTGCCGCAGGCTGCGATCTTTTAAGGCGCGGCGCTTTTTCGAGGCGTATGAGCTTGGGGTATAGTCGGCTCATCGCCCTTTGCCTGCGCAGCCCATCATGAAACTCGCCCCGACCGACCTCGAACAGATCACCTCCACCACCCTGGGCCATTACAACCAGGTGGCCGAGAGCTTTCGTGAAGGCACTCGCGACCACGACGTCAGCCAGAACATCGACGCGCTGCTACGACATATTCAAGGCCCGGCGCCGTTCACTATTCTCGACTTCGGCTGTGGCCCGGGGCGCGACCTGCAAACCTTCACGCGCATGGGCCATATCGCGGTGGGCCTCGACGGCTCGGAGCGTCTTGCGCAAATGGCCCGGGAAGACAGCGGTTGCGAGGTCTGGCAGCAGGACTTTCTCAAGCTCGACCTGCCCAACGAGCACTTCGACGGAATCTTCGCCAATGCTGTGTTGTTTCATGTGCCGGGGCAGGAACTGCCTCGGGTTTTGAAGCAGCTACATGCGGCCCTGAAACCAGGCGGTGTGTTGTTCAGCTCCAATCCCCGAGGAGAGAATCAGGAGGGCTGGAACGGTCCCCGTTATGGTGCGTATCACGACCTGACATCGTGGCGCAGAATGTTGACCGAGGCCGGGTTTGTCGAGCTTGAACACTATTATCGACCACCCGGACTGCCGCGCGAGCAGCAACCCTGGTTGGCGAGTGTCTGGCGTAAAACTTAAGAAAATCCAATGCTCATCGGCACCAGGAAGTCAGCTTTAACCGAGACTCAAGTTGGCCGTCATGACGTCTTCGCGGGCAAGCCCGCTCCCACAGATTTTTCGGTTGAACACAAAATGTGGGCGGCCGCAGATTTGTGGGAGCGGGCTTGCCCGCGAATGGATCCGTCAGCGCCGCAAATCGACCTGATACTCCTTCACTTCCCCGCTCGCCTCAAACGCCGCAATGCTGTGCCCTTCATAAAGTCGGCCCGCTACCTCACGCGCTTGCGGATCAAAGTTGGCCACCAGCCGCGTCCCATCGGCAAAGGTCGTCTGCTGCACCTGTCGGTCCGTCGTCAGCCAACGAAAATCCGTCAATGCCTGAGTGGCGAGGCGTTCGTGCAGCGGGCGGAAGAAAGTGTCCTGGCGCTGCATCAGCGGCAAGCGTTGTTTCAGCGTGGCAGCACTCAAGTGATAGAGCGGCGGGACGTTGTAGAGCAGCTGGGCCAGCTCGTTTTCGGCACGAACGTTGCTCAGTTTGAGGCTGTCGAACAGCCAGTGATGAGTCGTGATCACTGAGCCATGAAACACCGCTTGATACAACGGTATCCGGCTCACCGGGTCGAAATGAACGGTTCGATAGGGTTCTTTGATCGGCACCGATTTGAAGAACACGCTTGGCTGCTCCGGTGGATACCAGTTGCCCAGGTAGTACGGCGATTGTTTGTTCTTGCTCAGGTCCGGATCACCCCAACCAATGACCGGGGTTTGCATACCGTGGGCGAACAGGATGCCCTGCGCAGTGGGGGCATTGCCGTCTTCGGAACCCACAGGCAGTTTCAGGGTGTCGGTGATCCAGCGTGCGGCATCGATATTACCTGCGGCATTTTGTGCCTGAGTCATCGTCGCGCCAGGACGGTAGCTGTCGAATAGCATGCTGGTGGCGTAAGCATCGAGAAACCAGCTGTTGAAACCGGTCTTGGCCTGAACGGCCTTTATCCGCGCCTCGAGCAAAGGCCGCACACAGCGTGGGTCGGTGTAATGCCCGGACTGCTGGAAGCCGCGTTTCAGTTCGCCGTTTTTCAGGACAATCGCGCAATTGCGATGGGCCCGGGAGCCCAGGTGGGCGGTGGTCCAGTCCGGATTTTCACGGCTGCTTAACGCGGTTTCATAAGAGTCATAAGGCGCCATCAGAAAACCGGCCTGCACCCCTGCATGCACCGCTTCGGGATGCCAAAGCCCCCCTTCCCAGCCTTCTCCCAGCCCCAACCACAAACGCGGCAAATGGGCTGCTTGCAACTGTTTTATCGTCGTCATGGACAAGGTACTTCCCCAGCGCTCAGGGTTCGGCGTGAGCGCCGCGGCGAACACCGTTGCAACTTCACCGCGCAACTCACCGTAGCGACCGGCCAGTTTTTGCATGTCGGGTTCCGTGGTTGCCTGCCAGCTTTCTCGAGCCTTCTTATTCAGGGCGCCGTTGAGACCGCGCAGCAACGTGGCTTGTTGATAGCGGTCGAGGGGCGGCTGAGCCTTGATCAGCACTTGAGTGGCGTCGCGATCCAGATAACCGCGCAGTTGCGCAGCCAACGCGTCCTTACCGCGCAACAATGCCAACAAGTGTGGCCAGCTACGCACGTCGTCCAGCCCCAGCAGGTCATTGCCCCACAGATAAATATGGCTCGCACCGAGCAATTTTTTGGCCTCAGGTGCTTTAAGCAGTTTGTCACTTAGCGATTCATACCGGCCGGTTTCAATCAGCCATTGCCGATAACGTTTGGCACCGGCCAGCGGATCAGCACCCCCCAGGTACAAGATGAAGGTGAGCGGCGCCGTAGGGTCCAACGAGGTGAACTCATGACTGGCGGCAAGCGCCAGGGCTTTGCCTTCGGGACTGAACGTCAGGCGATTGTTGTAAGGATTGGTCATCAACCAATTCAATGTGAATCCGCCGTGATCGACGCCCCACAGCGGCAGGCTCAGATCCTGGGTGGTGTTGAAATCGCCTTGATCCAGCAAGAACTCCTGCCATATCGGATTGCCAATCGGCACGTAACGTCCTTCGGTCAGTGGCCACATCAGCCCCTTGCCCATGGCGCTACCGGGTTGTGTGAGGAAGCTCAGCTCACCGGCGCTGCGGGCTCTAATCGAGAGGGAGAGTTCACGCTGATCCAATCGGGCGCTTAGGGTCCAGTCGCCATCGTCCCATTGCCAGTCGACTTGATTTGCGGTCGCTTCCAATCCGCTGACGCGGTGCGCCGTCACCCCAGCGGAAGCCTGCACTGCGGGTTTCTGGGCCGGCGTAGCGCGAATCGCAAGCGTCGTCGGATCAAGTTCAAGGCGCCAGAGATCGTTTTCCAGCACTGTGTTACCCAGCGCCCATGGCGACAGCAGTGGTGTGCACGTCAACAGGACGTAGCACAGACAGCGAGTAACAGGCGACATCGGTAGTCCCTTCTCGATTGAAGGGACGCAGGGTAAGTCAATCGAAGAGTGAAGAGCACCGGGACGAATTCTGAAAAGAACGTCAGATCATTCCACACCGGGGGCGGGAATGATCATCTCGTCAGACCGCCTCTTTCTTTGGCTCTTCGATCTTGTACCAGGCCACATACAGCGCCGGCAGGAACAACAGCGTCAGCAAGGTCGCAATGATGATCCCGCCAATCATCGCGTAGGCCATCGGCCCCCAGAACACTTCGCGGGCGATGGGGATCATGCCCAGGCTCGCGGCGGCGGCGGTGAGCAGGATCGGTCGACGGCGATGCTCGGTAGCTTGCACCACCGCGTCCCATGGCGCGAAGCCGTCGCGTTCGTACTCATCGATCTGGGTCACCAGGATCACCGAGTTACGGATGATGATGCCGATCAGCGCGAGGATCCCGAGGATCGCCACAAAGCCCATCGGCGTGCCAGTGGGGATCAGCGCCAGGACCACGCCGATCAGCCCCAGCGGCGCGACGCTGGCGACCAGGAACAGCTTCTGCACGCTGTGCAGCTGAATCATCAGGAAGGTCGCCATCAGGAACAGCATCAACGGTACGACTTTGGCGATCGGCCCCTGGGCTTTGCTGCTTTCCTCTACCGTGCCCCCGGTCTCGACCGAATAACCGACAGGTAACGCAGCAGCGAATGTGTCGATGTCGGGCTTCAACTGTTTGACCAGATCGGTCGGCTGGATCTCGTCGCGCACCGCGGCCTTGATGGTGATGGTCGGTTTGCGATCGCGGCGCCAGACCAGGGGTTGTTCAAGCTCATAACGCACGCTGGCGAACGCCAGCAGCGGAATCGAGGTGCCACCCGGGGTGAGGATCTGCAGGTTCTGCAGGGTTTCCGGCGAGCCGCGCTCAGCGTCTTCGGCGCGGCCGACCACCTTGATCAGGTAGATATCATCACGCACCTGGGTCACAGACACACCGCTGACGATGCTGTTCATCACGTTCGCCACGTCTTCCGAGGACAATCCCAACTGCCGCGCCTTGTCCTGGGCGATGTCGATGCGCAGGACCTTGCCCGGCTCGTTCCAGTCGTAAATCATCTCGCCGATGTGCGAATTTTTGTCGAGCATGGTCGCCAGATCGATGGCATGTTTGCGCACCTGGTCGATGTCCTTGCCGCTGACCCGATACTGGATCGGCCGCCCCACGGGCGGGCCCATTTCCAGCGCCTGTACATAGCTGCCGATGCCGACAAAATCTTCGCGCAAGCGTTTGTTCAAACGTTGGGTCAGCGCCGTGCGCGCTTCCAGACCTTTGCTGACGATCACCAATTGCGCGTAGTAGGGGTTCTGCAATTGCTGGTCGAGGGGCAGGTAAAAACGAATCGCGCCTTCACCGATGTAAGTGCTCCAGCGCAGGATGTCCGGATCGTCTTTAAGCGTCGCTTCAAGGCGGTCGACCGCCAGCCGGGTTTCGTTGATCGAGGCGTTTTGCGGCAGGTTCAGGTCGACCAGAATTTCCGGACGGTCCGAGGATGGGAAGAACTGATTCTGCACAAAGCCCATGGAAAACACCGCGAGCACGAACAGCAGCACGGTGATGCCGATCGCCCACCAGCGATTGCGCAGGCTCCACAGCAGTCCGCCGTTGAAAGCGCGGCCGATGCGCCCCGGTTCTGCCGAATGGGGTTTCACGTTGGTACTGAGGATGTGCACGCCGATCACCGGGGCGAACAGCACCGCGACGATCCACGACACCAGCATCGCCACGGCGATCACCGCGAACAGGGTGAAGGTGTATTCGCCGGCGGAGCTGGCATTCAAACCGATGGGCACGAAGCCGGCCACGGTCACCAGGGTGCCGGTGAGCATCGGGAACGCGGTCGAGGTGTAGGCGAAGGTGGCCGCTTGCTCCTTGGTCTCGCCTTTTTCCAGGCGAGTCACCATCATTTCGACGGTGATCATCGCGTCGTCCACCAGCAAGCCGAGGGCGATGATCAATGCACCGAGGGAAATCCGCTGCATGGTGATGCCGCTGTATTCCATGAAGACAAAGACCATCGCCAGCACCAGCGGAATCGAGCAGGCCACCACCAGCCCGGCGCGCACGCCAAGGCTGACGAAGCTGACGAGCAGAACGATCACCACCGCCTCGAACAGCGCACGGGTAAAGCCCCCCACTGCCACTTCCACCACTTCGGCCTGATCGGAAACCTTGTGCACGCCGACACCCACCGGCAGATCGGCGGTGAGGTCTTGCATACGTTTATGCAGGGCGCTGCCGAAGTCCTGAATGTTCCCACCCTTTTTCATGGCGATCGCCAAGCCGATGGCCGGCTGACCATTGAAACGGAACAGCGGCGTTGCCGGATCGACATAACCTCGGCTGATGTCGGCGACATCCGCGAGGCGATAGAAGCGGTCATTGAGCCGCAGATTGACGTTGGCCAGGTCTTTCTCTGAAGCGAATTGCCCCGAAGTGCGCACCGAGATGCGTTCGGGTCCTGCCTCGATCACCCCGGCCGGGGTCACCGCATTCTGCGATTGCAGGCTTTGCAGCACCTGGCTTTGATCGATGCCCAGCGCCGCGAGTTTGCGGGTGGAGAAGTTCAGGTAGAGCACTTCGTCCTGCTCGCCGATCATTTCGACTTTGCCCAGGTTCGGCACTTCGCGGATCTCGGCGCGTACCTGCTCGACGTAATCGCGCAACTGGCGCATCGTCAGCCCATCGGCGGTGAAGGCATACACCGAGCCATAGACGTCGCCGAACTCGTCGTTGAAGGCCGGCCCCTGCAACCCTGGCGGGAAGGTGCCCCGGATGTCATCGATCTTCTTGCGCACCTGGTACCAGATCTCGGGGATGTCCTTGGCACTGGTGGTGTCGCGCAGGAACACGAACACGGTCGACTCGCCGGGGCGGGTGTAGCTCTTCACGTAATCGAGGGAATCGAGCTCTTCGAGTTTTTTCTCGATGCGGTCAGTGACCTGCTTGAGGGTTTCCTCCTGGGTCGCGCCGGGCCAGCGGGACTGGATCACCATGGTTTTGATGGTGAACGAGGGGTCCTCTTCACGGCCCAGGTTCAGGTACGAGAACACGCCCATCAGCAACGCGACGAACATCAGGTACCAGACAAAGGACTGATGCTTGATGGCCCACTCGGATAAATTGAAACTCCCTTTCATCGCCGGCTTCCCTCGTCGACTTTGACTTTCTGCCCCGGTTTGAGGCTGTTCACACCGGCGCTGACCACCCGCTCACCGGCCTTGACCCCGGAGGCCAGGACCACCGTGTTGCCATTGCGGCTGACAAAGGTCACCTCACGGGGTGACACGGTCTGCGTCTGGGTATCGATGACCCAGATCCGGCTCTTGCCGTCGACGTCCTGCACGGCACTGAACGGCAATTCGATTCGCGGTTCGATGGCCGAGCTGAGGGTCACGCTGATGGCGGTGCCCAGGCGAAATCCGCCAGGCGTCTCGGCCAGTGTCAGACGCGCACGCCGAGTGCGGGTCGCGCTTTGCGCCTGGGGTTCGATCTCGCGCACGATGGCAGAGGTGTTGATACTCGGATCGAGCTGTGCGGCAACCTTGAACACCACCTCGGCGGGCAGCCGCTCAACCAGGCTCGCCGGCAAATCGATCACCGCTTCCTTGATGTCCGGCCGCGCCAGGGTTACCACTTGCTGGCCGGCGCTGACCACCTGCCCGGCTTCGGCATTCCAGGCGGTGACGATGGCCGCGTGATCAGTGCGCAGTTCGCTGTAGTTGAGCTGATCGCGGGCCTGATTGACCGCGGCCCTGGCTTGCTCCAGCGAGGCGCTGGTGGTTTTCAGATCGGTCTGGGCAATGTCCAGTTGTGCCTGAGCGCCGACTCCGCGGTCGAACAGCTCCTGCTGCCGCCGGGCGTTGGCCTGGGCGTTGATCCATTGCGCCTCGATCCGCGCCAGGTCGCCTTGACTCGCACGCAGCTGATTCTGTTGATCGGTGGGGTCGAGGGTCGCGAGCAAGGCGCCCTTCTCCACTTCGCTGCCGACATCGACGTTGCGGCTGGCGATCCTTCCCGACACCCGAAAACCGAGATTGCTTTCATACCGAGCCTGAATGCTCCCGGCGAAACGTCCGAGGTTTTCTTCCGATTCGGACTGGACCTCAATGGACAGCACCGGGCGCACCGGCTCCGGCGGTGGCTCTTTTTTCGAACAGGCGGCAAGCAGCACACCAACCGCCAACACTGTGAGCAAGCGCTTCATGGCCGGGCTCCTGGCTGAATCGGGCCCTGCGCAGGCTGCGCGGCGATCTCCACCAACATCCCCGGGTGCAACAATTGCCCGCCGGCGGTCACGACTTTTTCGCCACCGTTCAGCCCCTCGCTGATGATCACCTTGCCGGTCAGGTAACGGGCAACCTTGACCGTATGCAACTGCGCCTTGTCTTCGCCATCCACCAGCCACACGGCCGGGTCGCTGAGGTTCTTGGTCAAGGCCGACCACGGCAATTCAACGGCGGACTTGCCCGGCACCTTGGCCGTGGCACTGACCACCGAGCCCAGTTCCATGCCCGCAGGCAGTTCGCTCAAGGTCACCTTGATCTGCACCGTGCCAGTTTGCGCGGAGACCGCCGGAGTGATTTCGCGGACGGTGCCGGTGGTCTTGACTTGCGGATTGTCGAGCAGGCTGACCACCACGGTCTTATCCGTCGGTGGCTCGACCAACAGCGACTCGTAGACGTTGAATACCGCGTCGCGTTCCCCATCCCGGGCCAGGCTGAAGACCGGCACCGTGGCTTGCATCACCTGACCGACTTCGGCCTGACGTGCAGTGATCACCCCCGGCGCATCGGCGACCAGCGCGGTGTAACTGAGTTGCTCGCGGGCATTGGCCAGTTGCGCCCGGGCGGCGGCCAGGGCGCTCTGGCTGCTGCGCAACGCCGCCTGGGCGGCGTCGTATTCGCTCTGGCTGGTGTAACCCTTGGGCAATAGCTTTTGTTGTCGGACAAATGCCGCGGCGGTCTGTTTGACCCGTGCCTGCTCGGCAACCACCTGCGCCTGGGCTGAATCGACGTTGGTCTGCAAATCTTTAGGATCGAGTCGGGCCAGCACCTGCCGGGCCGAAACCCTGTCACCGACATCGACCATGCGCTGGATAATTTTTCCGCCGACCCGAAACGACAATTCCGTCTGCACCCGTGCCTGGACATCGCCGGTAAGGGTCACCGTCGCGGCGAAGTCGGCTGGCCGCACCTCTTGCACCAACACCCGCGGACGCTGGCGTTCCACGGGCGGTTTATCGTCGCATGCGGTCAACAAGGCAAAGAGACTCAAGCCTAAGACCAACTTCAATCCGGGACCAGCCATGCAGACTCCTTTGCGTGATACGGGCGGACAGGTGACGATACGACTGTGAGCTTATATCAGGGTTCCACCCCAGCGCTCGCCAGCCATGATATTTGTGGCGAGGGGACCAGCCCCCTCGCCACATTGGATCGCTGTCATCCCTAACCCATAGGTCATCAGGCACACTGGCGAACCACGCAGCAGGATTTCCCCAATGCTCAAAACCCTCGCGGTGGCCAATTACCGCTCGATCAACAAACTGATCATCCCCCTCGAACGATTGAACGTGATTACCGGCCCCAACGGCAGCGGCAAGTCCAACCTGTATCGCGCCCTGCGCCTGTTGGCGGAGACAGCGCAAGGCGGCGTGATCAATGCACTGGCCCGTGAGGGTGGGCTGGATTCGAGCTTTTGGGCCGGGCCTGAAAACCTTTCGCGGCGCATGCGAAACGCCGAAGTGGCCATCGAAGCCTCTGTGCGCCAATCCCCCAAGCGCTTGCGCCTGGGATTTGCCGGTGAAGACTTCAGTTACGCGATCGCACTGGGTCTGCCAGAGCCCAGCCTTTCGTACTTCTCTCTGGACCCGGAAATCAAACGCGAATGCATCTGGGCAGGACCGATTTATCGCCCGGCCAGCCTGCTGGTCAATCGCGCCGGTCCGATGATCCGTGCCCGTGAAGGCCGCGGCTGGGATGTGCTCGCACAACACACACCCACCTTCGACAGCCTGTTTGACCGGGTCGGCAGCCTGCGCACCTCACCGGAGGTGTTGCTGCTGCGCGAGACCATTCGCGGCTGGCGCTTTTATGATCACTTTCGCAGCGATGCCGAGGCACCCGCGCGCCAACCGCAACTGGGCACCCGCACCCCGGTGTTGCACCACGACGGTCGCGACCTGGCCGCGGCGTTGCAAACCATCCGCGAAATCGGCGACCCACCGGCGTTGCAAGCCGCCATCAGCGACGCCTTCCCCGGCGCGACGCTGAATATCGCGCCGCTGCAAGGTGGGCGCTTCGCCATTGAGTTTTATCAGGAAGGCTTGTTGCGCCCGCTATCTGCCGCGGAACTGTCGGATGGCACGCTGCGTTATCTGCTGCTGGTCGCCGCGCTGCTGACCCCGCGCCCGCCAACGCTGATGGTGCTCAACGAGCCGGAAACCAGCCTGCATCCCGACCTGTTGCCGGCGTTGGCGCGGCTGATCATCCGCGCCTCGGAAAACTGCCAGATATGGGTGGTGTCCCACGCCAACCGCTTGATCGCGGCGCTGCAGCAAGACCAGGAGTGCAACTCCATCGTGCTGGAGAAAAATTTCGGTCAGACCGAGATCGTCGGACAAGGGATGCTGGATGAGCCGGCGTGGCATTGGCCGGATTGAGGTGTTGTGACGTGGGGGAAGCGGGAGACAGCTATGTCCCTTTGCGCTGTAGGAGGAATCTTTTTTTAGTCATCACTCTCCAAGGATGGACAGCTATTGGCCAGACTCGCCGGCCAATCGACAACAAGGATGGGAACATGGCTGACGCAAAGGCACCACTGCGGCTGGATCCACAGGACGTCGTGAAATGGCTCGTAGCATTGCGCCGGGCACTGGAGAGCCGCCGGTCTCGCGGGTAAAGCGGGCATGAAACACTGGCGTTTGTGGCAGAGGCTGGACCGATGGTGGCCGTTCTGTAGGAGCTGGCGCAGCCTGCGATCTTTTTCGCAGGCACCCAAGATCAAAAGATCGCAGCCTGCGGCAGCTCCTACGGGATTGTGTGTATTCGGCAGATCTATGCCGAACACGGTGATTACGGGCATCGCGCAGATCTTTCTGCAATCACGGTCGGCGTAGGAGCTGGCGCAGCCTGCGATCTTTTAGCGGTTCTGCAGATTGCCAAGAAGCAAGATCAAAAGATCGCAGCCTGCGGCAGCTCCTACGGGATTGTGCCTGCCCGCGAAAGGTCTGAAGGACCATTCTCTCAGCCAATAAAAAACGCCGACGCTTTACCAGCCGCCGACGTTGAAACCTTGAAAGGTTGGGTGCGCTGAAGAGCGCCGCGAATCAGAACGCCGGCAGTACTGCGCCGCTGTATTTTTTCGCGATGAATGCTTTCACTTCCGGGCTGGTCAGTGCTTTGGCGAGTTTCTGGATGGCGACGCTGTCCTTGTTGTCCGGACGGGCCACCAGGAAGTTCACGTAGGGCGAATCGGCACCTTCGATGATCAGTGCGTCCTTGGCCGGGTTCAGGCCGGCTTCCAGCGCATAGTTGGTGTTGATCATGTCCAGATCAACTTGATCCAGAACACGCGGCAACATGGCCGACTCAAGCTCTTTGAACTTGAAGTTATGCGGGTTCTTGGCGATGTCTTTCGGGGTCGCCAGGGCGTTTTTCGGGTCTTTCAATTCGATCAGGCCGGCTTTCTGCAGCAAGATCAACGCACGGCCGCTGTTGCTGCCTTCGTTCGGGATGGCAATGGTCGCGCCGTCCTTGAGCTCGGCCAGGGTTTTGACTTTCTTCGAGTAACCGCCGAAAGGTTCGACGTGAACGCCGATCACGGTCACCAGGTTAGTGCCTTTGCCTTCGTTAAAGCTTTTCAGGTACGGCAGGGTCTGGAAGTAGTTGGCGTCCAGACGCTTCTGATCGACCTGCACGTTCGGTTGTACGTAGTCGGTGAACACCTTGATTTCCAGATCCACGCCCTCTTTGGCGAGGGCCGGCTTGATCAGCTCGAGGATTTCAGCGTGCGGCACCGGCGTCGCGGCAACCACCAGTTTCTCGCCAGCCTGGGCGATGCCTGCGGACAGGGCAGCCGCCAGTGCGGTGAACAACAGAACCTTTTTCATGCAGTGTCCTTATCGAAAATCACAGTCGTCAGCGACGACGGCTTCAAGTGAGGTGCCAGTGAAGTGCTATCGCTGGCGTGGTGCGGACAATACCGAGATTTTTTATTCCCGAACAATATCTTTTATTCACTTTCATATTCCATTTTGCTCATACAGACGCCGCCTGCTCTACGCCGTGACCTATAAGGACTGCGTAAGCCGTTCCAGCAGGTCTTTCAGGGCTGCCCGTTCGCTGGCAGAACCGCCGCTGACGATTCGCTCGACCTGCTCTTCGATCAGCGGCAACGGCGCCAGGCTTTCCGGCAGATTCAGATGCTCCGGCAAAATTTCGTCGCCACTGCTGACCAGCAACGCAAAGTGGATGACGTTCTCCAGCTCACGGGTGTTGCCCGGCCAACTGTGATGCTCCAGCAGTTGCTGCGCCGCTTCGCTGATCAATGGCACCGGCAGACCCAGGCGCTGGCTGTAGATGCCGAGGAAGTACTCGGCCAATGAAAGGATATCGCCGACCCGTTCGCGCAATGCCGGCAGGTCCAGTTGGCCTTCGTTCAAGTAGTGATAAAGCCGCTCATGGAATTTCCCGGCAGCCACCGCTTGCGCCAGGTCGATACTGGTAGCCGCCACCAGCCGCACGTCCACCGGGCTTGGCTGCTGAGCACCAACACGGGTGACTTCGTGGTTCTCCAGTGCCGCGAGCAGCTTGATCTGGATCGGCAGCGGCAAGTCGCCGATTTCGTCCAGGTACAAAGTGCCGCCGTTGGCTGAACCGAACCAGCCGGCCCGACTGCTGGCCGAGCCGCTGTGACTGCCGGCGGCATAGCCGAACAACTCGGCATCGGCGTAGGTCGGACTGATCGCCCCGCAGTTGACCGAAACGAACAAACCACCACGGTCGCTGCCCCGGTGGATATGCCGCGCCAGCAGTTCTTTACCGCTACCGGTTTCACCGCGGATCAGCACGCAAATCGAGCGTGGTGCCAGCTGCTCAAGCTCGTGGCGCAGTTGTCGTGAACGAGGGTCAACGAACACCAGCGCCTTGGCGCGAATGCTCAACGGGCTTTTTTCCGCGTCGGGAAAGGTCAGCAACCGCTGACCGAAGGTTTCATGCAAGCTCATGACAGACTCCCGCCCAAATCCGCCGGGAGACGGCAGGCGTTAAAAAAATAAAAGACTCAAGCGCGACGCAGGGAATGCTGTTCCATGCGGTTTTGCAGACGGTAGAGGTAGGCGAAGCCCTGCTCCCAGCGTTGGTGCCCGGACTTCACATTAATGTGCCCGGCACCGGCCAGAATCCCGGCTTCGGCGCCCCAATGGCGGGCCAGCTCAAGGGCACGAGTGGCGCTGACGGCAGTGTCGTTGTCCGAGCTGACGACCTGGCTGGGAAACGGCAACAGGTGCGTCGGGATCGGTGCGAAGTTGCGCAAGGCCGGTGCGCAGGCAGGGCGTTCGACATCCGCGGGGGCGACCAGCAAGGCGCCGCGGACCTGCCGCAAAAAGCCGACGGGCGCCTGTGCCGCCCAATGAGCAACGGTGATGCACCCCAGGCTGTGGGCGATCAGGATCACCGGCGTGCTGTCGGCGGCGATGGCCTCGGCCAGCGCGGCAACCCAATCTTCACGACGCGGTGTTAACCAGTCGGCTTGCTCCACACGCGCGCTGTTCGGCAAACTGCTCTGCCAATGGCTTTGCCAATGATCTTCTGACGATCCTTGCCAGCCCGGCACGATCAGGTAGCGAATTGATTCGTAGCGCATGGGGAGCCCTCCGGCTGCTTGTCTGTTCGGGAGCAAGTATAGGGAGGAGAGTTATATTCGTTAAGGAATAAGAAGCTATTTATTAAGACCTAAAAAGAATATAAGCATCGCACCCTGTAGCGGATGCTGCAGGCTGCGATCAACCGAGGCAAGAAATCAAAAGGCCGGCACGCTAGGCGGGATACCCGAGTGAATCGCGCAATCGGTACCAACTGATCGCCAGCGCGGCACCGAGCTGGCGGGCGGGGTACAGCGGCAGGCGTGAGACCGGGGTGACGGGAAACTCCAGTTGCGCGACGTCGCAACCACGCACGGCCTGCGCGAGCACGCGCCCCAGTGCAGTGCCCATCGCCACGCCGCGACCGCAATAGCCGTACGCGGTCCATACACCGTCCGCCAATTGATGCAGGCGCGGCAGATCATCGATGGTCATGCCGACGCGACACGCCCAACCATGTACCCAGTCCACACCGGCGAGTTCCGGAAAACGTTCGATAGCCGCGGCCTGAAGTTGCGCCCGTGTTGCGGGATCGAGTGTGTCGGCAGAATGCCCGCGGCCCCCAATGACAAAGCGGCCGTCGGGGTCGATACGACAGTAGTAGGTGATTTTGCGCGTCTCCGAGACGCCCGCCCCACGCGACATGATGCGTTCGCGCAAGGTAGCTGGAAGAGGGTCGGTTGCGATCTGCGCGCTCGACACGGTGACATACGATTGCGCAACGGAAGGCCACAGCCGGTCGGTATAAGCATCAGTGGCCAGAATCACCTGCTTCGCCCGAACAATGTGACCATTCACTGTCAGCTCGACGCCACCGGCAACAGGTGTGATCGCACTGACTGGCGAGTGTTCATGGATGGCCGCCCCGCAAGCCAGTGCGGCGCTCGCGAGCCCTAGGGCATAGGCCAGCGGATGCACCGCGCCGGCACGGCGCTCAAGCAAACCTGCCGGCCAGAATTTCGAGCCAGTCGCCACAGCCATGGCGTCGCGGTCGAGGTACTGGGCGTCACCGCCGTGATTGTTGATTGCTTGTGCCCGAGCCTGTAAATACCGGGCGGACGCTTCGGAAAACGCCCCCTGGATCCAGCCATCGCGCGTCGGTGAGCAATCGATCTTATAGCGCTCGACGAGCTCGAACAGCTCATCCGCACTGTGATACCCAAAACGCATCATGCGCGTCGCGGTCTCAGCGCCAAACCGTTTGATCAGTGCCGCCGGTGTCGGTTTGAAGCCCGGGACCACCTGGCCACCGTTGCGGCCGGAGGCTCGGTGGGCGATTTCGGACGCCTCGAACAGGGCGACATTGACACCCGATTCAGCAAGATGGAGCGCGGCGGACAATCCGGTGAAGCCACCACCGATCACTGCGACATCGACAGAAAGTGGCCCGGTAATCGGCGGTGTCGCGCTACGCGCAGCAGTGGTCGCCGCCCACAGCGTGGACGTCGGGAAGTGCATATTCGCTGTCATGGTAAAGCCTATACGGTATGCGGGTTCGGGAACGGCAAGCGCCGCTGGATGGCTTAACTTGCGTGCGTGACTCGGCGCAGGAAATCGCGCATGCGTTCGTTGCTCGGCGCGCTCAATACTTCTCTGGACGGCCCCTGCTCGGCGATGCGTCCGCCATCGAGAAACAGCACTCGGTCGGATACGTCTCGGGCGAAACCCATCTCGTGGGTGACGATGATCATGGTCATCCCTTTCTCGGCCAGCCCGCGCATGACCGCCAGCACCTCGCCGACCAGTTCCGGGTCAAGTGCAGAGGTGGGTTCGTCGAACAAGATGGCTTCAGGCTGCATGGCCAGGGCGCGGGCGATTGCCACTCGCTGCTGCTGACCTCCGGACAACTGGTGCGGGAAGTGGTCAACTTTTTCCGCGAGGCCCACACTGGCAAGCAGCTCGCGTCCCCGTTCGGCGGCCTCGCGGGGATTTTCACCTTTCACATGAACCGGGCCTTCGATCACATTCTCGAGCGCCGTGCGATGGGGAAAAAGATTGAATCGCTGGAACACCATCCCGACACGTTGCCGTACATGGCGAATGTCCGATCGCCCAGCATCAACCTTCAGGCCTTCGACCGATACGCTACCGGCTTCGTAACGCTCCAGCCCATTGATGCAGCGCAGCAGCGTCGACTTGCCCGAGCCGGAAGGGCCGATCAGGCAAACTACTTCGCCAGAATGAATTTCTGCGTTGATGCCGCTCAACACGCGGTGCGCGCCGAATGACTTGCTCAGGTTCTCGATTTTGATCATTTTTTGCTCCCCATGCTTTTTTCGAGACGGCCGATCGCGTACATCATTGGCAGGCTCATCGCGAGGTACATCAGCGCGACAAGGGTAAAGACCGTCGAACTATTGAAGGTGGCTGCAGCGATCAATTTGCTTTGCATCGACAGCTCGACCACGGTGATGACAGCCGTTTGGGAAGAGTCCTTGAGCATCATCACCACGTTGTTGCCATAGGGCGGCAATGCCATGCGCAACGCCTGCGGCAGCACCACTCGGCGCATCAACTTCGCACGCGACATGCCAATCGACTGGGCAGCCTCGAACTGCCCGACATCCACCGCATCGATACCCGCACGAAACACTTCTGCCATGTACGAGGAATAGGCGATGCCCAGGCCCAGGGAACCGGCCTGAAACGCGGTCAGGCTGATGCCGATCTCCGGGATCACGAAGTACATGTAAAACAGCACCACGATGATCGGGATGCCTCGGAAGACGTTGGTCAGCACGCGGCTGGCATGGGCAAGCGGGGCGATACCACTCACCCGCAGAAGGGCCCAGAACAAGCCGAGTACGGTAGCGATCACCAGCGCAGTGGCGGTGATGTAAATCGTGGTCAGTGCGCCCTGCAGCAGCATGGGCAGGTAATCCACTGCATCAGTCAGGAAGGAATCGAACATCTACAACCTCCGGAGCGTGTGCACGCGCCGTCCCGGGCTAAGGGACCGCGTGCGGGTTAGGAGAGGAACCGATCAGGAGGCGACGGCCCACTTCGCGAGAATCGTGCGCAAAGTGCCGTCCTGGCGAAGTTTGTCGATGGCCGCGTTGATCTTCGCGACGGTCGCGGCATCGCCCTTCTTCACGGCCAGCGCGATGTCGGTTGCGATCACCGATTTGTAAGTGTCGACCAGGCGCACCCTGGCGCCGACCTGGCGCACTTGATAGGCGACTACCGGACCGTCACCGAACGCGGCGTCCAGGCGACCGAGCGCGATGTCTCGAACCATATCGGCCATCGTGTCGTAGAGTTTCACTTCCTTGAAGCCACCCACAGCCGTTATCGGCTCGACATAAGACGTACCGACTTGCACGCCGATGATCTTGCCTTTCAGGTCGGCAAAACTGAGGTAGGGCGTGGCATCCGCTGCGGGGACGATCAACCCCTCGCCGTAGCTCACAACGATGTCCGAGAAGTCGACGACCTCGGCGCGGGCCGGAGTGCGGGCGAATGCCGAGGCAATGATCTGGATCTTGCCGGTTTGCAAGGCGGGTACGAGGGAGGTGAACGGAATCGGTACGATCTCGGGCGTGAAGCCGACCTCCTTGCCGACGGCACCGGCAATGTCGATCATCAAGCCCTTGAGCGTGTTGCTCTGCGGATCCAGATAATTGAACGGCACCGCACTTGGCGTGGCGCCGACCTTCAGCACCGGGAGTTCGGCGTGCGCCGTCGACAGCAAGGCAACGGTGGAGACGACGGCGACCAACGATTTTATTGTTTTATGCAACATGTGGAATCCCCTTTTGAAACCGCCTCTGAAAGCGCGCGGACTGTGCCGACCAGGATCGGTCAGAACGGAATTTCAGACCATTAACCGTATCGCACAGCGATATGCATATATTGCATGCAGATTCGATCCTGCATCAGCAACCCATTACCGTCAATAGTCAAAAATCGGCAGGCACGGTGAAATATCCACAGCCGAGGTTTTACCAATGGGCCGTAAACACTGAGGTTATGGCCTTGTTCGGGGAGATTTTTCGGGGAGCGGGGCCCCTACTTGACGCCTGCGATCTATCGATATACGGTCAGCTTCTATCGAGATGCAGTCTCTATCTATTGATATTCGGGCGGCTTTGTCGCCAGGCAACGGACTACCATGAACCCCGCAGATTCGACGTTGTATGTGCAATCTCTCGCCACTGGCATCGCCGTGCTCGATGCCTTCGATCCGCAGCATGCGTCGATGAGCCTGCCGGAGATCGCCGCTGCTGCCGGCATCAGCCGTAGCGCCGCGCAGCGATTCGCCTTCACGCTGGAAGCGCTTGGCCTGTTGCTCAAAGACCCGGTCAGCAAGCGCTATTCGTTGTCGTCGCGAACCCTTGATGCGGGCTGTCACTACCTACAGTCACATTCGCTACTGGATCGAGCGAATCCCTATCTGCTCGAATTGAATCGAAACGCGGGGGAGACGGTGAACCTGGCGGAGCCGGCCGGTACGGACATGATCTACATCGGCCGATTTCCAAGCCCGATGCGCCTCATGGTGCACATGCCGGTTGGACGCCGAATTCCGATGTATTGCTCTTCAACGGGGCGCGCCTATCTCTCGTGTTTGCCTGAAGAGCAGGCGCTCGCGATCCTGGAAAGCACACAGCGGATTCGTTTCACGCCAAATACCGTGGTTGATCTGGAAGCACTGCTCGATCGCCTTCAAATAGCGCGGCAAGAGGGCTATGCGTACTGCAGTGAGGAGTACTACCGCGGAGACCTCGCGCTCGCCGTACCGGTGTTCGATCTCAATCACCACGTGGTGGCCAGCCTGCAGATGTCCGTGCCGGTGTCCAAATGGTCACTCAAGAAAGCCGTCTCGCGCTTCATCCCGATGATGCAGGACACGGCGCGATTGATCTCGACCACGCCGCCGACACAGCGGCCGCTGACCTCATTTCTTGGGCCAAATATCGAACAGCCGGTGGCACCGGCCGCACCGGTAAAATCGCGCTAAAACCGTGGGAGCCTGGAGCGCCTGCAGTTGAACCAGCCGCTTGCGGCAAAAGAACAAAAAAAAGGCCGCACCCTGCCAAGGAGACGGCCCGAAAATCGTTGAGCGCCGGGTGATAACGTGCGCTCGATGCAGGCCTATGATTGATTTGAAGCACTTATATCTCAAAGTAATTTTTTATATTTTTACTAGATCAAAAATAAATATAAGAATTCATCATTTCACTCAAACGGCTTGCCCATTCGGGCGCCTGGGGCTTGCAGAAGTACCCCGCATGATTCCATTCTCTGATTATTGATGTTCGCCTCCTGCCCTGCGTCATCGCGCAGCGTGCTCGCCGTGAACGCCAACCTGTTGACTGGAAGCGCCAATCATCATGATTGAACCTACCTCCCTCGCCAGTTGGACCCGCGCCCTGCGCAAACAACTCGATGCGCTTGGCCTCGACAGCGATGCACTGTGCCGCGAAGCCGGGCTCGACCCGCAACTGATGGACGACCCGAACGCCCGGTATCCGCTGTCCGCCACCACGCGCCTGTGGGAAGTGGCGGTCAAGGCCAGCGGCGACCCGGCGATCGGCTTGCGAGTCTCGCGCTTCGTCAGCCCGACCAGCTTTCACGCGCTGGGTTATGCGCTGGTGGCCAGCGGCAGCTTGCGTGAAGTCTTTGAGCGGATCGTGCGTTATCACCAGGTGGTCAGCGATGCGCTGGAGCTGGAACTGAACCAGCACGGCGACCGCTACTGCTTTCATCTGAAGGTGCCTCAGAGCAGCCCGACGCCAGCCTACGAAGCCATCGATGCCTTTGCGGCGATTTATGTACGTACCTGCCGCAACCGTCTGGGTCGGGACTATGCACCGCTGGCGGTGTACCTGCGCCGGCCGGAACCGGCTGATCCCAAACACTGGCACACAGTGTTCCGCGCGCCGATCTTCTTTGCGGCCGACGAGGACCGTCTGGAGTTTGCCGTCAGCGATTTCGACAGTCATCTGGATGACGCCAACCCGGAACTGGCCGAACACAACGAAACAGCGCTCGAGCGCACCCTGACGCAATCGAAACCATTGACCTGGGAGCGCAAGGTCCGCGCTGCAATTGAAGCGCAATTACCGGAAGGCGAACCCTCTGCTGAACGCATCGCCGAGGCTCTGCATTTGAGCCTGCGCAGTCTGCATCGACATCTGGCCGATGAAGGTTATCGCTTTGATACCTTGCTCAACGAATGTCGGGAGAACCTGGCGCTGCTGCACCTGCGTGACCCGCAGTGCTCATTGAGCGAGATCAGCTATCTGCTGGGCTTTGCCGATACCAGCAGCTTCAGCCGCGCGTTCAAGCGCTGGACCGGGATGACCCCGGGGCAGTTTCGGGATGGGTTGCGGTGAAAATTTGTGTTGCCTGCGCCGGCCCCATCGCGAGCAAGCTCGCTCCCACAGGTAAGGAGGTGTTCACAAACCTGTAGTCAGACTCCTACCTTGTGGGAGCGAGCTTGCTCCGGGCGGCGATCCGACGATGGCATTAGCCCGGACACCCCCAATCACCGCCCCCGATCACGCCGTAACAACTTGCGCACCCGTGCCACCAGCTCACTCGTGGCAAACGGCTTGAGCAAATAATCATCGTCATGCAACTCAAGCCCGCGCAGCCGATCTTCAATCCCGTCCCTGGTGGTCAGAAACAACACCGGCGTCGCGCCGCGCTTACGAATCTGCTGCTGCAATTGCCAGGCATTGAGCCCAGGCAACATGACGTCAAGGATGACCAGATCGTACTCAGGCCGCTCTTCGATAAAGCGTCGCCCCTGCATCCCGTCGACCGCCACATCCACCGCATAGCTCGCTTCGCCCAGGCCCTCGGCCAAGAGTTTTGCAGTCTTGGGTTCGTCTTCCACTAACAGCAAACGCATGGTGCACCTCGATTATCGTGGACACAGGCTAGGCGCCTTGGCGGCCATTGCCCATCACTAACGGTTATTTCGGATGAGCCGACTGATTCAGGCCTGCGCCGCGCCCCGTAATTTTTCCAGATCCAGCACTTCGATCTCGCCATAATTCAACTGCACGATGCCCTGGTTCTGCAGGTCCTTGAGGATCTGGTTGGTGGTCTGCCGGGAAAGCGAAAGCATCAGCGCCAACTGTTCCTGGGGCAACTGCAGGACCCGGCGCGAGGACTCGGTCTCGCCATAACCTTCGGCAATCATCAGCAGTCGGTGAGCCACACGCGCCGCCGCGGGCATCAGGCTCAGCTGTTCGAGATTGATGAACGTCAGGCGCAATTTATGGCTCATCAACAACGCCAGGTGGCGCCAGTACAGTGGATGCTCTTCCAGCAGTTCGAGCATCGCACTCTGAGTCACCTGCAACAGAGTGCAGCGGCCGACACCGTAGGCGTCGTGGGTTCGCGGCCGGCCATCGAACAGGCAGATTTCACCGAACCAGTGCGGCGGTTCGACCACACTGAGCAGCGCTTCCTTGCCCTGCTCGCTGACCGCGCCAATGCGCACCGCCCCCTCAAGCACCCCATACAAGCCACAAGGCGGATCACCGCGCTTGAACAACCGTTGACCGGGCGCCAGGCGCCGCACCCTGGCGGCCGCCAGCAGACTATCCTGTAACAAGGCAGGTAAATGAGCGAACCACTGACCGCTCGACAACAGCGCACGCCAGGCCTGCCTATCCATTAGAACTCCCGATGATTGTCGCCTGGCTGACAGAGCGAAGATTGAGCGCAGGGCATGATCGAACTCCCTAAAGGAGCCAATAACAATGAAAAGCCTCGTTGACCATCTCAGTCAATACGCCGCCTACCATCGCGACCCGCGAAATATCATCAGCCACTTTATTGGCATACCGCTGATCGTGGTCGCTGTTGCGGTATTGCTGTCACGGCCGCAATGGCCGCTGGCCGGGCTCTGGGTGTCGCCAGCGGTGCTGTTGGCACTGGCCTCGGCGTGGTTCTATTTGCGTCTGGAACTGCGCCTGGGCGTGTTGATGAGCGTGTTGCTTGGCCTGTCCGTTTGGCTAGGTCAGGTGCTTGCGCAGGAAAGCACGTTGGTTTGGCTCGGCAGCGGCATCGGTATGTTTGTCATCGGCTGGGCCATCCAGTTTGTCGGCCATCACTACGAAGGGCGCAAACCGGCGTTTGTCGATGACGTGACGGGATTGATAGTCGGGCCGCTGTTTGTCGTGGCCGAACTGGCGTTCATGCTGGGGTTGCGGCGGGACCTCAAAGAGCAGATCGAGGCGCGAGTGGGTGGGGTCCGGATCAATCGGAAAAATGCGGCGGCTTGAAAATTCTTAAAAGATCGCAGCCTGCGGCAGCTCCTACAGGTGTCCGAAAATCCCCGTAGGAGCTGCCGCAGGCTGCGATCTTCTGATCTTAAAGGTTAGCCACTTTCTGCCAGACCTTCGGCTTGAAGAACAACGTCTCACCGCGCGCCAGGCCGATCAGGCTGTCGTGATCCTTGACCACTTCCGCTTCGATCAACTCACTCTGCCCTTCGACTTTCAGCGTCACCCGGGTAGTCGCGCCCAGTGGGCGGATATCGCGCACTTCAGCAGCGTGGTGGTCTTCCAGTTCATGGCGCGACAGCGACACCTCGTGCGGGCGAAACAGCACGTGGTTGTCTTCGCCAAGGTGCAGGCGGTTGGAGTCGCCAAGGAAGTGATAGACGAAATCGCTGGCCGGGTTTTCGTAGACTTCACCTGGCGAGCCGATCTGCTCGATCACGCCCTTGTTCATCACCACGATACGGTCGGCCACTTCCATGGCCTCTTCCTGGTCGTGGGTCACGAACACCGAGGTCAGGTTGATGTCTTCGTGCAACCGCGCCAGCCAGCGCCGCAGTTCTTTACGAACCTTGGCATCCAGCGCGCCGAAGGGTTCGTCCAGCAGCAGGACTTTCGGCTCCACCGCCAGGGCACGGGCCAGGGCGATACGTTGACGCTGGCCACCGGAAAGCTGTTCCGGGTAGCGGTCGGAGAGCCAGTCCAGTTGCACCATGTTCAGCAGTTCGTGGACTTTGACCGCGATCTGGCTTTCGCTCGGGCGCTGTTTTTTCGGCTTCATGCGCAGGCCAAACGCGACGTTGTCGAACACCGTCATGTGGCGAAACAACGCGTAGTGCTGGAACACGAACCCGACGTTTCGATCACGCACGTCGTGACCGGAGACGTCTTCGCCGTGGAACACAATGCTGCCGTCATCCGGGGTTTCGAGGCCGGCGATGATCCTCAGCAGCGTGGTCTTGCCGCAACCGGAGGGGCCGAGCAGCGCCACCAGTTCACCGCTCTGGATGTCCAGATTGATGCGGTCCAGGGCTTTGAAGGCGTGGAAGTTCTTGCTGACATTACGGACTTCGATCGACATGATTTATTCCTCCGCCGCACTGGCGCGCAGGCGGTTAATACGGTTCTCGCTCCACTGCTTGAGCAGCAGGATGAAGAGCGCCAGGATCAGCAACAGACTCGCCACGGCAAACGCCGCGACATGGTTGTATTCGTTGTAGAGGATCTCGACATGCAGCGGCAAAGTGTTGGTCACCCCGCGGATGTGCCCGGACACCACCGAAACCGCGCCGAACTCACCCATCGCCCGCGCGGTACAGAGCACCACGCCGTAGATCAGACCCCATTTGATGTTCGGCACCGTGACATGCCAGAACATCTGCCAGCCGTTGGCGCCCAGCAGCCGCGCGGCTTCTTCTTCCTGGGTACCCTGCTCCTGCATCAGCGGGATCAGCTCCCGGGCCACGAACGGCACGGTGACGAAGATGGTCGCCAGTACGATGCCTGGCAGCGCGAAGACGATCTGGATGTCGTGGTCCTGCAGCCATGGGCCGAAGAAGCCCTGGGCGCCGAACATCAGCACATAGACCAGACCGGCGATCACCGGCGACACCGAGAACGGCAAGTCGATCAGGGTCACCAGCATGCTCTTGCCGCGGAACGAGTACTTGCTCACGCACCAGGCGGCGCTGACGCCGAACACCAGATTGAGCGGCACCGAAATCAGCACCGCGACCACCGTCAGCTTCAGGGCCGATAGCGCATCCGGCTCGAAGATCGCGGTGAAGAATGCGCCGAGGCCGAGTTTCAGCCCCTGGGACACCACGATAAACAGCGGCAACAACAGAAACAGGGCGAAGATCAGCCAGCCGAGGCCAATCAGAATGCGTCGTGAAACGGCGCTGCCACGACGGGCAGCGTTAGCCGAGGAAGCGGCGGTAAGCGTTGAACTGGACATATTCCGGGCCTCCTTATGGGGTTTCGATGCGCCGCTGCAACAAGTTGATCAGCAGCAACAGGACGAAGGAAACCACCAGCATCAGCACGCCGATGGAGGTGGCGCCGGTGTAGTCGTATTGGTCGAGCTTGACCATGATCAGCAGCGGCAGGATCTCGGTCTTCATCGGCATGTTGCCGGCGATGAAGATCACCGAACCATACTCACCAACGCCACGGGCGAAGGCCAGGGCGAAACCGGTCAGCCAGGCGGGCAGCAACGCCGGCACCAGGATGTAGCGAAACACCTGCAATGGCTTGGCCCCCAGGCAGGCAGCGGCTTCTTCGACTTCGCGAGGGATGTCGGCGAGCACCGGCTGCACCGTACGCACCACGAACGGCAAGGTGACGAAGGTCAGCGCCAGGGTGATACCCAGCGGGGTGTAGGCAATCTTGAAGCCCAGATCAGCGGCGAACTGCCCGACCAGTCCGTTCGGAGCGTACAGCGCAGTCAACGCAATACCGGCCACGGCGGTGGGCAACGCGAATGGCAGGTCGATCATCGCGTCGATGATCTTGCGGCCGGGGAAGGTGTAGCGCACCAGCACCCAGGCCAGCAACGTACCGATGATGCCGTTGATGATCGCGGCGTACAGCGCGGTACTGAAACTCAGCTTCAACGCCGCCAGCACGCGGGGGGCGGAGATGATCGCCCAGAACTGATCCCAGGTGAGTTGAGCGGCATGCACGAACATCGCTGCCAGGGGTATGAGCACAATCAGGCTGAGGTACACCAAGGTGTAACCCAGCGTCAGCCCGAAGCCGGGTATGACGGGGGAGATACGACGCGACATAAAAGTCCTTGGTTGAACGCGCGAAGCCCCGAATCGTAATCCGGGGCTCTTTGCTAGCTACTGAGCAATCCGCTTCACGGCGTTATTGCGCGGTGTAAATCTGGTCGAACACACCACCGTCATTGAAGAATTTCGGTTGGGCAGTTTTCCAGCCGCCGAAGTCTTTGTCGATAGTCACCAGATCCAGTTTCGGGAACTGCTGGGCATACTTGGCCGCCACATCCTTGTCACGCGGACGGTAGAAGTTTTTCGCCGCGATCTCCTGGCCGGCCGGGCTGTACAGATGCTTCAGATAGGCTTCGGCGATTTCGCTATTACCCTTCTTCTCGGCGTTCTTATCCACCACCGCCACGGGCGGCTCGGCGAGGATCGACAACGACGGCACCACAATGTCGAACTTGTCCGCGCCACCGTCTTCTTTCAGCGCCAGGAAAGCTTCGTTTTCCCAGGCCAGCAACACGTCGCCCTGACCGTTGTTGACGAAGGTAATGGTCGAACCGCGAGCGCCGGTATCCAGCACCGGAACATGCTTGAACAGCTCCTGGACATATTCCTGAGCCTTGGCTTCGCTACCGCCGGCTTTCAGGCCATAGGCCCAGGCGGCGAGGAAGTTCCAGCGCGCGCCGCCGCTGGTTTTCGGGTTCGGGGTGATCACTTCAACACCCTTTTTGGTCAAATCGCCCCAGTCCTTGATACCTTTTGGGTTGCCCTTGCGCACCAGGAACACGATGGTCGAGGTGTAGGGAGTGCTGGCCTCAGGCAAGCGCTTTTGCCAATCGGTTGGCAGAGACTTGCCAAGCTTGGCGATTTCGTCGATGTCACCGGCCAACGCCAGTGTCACTACATCCGCCCGCAGGCCATCAATCACCGCCCGGCCCTGTTTGCCCGAGCCGCCGTGGGATTGCTGGATTTTCACGTTGTCGCCAGCGTGGTCTTTCTTCCAGAAATTGACGAACTCAGCGTTGAAATCCTGATACAGCTCACGGGTCGGGTCATAGGACACGTTGAGCAACTCGTAATCCTTGGCAACCGCGGAACCCGCAAAAATGGCGCTGGCCAGAGCGGCCAGGGCGTAACGGCGAATCGACGACATAGTGAAAGCTCCTGAAATTCTTGGGGTGTTGGCTTTTCTTATGGGTTCTGGAATCGGGTCGCCTCGGGAAAAGATCGCAGCCTGCGGCAGCTCCTACGGGGAGTTGTGTACACCTGTAGGGGCCTGCGATCTTTTGACGTTGGCTGTGGTAATCAGCTCGGTTTGTTACCTGGGTGCTGCAAACGGAATTTTTCCTTGCGTTCGATCTGTACCACTTGCGCGTTATGCACGGTGATCTCCACCGCCCCGAAGCGCAGGTCGCGCAATGCGCTCTGGATCTCACGCAAAATGGTTGCTTCGTCCTGGCCGTCAACGCTACGTAGAGATGCGCTCATGGTGCTGCTCCTGAAATAAGAGGTGCCTGGCAGTGGCGGCACTGCTTGCGGCGTGAGAGCAATAGTAGATAGGCACGGATATTCTTAAAAATACTATTTAAGAATGTTTATATAACCAAAATGAATTATTTGTTGGGGCGGGGGGTTACGTGGGGAAATGTAGATTTTGAAAGGCTCGAAGACCTCTGTGGCGAGGGGGCTTGTCGGGGCGCGCAGCGGCCCTAAATCGGCAATCGCGGTTTTTCAGACAGAACGCATCAGCAGGTTTTACGACTGCTGCGCAGCCGAACGGGGCGGTGCGGCGTCCCGACAAGCCCCCTCGCCACAGTTGTATGCCACAGGTTTACAACTGCCCCTCTAGCCAACGTAGCTACCGAATCACCGGCGCCCTCGCCCAATCCAGCTGCTGCGCCGGCACTGGCCGCCCAAACCAGTAGCCCTGGCCCAGGTCGCAGCCATGCTCGAGCAGGAAACCCGCTTGTTCGATCTGTTCGATGCCTTCGGCGTGCACCTGCATGCCCATGCTTTGTGCCAGGGCGATAATCACCCGCACAATGGCTGCATCGTCGTCATCCCAAGGCAATCCGGCGACAAAACCCTGGTCGATCTTGAGTTTCTGCACCGGCAGCCGCTTGAGCCGCAGCAGCGATGAATAGCCCGTGCCAAAGTCATCGATGGCCAGACGTAAACCCAATTCGCGCAACCGGTGCATTTGCTCCAGCGCCACCTCAGGATCCTCCATCACCGCACTTTCGGTGACTTCCAGTTCCAGAAAGGCCGGATCCAGCCCGGTGTCGTGCAACACCTGGGCGACCTGCTGATAAAGCTCGCGACGGGCGAACAGACGACTGGAGACATTCACCGCGACGAACGACAACACCACTCCCGCCTTCAGCCATTGGCACATCTGCTGACAGGCTTGCTGCAGGACCCAGGCATCGATCTCGGCAATCAATCCGGTGCGCTCGGCAATCGGAATGAACTCGGCCGGTGAAACCAGGCCACGCTCGGGGTGCTCCCAACGCACCAGCGCCTCGACGCCGATCAACCGACTGGTTTGCAATTCATGCACCGGTTGGTAGTACACCCGCAACTCCTGCTGCTCCAGGGCGCGCCGCAACTCATTGGCGATCTCTACCCGGTGCTGAGCGTGAGCGGTGAGTTCTTCGGTATACAGGGCATACCCTTCACGCCCGGCACTTTTGGCCTTGAACAGCGCCGAATCAGCGTTGCGCAGCAGTTGCTCGGCATTCAACGCATCGCTGGGGAACAGACTGATGCCGATGCTGGCATTGATAAAGAGTTCGTGCCCGTCGACCTGGAACGGCTCCTTCAGCCCGTCGATGATCCGCTGGGCCAGCGCTGCCGCTTGCATCAATTGCGGGCAACTTTCGGCCAGCACGGCAAATTCGTCGCCACCCAGGCGCGCCAAAGTGACCCCGGGGCCGAACATCCCTCGCAGCCGCTCGGCCACCGCCTTGAGTAGCTGATCGCCGACATTGTGGCCGAGGCTGTCGTTGATGATCTTGAAGTGATCCAGATCGATCAACAGCAAGGCACAGCCACGCTTGTGGGTCTGCGCCGAGGCCAACGCCTGTTCGGCCCGGTCGGTGAAGAGCAAACGGTTGGGCAAGTCGGTCAGCGGGTCGTGGTGCGCCAGGTGCGCCAGTTCATGCTGCGACTCCTTGATTGCGCTGATGTCGGAAAATACCGCGACATAATGGCTAAGCTCACCCCGGTCATCCTCGATGACCCGGATGGTCTGCCACTGCGGATAAATCTCACCGCACTTTCGCCGGTTCCAGATCTCACCGCTCCACTCCCCGGTGCTTTTCAGGGACTCAAACATGGCGGCATAAAACGTTGGCGGATGGTGGCCGGACTTGAACATGCTCGGCTGGCGACCGAGCACTTCTTCACGCTGATAGCCGGTAATTTCCATGAACGCCCGGTTCACATGGACGATCAGCCCGCGCCGGTCGCTGACCAGCACCCCTTCGCGGGTGCAATCGAACACCGCCGCTGCCTGACGCAAACGCTCGCGGTCTTCACGTTGGTGGCGCAACGTTGCGCCGAAGCCGAGAAAACTCAGTAATCGTGCGCGAGAGCTGAAGATCAGGCCGGCACTGAACAGGGCCCAGACATAGCCGTTGATCAGTTGCCAGTGGACCAGATCAGTCGACTCATCGAAGAACCTGCTCAATAAATGACCACTGAGTTGCAGCCAGATAACTGACAGCAGCAGGTAGAGCAGCGCCGCACGCAGAGCATCGCGATAAGAAATCGACATAAGCCAACAAATGTCCCTACGGAAAGATTGGAATTATAGAGGAAAGACACATCCCGCCACTCTTATCTGAAAGGGCGACTGGTTTTATCTGTGGGCTGAGTGATAATGCGGAGGCTGATTTTCATTTTTTCGAGGACCATACAACCTATGTGGTACAACGGTTTTCTCGACTTGTCGCCTTGGCAACTGGTGGCAGTCACCCTATTGATGACTCATGTGACCATTGTCGGCGTCACAGTCTATCTGCACCGCTATTCAGCCCATCGCTCCCTGGAGCTCAATGCCGGCCTGAAACATTTCTTCCGCTTCTGGCTGTGGCTGACCACGGCACAGAACACCCGCGAGTGGACCGCTATCCACCGCAAGCATCACGCCAAATGCGAAACCGTCGATGATCCGCACAGCCCGGTGATCAAAGGTCTCTCCACAGTCCTGCGCAAAGGCGCCGAACTGTACCGCGCCGAAGCGGAAAACCCCGAGACCCTGCGCATCTACGGCAAGAACTGCCCGGACGACTGGATCGAACGCAACCTCTACACCCGCTACCCGCTGCTGGGCGTCGGGATCATGGGCGTCATCGATCTGCTGCTGTTCGGCACCATCGGCATCACCATCTGGGCGATCCAGATGATGTGGATTCCGTTCTGGGCCGCCGGCGTCATCAACGGCCTGGGCCATGCGGTCGGCTATCGCAACTTCGAATGCCGCGATGCAGCGACCAATCTGGTGCCCTGGGGCATCCTGGTCGGTGGCGAAGAGCTGCACAACAACCACCACACCTACCCCAACTCGGCAAAACTGTCGGTGAAGAAGTGGGAGTTCGATCTCGGTTGGGCATGGATCAAGGTCTTCAGCTTCCTGCGCCTGGCCAAGGTTCAGCGGGTCGCGCCGATCGCCCACCGGGTCGAAGGCAAGGGCAGCCTGGACATGGACACCGCCATGGCGATCCTCAATAACCGCTTCCAGATCATGGCCCAGTACCGCAAATTGGTCATCGCGCCACTGGTCAAGCAGGAGCTGGAAAAGGTCGATCATTCGGTTCGTCACCAGTTCCATCGGGCCAAGCGCCTGCTCTCGCGGGAAACCAGCCTGCTGGATGACAAGCACCACCTGCGTATCCAGACCATGCTCGAGCACAGTCAGGCGTTGAAGGTCATTTACGAAAAACGCCTCGCTCTGCAGCAGATCTGGCTCAAGACCAGCACCAACGGTCATGACATGCTGGCGGCGATCAAGGAGTGGGTTCACGAAGCCGAGGCCAGCGGTATTCAATCGCTGCGCGACTTCGCCCATCAGTTGAAAACCTACTCGCTGCGCCCCGCTACCACCTGACTGTGGCGTCCCGTTCGGCCGCATACCGGCGGTAAACCTGGCAATGCGTTTTAACTGAAAAAACGCATTCCACGGTTCGGGACGGCTTGACCGCCCAGCGGGAGCAAGCTCCCCAGCCACGAAAAACGGGAACTTAGCTGCAAATCCCCTATCTCAAGGAGCAATTCGCCCTCCAGGCGGGCTGCTGTGGCCGCTTTCTAACCTTGAGCGGCACGCCCTTCGAGATCTGTGCCGATGGTCCATAAAGATCTACCCATTCCATCCTCTCAGGCGTGGCCCGACGCTGCGCAAACGCTGCTTGCCTTGATGCATGCCCAAGGCGAAGTCGCGCGTCTGGCCGAGCGTGAACAACTGTTCAGCTCCTTGCTGGTGAGCGTCAACGCGGTGCTGTGGGCTATCGACTGGGAAGCGCGAAAAGTGCTGTATGTCAGCCCGGCCTATGAGCGCATCTTTGGCCGTTCCGCAGGCCTGCTGTTGGCCGACAGCAACGAATGGCGCGACAGCATTTACCCGGACGACCTCGAGTACGCCGAACGCAGCCTGGCCGAGGTTTTTCGCAAAGGTGCCGTCGAGGATCGCGAGTACCGCATCATCGCGGCCGACGGCCAGATTCGCTGGATCAGCGATAAATGCTTCATCAACCGCCAGGCCGAGCCGGGCCAGCCGTTGATCGTGGTCGGCATTGCCGAAGACATCACCGAAAAAAAGCGGCTCGAAGCCGAACTGCAACGCCTGGCCACCACCGACGTCCTGACCCAGAGCAGCAATCGTCGACACTTTTTCGAATGCGCCAATCGCGAGTTCGAAAAGGCTCGGCGACAAGGCTCACCGCTGTCTTTTCTGCTGCTGGACATTGATGACTTCAAGCTCGTCAACGATACCTATGGCCATCCGGAAGGCGACCTGGTGCTGCAACGCATCGCCGAAAGCGGCCGGGCGGCACTGCGTCGCGGTGACGTGTTCGGACGCATCGGCGGTGAGGAGTTCGCGGCGGTCTTCCCCGGCTGCGCACCCGAAATGACCATGCAAGTGGCGCAACGTCTGCAGCGGGAAATTCAGCGCCTGTGCTTCTGCCACGAAGGACAGTCTTTCGGCATCACGGTGAGCCAGGGCTTGACCAGCCTCACCGCCGCAGACCAAAGCCTGGACAGCCTGTTCGCTCGCGCCGACGCCGCGATGTACGAGGCCAAGCGCCAGGGCAAGAACCGGGTTGTTTCGGGGTGAGTTCGCCTGACTCAGGAACGATGACGACCAAGGAGCTGGCTTGCCCTCGAAAGCGATGTTCGTCGCAAAACAGGTGCTGGCTGAGATGACGTCTTCGCGAGCAAGCTCGCTCCCACAAGGATAGCTGCCAGACACAGGCATAGTGTCCGCTGCTGCCATCTTCAGCCTTTGCGCAACCGCATCAGCTCCGGCAAGCCGATCTTGAGCAGGCGCGCAGCCTTGCTTTTGGCAAGTTCCTCAACGCCTTCTGAAGGCCTCAGACGGGCCAGTTGTGCGGCGATGCTCATCACTAACGCTTCACGGCAGTAAACCCCACCACCAAGCTGGTAGATAGCAGCGATCAGCTCACGCAACTCCAGCGGCAAGCGCCAGCGCGTGCGCAGGGCCGAACCATAGGCGGCGCCATACTCGACCAGCGCGTTACCGATCTCTTCCTGATCATCCAGCTCGCCGCCGGCCTGCTTCCATTCCTGCAAGCACCGCAGCAACGCCAGATCGCCCAGGCGATGCAGCATGCCGGCGCAATAGCAGCGTTCCTGATCCAGATCCAGCAAACGCGCCAGAGTACGACCGTATTCCGCAGTGTGCAGCGACAGCTCCCAATACCGTTCGGCGTAATCGCCCAGCGCGGGATCGCTCAGTTTGGCGCTGCGCTTGAGGGCCAGGCCAAGAATAAGATTCATGCTTTGCCCGGTGCCGAGCCTGTGCAAGGCCTGGGACAGGGTCTGCACCGAGTCGCCACGGTGATGGGCAGCGCTGTTGGCGGCGGCAATCAGCACTGCGGTAATCTGCGGGTCCGTGCGGATTTCCTGCTCCAACAGGACCAAATCCAGCCCGTTGGGGTTGAGGCTGCGTTTGACCGCCAGCTGCACGTCGGCCAGCAATGGCGCGCCATCGGCGACTTCACGCCGACGCTCAAGAAAAGCCCATAAGGTCATGCCGGGCGCCAGTACCGGAGCCTCGCACGAGACGGACTGACCCGCGGCCAGCAGCAGACCCTGCAAACGCAGCGTCAGGCTTTCCATGTTCAGGGGTTTGGTCAGATAAGCCGTGGGCGCCAGCGGCAAGACTTCGCGCACGCTGGCACTGTCATTGCGGCTGGTCATGAGGATAAACGGCAGCACCGGGTTACGCTTGCGCTGACGCACGCTACGCAGCACGCCCAGCCCATCGACGCCCGGCAGTTCCCAATTGGCGATCACCAGGTCATAGGGATTCTCGCTCAACAACAGCAACGCTTCCTGGCCATCGGCACACACATCCACTCGTGCGTCGCAACGCACGTTCAATAACACCTGCTTGAGCAGGTCACGAGACCAAGGATCCTCCTCGGCGATCAGCACTCGTGGTACAGCAGGTAAATCAACTGCGATCATCAGCACGCTCCAAAGGCATGCTTGCACCTTAGTCAATGCTGGCAGTCTGATACAGGGGAAAATCCGGGTCTACCGACAACCCCATAAAAAACCCCGCCGAAGCGGGGTTTTTGTCGATCAGGTCACAGCCAGTAATCAGAGCTCGGAGAAACACTCTTCGATGATTGCCAGACCTTTGTCCAGTTGCTCGTCCGGCGAAGTCAGCGGTACCAGGACTCGCAGCACGTTGCCATAAGTACCGCACGACAGCAGGATCAGACCCTTGTCGCGAGCCTTGGCCACCACCGATGCAACAGCAGCGGCGTTTGGCTTGTGGCTGTCGCCGTCAACAAATAGCTCGACCGCGATCATCGCGCCCAAGGCACGCACTTCGCCGATTACCGGGTACTTGGCTTGAATGGCTTTCAGGCCAGTAACCAGGCGCTCGCCGACTGCTTTGCAGCGATCCAGCAGGTGCTCTTCTTCGAACACTTCCATCACCGCCAAAGCAGCGGCGCAAGCGATCGGGCTACCGGCGTAGGTGCCGCCCAGGCCGCCTGGAGCGATAGCGTCCATGTACTCGGCCTTGCCGCACACACCGGCCAGCGGGAAACCGCCAGCGATGGATTTGGCGAAGGTGGTCAGGTCGGCAGCGACGCCCATCTGTTCCATGGCGAAGAAGGTGCCGGTACGGCCAGCGCCGGTTTGTACTTCGTCAGCGATCAACAGAATGCCGTGCTGGTCGCACAGGGCACGCAGACGGGCCATGAACGCCTTCGGCGCGACGTAGAAACCACCTTCGCCCTGAACTGGCTCGATGATGATTGCAGCGATGTCACGCGGCTCGGCGTCGTTCTTGAAGATACGCTCGATGCTGGCGATCGAATCGTCGATGCTCACGCCATGCAGTTCGTTCGGGTACAGCGCGCGGAAGATGCCGCCTGGCATCAGGCCCATGCCGGCCGAGTAAGGCACGACTTTACCGGTTAGGCCCAGGGTCATCATGGTGCGACCGTGGTAAGCGCCGGTGAAAGCGATCACGCCAGCACGGCCCGTGGCGGCACGCGCGATTTTCACGGCGTTTTCCACGGCTTCGGAACCGGTGGTGACCAGCAGGGTTTTCTTGGCGAAGTCACCAGGAACCTTGGCGTTCACTTTTTCGCACAGTTCTACATAAGGTTCGTAAGCCAGCACCTGGAAGCAGGTGTGAGTCAGCTTGTTCAGCTGCGCAGTCACTGCCGCGATGATTTTCGGGTGCAGGTGACCGGTGTTCAGCACGGCAATACCGCCGGCAAAGTCGATGAACTCGCGACCTTCAACGTCGGTCACGGTGGCGTTCTTCGCCGACTCGGCGAAGATTGGGTGAATCTGGCCAACACCGCGCGGTACAGCAGCTTCACGGCGTTTCATCAGGGATGCGTTAGTCTTGCTCATAGTGTCCTCATTCGCCGCTCATCGGTCGGCGTGGCTCAAGGAATACGTGGCGGGAGGCAACTACGGCAGCATGCGATGATCGACTGCCACAGCTTTCCCGGCCACAAAGAAAAATCGTTTGACGCGCAGAAAGGGGACAGCGCTCTCGTGCCCCTCTCCGCTCAATGCCTTGCCGGAGTTAGATGCCCAGGCAGAGGTATTTGATTTCCAGGTAATCTTCGATGCCGTACTTGGAGCCTTCACGGCCCAGGCCCGAGGCCTTGATGCCGCCAAATGGCGCGACTTCGTTGGAGATCAACCCGGTGTTGACGCCGACCATGCCATATTCCAGGGCTTCTGCCACACGGAACACACGACCCAGGTCGCGAGCGTAGAAGTACGAGGCCAGACCGAACTCGGTATCGTTTGCCATCGCGATCACGTCGGCTTCGTCTTTGAAGCGGAACAGTGGCGCCAATGGGCCGAAGGTTTCTTCCTTGGCCACTGCGGCATTGTTCGGCACGTTGGTCAGAATGGTCGGCTCGAAGAAATTGCCTTCCATGCTCTTGCCACCGGCCAACAGGGTCGCGCCTTTGCTGAGGGCGTCAGCAATGTGCTCCTGAACCTTGGCCACGGCTTTTTCGTCGATCAGCGGACCGGTAGTGGTGCCGTCATCCAGACCGTTACCGATCTTGAGTTTGGCCACAGCCACTTTCAGTTTTTCGGCGAACGCGTCGTAGACCGAATCCTGAATGTACAGGCGGTTGGCGCAGACACAGGTCTGGCCGTTGTTGCGGTACTTGGAAATGATCGCGCCTTCGACGGCCTTATCCAGGTCCGCGTCGTCGAACACGATGAACGGAGCGTTGCCGCCCAGCTCCAGGGAAACCTTCTTGATGTCCTTGGCGCATTCGGCCATCAGCTGACGACCGATTTCGGTCGAGCCAGTGAAGGACAATTTGCGCACGATCGGGTTGCTGGTCAGCTCGCCGCCGATGTCGCCGGCGCTGCCGGTGACTACGCTCAGCACGCCTTTCGGGATACCGGCACGGTGTGCCAGCTCAACCAGGGCCAGGGCCGAGAACGGGGTTTGCGAAGCAGGCTTGATCACCATGGTGCAACCGGCAGCCAGAGCCGGGCCGGCTTTACGGGTGATCATCGCGGCCGGGAAGTTCCACGGGGTGATCGCGGCGGTCACACCGATCGGCTGCTTGAGCACGATCAGGCGCTTGTCCGGCTGGTGGCCAGGAATCACGTCACCGTAGATGCGCTTGGCTTCTTCGGCGAACCACTCGATAAAGGAAGCGGCGTAAACGATTTCGCCCTTGGCTTCGGCCAATGGCTTGCCTTGCTCGAGGGTCATCAGGCGACCGAGGTCGTCCTGGTTTTCAATCAACAGTTCGAACCAGCGACGCAGCTTGTTCGCCCGCTCTTTGGCGGTCAGAGAGCGCCAGGCCGGCAGGGCTTTGTCAGCAGCTTCGATAGCACGACGGGTTTCGGCAGCGCCCATTTTTGGCACCGTGCCCAGAATTTCGCCCGTTGCCGGGTTGTTGACCTTGATCGTCTGACCATTGTCCGCATCGACCCAAGCGCCATCGATATAGGCTTGCTGGCGGAACAATTGGGTGTCTTTGAGCTGCATGTGGGCTTTTCCTTAACAGCACCGCGCAGGCGCGGAGCGAATTATTAATTGTAGAAAGGCGCCTCAAGGGCTGCCGTCAGGAAATTCATTCACCGGGCCGAAGCACATAAATAACGCACATAAAGTAACTCGTGCGGTTCAGCACCCAGACAAGAGCGTTTGAAATCTCAAACGAATCCTAGGATCAAAGGGGGTAAAGGACAATAGGCTGTTCGAAAAAAAGAACAAAAATGCCGCATTTGCTGAAATTTTCTGATCAACGTAGCAAACGGCCGTTTTACCTCGCAAAACATCAGTCGATTCAGCAGCATGGACGCCCGCTATGCTTATGAGTATCATGGCGCCCGCATTGCACCAGTAGCTCAGCTGGATAGAGTACTGCCCTCCGAAGGCAGTGGTCGTGGGTTCGAATCCCGCCTGGTGCACCAGCTACGAACGAAAAAGCCCCAGGTCTTATGGCCTGGGGCTTTTTTGTGGGTGTTGTCTCAAGATCTTTTTCTGGACTTGCCACCCGCAGGTGCTTCGATTGGCTCGATGTCCGCATCCAATTCTTCAGTATCATCATCATCCGCTTCCGACGTCGGGAGCGGATCTTTGCGGCTTTCAGTGATTGCCCGGCGTATTTCCTCGCCCATGACCGGGCAATTCTTGAGCAGGGCAATGCGGTCGATTCGTTGCGTCACGGCTACTCTCCAACGCATCAGCAATTGGCTTAATAGTGCGCCCTTTCAATTATCGACGCCAACCTGCTGACCATCATTGACCTCGCTGGCCCTGCAATTCCTTGAGTCGAGCCGTGAGATCGCTCTTCGGGAAACGCTTGTGCAACGCCTCCAGCTGGGCGTCCGCGGCTTTGACCTGGCCAAGGCCGCGTAGGCGCAGGACCTCTCGCAGTTCCTCATCCAGTGTTTTGACCGGTGCTGCGGCACGCTTGCTGACTTTGGCTTTCGCCTCATCCGCCCTGGATTCGCTGGCTTTTGCCTGGGTTTGTGCACTAAACGACTCGGTTTGCGCGGGCATAGCAAAACTGGCCGTTGGCGCCGCTGGAGAGGGAGCTGACAAGGCGCCAGCAGGGGCGTTCTGAATGGGTTGCGGTACTGATTCGGCGAGTTCAGCCGACCCGGCCGCAGCTTGCCGTTTGGCGCTGCTCGGCGCGGACAGTTTCGGTTCGGGAGCGAAGTCGTAGGTCGGACGCTGCTCCGGCGAATGCTGCACCAACGCCAGCATCAGCGCAACGCCGACCAGGCTGGCGAAAGCCACTTGCCAACGGGGTTTCTGGCAGGCCTGTAGCCAACGCTGCCAAAGGCTTGGCGACGGCGCAGGCACTTGGCGGCGAGCGGCGGCGAGGATCAGCGAATCCAGTCGAGCCGGTGGTTCACCCGTTGCTTGTTGACGAAAATGTTGGATCAGATCGTCTTCGCCTGAATCCGGCGGCTGTCGGGCGTCAGTCATGTGAGTACCTCCTCGGCCAGCAGCCGACGCAGTTTTTGCTGTGCATAACGGAAACGGCTTTTCACCGTTTCCAGCGGCGTCTCGGTCAGGGTTGCGATCTGTGGCAGTTCGAGGTCGCCGTGGACCCGCAACAGGAAGACTTCGCGCTGATCGGCGGGCAGCTCCTGTAGTGCCGCTTCCAGACGCAGGCTGTCGCGGCTCAGGCTCAGTAGCTGCTCCGGTCCGGCAGCGTCATCGATCAGCGCGTGAGCCTGTTCGTCGTAGCTGTCGTGCAGCGGATTGCGGATGCCCTGTTTGCGCCAGTGGTCGATCAGTCGGTTGCGGGCGATCTGATAGAGCCAGGTGCGAAAATTCGCTCGTCCTTGTGGCTGGCTAGTGCTGCGGATCAGGCTCAGCCAGGTTTCCTGGTAAACCTCTTCGGCCAGTTCGGTCTTGCCGCTCAAGCCAAGGAGGAAACGGTACAGCCCCTGGCGATGCCGTTCATACAAAACCTCGAAGGCCGCCGCATCGCCGATGCGATAGCGCGCCAGCAGCGTTTCATCGCTGCCGGCGGAGTCGGTGGATGACGCATTCGCGGCAGACATATCAGTAAGGGACTCCTTGGCTCTGCTCACTGTGGCGTTATTCGACGCGGTTGTCGTCGGCTGCTCTCGGCCGCTGACTGACCGTTGCCGCCGGGGTTTGCAGGCTTTGCGCCAACTCGACCAATTGCACGAACTCGCCACGCAGGCCAAACCGGTCATCACCCCGTGCGCCACGGGCCAGTGCCACGGTGTCGCTCAAGCCAAAGGCGCCGGTGTAGCGCCCGTCTTTAAGCTGCTGGGAAAATGCCGCGACTGCCGCGGCGAAGCGCAGATCATCGCTGGCCCGGGCCAATTTTCCTGGCTGCTCGCCCTGAACGATCGGCCGTTCGATCAAGCGGCTGGCACCACCCTCCGGCAGTTGATAGCGCACTCGCAACATCGCCAGTTCGTGGGTTATTCCATCCTGCCGAGCGGCTTGCTCACGGGTGTAACGCAGCGGTTCCAGCCAGCCCTTTTCGCCTTTGGGTACGATTTCGTACAGCGCGGTGACCGTGTGCCCGGCACCGATCTCGCCCGCATCGACTTTGTCATTGCTGAAGTCTTCGCGTTTCAATGCACGATTCTCGTAACCGAGCAGCCGGTATTCACTGACCTGCGCAGGGTTGAACTCCAGTTGCAGCTTGACGTTTTTCGCCACCACGGCGAGGGTCGAGCCGAGCTGATCGACCAGCACCTTGCGCGCCTCCCGCAGGTTGTCGATGTAGGCGTAGTTGCCATCGCCAGCGTCAGCCAGCTGCTCCATCAGCTGTTCATTGTAGTTGTCCACGCCGAACCCCAGGGTGGTCAGGGAAACGCCGGTCTTGCGTTTATCCACGGCCATTTGTTTGAGGCTGTCGAAATCGCTGACGCCAACGTTGAAGTCGCCGTCGGTGGCCAGCAGGATGCGATTGATGCCTTTGGCGATAAACCCTTGCCGGGCCATCTGATACGCCAGTTCGATACCCGAGGCACCGGCAGTCGAACCACCCGCGGTCAACTGTTCGATGGCCGTGCGGATCTTCGCCTTGTCGCGCCCGGAAGTCGGCTCCAGGACCACCCGTGATTCACCGGCATAGACCACCAACGAGACCCGATCCTGATCACGCAATTGATCGACCAACAGCTTCAGGGTGCTCTTGACCAGCGGCAGCCCTTCGCGACGATCCATGGACCCCGACACGTCCACCAGAAACACCAGATTCGCCGGCGCGAGTTCAGCCACTGCGCGATCCGAGGCCTTGATCCCGATGCGTAGCAGGCGGGTGTGGGGATTCCATGGTGATGGCGCCAGCTCAGTGGTCACGCCAAAGGGCGTGCCATCGTTTGGCTGGGCGTAATCGTAGGGAAAGTAATTGACCATTTCCTCCAGGCGCACCGCACCTTCCGGCGGCAGGCGCCCCTGATTGAGCAAACGCCGCACGTTGGCATAGCTGCCAGTGTCGACGTCGACACTGAAGGTCGATACCGGCGCTTGGGCGACGCTCTGGATCGGGTTATCCGCCAGGGCCTGATACTGCTCGCGTTGCTCATCCCGATAGCCCGGCGCGGAGGCTTCACCGGCCGCTATTGGCGCGTACATCGTGGCAGGCGCGGGCATCGCTCCCAGGCTGCGCTTGGCCAGTGTCGCATCCGCCTTCAGCGCCTCGCTTTGCACCGAGGATTTCGCTTCGCTGTGCAGCGCCCCTTGGGTCGGCGACTGAGGGGCAGCGGTGTCGGGTTTGGATGACACACCACAGCCGGCAATCGCCAGCAGCAACCCGGCGGCGAAACCCTGTGCGGCCGGGCGGAAAAAATGCAGAGGAAGTGACATGTGGCTGACCTCGGGAGGAAATGATCCATTCATCCTCTGAGACGGACAGCCCTGGCGATTCGGGTTAAGTCCCGAAGAATATTTTTCAGCGCTGGTAACGCCGCACCACGCTGCTGTTGCGCAGCACATGGCCTTTGATCTTCTCCATCAGCTGCGCCCGGGTCAGGCCCGCGGGCAACGCATCTGGCGCGAGATCGAGGGCATAGATCTGGATCACATAGTGATGAGCACTGTCGCCGACCGGCGGGCATGGACCGGCATAGGTGGTGGTGTTTTTGCTGTTGGTCCCACCGAGCCCTTCGAGGGTCGATTGGTCACTCGCCCCGGAGGCGATAACGCGAGTCGTGGCAGCGATGCCGTAATGCACCCAGTGATCGACCCCCAGGCCTTTTTGGCCATCCGGGTCGTGCATGACAATGGCGTAGCTGGTGGTGCCCTTGGTCCCATCGCTCCAGCTCAGCGCCGGAGAAACATTTTGCCCGCCACAATCGTTGGCATCGCTGGCATTGGCCTGGCTGAACAGCGCATTGTCCGGCGCCCCGGGAGTCGTCAGCGTGAAGCGTTCCTGGGCCTGGGCAGGCAGTTGCAGAGATAGCATGAGCGCGCTGGCAGCCAGCCAGGTAGTGAGCGGAATACGTCGGGACATGAAAGGCGCCTTCTGCGGATGGGATCGTCGTGGGGCCTGGAAACTATAGCCTGCTTGATGGACCCTGCGCCGAGCAGGCCTGGGACTTGACGTAGGCGCCGCGCAAAACAAAACGCCCAGCCGACCCGCTGATGCGGAAGCTGGGCGTTCGGCTGGAACGTGCGACTGTTTCAGCTACCCCGGGAAGCGGCTTACTGAACGGCGCCAGCGCCACCCAGTGTGTTCATCACGAAGCCGATAAACTGCTCAACGGTCATCTTCTGGCCGTTGAAATCCACCTGATTATTGGCATAGCGCAGTTTGGAGACGATGTTGTTGCCGTCCAGTGTCGCCAGTTGAGTCCCCACCGCCATGCTGCTGACCATGTCACTGGCCATGGTCGCTTGTTCGGCAATGACCTTGGCATCGGTCTGACCTTCAATCTGTGCCTGCACACTGGCAACGTCGGCGATCATCGGCTTGGACATCAGCAGATTGAAGTCCAACAGCGCAATCAGCTGCTTGCCCACTTCAACGGGCGGCAGGTCCATCGATTGCGGCCTGGCCAGATCGACCACCAGGCTCATACGGCTTTCACCGTTGGCGGTCTTGAACGACAGGTTTTCCATGGCGATCTGCGGTTTGGCATCCAGCAGTTTCTCCAGATCAGTCTTGACCTGGGCCTGCTCGGCTTCGCTCAACATCAGCTCTGGCGCCGGCTCACCGGCGGCAGCTGCTGCGGCGGCGGCAGCCTCGTAGGGCTGAAGTTTGCTCTGATAAACCTGCACCAGCGACAGGGTGGCCGGAATATCGAGGTTTTTCAGGCTCCAGGCCATGTTCGCCGCGCCGACAGCCTTGCCGTTGTAGAGAATTTCACCCACCTTGTAATCGGCACGACCCGCGGCATTAGTCCCGGACTCGTGGGTTGAGCTCTTCAGTTCGGCGTTTTTGAAGGTCACTACCGCCTGCTTCTCACCAAAAGTGGTCTTGGTGCTGGTCAACTCGAGCGTGTTTTGCCCCAGGTAATAGCCATAGCTGCTTTTGTCGAGGTTGCTGGCCATGGTCAGGCCATTGAGTTCGATCAGTACGGGCGTCTGGTCCTCGGCGACCGTCGACAGCGTGAGGCTGTCCATGTAGCCCTTGGCTTTGACCTGCTGCGCTTTGGCGCTGGCGTCAACATCGAGGTTCAGGCCGGAAAACTTCAGATTGGATTTCTCATCCAGCGCCACCTCAAGCGGCAGCAGCTCAAGCTTGCTGTTGGTGGAGTTGTCATAACCGATGTTGACCACACCCTTGACTGGGGCAGCACCCTGGGTGGCAGCGAACCATTTTTCGGTGAGCGGGGTCTTTTCCAGCTCGTAGTGACTGGTCGCCAGCACCGGCAACCACTTGAGCGCGATCAGACGCGAAAAAGGCAGCGGGCCGTGTTCGATATGGTCGACGAACAGCAATTCGACGCCTTCAGGGCGGTCGGTGAACATCTCGCCCTGACCTTTGAGGCGATAGTGCGCGGTACTGCTGAATAACCGGCGGTCCAGCGAGACCAGTTCCAGGGTGGCATTGCCTTTGGAGCCAACCAGGGCGGTCTGCAGCTCAGTATTGGCATCGGCGATCGACGTTTGCAGCACCCCTTCCAGTTTGGTGCCGGTGTACCAGGCGCCACCGGCGCTGATTGCACCTACCGCGACAACAATTGCTAACAGTACGCCTGCTGATTTATTCATGCTTTACCCGATCAATGTCCGTTGTTGAGTGTGGCGGTCTTCCCTGAACCCTTGACGGGTTGCGGCTCGACTCCGCTAAAAGTGCTGGGAGATTAGCATTTGCGCTGCAGGGCGACCCAACCTTTGAAGGGGGAAAAGTCGCTGATTATGTATTCGGTCATGACCCGAGGAAGGTGAGTGGCGGGTTGATAGCGAGGAAATCTGGCCGTCTTCTTCGAAGGCGTCGGCACGGGCTCAGGAATACTCCACTTCCATCTCATCGAGCTGATGATCAAAACTCTTCAGCCGCGCGGTCCAGGTGTACACCAGCACTTCGAAATCCCGGCTGATCACCGTCCCGCCCAGTGATTCGCTGCGCGTGTCATGGAAATCCAGCTGATAACGTTCCCGGGCCATGGCGCTGGCGACGTCGCAGAGTTCGCGGGCGTTATTGAACCAGTGCCGACCGTCGGCCACTTGTTTGTCGAGGGCCAGGCACTGGCGCTTCAAGGCTTCCAGGCTTTTTTCCAGGGGGGTGCCGGTGAGCTCGCCCATGACTTCCTGGAAGGTGCGCCCCGGCTGCCAGTAACTGCCCCAGAAATAGCGATCGAATACCGTTTCGACTCGGCGCAGCGCGACCTTGGTGTCCCAAATCATCACCAGGGTCTTGCCTTGTTCGAGCTGTTTTTTCTTGATCTTCTGACCCTGAAGCGAAGCCCAGGCGAACATCACCATCGCCAGCACCGCAATCAACGCCACCGCGCTGTCGAGGAAGAGCAGCGCCTTGTCGATCTGATGCGCCAGCATGATCCCGTAGAAATAGGTGGCAGAGAGCAGCACCACCGCAGCGATGGCGCACCAGAAGCCGGGAGCGTAAGGGTTTTTCATTATTTGAATCCCCATGACCATCGCGAATCCAGATCCATGGACAGGCGCAAACCGCCGCGCGTCCACCCAACTGTTCAAAGCATAGCAACGGCCTCAGGGTTTCGTGTGCTCAGAACCTTGCGTTCGTCTGCTTTCCCAATCATCGCCCGCTCCAGACCATTCGCGGGCTTGTCCGCTGAAGACGGACTGCCAGTTGATCGGTTCTCTGACCGTCAGTCGCGGTAGTATAGGCTCAGTAATGACTTGGTAATGAAGATGTATATACTTCGTCAGTATCAGCGCTCGGAGATTGAATCCATGTCAAAACAAGCCGTCTTTACAATGAAACTCGAACCCGAGTTGCGTGACCAATTCATGGCCGAAGCCGAAGCATCCCATCGCCCTGCCTCACAAATTGTTCGAGAAATGATGCGCCAGTTCGTTCAAACACAACGAGAGTCGCGCGAATACGAAGAATTTTTGCAACGAAAAGTCGAAGGCGCTCGCGCCTCAATGCGCGCGGGTAATGGCCTATCCAACGAGGATGTGGAAGCTGAGTTCGCTGCCAGACGCACTCGGGCAGCCATTCAAGAATGAAGATAAATTGGACGCCTGAAGCAGCACAGGATCGTGCAGACATATGGGACTACATCTCTGCCGTAAACCCAAAGGCAGCAATAGAAATGGACAAGCGATTCAGCGACTCGCTCTCTCTTCTATCTCAACATCCGGAAATCGGTCCCATCGGAATCGTTGCCGGTACTCGTGAACTGATACCTCATCAGAGCTATCGCCTGGTTTACGAATTGGATCAAGATACCGTATGGATACTGGCATTGGTCCATACCGCTCGCCAGTGGCCTGCGGAGCAAGGAATCACATAACGCAAATTCCCTTCCCACCTCTTCAGTGAGCCCCACTGGTTGCGTTCCAGCGCAAGAGCATGGGAACGATCAGATCAGTGAGTAACCGCGGTTCGCGGGCAAGCTCGCCCACAGGTATTGCGCGATCCTTGTGGGAGCGGGCTTGCCGATCAGTTAAGACGTTACGCGAACCGTAGCAGCTGGCGAAGCCTGCGTCCGGCTGCGCAGCAGCCGTAAAATCAGGCGCTATGGTATTCCAGAGGAACCGTGCAAGCAGGATTTATGACTGCTGCGCCCGAACGCGGACCGAGCCGAACGCAGCCTTCGGCAGCTGCTACGGGGGACAGTGCTTAACCTGAAACTTCTTAACTGAATGGCCTTGGGGCTTGCCCGCGAAGACGGGCAGACCGTCGACAACTCTCTCAGTCAAAAACGAGTGTTCAAGTCGTCTTCAACGCCTGTGCGGTCAAGCGATGCTGCACTTCTTCCATCATGTCCAAGCCGTCTCTCAACGACACAAACGCCGCATTGATGAAGCGGTAAAGATCCTGATCGTCGATATCGCGGATGGTGACCGAGGTGAGGGTTTCCAGCAGATCGGTGCCGATACGGATGCGGCTACAGGCTGTTTCGTGGAGCAAATGGGTCGCAGCAAGGGTGTTGAAGGTTAGAACAGAGGCGGCGGTGGGGTTTGATGTCAGGGGGCGGTACGGGGTCATTTTTTACTCCAAAGTTGGTATTGGAGCTGCCAGCAATCGTCGCCAAACGAAATTAGGGTGGCAGCTGTACGCAGGTTGGCGAACCGGTCAATACCAAACCCGGCAGACCCGAAGGTCTCCCGCGCACAGCCGCCATAAAACAGATCGCCCGCACGGAGAGTGCAAGCAATGGGTTCAGGGCGCAGGTGCGCTGATATTGACTAGGATCGCCAAATCCTGTCGCCGATATGCGGCGACGGGGCGAACTATAGAAGGGATGGTTCGGGGTCTGCAACCAAACAGGCTGGCCGCTTACTTTTCCTAGCGTTTTTTAGCTCGTTCGTACACCGCACTGCGCTCACGCTTACCAACGGCGACCACCACTCCTTGCGTGCGGACGGCAGGAATTCAAGCTTATAGGTCATCCAGGCTTACCGGTACGGGTGTCTCATGGCTACGAGCGCGGACGATTTCGGCCAGCTCCAGGTCGTCCAAACGCTCCATCATGGCTTCGAACACATCGGCCGGAACCATGTAGCCCATGACACGATTGTGATTCAGCACCGCAACCGCCCCACCGTGGGCACCACTCAACACCGCTGAGGGGTTTTTCTTCAACTCGGACACACTGACGGCCATGTCGGCCAGAACACTCTGCATAATAAAGACCTCTATTTAGGTCTTTATTCTGGTCTATCTGTGGCTTATGAACAACCCAAAACCAACACCTTCCCCGCCTCCTCTTCAATAAAGTCAAAAACTTCCTCCGGCACGCTGTACTGAAACTGCTTGCGCCGGTGCTTGGAAACCTTGCCCTCGTTGTCCAGGCACATCATCACCAGCCTGGACAGGTCGCTGCCACGCACGTCAAAACGCTGATTGACGGCTTTGATCACGCGGTCGTAGCGGTCGAGGAATTCGGTTTCTTCGCGTAGCTCGACTTCGAGAGCGCGGCGGGCCATTTGCAGGGTGAATTCGACACAGCGAGTGGCGTCCCAGAAACGGTACATGGAAGGATGACCAACGAATTCACAGGCCATCTTCTCTGCGTCCAGCCAAGTGACGTTCCAGAACTCACGAGCGGGCTGGGAGAAATCCTTGAGTGCGGCCAGATAGCTTTGTTCTTCGTGTTTCATGGCGACCGACACGGGCAGTAGCAGGCCATTTTCGAGCGCGCCGCAGTGGCAAAGCGTCTGGTGGATCAGAAATCGCGAGAGTCGGCCGTTGCCATCCATGAACGGGTGAAGAAAGACAAAACCAAAGGCCGTTACAGCTGCGGCAACCAATGGATCGATGTGGCGAGAAGCCTGATTGGCGAAGGTCATCAGTTCTTGCATCAATTCGCGGCACAAGTCTGGCGCAGGTGGCACATAGCTGACACCGGCGGCGCCTCGCAGGCCGTTGTGCAGATGGTTTTGCTCGTGTCGAAACAGCACGGCTTTGTCAAAGGGGTTGGAGACGGTGCTGTTCTGCAACTCGACCAGATAGTCTTCGCTGAGCTCGCGGCCTTCATGGGCCTGACGTAGCAACTGAACGAAGCGTCGGGATTTTTCTTCGCTGGGCTCTTCCTTCTCGATCGCGAAGGAATCACGGGTTTCGTGAAGGTAGGCCCAGTTAATGGCGCGATCCATCATTTCCGGGGGCAAGGTCGCCATAAAGGCTTTGGCCCGGCCGAGGATGTCGAGGCTGAGCAGGGCTTCGAGTTCCGGGGTCCGCTCCACGGTGGCGCAGTAGTCAAGAGAGCCTAGGCCGTTGAAGTCGATACGCCAGCGGCTATTGCGCACGGTCGGGCCGGTTACGTAAAGTTGCGGATCAAATAACGGCACAACGCTGCCTCGCACCGGAGTTGAATAGTCGAGCTGTTGCTTTGTGAAGCTTTCCCATAGGAAGCAAGCCTTGCGGATAAAGACACCATTGGGTGCTTTGACCAACTCGGTCACTAATTGCTCGGCAGAAATGGTTTCAAGCGCTTGGGCGAGGATCCCAAGGTTAATGCCTTCGTGTTTGAGGGCAAACAAAACATGCTCGAGCATCGAATCCTGAGCAGGCGCCACGGATTGCGGAACAGCCAGGCAATCCCCGATCAAGGTGATCCGGGTAACAGGCTTGATCATTGCTGTGCGTTTTGGGTCAAAGGCTTTAAGGCCTAGCGCCTTACGCAGGTGGGCATATCCGACAACCGACATGGTGAGCTTCCACAGAAAAAATTCACTTTGGCGATTAAAGCCCAGATTTTTTTACCACTCACCAGATTTTTTTACATTTCGCCTGTTTTCATCAGATTTTTTTACACCCCTCGCCCCTTCCTCATCATCACATCCAGTTGATCCACCACCTCGGCCCAATCGGCATCGTCGAGAATCTCGTCGCGCAGGAATTGCGCCTGGCTCTTGGTCCAGAAGAAGGCGTCGGCCAAGTGCAACTCGGGTTTGAGCGGCGAATGGGTGGCGATGAATTTGTCGATGCTCTCCGGGTCATCAGGCAGACCGAGTTGCTTGAACAGGGATGGGAGGCTGTGGGTGGGTGATTCCATGGGGAGCTCCTTGATAACGGATAGGTGAGTCAGTGGTTCAGCGATCGCGGGCAAGCCCCGCTCACATAATGGAACTGTGTAGCGGGTTTGCTCGCGAAGAGGCTGAAAAATCACTGCACAGTGTCATGAATAACTCACCTCGCAAACTTCTGCATGGGGCACCATTTTCAGGTACTGGTCCATGCTCAGATGCACGAGGTTGTTGTGGTTGCCGGCCTCTACGTAAATGTCATCCTGACGGGTCAGCAGTGGATCGATGACCATCTTCATGCCATAGGATTCGCCCAGGGCGGGCACGGCGCCGCGTTCGCAGTCGTTGAACAGCTGGGCCAGCGTGCTTTCGCGGGTGATTTGCCATTCGCCGCTACCACGGACTTTACTCAGGTCCAGATGCCGGCTGGCTGGCAGGACGGCCATCAAGTAGTGCCCATGGTGGTCGTCGAGGATCACTGATTTCGCCACGCGTTCAGCGGGGATACCCGCTACCCGGGCGGTTTCCAGGCTGCTCGCCGAGTGAGGATGAGTCACGACATCGTATTCGCACTTGGCCTGCTCCAGGCTCAGATGCACGGTTCTTGCCATTCGCATGATGCACCTCGGTGTCCTGCGCAACGGCTGCAGGACGATGGGTTAACAACTTATTGTCCCCTTAAAAGAGTCTAGCCGTGCCTCGGGTACCGACCACCACAAACTGCTGATCGGTTTAGCAAATAACTGATCAGAATTCGTTCAGCCCGTTGCTCAACTAAACTCCTGTTCAAGGCCAGTGAATGGCTGTCAGTCGTTGAGCGCATGACTCTCCGGGAGGGTCATATGTACAGAGGCGTATGGCGGGCAGTATTGCTGTGGTTGCTGATCGGGTTACCGACCGGGCAGGCGTGGGCCGTGGATCCGGTAGTGGTGCTGACGGTGAACGATGTGATCAGCCCAGCCAGCGCCGACTACGTAGTTCGAGGCATCAACAAGGCCGCCGATGAGCACGCGCAACTGGTGGTGCTGACCATCGATACCCCGGGCGGTCTGGACACTTCGATGCGGTCGATCATCAAAGCGATCCTCGCCAGCCCCGTGCCAGTGGCCAGTTTCGTTGCCCCCAGCGGCGCCCGTGCCGCCAGCGCCGGGACTTACATTCTCTATGCAAGCCACGTCGCCGCCATGGCGCCGGGCACCAACCTGGGCGCGGCGACACCGGTGCAAATCGGTATGCCCGGGCAGCCAAACCCGCCGGCGGCGCCACGCTCCGACAAGGAGCCAGAGCCCGATACCACCAAAGACACCCTGACCCACAAACAGATCAACGACGCCGCCGCGTATATCCGTGGCCTGGCGCAACTGCGTGGGCGCAACGTCGATTGGGCCGAGCAGGCAGTGCGTGAAGCGGTCAGCCTGTCGGCTCAGGAAGCACTGAAACTCAAGGTGGTCGATTACGTGGCGGACGATGTGAACGGCCTGCTCAAACAGCTCGACGGCAAGACCCTGAATGTCGCCGGGCAGGAGCTGCGGCTACAGACCGCCGGCGCGGCGCTGATCAGCCATGACCCGGACTGGCGCACCCAACTGCTATCGGTGATTACCCATCCCAGCGTGGCGTTGATCCTGATGATGATTGGCGTGTACGGCCTGTTCTTCGAGTTCATGTACCCGGGTACCGGCGCTGGCGGCGTGCTGGGCGGAATCTGCCTGCTGCTGGGGCTGTATGCCTTGCAACTGCTGCCGGTGAACTACGCGGGCGTGGCGCTGATTCTGCTGGGCATCTCTTTCATGGTCGCCGAGGCGTTTTTGCCGACGTTTGGGGTGATCGGGTTTGGCGGGATCGCGGCGTTTGTTGCCGGTGCAGTGATTCTGATGGACACCGATGTACCGGGTTATGGCATTCCACTGTCCTTGATCATCACCCTGGCCGTGGGCAGTGCCCTGTTGTTGGTGGCACTGGGAAGCATGGCCATGAGAGCACGGCGGCGACGACTGGTCAGCGGTGATGCAGGACTGGTGGGCAGCATCACGCCAGTGATCTCCGTGCAACCCGACAACCCTTGCAACGGCTGGGTGCAGCTGCAAGGGGAAAACTGGCAGGTGTCGAGCCCGATGCCACTGCGACACGGGCAACAGGTGCAGGTGGTGGCGCGCAAGGGCCTGCTATTGGAAGTGACGGCGGCACAAGTGGCACCACGAGGAGGATGATCATGGGTCTGGAACTGGGTTTTGGCGCGCTGCTGGCGCTCTTGATTGCATTGGTAGCGTCAGCGTTTCGTATCCTGCGTGAATACGAGCGCGGGGTGGTGTTCCAGCTCGGACGCTTCTGGCAGGTCAAGGGCCCCGGACTGATTCTGTTGATTCCGGTGGTGCAGCAAATGGTTCGGGTGGACCTGCGCACGGTGGTACTCGATGTGCCGCCGCAAGACGTAATCACCCGCGATAACGTGTCCGTGAAGGTCAATGCCGTGCTGTATTTCCGGGTGCTCGACCCGCAGAGGGCAATCATCCAGGTCGAGGACTTCCTCATGGCCACCAGCCAACTGGCGCAAACCACTTTGCGCGCAGTGCTGGGCAAACATGAACTGGACGAATTGCTCGCCGAACGCGAACGCCTGAACACTGATATCCAGCAAGTGCTGGATGCCCAGACCGACGCCTGGGGGATCAAAGTGGCCAACGTCGAGATCAAGCACGTCGACCTCAACGAATCGATGATTCGCGCCATCGCCAAACAGGCCGAAGCCGAACGGGAACGCCGGGCCAAGGTGATCCATGCCGAAGGCGAATTGCAGGCCTCGGAAAAGCTCATGCAAGCCGCCGAAATGCTAGGCCGCCAGCCGGGCGCGATGCAGCTGCGCTACATGCAGACCCTCGGGGCGATTGCCGGCGACAAGACCTCGACCATCGTCTTTCCGTTGCCGATCGAGTTGTTGAAGGGCATGGCGGAGTTGTCGAAGGGGTGAGTGGGCAGTTATCCAAACCGCTGGGTAGACCGTAATACGAGCTAACAGAGTCGAGCGGGCTTTGGCTTGACGAACACTTGCCGCAAATGCAAAAAACACCCATTGCAAAGTCGATGTTTGGGCTGGCACACAATTGTTTCTTTATCAGACAACGGTTGACGTCCGTCCCGAGTCAATTTAGCATCGGCCCCACTACTCAACCCCGTACGCAGAGATTAAGTTCGCTGGCAGTTGGGGTGAAAAAACCGGCCTCGGCCGGTTTTTTCGTTTCCAGGGATTGGAATTATGCGTACTACTTTCTTCGTCGATGGTTACAACCTCTTCTATGGCCTGCTGGCTGGCACCCCTTACAAGTGGCTGGATCTATCGAAGCTACTGGCTCATATCGCTTATGTTGAGAACCCGAGCAGTACGCTTGCTTCTGTCGATTACTTCACCTCTTCCGTCAAACCTGAGCTAGCGACTCGCGGCAGGGTTTCCAAAGAAGCTCAAGACACCTATGTCCGGGCACTGAAAGCCAGCAACATCAGCGTTCACTATGGCCGGCATCAGCTTGAGCCCGCCAAAGCCCCTCGTTTCATTGATAAAAAGACCGGCGCTTCACGCCAGGACAAAGTCGACATTTGGAAGCTCGAAGAGAAGGAAACGGACGTACACATCGCGATCAGCATGTACCGCATTGCAGCCAGGCAAGCCTTTTCTGTAAAGGCCGAACGTATTGATCAACTGGTGCTGGTTTCCGGTGATACCGACATGACTCCAGCCCTGAGAGCCATCCGGGAAGATTTTCCCGAGATGACCCTGGGTATCATTCTTCCCTACAGACCCGAATTCAAACGCCCTGCGCCTGGCTCTCTTAAAGAGTTCTCACATTGGATGCGGCGCGTCGTCACCCCAGAGGAGCTCAAGACGCATCAATTCCCGGATCGCGTCCCGACGCGTAAAGCACCGGCGATCAAACCCGACTATTGGTGAACCAAACATTTTGAGCCCGAATTAACATCCGCGATCACCCACCTCACCAATCGTAAGTCAGGCTCGACACCACCGTGCGTCCTTCGCCGTAGTAGCAATCCCATTCGCTGGAGCAGGTCGCGACGTAGGTTTTGTCTTCAAGGTTTTGCACGTTCAGCGCCAGTCTTACACCCTTGAGCCGCAGTGCCGATCGGCTCAAGTCATAGGACAGACTGGCGTCGTAAACGGTATAGGACGGGACGTGAAACGCGCCTTCATAGTCGTCGCCGTAACTGCCCCTGACATACCGGGCACCGACCCCGGCCCCCAGCCCCGCCAACGGGGTCTCGCCCTGCAGGGTGTAATTGAGCCACAGCGCCGCGGTCAACGGCGGTTTGCCGGCGGGGTGGCGACCTTTGCGGCCGTCGTTGTCCTTGGTGTACTTGATGTCATTTCGCGACACCGCAGCGATCACGTCGAGGCTCTCGCTGAGGGCGGCCTTGGCTTCCAGTTCGATGCCTTTGGAGCGGACCGCTCCGCTCTGATTGCTGAAGCCCGGGTTGGCCAGGTCGCTGGTCAGGACATTCTCCTGGTCCAGTTGATAGGCCGAGACCTGAACGAAGCTGTTTTGCCCTGGCGGCTGGTATTTCACGCCGACTTCATACTGCCTGCCTGTCGACGGGTCGAAGGGTTTTTGCGCAACGCTGGTGCCGCTCATCGGCAGGAATGATTCCGAGTAGCTGACAAAGGGCGCGAGGCCGTTATCGAACAGGTAAACGATGCCGCCGCGGCCGGTGAAGGCCTCGTCCTTGCTGTTGGTATGAGCGCCGCTCAACGGTTCTTTGTTGTCGGTCTCGGCCCAGTCGTAACGCCCGCCCAGGACAAACACCCACTGGTCGAGCTTGATCTGGTCCTGCACATACAACCCGGTCTGGGTCACGGTGTTATCCCAGCGATAGGGGCTGGCGAAGTTCAACGACTGCCCGTAGGTCGGGCTGAACAGATCGATGATGGGCGGATTGCGGTCATACAGCCCATCGAATTTCGAGTTGAAGTGGTAATAGTCCACGCCGACGATCAAGGTATGGCCCAACACCCCGGTATCAAACTCGGCCTGGGCGATGTTATCCACGCCGTAGACGGTGTTGTCCTGTTTCCAGTCCACGCCATAGCGCGTCATGAAACGCTGATCGTCCAGCCCGGTAGTGGGATTGGTGACGAAGCGGTAGCCGTGCAGCGGCGCGGTATAGCGGTCATCGACCGAGGCATAGCGGGCGTTCTGCTTCAGCGTCCAGGTGTCGTTGAGGCGATGGGACAGTTCATAACCGAAGGCGTACTGCTCGCGGTTGTAGGCATTGAGACCCGGCTCGCCGAGAAACAGGTCGCGGTCGATCTTGCCATTGGGATTGTGGAACAGCGTGCCAACGCTCGGCAGGCCTTGGGCCTCGGGCACACCTTGGTCTTTCTGGTATTGGCCGAACAGGGTCAGGCTGGTGTCTTCACTGGGCCGCCAGGTAAAGCTCGGGGCGATGAACTGGCGCTGCTGTTCGACGTAGTCGATTTCCGCGTTGCTGTCGTTGGCCAGCCCGGTCAGGCGATAGAGAAATTTCCCCTCTTCATCCAGTGGGCCACTCAGGTCGATGGCGGCGCTCTTGTGGTCATAATTACCGGCTTCCAGCACGACCTGGTGCAGGGGCATTTCGGTCGGGCGTTTGCTGACCATGTTGATGATGCCGCCCGGCTGATTCTGCCCGTAGAGGACCGAAGCCGGACCTTTCAGGACCTCGATGCGCTCCAGCGAGTAGGGTTCGATTTGCAGCGCGCCACCGGTACTGCCGCCACCGTAAGGCAGGTGCAGGCCGTCGAGATACAGCGGCGCAGGCGAAAAACCTCGCGAAGTCGGCTCATCGAAAAATTTCACCCGATCGTCAAAACCGCCGCCGGTGATGCCCGGCGTATAGCGCAACGCTTCATTGATGCTTTGCGCACCGCGAGCCTTGATTTCATCGGCGGTGATGACGTTGATGGTCTGGGGAATTTCCACCAGCGCCGAGTCGGTCTTGCTACCCGTGGCGCTGCGTTTGGCTACGATCCCATCGACGTGGCCCCAGGCATTTTCCGGGGCTTCGATAGCGTTGACTCGAGTCGCGCCCAACTGCAACGGTCCGCTTTGCGGCGCCGCTTGCAAAGACCAACTGCCCTGAGTTTCAAGAGCCAGCAAGCCGCTGCCGGCGAGCAATCGCTCAAGCCCCTGGACGGTGTCGTAGCGACCTTGCAAACCGGCGCTGCGTTTGCCTTCGGTCAATTGCGCATCCACCGACAACAAAATCCCCGCGGTACTGGCGAAGCGGTTCAGGACCTGATCAAGGCTGCCGGCCGCAATGTTGTATTGGCGCAGCACGCCAACCTGGGCTTCTTCAGCCTGGACCATGTTTGGCAATGCAGGCACGGCGGCCAGCAAGCTAACGAACAGACCCCGGCGCAGCGCGCGGGCCAAGGGTTGAATCGACAGCGTCGGGTGTGGCATTCCAGAACTCCCCATGAGAATGCGTCTTGATTTGCTTTCAAGAGGTATCCCGGACAGGTCATGGAAACCGACAAGAGCCAAAACAATTATTTTGCACAACGCAGAATCAGGTTCTGCGCTTCACCGTCAGCCAGTAACGGGTCACCCTATGCACACGGACGGGCAGCGAGCGTTCCAACGCGGCGAGGATGCTCTCGGTGTCATTGAGCGGGAACACGCCAGTCAACAACAGCCCCGATACTTCATCGTCACAGCGCAGCCAGCCCGGGTGGTAACGCGCCAGTTCGGCGATGAACTGCCCCAAGGGCTGGCGTTCGGCAATCAGGCGGCCCTGGGTCCAGCTGCTGGCATTGACGCCGGCCGGTGGAACCGCGCGGCTTTGATCGGCGCTGAACCACAGGCTGCTGCCCGCATTCATGTGTACCGCTTGAGCTCGCCGTGGACGGACCTGCAACTGGCCTTCATACAAATCCACCCGGCTGCCGTTATCCAGATCGCGTACGGCAAAGCGCGTGCCCAAGGCCTGGATATCCCCGGCGAGCGTTTCGACAATCAACGGCCGATTCAAGTCGTGACCGCTGCTGAGCAGGATTTCCCCACTGATCAACCTGATCCTGCGCTCTTGGGCGGTGAACAGCAGATCGATCGCACTGTTGCTGTTGAGGTCCAGCCGCGTGCCGTCGCTCAGGGTCAGATGACGAATCTCGCCAATCGCGGTGCGCTGCTCGGCGAATGCGGCACGCCAGGGCTGGCTGCCTTGCACCAGATACCCGCTGCCACCGGCCACCAACAGCAGCCCCAGCAGCTTCAAGGCCGAGCGCCGCTGATGGTCCGGCACATCGCGCAATACCGCCCTGGCACTCTCGGCCGGCACCTCGCCGAGGGTCTGCTGCAACTGTTGCAGACGCTGCCAGGCACGCTGGTGTTCCGGGTCAGCGGCTTGCCAACGGGCAAAGGCCTGGCGCTGATCAGCATCCAGTTCCCCGCCCCAATGCAGCATCAGCCACTCACTGGCCTGCTCGACAATGGCTGGCGCAATCGGCGCCTCGCGGTGAGTTCTCATTGTTCGTAGACCACCTGATAACAGGCTTGAATGGCGCGAATCATGTACTTCTGCACCGAGCTGACGGTCACCCCCAAACGATCAGCGATCTGGGCGTAGGTCAGGCCTTCGAACTGCGACAGCAAAAACGCCTGGCGGACTTTCTCCGGCATACGGTCGAGCATCGCGTCGATCTGCATCAGTGTTTCGAGAATCAACGCGCGGGTCTCCAGGGAGGGCGATTCCGGTTCCGGCAGATGGGCGATGCTTTCGAGGTAGGCACGCTCGATGCGCAGCCGTCGCCACTGGTCGATCACCAGGTTGCGGGCGATCTGCGCCAGGTAACTGCGACTCTCCAGCTGGCCGGGGAACCGCCCGGAGACCAACAGGCGCAAAAAAGTATCCTGCGCCACATCGGCCGCATGCTCGCGATCGCCCAGGCGTTTGCGTAGCCAGCCTTGCAGCCAGCCATGGTGATCGCGGTAAAGGCGATGAAGTTGCGCTTTGCCGTCAGTCGTTGCGTCCATGAATGGCCCACATGCATGATTGATAGCGATTATCATTACACTTTTACAGGCCTACAGGCAAAGTGCCTTCGATCAGGGGGCCAACAGATTAGGCGCAAAGGTGGAGCTTCTGCAGAATCGGCAGGGGGTCATTGAACCAGAACGACGACTCCAGTAATTGCCAGCGCCCACCAGCATAGCCCCAAGACTACCCAGAACCCGTTGAGGCCAGTAAACCTCGCATTTGTCTGGCCTTGAGGGTCTGACTCAAGATAATTGACCGCTTTTTGCACGCGGGTGAGCAGGACCGCTTGAAGGATGAGGATGCCGCAAGATGCCTTCAGGGAGGTAATCGGGTCAAATACCCAGATCAGAGCGTTAGCGGCGCAGGCAGAAACAATAAACAGCAGGGCCAGTAGCCGTGGGAACCACGAATATGGACGGTCAGAAAAGAGCAGACGCTGACGGATTTTCATGAAGAGCGAATAAACAAAAAAAATGCTGAAAATAGTCCGCAAAAGCGCCAGGACCTTAATGCCGGTGGCTGCGCGGTAACATCGCCAGTTTTTGTAAAACCAGTAGGTGAAGTAGAAGCCTGATGTAAGGAAAAACAAAGTCAGAAATTTTGGGATAGAAACCACATAAAACGTAGTTCTACCGTCTGAAGCGGTCTGTAGGTTTGCCTGTGGCGCTGCAAATGGATTTTCGATCGTGGACATTGTTCAGGGCTCGATGTGAGTACGGGCCAAGATACTAACGTCCACTTTCAATGATTATTTACGCCCGAGAAAATCGAGAAGATTCCTACAGGAAAATCCTATTGGCGCTTTTGCCTGATAACCCAGGTTCTTTTGTCACGACCGATTAACGCTGCATCCCCCACCGTTTCAGCCTCCGCGACCCTAGCAGTTCTGCTAGTTCCCAACGTTGGGCCGAGCGAGTAAAACTGGAGGCCGGAATTCACACCGACCGAATCACCAAGGAAGGCATTTTCATGGTCCACTCAATTGCTGATGACCATGCCAACCCGAGCCAACGACGCACTGTGCTGTTGGCGATCGACAGCAAAAATTCGGTGCTCGCCGAGGTGATTGCTGGCCAAACAAACCACATCGCCTATTCCGCCTACGGCCATCAGTCCGCGCAACAGGAGGTCATAACGCGCTTGGGCTTCAATGGCGAATGGCGAGAAATGCACACCAGTTGGTATTTGCTGGGAAACGGCTACCGCGCTTACAACCCGCGATTGATGCGTTTTCATAGCCCGGACAAATTGAGTCCTTTTGGGGCGGGCGGGTTGAATGCGTATATGTATTGTGGGGGTGAGCCAGTGATGAATTCGGATCCGACAGGGCATACTTTTTTTTCCTGGAAAAATGTATTCCAAATTTTGGATTTTTTTTCATTGTCCAATAATTCGAGTGGCCCACTACGTAACCCGTTACCCATAGAAGCCGCATCGGGATCAGGGGGATTGTGGGGAGCCGCAGCTACCCTCGCCAGCAGAGCGCCCGGTCCTGGCGGGGTCAGTTCAACGCCCATAGGCAAAAATCCGCCACTCCACGGAACCTCCGGCCCAACCAGCAACTACCGCCCCTCTCGTCCCGCTTTAACCGGTGTCGGCGCGCTCGTCGATTCCGTCGGTTTCAGCGGATCGACATCGAGGACATATCCAACCTTCCTATCGAGCGGTAACACACATACGCAACCCCGTACGCAACCCCGTTCATCTTTTGACGAACCTAGAGTGCTATACGATGGTCCGGTTCCGAAGTCACCCATACTGGTAACGGAAAGACTTCTGGGGAAAGCTCCAACTTATGATCCACATAACCCAACCAGTTATCTGACCTCTGCACAAATGGAACGCCGGCGTGACCGTGCAAACTTGCCGCGACAGTTGGCAGAGGAAATAGCCAATGAAAGACGAACCGCTCAACAGCGGGATTATATACGGGATGAAATCGTGGCCAGAGATCGAAACCGTCTGGCCGCACTACAAAATTCTGCGATATAGACAAACAACACGAGGTCTATATACGCGCCAGGCCTTAACGTAGAACCTATTATCCAGAAAGTTATCTTCATGGCCCACTCAATTACTAACGACCACAACAACTCGACTCCCCCCAACGTGCTGTTGGCGATCGACAACAAAAACTCGGTGCTCGCCGAAGTGGTTGCCGGCCAAACAAACCACATCGCCTATTCAGCCTACGGTTATCAGTCCGCACGGCAGGAGGTCATGACGCGGTTGGGCTTCAATGGCGAATTGCGAGAAATGCACACCAGTTGGTATTTGCTGGGAAACGGCTACCGCGCTTACAACCCGCGATTGATGCGTTTTCATAGCCCGGACAAATTGAGTCCTTTTGGGGCGGGCGGGTTGAATGCGTATATGTATTGTGGGGGTGAGCCAGTGATGAATTCGGATCCGACAGGGCATACTTTTTTTTCCTGGAAAAATGTATTCCAAATTTTGGATTTTTTTTCATTGTCCAATAATTCGAGTGGCCCACTACGTAACCCGTTACCCATAGAAGCCGCATCGGGATCAGGGGGATTGTGGGGAGCCGCAGCTACCCTCGCCAGCAGAGCGCCCGGTCCTGGCGGGGTCAGTTCAACGCCCATAGGCAAAAATCCGCCACTCCACGGAACCTCCGGCCCAACCAGCAACTACCGCCCCTCTCGTCCCGCTTTAACCGGTGTCGGCGCGCTCGTCGATTCCGTCGGTTTCAGCGGATCGACATCGAGGACATATCCAACCTTCCTATCGAGCGGTAACACACATACGCAAC
>NZ_CABVHY010000004.1 GCF_902497875.1 Pseudomonas fluorescens
GACGTCCATCGTGTAATGCAGGCGCCATGTCGATGTGGCCGCTCCCGGCTCTGCCACGACACTGCCGTCAGCGGCAAGCAATCTGCGCCCCTGCAGCGCCGGACATTTCATCGCCACGGTCGGTGCCTGCTGGATCAACTGTTCAGTGATCCAGCCCAGCCATGCACCCGATTTATTGATCCGTTTGAGCAGGCCAACGTCCGATAGCTCCACCCAGTCCCCAGCGCGCGCGCGTTCCACCGTTTCGACCATCGAGCAATCAGCGCTCAGATACATCAATAACGTGCGCAATAAACTCTCCGGGCCGCTGAAGCGGCGACCGAACTTCAGCGCTCCCAGCTCTTTTGCCTTGGCTTCCCATCCCTGCGGCAATAGCGCCAACAGCTTCGGCCAATCTTCATCCAGTCTTTGTGTCACGCTTGCTTTCCCTGCTGCTCACTTTGCTTGGTGAATCAGATTCTACTATCTCTTGAGATTTGGTTAGCGCCTATGGGGGCAAGCCCCCTCGCCACAGGGGATTTGCGGTGTTTGTCAGGGAGTTCACTCCTGCTGCATCTCCATTAGCTGTTATTCCAGTCATTCGTGGTGTTCGAAGGCGTTTATACTGCGCGCCCTTTGACGAACGTTTACTCAACAGCCCCGGTACCCCCTTGAAGCGCGATCTTCGACTTGCCACTTTGCTGACTTTCCTGGTGTGTGTATCCGTGGTGCTGCTGACTGCCTGGCAGAGTTGGACAGCTCGACAGAACACCTTGAGTGACATCGAAACCGACACCTTGAATCTGACCAATGCGCTCAACACTTACACCGAGGGCACCTTCAAGCAAAGTGAAGTCGTACTGCTGGGGCTGACCGAAAGGATCGAGAAAGACGGTACCGGCCCGCAGCAGCTCGAACGCCTGAGATTGCTGGTCGCTCAGGAGATGAAGGCGCTTGCGCAATTGAACAGCGTGGTGCTGTATGACGCCCAGGGGAACTGGACGTTCTCGACCAACACGCCGGCTTCACCCAACGATCACCACGCTGATCGTTCGTTCTTTACGCATCACCGTGACCATCCAGACCGTGGCATATTCATAGGTCCGGCGATTCTCAGTCGGGCCACCGGCGCCTGGGTGATTTCGGTCAGTCGGCGGATCGATCATCCCGATGGCAGTTTTGCCGGGGTGATCGTCGCAACCATAAGCCTGGAACACTTCCTCAAGCTCTATCGAACCATTCACGTGGGGCAGTTCGGCGCGATCAGCCTGACCTCGTCCGACGGGCGTCTGCTGGTGAGATATCCATTCCAGGAGCAGGACATCGGTCGTGACCTGTCTACTGCGCCCATATTTTCCGAGTACCTGCGCAACACTTCGGCAGGCACCGTGGGTTTTGCGTCAAAAGTCGATGGCGTCCATCGCATCTACGCGTTCAAGCGAAGCGATCAATATCCCTTCATAACGACTGTCGCGGTAGGCCAGAGCGAGGCCATGCAAGCGTGGTGGAGCCAGACACAGCTATCTGCCGCAGTGGTGGTGGTGCTGTTGGGACTGCTGGTCGCGCTGGGGCGCAGATTGATTTCCCATATCAGTCGGCGCATTCGGGCAGAGAACGAGCTGCGAACTACCCAGGCCGCGCTGATCGAGCTAAACCACAGGCTGGAGATTCTCGCCAGCGAGGACACGCTGACCGGTCTCGCCAACCGCCGGCATTTCGATCAGTTTCTGGATGTCGAATTCAAACGCGCCAAGCGCCTTGGAAGCCCGCTGTCACTTATCTTGATCGATGTGGATTTTTTCAAGGGTTACAACGACCACTATGGGCATCTCGCTGGAGACGAATGCCTGCGGGCGATCAGTCTGTCGATCAAACACTGTGTGCGTCGTCCAGCTGACATGACGGCCCGCTATGGCGGAGAAGAAATCGCCGTGGTGATGCCCAACACGGATGAGTCAGGAGCCCGCACGGTTGCCGAGGCGATTTTGCGCGGTATCGCTGCCGAGAAATTTGCGCATTTGTCGAGTCCTTTTGGGTTTGTGACTGCGAGTTTGGGGTTGGCGACTTATGTTTCCTACGCGAGTGAGCAGGATGAAAAGGCGCTGATCGATCGGGCGGACCGCGCTCTTTACCTGGCGAAGTCGCAGGGCAGAAATCGCTTGTGTGTCGCGGCTGTGGGAGTGCAAGGCGAGAATTCTGCTGTTGTGTGATGTGACGGATTATGTGGGAGCGAGCTTGCTCCGGGCGGCGTTCCGACGATGACGGCCTGACAGCCGGCCTGTCTCTCGCGGAGGTACCCCGATCCCCTGTGGGAGCGGCGGTGCGGCGATCCGACTTGCTCGCGATAGCGGCCTGACAGCCGGCCTGACAGCCGGCCTGGCTCTCGCGGATGTACCCAGATCCCCTGTGGGAGCTGGGGTGCGGCGATCCGACTTGCCTGCGAAGGCGGCCTGACAGCCGACCCGGCTCTCGCGGATGTACCCCGATCCATTGTGGGAGCGAGCTTGCTCGCGAAGGCGGCCTGGCAGCTGGCCTCTCTCTTGCGGATGTACCCAAATCAAATGTGGGAGCTGGCTTGCCTGCGACGGCGGCCTGACAGCCGACCTGTCTCTCGCGGATGTACCCAGATCCAATGTGGGAGCGAGCCTGCTCGCGAAGGCGGCCTGACAGCCGGCTTGGCTCTTGCAGAGGTACCCAGATCCATTGTGGGAGCGAGCTTGCTCGCGAAGGCGGCCTGGCAGCCGGCCTATCCCTTGAAGGTGTACATATCCATTCCTGCGGTAACGGTCACTAATGGTTCCGCCCTTACGGCGTGTCACTTTTTCAGACGCCAAAAAGTAACCAAAAGGCTCGCCCCGAGCGTACGGCACCTCGCTAAGGCTCGGTGTTCCCTCGCTCCGGTGTCCATCATGGGGCGCCGCAATGCGGCGGAGTCAGCTTCGCTGACGGCGCTACGCGCCACCCCCCTGATGAACACCTCCACTCGGCCTGCCGAAGGGGCGGGTAGATCAAAAGCCAGAGCCAGAGCCAGAGCCAGAGCAAAAGCCAGAGCAAAAGCCAGAGCAAAAGCCACAGCCAGAGCATGGCAGAGCCAGAGCCAGAGCCAGAGCCAGAGCAAAAGCCAGAGCAAAAGCCACAGCCAGAGCATGGCAGAGCCAGAGCCAAAGCCAAAGCCAAAGCAAAAGCAAAAGCAAGGCGGCCTGCCGGGGCTACCGGCCTGGGTGTACGGCTCTTTTAAATGCGCTTGAATCGCGCGCTTACTCAGCGGCCTGGCTTAGAGATATTTATCCGTGACGGCGCCTTCCGAGGCGCTGGACACGGTCTTGGCGTATTTGGCCAGTACCCCTCGCTTGTACTTGGATTCCGGGCGTACCCAGCGGGTCTTGCGTTCGGCCAGCTCGGTGTCGGAGACGTCGACGGTGATCTGCCGGGTTTCGGCGTCGATGGTAATTTTGTCGCCGTTTTCAATCAGCGCGATGGGGCCGCCATCAAAGGCTTCGGGGGTGATATGACCCACCACAAAACCGTGAGAGCCGCCGGAGAAGCGGCCGTCGGTGATGAGTGCGACTTCTTTGCCCAGCCCCTTGCCCATGACGGCAGAGGTCGGCGAGAGCATTTCGCGCATGCCGGGGCCGCCTTTGGGGCCTTCGTAGCGGATCACGATGACATCGCCGGCTTTGACTTCACCATTGAGGATACCTGCCAGCGCGCCTTCCTCGCCGTGGTAGACGCGGGCTGTGCCTTCAAAGCGCAGGCCTTCCTTGCCAGTGATTTTGGCCACGGCGCCGGTGGGCGAGAGGTTGCCGCGCAGCACCACCAGGTGGGAGTCCTTCTTGATGGGTTGGTTGAAGGGCAGGATTACGTCCTGGCCTGCGGGGTAGTCGGCCACGTTTTCCAGGTTTTCGGCCAGGGTCTTGCCGGTGACCGTGAGCACGTCACCATGCAGCATGCCCGCATCGAGCATGCGCTTCATCAGCGGCTGGATGCCGCCGATGGCGACCAGTTCGCTCATCATGTATTTGCCGCTGGGGCGCAGGTCGGCGACCACCGGGGAATCCTTGCCCAGTTGCACGAAATCATCCAGCGTGAGTTCGACATCGACGGCATGGGCCATGGCCAACAGATGCAGCACGGCATTGGTGGAGCCGGCGAGGGCGATCACCACCCGAATCGCATTTTCAAAGGCTTTGCGGGTCATGATGTCGCGCGGTTTGAGGTCACGCTTGAGCAGCTCCATGACCTGCTGACCGGCACGGAAGCTGTCCGAGGCTTTATCGCTGCTGATGGCGTCCTGGGAGCTGGAGCCGGGCAGGCTCATGCCCAGGGCCTCGATGGCGGAGGCCATGGTATTGGCCGTGTACATCCCGCCGCAGGAGCCGGGCCCGGGAATGGCCACTTCTTCGATCTGCTTGACCTGGATCTCGCTGATATCACCCCGCGCGTGCTGACCGACGGCTTCGAACACGGAGATGATGTCGGTGTGGCCGGCGCCCGGCCGGATGGTGCCGCCATAAACGAAGATGGAAGGGCGATTCAGGCGGGCCATACCGATCAGGCAGCCCGGCATGTTCTTGTCACAGCCGCCCACGGCCACCAGCCCGTCAAAACCTTCGCAGCCGGCAACCACCTCGATGGAGTCGGCGATCACTTCACGGGACACCAGCGAATACTTCATGCCTTCGGTGCCGTTGGCGATGCCGTCGGAAATGGTGATGGTGTTGAAAATGACGCCCTTGGCGCCAGCGGCATTCGCACCTTTTTCGGCTTCAACCGCCAGCTTGTCGATGTGCATATTGCATGGCGTGACCATCGCCCAGGTGGAGGCGATGCCGATCTGCGGCTTTTTGAAGTCCTCATCGGTGAAGCCCACCGCGCGCAACATGGCGCGGCCGGGCGTGCGTTCCACACCGTCCACCACTTGAGAGGAGTATTTACGCAGCGTGTCATTGTCGCTCATGATTTTTCGTCGTGTCTGTGTGGAGGCCTTGCGGCTGCCACAGGGCGGGAGAGCGGGTGCGGCTAACGCTCACAGGTCGCGATAGCCACAAGGAACATCCAGCTTTTAACTATGGTTGCTGTGAGCAGGATTACAAATCCGAAGAGACAAAGGGTACTTCTCTGTCTCGAGACGCTCCAGCCCAGGCTATTTAGCGCGTCGCCATACCTTGAGGTAATCGACCCTGAAGGTGGAGGGCAGGTCGGCGTCGTCGACAACGCCGAACCAATTCCACATGGCCTCGCTGTCAAAGACGATCTGCATCGGGAAGAAGAAGTGGGTGTTCTTCGCTTCCCTGACCAGTACCCCATCGACGTACCAGCGCAGGGTGTCGGGCTGCCAGTCAAAGCCGTAGACATGGAATGTACTTGCCAGGCGCCAGGGGCTGATCCAGTTGCTGCCATCGCTGAGATGCTCAGTACTGTGTGGCGTGGCCCAAACATGAGCGTTCATGTTGTACATGCGGTCGAAGGCGCCGCCTTTGGTCTTGCCGCCGATCTCGAATATGTCGATTTCCGTGGCGTTGTCGGCAAGCCCCGTCCACGCTAACCAGAACGCGCTGGAGCCAGCCGAGTTCATGGGCTTGGCGCGGGCCTCGTAGTAGCCATAAGCACCGCGCTCGATAGTGCGGACCATGGCTGAGGTGTAGTCCTTGTAGCCTAGGCGGACGTACTTGTCCGGCAAGGTTTCCTTACGGAAGGTGATGTTCAGGTTGCCATTGTTGACCACGGCATTATTCGGCATGAACAGCGCCGGTTTGCGACCGAGCGAATCGGTGCCCGTGGCATTGTTGACGTGCCAGCGGCTGGTATCAAGGGCAGCGCCGTTGAAGTCGTCGGAAAACTGCCTGTCCAGCACCCATTGGCCGACATTGGCCTGATCGGACAGCGGCAGATCGGTGTTGGTCTGTTTCGGTAGCGTGCCCAGCGGGCCAACACGGGTCCAGGAATTGGCTTGCTTGGGGATGGCGACGGACCATTTGTCCGCCAGGTACTGAAACACGCTTTGGCGCTCCTCCTGGGTGACCAGGGGACGGTCGTACACCAGGACTTCCGCGATGTCGCCGCGCAGATGTTCGGAGCTGCCGACCACGTTTCGCCCCACCGCGTAGGGGCCTATGGGCACATCGTTGAGCTCCAGGAAGGAAAGGGTCGAATCGTAGGCGCTGGTCTGTTGCAGGCTAATGTTGAAATTCGGTGCCACGTTGTCGTTATCAGCCAGCCGCGGGCGCGAACTGAACAGCCGCTGCCAGGTGTCGCCGCCGGCTTGATCGGTCAGTCGACGTGAAACGATCAATACGGTAACCGGGCCGTTTGCGGCGCGCAGGGTCTTGCCGAGGAACGCTGAAGCGCCACCGAAACGCACCACGGAGTGGCCATTCATGGCGTTTGCCACCCGTTGCGGGCGCGAGGCGACTGCAGCATCGTCTACGGTGGCGTCGTTGGACTTGCCGGACTTGTCGTGCCACCGCTGGAGACGGTTCTGAGCGTCGAAGGTCATTTTCGACGCGTCGGCAGCGTCGAGCCACAGCACCAGACCGGTGGCGAGCGGACGGGGAGCAGGGGCTGCGATCGCGTAACAGGCAATCGATGCCAATAGGCCTGCCCGCAGAAAATTCCTGAGCATGTGCATCCCCTGGGTGCAGTGGAGAACCGAGCGTTCGAAGGTCATTGCGCGTTATGTCACCAGACGCTGATTGGCCATGGCTGGAACCAGGAAAGAATGAGGGCTCTGCGATCGATGGATTGCAGTCGACTCAGGAGGCCTTGCGCAATGTTTTCAGGCACGCATAGAGATAGCGCAGGGTCGGTTTGCCGTTGGCGAAGATCAGCGCTTGCCAGGAGTGCTCGAGCATCTTTCTGAACACCCTGATCACCTGCGCATGTTCGCCGAGTCTGGAAAACGCATTGAGAAAGTCGGCGTGATTGCCCAGCACGAAATCGATCCGTTGCTGCTTGCTTAGCTGCGCGCCGTAGCGTGCGAGGTATAGCTCGATGAATTTGACTTTGTGCGGGTAGTATTTGTGCGGTTGCGCGGTCATGTTGCCGCGATCTACCCCGCGTGTAATCAGTATCTGCGGCATCGTGTGAATCTCCCAGCGCTCGGCGATCCGCGTCCATAGCAAGCGGTCTTCGGCAAAGTGAATGGAGGGATCGAAACCGCCCAGAGCCACAATGACCTCGCGCACCACCACCACGCCGGACGTACCATTGATGACGTTGCAGTAGATGAAATCGCTGAAGTGCCTGCCGCCCTTGCGTCGAGCTTCCAGCTGCCGGGTTCCGTCGCTGAACTCGCTCATCTGGTAGCAATCGATGAGCCCGACCGGGTGCCCCAGGCGACAGAGCTCGGCATAGAGCGCCAACTGCTTTTCCAGTTTTTGTGGATGCCATTGGTCATCGGCATCGAGGAATGCAATAAAGGTTTCCTTGGCGCGCAAGATGCCTTTGTTCCGCGCGCTGCCCGGCCCCCCATTGGGCTGCTGCAATAGCGTCAGGGGGAAGGGCGCGGCAAAGTCCCTGACAATTTGCGGACCAGGATCGGTGGAACCATCGTCGATGACGATAACGTTATCGGGCAGCCGGGATTGATGGCACAGCGACTCCAGCGTCTTTTGAATGGTGGTAGCGGCGTTGTACATCGGAATGACTACACATACCGATTGGGAGATGTCATTTGACACTGCTTTTCTCCTCGGAAATAGCGTTGGCAGGTACGCCGTTGAGCACGATGCTGTCGCCAGGAACGTTACGTTTCAGGCGGCAACGACGGGCAATGTTCTCGGTACCCGGCCATCGGATAGCGGTAGGGTTTCTGGACTTCTCCATGGATGTAGAACGAACGGTAGGCGATCAGACTCAGGCTAACCCTGGGGTCGACCCGGTAACCTTGCTTGAGCCGTTGACAATGATTTTTTCCACTTGATTGGGGGTTAAATAAACCCAGCGCTCTTGGCGCCGTAGCTGTAGAGGCGTTTGAAGGTCATTGTGCGTCACCGCATCAAGGCCAGTAATTCGGGTTGGGAGCGGTAGCCATGCGGGTTACTTGACTGCCATCGCCAGGTGTCGACGATCATCTGCATCAGGTCGCGCTGCGCGCACCAGCCCAGATCACGCCCTGCCTTGCTGGGGTCGGCCCAGCATTCGGCGATATCGCCGGGGCGGCGCGGGGCGAATCGGTAGGGGATGGTAATACCGGTAACGTCCTCGAAGCTGTGGATTATCTGCAGCACGCTGTAGCCAATGCCTGTTCCCAGGTTCCAGATGTTGATGCCGCTACTGCGCTGCAACGCCTGCAGCGCTTTGAGATGGCCATCGGCAAGGTCGACCACATGGACATAGTCGCGCACACACGTACCGTCGACGGTGGGGTAGTCACTGCCGAACACCGTGAGTTCGGGTATCCGGCCAATCGCGACCTGCGTCAGGCAAGGCAGCAAGTTGTTGGGCCTGCCGTTCGGGTCTTCCCCGATCAGCCCGCTTTCGTGCGCGCCAATCGGGTTGAAGTAGCGTAATAGAGCGATGCTCCAGCGTGGATCGGACACGCACAGGTCGGTGAGCAACTCTTCGATCATCAGTTTGGTGCGCCCGTATGGATTGACCGGTTTTCCGGTGGCCAGGCCTTCGCCGATCGGTATCCGGGTGGGTTCGCCATAGACGGTGGCCGACGAGCTGAACACCAGCTTGAATACTTCAGAACGGGCCATGGCCTGGCATAGATTGAGCGTGCCGGCAACATTGTTGACGTAGTACTCCAACGGTTTTCGAAGGCTTTCTTCCACGGATTTGAAGCTGGCAAAATGCACCACGGCATCAATGTCGTAGCGGCTGAAAATGTCGTCGAGCACGTCCGTATTGCGAATATCCCCCTCGATGAAATCGACCCGGGTATGGGTCAGTCGCTCCAGACGCGCGAGCGACTCTCGGCAGCTGTTACACAGATTATCGAGCACCAGCACTTGGTGGCCGGCATCGATGAGGGTCAGGGTGGTATGGGAGCCGATGTAACCGGCCCCACCAGTAATCAGCGTGGTTTTGTGCATGATGAGGCGCTCCTGTCACAAAGAGATTGCACGAGTCAGGGGGATGCGGTCCGGGCAGGAGACCGGTTTTCGGGGGCGTCCGGAACTCACTGAGGAAGGCGTTGCGCCACTGAACTCAGCGGGCGGTGAAAACCGATTTGAATTCTTGCGGCCAGCGCGGGTGCAGCACGCTGTAGACCAGTGCATAGGTCAGCGTGCCGATACCGATGCTGCCCGCCAGGTGCAGATAGCCCTGACCCAGGTGCGCAGAAACAAACACCACGGTCGCGGCCATGACGAGCGAGGCGATCACGCTGCGATAATTGGATTCGAAGAACGATCGCCAGCCGTAACCTATTGCAGTGTTCAACCCGCGGATCTGCAGTGGCGTGATAATCAGCATCCGCGCCAGCAAGGCCAGGGCAGCGGCCATGCCGCCATAGCGGGGACCCAGGCCGTAGACCAGCGCCAACGCCAGTACCGTGGTTGCCACTTCGGCCTTGAGGATGAGGCGGGTGCGGTTGACCGCCACCAGCGCTGTCGTGGCATACATGGCGATGTTGCCGATCGCCGCCGTGCATGCGAGTACTTGCAGCAGGGGGATGGCTTCTGCCCACTTGGCGCCAAATATCAACAGGATGATGTCGTCGGCCGTTAACGCGATGCCGACGAAGAATGGCGTGAGCAGAAAACCACTCACCGCAGTCGAGTCGCTGATGATTCCGATCAACCGCGCCGGATCTGCGCTGCGCCGGGCGAACACTGGCAGTGCATAGCTCATGAGGCCGTTATAGATCGCCGAGCGCGGCAGATCGATGATGCGCATCGCCATGTTGAACATGCCAACCGCGTTGGTGCCGGCGGTCATGCCCAGGACCACGTTGACCCCGCGCTGTAGCGTTTGCGAACTCAGCGCGTTGACGGCAACCGGTGCGCCGGCCTTCAACAGTTCGCGCAAGAACGGGCCGTCAATATAAAAGGCAATGCGGCGCGGGTCTGCGCGCATCAATACGATGATGGACACCAATTCCATGATTAGCGCCTGAGCGATCAAAGCCCATGCTCCGAACCCCCAGAGCGCGACGGCGATACCACCCACGCCACCGAACACTTTGCCCAGTAGCGTACGCGACGCCAGCATCCTGAAGTTGCCGCTACGGCGCATTTGCGCCACATAGACCCGCGCCATCATGGTGAACAGGATTTTCACCGAGGCCACCGCCGTCATCCATTGCAGCACCGGGTCGGGCGTGTACAGCATCACCGCGCCCGAGATGACGACGATGGACACCAGGCTGACGAGTACCGCCGCCCAGAAGGCCGTGGAAATGTGCCTGTCTTCCAGGTGCTCCAGCCGTACCAGCGGGTCTTCAAGCACCGACGAGTAGATGACGCCGATCAACTCGACGATGGCGATAATCACCGTACCCATACCCAGCTCTGTCGGCGACAGCAGCCTGGCATACGCGACAAAGGTAATCATCGACAGGAAGATCAGGCCGAATTTCTCGGTGAAGATCCAGATCAATGTCACCAGACGGTGATTGGCCATGGCGGATACCGGTTCAATGAGCGGTGGTTGACGCCGCTGGCTTGCGCAATGATCGGGCGCATGCATAGAGGCAGCGCAAGGTCGGTTTGCCGTTGGCGAAGATCAGTGTTTGCCAGGAATATTCCAGCATTCGCCGGTACACGCCGATCACCTCGGCATGCTCGGCCCTGCGGGAAAACGCATTGAGAAAGTCGGTGTGGTTGCCCAGCACGAAATCGATCCGTTGCTGCTTGCTTAGCTGCGCGCCATAGCGGGCGAGGTAGACTTCGATGAACCTGATCTTGTTCTGGTAGTACTTTTTCGGTTGCGCGGTCATGTTGCCGCTGTTGACCGTGCGCTCCAGCAGCACCTGTGGCACGGTGTGGATCTCCCAGTGTTCGGCGATTCGGGTCCACATGAAGCGGTCTTCGGAGTAACGCAGGCTGGCATCGAAGCCGCCGAGTTGCATGATCACGTCGCGCTTGACCAGCGCGGTGGATACGCCATTGACGACGTTGGCGTGGATGAAATCGTAGAAATGCCTGCCGTTCTTGCGCCGGTTGTCCACTTGCCGCCTACCGTCGCTGTAATTGATCTGCGTGTAGCAGTCGATCAGCCCCACCGGCCGTCCCTGACGAATGAGTTCGTCATACAGTGCCAGTTGTTGCTCGAGCTTTTGCGGACGCCATTGGTCATCGGCATCGAGCAACGCCACAAAAGTCTCTTCAGAGTGCCGCAATCCGTGGTTGCGGGCGCTGGCCTGGCCTTCGTTGGCTTGCTGCAACAGCGTCAGGCGAAACGGCGCCGCGAAGTCTTTGACCCGTTGTGGTCCGTCATCGGTGGAACCATCGTCGATGACGATGACGTGATCGGGCAGTCGGGTTTGCCCGGCCAGGGACGCCAGTGTTTGCTCAATGCTCTCGGCGCCGTTGTACATCGGGATCACGACGCACACTGAATGCGGTAACGGGGGGACTTGGTCTGACACGGGAGTTTCTCCTTTTTGTTACGCCTTGGCTGAATCGCGCGGTAATGGCCTGCCAGACGGACGCTGACGCAGGGTTGCCGGTGACAACTCGGGGTATGTCGCGTGGTGATGCCGAAAGGACAGGGCCAGGGCGCAGAACACCAAAAACTCCGCGCAGCGGTAGTTGGGAATCACGTAAGCCACATAGTTGGTGACGATGAACAAACCGATGATCACCAATGCGCTGGCGCGAAACGCTGCCGATTGGTTCGCCGTCACGGCTCGATATTGTTTGATCAGCGCTTCGCCCAGCATGAGGATCAGCGCCGTCAGCTGCACGACGCCGCCGTTGAGCAGGGTCTCCATGTAGCCGCTGTGGGCGTTCCCGATATAGCCCCAGCGGGTAATGAATGCCTGGGCGCTGCGGCTGGACCAGAAGGCGCCGAAGCCGTAGCCCTTGATGAACTCGGCATCGATCATCGGGGTGAGAATGTCCCAGATCAGCGTGCGGTCGGTGAGTGACGGGTCACGACCGACCACCCCCAGCAACAGCGTGTAGTTACCGTATAGAAACAGGCAGATCAGCAAGTAGACGATCGTGGTACCGAAGAACGCCACCAGCGAGCGGTTGATGCGCAAGCGGATCAGCGTCAGGAAATACCAGTAGCTGACCGTGCCGGCAACGATCAGCGCTATCGCTGTGGCAGATTGAGCCAGCACAATGGCGACCAGCGAGAACAGCGAGTAGGTGATGGCCCAGGGGTTGCGCTGGCGGATCATCGGCAGCAGTAACAGAATGGCAATCGCATTGATCCGTGCGCCAGCATTTTTTTCCGGGAAGATCCCTTTGAACGCACCGTCGCGGATCCCGCCGGAAATGAACGCGATGTCGGGCCTCATCACTGCGAAAATCAACCCGATCAACGCCGCGGCGCCGATAACACAGCCGAGCATGAAAGCAATTTTTTCAATGCTGTAGTTATAGGCGATGAAACCTGCAAAAAACACCACGCTGATCAGCGCGATAAAACGTTTGAAGCTCAACAGAGGGTCGTTGGACCAGCTGATCGACACTGCCACGCAAAGCATGAACAGCAGTAAAAAGAAGTTGTTCCGGTAAAAGCTTTTGCGGATGAAGACCTTGTTGCGGATGAAGAAAAACAGCGGTACCAGCAGGGTGATCAGACCGCAGACCTGGTTGACGACGTTGCCTTCGAGGTCTTTTTCGGCGACGCCCACATTCGACGCATCACTGAGCCCCAGAAAAAATGCGATCACCTGGAAGTAAAACAGCACCCCGAACAGCGAGAAGGCGTCGCGCAGAGTGGAATACCTGACTTCCAGTTTTTTCATGACGGCTGGTTCCCAAGCAACGCGGCGAGATAGGTTTTTGCCGCGCAGGCGCTGACGAAGCGGGCAGCGGCATCGATGCGGGCCTGGCGATGTGAATCACGCGGCAACCTCAGTTCCCGGGTGATCGCCAGTGCCAGTGCGCCAGGGTCGTCGACGGCCACCAACGGGGCAACCGCGCCATCGACGAGGATGTCTTGCGGGCCATAGGGGCAGCAGGTCGCCACCACCGGAGTGCCCGTGGACAGGGCTTCGACCAGCGCATTGGGACTGCCCTCGAACCGCGACGACAGCACGAAGCAATCGGCCGCCGCCACTTGCGCCAATGGATCACTGGTATAGCCCGGCAGATCGAACCGATCGGCTACGCCCAGGGCATGTGCCTGCTCGAGCAACTGGGGCCTGAGCGTGCCCTCGCCGAAAATGATCAATCGGGCGCTGATATCGGGTAACCGGGCGAATGCAACGAGCAATACGTCAAAGCCTTTTTGCCGAGCCAGGCGACCCACGGCGACAATCACCGGGGTGGACTTTTCCAGCAGCCAGCGGTGGCTGGGAGGTCCCGGCGGCTTGTCGCGAAAATCGTTGTCGAGTACCGGATTGTCGGCGATGGTGACGTCCTGCCGGCGGGTAATGGTGGTATCGACCAAGTCTTGGGCGACCCCGCGCGACACGCAGATCACCGGGTTGGGGATGAGCCGATACAGCAGCGGTGCCAACAGGTAGGCGACCCGCACCCGCAACGCGGGATTGACGTGTTTGTCGTGGGAAAACGCGTTGCGCTCGCTGACGTGCAGGCGCGCCAGGGTACCTGACAGCGCGGCGGCAGCGATGGCCACCACGTTGACATGGGTGAGGGCGGCCAGTTGCGCGTCAAAGCGATTGTTGCGAAGAAACCGTGCCAGTGCCGGCACCGCACTCGAGCTGCGTTCACTGTTCAACTCGACCTTTCTCACCCGCGGATCGAGGTGCGCCGAGTTTACCCCGCCGCCGGTGAGCATCAGTAAGGTGACGTCATTGCCCGCCTCAGCCAGCGCACTGGCGAGGCGCGCCATCATTTTTTCGGCCCCGCCGGCGCTCAAGTCGTGCAGAATAATCAGCAGCTTTTTCATTGGTTCCATACCTGGTAGTACGCCTGCGCGGCATGCTGACTGGTGTACTGGCGCACCGCATCGGCGACAACGTGCTCGCTGTGCGCAGCCTGGCCTTGCACCGCCAGGCTGCGCCGCATCCCTTCGGCCAGCGCCGCTACATCGTTAACTTTGACCAGGTGGCCAAGGCGGCCGTTATCAAGCAACTCCCTGGGCCCGGTTTCGCAGTCACAGGCCAGCACCGGCGTACCCAACGCCAGGGCCTCAATCAGTACCGTCGGCAACCCTTCACGCAAAGAACTCAGGACGAACAGCCGTGCCTGCCTGATCAATGGGTATGGGTTACTCAGGAAACCGGTGAAATGCACACGGCCCCCGATGCCCAGGCGGCCTGCCTGTGCGGTCAGCTCGGCGAGCTCGGGGCCGTCGCCGGCGATCACCAGGTCTGGCAGCGCATCGCTGCGCAATGCCATGGCGTAGGCGTCGAGCAGCAGGTGGAAACCCTTCAGTTCCACCAGCCGGCCCACCCCCAGCCAGTACTCGGCTGGCAAGCCGCTGCGCAAGGGCGCCCGTGCGGCACTGTGTAATTGTTCGGTGACCACCGCGTTGGGGCAATAACGGATGCGCTGGCGACCCCAGGGCATCTGCTCGGCGAGGGACTGGCGCAGGTCATTGGAAACCGTCACCACCTTGCCGTTGCCGCAGAGGTACAACGCGTAGAGCAGGCGCAGGCTGGTGGGGCCGGTCTTCTGTTCGCTGCAGTCGAGTGCCGCGTGGCGGGTATAGATGACCTTGCAGGGGCTACCCAGGGTGGCAAACCAGGTGCAGAGGTTGGCTTGTTCCTTGGCGGCGATGAGGTGGGTCACACCCTCACGGCGAATGATCTGGCGCAGCAGTACGATGGACTTGAGCAGGCCGACGATTCCACTGCCGCCGCCATTGAGGGTGGCAGCCCCTTCATCGACCGGCGTATCGCCGTTCATGATGAAAAAACCGACACGCTGGCCATCCTTGAGAAACTGCCCGGCCAGGCGTTGCTGGACTCGCTCGACGCCACCATCGGCCTTGAAGTCCTTGAGGATGAATAGGATGTGCATGGTCATTACCCGGCGCTCAGGGTGCAGTGATGTTGATGGCCACTTTGTGCCGAACGATCATCTCCAACAGCTGAAAAAAATTGCTCGGGTAGTCGATCAGGTAGCGCTTGATGGTGTGCGGTTCGCGGTACATTCGATAGAACGCGCGCAGATGCAGGCGGTTGATGGGTTCAGGGTAGTAATGCTGAGTGGCCATGGCCTCCTGGCGAATGAAGCCGCCACAGGTGAACGCCACACCGCTGAAGCCCGCGCCCAGGGCGTCCTGCACGAATTGCTCTTGACGCCCGGCGCCCAGGCCGACGATCAGGAGGTTCGCTTCGCTGCGGCAGATGTCTGCTTGAATGCACGCGGCCTGCGGTGCATCGAAATAGCCGTGGTGCTGACCGGCGATTATCAACGCCGGGTAGCGGAGCTTGATCTTGTTGATGAACAGATCCAGTTCGCCTTGCCCTGCACCGACAACATACACGCGCTTGCCTTGTTTCTCGGCGCAACTGAACACCGGGTCGGCGATGGACGTGAAGTCGAAGCTGACCCGGCCGATAGTCTTGCCGGTAACGCGAGACATAAACATCGACATCAGCAGGCCGTCGCAAAAATAGGCGATGGTGTTCGGGCGCTGCTCGAAAAAACTGCCGATAGAGGCAAAATTAATGAAGGAAAATGCTTTATTGGCCTCCAGCAAACCCGGTGTGTAATGCTCGATTAATTCCAACCTGATCATTGGCTGACTCCCTGTGAAGTTCCTTCATAAGTCTTTATCGAAAGCTGACCCATGCATCCGTCGAACCCTGCGTTGATGCTCTTGCACAGGCGGTAGGAGGGTCCTGAAACCGACAGTCATCGGTCGGGCACAATGTCAGTAGATGTTTTTCGAGAACAAGGTGAAGGGCGTCTTGAGCAGAATCTTGATGTCCAGCCACAGCGACCATTGGTTGATGTAGTTGAGGTCCTGGGCAACGCGCTGCTGCATTTTTTCCAGGGTCTCGGTTTCACCTCGATGCCCGGTGATCTGGGCCAACCCGGTAATGCCCGGTTTGAGACGATGACGGGCCATATAGGCGCGCACCTTGCCGGTGTAGTAAATATTGTGAGTGACGGCGTGCGGTCGGGGGCCGACAAGGGCCATTTCACCGAGCAGCACATTGAACAGCTGCGGCAGCTCGTCGATGGAGCTACGGCGCAAAAAGCGCCCAAGCGGGGTGATGCGGTCATCCTCACGAGTGGCCTGGCGCACTTCAGGGTCGTCGTGCAGGCGCATCGACCGGAATTTCCAGACCTTGATCACCTCAGCGTTACAACCGTGACGACTTTGCTTGAACAACACCGGGCCGGGTGAGGAGAGCTTGACGGCTGCAGCGACGACCAGCAGCAACGGACTGAGCACAATAATGGCCACGGCGGCGAAGCTGCGTTCGAATAGATCCTTGAAGAGCAGGCTGCCGGGGTGCGAGCTGATCAGGCTTTCGTTGAGGTAGATTGCCGGCATTCGCTCTATTTCCGAGATCGACTGGTTGAGCAGCACCATACTGCCGAGATCAGGAATCCAGACCACGTCGACGCTCATGTCCAGCAGATCGATGTACAGGGCTTCAATGGTGGCTGCCTGGGCCATCGGCAGGACGATGTAGACGCGGCGTACTTCCAGGCGAGTGATGATCTCGCGAATCTCGTCGACGCGGCCCAGTAGCGGCAGAATGCTCGGTGCCGGGCCGGTTTGGTCGGCGGCGGCGATGAAACCCAGTACCAGTGCGCGGTTCGGTCTGGAAAGCTTCTTGGCCAGCTTATGGGCGGTCGGGCAGGTGCCGATTATCACCGCGCGGCGCTCGTTGCAGAGCTTGCGTGAATGCCGTCGAGCCAGGTAATGCAGGGGCAGAAAGCTGACAGCCTGGATCAGGAAACCGAGCACCGCCCAGACGATGATGACTTGACGCGAGTAAATCGCGCTGGTCTGGGAGATGAAGGCAATGGTGATCAGCACGGCCAGCAAGATCAACCAGGCGGCCAGTAACCGGCCGAGCCCGGACAACAGCCCATGACGCTTGTGGTAAACCTCCATGACGCTGTAGATCGGCACCGAGCCGAGGACAGTGAGAATCATCAGAATGCGGTATTCACTGTTCAAACTGCCGACGCGCCAGTACACGAGCAGCATGAGCAGCAGGTTGACCAGGCTGAGTGCGCACAGCCACTGGCCCCAGAAGGTCAGGCCTCGGCGGTTTGCCATTTGCGTGGAATATTGCGAGGTCATCGGCTCAATCTCTAGACATGGGTTATACATCGGCGCCGATTGGGTACTGCACGCCCTGGTTTCCGCACGCTGGTGTTTAGCTCGAATGAGGTGAAGCAGGTGTTGCTGATTGCTGGAAGGAAGGGGCTACAGCACGCTCAGGCTCCAGGTTTTACCGAGACAAGTAGTCGTAGTTATGGAACGTATCGCCATGGCTGTAGCCATACTTGCGTGCCTTGCGCAGGTCAACCTGGTTGAGCACCGCACCAAATATCGGCGAGTGGCTCTGCTGCAGCATTGCCAGGCACTTTTGCACCTGGCTGACCGTTGTGCTTTCGGCCTTGACCACGTAGATCACCACGTCCGAATGCTTGGCCAGCAACAGCGAGTCGCTGACCACCTGGGCGGGTGGGGAGTCGATGATGATGTGCTGGTACCGCGTCTTGAGCACCTTGAGCAAGACTGCCAGGCGTGGCGAGCTGAGCAGATCCAGCGGGGTAGGCGAAAGCTTGCCGGCCGGCAGCATGTCGAGATTGCCAACAGTACGGATACAGTCTTCGAGCCGGGCAGTGCCAGCGATGACGTTGGCCAACCCCGGGCTGTCTGGCGGAAAATCGAAGTTCAGCGAAAGCGTCGGTTTACGCATGTCGGCGTCGATTAACAGGACGCGTTCCAGTGGCGAGAGCGAGCATGCCAGGTTGTTGGCGATGGTGCTTTTGCCTTCACCTGCCACGGTCGACGTGACCAGCACCACCGGCGATGGCATGTCGCCGCCGTGCAACATCAGCCAGGTGCGCAGGTTGCGAATGGTCTCGCAAAAACGCGGATGGTCGTTGTCGTCGAACAACCGCGCCAGTTGCCGGCGGCTTTTCTTCGTGACCAGCGGCACCACGCTGAGCAGGGGTATGTGGAGCGTGCTTTCGACCATTTCGTCAGTCTTGAAGGTGTTGCTCAGGGTTTCGAACAGGAAGGCCAGGGCAATGCCGATCACCGCGGCCACGAGCGCGACAATCGCCACAATCAGTGTTTTGCGGGGCTTGCTCGCTTCTGAAGGCGCAATCGCAGGGTCGACGATGCGGGCCTTGGTCGAGTCCATGTCCGAGGTGGCCGCGGTTTCCTTCAAGCGAGTGACGAAGGTCTCATACAGCGCACGGCTGCTGTCGACCTCACGCTGGAACTCCCGCAGCTTGAACTCCTTGCGCGAAATGTCCTGTAGCTGCGCCTTGTTGCTGTTGAATGATTTACGAAGCGAGGCTTCATTGGCCTGGGTCAGCTGGTATTCCCGTTCGATGCTGGCAACCACTTGCTGTACCTGTAGACGCAGGCTGGTGGTGGCAGTACGCAACTCCGCGAGAGCGGCGAGCAGGGCCGGATGTTTTGGACCGTAGCGCCCCGACATCTCCTCGACCTTGGATTGTGCCTTGGCCTGTTCAGCCTGGAATTGCTGCACCAAAGGGTTACTCAAGACGGCGGGCACGCTGGAGAGTCTGCTCAGGTCGCCGTTGCTCAGGGCCTGCACCTGGCGGAATTGGCTCTCGGCTTCGGCCCGGTTACGGCGGGCGTCGATCATGCGGTTGCTGGTCAACTCCAGTTCGTTGGCGCTGATGGTGGCGACACCGTCGACGTCGACCAGGCCTTGCGATTCCCGGTAGCCCTGAAGCTTTTTTTCGGCAGCGCGCAGGTTGTTGCGCAACTCGATCAGGCGTGAGTTCATCCAGCTGGTGGTGGTCTGAGAGGACTTCAGGCTGTTGTCGAACTGGCTATCGATGAAGCCTTGGGCCAGCGCGTTGGCGGCAGCGGCAGCCAGACCAGGGTCGGGCAGCTCCACGGCGATTTCGATGAGCTGGCTCTTGCCGACGAATTTGATGTCGGTACGCCGCATGAGGTTTTGCGTCACTTCGTTGAAGATGCCTTCTTCAGTGGGGGCGGCCTGTACTGGCGTCAAAAAGCCAAGTTCCGGTAGCCATAGGTCAAGGTCAAGGTTTGCCAACCACTTGCGCGGCGTGAACCATGGCTGCGGTTGCTGGCGTGGATCGGTGAGCGGATGGGTGGTGAGATTCAGCTTTTTCACCGCGCGTTCGGCCAGGTCCCGTGATTGCAGGAGCGCTTGTTGTGTCTGCAAGTAATCGACGGCATTGGTGCCCGAATCCGTTACTTGCTGAAAGGCCAACAGCGGTGGGGTTTTTTCTTTGATCAGCAGGGTGGTGCTGCCTACGTACTGTGGGGTGATGAGGGACACCGCGGCTATCGCGAGCGCACTGCTAAGCAGTATCAACCATGCGATATTCCATTTGGCGCGCCAGATCACCCTCCACAGTTTGAGAAAATCAAGGGTGTCCTGTTCTTCGCTGTGCTGCTGATGCAGCTGCAGGTGCGACTGGAGCGGACGCTCGACGTAGGTGCTGGGGCTGTTGTCCATGATTAGAAAAAGCCTTGTGCAATGGATATGGTGTCACCGGGGGCAATGGCGGTGCTGCGCGTGACCGTGTCGGTCAGTGGCGGGCTGCCATCGCCGCGCACGATGGTCACACGCTTGATCGAGGCTCGCTCGGTCAGGCCACCGCCCAGGGCGATGGCTTTTTCCAGTGTCAGCCCAGGCTCGAACGGATAGCTGCCGGGTTTCTGCACCTCTCCATTGATGTAGAACGAGCGGTAGGCGATCAGGCTCAGACTGACCTTGGGGTCGACCAGGTAGCCTTGCTTGAGTCCGTTGACGATGATCTTTTCGACCTGGTTGGGGGTGAGCCCCCTGGCGGCAATCTCACCCAGAAACGGGTAGGAAAACGTTCCGGCATCGTTGAGGCGGATCTCCTTGAAACTCAGGTCCCGCTCACCGTATACGGTGATGCGCAGCACATCACCGGATGCCAGTTTGTACTGGACGCCGGGGTCTGCGGCATAACACGCGGGCAACATCAGCAATAACAACACGAACAACAGGCCAAGGATGCGTGAGTTCATGAGGAAGTCCTCTTAAAGACTTACGGTGAAGCTGATCAGGGAAACGTTGCGGGTGAAGCTTTGATTGTCGGCATCGGAGTCGTCGTCGCGGTAGCGATAGCCGAGCTCGATGTCCAGCCAGCGGCGCATCGCGTACACCAGCGCAAGGTTGAAGTCACGAAGGTCGTCGGTGCGGTCCTGGCCCTCGTAGACATAGCGGCCCAGTCCGGCTTCGGCCACCGTGGTGATCCGTTCGGTCCAGCCATGGCGCCAACCGAGCAGGGCATAGGTGGACTTGACGGCGTCAGCACCATCGTCGCCTTCGGCCATGGCTTGGCGGGCAACCAGGGAAAAGGTCGAGTAAGTTCGTGGTTTCCAGCGCAGATCCACTTGCCAGGTAGGGTTGTCGAGGTCATTGACGTCACTGTCATCGAAGTTCTTTCGCTCATAACCAACGCGGACCTTACCGGTAGTACGTGCGCTGAAGTCCCATTCGGCACCGGCGAGCACTGCGTCGGATTGGCTATTGAGGCGGCTGTCAGATTCGATGTAATCGAAGTTGGTGTGGTCGTACTCCAGCAGGCCACGAGTGTTGCTGCCTATGCGGTGGTACCAGGTGGTCGTCAGACCGGTGGTATCGCGTTCTTTGTCGTCGTTGATACCGTCGGAATTGTTGTAGCGCAGTTGAGCGTAACTGGCGCCTAGATCGATCTGATTGGCAGCGCTTTTGGCGCCATAGGTATAAAGGCCACCCACGCGTCCACTGCGGATCTTGTCATTGATGCCATCGACCGCAGTCGAATACGTACGCTCGTATTTACGCGCTTCCGCGTCAAGTTTCAGGCGGTGACGGTCGGTGAATTCCATGATGCTGTCCACGCGTACCCGTTGTGCTGTGTACGAGGCATCTGACTCGTCATGATAAATGTACCGCGCAGGCTGCCAGGTCAGTCGGGTGGCACTGTTGCGGTCTTCAGCCTTGAGCTCGAAGGAGGGCGCCAACTTGGTCACCATGGAGGACTGGGAGTTTCGGTCCAGTTCCCGGAAGTTGTCGTCATAACTTTCTGACAGCTGTAGCGTTGGCGTGAAGTCGAGTCCATAGAAATCAATAGGCTGCGGATCGATGCCCCAGGCCATTCCAGGCCATAAACAGGCCATGATCAGTGCGAAAGGGCCCTGTGACTTCAATGCCATGTCATTGCTCCTGGGGGATGACTTCAATGAATACCTGACTGGAAAGGCGTTTGGCGAACGCGATCGGTGCCATACCGGGTTGTATAAAGCAGAGAAAGCCCCCGGGACAGGCTATAGTTATCTCGAACAGCACATAATAGCGATTCGGTTTTTTAGGGATGAACAATCACCGGCTCGTATCAGTCATCAACTAAATGACGTCAGAGCCACGTTAGGGTTTACGTTAAAATTCGCTATTTCAAGTGCGGGTGCTTCAGGGATACAAGCGCAGATTTACAATTAAGAGCGCTGTCGTTCAAGGTCACTCAATGGAATACGGACCCGCTGTTCACGATTTAGAAACTGAAGCAAAATCATGACTCGCTCGGCGCCGACCATTGATAAGAAAACACCTTCGAAGGTCGACAGTGGACCACGGACTATTTGCAGTGTTTCACCCGGCTTGAGTGCTTGGGTTGCAGGCAGTTCCAGTGGTTTTAAGCACCGCGCGCGCAGATGCTCGATGACCGGGTCGGCCACTATGGCCGGGCCGTGATTGAAGTCGACAATTCGACTGACGCCGCGAGTAGAACGCAATGGCACCCAATTGTCGTCATGGCTCAGCTGAATGAAAAGATACCCGGGAAACAGCGATTCCAGCGCCTTATGCGGTTTGCCGCGAATCAGGCGCTCACTAACGATTTGCGGGCGAAAGGTGACATAGTTTTGTCGAAGGAGGTTAACCTGGGCCCGGTCATCCTGATGCGGCTTACACTGCAAAAGGTACCAGTTAGAGCCTTTGGTGCTAACAGTTAGCATGCTGGCAAGCTCCGTACATAGCGAATGGTCAAGCACCCCGGCTGCTCGCGCAGTAGGGATGCCATCGTGCTTCTGGCAGCTTTATCAAGGCACTGGAATGGTGCAAAACATCGGTTGGGTCGAATTTTTATTAAACTGCGCTAGTGTGTAACAGTAATGAAGCAAGTGATGCGCGGATAAGGTGGAATATTTCTAGGCCAAAGCTACCGCACGGTCCGAACATTCGGCCCTTGAAAAACACGTACTTCAATAGCGACCTGATTACCAGGAACGGCGAATACCGATTAGCGTTACACGCTCGGCCCACGCCACTACTGAAAGGTCGATATATTTATCGACTACTCAAAGCAGCCTGTCAAACGCTACTAGTCAGAAAATTGGCCTTCTATCCAATAATCTATGTTAGAGCTCTCAACCAATTGTTTTATAAATTGTTTTCCTTTTGTCGGAACGCTGGAACTTTTGGCGTTGTTTAAAATCATCGCTTCGGCGAAATAGGCGCCTAAGGCAATACCCAGGTATCGGACACTCTGTTTTTTGTGTGAGCGAGAAGTATTCGTACTGTTCTAAGGTGTTTTCGTTCCTGCGCCGTGGCGGCAGCCTGCGGCGCTACACTTTGAGTGCTGTGGACTCAACCGGCGATGTACAGCCCACCGTTCACATGAAGCACTTCACCGGTCATGAAGCTCGAGTCTTCGCTACACAGGAAGGCTATCACCGAGGCAATCTCGCTTGGCTTGCCGAGGCGCTTAAGCGGAGTCTGCTCTATCGAATCGCTGCCGCGGGTGACGATCAGGCTCTGGGTCATCGGGGTTTCGATAATGCCGGGGGACACCGCATTGACCCGTGTGTTCGGGCCCAGCTCGCGGGCGAGGGCGCGGGTCAGACTCAGCAGGCCGCCCTTGGAGGTGCCATAGTGGGCGTTGGAGAAGGCGCCACGGTGGGCAGCCACTGAGGTCAGGTTGACGATCGCGCTGTTTGGGCGCAACGCCGGGATGGCGCGCCGGCACAGGTAGAACACGCCGTCAAGGTTGATGCTCAGGGTCTGGCGCCATTGCTCGTCGGTCATCTCGCGAATGGGTTGCGACAGGTACAGTCCGGCGGACGGCACCAGGAAGTCGATGCCTCCGAAACGTTCCAAGGCCAATTGCACTGCCTTGCTCGAGTCCTCGGGATCGGCTGCGTTCATCTTGATCGTAGTCACGCGTTCACCGCTGGGGTCCAGCCCCAGGGCGAAGTCCGCCAGGCCGTCGCCGTCCAGGTCGGTGAGCACCATAGAGGCGCCGTACTGATAGAAAAGTTTCGCCACTTCGCGGCCAATACCACCATTGGCGCCGGTGAGCAGGAGGACGCGGTCGTTGAAGTCGTACATGGTCGGGGTCTCCGTAAGGGTGCCGGGGCTCATGGGCCGAGGATGCGGGCCAGGTGTTCGTTTTGCAGGTCAACGCCGAGGAAGCGGCAGATCTGCACGATCTGGCCGTAGATCATGTGCTGGCCATGGTGCACGGCGCAGCCGCGGGCGCGCGCGGCCGCCAGCAGGGCGGTATCGCCGCTGCGCATCACCGCTTCGCAGACCAGCGCGTCGGGGGACAGGGTGGCCGGGTCGAGGGGCAGGCTGTCGTCGTCCCTCAGGCCCAGCGAGGTGGCATTGATGATCACGTCGAAATCCTCGGCGTTACCGTCACTGAGCGACAGCGACAGCGAGGGGAACTGTCCTTGCAGGCGATCCACCAGCGCCTGGGCGCGGGCAGGGGAACGGTTGTAGATGGCCAGCTGTGCAGGCTGTTGTTGGGCGACCGAATAGGCGATGGACTTGCCTGCCCCCCCGGCTCCGACCAGCAGCACACGCTTGCCTTCCAGGCGGTGGCCTTGCTGGTGCAGGCCGATCAACATACCTTCGCCGTCGAAGTTGCCACCGATCAGTCGACCACTCTCAGCCTCGATACGCACGGCATTCACCGAGCCCACTTGCTTCGCGGTAACTGTAAGCTCGTCGCAGTAGTCTACGATGGTTTCCTTGTACGGGATGGTCACCACCAGACCTCGCAGGTTGGCGATGCCGGACACTCCCGCCAACACCTTCTGCAGGTTGGACCCGCGCACATGTAACGGCACACAGACGAGGTCCAGGCCCTGATTGGCGGCGCTTTGGTTTATAACTTCCGGTGTTTTCACATGGGCGATCGGATCGGCGACGATGCCGATCAGGTTCGTGTGGCCACTGATATGCATGGGTAACCTCAAAGGCTGGGTTTTGAAGGGGCGGTCGCTGCCGTGGCCGCTCCCGGATCCATCGGGGCAGTGCCGAAGAACGAGTCGACAGGAATAGAGAGCGCGGGTAAGTGGGCAGTGCCTGTGTGGGCTGATGTCTCAGCGCCGGAGGAGGGGGTGTAAACAAGTGACGCTAATGTTTCGAACAGTGTGCTGGCGAATACCATGGAGAATAGCCTGTCTGACATATTTTATTGTTGTCTGACAGGATGGTATGAGGCTTTGCTTTTTTGTGTCAAGGGGGCTTCGAAGACGGTCAGTCCTGCAAGTACATATTCATGCGCTTGGCGGCATTTCGCAGGTGACGCTCGGCGGCTTCTCCAGCCAGTACCGGATCCCGAGCCTGGATGGCCTGAAAGATGGCCTGGTGCTCGTCCTGCACATCCTGGATCAGGTCGTTGTAATTGTCCGCGGTGTTACTGCGGGCTTCGCGAATCAAGCGGCGCACGCTGTGGTCGAGGTACTCGTTGAGCGACTTGAAGTGGGGATTGTGGGTGGCTGCGACGATCGCCTGGTGGAAGGCGTAATCTTCTTCGTCGCCCAGGCGATCATTGACCATCGCGTACTCCATGCCAATCAGTGCCTGGCGGATTTTTTTCAGGTCTTGCGGGGTATGTCGCAAGGCGGCCAGGCGTGTAGCGCCGACCTCGATGGTGATCAGAAATTCGAGGATGTGCAGCAGTGCATCTTCTTCGCCCAGCGACACTTCCTTCAGGCGAAAAGCATGGCGCTCGCCGCGCTTGGCAACGAACGCGCCCTTGCCTTGCTGGGTGGTGATCAGCTCTTCGAACTTGAGCTGGGACAGCGCCTCGCGCACCACCGCTCGGCTGACTGAAAACTGCTCGCACAGTTGCCGCTCGCTGGGCAATTGATCCCCCTTGGCCAGCCGCCCGGACTGGATCTCGTTGCTGAGCCACTGCACGATTTCCATGGGCAGGGGCTGGTAGGGATGGGAGGTATCGCTTTTCATGGATCAGTCCTTGGGCTGGAGGCAGCATTGTGTGCTGGGCATCATAGTCATGAGCTGATTATAGTGGAGGAATGGACTGTGGTCTTACAAGTGCTGGAGAAAATATAACGTGGGTCAGCCCGCAAATTTAAAGGCCTATACGCCATTTCACACAAATCTCCTCGAATTTTTCGCTGACGGAGCTTTGACATCGGGCCACGCTTGTCGTAATTTTCGCTTGCTGGTCAGACATGTACTTACTGATGTAATACCAGACGGCAAATAACAATAAAAAACGAGGCTTCCATGCACCCCAAGACCACGCTGCGCCTGCTCACTTTCGGTACGATCCTGTTCGCAGGCATCGCCTGTGCTGATCCTTTGAAAGTGGCGATAGTCGAGTCCCTGTCCGGACCGTCGGCCGCCACCGGACAAATGTTCCGCGCCGCCACCCGCTTCCAGATTGAGCGGCTCAATGCTGAAGGTGGCTGGAACGGCGAACCCATCCAGCTGCTCGAATTCGACAGCCAGGGCACCCCGGCCGGCGCCTCGGAAAAACTCAAGGCCGCCATCGGCAGCGGCGCCCAGATGATCGTCCAGGGAGCGTCCTCCGTCGCCGCCGGCCAGATCACCGAAGACGTGCGTAAGTACAACTTACGCAACAAGGGAAAGGAAGTCGTATTTCTCAACGTCGGCGGCGAAGCCCTCGAGTTGACCGGTAGCAAATGCCACTTCTACCACTTCCGCTTCAACGGCAACGCACCGGTCCGGACCAAGACCCTGGTGGCAGCGATGAAAGAGGCGGGCGCCCTGGGCACCCAGGTCTATTCCATGAACCAGAATTACAGCTGGGGCCTGGATATGGAACAGGCGATCACCGAAAACGCCGCTGCCGGCGGCTACCAACTGGTGGGCAAAAGCCTGCATGACACTCAGAAGGTCCAGGATTTCTCCCCTTACATCGCCCGCATCCAGGCCTCCGGCGCCGAGACGGTGCTGACCGGCAACTGGGGCAACGATCTGTTGCTGCTGATGAAGGCCAGCCGTGCCGCCGGCCTGAAGCTGCGCTTTGGCACTGCCTTCCTCGATCAACCGGGCAACCTGGCTAACGCGGGTGACGTCGCGCTGGGGCACTACGTTTCTCACCCGTTCAATATCGAGGCGGCCGGCGAGCAGGGCGAGCGTTTTGCCCGCGACTACCAGGCCAAGACCGGTCACCTGCCGACCTACATCGAGCCACAGACGGTGTTCGGCCTGCAGATGGTCGGCAATGTGCTGAAGAAACTGCCAGCAGAAGACGGCCGCTTCAACACCCGAAACTTTGCCCTGGCACTGGAAAAGGCCAGCGACGCCAACCCCTTGGGTGAAGTGCGCATGCGCGCCGACGACCACCAGCTGCTGATGCCGTTCGTGGTCTCGGTGGTGTCCAAGGACGCCCGCTACAAGGTCGACGGCACCGACATGGGCTTTGTCCCGATCAAGTCGTTCAGTGCCGATGAAGCCGCAGCGCCGGTCCAGGATGCCTGCCGGATGCAACGACCTGAATGACATCGTACGGCGTGCCACCCGGCACGCCTTTCTGTCCATCGCGAACGCTGGAGTCGCCTATGGAATTCCTCATTGTTTCACTGCTTAACGGCGTGATCTACGGCCTTCTGCTGTTCATGGTTTCGGCTGGTCTGACGCTGATCTTTGGCATGATGGGCGTGCTCAACTTTGCCCATGCCTCCTTCTATATGGTCGGTGCTTACCTGGCGTACACCCTGCAGAAGTTCGTCGGCTTCACTAGCGCGGTACTGCTCTCGACAGTGTTGGTGGGCCTGCTCGGGGTGATTGTCGAACGCTTCTTTCTGCGCCGTGTGCACAAGCACGGTCACGCCCACGAGCTGCTGCTGACCTTCGGCCTGACGTTTATCATCGCCGAGCTGATCAAACTGTTCTACGGCAACTTCTCTGTTGAATACCGGGTGCCGGAGTTCCTCAACTTCGCCGCCTTCCAGGTGTTCAGCACTGACTATCCATTCTATCGGCTGCTGATGGGCGTGGTCTCGCTGGCGGTGTTCGGTCTGATCTACCTGCTGCTGACCCGCACCCGGGTCGGCATCGTCGTGCGCGCGGCGATCCACCGCCCGCAGATGGCCGAAGCCCTGGGGCACAACGTGCCGCTGGTGTTCATGGCGGTGTTCGGCATCGGCGCGGCGCTGGCAGGTCTTGCTGGTGCTCTGGCAGGAGCCTTCTACACCACCAACCCGAACATGGCCCTGGAACTGGGGGTGATCGTCTTCGTGGTGGTTGTGGTCGGTGGCCTGGGCTCGATGGCCGGCGCGATGATCGCTTCTCTGCTGATCGGCCTGATCTCCTCGTTTGCCGTCGGTGTCGACCTCAGCCTCGCTTCGATCTTTGGCCTGTTGGGTGCCGGCGACTGGGCGCAGCAGATGGGTGGGCTGATGACCCTCAAGGTGTCCAGCGTCGCGGCGACCATTCCTTTCGTGCTGATGCTGCTGATTTTGTTGATCCGACCGTCCGGATTGATGGGCGAGAAGGGGTAGACCATGAAACTCACAAAAATCTTGCTGGCGTTATTGCTGCTGGCACTGCTGGTACTGCCCGGGTTCCTGCCGGCGTCGATGGTCAACGCGGCGATCCAGATGCTGATCGCGGCTCTCTTCGCCAGTGCCTTCAACCTTCTGTGCGGGCAGGGCGGTATGCTCTCGTTCGGCCATGCGGCGTACTTCGGGGTCGGCTCGTTCGCCACCTTGCATGCGATGAATGCACTCAATGGCGAAGGCCTGTTGCCGACCCCGCTGCTGCCGCTGATGGGCGCCATCGGCGGCTTTGTCTGCGGCCTCTGCGCCGGCTGGTTCGCCACCAAGCGAGCCGGGGTGTACTTCTCGATGATTACCCTGGCCCTGGCCGAACTGCTGCATTCCCTGGCCCCGCACCTCAGTACGCTGTTCGGTGGCGAGGCGGGGGTCTCGTCCATGCGCATGCCAGCCTGGGGACTGGACTTTGGCGACGCGACCCAAGTGTATTACCTGACCCTGGCCTGGGTGGTGCTGTCCATCGCTTTGCTCTATGCCTTCACGCTGACGCCCATGGGCCGGCTAACGTTCGCCCTGCGCGAGAACGGCCATCGCCTGCAGTTTCTCGGCTACAACGTGCATCGCTTGCGGGTGCTGGTATTCGCCCTGTCGGCGATGTTTGCCGGCATAGCCGGTGGCTTGCAGGCGCTGAATATCGAGGCGGCCAACTACGTGCTGTTCGACATGCGCTTCTCGGCCGAAGTGGTGCTCAACACCTATATCGGCGGGGTCAATGTGTTCCTCGGGCCGGTGCTGGGCGCCGCGCTGATGACCTTCTTCGCGAACGCTGCATCCGACCTCACGCAGTCCTGGCTTCTGTATCAGGGCCTGCTGTTCGTGCTGGTGATGATGTTCATGCCCAGCGGCCTGGCCGGGCTAGTGCTGTGCTGGAGTGGCCAGGTTCGTCGGCGCGGGCTGCTGGCGATCGTGCCAGCGGCGTTGTTGGCGCTGCTCACCGCTGCCTCGCTGACCCTTGCGGTGGTGTTCGCAGTCGAGACCCTGCAGCGGGTGTTCAGTCAGGACTACCAGGCGCTGCTGGTGCCGGGGCAAGCCTGGCCGGCGATTAGCCTGTTCGGCCACCAATGGCTGCCGGGTGCGCCACTGACCTGGGCCATGCCGCTGCTATTGGGTAGCGCCGGTCTGCTGGTGCTGAAACTGGCGCGCCGGCAATGGCTGCACCTGCTGGACGAAGAGCAAACGGTTAGCCCGAACGCACTCGGCCACCCCGTCGAAGGAGAACAACCATGAGTCGTCCGATCCTGCAGTTGCGCGACGTGCACAAGTCGTTTGGCGAGGCCCATATCATTCGCGGCGCGCAGCTCGAGCTGCGCGAAGGCGAACGCCAGGCGGTGATCGGCCCCAACGGGGCCGGCAAGTCGACGCTGTTCCATCTGATCTCCGGGCAGTTGCAGCCCACCAGCGGGCAAATCCTGCTGGGTGACGAAGAAATCCAGGGCTGCTCGCCGCAGCGCATCAACCACCTGGGCCTGTCGCGCTCGTTCCAGATCACCAATATCTTTCCAGGCCTGTCGGTGTTTGAGAACCTGCGTATCGCGGTAATGCGCAAGCATCAGTTGCAGTACCACTTCTGGCGCCCGATGCAGCGTTACCGCGAAGTGCGCGAACAGACCGAGCAACTGCTTGAACAAGTGCGCCTGCAAGGCAAGTCCACCGTCTGCGGCGCCGAGCTGTCCTACTCCGAACAACGCGCCCTGGAAATCGGCATGACCCTGGCCTGCGACCCGCGGGTGATCCTGCTCGACGAGCCGATGGCGGGTATGTCCCACGAAGAAACCGACTATGCCCTGAACCTGATCCGCGAAGTGACCCAGGGCCGTTCGCTGCTGATCGTCGAACACGACATGGACGTGGTGTTTTCGCTGTGCGATCGCATCAGCGTGCTGGTCTACGGCGAGGTTATTGCCACCGGTACGCCGGACGAAATTCGCGCCGATCGGCGAGTACAGGAAGCCTATCTGGGTGAGGAGCAATGCGCATGAATCAAGCCTCGCAAAGCCTGCTGTCGATCAGCGGCCTGCATGTGCACTACAGCAAGAGCCATGTGCTGCACGGCGTCGACCTGAACATCGGCCAGGGTGAAGTGGTCAGCCTGCTGGGGCGCAATGGCGCTGGGCGTTCGACCACCATGAAGGCGGTAATGGGCCTGGTGCCCAGTAGTGCCGGCAGCATCCAGCTGGCCGGCCGCGAGATAACCGGCTTGCGGCCTTATCGCATCAGCCGCGCCGGGGTCGGTTTCGTTCCGGAGGAGCGTGAAGTGTTTGCCAACCTCAGCGTCGAAGAGAACCTGCGCATGGGCCAGCAGGCGGCCAGTAATGGGGCCACCGTGTGGACCGTGGAGCAGATGTTCGAGTACTTCCCGCGCCTGCGCGAGCGCCGTAACACCAGTGCCGGCAACCTTTCCGGGGGCGAGCAGCAGATGCTCACTCTGTGCCGCTCGCTGCTCGGGTGCCCGAAGGTGCTGTTGATCGATGAACCCACCGAAGGCCTGGCGCCGAAGATTGTCGCGGTGGTCGCCGAGGTAATCCGCGATATCCACCGGCGCGGGGTATCGATCCTGCTGGTGGAACAGAAACTGACCATCGCCCTGAAGGTGTCCACCCATGTCTGCGTGATGGGGCATGGGCGAATCGTCTTCGAGGGCACGCCCCAGGCGCTGACCGACGATCCGAACCTGATGAAGGAATGGCTGGCGGTTTAAGACCGGCGTCCACTTCCAACCTGGCAGGCTTGCCTGCCTTTTCCACTGTGGTCTTGTGGCGGGCATGGCGCTCGCCAGGGATCGCTGCGTCTCCAACCCACCGGGAATAACAATAACAATGAGCCTACGCAAACACTTCATCGCACGGCCTCTGCTGCTGCTGACCACCTTGCCCGGCCTGGCCCTGGCCCAGGAACACGGCTTCATCGAGGACGCCATCGCCACCGTGCAGATGCGCAACTTCTACTTCAACCGTGACTTTCGCGACAGCGGCGCGCCCAAGGCCAAGGCCGAGGAGTGGGCCCAGGGCTTTCTGCTCAATGCCCAGTCCGGCTACACCCAGGGCCCTGTCGGGATCGGCGCCGATCTGATCGGGCGCCTCGGGGTCAAGCTGGACAGCGGCGGCGGGCGAGCCGGTACCCTGCTGTTGCCGAACGAGGGTGATGGCTCGGCGGATGATTTCTCCAGCCTTGGCGCGGCGGTCAAACTGAAAATTTCCAAGACCGAACTGAAAGTCGGCGAGTTGCTGCCGACCTTGCCGATCCTCCAGTACAACGACGCGCGTCTGCTGCCCCAGACCTTCCAGGGCGCGATGCTGACCTCGAAGGAAATCCCTGGTGTGACCCTGAATGCCGGGCAGATGCGTTCCTTCACCCAGCGGAACTCCAGTGACCATGAAGATATGTTCGTCGATGGTCGCGCGTTCGCGACCTCCGATCGCTACAACTACCTGGGCGGTGAGTACCGCTTCAACCAGGAGCGCACCATGCTCGGCCTATGGGGCGCGCAGCTCGAAGATATCTACCGCCAGCGCTTTATCCAGTTCACCCACAAGCAACCGGTGGGCGCCTGGACCCTGGGCGCTAACATCGGCCTGCTGAGTTCCGAGGAGGAGGGACAGGCCATGGCCGGCCAAATCGACAACCGCTCGTTCTACACAGCCCTGAGTGCCAGCGTGAGCGGGCACACGGTGATGGCCGCTTGGCAGCGCATGTACGGCGACGACGGTACCATCTGGCTGAGCCCAACCACTACCGTGCTGCCTAGCGATATTCAGGTTCGCAACTTCGCCTCCGCCGAGGAAAAGGCCTGGCAACTGCGCTATGACTACAACTTCGCCGCCCTGGGCGTGCCGGGGTTGAGTGCCTTCGTGCGCTACGTCAATGGCGACAACGTGGCTGTGGCCGGTGGCAACGGCGGCAAGGAATGGGAGCGCGATTTCGACGTGTCCTACGTTATCCAGAGCGGGCCGCTGAAGAACCTCGGGTTGCGCTGGAGGAACGCCATGGTGCGCTCGAACTTCGGCCCGTCGGTCGACGATAACCGCCTGATCGTCAACTACAGCCTGGCGCTGTTCTGACCGACAGGTCCAACCAGAGGTTTTTTCAACGATTCCTTTGACAGGCCAGAAGCGACGGGTTAGTTTTTCGCAACTGGTCTGACAAGTTAAAAATAATGTATGACCAGATACAAAAATAAGTGAGACCCCATGACCCTTCCAAATTGCACCCCAGATGCGCCTGAACATCCACAACACGACGCGCCCGTCTTCCAGCACAGCGCCTATGCCGGCATCGACGGCAAGATAGTGGTAGTTACCGGTGGTGGCAGTGGCATTGGCCTGGCCCTGGCCGAAGGCTTTGCCCGCAACGGTGCCCACCTGTTACTGATCGACATCAACGCCCAGGCCATGGCGGATGCCAAACGGGCGTTGCAGCAGGCTTTCCCGGCTGCCCGGGTCGAATGCTTCCAGGCTTCAGTCACCGACGAAGTCGCCGTGGAGGCCGCATTTGCCCACGCCAAGGCCTGCTTCGGCCGCATCGACGTGCTGCTCAACAACGCCGGCGTGTCGATCAACAAACCTTCCCTGGAGATCGCTCCCGCCGAATGGCGCCGGGCCATCGAGATCAATTTCAACAGTGTTTTCTTCTGCGCCCAGGCGGCGGCCCGTTACATGATCGACCAACAGGGCGGGGTGATCATCAACACCTCGTCGATGTGGGGCGTGTCCCATTCCGCCGAACGCACCGCCTACTGCGCGACCAAGGCCGCCGTGGTCTCGATGACCAAGTGCCTGGCTGTGGAATGGGCCCGGCATGGCATCCGCATGAACGCCATCGGCCCGGGCTACACCCGCACGCCACTGGTGGAAGAGCTGCAGCGCGCCGGGCGCCTGGACGTCGAAGCCCTGCGCAAGCGCACGCCGTTGCAACGCCTTGGCGAACCGGGCGAGATGGCCGAGCTGGCGCTGTTCCTGGCGTCGAGCAGCGCCACCTTCATCACCGGGCAGATCTACGTCGCTGACGGCGGCTGGACCGCCAACGGTTTCTAAGCCGTCCTCGTTGTGCCGGCCCGCCGTGGCCTGTTGATTTGAGTCATTTGTGGAGAAGTGAAATGCCGAAATGTGTTGCCTTATCGCCAGCGTCGCCGTGGATCGAGCTTAGTACCACCGATACCGACTGGAAACAGGCCGATCCCGCATTGCTGGGCACCATGCTCAGCCAGCTGCACCTGATCCGAGCCTTCGAGGAGACCGTGCTGGAACTGGCCGGCGAAGGCTTGGTGCATGGTCCGGCGCATTCGAGCATCGGCCAGGAAGGCGGGGCGGTGGGTTCCATCGTGCCGCTGGGCGCGGCCGATGAAGTTAACGGTTCGCACCGTGGGCACCACCAGTTCCTGGCTAAGGCGCTGGTCTACCTGATGCCCGAGGGCATCGACCCGAAGGCGCCGATCAACACCTCGATCCAGGCGCTACTGCAACGCACTCTGGCGGAAATCCTCGGCTTGGCCGAGGGCTTCTGTAAAGGCCGTGGCGGTTCCATGCACTTGCAATGGGCCGAAGCCGGCGCCTTGGGCACCAACGCCATTGTCGGTGGCGGTGTGCCGCTGGCCGCGGGCGCGGCCTGGGCCCATCGGCATGCGCAGACCGATACGGTGGCGGTCACTTATTTTGGCGACGGCGCGGTGAACATCGGCTCGGTGCTGGAGACCATGAACCTGGCAGCTGCCTGGAAGCTGCCGCTGTGCTTCTTCATCGAGAACAACCTGTACGCGGTGTCGACCACTGTCGATGAAGCCACCGCCGAACCGCGACTGTCGGCACGCGGGTTGGGTTTCAATATCCCGAGCTGGAAAGTCGACGGCATGGACCCGCTGGCGGTCTACCTGGCCATGCAGCAAGCGTTGGCGCACATGCGTGCAGGCAATGGCCCGACCGTGATCGAGGCCGACGTCTACCGCTTCTTCCACCAGAACGGCCCGTTCCCCGGCAGCGCCTTCGGCTACCGTAGCAAGGAAGAAGAACAGAGCTGGCGAGCCCGTGACCCGCTGGATCGCCTGGCCAGGGAAATGAAAAAGCGCGAGCTGATCGACGATGCCGGTCTGGCCGATCTGCGCGAAACAATCAAGCTGGCGATGGCCGAAGCGGCCGCGGCGTTGCTGGAAGCCGACCCTCTAGGCAAGCCGGGTAAACGCCGCATTCGTCCAGAGCTGTGGCCTTCAGCGGATTTTCGCGATGTTGGCATTCGTGGCGACCTCAGCGAACTGGCCGACGCCCGCACGTGTGAACAGACGAGCTACAGCGGCGACCTGGAGAAACGCAAATTCATCGACGCCATCGCCGACGTGATGAACCGCCGCATGGAAACCGATGACAGTATCGTGGTCATGGGTGAAGACGTGCATCGCCTCAAGGGCGGCACCAATGGCGCCACGCGTGGCCTGAAGGACCGCTTCCACGACCGCATCCTGGGCACTCCGATCAGCGAGAATGCCTTCTGCGGCCTCGGCGGCGGCATGGCCCTGGACGGTCGCTACAAGCCGGTGGTGGAATTCATGTACCCCGACTTCATGTGGGTGGCCGCCGACCAGGTGTTCAACCAGATCGGCAAGGCCCGGCACATGTTCGGTGGGCAGAGCGATGTGCCGTTGGTACTGCGCACCAAGATCGCCATGGGCACCGGCTACGGCTCGCAGCACTCCATGGACCCGGCGGGCATCTTCGTCACCAACCCGGGCTGGCGCATCGTTGCCGCGTCGACACCGTTCGACTACATCGGACTGATGAACACCGCCCTGGCCTGCAAGGACCCGGTACTGGTGATCGAGCACGTCGACCTCTACGCCAACAGCGGCGAAGTGCCGGTGGACGACCTCGACTACCAGATTCCGTTCGGCACCGCTGCCGTGCGCCGAGAAGGCCGCGAGCTGACCATCCTCACCTACCTGAGCATGGTCGGCCATTCCCTCGACGCGGTAGAACAGACCGGCATCGACGCCGAGGTTATCGACCTGCGTTTCCTCGACCGTGCCAGCTTCGACTGGACTACCGTGGAGGCCAGTATCCGCAAAACCAACAACGTGCTGATCGTCGAGCAGGGGGCCCGTGGCACCTCGTACGGCGGCTGGCTGGCGGACGAACTGCAGCGCCGCTGCTTCGACTGGCTTGACCAGCCGATCCAGCGAGTCACCGGCGGCGAAGGTTCGCCGAGTATTTCTAAAGTCCTGGAGCGCGCGGCATGTGCCCGCACCGAGGAAGTGGTCGAAGGCCTGCAACGGGTCATCCGCGAAAAAGGGGCACACCAATGAGCGTGAAGATGCTGGTTCCACTGGAAGTCGGGATTTGCTGCGTCAACCTCGAAGCCCTCAGCCGGTTCTATCAGGACGTGCTGGGCTTCACCTTCGTCGCCCAAGTGCACATGCCAGCTGCGGCCGCGCAGAAGGTTGGCTTGAGCGAGGGCGGTTACAGCGTGGTGCGCCTGCAAACGCCGTACGGCGAGCGGATCAAACTGCTGGCCCCGGAGCGCACGCCGATGCTGCGTGAAGACGGGCTGATCCTCGACCGTCTGAACGCCAGCTATCTGACCTTTATCGTCGAAGACATCGAGAGCGTTGCGGCCGGCCTGAAAGCCGGCGGCGCGACCTTCTTTGCTGGCGATGTACCGATCCAGTTGCGTCCCGATGTGAAGGCGCTGTTCTGCCGCGACCCGGAAGGCAACGTGCTCGAGTTGGTCGAATACACCGACATCGCCGCCTACCGTCCCGACCTTTTCAACGACCGGAGTGCCTGATGGCCAAACTCTTACGTATGCCCGAGGTGTCGGCCAACGCCACTCACGCCGCGATCCAGAACTGGACCCTCAAGGAAGGCGACGCAATCAATGCCGGTGATTGCATCGCCGAGATCGAAACCGAAAAGGCGCTGGTCGAGCTGGCCGCTGAAGAAGATGCGGTGCTCGGCAAGATCCTCGTCGAACCGGGGCGCGAAGTGGAAGTGGGCGCGCCGATCGGGGTGCTGTTTGCCAAAGGCGAAACCAATGTCGATATCGCCGCGCTGCTGGCCAAGGCCGGTGTGCAGCCGGCGGCCAACGAGCCAGTGGTTGATGACACGCCTGCACCTCAAGCCAGGTTCGAGCGGGCACCTGTGGTTGACGTGAACAACAGCGTGCGTATCTTCATCAGCCCGCTGGCCCGCCGACTGGCAGCGGACAAGGGGCTTGATCTGACCCGCCTCAAAGGCAGTGGGCCAAACGGGCGAATCGTCAAGCGCGACGTTGAGGCGGCAAGCGTTGTCAGTGCAGCACCTGCGCCAGTGGCGACGTCGGTATCCGGCGCCGAATTCGATGAAGTCCCTCACAGCGGCATGCGCAAAACCATTGCACGGCGTCTGGTGGAGAGCAAAGCCACGGTGCCGCATTTCTATCTCGATGTGGAATGCCGGATGGAACGCTTGCTGGCCCTGCGCGAGCAGATCAACCAGGCGGCGCCCAAGAAGATTTCGATCAACGACTTTATCGTCAAGGCGGTGGCTGTCGCCCTCAAGCAGGTGCCGGCGATGAACGTTACCTGGACCGATACAGCGCTACGCCGTTATCACCAGGCGGATGTCTGCATGGCGGTGTCCACCGATACGGGCCTGATCACCCCAGTGGTGCGCAATGCCGACGGCAAGGCGCTGTCGCAGATCAGCGCGGAGGTGGCCGAGCTCGCCGGGCGTGCCCGCGTAGGTCGTCTGCGCCCCGAGGAATACCAGGGCGGCAGTTTCACCATCAGCAATCTGGGCATGTTCGGTGTCGAGCAGTTCAGCGCCATTATCAACCCGCCCCACGCAGCGATTCTGGCGGTGGGCGCGACCCAGCACAAACCGGTGGTTGAAAATGGTGAGCTGAAGGTGGGTTCGGTACTGCGCTGCACCCTGTCGGTGGATCACCGTGCCGTGGATGGTGCGCTGGCGGCGCAATGGCTCGCGGTGTTCAAGGGCCTGATGGAAAACCCGCTGGGCATGCTGATCTGAGGGAGTACCCATGAACGATATGAAATTCGATGTGATCGTCGTTGGCGGCGGCCCCGGCGGTTACGTTGCGGCGATCCGCGCCAGTCAGTTGGGCCTGCGCACCGCGTTGGTGGAAAAGGCGCACCTGGGCGGCATCTGCCTGAACTGGGGCTGCATTCCGACCAAGGCCCTGCTGCGCAGTGCCGATGTGCTTCGCCTGATTGGCAGTGCGAACAGCTTTGGTATCGAGGTCGGGCAGGCCAGCCCCAACCTGGAGGCTATCGTCAAACGTTCGCGCAATGTGGCCGCGCAGCTGCAACGCGGGGTTAGCGCACTGATGAAGAAGCACCACATCCAGGTGTTCACCGGGCATGCCCGGCTGGATGGCCCGCAGCGCCTCAAGGTGACACAGGAACAAGGCAGTCTGAACCTGAGTGCGCCGCACATCATACTGGCGACCGGTGCCCGGGCGCGGTTGCTGCCGGGCATGGAGCCCGACGGCAAGCACTTCTGGACCTACCGCCAGGCGCTGGTGCCGCAGAGCGTTCCGAAGCGGTTGGTGATCGTCGGTGCCGGCGCCATCGGGATCGAGTTCGCCAGCTTCTATCACGCTATGGGTGCCCACGTGAGCGTGGTCGAAATGGCCGAGCGTATCCTGCCGGTAGAAGATGAAGAGATCAGCACCCATGTGGCGCAATGCCTGACCCGTGACGGCATCCGCCTGTACGTAGGTTGTGCACTACAAAGCTGCAAGGTGGAGCGGGGCGCTGTGCAGTTGCGACTCGAAGGCAAGAGCAACGAGACGCTGCAGGCCGATGTGGTGCTGGTTGCCGCGGGGATCGTCGGCAACGTTGAGGACCTCGGCCTGGAAGGCACGCGCGTCAAGGTGGAGCGTAGCCACGTCCTGGTGGACGACTTCTGCCGCACCGACGAGCCGGGCGTGTATGCCATCGGCGACTTGGCCGGTGCACCCTGGCTGGCGCACAAGGCCAGCCACGAAGCTGTGATCTGCGTCGAAAAGATCGCTGGCCTGGACCCTCATCCGCTCGATCCACGCAACGTGCCGGCTTGTACCTACAGTCATCCGCAAGTCGCTAGTATTGGTTACACCGAAGCCCAGGCGCGCAGTGCCGGCAAGGCGGTGAAGGTCGGCAAGTTTCCGTTCGCGGCCAACGGCAAAGCCATTGCCATGGGCGCCACCGGCGGCTTTGTCAAGGTGGTGTTCGAGGCCGAGAGCGGCGAGTTGCTCGGTGCGCACATGGTCGGTGAAGAGGTGACCGAAATGATCCAGGGCTACGCCATCGCGCGGGGCCTTGAAACCACGGAAGCCGAACTGATCGAGAGTATTGTGCCGCACCCGACGATGTCCGAAGCCATGCACGAAGCGGTGCTGTCTGCCTACGAGCGCGCCCTGCATATCTGAGGGCACGCCAAGCGCGGTCCTCGGCGGAGCGCCTGGGGATCGCACTGATGAACACAACGAGAAGAGGGGCCCGCTCATGTCCCACAACGTCGAATTGTGTACCCCGTACTTGCGCCAGAGAAATCAGCCGACCGGCTCGGCCGTACAACTCATTTCCCCTGAGCCTGGCTTCTGGAAAAGGGCCTCGTTGGCGTTTTGCCAGAAGCTGTAGTTCCCCTGGTTATCCTTGCCCGTATATCGGGTTCCTGAATCACTCTGCACCTGGCTCAGGGTGATCGAGGTGTTCGCCCATTTCAGGTACACGACACCAGGCTGCGTGTTAAAGAAGGTGGCGGCAATCAGCGCGTTAAACCCTGTACAACGAAAAGCCAGGGGGCCTTCGGTGAGTCTGTCTGGATCCTTGGTTCTCACAATAGCCGAGCCTTGGCGTAGCTGGTGCGCGCGCTCGGCATAACTTCGGATCGTGCACGCCTTGGGCGCGGTCTCGGATGCACACTGATTGCGGGCTTCGATCCAGAACTGCTGGTCGATCATGACTTTGTCTGGAGGCGGTACTGAACGTTGATCTGTGAGCGCCAGGCGATAAAGACGCGTCAGTTCGATATCCATCTGCGTCAGTTGCGGATCGCGACAGATAAGCTTTTCGACGGATGCCCTTGCCTCGGCGCAGTCGAAGCTGGTCTTGAGGATTGGCGAAGGGGACGCAGCATTTGCACAGGTGCTCGTCGCCGCGCACACGCTGGCAGCGAGCAGGGAGGTGAAAAGTGCCGTGACCGTTTTCATGTTAGCTTCACCCAGATCATTACGTGATGCCCGGATTGCCGTGGGATCTATCGATTGCATCGCTGACCCGGGAGCTCCAGCGATCTGCACCACGCTCATTGCCGCGGTTTGCCGCTGCTCGCTGACGTCGGCACGTCAGTGGCCGTCAGCCTGGCAGCCTCGGTTACCCAACCGCCGCCGGTCGCCTTGTACACATCAATCATAGCGGTGAACACCTGGCCCTGGGTGCGGGTGTAATTCAACTCGGCGTCAAACAGGCTGCGTTCGGCATCCAGGACTTCAATGTAGCTGGTGTAGCCATTGTCATAGCGCAGCCGCGCGAACCGGGCGTAAGTACGCAGCGCCTCGACCTGGTTTGCCTGGAAGGCCATCTGCTCGCGGGATTTGCTGGACACGACCAGGGCATTTTCCACATCCCTGAAGGCCGATTGAATCGCCTGCTGGTAGGTCAGCAGCGCTTGCTGTTCAAAGGCTTGGGCCTGTCGCACCTGCCCGGCGATACCGCCGGCAGTGAAGATCGGCATGCTCCCGGCGACAGCATAAGACCAGGTTTCGGCGGGACCGGTGAACAGGTTCGAGAGTTGGTTGCTGACAGAGCCCAGCAGCCCGGTCAGGGAAATGGTCGGGAAGTACAGGGCCTTGGCCGCCCCGATACGGGCATTCGCCGAGATCAGATTCAGCTCCGCCTGGCGTAGATCAGGTCGCCGTTCCAGCAAGTCCGAAGGTAAGCCGGCGGGCACCGACGGTAGCGTCAATCGGGCCAGCTCGCGCCCCCGTATGATGGGCCCCGGGTTGCGGCCAAGCAGCACTGCCAGGGCGTTTTCCTGTTGCGCCACCAGGGGCTCGAATTGCGCGACCGAGGCCAGGGTCCGCTGATACTCGGATTGGTTCTGCGCCAGTTCCATTTCGGAGATGGTGCCGGCGCCAAAGCGCAGTTTGAATATGTCGTAGGAATCACCCCGCACCTTGGCGGTAGTGCGGGCAATTTCCAGCTCTCGATCAAGATCGCGCAGCGTGATGTAACTCGACGCCACCGACGCTACCAGGCTCAGTATGACGGTACGACGACCTTCCTCCGAAGCCAGCAGATCGGCCCGGGCGGATTCATTGAGACGCCGCAAGCGGCCCCAGACATCCAGCTCCCAGTTCACGCTCAGGATGGCCTGGTAGTTGTTGAAGATCGGGTCCACGCTGGAATCCAGGGGGACGGGACCGTTGTCTCGGGGCGCCTTGGTCCGCTCACCTTGCGCGCCGATCCCGACTTGTGGAAACAACCGGGAACGGACCTCGCCGTAACGGCCCTGGAATTCCTCCACCCGTGCGGCGGCGATCTTGATGTCTTTGTTCTCGAGCAATGCGGTGCGGATCAGGTCATTCAGGACGGGATCCTGAAACTGCTCCCACCACAGCGTATTGGATAGATGCCTTGCTTCCTGGTCCGCATACCGATAGGCCGCCGGGGCGTCTGTTTCAGGGCGCTGATAGTCCGGGCCGACCATGCAACCAGCCAGGCCCAGGCACAACAACAGCGGGAGAGGGGACTTGCGCATCTCAATCCCCCTTATGTCTGTTTTGCGCTGCACCGCCTGGAATCTCCGCGCCCGGCGTTGATTCTCCCGGCGGAACAGTCTTTTTAACGTCGCCCTTTTTCTCGGTCATCCGCTCCACCAGGTAGTAGAACAGCGGGATGAAGAAGATCGCGATGACTGTCGCCGCCAACATCCCGCCGATCACCCCCGTGCCAATGGAGTGGCGACTGTTCTCCGATGCACCGACGGCGATGGCCAGTGGCACGCAGCCGAGGATGAACGCCAGGGACGTCATCACGATAGGCCGCAGGCGCTCCTTGGCCGCGGTCATCGCGGCATCGTAGGCGGACATTCCGTTTTCCCGGTTCAGTACCGCAAACTCAAAGATCAGGATGGCGTTCTTGGCGGCGAGGGCCACCAGCATGGTCAAGCCGATCTGGAAATACACGTCATTGCTCAATCCCCGAATCAAGACGGCGAGCAGGGCCCCGAACAACGCAAAGGGCACCGCCAGCAATACGCCCACGGGCAGCGACCACTTCTCGTACTGGGCCGCCAGGATCAGGAACACCATGACCAGGCCGAAGATAAACACCTGGGAGGAGGTGCCGCCGCTCTTCTTCTCCTCGAAGGCCTCGCCACTCAAGGCCAGGGCATAGTCGTTGGTCATGATCTCGGCGCTGACTTCCTCCAGGGCCTGGAGCGCTTGCCCGGAACTGTAGCCGGGTGCCGCATTGGCGGTGAGTTTGACCGCCGGGAAGTTATTGAAGCGGGTCAGCAGATCGGGCCCGGTGACGTACCGGGTGGTCAGCAGGGCTTTGAGTGGCACCATCTGATCAGTGCTGCTGCGTACGTAAATCTGTTGCAGATCCTCGGCCTTGAGGCGGTACGCCGGTTCGGCCTGCAGAATGACCTGCCACAGGCGGCTGAACTTGTTGAACTGCGAAACGTACAGGGAGCCGAACATGGTTTGCATGGTGCTGTAGACATCTTCCACCGGCACACCCAGTGTTTCTGCCTTTTCCCGGTCCACGTCGACCAGCAATTGCCGGGAGAAAGCGTTGAAGGTGGAGGTAATGGCGCCGAGTTCCGGACGCTGCCTGGCCTTTGCGACAAGCGTGCCGACCATTTCGGCCAATTGGTCGACGGTGGCGTCCCCCTTGCTCTGGACCCATACCTCCATACCGCCGGTGGTGCCCAGGCCGGGGATGGAGGGCGGGTTGACGGGCAGGATGATGCCACCCTGCACTTGGGAAAAGGCCTTGGCAGACGCCTGGATGATGGCAGGCGCGCTTTGTTCCCTGATGGTGTCGGAATCCTTGTAGCGCTCCCCGAAATCCTTGAACCCGACGAAGAGGGTCGCTGCATTGTTCTTGTTCTGACCGTCCAGCAGGCTGTAGCCGTTAACGATGGCGACCCCCTCGACGGCTTCATTGCTCATGAAGTAATCACTGGCCACTTTGCCCACCTCGCCGGTGCGATCCAGGCTGGCGGCGTCGGGCATGATCACCGCGCCCAGCAGATAGCCCTGATCTTCCGGCGGCAGGAAGGCACCGGGGATGCGCTGCGCCATAAACAGGATCAGTCCAATCATGCCGGCAAACAGCAACAGCGCCAGCACGAAACGCTTGATCATGAATGCCACCGAGCGCGAGTAACTTTCGGTCATGCGTTCGAAGCTGTGCTCGAACCAGCGGAAAAAACGGTTTTTTTCCCCGTGTTGGGGCTTGAGCAGCAGCGCTGCCAGCGCCGGAGAAAGCGTCAGTGCCACCAGCCCGGAGATCACCACGGAGATGGCGATGGTGATAGCGAACTGTTTATAGAGCTGGCCGGTGATACCGCCCATGAATGCTACTGGAATAAACACGGCGCACAGCACCAGCACGATGGCCACCACGGGGCCCGCCACTTCATCCATGGCGCGTTTGGCGGCCTCCTTGGGCTGCATCTTGTGCACCTGCATGTTGCGTTCGACGTTTTCGATCACCACGATCGCATCGTCCACGACGATGCCGATGGCCAGCACCATGCCGAACAGCGTCAGCATGTTCACGGAAAATCCCAGGGCCGACATGCCGATGAAGGTGCCGACGATGGACACCGGCACGGCAAGCACCGGGATCAGGGTGGCACGCAGGCTCTGCAGGAATAGGTAGACCACCACGACCACCAGCACCAGGGCTTCGAAGAAGGTGTGTATCACCTCGGTAATCGAAGCGCGGGTAAAGGTGGTGGTGTCCATCACGATCTTGTATTCGATGCCCTCCGGAAAGGTCGTGTTCATTTGTGCCAGGGTCTGGGTGACCGCCGCGGAGACGTCAAGGGCGTTCGCGCCGGGTTGTTGATACACGGCAATCAGTGTCGCCGGACGGCCTTGGTAGGTGCTGCGCAGGGAGTAGTCTTTCTGCCCGAGCTCGGCGCGTCCGACGTCCTTGAGGCGAACGATCGCGGCCCCGCCATTGTTGGCACGCAAGATGATGTTCTCGAATTCCGCAGGCTCGGTCAGGCGACCCTTGGTGGTCACCGCAAACGACTGTTCCACTGCCTGGCCCGTGGGGGATTGGCCGACGCGGCCGACCGCGAACTGCTGGTTCTGGTTGGCCACGGCTTTCTGCACGTCGGCGGCGGTGATCCCCAGCTGGGCCATGCGGTCGGGCTTGAGCCAGATCCGCATGGCGTAGTCCGGGGTGCCGAAAATGCTGGCCTGGTTGGCACCGGGAATGCGCTTGATCGCATCCAGAATGTAGAGATTGGCGTAGTTGGCAACGTAGGTGCTGTCATAGCGGTCGCCAGCGGAGAACACCGCAAGGACCATCATGAAGGCCGACGACTTCTTCTGCACCTGTATACCCTGGCTCTGGACGGCGGAGGGCAGTTGCGGCAGGGCCAGATTGACCCGGTTCTGTACGTCCACCTGGGCCAGGGAAGGGTCGGTGCCAATCTCGAAGAACACATTGAGGGTCATGTTGCCCGTCGCGGAGCTCGACGAGTTCATGTAGATCATGTTGTCGGCACCGTTGACCTGCTGCTCGATGGGCGCCGCCACGTTGTTGGCCACGACCTGCGCGTCGGCCCCAGGGTAGGTGGCTGCAACGGTGATTTGCGGTGGCGTGATATCCGGGTATTGGGCGACCGGCAGCTTGGCCATGGCCACTGCGCCGGCCAGGGTGATGATGATCGAAATAACCGAGGCGAAGATCGGCCGATCGATGCAATAGTGGGAAATGCTCATGGGCTATTCCCGCTGGCCGCACCCGCCGGGCTGGCCTTTGCCGGTTGTTCGGCCGCTGCGCCTGGCGACGCAGTGCCGGGAGCCTCGACGATATTCAGCGGCCCGCCGGGGGTGACCCTGATTGCGCCATCGACCACTATGCGCTCGCCGGGAAGCAGACCCTTGCTGATAAACCAGTCATCGCCGTGCCAGTCACCCACTTCGACAACGCGTTGCTCGGGTTTGCCCTCGGCATTGATCACCCAGACAAAATGACTCCTGGCACCCTCCAGGACGGCCTTTTGCGGCACTAGAATGGCGTTCGGTCGAGTTGCCCCTTTGGCCAGGGCCCGCACGAACTGCCCAGGCCGCAGCATTCCGGCGGGATTGGCAACCACGGCCCGGACCAGAAAGGTGCCGGTTGCCTGGCTGAAAGAGGGTGCTAAAAAATTCACCTGGCCGCGGTCAGGTACCACTGTACCGTCAGCCAACACCACTTCGACGACAAAGTCGCTGCGCAAGGGGAACTTGAGTCGTCCGGCGGCAATCTCGTCGCGGTATTTCAGCGTTTCGTTTTCCGAAAGACTGAAGTTCACGTAGATCGGGTCCATCTGTGACACAGAGGTCAGCAGTCCCGATTCACCTGGCGTTACGTAACTGCCTTCCTGTTTTTTGGCAAAGCTCGAAAGGCCGGTGAGGGGAGAGGTGATGGTGGTGTAACTGAGGTTCAACTGCTCGGTGCGCACGGCGCCCTCTGCGGCAAGCATGGCGGCCCGGGTCTGACGCTCCTCGCCGACGGCATTGTCCAGATCCATTTTGCTCACCGCGTTCTGTGCCGCCAGGGGGCGGACGCGGGCCAGGGTGGCCTTGGCCACTTCCCAGCGCGCCTGTTGCTGGGCTAATTGTCCCTGGGCCGACAGCAGCGCGGCCTCGAAAGGTTTGCGGTCCATCTGGAACAGTGTTTGCCCGGCTTTCACCAGGTCGCCTTCGGTGTACAGCCGTCGATCCAGAAAGCCGGCGACCCGGGCACGGATTTCCACCTCGCGGGAACTCTGGGTCTGGGCGACGAATTCGAATGTTACCGGGGTATCGCGCGCGGTGACCGTCATGACCGTTACATCCGGGGGCTGATGCGCCGGGGAAACGGGCTCTTTGCCGCAGCCTGCAAGCAGGCCGAAGACCCCCGCCAGAAAGGCGATCGGCAAGCCGATACGGCTCGAAAACCTGGCGCCAGCCAGCCGCATGCACTGTGCAGGGCCGCTGTCTTTTTCGAGGTTTTTTACTGGATAGGAGCCTTTGCAATTGCCATTGCCCAAGTCAGTGGCAAGCGGTGGCAGCCAGTCGTCTTCGAGCCGGGCGGCAGTGTTCATGTTCATGTTCACGCCCATACCCAAGCTCCATTAAGGTCTTTCGAAGAGAAGCGTAGCCACTGAAGCTGCACAAATCTAATCCGTAGACGATGGCATTTCCTGAACCCGATCAATGATCACCACAGGCCAGCCGTGCAAACCATGGGTGGGTACTCGAACCAGGCAGCAGCACGCTGAGTAAGCGGAACAAAGACCGACAACCATCAATGTATTACCGGCTTCCAAAGGGTAGTCCAATTTAATGATCGCAAGGACGGTGCTGGCCAGGCCTCGGACAGCTTTGCCTATGCCGATCCGCTCGATAGAACACCTTGAGTCTGACCCGCTCTCCAGGTCGATGGACTGCAATCGAAGTGCCGGTTGAACCAGCGGGAGAAGGCGCTCAGCTCGGAAAAACCCAGAACGTCGGCAATCTCGCTCAAGGGATGATGGGGGTTTGCCAGGTAACGCGTCGTCAGTTCCCTGCGCACCTGATCCAGCAGCGAAGAAAACGTCTCGCCTTCGCGCGTCAGCTGCCGATGCAGCGTGCGTCTGTCACGCCCCAGGTGGGCCGCCACCTGCTCCACCGAGCAGCGTCCAGTGGGCAACAGCATCCAGATGATCTGGTGCACCTGCTCCAGCAGGGCTGTCCTGGAACCTTCGAGGATACTTTTCAGGTACTGATGAACGTAGCGGGCCATTTCTGAATCGGCGCTCGGCAGGGCTCTGTCGAGATCGTTGCTGCGGCAGACGATGCCGTCCATCAAGCAGTTGAACTGTACCGAGGTGCCAAACACACGATGGTGCCGACTGCTGTCCAGCGCAGCGCAGTGACGGAAACAGACGACTGAAGGATGCCAGTGGTTGCCCATCAAGCTCCTCAGCAGTCGGTCGGTAACCGCCACCGCCAACTCCACCGACTGGCGCACAGACAGGTGATTGACCGTCACCAGCTCCAGTCGTAGAACCGCTACGCCGCCATTCTCCTCGATCTCCAGCACCAAACCCTGATTGTGCAGATAGAGAAACTCCCGTAACGCCTCCAGGGCTGAACGGAGGGTGGGTTCGCGCCATAACTGCGCCAGGGGCCCGAGATTGGAGAGTTTGCGACTTTCCGCCATGCGCAGGCCGAAATCTTCCACGCCAGCCTCGCGCGCCGAATTGTCCAGCAACCGTGCCACTGCTTCGATGGAGATTTTCAGGTCCGGCTGCAGCAAGCAGCGCGGATCAAGGCCGACGAGGCGTAATTGCCGCAAGGGGTCAACGTTCAACGAGCGGGCAATTTCCGCGTAGTTGGTGAGGCTGGCACTTCGAACAAGACCTTTCATTGAAAATTTACCCCTACGTTGTACTGGTCCCGAGAAATCATGCCAATGCCCCGTACAGTCAATACAGATGGCATCGGTACGCTTAGAGTTGACATCAACCACTGACCCTCGAGGACCTGCAGATGAATGAAAACCAGACCAAACCTGACACCCCTACCTGTGATGCCATGCGTGATGCTGGCAACTGGAATGGCGCCTGGGACTCGCTGGCCGAGCTGGACGCCGAGTGGACGGAAAAGTTTCTCGGCATGGCCACACACCCGATACGCAAGGGGATTCTGGATCCCAAGACCTTCGAACTGATCGCCATCGCCGTCGATGCCTCCTGCACTCATCTGTATGCCCCGGGCGTGCGTCGCCACATCCGCAAGGCACTGGAACTTGGCGTCAGCGTCGAGGAAATACTGGCGGTGCTGCAACTGACCTCGATACTGGGCATCCACAGCATGGCGCTGGGCGCCCCGATACTCATCGAGGAAGCGCAGAAGCTGGCCGCCGATGGCCCGGTTCAAGGCACCTACTGAATTCATCACGACACCCTCTGCTCGGATAGCGAAGGCCGGACCGGCCTTCGCAGACCCACGGTTTACTTTCCTCAATGCTGCAACGCGAACAGCATCACCGGCGTGCCTGGTGCTCGCAAGCCGTTGCGGCAGTTAATCGACTCTAGTGCGATGGCTGCCTACGCACTTCTCATTTGATGCCAAGCACTTTTCATTTGATGCCAAATGCCGCCGGTGCCATTAGCCGAAGGTGGCTTGAGGCTGTACCAAATGAGCGTTAGCTGGCATGTAATGCACCCGTATGGCCGGGGAATGGGGGAGTGAGTTGGCCAACCTCGGCGAGGTCCGCCACCTCAATCCGGCATCCCGTTTGCGAATGGCACCAGACCGAGGCCGAGGCCTTCATTCGCCAATGGGATGACCGGGACGAGCAGGGCGCTACGGACCTGTCGTAGCGCCGCTCAAACGGCCATTGTCGTTTCAGTCGAACTGCCCGAGTTTGCGAGTGCGCGCAAGTCTTTGCGCAATATCTTGCCCACCGTGGACTTGGGCAATGCATCGAGGAACAACACCTGGCGGGGCACTTTGTAGGCCACAAGGTGCGCGCGGCAGTGCTCGATCAGTTTGGCTTCGTCGAGCGTGGCATCGGCGGCCTTGACCACGTACAGGCACACGGATTCACCACTGCGCTCATCCGGCATACCGATCACGGCGCACTCGCTGACACCTGTGCAACTGGCGACAACGACCTCCACCTCGTTGGGGTAGACGTTGAAGCCCGAGACAATGATCATGTCCTTTTTGCGATCGACGATCTTGAGCAAGCCATCGGCGGCAAAGATGCCGATGTCGCCGGTGCGAAAGTAACCATCGGCGGTAAACGCATTGGCATTGGCGGTTGGCTTTTGCCAGTAACCGGACATTACCTGCGGCCCCTTGGCGCAAATTTCTCCGGCCTCGCCGAGCGCGGCCGGTTGATCATCGTCCTTGAGCAGCACGATGTCAGTCGAAGGCAAAGGCAACCCAACCGCCGCAGAGAAATTGCGCCGTCCCATGACGTTCAGGCACAGGATCGCCGACGTCTCGGAGAGGCCATAACCTTCAAGGATTTCCTGGCCGGTGATGTTCTTCCACTGCGCCGAAGTTGCCGGCAGCACCGCGGCACCACCACCAATGGCCAGGCGCAGGCGCGAGAAATCCACTTCGCCGATCCGCGGATGGCGCACCAGCGCGCCGTACAGGGTATTGACCCCCGTCAGCAGCGTCGGCCGGGCCCTGATCAGCGTGTCGACCAGATCATCACTGTTACGCGCATCGGGGATCAGCCAATTCTTGGCCCCGGCCGAAAAGCCGATCAGCAGATTGATCGTCAGGGCGAACACGTGGAACAGCGGTAGCGCTGTGACCACGACGTTGTCACCGTCGGTGTCGAACATGTCAGGGAGAAACGCACGCGCCTGCAGGATGTTGGCGATCAGGTTGCGGTGTGACAGGGCGGCACCTTTTGAGGGGCCAGTGGTACCGCCGGTGTATTGCAGGAAGAGCAAGTCATCGCCCGTCAGTTCGACCGGCGTAAACGGCAGCGTGCCGCCCTCGCGCAAGGCATCGAGGAAGCGTGTCAACGGCAGGTCAGGCGATGACTGGATGTCGATGTCGGGCACGGCCACCGGCTCGCCCAGCGTGTCGCCGGGTTGTACCGCGATGACTGTTCTGATCGATGTGCGGTTCAGTATCGCTTCCAGTGTCGGGAGGGCACTGGCGACGATGACGATGGTCTCGACCCCAGCGTCGTTAAGCTGGTGTTCGAGTTCCTGCGCCGTGTACGTCGGGTTGACATTGACCTGGGCTGCGCCGGCTCGGAGGATGCCGAACATCGCCACGGGAAATGCCGGAATATTGGGCAGCATGACCGCGATCCGATCTCCGCGACGCACGCCCAGGTGCTGCAGCCAGGCGGCAAATGCGCATGACTGCCTATCGACATCGGCATAACTGAGTGAGCGCCCGAAGCAGCGAAATGCTGTTTTGCTGGCATAACGCTGCATGGCAGCTTGCGCCATCGCCACGACCGAAGGCCAGGCATCGGGGTTGATGTCAGTCGGTACGCGGGCGTCGTAACCCTGTTGCCAATGACGGGTGGTGGTGAATGATGTGGTCATGATCAACCTGCTTTTGACGTTATTGTTGGTGGGTGATTGGAACGGGCAGAGTGATACGGACGCGGCCCGCGACGACCTCGACGGGGTAGGCGCGCACGGTCATGCCGCCACCGCGCATGCAGCCGGTGGCGAGATCAAAGCGCAGGCCGTGGGCGGGACATTGCACCAGGCGTCCGTCGAGTTTGCCGAACAACAGCGAGGCGCCGCTGTGCGGACAGCTATCGTCGATGGCGTAAATCTGGCCATCGACATTGAACAAGGCGATATCGACGCCGTCGGACTGCACGCGAGCGCGCTTGCCGATGCTCAGATCGACCGAGACGGGTACATCCAGGGTGTGCGTCATGACGTGGCCTCGCAGAGGGTGGAGGAAGTTTCGATGGCGGCTTTCACCTGCCATGGCGCCCGTCTCAGGCACATGGCTGAGGACTTACGCGCTCAAGATCAGTGCGATAATTGCGGACCCCCACCATCAGCGCCAATGCGGCTGCAACGCCTGCCAATGGCAGCAGTTGCAGCGCCGAGGCCAGGCCAATGCGGTCGGCGAGCAAGCCGGTGACGAAGGGTCCCGGCGCCATGCCCAGCAGATTGTTGGCAATTGCCAGGGTGGCCATTGCGGTGCTGTGCAGCGCGGGCGGCGTCAGGTCGGCGACCATGGTGCCGGAGGGGCCGACGATGCCGCCGCCGAAGAACATGGCCAGGCCGATCAAGGCCAGTTGTTCGATGCCCACCGGCAGTTGAAAGGCCACGGTCAACAGAGCACTGCAGAGCAGGCAGTAGCCCATGGTCAACCTGATTTTGCGGGTTGGCGAACCCTGGCACAGCCGGTCGGCAACGGCGCCACACAGTGGCATGCCGACCGCAGTGCAGAGCATGAAGATCGCGGCGACTGCACCGGCCTGGGTGAGCGGCATGTCGTAGAAGCGATTCAGGTAGCTGGGCAGCCAGGTCAGCAGGGCGCCGATGGTGAACAACTGCAGGCCACTGCCGATATAGACGCTCAGCACCGAAGACGTCGAAAACAGGCTACGCAGGGGGGGATGGGCCCTGGTCTTGCTCGAACCCGCGTTCCGGCAAGGCGATTCGATGCGGCCAGGCCTGACCACCAGCGCGTAGACCACTGTCAGTGCCATGCCATAGACCGCCATGCCAATAAAGGATGCACGCCAGCCGAAATGGGTGGCGAGGACTCCGCCCAGGCTGATGCCCAGCACGGAACCCACCATGCTCCCGGCCAGGAAGGCGCCGGTGACCGTAGACCGTTGTTGCGGCGGGAAGATGCTCAGCACCACGGCCAGACCGACGCTGCCATAGGCCGCCTCGCCAACGCCGATGAAGAAACGCGCCACGAACATCTCTTGATAGTTGGAGGCGAATCCACAGATCAGCGTGGCCACGCTCCAGATAGCGGCCATGAGGATGAGACTGCGCACGCGACCCCAGCGATCAGCCACCAACGACAGCGGAAACGCCAGCACGCCGACGGCAATGGCGACGACGCTGGACAGCGCGCCCAGCTCGGAATCGGAGAGGCCCCACTCGGCCTTGAGCTGCGGGAAAACGACCGTCAACACTTGCCGCGACATGAAGTCTGACAGCAGCAGGCCGAAGGTCAGGGCGAAGACCACCCAGGCGTAGGGTCGGGCGATACGTCGCCAGGTGTCACCGCGTACTTCTATCGGGGCATGCAAAGTCATGAAGACTCTCCTCTCGTTACGGCCGCGTTCATTGCGCAGCTCTTGTAAATTGGGTGCAGCGATACGTGCGGAGCGCGCTCATGTACAGGGCACGCGCACTCCGCAAGTTGGACTCAGCCGTGTTGCGTAAAACCTTTCTGGGCGGGCTTGCGGTTCGGCGCAAAGCCGTTCTGGGCCAGCGTTTCATCGGCGTCCTTGTAGAACGTGCCGATCTTGTAGATCTCGCGGGCTTCTTTGCCGTTGGCCACTTCGCGACCCATTTCCCTGGAAATGCGCACCAGTTGCTCGATCTGCTCGACATTGCTCATCTTGCGATCACGGCCTTGCGTCCAGAGGTTGTCCTCGGTGCCGCAACGCACATGCATGCCCATGGCAATCGCCATGACGTTCAGCGGCAAGACATTGAGCATGGCGGTTTCCAGGGTCAGCACGGCGCCGTCCGGGCAGGCACGCACGAAGTTCGCCAGGTTGTAGAGGTTGGGGGCGTCGGAGCCACCACCAATCGCCACCCAGGTCAGGATCAACGGCACATTGCAGACGCCGCGGCGCATCATGCGCTCGACCGTTTCGAACGAGGGGATGTTGCCCAGCTGGAATTGCGTCTGGATGCCACTGGCCGAGAGACGCTTGATATGTTCCTCGACCCACTCCGGGCCGGCCGGAATGGTCATCTCGCGGTAGGCGCGATAGATCTCCGGCGTGGCAATGCTGGTGCCGGCGAGATCGGCTTCGCACATCTGCTCGACGATGTTCATCTGGTTGCTGTTGATGGCAATCGTCACCTGGTCGGGCGCCGGCGAGAGCTCGGCGAGCATGTGGCGGGTGTCATCGGAGAGCCATTTGGCGACGTCGCTATCACCCTCCGGGGCGAAGGAAATCGAGCCGCCGACCTGGATGATCATGTCCGGTACTGCTTCGCGGACGCCGGCGATCAGTTCATTGAACTTGGACAGTCGCTTGGAGCCCTTGCCATCCAGCTCGCGGACATGCAGGTGCAGCACAGTGGCGCCGGCGTTATAGCAGTCGACTGCCATCTGCACCTGCTCTGCCATGGTGACCGGAATGTCTTCCGGGAAGTCCGAAGGCATCCACTCGGGAGCGTAGGGCGCAACGGTGATGACCAGCTTCTGTTGATTTTCGGGGTGCAGGGATCCGTCGAGAAAGTTCATGCATGTCTCCAATCTGTTGTTGTTTTGTGCTTTCAGGATGTCGTTGTCGGTGGTGCATGGCGGGTACTTTGGGGCCGCCGATAGATGAAAACTTCTCATCACGTGCCAAAAACCTTTCAATACGTGTCAGTACCTGCGAGCTTTTTGTGTAGGTGCGCTCGTTGCGTGAGTTGTCAATCGGTGCCATATAATCGAATGCAGGCTTCGCCGAAGAATGCAGTCGACATCACTGGAGGAGGTGCGATGGAAGCGTTTGTACGGGCGGCAACCCTCAAGAACTACACAGAGGTTGCCCAGAGCCTTGGTCTGAATTCGGGCGAGATGCTGCGTGGCGTCGGCCTGACTCCCGTCATGCTCAACGACCCGGAATGCATGCTGCCGCTGGAGGCGGCGCTCAAGCTGCTGGAGGACTCTGCGGCTCGCTCATCCTGCGCGACCTTTGGCCTGCGCATGGCAGAGGCCCGACGACTCTCGGATCTCGGTGCCATCAGCTTGCTGTTCAGTCATCAGCGCACACTGCGCGACATGCTGCTCACCAGCATCGAGTATCGGCACCTGCTCAACCGAACGCTGGCGATGAACCTGGAAACGGCGGGAAACACGGTGCTGATCCGCGATGAAATCATGGCCGAGGCGGGCGTACCCAAGCGTCAAGCCGCGGAACTTGCAATCGGTATCCTGCACCGCACCTGCAAATCGCTTATGGGTAACCACTGGCATCCGCGCAGCATTCATTTCAGCCATGAAGCCCCGGCAAGCCTGCAGGACTACACGCGATTCTTTCGTTGCCGGGTGGTGTTCGACGCCGAGTTCGATGGCATCGTCTGTAATGCCGCGGATATCGATCAACTCAATCCGCAAGCCGACCCGGCGATGGCTGGCTACGCTCGCCAGTTCATGGACTCGATGGCCGGAGCCGGCGAGCACTCGGTGATTTTCGATGTGCGCAAGGCCATCTATTTGTTGATGCCGGTCGGGCGCGCCACCATCCATCAGGTCGCCTATGCCAAGGGCGTCAGCGTGCGAACCCTGCAACGTGAGCTCGATGAGGTCGGCCTGACCTTTTCCGAGCTGCTCAACGCTGTACGTCGCGAACTGGCGTTGCGTTACATGGAAAACAAGAATTATTCCCTGCAGCGTGTGGGCATGATGATCGGTTATGCGGTTCCGACTTCGTTTACTCGCTGGTTTTGCGCTGAATTCGGTTGTTCGCCACGGGAATGGCGAAACCGCAGCAAACAGGTTGGCAGCGATTTGTCCGTTTGACAGGTCGATGTCCCGCCAGGTCAAGGCGGATGCCCGCGGCTCGGTGACACTTCGTCCTCCCCAAGACGGAATGTTCCCCATGAAAATGAACGGTCGAGTTGCCTTGATTACCGGCGGCGCAGGTGGGTTAGGCCAAGCCATCGCCCTGCGCATGGCCAGCGAAGGCGCCTGTGTGGTCATTTGCGATATCAACGAAGAGGCGCTTGAGGCCACGCGTGCCATGATCGAAGATCTCGGCGCGCAGTGCCTGGCGCTGCGTTGCGATGTCTCGTCGAGCACTGAAGTGAACGCCATGTTCGACCAAATCGACGCGCGTTTCGGCACCCTGCATATCCTGGTCAACAATGCCGCTTTGGTGCCGGATAAACCCCATGATGACGAGCGACGCAAGCGTCATTACGCGCTGGTGACCCAGCCGTTGCCCCGTCAGTCGCTGGAAATCACCCGCAACATGGACGATGCGGAATGGAAGCGCTTCTGGGCGGTGAACGTCGACGGCGTGTTCTATTGCACCCGCGCCGCCTTGCAGCGCATGGAGCCACAGGGCTACGGCAAGGTCATCAACATCGCCAGCATTGCCGGTATTTCCGCCATGGGGGCGCATAGCCCGCACTACTCAGCAGCCAAAGGCGCGGTGGTTGCCTTCACCCGCGCGGTGGCCTACGAGGTGGCCGGCGCCAATGTGCAGGTCAATGCAATCTGCCCTGGTGGCGTACAGACTCCGGCCTTCGAGCGTTACCTCGATCAACAATCGCCTGAGCAACTCAGCGTGTTCAAACAGGTTATGCCGCTGGGGCGTTTGGGTAAGGCCGAGGAATACGCGGCGCTGGTATCCCATCTGGCTTCTGATGAGTGCTACCTGGTCGGCTCGATCATCAACGCCGGTGGCGGTACCTACATCTGAGGTTTTTCGGGACGGCCTGTCGGACGTCCCGAAATGTCAAACCGATGCCCCGCAAAGTCAATCCGGATCGCAGCGTTGCTCTTAAAGTGAGCTCCGGGACCAGCGCTTACCACCCGTAGCATGAATCCCCTGATACCCGTCGTAGCCGCAAGGCTGGAGCAAGTCCCTGACCTGGTCGGCTACCGAGGCCAAGACAGCGCAGAAAGCCGTGCCTGACGTCAAGCCACAACAACAATAATTTAGGTGCATCACTTAATGAAGAGTCGCAACCTCCTGTCCGCACGGCGCCAATTGCTCGCCACGGCTATCCTGGCCACGAGCCTGCCGGCCGCCCATGCCTTCGAACTGGACACAGGTAGCGAAGACTGGTCCGTCCGTTTCGACAACACCGTCAAGTACAACTATGGCGTGCGTACCGAGAGTGCCGACAAGCGCCTCCTGGGTACACCCAATAGCAACGACGGTGACTACAACTTCCGCAAGGCCGGCACCAACATCACCAACCGTGTCGATCTGCTGTCCGAGCTGGATGTGGTCTACCAAAGCAAGGCGGGCTTTCGTGTCAGCACCGCGAGCTGGTACGACAAGGCTTATGAAAATACCGGCTCGAACTCCAACCCGTTCGTCAACGGCAACGATGATTTTTCGTCGATTTCCGGGTTTGGCGGGCGCCCGGCAGCGCCTGCCATTTTCGGCAGCCCGCACCTGAGCAACTATGCCCAGCGTTACTACAACGGCCCGTCTGGTGAAGTCCTCGATGCCTTCGTGTTCTACAACACCACAATTGGCGACGACTCCCTGCTCAATATCAAGGCCGGCCAGCACAATGTGTTCTGGGGCGAGACGGTACTCAATCCGGTGCATTCGCTGAGCTACGGTCAATCAGGCCTCGACCTTGCCAAGGCGGCCGCGTCGCCCGGTACCGAAGCCAAGGAACTGTTCGTTCCGCGCAATCAGCTTTCAACCACCTTCACCCTCAGCCCCGAACTGACCTTCGGCGCTCAGTATTTCCTTGATTGGGATGGCGCGCGCTTGCCTGAGGCCGGTACCTACTACAGTGGGTCCGACGTGCTGGGCTTCGGCGCTCAGTCGTTTCTCCTGGGGCATACAGGCGGTGCGGGTCTGGCGGGTCCGAACGGCACCCTGACCACCGTGCGTCGTGGCGATGACTTCACCCCGGACAATCGGGGTGACTGGGGCCTGATGGCCAAATGGTCGCCAGAGTGGCTGGACGGCACATTGAGCGCCTACTACCGCAGGACCTCGGACATTCTCCCGCAAGCCGTTCTGGACACTCGAGGCCTGACCAGTGTTGGCGGGGTAGCAGGGCTACGGAACTCGATCGGCACCACCTCCTATAAATTCGCTTATGGCGATGACATCGATATCTATGGTCTCAGTCTGTCCAAGGACGTGGGCGGTGTCAGCGTCGGCAGCGATTTGAACATTCACCACAATATGCCGCTGGCCAGCATTCCGGCGATCATCAGTGCCCCAGGCCCCGGTGGGTTGCAGGCCGGTCTTGGCTTGCTCCCTGCGCGTAGTCCGGGTACCGGCGTGATCACCGATGTGCCACGCGACGGCGACAGTCTGGCCGCCACTGGCGACACGTTGCACTGGACCATCAATGGCCTGGTCGCTATCGCCGACACCCCGCTGTTCGATTCCGCCACCCTGTTGGGCGAGCTGTATTACAGCAATCTGTTGAGCCTCGATAGCAAAAACAAGGCGCTCTACAAGGGCGAAGACACCTATCGCGGCATCGACAAGCCTACCCGTGACAACTGGGGCATCGCCGTCAACTTCACACCGACCTGGTACCAGGTATTTCCCGGTGTGGACCTGAGCGCACCGATGTCGGTCAACCTCGGTATCGACGGCGTTTCGCCTGTGGTAGCGGGCGGGGCGGAAGATACCGGCACCTACGCCGTCGGGGTCAGCGCTGCTATCTACAACCAGTACTACGTTGACCTCAAGTACGTCGATGCCTTCGGCGAAACCACCAAATGTGACGACGGCGCAACCGATGGTTCAACCCCTAACGCCCTGGATGGCACGCAGCGTTACACCTGCTACGGGGGCGGATATGCGTCCGTCTCCGGCGCCGGTGCCACCGAGGATCGGGGAGCCCTTTACCTGACCCTGAAAACCACCTTCTGATCTACACAATGCCAACACCCGCAGGAGAACAATAAGATGAAATTCGCCTATACCCTGATAGCCGCCTCCATGGCCCTGGGCCTCGCGGGGCCGTCCCACGCGGCCGTCGACGCCACCGAAGCCGCCAAACTGGGCAACCAATTGACTCAGATCGGCGCCGAGAAAGCCGGTAATGCCGACGGTTCCATTCCCGCTTACCAGGGCGGCTTGACCACCCCGCCAGCCGGCTTCAAGGCGGGCGACCGAGTGCGCCCCGATCCGTTCGCTGCTGAAAAACCGCTGCTGGTGATCGATGGCAAGAACGTCGACAAGTACAAGGGGCAGCTGACCGCGGTGACCGCCGAGCTGGCCAAGCGTTATCCCAGCTTCCGCATCGAGGTATACCCGACTCACCGTACCGCCGCGCTGCCTAAAGGTGTGCTGGACAACACGGTAAAAAATGCCACCGTGGCTCGTTCGACCGAGGGCGGCAATTCCATCGAAAATGCGCTGCCAGGCATTCCATTTCCGATCCCGAAGACCGGCGCCGAGGCTATCTGGAACCATTTGCTGCGCTACCAGGGCGTCAACATCCAGAGCAAGTACGACAACTGGAACGTCGATTCCGCCGGTGTAGCCAGCCTGGCCACGACCGGCAGCGCGCAGATCAACTATGCCGCCTATGACGACCTGTCCAAACCGCTCGCGGCCGCGGACACCTATTACCAGATCAAGCTGGCCTTCACCGGTCCGGCCCGGCGTGCCGGTGAGGCTGTGCTGGTGCGCGATGCGGTCAACCCGCTGGAGCAACCGCGCCGTGGCTGGCAATACCTGCCGGGGCAGCGCCGCGTGAAGCTGGCGCCGAGCCTGGCCTACGATACGCCTAACCCGGGCAGCGCTGGCGCCTCTACCTGGGACGATGCTTTCGTCTTCAACGGTGCGCTGGACCGCTATGACTGGAAGCTGGTCGGCAAGCAGGAAGTGATCGTTCCGTACAACACCTACCGTGTGACTTATCAGAACGATTTGAAGCCGATGATGACCCCGAACCACTTGGCGCCCGAGTTCGTTCGCTGGGAAAAACATCGCGTGTGGGTGGTCGAGGCGACCCTCAAGCCGGGAGCTCGTCACATTTACGCCAAGCGCCGTTTCTATCTGGATGAGGACAGCTGGGTTGCTCTGGCATCCGACCAATACGATGCAAACGGCCAGTTGTACCGCGGCGTCTACACCTTCCTCAGCCAAAGCTATGACCAACAGGTGCCGGATGCCTCGCCTTATCTGAGCTACGACCTGATCGGCGGCACCTACAGCGCCGTCGGCTTCCCAGGCCCATACGGCGGCATCAAGTACAGCGAGGCGCTGAGCAAGACCCAGTGGGCACCGGAATCGCTGGCGGGTGCCGGTATCCGCTAATTGCCTCGTCGCCACTCTCTGCTGCCCGATGTGTGATCGGACAGTTTTTGCGCCGGGTTGTGCTTGCGTGCAAACCGGCGCCTTTTGCCATGAGGGCGCGCTATGTGCTCCTACAATAAGAAAATCGTGCAGCTGGCGCTGGTCGTGATGCTGACGCTGCACAGCGTCGTTCAGGCGGCCAGCTTTGTTGACGTGCTGGATTTGCCGGCCAAGCCGAGCGCCTTGGCAATGCGCAGCCCGTTACTGGGTCTGACCCATGCGGGGCAGCGTCTGGTTGCTGTGGGCCAGCGTGGCCACATTCTGTATTCCGACGATAACGGCAAGCGTTGGCAGCAGGCGGTTGTGCCTGTCAGCAGCGACCTCAATGCCGTGTATTTTCCAACCGCCAGGCAAGGCTGGGCGGTAGGCAACGATGGTGTGGTGTTGCACAGCAGCGATGCCGGCGCGACCTGGAGCAAGCAGCTCGATGGCCGCCAAATCGGCGATTTGATGCTCAAGCATTACACCGCCCTGGCGATGGCCGAGCCGGACAATGAACAATGGGCCGGGCTGGCCGCCGAAGGTCAGCGACTGGCTGAGGAGGGCGCCGACAAGCCGTTTCTCGACGTCTGGTTCGCCAACGACAAGCTCGGTTATGTGGTCGGGATGTTCAACCTGATCCTGCGCACCGAGGATGGCGGCCGCAGCTGGGCACCGTTCCAGGATCGCACCGACAACCCGCAGAACTTTCACCTGAATGCCATCGCTTCGACGGGCGATGCGCTGTACATCGCTGGAGAGCAGGGCCTGGTGCTGAAATGGGACGATTCGCACCAGCGTTTCGCCGCCCTGAATACACCGTATCAGGGCAGCTATTTCGGCATCGTCGGGCAACCTGGCGAGGTGCTCGTCTATGGACTGCGTGGGCATGTCTTGCGCAGTACCGATGGCGGCGCCAATTGGACTCGGCTCGACAGCGGTCTGCAAGTCAGCGTTAGCGCCGCGCTCCTCGATAGCCGCGGGCACTACCGGCTGTTCACCCAGGCCGGGCACATGCTGCTGACCGATGAAAGCAACAAACAATTGCAGCTGGCTGCGCAAACCGGCCAGTCACCGGTAGCCGGCGCGACCCTGGCGTCCGACGGCGCGCTGGTGCTGGTCGGCAGCCGTGGCGTCCGCGCGCTGCCCATCGAACAACAATAAGAATTAGAGTGAGTACCCTGACATGGGCAATTTGACGCAAGACACCATGCCGGTGATCCGCGAGCTGTCGGACTTTGATCGGCGCTCCGGCAATTTGCTGGAACGGCTGGTGTTCAACCATCGTCCACTGTTCATGCTGCTCATGACGCTGGTCACTGTGGTGCTGGGTTATATGGCGGTGACTCGCCTGGAACTGCGTCCCAGCTTTGAGAAAATGATTCCGCAGAGCCAGCCGTACATCCAGAACTATCTCGAGAACCGCAAGTCGCTGCGCGGCCTGGGCAACACAGTGCGCGTGGTGGTGGAAAACACCCAGGGCGACATCTTCGATCCGGAATACCTGGCTGTCCTCAAACAGGTCAATGATGAACTGTTCCTCACCGAAGGCGTCGACCGTGCCTGGATGAAGTCGCTGTGGAGCCCGACCGTGCGCTGGACCGAAGTGACCGAGGAAGGCTTCCAGGGCGGTCCGGTGATGCCTGACGCTTATCAGGGCGATGCGGCCGGCATCGAGCAGTTGCGACAGAACATCAACCGCGCCGGCATCGTCGGCAGCCTGGTGGCCAGTGACTACAAGTCGAGCATGTTGATCGTGCCGCTGTTGGACAAGGCTTCGGCCACCGGCCAGAGCCTCGACTACCACACATTCTCCCGGCTGCTCGAGGAGCGCTTGCGCGACAAGATCGAGTACGGCGGTGACAGCGCCGCGCGCAAGGCCGCAGAGGAGGGCGAGGGCAAGTACAAGGTACGGGTGATCGGTTTCGCCAAGCTGATGGGCGACCTGATCGATGGCCTGATCCAGGTGATGATGTTCTTCGGCCTGGCGGTGATCACTTCGCTGGTGATCATCTTCCTCTACACCCGTTGTGCGCGCAGCACGCTGCTGGTGGTCGGCTGTTCGCTGATCGCGGTGGTCTGGCAACTGGGCATTGTCGCCTGGCTGGGTTATGCCATCGATCCGTACTCGGTGCTGGTACCGTTCCTGATCTTCGCCATCGGCGTGTCCCATGCGGCGCAGAAGATGAACGGCATCATGCAGGACATCGCTCGCGGCACCCACAGGCTGATTGCCGCACGCTACACCTTCCGCCGGTTGTTCATCGCCGGGGTCACCGCATTGCTGGCCGATGCGGTAGGCTTTGCCGTGCTGATGCTGATCGATATTCCGGTGATCCAGGACCTGGCGATTACCGCCAGTATCGGCGTGGCGGTGTTGATCTTCACCTCGTTGCTGCTGATGCCGGTGGCGCTGTCCTACATCGGTGTAGGGCGCAAGGCCGCCGAGCGTGCATTGAAGATTGACACCCGCGCCGCCGAGCATCGTGGCTTTGGCAAACTGTGGGATATGCTCGACCGTTTCACCACCCGCAAGTGGGCCACTGGCACCGTGCTGGTGGCGGTGCTGCTGGGGATCGGCGGTTTTGTGGTCAGCCTGCAACTGAAAATCGGTGACCTCGACAGCGGGGCGCCGGAGTTGCGCGCGGATTCACGCTACAACCGTGACAACGCCTACATCACCAGCCACTACGCACTGTCCAGCGACCTGTTCGCGGTGATGATCAAGACCCCGGCCGAAGGCTGCCTGAACTACCAGACCCTGGTACTGGCCGACCGCCTGGCCTGGGAGCTGCAACAGCACCCGGGGGTACAGGCCACCGTGTCACTGGTCAATGCCGTCCGCCAGATCACCGCCGGCACCTACGAGGGCAACCCCAAGCTCAACAACATCCAGCGCAACCAGAACGTGTTGAACTACGCGGCGCAGCAGGCCTCGGTCAATGCCCCGGAACTGTTCAATACCGATTGCTCGCTGATGCCGGTGATCGCCTTCCTCAAGGATCACAAGGCCGAGACCCTGGACGCCATGGTGGCCATCGCCGACCAGTTCGCCCGGGAAAACAGCAGCGACGATCGCCAGTTCCTGCTGGCCGCCGGCAGCGCGGGCATCGAGGCGGCGACCAACATCGTGGTACGCGAGGCCAACCGCACCATGCTGCTGTACGTCTACCTGGCAGTGACGCTGTTCTGCCTGATCACCTTCCGCAGCTGGCGGGCGACGCTGGTGGCGCTGCTGCCGCTGGTGCTGACCTCAATCCTCTGCGAGGCGTTGATGGTGGCCATGGGCATCGGCGTGAAGGTCGCGACCCTGCCGGTCATCGCGCTGGGCGTCGGGATCGGCGTGGACTATGCGTTGTACCTGCTCAGCGTGCAGCTGCAGTACCAACGCCAGGGCATGTCGCTGGCGGAGGCCTACCGCAATGCCGTGGCGTTCACCGGGCGAGTGGTGGGCCTGGTGGGGATTACCCTGGCGGCCGGGGTGGTCTGCTGGATCTGGTCACCGATCAAGTTCCAGGCCGACATGGGGATCCTGCTGACCTTCATGTTCCTGTGGAACATGCTCGGCGCGCTGATCCTGATTCCGGCGCTGTCGTATTTCCTGTTGAACGACAAACTGCGCAACAAGCAAACCGTCACGCTGCCTGCAGACCCTGACCCGCAACAGCAAGCTGACGCTGTTGCCGAGGAGTGCGCCCGATGAGCAGCATCGCGCTTGCCAGTGTCCAGAGTCGCGCGCGCGAGCTGGCGCCGGGCTTTGTCGTCAGTTTGATCGTTGCCGCCGCGGCGACCTTCCTTTCCGAGCATTACGGTGCGCCAGTGATGCTGTTCGCTCTGTTGCTCGGCATGTGCCTGAACTTTCTCGCCGCCGACGGCAAGTGCAAGGCCGGCATCGAGTTCACTGCGCGCAACGTGCTGCGCATCGGTGTGGCCTTGCTGGGTATGCGCATCACGCTTGAGCAGATTGCCGCTCTGGGCTGGAAACCAGTGGTACTGGTGGTGATCGTGGTGGTGGCGACCATTGGGGTCTCGGTGGTTGCGGCCAGGCTCCTGGGTTTCAAACGCATCTTCGGCCTGCTCACCGGCGGTGCCACGGCTATCTGCGGCGCTTCGGCGGCACTGGCACTGGCCGCCGCATTGCCCAACGACCCGCAAAAAGAGCGCGCCACCCTGTTCACTGTGATCGGCGTCTCGGCGCTGTCCACCCTGGCGATGATCCTCTATCCGATGATCGCCAACTGGGCGGCGCTGTCGCCGCAGGAGGCCGGGGTGTTCCTCGGTGCCACCATCCACGACGTGGCCCAGGTGGTCGGCGCTGGCTACAGCATGTCCACCGAGACCGGAGATACCGCCACCGTGGTCAAGCTGATGCGTGTGGCCATGCTCCTGCCGGTGATCATCTGCGCGGCCATGGTCACCCGCATACAGGGAGCCGATCCGACCGGCAAGCGACCGCCGCTGCTACCGATGTTCGCCGTCGGCTTCCTGATCCTTGCCTGCGTCAACAGTACCGGCTGGGTGCCACAGCTGATCCAGACCGGGGTCAATGAGCTGTCGCGCTGGTGCCTGGTGATTGCCATCAGCGCGCTGGGCATGAAGACCCAGCTCAAGGAGCTGGCCGCGGTCGGTATCAAGCCGATCCTGTTGATGATCGGCGAAACCGTATTCCTGGCAGCACTGGTGCTGCTGTTACTGCACTGGAGCCGCTGACTGCCGACCCGCCGCGCATGCGATTGCCGGTGGGTGTTTGCTGTCAGTGCGCTGCCCGGGATTTGAGAACAAGACAAAGAGAATCACCGGTCGATCTGCTCAGCGCAACCGGTACCCTGTTCAAGTCCGTGGGCAAGACGCCCCGCCCTTGTACGCCGTGCCGGGCTGTTACGTATTGGAGCGTTGAGACTACCGCTTGATCAGCACCCGGCCAGTTGTCCCGCAAGGTCAAGGCATGGTCCCTGAGCATCCCTATCATATTGCCCATAACAAAACCCGAAATGGGCGATACCCCAACACCCTCCGAGCGATTTCATGATGGCTGACTACAAAGCTCCCCTGCGCGATATGCGCTTCGTTCTCAATGAAGTGTTCGAAGTCTCCAAACTGTGGGCCCAACTGCCGGCCCTGGCCGAAGTGGTGGACGAAGACACCGCCAGCGCGGTCCTCGAAGAAGCCGGCAAACTTATCGCGGGGACCATCGCGCCGCTGAACCGTAGCGGCGACGAAGAAGGCTGCTCCTGGATCGACGGCGCGGTGAAGACCCCGACTGGCTTCCCCGAGGCCTACCAGACCTACGCCGAAGGTGGCTGGGCCAGTGTCGGTGGTGACCCACTGTTCGGTGGCATGGGCATGCCCAAGGTGATTTCTGCCCAGGTCGAGGAAATGCTCAACTCGGCCAACCTGTCGTTCGCCCTGTACTCGATGCTGACCGCCGGCGCGTGCTTGTCGATCAACGCTCATGCCAGCGAAGAATTGAAAGAGAAGTACCTGCCGAACCTGTACGCCGGTGTCTGGGCCGGTTCCATGTGCCTGACCGAGCCGCACGCTGGTACTGACCTGGGGATCATTCGCACCAAGGCCCAAGGGCAGGCCGATGGCAGCTACAAGATCAGCGGCACCAAGATCTTCATTACCGGCGGCGAACACGACCTGACCGAGAACATCATCCATCTGGTATTGGCCAAACTGCCGGATGCACCGGCCGGCCCGAAAGGTATTTCGCTGTTCCTGGTGCCGAAGTTCATGGTCAACGCCGATGGCCGCCTCGGTGCGCGTAACCCTTTGAGCTGCGGTTCGATTGAACACAAGATGGGCATCCAGGGGGCCGCGACCTGCGTGATGAACTTCGACGAGGCTGTGGGTTATCTGGTTGGCGAGCCGAACAACGGCCTGGCGGCGATGTTCACCATGATGAACTACGAGCGCCTGGGCGTTGGTATTCAAGGCCTGGCTACCGGCGAGCGTTCTTACCAGAACGCCGTCGAATACGCCCGTGACCGTCTGCAAAGCCGCTCACCGACCGGTGCGCAAAACAAGGACAAGGTCGCCGACCCGATCATCGTCCACCCGGACGTGCGTCGCATGTTACTGACCATGAAAGCCTCGAACGAAGGTGGTCGTGCCTTCTCGACTTACGTGGCCATGCAACTGGACACCGCCAAATTCAGCGAAGACGCCACCACCCGCAAACGTGCAGAAGATCTGGTGGCCTTGCTGACCCCGGTGGCCAAGGCTTTCCTGACCGACCTGGGTCTGGAAACCACGGTGCACGGCCAGCAGGTTTTCGGTGGTCACGGTTACATCCGTGAATGGGGTCAGGAGCAGCTGATTCGCGACTGCCGTATTACCCAGATTTATGAAGGCACCAACGGTATCCAGGCACTCGACCTGGTGGGTCGCAAAGTGATTGGCAGCGGCGGGGCGCTCTATAACCACTTCGCCGAAGAGATCAAAGCGTTCATCGAATGCGCCGACACTTCGCTGGCAGAGTTCACCGAGCCGCTGAAAGCTGCCATCGTCAACCTGGAGCAAATGACGGCAGATCTGTTGAAGCGTGCCAAATCCAACCCGAATGAAATCGGTGCGGCTTCGGTCGAATACCTGCACGTATTTGGCTATACCGCCTACGCCTACATGTGGGCCCTGATGGCGCGTACCGCGCTGGCCAAGCAGGACCAGGACGTCTTCTACAAGACCAAGCTGGGCACCGCGCGCTTCTTCTTCGCACGCCTGCTGCCGCGGATCCAATCGCTGACCGCTTCGGTCAAGGCGGGTAGCGAAAGCTTGTACTTGCTGGACGCCGCTGAATTCTGAGCCTTGGGCGAGCACCCTCTGGATGTAATCAAGGCCCGGAACCCGCCCGATAACACATTAATAACGGTCAACAATCCCTTGATGGGTGTGAAAAACATGGAAATCTACTTTTTCCAGGACATTAGTCCTGTCCAGTTTTTTGAAACAAAAGCCGCGCTGTACAAGCACCACGCGATCTACTTCCCCGACCCGCAGTTGGCCGAAGAAAATCCCAAGTCTTTCGCTTCCCTGCGTGCAAGTGGGCCACACGGCAGGGCTGAAACCTTGGTCACAAGCGATCAGGCGACGACTGCCCAGAATGAGTATGACGCCAGTTATGGTCGGTATTTCTCCAACCTCTTCGAGCGTCCTACGGCATGAAGCGAGCGCTTTGATCTCTAAAATGGCTTAGTCATGGACAGATACAAGTCGTCGTCCCTATGCTGGCGGCGACTTTAGAAAAACAATCAAAAAAGCCATGAACCGCACTGCTTACTTCTACGGGCTACGCAAGTGGCTCGCGCGGCCACACCGCAGCCTGGTGGCGCGCTATACCTTGCTGTCCGTATTGGTGATGGGCATTGCCCTCATCACGCTGGCGGTGCTCTATGAGCAATTGGCCAAGGATTTGCTCAATCGCCTGACCGGTGAACGTCTGGACGCCCAGGCGCTGTCCACGGCTAACCGCTTGTCGTCGTTTCTCGATGACCGTTTCTACCAGCTCTCGGCATTGTCCAATCACCCGAACATGCCGGGGTTTATCGCCGATCAGTCTGGCCCTGGCAGTGACGTGGACTCATTGCTCAAGCTCGAAGCGGACTTACCGTTCCTCTATGGCGTGCTGTTTTTCGATGAGCACGACCGCTTGATCAATGTGCTGCCGGGGCAAGCCGCCTCCGGCGAGCCCTATTGGACCAACACTCATTGGTCCATCGCCGGTCTGCCGATCCAGTGGGTGGGTGACATCGAGGTGATTGGGCCATTGCTGGCCGAACCCGGGCGCTCTGGTGGCTTTTTGATCCGCAAGACGATCCGCAATGGCCGCACCGATCACCGCGTGCGTATCGCCTTGCACCTGCGCCTTGCTTCGCTGACCGAGCTGCTGGTCAGTGCCGGGATGAGCGGGGTGGTTGCGCCATTGTTGCGGGTGCCGAGCGGTGCCTTTATCGACCCCACCGGGCGCGCGGTCGAGGCGCCTGAGCAGTGGCGTGATGGCCCGCAGATCATTCCCGGCTGGCAACTGGTGTTCAGTGTGCAGCCGGGGGCTATCCTCAAGCCGTTGAACGATGCGCGCTGGTGGTTGTACTGGGTGGCCGCCGGTTTTATCGGGTTTATCCTCATTGTATTTTTTACCCTGTCCCGGCAGCTGCGTTCGCGAGTCAGCACCTTGTTGCAGGGCGCTCATCAGTTGTCCATGGGCGACCTGAGTTATCGCCTGGCCGAACAGCCCCGTGACGACGAAATCAGCCATGTGGCGCGGGCATTCAACGTGATGGCCGCGCGTCTGGCCGACGTGCTGGAAAACACCGTGCGCACGGAAAACCTGGCGGTATTGGGGACTTTTGCCACAGGCGTGGCCCATGAGGTGCGCAATCCCCTGGCGACCATGAAAACCACGGTGCAAGCCTTGCTGCGTCGAGAGGAGGAGCCCGAACGACGCCACTTGCTGACCGACCTGGGCAAGGAGATCGACCGCCTGTCCCACGTCACCAGCGATCTGCTGGAATACGGCAGGCCGCACCCGGCTCAACCCGAGGTGGTGGCCGTGGCGCCGGTGTTCGAGCAGATCGCCCGGCTGGTTGCGCCGGACGACCTGCAATTGCTGTGCGAGACAGAATCCGGCTTGCAGTTGTACGTCGACCCGGACCAGATCCGCCAGATACTGCTCAACCTGTGTTTGAATGCCTTCCAGGCCTGCGACAACCAACGCCCCGTGCGCCTGTGTGCCCAGGCGTGGGGTGGGCAAGTGCGGGTCATGGTCATTGACCAGGGTTGCGGTATCTGCGAGGCGGACTTGCAACGCATCCGCCAACCGTTTTTTACCTCCAAGGCGCGGGGCACCGGGCTGGGGCTGAGCATCAGTCAGCAACTGCTGGAAGCCAACGGTGCGCGCATGGACATTATCAGCACGCTTGGCGTAGGGACTCAGGTGATCCTGGACTTCCCCGCGCCCCCAGGGAACGAGGCGAAGTAAACCACCGATGTCTGACATTCACGTTTTGATCGTTGATGACGAAGAGGCGCTGGTGCGCTCCCTCAGCTATGCCCTGCGCGGCGAAGGCATGCGCATCAGCACGGCCGGCAGCGGCGAGGCGGCGCTGGAATTGCTGGCGGGGAACACCACCGACATCGACATCGTGCTGCTTGATCTCGGGCTGCCGGGCATCGATGGCATGGCCACTTTGGACGGTTTACGCCAGCGTCACGCACAACTGCCGGTGATCATGATTTCCGCTCACGGCGACACCCGTGCCGCCGTACAGGCGGTGAAAAGCGGCGCCACCGACTACCTGACCAAACCTTTCGAACTGGATGACCTGCTGGCGACCATCACCAGCACCCTGTCGCTGGCCAACCACGAAGAGCCCACAGTGGCGGTCAGCGATGAACTGGCCGCCTGGCTGCTTGGGCATAGCCCGGCGATGGGCGCCTTGCACGCAGCGGTGGGGCGCATTGCCCGTAGTTCCGCGACGCGGATTTTGCTGCTGGGCGAATCCGGCACCGGCAAGACCTTGGTCGCCCAGGCCCTGCACAACCATAGCGGGCGGGGCGGGCGTCCGTTTATCGAGGTCAACTGCGCGGCGTTGCCGGAGCAATTGATTGAGGCCGAGTTGTTTGGCTCGGAAAAGGGCGCGTATACCGGTGCCCACCAGAAGCGTGCCGGGCTGGTCAGTCAGGCGAATGGCGGGACCCTGTTCCTCGATGAGATCGGCGAACTGCCGTTGGCGCTGCAAGCCAAGCTCCTGCATTTTCTGGAGAACGGCAGTTACCGTGCCGTGGGTGCCAGTGCCGCGAGCAGCGCTGATGTGCGGGTAGTCGCGGCGACCAATCGGGATCTGGCCGATGACGTGCAATCGGGGCGGTTTCGCGAAGACCTGTTCTATCGCCTGAACGTTATCACCCTGGATATTCCGGCACTGCGCGAACGCGGTGAAGACGTGCTGTTGCTGGCCCAGTATTTTGCCCGGCGCCAGGCCGTGGAGGAGGGGGTAGAACCGATCCGCTTCCTGCCGGACAGCGCCCAGGCATTGGCCCGTCACCGCTGGCCCGGGAACGTACGCGAGCTGAAGAACCTGGTAGAACGCCTGACCATTCTTTCGCCGGGGCAGGCGATCACCGTGGCGATGCTGCCAGCGCCGCTGCAAGGCCCGCAGGTCGAGCCGCTGGTGCTGGGCGAGCAACTGGAGCGCGCCGAGCGTGATCTGGTCACCGATGCCCTGAGCCGCGCATCGGGCCATAAAGGCCTGGCAGCGGGGCTGTTGGGTATTTCCCGGCACGCGCTCAAGCGTCGCCTGCAACGCCTGGGGCTGGATCGCTCTACTGAGCGGTAACCGCTCAACACCGCGCGCAGGTTGAGCGCTAACCGCTCAACCACGCCGTAAATCCCTGTGGGAGCGAGCTTGCTCGCGATTGCGGTCTGTCATTTCAGATGAGCTGACGGATCCACCGCCATCGCGGGCAAGCCCGCTCCCACAGTTGGTCCGTTGTGTTAGCCAGATTTTGTAGCCACAGGAAATCCCTTGTGGGAGCAGGCTTGCCCGCGATTGCGGTCTAGTCGGTTCAGACGAGCTGACGGATCCACCGCCATCGCGGGCAAGCGCGCTCCCACAGGGAATCTGTCCGCGCCAGCATCCTGGCACACCCTTTGCTCTATCCCTCTGGCTAACTAACAAGAGGCGTTGCCAACGCCCTAAAGGATTTCTATGTCACTGCCACGTCCATGGTTTCATTGCGCGCTCGCATTGGGCGGTCTGCTGCTGAGCGTTGTTGCCTCAGCCCAGGTCGGCCGCGTGGAGTTGGGCGCGGCCGCCTCCCTGGCGGACCTGACCATGGGTTGCCTGTACCCGATGACCGAGCGCGCAGCGATCTACGGCCAGGACAGCATCGCCGGGATTCAGATCGCCCTAGGCGAGTTGCAGGCCCAGCGCGAGGCCGGCCAGCAAGTGCCGCGGCTGCGGGTGATTATCGACGACGACCAGTCCAAGGCTTCCTACGGCGTAGGCCTTGCTAAAAACTTTATCCACCAGGACGGTGTGCAAGTGCTGTGCGGCATGGTCTCGTCCGGCGTGGGCCTGGCGGTCAGCCAGTTGGCCAAGCGCGAAAAGGTGCTGATGATCGGCACCGACCATGCGTCCTCGCGCATGACCCTGGAAAACGGCCACCCGTACTACTTTCGGGTCACCAATGACACCTGGACCTCGATGGCCGCCGGTGCCCGCTACCTGCAAGCCCTGCAACAACAAACCGGCTGGAAACGCCTGGCGTTCATCGGCCCGGATTACGAATACGGCCATGTGTCCCGTGATGACTTGCACGAAGCCTTTGACCAACTGGGGGTCAAGTTCGAGGACGTCACCGAGCTCTGGCCACGCCTGTATGAGCCTGACTATTCGGCCTATATCGCCGCTCTGGAACAAGCCAGGCCCGACATCATTGTCTCGGCCCTGTGGGGCGGTGACTTCCACGCCTTCGTCAAGCAGGCGGCCGGCACCCAATTGTTCGCCACCTCGCGCCTGGCCAACTTCGACACCGGTGGCAACTACGATTTCCTGGTGTCCCTGGGCGACAAAGCACCGCCCGGGCTGATCCTCTCGGCGCGGCACCACAACAACTGGCCGGACACGCCGCGCAATCGCTCCTTTGTCGAGCGCTTCCAGGCCTTGAACGGTCGCTACCCGACCTACGCCGCCCAAGGCGCCTATACCGGGGTCATGGTGCTGGCCAAAGCCTACGAAAAAGCGGCGGGCAGCACCGACACCCAGGCGTTGATCCGCGCCCTGGAAGGTTTGGAGATCGCCCTGCCGGAAGACCCACCCGGGTTTGTCTCGCGGATCGACCCACACACCCACCAGATCCAGCAGACCCAGGCCATCGGCACACCGGTACTCGACAACGACTACCCGCCCGCCAAGGTCATGCTGGGCAATTGGGCGGTGTATTCCGCCCAGGAACTGCAGCAAAGCAGTGCCACCCTCCAGCGTCGCATGGCCGCTGAAAAACCCGACTCGAAAAACAGCCGTCCCGAGAGTCCTTAGTCAACTCATCAATCGACAGTGGAAGCACAGATGAACAACTATAAGAAAAGCGCACTAAAACACCCTTTGACCCTCGCCATTGCCGCCGGCCTGGCCCTGTCCGTGGGCACCTCGGCCATGGCTGCCGAGAACGGCAAGTTCCGCATTGGCGTGGTGACGTTCCTCTCGGGCCCGGCGGCCGGGCCGTTCGGTGAGCCGTCTGCGAACGCCGCCAAAGTGCTGGTCGAAGGGCTGAACCAGGGCAAGCTCCCGGCGCCTTACAACACCATCGGCATCAACGGTGCCGAAATCGAGGTGGTGATCATCGACGAGGCGGGCGGCGCGGCCAAACAAGTCGAAGAGTTCCGTAACCTGGTGCAGCGCCAGAAGGTTGATGCGGTGGTTGGCTACATTTCTTCCGGTGACTGCCTGGCCATTGCGCCTGTGGCCGAAGAGCTGGGCGCCATGACCGTGTTCTACGATTGCGGCACTTCCCAGTTGTTCAACGAAGACAAGACCCCGCAATTCGTGTTCCGCACCAGCCTCGATGCGGCCGTGGACAATATCGGCGCAGCCCGTTACCTGACCAAGACCCGCCCGGACGCGCAGAAAGTTGCCGGCATCCAGCAGAACTACGCCTGGGGCCAGGACAGCTGGAACGACTTCACCCACTCCATGGAGCAGTTGATGCCCAAGGCCAAGGTGGTCGAGTCGCAGATGCCGAAGGTCTTCCAGGGCCAATACGGCGCCGAGATTTCCGCACTGTCGGTCAAGCGCCCGGACATCATCCACTCCAGCTTCTGGGGCGGCGACATGGAAGCCCTGGTGTTGCAAGCCAACGCCCGAGGCCTGCTGGAAGACGCCACCGCCGTGCTGACCTGCGGCGAGTCTGCCCTGGACCGCTACAAGGACCAGGCGCCGAACGGCATGATTATCGGCGGTCGGGGCCCGTTCGGCGCGTTCGCGCCGGATAACGAACTCAATCGCTGGTTCAAGGACAAGTACCAAACCGCGTACAACACCGCGCCGACTTACCCGGCGAGCAAAATGGCCCAGGCCATTCTCGGCCTCAAGCACGCGGCGGAAAACGCCAAGGTTGAATCGGGCAAGATCCCGGCGCCGCTGGAAATCGCCAAGGCCTTCAAGGGCGCGACCTTTGAATCGGTGTCCGGCACCGTGCAAATGGCCCGCGCCGGCGGCCATCAGGCCATGCAGGGCATTTCCTATGGCGAGTACCAGTACGACAAGGCCAGCAAGAAAGGCAGCGTGCAAAACGTCATCGCTTTCTCTGGTCAGTGCGTGACCCCACCGGACGGTACCACCGCTCTGGAGTGGATCAAGGCTGGCTTCCCCGGTGCCCAGTGCAACTGATCAACCTCGCTTGATTGATCCGAAGTGGCGGCCCTGTGGCGCCGCCACCTTTTTGCCAAGGTAGGACCTCTATGATGAGTCTTTTCGCGGTGCTGATTGACGGCACCATCTATGCCTCGTGGCTGTTTCTGGTCGCGGCCGGGCTGACGGTGATCTACGGGGTCATGCGGATCCTGAACATGGCCCACGGCAGCTTCTATGCCATTGGCGCCTACACCGCCGCCTCGCTGGTGGGCTGGTATTTCAACAACGGCATCGGCCCGGTCTGGGCCGGTTACCTGCTGATGCTTGGCTGTGCCCTGGTGGCTGGGCTGATCGTCGGCCTGATTATCGAGCGCGGCCTGCTCAAGTTCATGTACGGCCGCGACGAAGTGCTGATGGTGATCATCACCTACGCGCTGCTGCTGGTGTTGGAAGACACCATGAAAATGATCTGGGGCGTGAACCCCTATTTCGCCTATCAACCCTATGCCGAAATGGGCCGCAGCGCCCTGGCCGGATTGAAGGTGTCCAATTACGACCTGATGCTGGTGGGTGTGTCGCTGGTGCTCGGGCTGGGCTTGTACCTGTGGCTGGAACGCACCAACCAGGGCAAGGTCCTGCGGGCTGTGATCCACGACCGCGAAGTGGCCATGGCCATGGGCGTCAACGTCAAGCGCATGTTCACCCTGGTCTTTGTGCTGGGCACCATGCTCGGCACCTTGGCCGGTGCCTTGACCGCTCCGGCGATTTCCGTGGTGCCGGGCATGGGCGTGGAAATTATCGTCCTGGCCTTCGCCGTGGTGGTCATCGGTGGCATGGGCAGTATCGAAGGCGCGGCGGTAGGTGCCTTGCTGGTAGGCCTGAGCCGTGCGGCGGCGGTGCACTACGCGCCGGAATTCGAACTCTTTGTGATTTACGGCGTCATGGCGCTGGTTCTGGCGGTACGTCCGCAAGGCCTGTTCGGCCGCGTGCTTGCGAGGAAAATCTGATGCGCCTGGATAAAACCGAACTGATTCTACTGGCGGTTGCAGCGTTACTGGCCGCCGGTGGCTGGATTGCCCCGCAATGGCTGGTGTTCCTGCTGACCATGGCGCTGGCCAAGGCCATGGTGGTGCAAGGCGTGGTGATGCAGATGCGCGCCGGCCTGGTGACCTTTGGCCAGGGCCTGTTCTTCTGCGTCGGTGGCTACGCCGTGGGCATGAGCGGGCACTTCCTCAACATCAGCGACCTGGCCCTGCTGCTGGTGATCGGCGTTGGCGCTGCGGTGCTGCTGGCAATGATTCTCGGCCTGCTGATGACCCGTTATCGGGAGATTTTCTTCGCCATGCTGTCGTTGGCGTTCTCGATGATCCTCTACGGCGTGCTGGTGAAAAGCTCGGCCCTGGGCAGCACCGACGGCTTCAACGTCAAGGCCTGGACCCTGTTTGGCTGGTCGCCGGCCGCCGGGCAAGGACCGCTGGCGCTGTTCATGATCATCATTGCCTGCTCGGCGGTACTGGCGGTGTTGCTGCATCGCTACAGCCGCAGCAGCGCCGGGATGATGTGCGAAGCCATCCGCGAAAACGAAGTGCGGGTGGAGTACCTCGGCCAGTCCCCGCGCTGGGTGCTGTACATGAACTACGTCGCCGCCGCGGCGGTATCGGCATTGGGTGGTGGTTTCATGGCGCTGTCCGCCGGGCATATCGACCCGGAAATGGCCTACTGGATCACCTCCGGCGAGTTCGTGTTCATCGCCTTGCTCGGCGGCACCGCCCACGTGGCCGCACCCTTTATCGCCGCCATCGTGTTTGCCGTGGTGCGCACTTACGCCATCGAACTGGTGCCCCATAGTTGGCAGATGATACTGGGCTTCACTTTGTTGGCGATCATCGTGTTCCTGCCCAAGGGCTTGTGGAGCCTGTTTACCGGTAACGCCAGGAGGGCCAAGGCATGACCTGCATTCTCGAAACCCAGGGCCTGTGCAAAGAGTTCGGCGCCGTCACGGCGGCCAAGGACGTCAATGTACGGATCAACAAAGGGGAAGTGGTCGGTGTAATCGGCTCCAACGGCGCCGGCAAGACCACCTTCATCAATATGGTCACGGGTTACTTGAAGCCGAGCCGGGGCGAGATCCTCTTCAATAACCAGTCGATCATTGGCCGCACGCCACGGGCGATTACCCGCTCGGGCATGGCCCGTTCGTTCCAGGTCGCCCAACTGTTCCCGCAATTGAGCGTGCTGGACAACCTGCTGATCGCGGTGGCGGCGGCAGAAAGTCCGTTCCCAGCGCTGCTGGCGCCCATGCGCAGCGCCGCACGGATCGCCCGCGCCGACGCCATTCTCGCCGAGTTCGGCATACCGCAATGGCGCGACACCCTGGTCACGGCGGTGCCGCAAGGGGTGCGCAAACTCATCGACATCGCCATGGCGTTGATCGGTGACCCGCAGATGTTGCTGCTCGACGAACCCACCAGCGGTGTCAGCGCCGAAGAGAAAACCGCGCTGATGGACACCGTGATGCGGGTAGTCGCCGAACATCAAGTGACTGTGCTGTTCGTCGAACATGACATGGACGTGGTACGCCGCTATGTGTCGCGCATCCTGGCGTTCTACAGCGGTGAAGTCCTCGCCGACGGCGCCCCGCAAGAGGTGTTGGCCAATGCTCGGGTGCAGGAGTTCGTCACCGGCGGCGCCAAAGCCCACGACAAGGCCCACGACAAGGCGCAAAGGAGGGCCGTGAAATGAGCCTGGAAATTCGCAATCTCAATGTGTCGATTGAAGGCATACCGATCCTCAATGACGTGTCGCTGTACGTAGGCCCCGGGCAAATGGTCGGCTTGATCGGCCACAACGGCGCCGGCAAGACCACCTTGATCCGCGCCATCATGGGGTTGTTGCCCACTGACAACGGCGAAATGTTTTTCGACGGCCAGGACCTCTGCGTGCAACCGGCCTTTACTCGTGCGGCGGCGGGTATCAGCTACTTGCCGGAAGACCGGCGCCTGATCCCGGCGCTGACCGTGGAAGAGAACATCATGCTGCCGGTGTGGGCCAATAAACTGGCCGACAGCAAGCAGCGCCTGGAATGGGTCTACAGCCTGATTCCGGAAATCGCCCAGTTCCGTGACCGCAAGGCCATGCAGTTGTCCGGTGGCCAGCAGAAGCTGGTGGCTTTGGCCCGGGCGCTGATGCCGGGCAACCAGTTGCTGATTCTGGACGAACCTTTCGAGGGTGTGGCGCCGGTGTTGTCCCGGCGTTTGAGCGAGGTGATCGCCAAGCTGGGCCAGGAAGGCCTGTGCGTGCTGATCTCCGAATCCGATGACACACATTCTGCCGACCTGGTCGATGCGTTGTTTCGCATCGAGCGCGGCAGCGTGACAGCAGGGTAGGGCAGGTAAATGTCGACGTTTAACTTTGAAACCACGCCTCGGGTGATTTGCGAGATCGATGGCGCATTACGCCTGGGTACCTTGTGCCGCGAGCTGAAGGCCGAGCGGGTATTGCTGGTCAGCGATCCGGGGCTGTTGCGCGCCGGTTTGCTGGATGCACCCTTGCGCGCCCTGCGCGAAGCCGGAGTCGATGCGACGCTGTACAGCGATGTGCAGGCCGATCCGCCGTCGGAATCGGTGCAGGACGCAGTGGATGCCGCGCGTAACTGCCGCGCCCAAGCAGTGATCGGCCTGGGTGGCGGCAGCTCCCTGGACACCGCGAAGTTGGTGGCCTTGCTCTGTGGCCGCGAACAGGCGCTGGAGTCGATCTACGGTATCAACCTGGCCCAAGGCCCGCGCTTGCCATTGATCCAGGTGCCGACCACGGCGGGTACGGGCTCGGAAGTGACGGCGGTGGCGATTGTCACCACCCCCAGTCATGAGAAGAAGGGCGTGGTCAGCCCCTTGTTGTATCCGGATATCGCGCTGCTGGATGCCCGCCTGACCGTTGGCTTGCCTGCCGCCGTCAGCGCCATGACCGGTGTCGATGCCATGGTCCATGCCATCGAGGCGTACACCAGCGTGCACAAGAAGAATGTGCTGTCCGATGGCCTGGCTGTGCAGGCGTTGCGCCTGCTGGCGGGCAATCTGGATCGGGTCCTGGCTACGCCTGGTGATTTGCAGGCCCGTTCCGACATGCTCCTGGGCTCGATGCTCGCGGGCATGGCCTTTGCCAACTCGCCGGTGGCGGCGGTGCATGCGCTGGCGTATCCGTTGGGCGGCCACTTCCATGTACCCCACGGTTTGAGCAACGCCCTGGTGCTGGTGCCGGTGCTGAACTTCAATCGTCCCGCAGCCTCGGCGCTGTACGCGCAACTGGCGGCGGCGGTGCTGCCGGGGCAGCGCTTTGCCAGCGAGGCACTGGCCTGCGATGCCTTCATTGAGTTCATGACCCGGTTGGTGGAACGCATGCCATTTGCCCAGCGGCTGCGGGACGTGGGCGTGACTGCCGACGACCTGGATCGCCTGACTGATGACGCGATGAAGGTCGAGCGCCTGCTCATCAATAACCCGCGCCTGGTAACCCGCGACGATGCCCGCGCCATTTATGCCTCGGTGCTGTAAACAGAGAGGATTGACCGATGAATTATGAATTCAGAAGCGTGCCGCGCATTGTCTGCGAAGCGGGTGCGTTGCACAGCGTGGGCACGGAACTCAAGAGCCTCGGTGCACAACGGGTGATGCTGGTGTGCGATCCGGGCATCGTCAGCCTCGGCTTTGCAGGCAAGGCCCAGGCGGCGCTGGAAGCGGCGGGCTGCGCGGTCACCGTATTCGATCAAGTGGTTCCCGATCCGTCGTCCGCCGTGGTCAAGGAGGCCGCCGAGCAGGCCCGTCAATTCAAGGCCGATGGCGTGCTGGGCCTCGGTGGCGGCAGTTCCCTGGACGCCGCCAAACTGGTGGCTTTGCTGATAAACAGCGAACAGTCCCTGGAAGAGCTGTATGGCACCGACAAAGCCCGGGGGCAGCGGGTGCCGCTGGTGTTGGTGCCGACCACGGCAGGCACCGGCTCGGAAGTGACCTGGGTCTCGGTGATCACTGACGAGCAACAGCGCAAGCAAGCGGTGTATTCGCCGCAACTGATGGCGGACGTGGCGGTGCTGGACCCGCAACTGACACTCGGTCTGCCGGCCAAGGTCACCGCTGCCACCGGTCTGGACGCCATGGTTCATGCCATCGAGGCCTACACCAGTCGCACCCGCAAGAACCCGATTGCCGATGGCCTGGCCACCGCCGCCCTGGGGTTGCTGGGCGCCAACCTGCGCAAAGTATTGGCCAACGGTCAGGACGTAGCGGCGCGTACGGCGATGCTGCAAGGCTCGCTGATGGCGGGCATGGCCTTCGTCAACGCCTCGGTGGCGGCGATCCATGGGCTGGCCTATCCGCTGGGGGCGCGCTTTCACATTCCCCACGGTCACGCCAACGCCCTGGTGATGGCACCGGTGCTGCGCTTCAACCTGAGCGCGGCGCAAAGCCAATACGCGGAGCTGGCGGCGTACCTGTTGCCGGACCGTCATTTCGAGCACCAGGCCGAGGCCGCCGAAGCCTTTGTCCAGGCCATTGAAGCGCTGGTGGCCGACAGCGGCCTGGAAACCCGCCTGTCGAAACTCGAGGTGGACGAACCCGCCCTCGCCGAGATGGCCAACGCGGTGGTGGTGAACCTGCGTCGCCTGATCGACAGCAACCCCAAGGACATGACCGAGCAGGATGTAGAAGCCCTCTACCGCAGTATCTTCTAACCTTACTGACGCGTACCGCCCGTTAACGGGCGGTAGGCTGAAGGCATACGCGCCCTCATTCGACGGCGCGTATCCGCTTGCCCCCCACCTTTTGTTCACCTCGTCTGCCAACGCGGAGGGGAGGGTTTTATGCGCTTTTTACTTCAAAAATCCCTTGACCTTCCAAGCGTGGCAAGTCGGATAACTGCGACGAAAGCTGCTTTGTCCCAGCAAAAGCACGTCGACTCCAGTTGCGAAAGGCCAAATGATGAACGTAAAACGTGTACCCCTGATAACTGCGGCGATAAGCGTCGCGCTCACTCTCGCCGGATGTGAGGAGGCCACGCCCATTGCCGCACCTGCGCAGCCACCCAGGGTTCCGGTGGCCGAGGTGATCGTTCGCCCGGTGACCCCCTTTGTCGAGTTCACCGGTTCGCTGACCGCGGTCAAACGGGTGGAATTGCGCCCCCGGGTCGCCGGCTACATTCAGAATGTGAGCGTGCCCGAGGGACGCTTCGTTGAGAAGGGCGAGCGGCTCTTTCTCATCGATCCACGGGTGTTCCAGGCCGCGCAGAACGCCGCGACGGCGCGCCTGCGCGAGGCGCAAGCAGCATCGATGCTCGCCCAGGCGGAATATGCGCGAGCCGAACAGCTGTTCGCCAAAAAGGTCGTCGCTCGTGATCGCCTCGACACCGCAACCGCCTCGCTGAATGCGGGCAAGGCGCAGGTCGACGCCGCCAAGGCAGGGCTGGATGCTGCGCAATTGGACCTGAGTTTCACGCACGTCACGGCGCCGATCAGTGGGCGTGTCGGCCAAACCCTCGTCACCGAGGGCAATTACGTCGCCAGTGGTGTGACACCACTTACGACGATCGTCTCGATCGATCCGCTCCATGTTTATTTCGATGTCGACGAGCGCACGTATTTGCGTTCGCTCGCCGCGGGCCGAGCCAAGGCGACCCCCCATGGGGCACAGGCGGCAAAGGTCATGGTGGCGCTGCTCACCGACAAGACGTATTCGCGGCTTGCCCGTCTCGACTTCCTGTCCAACACCGCCGATCGGGGGACGGGAACGGTGCGTATCCGCGCTGTTGTCGACAACCCCGATGGGCAGTTGACCCCCGGGCTTTTTGCCAAGGTCAAACTGGATACCGGGGCGCCGCAAGCCAGGGTGCTGGTCTCCGATCAATCGATTGGCACCGATCAGGGCAGCCGCTATGTGCTGGTCGTCGACAAGGACGACACGACGCACTACCGGCCCGTCGAACTGGGCACGATGGTCGACGGTTTACGCGTGATCGAGCAAGGTCTGCAGCCGGGCGAGCGCATCGTCGTCAAGGGGCTGGTGCGCCCGGGCATGCAGGTCACGCCACAGACCGCCGCAATTGACGGTACGCCGACTGCGTTGCCTCAAACCGTGGGAGTCATGCAATGACTTTTCCGCGTTTCTTTATTGATCGCCCGATCTTTGCCATCGTCCTCTCGGTGTTGATGATGATCGCCGGAATCGTTGCCTTCTTTCAGTTGCCGCTCAGCGAATATCCGGCGGTGACGCCGCCGACCGTGCAAGTGACCGCCTCCTACCCGGGCGCCAATCCCAAGGTGATCGCTGAAACGGTGGCGGCGCCACTTGAGCAGGCAATCACTGGGGTCGAGGGCATGCTGTACATGTCGTCGCAATCGGCAACCGATGGCCGAATGATCCTGACCGTCACTTTCGCTCAGGGGACGAATGCCGATATGGCACAGGTCCAGGTGCAAAACCGGGTCTCGCGCGTGTTGTCGCGTTTGCCTGAAGAGGTGCAGCGCCAGGGGGTCGTCACGCAGAAGACCTCGCCGGACATCCTGATGGTGGTTCACCTGCTGTCGCCCGACAAACGCTACGATCCTCTCTATATTTCGAATTACGCCTACCTTCAGGTGCGCGACGAGTTGTCCCGCATCCCGGGGATCAGCGATGTCCTGATTTGGGGGGCTGGCGAATACAGTATGCGGCTCTGGCTTGATCCGGACCTGATCGCCGCACGCGGGCTGACGGCTGGCGACGTGATTGCCGCAGTGCGCGAGCAGAACGTGCAGGTAGCGGCCGGTTCCGTCGGCCAGGCTCCCAATTCCAGTGCCGCATTCCAGGTGACGGTGAACACGCTCGGCAGGTTGACCAGCGAGGAACAGTTCGGCGACATCATTATTCGCACGGGCGGTGGCGGCCAGGTGACGCGTTTGCGCGATGTGGCCCGCGTCGAAATGGGCGCCGATGCCTACGCACTGCGCAGCCTGCTCGACGGTGAGCCGGCGGTGGCGTTGCAGATCATCCAGAGCCCGGGCGCCAACGCGCTTGATGTGGCGCAGGCAGTGCGTGACACCATGCAGCGGCTTGAAGGCAACTTCCCGGCAGGGCTCACCTCGCGCATCGCCTATGACCCGACAGTGTTTGTCCGTGCCTCGCTGGAGTCGGTGGCAATCACTTTGTTGGAGGCCATCCTTCTTGTTGTCATCGTGGTCGTGGTGTTCCTGCGCAACTGGCGCGCTTCGCTCATCCCCCTGATGGCCGTGCCGGTGTCGCTGATCGGCACCTTCGCCGTCATGCATTTGATGGGTTTCTCGCTCAACACCTTGTCGTTGTTTGGCCTGGTGCTTTCGATCGGCATAGTGGTGGACGACGCGATCGTCGTGGTCGAGAACGTCGAACGGCACATCGAAAATGGCGAGGAGCCCACGCAAGCCGCAAGGCGGGCCATGGACGAGGTCACCGGTCCCATCATCGCGATTACCTCGGTGCTCGCCGCCGTGTTTATCCCGACCGCCTTCCTGAGTGGCCTGCAGGGTGAGTTCTATCGTCAGTTCGCGCTCACGATCGCCATCTCGACCATTCTCTCGGCGGTCAACTCGCTCACGCTCAGCCCGGCGCTTGCCGGACTCTTGCTGCGACCTCGCACGGCTGCGATCGTGCGTGATCCACGCAGCCTGCGTGGCCGCGCCGACCGATTGATTGAGGCGCTTGGCCGACCGTTCCAGCGTGCACCGCAGGCTTATGGCAACACGGTGCGCAAAGTGGTGCGGCGCAGTGGCCTGGCCCTTCTGGTCTACGGCGGGCTTCTGGGGCTGACCTTCTTTGGGTTCCAGGCCGTGCCGCCTGGCTTCGTGCCGATGCAGGACAAGTATTATCTGGTGGGGATCGCCCAGCTACCCAACGGCGCTTCCCTGGATCGCACCGACGCAGTCGTCAGGCAGATGTCGAAGATTGCGCTGGCTGAACCTGGCGTCGAAAGCGTCGTTGCGTTCCCGGGCCTTTCGATCAACGGCTTCGTCAATGTGCCGAACGCCGCGGTGATGTTCGTCATGCTCGACCCGTTCAAGGATCGCACCACGCCCGCTCTCGCGGCGAACGCGATTGCCGGGCGCCTGCAAGGGAAATTCGCCAGCATCCCCGACGGTTTCCTCGGCGTGTTCCCACCACCACCGGTGCCCGGCCTGGGCGCTACCGGTGGCTTCAAGATGCAGGTCGAGGATCGCAGCGGTGTGGGGCTTGAGGCCCTGGTCCGGCAAACCCGGATGCTGATGACCAAAGCCACCGAGTCGGGACAGGTGGCCGGGCTTATGACCAGTGTCGATGTCAATGCACCTCAGTTTGACGTCGCCATCGATCGTACCCAGGTCAAGAGCCAGGGCGTCCATCTGGCGGATGTGTTCGAGTCGCTGCAAGTCTATCTGGGCTCGCTCTATGTCAACGACTTCAACCGCTTCGGCCGCACCTACAAGGTGACAGCCCAAGCCGATGCGGACCACCGCATGCAGGCCGAAGCCATTGGCCGCTTGCAAGTGCGCAACGCGGCCGGGGATATGCTGCCGTTGTCCTCGTTTGTCAGTATCACGCCAAGTTCCGGCCCGGACCGGGTGACGCACTACAACGGCTACCCCTCGGCCGATATTTCGGGCGGTGCGATGGCGGGCGTCAGTTCAGGGCAGGCGGTGGGGCTCATGGAGCGCTTGGCCAGCGAGGTTTTGCCTGAAGGCATGAGCTTTGAATGGACTGACCTCACCTATCAACAAAAGCTTGCCGGAGACTCGGCGCTGTTCATTTTTCCGCTGTGCGTGTTGCTCGCTTATCTGATTCTCGCCGCACAGTACAACAGCTGGCTGCTGCCCTTGGCGGTGATGCTGATCGTGCCGATGTGTCTACTGAGCGCGATCATAGGTGTGTGGCTGGTGGGCGGCGACAACAACGTCTTCGTCCAGATCGGGCTCATCGTGCTGGTCGGTTTGGCCGCTAAGAACGCCATCCTCATCGTCGAATTTGCACGCAGTCGCGAAGCCGAGGGAGCCAGCGCGCTGGAGGCGGTCATCGAGGCGTGTCGGCTGAGGTTGCGGCCTATCCTGATGACCTCGCTCGCCTTCGTCGCCGGCGTCGTGCCGCTGGTATTGGCCAGCGGTGCCGGGGCTGAGATGCGCCAGGCCATGGGCATCGCGGTGTTCGCAGGCATGCTCGGCGTGACGTTGTTCGGGTTATTCCTGACGCCGGTTTTCTATGTGCTGATGCGCGGCCTGGCGTCCCGCTTCGAGCGCCACAGTTCAAGATTCAAGCCTCACATGGAGGAGAGCACGTCATGAGACGTCTTTATCAAACCGTTGTACTGCCCCTCAGTGCATTCATCCTGCTGGCCGGCTGCGCGGCGGTCGGTCCTGACTACTCACAGCCCTCGCTGCCTGCTTCACGGTTGCCTGGCAGCTTTGGCGCTCCACCGGCGGGTCTCGGTTCGGGCGCCGTCGAGGTGCAGTGGTGGCGTACCCTCGACGAACCTGCACTGACCACTTTGATCGAGCGGGCGCTGGCGGCCAATCATGACATCGGCATCGCTGCCGTGCGGCTTGAAGAGGCAAAGGCCATGCTGCGCGAGAGCCGCCAGGGCTTTGTGCCGCGTGGTGGTCCGGCGCTCAGCTATGAGAACCGTCGCGGCAGTAAAGTCGAGATGCCGCCAGGCCAGCCGCGCCAAAGCGAAACTTATCGTGGCGCGGTCGACGCTTCCTGGGAGATCGATCTCTTTGGCCGCGTGCGGCGATCCGTGGAGGCGGCGCGGGCGCAAGCGGGCTCCCGCGAAGCGCTGCTGCGCGATGTGCAGGCGGGCGTCGCGGGTGAGGTGGCCGCTACCTGGTTCGAGCTGCGCGGTCTTGACGCCGAACTCGCGGTGGTCGCCGATATCAGCCAAAGCCAGCGTGAAAGCCTGGGGATGGTCGAGCGTCTGCTGAGCGCCGATTCTGCCACCGAGTTCGACCGACTCCGCGCCGAGGCATTGTTGCGCAATGTCGAAGCGACGGCGCCGGACCTGGAGCGCCGTCGTGCGGCCTCCAGCAACGCACTGGCGATCCTTATGGGTGAAACGCCCCAGACGTTCAGACTGCCTGCGGCCATGCCTGAGCGTGAGGTATTGGCCGTTCGAAGCATTGCCGTGGGCGATCCCGTGGGTCTCCTCTCACGGCGCGCCGATATCGCGGCGGCCGAACGCAATCTCGCGGCGGCGACGGCGCAGATTGGCGTAGAGACGGCGGGTCTGTACCCCGAGGTCCAGGTGCAAGGTTCAATCGGGCTCGTTGCAGGGAGTCTGGATGCACTGGGTGATGCTGGAATGCAGTCCAGCTTCATCGGCCCGGTCATTCGCTGGAATCTACTCGATACCGGGCGCGTGCGAGCGCAGATTGCCGCCAGCGAATCACGCTCCCAGGAGGCGTTGCTTGTCTACGACCAGACCGTGCTGCGGGCATTGCAGGAAACCGACGATGCCTTCAACGCCCATGGCGCTGCGGGCAGTACGCTAGGGCTGCGCTTGCTTGAGTCCGCGGCAAATCGCGAGGCTGCGCGTCTTGCCCGGGTTCGGTTTTCCGAAGGCGAGGGCGTTTACCTGGACGTACTCGAAGCTGAACGGTCCGACTTTGCAAGCCGACGTGCGCTGACAGTTGCTCGCACCAACCAGCGCCTTGCGGTGGTCAGCATCTACAAGGCACTGGGCGGGGGTTGGGAGATGTGTACGCAAGTGGATCAAGACTGCGGTGGGGCCAAGGGCATTGGGAACTTACCTATCGCAAAAAAATGACCCCTCAAGCCTTGACCTTACCCTTATGGGAAGTCGCAGGCTTTCTTCAACAGCAGTATTCAAGGGCGTTTAAGGGGTAGTTCAATGGCTTTCGTCGCCGTGCAACCAGGTTCCAGTCCATCAGGCTCCCATCCATCCATGCCCTCAGGCAGTCGCCTGAGCCTGCCGGTTGAAGGCATGACCTGTGCATCATGCGTCGGTCGGGTCGAGCGTGCGCTCAACGCGGTCCCCGGCATGCAGATGGCTGCGGTCAATCTGGCCACCGAACGGGCCGACATCACCTTCACCGGCTTGGCCGATCCGCAGGCGGCTGTCCATGCCATCGAGCGCGCGGGCTACTCGGTGCGGGAAGAGACCACTGAACTGGCGATCGAGGACATGACCTGCGCCTCGTGCGTGGGCCGGGTGGAGAAGGCGCTGGCGCAAGTTCCGGGCGTGCTGCAAGCCACTGTCAACCTGGCAACCGAGCGCGCGCGGGTGCGACACCTGGCCGGGGCCGTCTCCACGGCCGACCGTGAAGCGGCGGTCAAACAAGCGGGTTACAAAGCCCGCCGCTTGTCCGCCGAAACGGCGGATGCGGGTGATCAGGACGCCGAGCGCCGTGAGATCGAGGCCCGGGGGCTGCGGCGCTCGTTGGTCATTGCCGCGATTCTTACCTTGCCCGTCTTCATCCTCGAGATGGGCTCGCACCTTATTCCCGCCATGCATCATTGGGTGATGGAGGTCCTGGGTCAGCAGACGAACTGGTATGTGCAGTTCGCGTTCACCACCCTTGTCCTGTTCGGTCCGGGGCTGCGCTTTTTCCACAAGGGCATACCGGCGTTGCTGCGTGGTGCTCCTGACATGAACTCGCTGGTCTCGCTCGGGACGGCGGCGGCCTACGGCTATTCGGTGGTCGCGACCTTCATCCCCCGAGTGCTGCCCCTGGGCACGGCCAACGTCTATTTCGAAGCCGCCGCAGTCATCGTTACCTTGATCCTGCTCGGACGGACGCTGGAGGCCCGCGCCAAAGGGCGAACTTCCCAGGCGATCAAGCGGCTGGTCGGGCTTCAGGCCAAGACCGCGCGCGTTCAGCGCAACGGCGAAACGATCGAGATACCGCTCGATCAGGTAACGACGGGTGACGTCGTGCTTGTGCGTCCGGGCGAGAAAATTGCGGTCGATGGCGAGGTCGTCGAGGGCGCCTCTTACGTTGACGAGAGCATGATCAGCGGCGAGCCGGTGCCTGTATCGAAGGGGGTAGGCAGCGAGGTCATCGGCGGCACGATCAACAAGACCGGCGCTTTCAGCTTCCGCGTCACCAAGATCGGCGCCAATACGGTGCTCGCGCAGATCATCCGCCTGGTCGAAGAAGCGCAAGGCTCCAAGCTGCCGATCCAGGCGCTGGTGGACAAGGTGACCATGTGGTTCGTTCCGGCGGTGATGGCAGCGGCCACGCTGACCTTCCTGATCTGGCTGATCTTCGGTCCGACCCCGGCGCTGACCTTTGCGCTGGTTAACGCGGTCGCGGTACTGATTATCGCCTGCCCGTGCGCCATGGGGTTGGCCACGCCGACATCGATCATGGTCGGTACCGGCCGCGCAGCCGAGCTGGGTGTTCTGTTTCGCAAGGGCGAAGCCTTGCAGGCGCTGCGGGATGTGAGCGTCATCGCACTCGACAAGACCGGTACGCTGACCAAAGGGCGCCCCGAGCTGACCGACCTGGTTCCCGCCAAGGGCTTCGAATACAACGAAGTTCTGGCGCTTGTGGCGGCGGTCGAAACTCGCTCCGAGCACCCGATTGCCGAAGCGATTGTCCTGGCGGCAAAGCAGCGCAACATCACACTTGCACCCATAGAGAGCTTCGACGCAACACCGGGCTTTGGCGTGTCGGCCAAGGTCGCCGGTCGGACCGTCGCCGTCGGCGCGGACCGGTTCATGACCCAACTCGGCCTGGATGTGACGAGTTTCCTGGCGACCGCCCAGCGTCTCGGCGAACAGGGCAAGAGCCCGCTCTATGCCGCAATCGACGGCCGCTTGGCGGCGGTGATCGCGGTCGCCGATCCGATCAAGGAGTCGACTCCTGAGGCGATCAGGGCGTTGCACGCACTCGGACTCAAGGTCGCGATGATTACCGGCGACAATGCGGCTACGGCGGCGGCGATTGCCAAGCAACTGGGGATCGATGAAGTCGCGGCCGAGGTCTTGCCCGACGGCAAGGTCGCGGCGCTGAAGAAGTTCCGGGTCAATGGTGCGCGGGTCGCCTTCGTGGGTGATGGCATTAACGACGCGCCGGCCTTGGCCGAAGCGGATGTTGGGCTCGCCATCGGCACGGGAACCGATGTGGCGATCGAGGCCGCTGACGTGGTGCTGATGTCGGGCGACCTGCGTGGCGTGCCGAATGCGATCGCGCTCAGCAAGGCGACGATCCGCAACATCAAGCAGAACCTGTTTTGGGCCTTTGCCTACAACGCCTTGCTGATCCCGGTGGCTGCGGGCGTGCTCTACCCGCTGAACGGCACGTTGCTTTCGCCAATCTTCGCCGCCGCCGCGATGGCGCTTTCCAGTGTCTTTGTGCTCGGCAACGCGCTGCGGCTCAAGCGCTTCCAAGCCCCCATGGGTGTCGAAAGCCGCACCGAGACGCAGGGGAGCGGGGCAGCATAACAACGAGCATTGATCCCGGGTGAGGCCCCGTTTGTGCGAGCAGCATGCCGGGCCGCTCCCTGTGCGTCTGATGAGCCCACCAAGGAGGAGAGAATGATGAATATCGGTCAAGTGGCCAAGTTCTCTGGCGTTTCGGCGAAGATGATTCGCTACTACGAGCAGATTGGCTTGATCCCCAAAGCGATCCGTTCAGATGCCGGCTACCGGAATTACAGTCCGCTGGACGCCGACAGCCTTCGCTTTATCCGTCGCGCCCGTGACCTGGGCTTTTCTGTCGAGCAGATCTCGGAACTCCTGGTTTTGTGGGGCGCCCCTGACCGTGCCTGCGCCGACGTCAAGGCGATGGCGCTCTCCCATATCGCCGGATTGAAAGCGAAGATCGCCGAGCTGCAAGCGATGGCGCAAACCCTTGAGCCCCTGGCCGATCACTGCAACGGCAATGACCGCCCGGATTGCCCGATCATTGCGGGTTTGGCTGAGCGCACCGCTGTAGCCGCGGCGCAACAGCATTCACGGGATTCACATAGGACGCCGCGGTTTGGGGTCTACATGCCAGCCTCGTCACGCATGCGCGCTACCACGGTGACTCATTCGTGAGCATGTGGAGCACACATCCCACCCTTGAAGTCGAAGTAAAAAAATCGTTGAAAAGCGTTGGCAAGCAACGTCCCGAAGCGACGCAAGCGGCCTCACCCGATCATGCGCAACAAGGTTGATTTATCCGGGCGCACCGATCGGAAAAAACGCTATCGTGAGCAATGCCAACCCGACGTAAAAGCGGGGGAGTGGCGAGGAGTTTCAATTTCAGGGATATCAGCCATAAATGACCGATCTAATTGAAGCGATAACTGTCCCATCATGCTGTGTGATCCCCAGGGCCTAAAGCTAATCTCGCAAGCAGTTCTGCAGGCAAAAGCGGCTGAGGGTTCGGGCTACAAGCTCTCTACCTGTGGTGTCGGGACTCGAACGGCGAGTCCCGCGAACGACGCGCCAGCATCGACATACCGCAGGGCCGACTTCACGTCTTTCCAACCGACGTAACTCATAAGAGATTTGATGTCCCAGCCATTGGATGAGGCCCAGGTTGCAAACCCTCGACGCATTGAGTGGCTGCTGTACAGGTCTGCCGGGACACCTGCCTGCTTGAAAATACGGCGAAGCATCGGGATCAGGCTGTTGGCGTTGATGCCGCCGTCGGCAAGATTGCCCCAGCGATCCACCTTCCTGAACACTGGCCCACGCGCAATGCCAGCCACGGTGATCCAGTTGATGTAAGCCTGCACGGGACACAGCTTCCTGAGGGCAGGGGTATGGAACGTCGCGCCCAGGTGTTGTCGATCACCTTTGGTGTGAGGCAGATAGAAGGTGATGCCGGCACCGGCTTGTGCCTGGGTGTGCTCGACCTGCAGGCGTGCCAACTCGTCACCGCGAAATCCTCTCCAGAACCCGATCAGTACCAAGGCGATGTCGCGTCGATGCTTCATCACACTTCTGAAGTCGCCACGCTCGGCCGCAAGAGCCGCTTCGCGCTCGAGCCAGCCGACGGCTTGTTCGAGGTGAAGTAAAAGAAGAGGGGCTGCCTGCTTCTCCTGGGCCGGATGCAAGGTGCGGATGCCCTTGATCATTTGCCGAACGTTGGGCGTCTTGGTGGGATCAGGGAATCCCTGAGTGATATGCCACTGGGCCAGGGCGGCCAAGCGCAGCTTCAGCGTGCTGATGGTGTGCTTGTCTGCGTATTCGGCCAGGTAACGCACGATGCTGTCGCCGGTCGCCGGGAGAAACCCGCCCCAGGTCACTTCGAAGTGTTCCACCGCCGCGCGGTAGCTGCGCCGGGTGTTTTCCCGGGTACCCGCCTGCAGGTAGCGATCCGCCTTGTTCATCTCGACCCTTCCACGCCAAACGTACCTTTTCCAGCGACGGAAAAGACGTAAACCAACTCTATGATGCGATAACGCTCAATTATTTTACCAGATGATTGATGCTTTTGAGGTCTTTACTTCATTATAAAATAGTACGTAAATACATGGTATGTAAAACAGTACGAAATCGTAGGAGCAAAAAATGGCCCGTGGCGGCGTAAACAAGGCAATTGTGCAGAAAGCGCGTGAAGCGCTGCTGGCTCGTGGGGAGAATCCGAGCATCGATGCCGTGCGCGTAGCGCTTGGGAATACCGGCTCAAAAACCACGATTCATCGTTATTTGAAGGAACTGGACGAGGTCGATAAACGCCGTGGAGCGCCCCAGCTGGGGCTCAGTGACGAACTGGGTGAGCTGGTAGTGCGCCTGGCGCAGCGCTTAAAAGAGGAGAGTGAGGAGCAGATTGAGCAGGCGCTCGCCGCTGCGGACGCCGATAAAGTCGAATTGAACGAGCAGCTGAAAACCAGTCAGACCACCCTTGGCCAGCTGCAGCAACAGTTCGCTATCCAGCGTAGCGCGTTGGAAACGGAGTCGAGCGAATTGCAGACCTGCCGTACGACCTTACAGGTCGAACAGACCCGCAATGCGCGACTCAGTCAGTCCAATCTGGACCTTGAAGTGCGGCTGAAGGAAAAAGACGAACAGATTGACTCGCTGGAAGAGAAGCACCTGCATGCGCGAGATGCGCTGGAGCACTATCGCAGTGCGATCAAGGAACAACGTGAGCAGGAACAGCGCCGGCATGAGGGGCAGCTGCAACACGTCCAGATGGAACTGCGTCACCTGCAACAGACGCTAATCATCAAGCAAGATGAATTGACTCAGTTGAACCGGGACAACGAACGCCTCCTGACGGAGGCCAGGCAGCAGCAGAAAACGTATTTGGACCTGGAAGCAGCCAAGGAACGCCAAGCCGGTCAAATAAACTCGCTCAAAACGCTGGTGGCGCAAGGCGAGGGCGGCAAACAGGTGTTGCTGGAGCAGGTCAGCAGTTTGCAGCGCGACGTCAACGAACTTACAGAGGCTCTAGAGAAGAGGGCGCGAGAGATAACGGAACTGGCAGAAGCACTAGATGCTGTTCGCAAATCCATCACGAAGGAAGTTGATGGCTAAGGCTGGAATAGGTTGAGTTTCCTGAGGCGCTCACGCAATTGCTGCCGTATCTAACGCATCTGCATGCCCTTGAAATGTCATTGGGTGTCTCTATGTCGCCCTGGGACAAAGCGCAACGTTCAGGATCAATCGACGGACGTCCGACCGGGCTAGAGAAATCGGCGAGGTAATGGCGCAGGTCGCTCAGATCGAGACACTGATCATTGGGACCTTTCTAGTCATATGAGGAATTAGCTACAAATCCTTGACCCTTCTTGAAAAGAAACTGCGGGGGCAGGGTGGTCGCGACATCCCCCATATTGAAAGCGTAAAACTGACTTTTTTGCAAAGCTGCTGCTACGTTTTCGACGACGTCGGCCACGCTTGTCCAAGCTACGGAGACCTACCGCTTGTTCGAGGTGCAGGAGAAGGAGGGGGGCGGCCTGTTTCTCTTGGGCCGGATGCAAGGGAAAGCCCTGAGTGATGTGCCTCTGAGCCAGTGCGGCCAGGTGCTGCTTGAGGGTGCTGATGGTGTGTTTGTCGCGTACTCGGCGAGGTGGGCGCGGTACTAAGGTAGCGCATAGGCCTTGAACAGCTTCTTGACCGTATCGCTGGCGCCTCCAAGGTATTTGTCGTAGGCCTGCTCGATTTCACCCGAGTGGTACATATCACTCAACGTGGTATCGACCAGCAAGCGGAAGTCCTCATCGCCGCGCTCCACCGCCATCGAGACCGGTGCATATTCGTAGTTACGGTCCAGCAGCATCAGCTTGGCATCGGCATAGTCCTTGGCAAGGTAACTCTTGAGTAGCATGCGTTCGGAGAAAAAGGCATCGGCCTTGCCCTCGGCAACCAGCTTGAGGCCTGCGGCGGTGTTCTCGACAGTGACCAGCGTGGCGACAACGCCGAGCAAGCGCATTTGTTCACGAATCCACTGCTCGGTGACGGCGCCAGCTGTGGCGGCGTAGGTCTGATTGGACAGGCCACGGTTGACGGTCGCGCGCCAGGTCGGGCCTTCATTCGCTACCTTGCCATTGAGTACATTGAGCAGCGCCTCGGGTGCGTTCTTGCGCACCACCGCCGAGAGGCCGGCGGTGTAGATCGGTATCGAGAAACTGACAGTTTTGCGTCGTTCCAGTGTCGCCGGGGTAGGCGAGCAGAGGATGTCGACCTTGCCTGAGCTGACGGCGCTGATCTGATCGGCGACCTTGACCGGCTGATAGTGCAGCTGCAACGTGGGCAGGCCCCACTCGGCTTTGACCTTATCGGCGACTTTCAGGCACAGGTCGATGGCATAGCCGCTGGCCTTGTCGCCCTCCTGGGTGCTGAAGGGTGCGAAGTCCGGCAGGTAGCCCAGGGTAAGGGTGTTACTGGCTCGCACGCGTTCAAGGGTATTGGCATTGGCTATCAGCGGCATCAGCGCAAGCAGGCCGGCGAGTAGCAGGCTTGCGGGTTTGGTCAGTTGTACGTTCATATCCTGGTTCCCCGTATTCAGATGTCTGTGCGGTCCTGAAGACAACGCCTAAGGATTGCCGGCCCTGGGCTGAGCGGTTGGAGACTCATTGACAAAGCGCTTGGCGAGGAAGCCATAGAGCAGGTAACCGAATGCAAGGACAAGGGTGCCGCCGAATACGGCATCCTTGCCGCACGCATAGAGGGCATACAAAGAATAAGCCACGGCAATCAGTAACAACGTCGTGTTGCGGGTGAATACACCTGCATTGACCCGGGCTTTGTACATCATGACCAGCAGGCCGGTGAGCGCCATCACGTAAGGGATCAGGTTGGTCACTGCCGCCAGGCTGACGAGTTTGCTGAACTGGGCGCTGGCATTGGGCGAAATGGTCGACAGCGCCATCAGGGTCTGCAACACGCCGCAGACGAGCATGCCGACGATGGGTGCATTCAGTGCGCTGACCTTGCTGAACAGTTTCGGGAACATACCCTGGTCAGCAGTCATCTTGGCCGTTTGCGCCAGGGTGAACTGCCAGCCCAGCAGCGAACCGACACAGGCCATGACCGCCAGCGCCATGATGATGTTGCCGACTGTGGGATTGAAAATGTGCGCATAGACGAGCGCGAAGGGGGCCGAAGAGTTGGCCAGCTCTGCATTGGGTATGATGCCCTGAATGACGGTGGTCGACAGCACGTATACGGCCGCCGCCCCCAGGGTCCCGAACAGGCAGGCCAGTGGCACCGTGCGCTTGGGATCTTCCACCGCATCGGAGGCCTGCGCCGCCGACTCCATGCCGAGAAAAGCCCACAGGGTCAGGGGAATAGCCTTGCTGATGGCTTCGGAGATTGGCAGGTTGTTCGGGTTCCAGGCGGCAGCCAGCACATCGGGCTTGAACCAGAACCAACCGATGATGCTCAAACCGGCCACCGGGATGATCACACCCCAGACTGTAATCGCACCCATCTTGCCGGTGATGCTGGGGCCACCAAAGTTGGCGACGGTGGTCAACCAGAGCAGGCCAGCCGTACCGATGAACAACGGAGTGGCGCCGCTGCCCAGCCATGGCACGAACGACGTCATGTAACCCACTGCCGAGATGGCGACGGCCACATTGGCGATGGCCAGCGAGAGGAAGTACAGGTACGAGCAGAGGAAGAAGCCTGACTTCGCGTGCGCCTCTTCGGTATAGGCGGACAACCCGCCCGAGCGCGGGCAGAAGATCCCGCACTGGGAAAAACAGTAGGCGATAGCCATGGAACCGATGGCAGTGACGATCCATGACAGCAGCGAAACAGCCCCGAGTTGGGCCATGCTCGTCGGCAGCATGATGATGCCCGAGCCCATCATGTTGACCGTCACCAGTGTGGTGAGCCCCATGAGGCTCATTTTCTTGCTTGAGTCGGCCATCGGAAACTCCTTGCTCTGCCCAAAAGCATTGACCCTGAGTCCAGCGGTGTCAGCAGAGCGAGGTTCTGATACGTCGGTGGCCTGCCTGTCCAGGTCAGGTCATACCATGGCGTTGAAGCCTGCCTGTCTGGTTCAACGGTAGTTGATTCCGGCGGCTGCAGTGCTTGATGGTGCCAATGAGGGCTGGCGGCAAGGGTCAGTCGGCCATCGACATACGCTCAGGGGTCTTGTCCCTGGTACGCAGCCATTGCTGCCTGGCTTGCCGATATTTTTCATCAGCCTGTTTTTTAATCTCGGAAAACCTTTGCAGGGTCTGAGTCGTAACAGGTTGCTCGCTCAAGAGCGCATAGGCTTGAGCGCTGAGTTGATCTGCTTCAAAGAAGAGCTGATTGCTCAGGTTGATGGCGCTGTTCATGGTCATGGCAGCATTCCTTCTGGCGGGACTGGAAGGTTGAATACTTTTCCTTGTGTTCCTTCAAGTCATGATATTGCTGGGGAGACTTGCGTGGTTCAGCGGTAACCTCCCGTATGGGCACAAAGTGCTGCGGTCGTACCCGGCAACCATGACGCATCGAGCGAATGGCTGTTACCCAATCGTGGTGCAATGCGGGTTCATTGGTTTGATCTGAATCAATGTCGCAGGAGACTGCTGATGGCGTCCGACCTATGGTTGTTCATGAGCGCCCAGACCAGGCGGAAATGGGGCCTGGTTTCAGAGGAACTGGAGCAGATCCTCTGAAACCCAGGCTCCATTTTCAGCCAATAGCGTGGCAACCATGGCCGTGCTGTCGAGCACGTGCAAGCGCTGGGTCACCTGTTCGGGTGGCAGGCGAAACGGCGGCACGCTGTCACAGATGGTGATCCGTTCAAACAGCGGGCTGTCGAGCAGATCACTGCCACCGGTGAACAAACCATGGGTGGCTGCAGCGAGCAAGCGAATGGCCCCTGCCTTCTGGCAGGCACGGCGACCTCGCGGCCGTTGACCGGCTCCAGCGGTCGGCATTTCAGGCTGGCCGGTCTGCCGAGAGAGATGCTGCTGTAAAAGTCGTGCCAAAGGCTCGCCGCGGCGTTGTATGCCGATCAGGGCTGCTTGAGACGCCGGCAGCAAAGTTGCCGCATGGCGCGCCATCGTTTGCATTACGCCATTGAGATCATCGGTATCGTACAAGCGCAACCGCTGCCCCGCAGGTGTGGTCGGCACAGAAGTCTGCTGTCGGTGACTGTCTGTTTAACCATAGAACATCATGGTGGTTTCACCGGCATGTGGCTGCCCATTTGGTAACTCCAGGGCGAATAATCTCTGGCAACGCGTCGGACAGAGGATCAGCACTCGCAGGTTTCCCCCGTCATATTGGCTAAGGTGATAACGCCGTTGCACCAAACCGGCTTGTTCGTATCACTCGCTCATCGGCATCTTCATCATGCTTGACTGCTGATCCATCATTTTCATCATCATGTCCATCATTCCCATCCCCATGCCGTCTTTATTGCTGGACATGCCCATGCCCATGCCATGACAGTTTTTATGCATCAGGGTCATGCTGTCTTTCATCGTCTCAATGCTCTCCTGCATGGCGGCCTGTCGCTCGGCAGGGGTCTTGGCGGCTGCGACCTTATCGTGTGCAGTCTGCATTTTTTGCATTTGCTCAGCCATGGCTTTGCTCTGCACAGGCGTTGCAGCTTCGCTTGTTTGAGCTGACGTGGTCGGCGTCTGCTCCGGGTTTTTTTCATCGGCGGCCGAGACCATGAGTGGGCTGCTCACGAGCAGGGTGGTGAGAATCCATTTCAATGAGGTATGCATGGCAATCTCCAAAGGGGAGCAACACGCGTGGCAACAGTCCACGCGGTTGATGATGTTGTACACCTTGGGTGCAGCCAGAATTTGATCTGGATCAGACGTCGCGCAAGCCACACCAGAACCCCATAAGTTTGATGTAAATCAAGGCAAGGCCGGTGTTTGGGCGCAGTCTTGAGGCGATGTCGTGCTGGTCGTTTCAACGCGATCCGCCTGTTTCATTCGCTCACGGCGCTACTCGAATCGAGGTGTGTGATGGGGCAATACCAACGTTTATTGCTGATTATCGATCAAACCTTGCATCAATCTCCGGCGATGCTGCGAGCTGCCGCTTTAGCCAGGGTTTGCGGCGCGGCCTTGCACCTTTGTGCCTTTGTCGAACCACCACCGCGAAATCATTTATGGGAGGAAGTAACGGACGAGGCGGCAAGCCAGCGTTACCTGCAAAGGTATCGCGAATGGTTGCTGGACGAGGCCGGACGGCTTCGCAGCCAAGGGCTGGAGGTGACCACGGAGGTGGTCTGGACCACTCAACCGCTATTGGACATGCTGCAGTATGTTGAAGAGTTTCAGCCCGACATGCTGATCAAGGATGTGACGCTGGAACCGGTACTCAAGCGGGTATTCGTTACACCGCTTGATTGCCACCTGTTGCGCGAGTGCCCGGTGCCTGTCCATCTGGTCAATCAAGTCCGGCACGGGCTGCCGCGCAGGGTCGTGGCGGCGGTGGACCCCTCCAACCCGCAGACGCTTATCTGTGGCCTCAACGACAAAATCATCCAGACTGCCAACGCACTGGCCCTGCAATGTGATGCTCCGCTGCACCTGCTGTATGCCTATGACCTGACTCCTGCCTTCAATGGCGATGCACCGCTTGTCGGCGGTTCATGGGGCTCCAATTTGATGGATGAGTTGCGCGAGGCATTGCACGCGGCTTTCGTGACGCTGGCCGATCAATATGGTGTACCGCCCGAGCGCCGGCATTTCATCATGGGGCTGCCAGTCAGCGTAATCAGTGAGTTTGTGGAGGAGTACCTGGCCGATGTGGTGGTCATGGGCACCGTGCATCGCGTTGGAATCGACAGATTTTTGGGCAGCACCACGGAGCGTGCCCTGTATTCGGTGCCGGGCAGCATCCTGGCAGTCAAACCACCGAGCCATTAATAGCCATGCGAGGCCGGGGGCGTGATCGATGTTCATTACATCAGCGACAATCGCCCCCTTTAGCACGAAAATCAACGTGTCATCCAGCGGCAACCGACGTCCCTGATCCAGACTGGAAGGAGGACTTCATGAGTGATTTTCTGAGTGCCGATCAGTTGCACGGTATCGACGCTTATTGGCGGGCTTCCAATTACCTTGCAGTGGGCCAGATCTACCTCAAGGACAACCCATTGTTGCGCACGCCCCTCAAACTGCAATGTTGTCGCGCGGATCGGCGGTGATGAGTTTGTAGTCCTGGCGGTTACGTAGGGGATTCGGCGGATACCCTGTCTGCTCGTGTGCAAGCTCTGGTCGCGACGCGCACGAGTAATAAATAGGCGTACTGGTTTCAGGTGGGTTGCGATAATGAACGTTGACGACATGAAGTCCTCCGTTAGAGCTCGACTATTCAAATTAGATTAAAGTCTTATAGACGAAAGGTTAATATGCTGATGCCGGCCATCTAAGAGGTGAGTATATTAGCGAGTATTAATTATTAATCTATGTATTTCAATGGGTTACAGCAAGTAAGTTAGTCCGTGTTATTTGCAGTGTCAGATAGATAGTCGTCTACGGCTTTGCCGCGATAGAGTTGCTTTTAGCGATGGACAAGATGGCAAATAGCCATTCTAATGGCTCGATATTTAACAGAGGAAATATGTGCCTGATCCGCCAGCCCCCTTCCTCTAGTGTGGTTCGATGATGAACGTTAAGAGCAAATTTTTACGCACGATCACGCTAGGTGAGTTTTCCATTGATTTACCTTCGCTTATCACTCGTTTGGGTGCATGCTGCATTCAGGTCAGTGCATTTGGCAGTCTAAAATCACTCTCGTCGCTTTTGACCAGGTATGACGTGCTGCTGACAGAGCAGTCCTGGCTTCGCACACTTTCATTAAAAGAGCGTGGGGAGTTAAGTGAGCGCGCGCGTGATGCTGCCGAATGGATTGTGCTATCCGACGTTGCTGATAGCGTCCATGATCAAATTGATTGGCAGCGACTCGGGGTCAGCCTTTTTTCCCAGTATCCGCTGGATGTTGATTACGTCGCTTCGCTCATCGAAACCGCTCAAGCTCACTGTGGCGCGCACTCATTACGCGTCATCTTGCTAGAGCCCAATCCGTCAAGCTTGACCTCAAAGGCAGACGCCTTACGAGATGTCGGTATCGATGTGTTCGCTACTCAAGACCCTCTCGTAGCGTTGGAGGCTGTTAATCATTTCAATCCGGATGTTTTGGTGGCGAGTGCGGATTTGCCATTCTTATCAACTCGGGCGTTCTTGGTCATCGCACGGCAACGGCCTGAAAAGGCTTCATTGCCGATCGTCTTTCTAACCAGAGCCGTTGACGTTGAGACGATGCAGCGGAGCAAGGCCTTGAGCGGTGTTTGCTTTTTAGTCGAGCCCGTAGGCGTAGAGTTATTAGTGGCGACCCTTTCATCGCAAGCATTGGGTTATCGGGCTGTGCAGCGTGCCTTTGTCCGGGTACATGGGGATGCGCTTCGAGCGAATGGACGTCTTAAAGAGTTGCGCTTTGCGATTGATCAACACGCCATTATTAGTGTTTCTGACGTAGCGGGCGATATTGTGCATGTGAATGACCGCTTCTGTCAGATCAGTGGCTACAGCCGAGAAGAACTGGTGGGGAAAAACCATCGGTTGATCAAGTCAACCATTCACGCTTCAACCTTTTACCAAACGCTGTGGCGAACTATCAGTGCCGGTAAAGTATGGCGCGGCGAAATATGTAATAAGACTCAAAATGGGGAACTCTACTGGGTTGACGCAACGATCGTCCCTTTTTTAAATAGTGTTGGAAATCCGATTAAGTACATGTCCGTTCGCACGGACATTACCGCATTAAAGCTCAGTGAAAAGGCGCTACGCTTAAGCCACGAGCGGATTCACTTAAGCCAGGTCGTCAATAGCATTGGTACCCGGGACATAAACCTGGCGAATGGTAATGTTTCCTGTTCGGACCGTTCACTGCAACTCTTTGGCTATCCGGCAGGGAGGCTAAAAAATAACCGCGAAGATTTTCTCTCTATGGTGCATGCTGATGATCAACAAGCACTTATCAGCACGATTAACGCCAGTATTGAATGTCGCTCGTCCTATGAAGTTGAATTCAGGGTGGAGTGGCCAGACAACACCATGCACTGGCTGCAAGAAAAAGGAGCTGTTGTTTCTGACGAGGCCGACGGGACTCTTCATATGCTGTGTTTTGTGCAAGATATTCAGGTGCGCAAGAGGGCTGAAATTGCGTTAGCCGAGAGTGAAACCCGTTTTCGCGGGATGTTCGAAGCCTCGGGAATTGGTATGGCTCTGATATCGTTGTCAGGCGCATGGTTATTGGTTAATGACGCCTTGTGTTCAATGCTCGGATTTAGCAAGGATGAGCTGCTCACAACCGACTTCAAAACATTAACCCACCCTAATGACTTCGTGGTCGATCAAGATTTTCGAAATAAACTGCTTAGTAGCGAGATATCGAGTTGGCAGTGTGAAAAGCGTTACTACGCTAAGGGGGGACGTACCGTATGGGTGTCGCTCAATATTTCGGCGGTGCAAAATGATGAGGGGCAGCATGTTCATTTTATTTATCAAGTGCAGGACATTACAACTCAAAAAAATGCCGAGCAACGTTTAACTCTATTTCGAAATGTATTCGATGCCAGCGGTCAATGTGTGAGTATTGCCGACGGGCAAGGGCTGATTATTTACCAAAATCAAACGCATGCTAAAGAATTGGGGTATTCCGATAAGGAGTGTATTGGAAAACCCTTTACTATTTTTCTATCTGAGGACAGTGCTGAGATGTACGCGACTGAACTATTAAATTCAGTGGCTGCGGGTAAATGCTGGGTAGGATACATTCCAATACGTCGTAAGGACGGTAGCGTTTATATCTCCGTAAGTAGTATTGGTTTCGTCAAGGGCGAACAAGGAGAACTTCAGAATATATTTAATATTTTCACCGATTTTAGTGAAGAGCTCGCTCGCCGCGATGAGCTCGCCGCCGCCAGGATGGCAGCGGATCAAGCAAACCAGGCTAAATCCGATTTTCTGTCGAGCATGAGTCACGAGTTACGCACGCCCATGAATTCGGTGCTAGGTTTCGCGCAAATGCTTGAATCTGACAGCGACCTGAGTGCCGATCAAAAGGACAGTGTTCAGGAAATCCTAAAAGGCGGTAAACACCTACTCGATCTGATTAATGGAGTGCTTGATTTAGCCACAATCGAATCAGGGCATGTCATCCTCTCGCTCGAGACAGTGGCGCTCGCCAGTATTCTCAAGGAATGTTGGAGTTTTATCCAAGTTCTCGCCGAAGCGAGGCACATTACTATGCACTTCAATGTGCCTGCGAAGCTCGCAGTGTGTGCAGATCGCATGCGGTTGAAACAGGTCCTTCTGAACCTGCTTTCAAACGCTGTTAAATATAACCGTGAGGGCGGCAACATTAGCATCAGCGTACAGCCTGTTGACGACGAGCGGCTAAAAATCACCATTGCAGACACGGGTGCTGGCATTCCATCCGACCGTGTTCACGAATTGTTTCAACCCTTCAATCGTCTGGGTGCAGAGCACAGTGATATAGAAGGTACCGGTATCGGGCTCACTATTGCTCGGCGCTTGATAGAGCTCATGCAAGGGACGATAGGTGCTTCCAGTGAGGTCGGAACGGGGACTACTTTCTGGATTGAACTGCCCGTTCACCCCTTCGTCGAGTTCAAGACGAACCAAGACCCTGGCAATGCGGCACTCCACGGCATTGAACCGCAACCTCAAGAGTGCGTGCTTTACATTGATGATAATCTAGTCAATGTAAAGTTGATGGAGGGGCTGTTTGCACGGCATAGCCATATTCACCTGCTCACTGCCACCACACCACAGTCAGGTATTGAGTTGACGTTAGCCTATCAGCCTGATGCGATACTTTTAGACCTGAATATGCAACATATGGACGGCTATAAAGTGCTGAATTTACTAGAAGAGCGATTTGATAATATCTCGATCATCGCGCTGACCGCTAATGCCATGCCGCATGAGATCGAAAGAGCCCTTTCCGTTGGCTTCGCAAAATGCCTCACCAAGCCCATTGATTTCGACCTGCTTATAAGTGCGGTAGAAGATTGTCTGGCAGACCGTAGGAGGTTCAGACATGAGTATACAGCCTGACAACCAAGCGTGTATTTTTGTCATTGACAATGAGCCTGCCAATCTAAAATTGTTGCACAAGATACTGGTCAATCAAGGGTATTCCAATCTAGTCTTAATACAGGATCCGCGTGAAGTACTTGACCGCTATATTGAACTAAGACCTGATTTGATTTTGCTGGATATCAATATGCCGCACCTAGATGGCTACCAGGTAATGGAGAAACTTAAGGCGCTGGAAGACCCTATGCTTCCTCCCATCATTATGCTGACCGCTCAGAGCGGCCAGGACTATATGCTTAAAGCGCTCGCTGCAGGTGCCCGCGATTTTGTTGTGAAACCTTTTACACGAATCGAACTCATCATGCGTGTTCGCAACTTGCTTGATGCCCATTTGGCTCATCGGTTAGTGCACGCTCAAAAAGCAACATTAGAGCGCATGGTGCAGCATCGTACGGATGCTCTGTACCAGGCACGTATACAGGTGGTCCATTGTCTGGGTCGTGCGGCGGAATATCGGGACAACGAAACGGGGTTGCACATTGTCCGAATGAGTCTGTATTCGGCACTGTTGGCCAAGAGCTTGGGATGGACGGACAGTGATTGCGAGCTACTTCTGCACGCCAGTCCGATGCACGATGTCGGCAAGATTGGCATCCCAGATGCGATTCTGCTCAAACCCGGAAAGCTTGAACCCGACGAATGGGAGGTGATGAAAACTCACGCAGCGATTGGTGCGGAAATTCTGGAACATGGGGATTCAGAATTACTTTGCCTGGCGCGGGTTATTGCGTTAAGTCATCACGAAAAATGGGACGGTAGTGGCTACCCTAACGGGTTGGCGGGTAATGCTATACCTCAAGCCGGACGTATTGTTGCGGTGGCTGATGTCTTTGATGCCTTGGCGTCATCACGCCCCTATAAGAAAGCCTGGCCGGTAGAGGAGGCGGCCGCTTATATCGGGGCCAATGCCGGCAAGCACTTTGACCCGATAGTGGCTGAGCACTTCTACACGAACTGGGCTGCTATTCTTGATATTCATAATAGTCATATGGAACCTCAGGAGCGCTAAGCGACTGCGGTGAATCCATTTAATTTACCTGCACAATCATTAGTGTCTGGAAGGGGGGCTGCCGTGCTTGCTCATTTACGATTGAGAAGTAAGCTGTTGTTGTTAACGTTGGTGCCCATTTGTGTGCTGGCTTTTATCGTGTGCGCGATCGCTGTCCAGGAGTTGCAACAACTGGCGGATCAGCAGGAAACTGAGACACGCAAACGTCTTATTGAAGATCATCGCATCGAAATCAAACAATACGTAGAGTTGGCGATGAATGCCATTGCACCGATTTATGAAGGGGCGGACAACAACGACATGGCCGCGCGTGATCAGGCCGTCACGCTACTAAAGCGTTTGACCTATGGTAAGAATGGTTATTTCTGGGGTTATGACAGTCATGCCATACGTATTTTTCAAGGCAGCGCTGACGAAAAAATTGGTCAGAGCTTCTATGAGTATAAAGATCCTAATGGCGTGTATGCAATTCGTCAGTTAATCAGTGCGGGGCGAGACAATAGTCACTATGTCCATTACAGCTTTCTTTTGAGTGATGGCAATGTTCTGGTGCCCAAAGTAGGTTATGCTCTCTCTCTCCCCAAGTGGGACATGGTTATTGGCACATCCGTCAATCTTGATGATGTAGAGGCGCAAGTAAAAATCGCACGCAGTAATTTTGATACTCATGTTGACAGCCTCTTGATGGTGATGATCGGCTCTGCGACAGGGTTGCTGATTTTCATGGCGGTATTAGCCGTCATGATGAGCAATACCTTACTCAATCCATTACTACGAATTAAGCGAAATCTGGACGATATGGCTTCTGGCGAGGGCGATTTGACTCAGCGCTTGCAGGTGACGAGCCAGGATGAACTGGGGGAGTTAGCCAACTCCTTTAACCTGTTTGTTGCAAAGATTCATGTGCTGGTAGAACAGGTCGCGGGCACCACCGGCAAACTCTCTACGCTCGTCACCGCGGTGAGCAATCAAGCCCATCGTTCCGAGCAGGCAATCAGTGCGCAGCGCCACGAAACAGACCAGGTCGCTACAGCGATCAATGAAATGTCCGCTGCCGCCCATGAAGTCGCGCACAGTGCTCAGCAAGCTGCCGACGCAGCGAGTGAAACGGACAAGGAAGGGCAAGCGGCCAAGCAAGTGGTGAATAAAAGCATCGCTCAAATCCACCAGTTGGTGACCGAAGTTCGAGGCACCAGCGAGACCATGGATAGATTGCGCCAGGATGTGCAGAGCATCGTCAGCGTTCTGGACGTGATCCGATCAATTGCCGAGCAGACCAACTTGTTGGCGCTCAACGCAGCGATCGAAGCTGCAAGAGCGGGTGAAGCAGGACGTGGTTTCGCAGTGGTTGCTGACGAAGTACGCGCCTTGGCCAGCAGAACTCAACACAGCACGGGTGAAATCCAGGTAATGATTGATCGCTTGCAAACGGCTACCGGCAAAGCTGTTGAAGCCATGCAGCATGCCAGTCAGGTGGGGGAGGACACTCAGGAGCACTCCAATCTTGCCGGGACATCGCTGGACGCCATGGCCCAGTTAGTCGCAACGATTAACTCAATGAATGCCCAAATTGCCAGCGCTGCGGAAGAGCAGACAGCAGTTGCCGAGGAGATAAATCGTAGCGTTCATCAGATAGCTGTCGCCGTGGACAGTGTCGCAATCGACGCTGTAGAAGGCGCGCAGACAGCTCGCGAGTTGAGTAATCTGGGCGCTCAACTGCAAGCGCTAGTGGGGCAATTCAAAGTATGAATAATGATTGCAACAGTAATCGCGGCGAGCGGCACCAGCTCAGCCTAGAGCATAGGCTCCTGAGGCCTTCGTCGCGACTTAATGTTCGCCTTTGTTTTACAGCGCCTGGGTCGATGTCGGGACGCCCTCAGCCCGGCGATGTAGTCCCTCAGCCCGGCTTCAAGCTCATCGAGGTTGTTGAATTTGTTCAAGTAAAAGAATTCGGATTTCAGCGTGCCGAAGAAGTTCCATAGTCGCATTCTCGTAGCAGTTACCTTTGCGGGACATGCTTGGTTTCACTGCATGTTCGTTATGAACGCGTCGGTTGGACCTCAGAGGCAGTCATCGTTCGTAGCCTGCTCAAGGGTACGATACTTTCCTCGTGAGCTGAACCGGGTTAGCAACGCGTTAGATCATCAGGAGAGTAGGAAAACAGGCCGGTTTTTACGCCGTTAGCGATCGCGGTTGACTGCCATGAATTTGCTGCCGTCGATGGCAACCAGATTTTCTCCGAATAGTCCCAACCGCTGACACAGCACAATGAACTGGCGACAAACGCCTCAGATGGCCTTGCTGTTGTCTTTTCGTGAGTTGGCGATGGTCTTTAAATCCGGCATCAAACGCCCGGCCAGCCACATCAGTTCGACGTGGCGCCGGGCTTCTCGCCCAAGGCGCAGGCTCGACTGAATGCGGTTCAGATAGCCGTAGATGTAGATCTTCAGGAGGACGGCGGGATGGTAAGCCGGCCGGCCAGTATCTGCCGGTACGGCGCCTTCAAAACCCAGTTTGACCAGGTCAAGTTCGTCGACAAAGACGTCGACGACGCGCACCGGATTGGTATCCGTGACGATCCCACCAAGCTGCATCGTCGCTCCCTAAGCACAAGCCATAGAGGCTGCGGTGGGGAAACAGAAGACTGACCGTAGCCCAATCCTGGGTATACCCGAGCTATCCCGAGCAAATATTTAAAGCATCTGATTGAATCCAGAATGTTCACAACATGTTCCCGTCTTTCCCAGAGTAACCCTTATATATTCTATAACGTTATTTATCATCGCACCTATCTGGTGCGTCACGCCTAGTGGAGTGAGCGGTTAATTCATTGTAAGCGATCCACCGTGCACACATTCAAAGCTGCCAGTTGAAGCGTAAGCGCTCCATGAACCCCACATTTTAAAGATGGGGATCTATGGCTATCTTGGAATTTGCGGCGTGCAGTTCCACGGCAGCAAAGCCTCGAAGTCTTCTACGCTCGAGGCTTGTGGCAGGCGCTCAAGTGCGTGGCGCAGCCACGCATAGGGCTCTTGGCCGTTGGCTTTAGCCGTCTCGACCAAACTGTAAAGTTGAGCGCTGGCCATCGCGCCTTTGGGCGTGTCGCTGAACAGCCAGTTCTTGCGCCCGATAACGAAGGGCCTGATCGCGCGCTCTGCCGCATTGTTGTCTATCGGCAAGTAACCAGCTTCGGTGTAGCGCACCAACTTGATCCAGTTGCTGGCCAGGTAGCTGATGGCTTTACCCAGTGCATTTTGCGTCGTCACTTGTGGCTGGGTTTTCTCCAGCCATGTTTGCAACTGCGCCAACACCGGCAGGCTGTTTTGCTGTCGGCTTTCGTGGCGATGTTCATCGCCGACTTCTTTTAAATCTCGCTCGATACCGTACAGCTTGTTGATCAGATTCAGGGCGATATCGGCACGCCCGGTTTTGCCTTTAGGCTGCACCTTTTGCGCCTCGACAAACTTGCGTCGCGCATGCGCCCAACAGCCTAAACGTTCGACACCGGATTGCCCGCCCAAGGCGTTATAACCCGCGTAATCATCGGTCATCAGGTAGCCGCGATAACCTTCGAGCAGGCGCGATGGAACCTCCTGCGCCCGGCTGGTCGAGTAGTCAAAAAGGATCACCGGCTGATCCGGTGGCCCGCCGGTTTGCACCCACATCCAGGATTGGCTGGTGGGCTCTCGATCTGGCTCTTTCAGCACCTGTACACGGGTTTCGTCGCAGTGGATGACGCGACTTTCCAGCAGCCGGTCGCGCATCAAATTCAGCAACGGTTGCAGGTGTTCGCCGCACTGGATAACCCAGCGCGCCAAGGTTTGTCGTGGAATATCAACGCCGTGGCGACCGAGTACTTTTTCGAAGCGATGCAGTGGCAGGCCGTCGACGTATTTGGTCGTCAGCAGCATCGCCAGGACACTTGGGCTAGCCATGCTTTTTTCAATCAGTTGAGCGGGCTTGTCCGCTGTAACCGGTGCGGTTTCGCAATCGCGGCAACCGTAGACCTTGCGCACATGTTTGATCACGCGGATTTGCATCGGCACGATCTCGAGCTGCTCGCTGATTTCCTCGCCAATGCTGTGTTTACGGCAACCGCAGGCGCAGGTCAGCTCGTGCTCGGGCAGTTCGTGGATGACTTCGATGCGCGGAAGATCGGCAGGCAGAGGCTTGCGTTTGCCCCGTCGCTTGGTCGGAGCTACGACTTCTTCTTCAACCGTTTCGTCGACAGACTCGGCCACGCTTTCAGCTTCATTGAACAAGGCCATTTGCGGCGTCGCGGGATCGGCCGTCTGCCCTGACTTGCGCCCGAAAAGGCGCTGACGCAACAGTGCGTTTTCTTCTTCAAGATGAACGATCTTGCCCTTATCCGACTCGCGCTCACTCAGCATTTACTCAAGCAGTTGCTTGAGCAAAACAGGGTCGTCAGGAAGGTCTTTGGGCATGGAAATCATGCTCTGGATTATACCGAATCAGGCGACGAATCGAGGCGTCAAAATTTGATGCGGACGGTTGCGCCACAAATCAAAACCGTCCAATAACCAGTTGAGTTCTTGAACCGTCAGCACAATGGCCTAATCCGAACAATCCGGCGATGTTTTGAAACGCTCGGACTCTAGGCGCTTTAGCCAAAGGCAGAAGCCATTGCGCTCCCAGTACAAAATCTTCACTCGGTTTCGAGGCTTGTTGAGGACCACGAAAAGAACCGGGTCAAACACCGCGACCTTGATGTCCAGTTCGACCAGAGCAGCGAGGCCATCAATGGATTTTCGGAAGTCGACGGGCTTGGGGTAGAGATAGACTTTTGCATCGGGACGCATCATGAGGTGCTGGCTCCGGAAAGGAATCGGGAGCACAGCATCGGGGGTCAGGCGGTGACTTTGAATGTGGGGTTTATGGAGCGTTTACGAAGTATTTTGTTGGCGAAAGTCATGAATTGGGTCGCTATCAAGTTGTGTCTCAATATTCTGCAGAGGAGGTGCGCGGATGAATACGTCTACTTTACCTCTGGGAACTGAAGCGGAAGCAATTCCCAAAGCAGCTGACGGCGCTAAAATGCGCCGTCTAGCGGCAGCCAGCTCTATAGCTACAACCTTAGAATGGTACGACTTCACGGTTTGTAACTTGATGGCGGCATTAGTTTTCAATGTCATTTTCTTTCCCTCCTTTGACCCTCTGGCCGGGACGGTGATCGCCTTTTCTACATACGCTGTGGGATCAGGCCAAGGAGGAGGGGCGACCCATCAGCGTTAAAAAAACTCGTTTCCCCACTCTCGCCGTTGAAACTCAGAAGTATGTAGAAGCCCATCCTGATGTTCGACCGGAATCCGCTCATCAGGTCAGAGTTACAGCTCGTAAAAAGCACCGCAGCCTCCGGGAGCGAATGGGAGCGAATGGGAGCGGTTGTGCAGCAACGCGATACCTTGCCAGCCTACTGCCAGAATCATGTTGCCGAATTGGAGCGGGCGCTTTCGAGCTCCAACGTTGTGCCACTTGGGCAGGCGAAGAAAAATCAGTAGTAAGCCGTCAACTGCATGCGCCTTGATTTACCGCTATAGATCAGAGCCGTATCTATCGCCAGACAGTCTTTAGCCCAGTTCTTAGCGTTGATACAAAGGTCTCCAATGAAGGATCTTTCTCAGCATTTTGCTTATGCCTGCCGATGAAAATCCACTCATCTTCTGCCCAAAAAATTCGAATTGTTTTGGGTGATTTGCAGTCGAATACAACTTGATAGATTATCGTTTCTCGCTGCTGGACGACGACGCATTGCTCAAGGCAAACCAACAGTCGTTGCCCTGGCTCCAGGGTCGGAGCATTGAGCGGGAGGCGCTTCTCAATTTCTGTTTTCCGCATGATGACTGTCGTCCTTAACATTCAGAAACCGTACGCGTTGAATCAAAAGCAAGGGAGATCCGCCGCTGCGAGGTACTCATCTGGAGCCTTTGCGCATGACGCCATATGTGTTCTTCAAGGTGGTAATCATCACGGTCAAGTAAGTCATTTCGGAGCCTGTGCAGACAATCACCTTCAAGGCCTGGAATTGATAGCACGCAACTCATTGTGAGTGCCCTTTGGTTCCACTTGTTCTTGATCTGGCCGGCAAATCCTGTTATCGCGAAAAACCGGCCGCATTGTGGTACGCCTTCAAAGCCACGGCATTGGGTGGACCCCCTCGGACCCACGTGGCTCAGGTGCTTCGACAGTCCTGCTCATGGCTAGCCTCCAAGGGCTAATATGTGCATACTATTATCATGCAATGATAATGGAAAGGCAATCTAATCGCCCTTGCTTCAGGCAGGGGCGAGGTCTTTTGATCGATTGCCGGGAGGCAAAGACATGCATGAGAACAGCAATACGTGAGCGCTTGGAGACCCGTATGAAACGTGAGGACGTAAAAACCAAACACGCTGAAGGCATTCAGTTTGATACCCATTTGATTGCCAACCCGGCCAATATCCAGGAGTGGATCGCCTTCTTTAAAAAGGATGCAGGAAGAAGCTTCTTCCTGGTCAATGACAACGAAGAAATCGAACCCTTTCGGTACCTTGATGATTTGATTCATGAGCTGCGAGAAATCGGTATCAAGGTTGCTGAAATTCATTTTTGAATTCTTTTCCTTGGAGTGTCGTCATGTCCGTCAGTATCGAGCATCTGTCTAGTCTGAGTGAAGATCTATGGTCCGTGTGTATTGGAACCAGGCGCATTCAATTCCGCAATGAGCAGGGTGCAAAAGATTACGCAGCAAAGCTAAAAGAGCGTATTGAAGCTCCGCACTCATACCCTCGTGCATTGCCGTCCGCCTACACGCGCGGTTGCAGCAAGTAATAATGCTTGATGACTTTCTATTAACGCTAAAGTTACGGTAACAAAATATTGTTTCTTTCGTAGAGTGCTGTGGAACTTAGCAAGTCGAATTAATTTTCATGCTGCGTTCCTGCAATTGCACAGCATTCGGCGAATGAGCACCCGCCCAACCAGTCTCTGGTGTTCATGATGAGGGTAAAAGTACCACTATGAAGCCTGCACTAATTTCTATGTCACGAACTGCGGGAAAGTTGGCTGCGGAGGTTCTGAGCATGATTGCGCCTCACGTCAGACCCGGGGTTTCGACCAATGAGCTTGATAAGCTCTGCCATGACTATATTGTCAACGTGCAGAAGGCCACTCCAGCCAATATCGGTTATCACGGTTTTCCCAAAACCTTGTGCACCTCCATCAATCATGTCGTATGCCACGGAATCCCGTCAGATAAAGAGCTCTCGGATGGCGATATCCTCAATATTGATGTCGCGGTGCGAAAGGATGGTTGGTTCGGTGATACAAGCCGCATGTATTTTATCGGCGAGCCAAGCGCAGAGGCTCGTCGGCTGGTGGACACGACCTATGAGGCGATGTGTGCCGGCATTCATGCAGTAAGCCCCGGTGCCACGCTCGGTGATGTTGGTCACGCCATTCAAACCGTGGCGCACCGTGAAGGGTATAGCGTAGTGCGTGACTACTGTGGACATGGCATTGGCATGGTTTACCACGATGAGCCACAGGTCCGTCATTATGGCAACCCTGGTGAAGGTATGAGACTGAAACCGGGCATGATCTTCACAATCGAGCCAATGCTCAATGCTGGAAAGCACGGTGTAAGAACGCTGGGGGATGGCTGGACCGTGATCACCAAGGATCTTTCGCTCTCGGCCCAGTGGGAGCATATGGTCTTGGTCACCCGCGATGGCTTTGAGGTGTTGACTGCGTGGCCGGATCAGCCCGTGGAGTATAAGAAGATTTAATCCAGCAGACTGTCCTGCTGGTAGGTCAGAGTGGAGCACATGTAGAAAATCGCCAGCTCGTACTGAGCTGGCGACTTGGACGGAGTGCGTGTTTCTTGATTCTCTATTTAGTCACGCAAGTAGGCTACCAAGGCGTCAGCGAAGGACTCAGTTGTACCGGTCCCCCCCATATCCGGTGTCACTTGATCGCGGGAGCTTTCCAGAACAACGCGGATGGCGGTACGAACGCGTGTCCCCTTGTCCACCATGCCCAGGTAATCAAGCATGTCCGCGGCGGCCAACAACAATGCGCATGGGTTCGCGAGGTTCTTGCCGGCGATGTCCGGTGCCGAGCCGTGAACCGCTTCGAAGATCGCCGCTTCGGCGCCGATGTTGGACCCGGGCGCCAGGCCCAATCCACCCACCAGGCCAGCGCACAAGTCTGAAAGGATGTCGCCAAACAGGTTGGTGGTGACAATGACATCGAATTGATGGGGATTCATCACCAGCTGCATACAGGCATTATCGACAATCATCTCGTGGAATTCGATTTCCGGATAACCTGCGGCGACCTCACGCGCAACCTCAAGGAACAAACCGGAGCAAGACTTGATGATATTGGCCTTGTGCACCGCGGTAACTTTTTTACGGCCTTTGCTACGAGCCAGCTCGAACGCGTACCGCACGATGCGTTCGGAGGCTATGCGTGTTACGCGAATGCTCGCCAGAGCGACTTCGCCGTCCTCCGAAATACTTTGTCCTTCTGGTAGGTACGCCCCTTCAGTATTTTCGCGCACCGTGATGATATCGACATCTTCGTAGCGCGAACGGGTCCCTGGGAAACTGATCGCTGGTCGGACATTGGCGTAGAGATCGAAATGACGGCGAAGGTGGACGTTGATCGAGGAGAAGCCGCGACCAATCGGCGTTGTCAGAGGGCCTTTGAGTGCGACACCATGTTTGGCGATCCTCTCTATGGATGCAGGCGGCATCAGTTGCCCATGCTGCTGCAAGGCCTCCAAACCGGCCTCAACGAAGTCGTACTGAAGATTGCAGTCAAGGGCATCGAGTACGCGTAGCGTCGCTTGCATGATCTCAGGGCCGATGCCGTCACCCTTGATGATTGCGATAGTTTTGCTCATGGTCTCTTCCTTAACAGCGCGTTGTCAGCCGCTGTATTGATTGGGTCATTGAGACTGGTGTCACGAGTCTGCTGATTGGCATTGACTGTCTGACGGCTTTCACCGCAGCAGTGTGCTGAGTTTCATCCTCCGCGCCGTGACTGCGCAGGTCATCGCGGATCAATTGACGGGCGACCTGAGTGGGTGTCAGTTCTCGCGCCGCACAAAACTAGTCAAGGATGCGGTTTTTACGGGCGAGCTACTGGGTCAAGCGTGCAGTCATTTGTTCCATCGAAGACGCGCATTACATTAACATACAATGTTAATCGTATGTGTTGGCAAGGAGCGTTTTCATCTTGATGACGTTAGGGTGTTGGAACGTCTGTGTGTTACATGTTGAGGTAGCTTTTAGGCAGGAATAAAAGAGGACGAGTTGTGGCTCGGATCATTCTTGAAGTCGTACTGCCAAACCAAAATCGGCGGACTCGCGAATGACCAAAAGCGCCCATGACCATCAGATCGATATCGTGTTCAGTCTGATAGGACTGTAAGGCGAGTTCCACTCTCCCACCGCAGATCGCGGTCCGAACGTCACACCCGGCGATTTGCAGAATGGCTCCTGCCGCATCGAGTCGCTCCAGATTCTTCGGCGTGTTGGCTGCGACCATGACCAGGTGCACGGGCAGCTTTGTGAGAACTGGACTCGCTGCCAGCAGTTTCACCCCCATGTGCGTGTCCTCACTCCCGTCATAAGCAAGCATCAGGCTTCGTGGTGGGTTGAAGGAACAAGGGGTGAGCAGGATCGGCTTGTGCAAAGCATGGATGATGGTTTCGAGCTGGTTGAGTCGGAGACAGAACGAGCTGTGTTTTCCCATGACTAGCCAGCGCATGTCAGTTTCCATCTCGAGTAACCGACCCAACAGTTCTCCGTCGCTTTGACGAAGTTCCGGCTGCATTACGCCATCCGCGATCGCTCTTTCTCGAGCGTTTTGCAGCATTATCAAGCCTTGCTTCAACGCCTGCTCATGGCGCTTTTCGTCCAGCGACATAGCTTCTAGCACGTGCGCCAGGCTACCGGGCCGTATCTCTACGCCAGCGGGGCGTTCTACAACATTCAGGAGGGTTAATGGCAATACAAAGTTGAGACTGGCCCAAGCGGCGTAGTCGCAGACGGCCGGAGATGTATTTGAACTGTCGATACAGGCCAATATGTGGGTCATCACAACCCTCATCTCGATGATCTTGAAGAGCCGATCACCACGCGGGCTATAAACGAAAAATACCCGCTCGGGGAGGGCGCCGCTTTTAGCGTGCCAACGAGTGGGATCAGTCGCTGGACACTGGGCACGTCATATATAGAAACGATCAACGTAGTGAAATTCCAGTATAGCAACGCCTGGAAAGCTGCTTGCTGGCAAGCTGCTCACTTTCGCATGACGCGGCGGACATAAAGCCTGGCGTCATCAACGGCCGGCACGATCGCCAGCGTCACCAGAACCATCGCGAGCGGTACCGTTGAGATGTAACCAATGTGCTTGAACCCAAAGGCACCCACCACGCCGCCGAAGAAGAAATTCAGCGCGAGCAGTATCAGTACTTTGAGCCGGGTCCGATTGGCGAGAACTTTTGGATGCGTCGATGTGCTGACGGCATTCCAATAAAAGAGTTTTCCAAACTCAATACCGATATCCGTGATGATGCCGGTGATGTGCGTCGTTCGGATTTCGGCTTTGGAAATTTTGGTGATCACCGCGTTTTGCAGTCCCATAATGAAACACAGCAGCATCACGGTGACGGACACGAACAAACCATCCACGGTGGATAGCCGAGCGCCCAGAAAGCCAAAGCAGATGAGCAGAAAGGCTTCGAACAAGAGCGCCACCGCAAACTCACTGTGCATCCGTCTGCGTCGGGAGTAATTGACCATCACCGCCGAGCATGCGGCCCCAACCAGAAAGGACAACAGAGCGCCGGCGCCACTGAGTACCAGGTCGTAGGCTCCCAGCACGCTATTATCTGCCATCGAGGAGACGATACCGGTCATGTGTGAGGTGTACTGATGCACCGCCAGGAAACCACCGGCATTGATCGCCCCTGCTACGAAGGCCAGGGCAAATCCAAGATGTCGGTTTGCGTCTGTGGTACGCCGTCGCCCAGTGAGGCTCCTAACATATTTGATCGGCATTCATTCACCTCTGTCCCAAGCGTATGAGGAGTAAGAAAGCCAACTGATTATGCACATCTGATATCACCAGGTCCTCGCGATTTAGACGGGTCTGCTCGTTGAGTGTTGAAGCCGCTGACTGTCGTTTCTTCTGATCGGTGATCAGGATTGCCTGGGATGGCAACCCTGTGTGGTGATTACCTGCTGGGGGAGTAGACGGCGATTCCTAAAGCGTCACCCCGCGATCAGCCAAGAGCGGATGATCTTGCAAATGGCGGGCTGTCGATATTCAGGAGGTGCAGCGGCTGGATGGTCCCCAAGTGCGACCGCTGCCAACCGTGCAAAAGGTCGTGCAGGTGCGGCACATCAGCATGATTGACGCCAGCTTACAGCGGGTAGTGCGTCGGGTAATGCAGCTTCGCAACGCCGGTGTCGATAGCGGCCTTGGCCACTGCGCCAGCTATTGCTCCGAGCAGGCGAGCATCGAGTGCTTTGGGAAGAATGTAATCGCGCCCAAACTCAAGTTTATCGACGTTGAACGCTTGCAGCACTTCCACAGGGGTTGGCTCTTTGGCCAATTGGCGCAGTGCTTCCACCGCCGCAATTTTCATCGCTTCGTTGATCCGGGTTGCCCGAACATCCAAGGTCCCGCGGAAGATGAACGGAAAGCCCAGAACGTTATTAACCTGGTTCGGGTAGTCAGAGCGACCGGTCGCCATGATCAGGTCATCACGTGTGGCCATGGCCAGCTCGTAGCTGATTTCAGGGTCCGGGTTCGAGCAGGCAAACACGATCGGATTGGGTGCCATCGCTGCCAGTGCTTCAGCCGGAAGGAGATTGGCTCCAGACAGACCGACAAACACGTCAGCACCGTTCATGGCTTCCATCAGCGTACGAGGGCCACCGTCGTTAACGAACTGTGCTTTGTATTGATTGAGGTCTTCCCGTGCGGAGTGGATGACACCGGTGCGATCGACCATGTACAGATTGCTTTTTTGAGCGCCGAGACTCAGCAGTAGACGCATGCAGGCCGTGGCTGCGGCACCAGCGCCGAGGCAAACAATTCTCGCGCTCTCCAGGGTTTTGCCCTGAATCTCCAGCGCATTGAGCATGCCGGCAGCGGTGACGATGGCAGTACCGTGTTGGTCGTCATGGAAGACCGGGATGCTGCACTGTTCGATCAGTGCTTCTTCGATTTCAAAGCACTCAGGGGCTTTGATGTCTTCCAGGTTGATGCCACCAAAGGTGTCGGCAATACGCACGACGGTATCGATAAAGGCCTGGGAGCTCTCCGCATTGACTTCGATATCGATTGAATCGATGCCGGCAAAACGCTTGAACAGCAATGCTTTGCCTTCCATGACCGGCTTACTGGCCAAGGGACCTAAGTTGCCGAGCCCCAGAATGGCCGTGCCGTTGGTGATCACGGCCACCAGATTCCCTTTTCCAGTAAAGCGATAGGCGTTCTCCGGATCCTTCGCGATTTCGCGAACGGGCTCGGCTACGCCTGGGCTGTACGCCAGTGCGAGTTGGGCTGCTGTGTCGGCGGGCTTGGTCAGCTCAATGCTGATTTTCCCTGGGGTTGGGAATTCGTGGTAATCCAGTGCAGCCTTCTTGAAGTCGGTAGTCATGCGATCCCCTGATTAGACGTTGATTACAATGCTATGTTAACACTATTATAATGCAAGGCAACGAGATCCTGACCCACAGACCAGGGTCAAATTGCCGGCTTGAACGCTGCTGATGAAGGGGTTTGTCAGCCAGCGGACCGACTCTATTGGCCCTAAGACTTCAGAACGGGCCTGTATTTCTTGGTCAATAGAGATCCTCCTATGCTTGAACCCGTCTTAGGCCACCTCGTGTGGCCATTTTTTTGGTGCGCCCAGCATGGGCGCAATCTTGTAGGTGAGCGGGCCAATAACCGCGAAACTCTTGTGGTCAAAGGGCGGCAGCGTAGATTCGGCGGTTGTGCGGGGAAGGATTGCGTTCTTACCTGGGGAGATCTCGCCTCATGCCTGAAAGGGCGTCAGCCGGAGCGAGAAGTCAGCAGAGGCCGTAGTAGTCTTTTCTTTATGACGAAGGGCCGAACGAGAGAAAGTGTTATAGGCCATGCTGATGCGAAAGACCGGAAGTCACATGCCTGCCAAACGCGGGGCGGATTGAGGCAACGAGCGGTGAAACCGTGAGAAGTCCCGTCAGCGACGAGGTCATTGTTTCGTGCGCTATGCCGATGATGCGAATGTGTATGTCCGCAGTCAAAAGGCGGGGCAACGGGTAATGTCTTTGCTAAGGCGTCTGTATGAAAAGCTGCACCTGAGCGTCAATACGAGCAAGGGTGCAGTGACGAGCGCGTTTGGTCGCAAGTCCCGAGAGTCTGGCGAGAGCTGGACGAATGGAGACGACATCGACTGCGAGCTATCCAACTCAAACACTGGAAGCGTGGAACGACGATCTACAGAGAGCTGCGAGCACTGGGTGCACGCGAGGAAAGCGCACGCAGAGTTGCGGGGAACTCGCGCAGCGGGTGGCGCAACAGCCGCATGGAAATGAACCGAGTGCTTGATATTGCGTGGTTCAACAGCTTGGGACTACCACGCTTCTCCTGACCTCAATCTCTCGAACCGCCCGGTGCGGACCCGCATGCCGGGTGGTGTGGCAGGGGTACAGTCTATGAAGACCGTCCCCTATGCCGATCGCGTCGAATGGCCAATGTGCCACGCCCTAAGCGCGGCACATTGGGATTCAGAGTTTTCTCATCGCGTCTTGGATTTGATCCGCGTACTTCGACAATTGCGTGAGTTCGTGACCCAGTTACATAAGGGCCTCTGCGTGGGTCGTGAGGTCCAGATCAGCGTTGATCAGTGGTCTGGGTTAGGCGAGGCGTGGTGAATTCGCGGAAAGGTATGCGGTGCGTCGATTCTTTCTTTAAGTGTGGCCGCATAGTCCTTCGCCCCTTGCTCAGTACGAAATTGAATACTGCGGCTACCGAAACAAACAGACCAAAGCTCCTCGCTTTGGCTGGTCAGATACTCAACCTATACGGACATGATCAAACTCCCTGAGTGCAACTATCAGAAATGAACTTCGGCGGACTTGATACCCAGCTCGCGAAGCTCATGGATCAGATCATCGAGGCGTCCAAATGACTCAATCTCCTCGTTGTCATTGACCAAAAAATAGCTTCTCCCTGCATCCTTTTTGAAAAGAATGATCCACTCGTGCGTGTTGGCCGGATTGGCTATCACATGCGTGTCGAAGTGCATGCCTTCACCGTGTTTGGTTTTGACGTCTTCGCGTTTCATGCGGGGTCTCCGGGCATATGGTTTAGCTCTCTGAGCACCGAATCTATAGCGTCGCAGGTGTCGTACCGCAGCTAGGCCAATTGCTTTGCTATTATCACTAGGTGTGAATAGTATGCACATGCTACCAGGGCGAGGCTAGTCATGATTGCGATACGAGAAGCGTGGAAAGCGGGCTTGTTAGGGCGCGAGCACTGGCTTCGAAATATCGTCTCAGGGGTCATCGTCGGCGTCGTGGCGCTACCCTTGGCCATGGCATTTGCCATCGCCTCTGGCGTCAAGCCGGAACAGGGGATCTACACGGCCATTGTGGGTGGTTTGCTGGTTTCGCTGTTCGGCGGAAGCCGGCTTCAGATTGCTGGCCCCACAGGGGCGTTCATCGTCATTCTGGCCAGCGTGACGGCCAAGTACGGCGTTGATGGCTTGCAGATCGCGACAATGATGGCCGGGGCAATTTTATTACTGCTCGGTATCACCAAGCTCGGCGCACTCATCAAGTTCATCCCTGACCCCGTGATTGTGGGATTCACCGCCGGCATCGGGGTGATCATTTGGGTCGGGCAATGGAAAGACTTTTTGGGCTTGCCGAAAATCAGTGGTGACCATTTCCACGAGCGGCTGTGGCACCTCATCCAGGCACTACCCAGCCTTCATGTGCCCACGACACTGTTAGCCCTGTTGAGCCTGGTGTTGGTGATCATCGCGCCTAAGCTGCCCGGTGTAAGGCGTGTTCCTGGCCCCCTGATCGCCATGGTCGTTGTGACGGCATTGCATTCCTATTTTCAATTCGACGGCGTGGCCACGATCGGGAGTGCATTTGGGGGCATTCCTCAAGGGCTTCCCCAAATAGGCCTTCCTGAAATAACGCTGCCGCAGGTCATTGAGTTGATTGGCCCTGCGTTTGCGATCGCGATGCTGGGGGCGATCGAGTCGCTGCTCTCTGCTGTTGTTGCCGACGGGATGGCCGGTACCAAACATGACTCTAATCAGGAGTTAATCGGACAAGGCATTGCTAACCTGGTCACGCCTCTGTTTGGTGGCTTTGCTGCGACAGGCGCGATCGCTCGAACAGCAACCAACATCCGCAATGGTGGCAACAGCCCAATCGCGGGTTTGGCACACGCCCTCACTTTGATTTTACTGATCTTTTTCTTGGCGCCCTTGGCTTCGGATATCCCGCTGTGCGCGTTGGCCGCGATCTTATTCGTGGTCGCTTACAACATGAGCGAGCTGAAGCACTTCCAGCGTATGGTCAAACGAGCACCCAAAGCGGACGTTGCCATCCTGTTAATCACCTTCAGCCTGACCGTTTTCAGCGACCTGGCGATTGCGGTGAACATTGGGGTCATTCTCGCCATGCTGCAATTTATGCGTCGGATGGCGTCTTCTGTGGAGGTACAGCTAATGGTCGAGAAAGAGCTGGAGGTAGAGTTGCGTATGAATGGACATGTACATCTTCCACCCGGTACTTTGGTTTATACCATTGAGGGGCCTCTCTTCTTTGGCGCAGCAGAAACCTTTGAGCGCGTTTTGGCTCAGACACACACTGATCCTGGGACTTTGATTATTCGACTAAAGCGCGTGCCGTTCATGGATATCACGGGCTTACAAACTCTTCTCGAAGTCATTGAGCAGCTGCGCAAGCGCAGCATCGTCGTGAAGTTGTGTGAAGCCAACGAGAAAGTCCTTGGCAAGCTCGACAGGGCAGGGATTCTTCAGGCACTCGGCTCAGAGCATTATCATGCCGACTTCAGAGGTGCACTGGGCAGTTATGTCGAGATCGACAAGACCCATGCTAGAGATGGGGTGCAGTAAGCTAGAAGGCGCGATGAGCAGGCATTCGTCGTGCCCGCTCATGCGCAGATGAATCACTTACCATTGGCCGCCATTTTGCTTTTGGTAGAATAGGAAGCACCATGCGTCTCCAGGTAGTCCCGAATAAGCTGACGAACGACCTGAGAAGGCGTCAGATCCTGAGACGCACAAAGCTCCTCAAGCGCTTTTTTCTTGACGGGATCGATGAGCACAGTTAATCGTGCAGTCTTATTTTCCATGGAATTGCCGGCACCCTAAAACGGTCAATGATAATCAAATTATAATAGGCGGAGGTTTATTTGTCACCGGTTAGGTTCGTTACAGTTAGCTAGATTGACCGTGATCAAAAAGTGGCGACGGTACGTCTTCCAGAAACGGGTAAACGAAGGGATTGATAGACGGGTAATGGGCAGGGGAACTGATTCTGGCCTCTCCCGAATCAATAGCCGCCCTGGCCACTGTGCCGGCAACCACCGAATGCAAGCACCCATCCTGGGAATAAAATGTAATGCTTTCCCAGCATCAGTCTGTCGACGTTGTGGGTTCGCAGTACGTCTAACGGCACCGGTTGCAAAGCGAGCATGTGCAAAGCACGGATCGCCACAATTTTCATGGCTTCATTTATACGTTGCGCTCTGACTTCCAGGGCTCCTCGGAAGACGAAGGGCGAAGCCAGGCAGCTGGCTAATTCATTTGGATGTTCGAAGCTGTCGGTGGCGAGAATCAAATCCTTCCAAATTGTACGAGCCTGCCAAGGCAAAATCGCTTGATAGGGGCCCGCGTAGGCAAACACGATGGGGTTGCTTGCCATCGACAGAATTGCTTCCGGTGTTAACCAGTCTGGATCTGCAACACCAATAAAAACGTCAGATCCCTTCATTGCCGCGGGCGAGTGCTGTGTGAGTCCATTCTGAACAATAAGCCCCAGCGGCGCGATCGTGCGGACACAGCCGGTTGTTACGACAATACGGGATTTGTGGGCTCCCAAGTTCAGTAGCACACACTCGACCGCCGCACGCCCGTGCAGGCCGCAGACGATTCTGACGTCTTTAAGTTTTTTGCCCTGAACTTTTAATGCCGTCAGCAGGCTGGCCGCCACAACGATTGCCATTCCACCGGGATGTCGCATCGAGCGATCAGCGCTTGTTCGATCTCCAGGCTCTGAGACTCAGCCATGCCATCCAGATGTACGCCGCCGAAGGTGTCGGCAATGCGAACGACCGTATCAACGAATGCTGCCGATTCGCTGGTGTTGACCTGGACATCTACCGCGTTGATCTTGGCCAGGCGTCTAAACAAGAGCGCTTTTCGCTCCATCACCGGCTTGCGGGCAAGAGACCCCAGGTTGCCCAGATGCAGAATTGACGAGCCGTCGGAAATGATTGCGACGAGATTGCCCTTACCCGCAAAGCGGTAAGCCTCATCCGGATTTTTCGCTATTGCCAAGCAAGGCTGCGCCACCCCTGGGCTATACGCCATTGCTAGATCGCCGACCGTTTCGACCCGCACGCTTGGTTCAACGGCGGTTTTTCAAGAGGAAATCCTCATGACGATACGCCGCTGTGTTTTTTGGCTTTGTCTTCATCGCACGCTTCAGTTGTACTTTTATTATAATGCTATGATAATGTAATTAGATCCTAATGTGTGCTCTTGAAGGCGCCTCATTTCAAGGGCCTTTCCCATTTGCAGTACAGGCTGGTTCCGTAGATGAAGGCTTACCACGCTGGTTGGGTGATCTATTACTGTGAGTTATTAGGCGTCGCAGCCTTCGCAGTGGCCGGCACCCTGATGGCAGGGCGAAAATCGTTGGACTGGTTCGGCGTAATCACCATCAGTTTAGTCACCGCTTTAGGCGGCGGTGCCTTGCGTGACGTACTGATGGCTCATTATCCGATCGAGTGGGTTTCCAATGAGAATGGCTTTTTGGTAGGGGTTGGTGCTTCGCTAGGAACCATGATTTGGGCAAGGACTTTGAAAACCTTCAACGAGAGGGTGTTGTTGGTAGCCGATGCATTTGGATTGGCTGTATTTACGGTCACAGGAACAGATATGGCTCTTCAGCAAAACCTCCCTCCCAGCATCGCAGTGATCATGGGTGTAGCTACCGCAGTCGCTGGGGGTGTGATGCGTGATGTGTTGTGTAACGAAATACCGTTGGTGTTTAGACGTGAGGTTTATGCATCCATCAGTATTTTGGGCGCCGTCGCCTACATCACGCTGCTGGATTTGCAGATTTCACTTGAAGTAGCGTCTGCAATCGCCATTGCGTTCGTTTTTGTCAGCCGTATTGCCGCCATTCGTTGGAAATGGATGCTACCGAGGTTCCATGTAGTCGATTGATCTTGTTGGTTGGCCGATAAAGCTACGCCCTATAAGAAAACATGAGTGACGCTAAGTCATCTCTGCCCCCCCATCCTTGAGGCTGCTCCTGCAGCCTTTTTTTTCCTTCGCCATTAGATGATTGCGCGTCAAGGGAAGGGCTAAAAAGCTACCTGCACGTTTACTCGACATTATCTGGTAGGCCCCCAGGTCACCGGCTTCGAACTCGAGTGCGCACGCAGTCATATACAGACGCCATGTGCGGTAGGTGACCTTGCTGACTAATCCCAACACCTGATCCTTGTTCGCCTCGAGCCGCTCAACCCAACGCTTGAGCGTCAGTGCGTAATGGTGGCGTAGCGCTTCGACGTCGGCGATTTCGAATAGGCAATGCTCCATCGCCTGCTGGATATGGCTGACGGTATCGAGTTGGCCTTCGGGGAAAATGTAGTGATCGATGAACAGGGTGGACAGGTTTTCTTTCCACCCATGCACATCGTGAGTAATCCCCTGATTGAGGAAAAGACCGCCGGGTTTCAAGAGTCGATACACGGCCGTGAAATACAGTGGCAGATTCTCCAAGCCGACGTGCTCAAACATGCCGAGGCTGGTTACCTTGTCGTAAATCTCTTCGCCCGGGTGAGTGTGGTAGTCAGCGACCTCGACGGTGACTAGATCCTGCAGGCCCGCTTCGCAGATTTTTTCTCGTGTAATGTCCATCTGTTGCTGGTTGGTGGTTATGCCATGGGCGCGTACACCAAAATTACGTGCGGCATAAATGATCAGTGCTCCCCAACCACAACCGATATCAAGCAGATGATCGCCGCGCTTGAGCATCAGTTTACGGCAGATCAGGTGCAGCTTTTGCTGCTGCGCTTTTTCCAGTTCGTCGTCGATGCGCTTGAAGTATGCGCAGGAATAGACCATCGACTCATCCAGCCACAACCGGTAGAAAGCGCTCGGCAAAGTGTTGTGAAAGGCGATGGTCTCCAGATTTTCGGTTCGGGACCGTATGTTAACTCGACGTGAATGGAGCCTCGGGTGATGGTGACCAGCCGGCTTACTGCGAAGGATCGCCAGTTTTAAGCGCAGCGCCGCGGTAATCGCTTCAAGTCGATCGAGACCGCGAATGCTCACGTTCCCCAGCTGGTCTTTCAGTGCCAAGGCGCTGAACAGATCGCCGTCGATATCGATGTCTTCACAAAGATAGGCATCAATCCAGCGCAGTGGGGCACGCCCAATTGCCAGGTTCAGTACTGCCTGTGGGCTACGAAATATCAGGATGAATGGGGGAAGCGCTTGTTCCGCGGCTTTACCGAGTCGCATGCTTGTACCGTTCCACAACCGTACGCCAAGGCCGCCGCGATAGGCACGAAAAAGCAGCTTGAGCAGGTCAGAGGCGGCCATTGCAGCTTGATCACTCTGTCCCTCGTTGTGAGCCACGATGAGATCCTTTTTGCGCGTAATGACGAGGCACAACGCCGGTATTGATCGTACGACGTGACTGCTTTCTTTCGCGTGCACGGCGTTGATGCGCGATCGATGACTGGGTGCACAGTTTGTATGAGGATCTCACCAATATTTAGACTAAGGTTTTTTGCTCGACGTATCAACATTGTACTTCGATTGATTTTCAGTTTTACATTGGTCTGTGCAAGATTTGAATTTTTGGTTGGTGCATTCACGACATTTTTGGTTTTTAATGTCAGGAATGCCTGCCGGTACCCTCGGGCAGCTGAGTAAGCATTTTGTAGCGGCGTCACTGCATAAGGCGTTGCAATCTTGAGCGGTTGCCACAAAAGTCCAGCCTAACAAGAGTGCAATGAACATTGATCGAGCTTGCATGGCGTTCCTCCTTTAAAACATTTATACCGAGGTCATGACCGGAAGATGGCAGATCGTTAAAAGGCCGAACTGCCCGCCGACGCAGATTACAACTTAAAAAATAAGCCTTAAATATTAAAATTTTATTTTCCAAAAAGCGACTGAACAGCATCGTTAAACTTATCCAGTTTATCGAGTGCCGACTTTGGTTGAGGTTGAGGTTGAGGTTGAGGTTGAGGCTGGGATTGGGGTTGGGGTTGGGAAATTACCGACCCTGAGCAATTGCTGAAACACGAATGAAATGATGCCTGGCACATGTCCTGGCACTTCAGTCTGTCATAAGTGTTCAATGATGGTGAGGTTGAACAGCTGCTCTTGCATTTGTTCAAACCCACAGAACATGATTGGCATTCCGCAAAAGCAAATAATGGCGCACCCAAGAGTAGGAATAAATAAACCCTTAGCAGCATCATGGTTTACACCCTCACGCAAGGCAGATCGCTCGTTGCCGATTATTTTCACTCAGATCAACTATCCCTCCGCACCTGAAGGGTTACCAACTGGTGTATTCTTGTTAAGTTTACAAAAGCGGATTTAGTATTCAGCAAGTAAAGCATTTAAATGTAATATTTTTATAATATTTTTTAATTGGCCTGATTTCCAATCGCTATATATTTATTGTGTCCTTAATATTCAAGGTCGCATCGTGCTGTCCCGAGAGGGTTAGAGGAGTTGCGCTCGGATGCTGGCTATCGTCGCCGCCTGGGCCCTCATCGGCGATAGCGGTAGTTCAACGTCAGCGATCAAAACTGATTATAGAAGCTAACTAACTGAATATTATGTAATTTTTTGGAAGGCTTCTAGATCTATCTACTATTGCTCTTGGCCGATGTTCATGGCGCCAGGTAACGCCGAAGAGTGTGTGGTGGATATCTCCCGCTGAGTGCATAATAAACGTATATAAAAATAATCATTTAGGCCTGGTTGTTTTAATCGCGAACTAACATTATAAGCGCCTGAAGAAAAGCAAATTGCAATTGGTAATTGCCTTGATGTCAAAATGATATATAGGTTCTGATGCGATCTGCTTAAATTGCTTGGATTGAACTGGTCCTGGTGTTTCGGTGCGTAATTATACGGAGGTTTCTATGTTGGCGCTCAGGGTAAGTCTGCTGCTCTTGACGCTCTCTGCCACTTCTGCACTTGCGACACCTTGTACTTATTGTTTTGATCTAAGGAAGCAGTGCCACGAGCAGCAGTGCGGCAAATTGGATGATTCGGCGAAGCCAGCATGTTTTCATGCCTGTGCCGACTCATTTCGTTCTTGTAGGAGTAGTTGTAAAAAAACAGGTGGGGCATCGCAAGTCCAACCTGCTACTGTATTGGACAAGTTCGAAAAGGTTAACAATACGACTCAAATCAACGTTGGCGATCCTTGAGATAGGACGATTGTTCAGCGTGTCGTGTGCGTTGCGGCGAGGTATTTCATACCTTGGCTTCTGTATTCGTACACTGCGACTAACTGTAAGCGTCCGGACAACACACTTTTCTGATCCCAACGTTTAGGGCGATGGTGGACACATTAAGTAGACGCGAAAATAATCACTTTGCCGGCTTGCATGGCCCGTGCATTCCCGTAAATTCGGTCATCCCAGAGTGGATTGCTAGTGTTCGCCAAAATCCTAAGGCAGGGGATGCCTTAAAAATCGGCGGCCATTAATCAGGCCTCCTTTAGATACGTCCTGACTGCATAGGGGGACTATTTACAAATCAAACCTTGTAGTTTATGGCAGGCACCTGCTAAGCCATCCAAGACGATGTGCGGTTCAATTCCCCAAGGATCGAATTGTGCCGCTGAGTCAGGATTAAGCCAGGCGTACTTCAAGCCCGAGTCATTGCCCCCAGAACATCAAAGGGGTTGCTTGAAACCAAGCAAACTTCTGCGCAGGGCAGGGCACATACGTCGATTAGATGGTCGTAGACCTCTGGCGCAGGTTTGAAGGAGCGCACGGCTTCTACGCTTACAACTTCCGTGAAGAACGCGCGTACATTTGCGTGCTGTAGCAGCCGCTCAACTGATTGCCACCATTTGAAAACGCGTACAAATGCAAACCACTGCTTACCATTTTCTCCAGCGCTTCGCCTACATCAGCGTATGCGTCAAGCTCTGAGTAGGTATCCATGAGCAACTGGATATCAGCACTATCAAGTTCTATCAACTGCTCACGACAGGCGAAGATCAATGCTTGGCGAGTACAGACAGAAAAGTCACAATAATCACGCATTAACCCTCTGCGAAAGCTGTACTCCAATTGTTTCTGTCGCCAAGTCTTCGCCACGACGCCAGCTTTCTCACCAATCAGTTGGGTCAATGGGCCTAGCGCGCCATGAGTTCGATTGACGTTCAGTAGATATCGAATGCAACTGCCTTGACCATAGTTGGCTAATCCTGTCTTGGACAAATTAAGAGCCGACTCGTCCAAAAGTTGTTAAATTTAGACCCAGCGCATCATCTCCAGATCGATCTCCGTAAGCAATTCTTAGTGCGAAATCCCAGATTTGGTTTGCGTGCGCAGACTAAACACCTGACGACACAGTCAACGACATCATTAAGCTCTCGAAGATCCTACCGGCTCGTTAACTCTAAACGAGTCTCTAAGATATTTTCATCGGGCGGATGCGCAAGCCAAGGCGCATTTAGCGCAGTCATGCTTGCGTAGGGAAGATGTTAATATATTGCCTTTTAACTGCCCCTAAGGATGTTGATGACCAAGCATCAAGCTCCAGCCGAAACCCCTAGAGCAGCCGCAATTTTGGCTCGTTTCCTATCCTCGGAAGTCTTGTGCTGATAGCCGCAGCTCTGGCTGCTCTGATTGTTGCTAATTCTCCCTTATCCCAAAGTTATTTTGCAGCCTTGCACACGGTCTGGTTGGGCATGTCGATTGAGCACTGGGTTAATGATGGACTGATGGCGGTCTTTTTCCTGATGGTCGGTCTAGAAATCAAAAGAGAAGTGCTTGCTGGTGGGCTTTCGACATGGGGTCAGCGTGCGTTACCGGGATTTGCTGCCGTGGGTGGCATGGTTGTGCCTGCGCTCATCTACATCGCAATCAACTGGGGTAATGCCGAGAACATGGGCGGGTGGGCCATCCCAGCGGCTACCGACATCGCATTCGCCTTGGGTGTCTTGTCGTTGCTGGGTAAGCGAGTCCCCACTTCGCTGAAGGTGTTCCTCGCAGCCCTCGCGATCATTGACGACCTCGGTGCTGTGGTGATCATCGCCTTTTTCTATACGTCTGGCCTTTCCATGCCGATGTTGCTGGCATCGCTCGCGACCCTGGTCATTCTGATCGCGATGAATCGACTCGGCGTAAGACGGCTGTCCCCGTATCTCTTGGTCGGGGGCGTGTTGTGGTTCTTCGTGCTGCAATCGGGTGTACATGCCACGCTGGCGGGCGTGGCTCTGGCACTGTGTATTCCCATGGGTAAGTGGGAAGAAGAAGCTAGATCTGCGCTGCTGTTCCTGGAAGAGAAACTGCATTCTTGGGTAGCTTTTGCGGTAGTGCCGATTTTTGGCTTCGCCAATGCGGGAGTGTCGTTGGCCGGCATTTCCATGGAAAACCTGGTCGACCCGGTTCCGCTGGGTGTAGCACTGGGTCTACTGGTGGGCAAACAGGTCGGTATTTTTCTATTGGCTGCGCTGGCCATACGCATGGGCCTGGCTAAGTTGCCGGAGGGCAGTAACTGGTTACAGCTTTACGGCGTCGCGCTCCTGTGCGGCATTGGTTTCACCATGAGCCTGTTTATTGGCAACCTGGCATTCCCTGGCACGCCGCATTTGGTCGATGAAGTCAAAGTTGGGGTGTTGCAGTTGCTGGAGTCATAGTCCTTCGACGCGCTAGCGTTCTCGCAGGAGCAACCGTAGCTAGGTGATCCTTGCTTGGATAGGCCACAGTATTTTTGAAATGTAGAGGTACTGTGGTTTATAGGCGCAGTGCGGCCTGTCACCCAGTCTGGCATCAGCAGGTGTTGGTGCGCGCTGCGCGCGCGTGAAGGAGTTGGCAGAGCCTGAACCAGCACATGTCGGAGGCACGCCATGAGCAAGTTTGTCGAGATGCCTGCGCTGTCTTGTGTGGAAATGGGGTAGCCGATTAGACATCCCATCACGATGGATACACAGAGGAAGCAAAGGTCACTGCCCCTATGGGTACTCCTCACGAGATACCGAAAAAAGCCAGAGTTCGATTCATTGCTTGGCCAACCACTCGCGAGTCTGCGCCAAGGTTGCGGTCGCTCCTCCGCACACCACCATCAAGACGTTGTTGTATTGACTAAGGGCAGAATGGTCAGAGGCCAGGGAGATGGCTGTACCGCAAATCCACCGCCACCGACCGAGAGCACTACGGCATCGGGCTTCTGACCAGCTTCAGCTACTTCATCAATCAGCGTGGCATGCCCAGTCCATAGCAGAGGTTCAGTCATTGCCTTGTGGCGTGCTTGATTGAAGGTGCTCGGTATGCCAAGGAGGTGGTTGGCTTTTTTCGCAGCGCGTCCTTTAAGTAGATCAAATAGCGCATATGAATATTTACTTGATATTTCAAATTCATCCAAGGGTGGTAGATATTTTTGGGCGAGAGTTTTGCGCTCAGCTATACTAAAAAGGTTAAACGCGCGATGGTGAGTGCTTTCGGGTGGAGGCGCTATAATTATTGGGATTTATATATTTGGTTGTTTTTGGAGGTTGGAGTTTAATAAATTTTATTGTGATGGTTCGGTGTGTTAGTGAGGGTTTTATATGAACGTCTTGTTGAATGAGCTGCACGCCTATCATCATGAGGTGGCTAGCAAGATTACTCAGATCAAAGCATTGCTGGGGAGGGTGAGGCATGAATCCGCTGGTGCCGATGACTGCAAGCTATTGTTTAAGATGCTGGAAGCCTTGCATGGTGAAGCAGAGCGACACCACCATGCAAATGAAGAGCTTATTCGGCGGGCCTTGCTAGCGACTGAAGCACCGATCCACCAACGGGTCAAGGATATAGAGCGAGATCATCTGGCATTTGAGCGCATTGCTGGACAACTCAAGATGTTGGAGGAATCAACTCAGGAGACGAGAGTGATCGCTGACGCCATCGATGACTTCATCAAGAAATACTACGATCATATGGATGCCGAGGAGAGCATTTTCTTTCCGATGGCAGATAAATGGCTGTCAGACATCCAGTGGCAGGAAATAAAGCGTCAGTGGCATTAATCGGAGCTATCACCATCTCTCTTAAAGTGGGCTGCTACTTAATACTCGAGCTCACAAAGTAATTGGGTGGACACCAGGTGACTCACCCCGAGCTTCATTGACTCGGCAGGCTTGCCCTGCATGCCATTAAATTATGGCCAACCCCTAAGTTCCTGCGCAGACACGGCTAAACACCCTTTGTGTAAAAGGTGCAATTCGAGCTCGAAGTGACTTGAATGTGCAAGGGGCGTTGCTATAGGATTAAATCAGGAGATGGCATTCCTCCTTTAACCGCCTTTGTGCTGATGATGCCTACGTGAACCCTGGACAGGGTGCGTAGGTGTGTCTCCCTGTCCTCCAATTCAGGACAGGATCGTGACTTCCAATCTCATATCAGCTCCCTCTATTGGCGTGCGGTTATCAGCACCTCCTCGGCTATACCAGCCCAGAGGAGACATGCAACCATGCTGAAACCACTTCTAGTCATCGCTATCGGCGCATCGCTTGGTGCCTGGCTGCGTTGGCTCTTAGGCATGAAGCTTAACGCGCTGTTCCCGACCATTCCCCCAGGCACTGTGGTGGCGAACATGATCGGGGGCTACATCATTGGCGTGGCCATCGCATTCTTGGCCGCTTCGCCCACCCTAAGCCCTGAGTGGCGTTTGCTGATCATCACGGGCTTCTGTGGTGGTTTGACCACCTTTTCTACGTTTTCAGCCGAGACAGTTGCCCTGATTCAGGAGGGCAGACTGCTCTGGGCGCTCGGTTCAATTTCATTGCACGTCTTAGGCTCGTTGGTGATGACCGCTGCCGGGCTTCTGTTCTACCAAATGATTGGCACGCGCTGAGGAGATGAACATGAAAGGTTTTCTGGTGATTTTCTTTACTCAGCAGAACCGTCGTTATCAGGGAAAGATGCTTGGTGATTGGATCGTCGATGTGGCCAAAGAAATGGGGTTGCGTGGTGCGACCTTGTCTACAGGTATTGAAGGCTTTGGGCACACCGGACGGTTGCACTCTTCGCATTTTTTTGAGCTGGCAGATCAGCCTACAGAGATTCGCATGGCCATCACCGAGGACGAGTCAGAAAGATTGTTCAAACGATTGGAGGGCGAGGAAATCTCCGTGTTTTTCATAAAGACCCCAATCGAGATGGGCACCGTCGGTAAGAAGGCCAATTAGCGTGAATCTTTCCTAAATCTGTGGAGCTATGAATATGAGCTGTGCGGATATCCCGGTTGGTAACGCGATTACCGATGACTGTTTTACTGTTATCGAGATCCCTGCAAACCACTCTCCCATCAAGTACGGGGTGGGCAAACCAAGCGGACAGTTATTCGTTGACCGCGTTCTCAGTACACAGATGTCCTATCCGGCCAACTACGGATTTATTCCAAACCCACTCGGTGATGATGGAGACCCTCTGAATGTCCTGCTGATCTGCTCTTTCCCGGCTTCTCCGGGCGCTGCAAATGGGTAGGAGAAAAGCAGGTAATGGGGTCGAATGATTTGTTGCGAAATAATCCCATGAATGAACCGAGTCAATATTCGGCCATTTCCTAAATCAGGGCGGAGGGGATTCCACAATTTGACGCTGGCTCCACTCCCTTTTTTTTCGAGGGCTGGTAATCATCGACGACAGAAACTACATTGAGCGAGTAGCTATAAGTGAGCGAGGCAAACTCGCCAGAGCTGAAAGGGGCTAGCACAAATGAACGCATACCAGCGCCGCCGCCGACGTATCGTTTTCTGGTGCGGCTCATTCCCCGTATTAGTAGGCTTTACCGTTCTGATGTTTGCCTTGATTCTGGCTGACCAAGTAGCTCCGCTAACTCCTCAAGAACTCGATGGCGTAGATTTGAGCCAGCCAGCGAGGTATTCCCCAAAATTGGTGAATCAGAAAGCCGAATCAATTCTGGCGGTGTCTCAATAGCAGGTGTCCTGCTCACGCCTTTTCCTGGACAGCTTTGAGGCTGAGCTTTGCTCATATCATGGCAAGATAGACCATGAGTAAGACCCCCAGCACTGCGGTGAACACATTCACTACAGGGCCGGAATTGATGCTGTACCCCACTGGGATTTCAACTGGTTTCAGAGCCTTAACCACGCGTTTGTATTGCCTGGATGACCAGTATGCAACCCATGAGCCGAGCATTAGAAAAGCCAGTCCGATCCAGAAGGAAAAGTGTTTTTCTGGGCTGCCCGAAACACCGGGTTTTAGCATCTGTAGCAGTAGCCCGGATCGTTCAATCACAAAGCCAAATGCCATAAGCGAAAGACTGGTTCGGTTCCATGCCAGCAAGGTTCTCTCAGCGGCAAAGAACACTCGTGGATCGTTCAGGTCGGACATCAAATTCTCCTTGGCCGAAAAATATATGAACTCGCTCTGGTCAGATGGTGCAGAAATCGGTCGGGTTTTCCGCCATTCGCTTCCATGACTATTTTCTGATTAACACATGCGTCGGCTTTCTAGCACAGAGAACACATACATACCGGCCAACATAGCCAACACGAAAACGATGATTTGCCAGTGCCCTGTGAGCAGAATAGCTACCGCCGGCCCAGGACAGATTCCAGCAACTCCCCAGCCAATACCGAACACCAAGCTGCCACCAATCAAGCGGGAGTCTAGCTCCCGCTTGACGGGTAACTGCATGCAGGCACCAAGCCAGCTTCGCTTCTTCTTACGTGCCCAATTCAGGGGGATAACCGCCACTGCGATGGCCCCTCCCATGACCAGAGCAAGAGAAGGATCCCACGCTCCAGCCAAATCAAGAAAAGCCAACACCTTGGCTGGATTTGCCATACCTGCCAGGAGTAAACCCAGCCCAAAGATCAATCCGGCAAAAAATGCAGTCAGCTTAGCCATCTTTAAGTCCCCAATACATGACGAGTGACATACACCGTTGCGAACCCTGCTGCCATAAAGCACACCGTTGCCACGATGGAGCGTGGAGACAATCGAGAAATACCACAAACCCCGTGACCACTCGTACAGCCGGAGCCGTAACGGGTTCCTACGCCGACGAGCAGACCCGCGATAACCAAGGCAGGCCACTCTCTCTGGATCTCGATTTCCGGCAAGACGGCAAACACTCCCCATAACAAGGGCGCAAGCAAAAGGCCAAGAAGAAACAGTGTCTTTTCGCTCCAGCCTTCACTGTCAAATTGCATCAGACTGCCAAGCAAGCCGCTGATTCCAGCAATACGGCCATTGGCGAGAACAAACAAGCTAACCGCCAGCCCTATGAGGGCCCCGCCGCTTAACGAAGACCAAGGTGTGAAGTTGATCCAATCAATGCTCATTTGCATCTCCTGCACAAAAGTGACGGTAAAGGACATGGATCACAGCGAGCGCAGCAGAGCTGCTGATCCGGTAATAGACCTGCTTCCCCTCACGTCGTGTTTTCACTAACTCCTCCCGCCGCAAAACCGCGAGCTGCTGAGATAGGGTAGGTTGCTGAATTCCCAACAACGCCTCTAGATCGCTCACGTTGAGCTCACCCTTCGACAATTGACAGAGAAGGAGCAGTCGATCAGGGTTCGCTAGTGCTTTGATTAGCTTGCCAGCGGCATCAGCGTTAGCCCGCAACTGCAGGATATCGAGTTCATTTTCGGAGAGGATCATGGGAGCTCACACATTTAAGATCTTTATAATCTATATATGTGTAGAGTTATTGGCTAGAGCTACGATGTCTAGACAGGCACAGTCTGCATTTGAATGCATGAAGGGCGAGCTAGGTTCTGCTACGTAAGGTGGGATCCTTGGTTGGCTTATTTTCGTAGAAAATTTACGCAAAAATGACGTGGGTATTGAGGTTGAACATTCGATACTGCGCGGCGCTAATTTGGCAGGCTACTTTTTATGTCCCTCGCGGCAATGCGGCTTATCGGTTTCATCTTAGGTATTTTTCTGATCACGCTGGCCGTAAGCATGGCTATTCCTATGATTACGCTGGTGGTCTACGAGCGCAGCGATGATCTGTCGGCCTTTCTCTGGTCGAGCCTGATCACCTTCGTCTGTGGTCTTTTGATGATCGTGCGAGGGCGCCCAGAAACCTCCCAGCTTCGTCCGAGAGACATGTATCTGCTGACGACTGCCAGCTGAATAGTGGTGTGCGCCTTCGCTGCATTGCCAATGGTATTCATCCATCACATCAGCTACACCGACGCTTTCTTTGAAACGATGTCTGGAATCACAACCACTGGCTCGACTGTCCTGACTGGTTTGGATACCGCTTCACCGGGATTGTTGATCTGGCGCTCTATGCTTCACTGGCTGGGTGGCATCGGTTTCATCGGCATGGCTGTGGCGATCCTTCCGTTGTTACGGGTAGGTGGCATGCGTCTATTCCAGACAGAGTCATCGGACTGGTCGGAGAAGGTAACTCCACGCTCTCATATGGCCGCCAAATTTCGTGGTGGGTACTTGGCTGTGCTTTCACAGTGATTACGGAGGGTGGGATGCGTTTCGTATCGTGGCAGTCAATGTAACGTCGGTTGTCACGACCACCGGAGTTGCGGTTGGCGATTACACACTTTGGGGCAGTTTTGCTGTTCTGTTGTTCTTCTATCTGACCTTTGTCGGTGGATGCTCAGGCTCAACGGCTGGAGGCCTTAAAATCTTCCGCTTTCAGGTTGCTGCTGCCTTGCTCGTGAGTAGCTTGAAGCAACTGATCCATCCACGAGCCGTGATTCAAAAGAAGTACAACGGTCATCCCATTGACGAGGAGATCCTGCGTTCGCTTTTGACCTTCTCATTTTTCTTCACCGTCACTATTGCAGTAATTGTCTTGGGCCTGGCTCTCATTGGGCTGGATTGGACAACTGCTTTGAGTGGCGCCGCTACTGCTGTGTGTAACGTCGGGCCAGGGCTTGGCACGATCATTGGGCCGGCAGGTAATGTCTCATCATTACCTGATGCCGCCAAATGGCTACTGACCGTTGGCATGCTCCTTGGGAGGCTGGAAATTCTGACTGTGTTGGTGCTTGTGACTCCAGTTTTTTGGAGATATTAACCTTCCCCGCTATTGAACTGTATCACCCACCTTGTTGAACTCCGTAGGCGAGTTTCAATAGGGTATTGGGCAGCTCTGTCTCCCACTTAGTCGGAGCAAGCGTTCTACCCCAACAGGCTCCTCAGCCATCAAGGGAATCACGGCATAGCGTTGGGCGCGCTCACTGGCCACATGCTCAATTTCTTTGAGCTCATTTCGCGCTCGCTTGCGAAGTAACGGTGATTGAGTCCTGGAGGCCGCGATGCTGTTGTTGATCACCCACGCCCAAGGTTCAATGCCTGCGCGGCGTAGATCGGCTTCCAGATTGGCAGCTTCAAGTACCGGAGTCGTCTCGGCCAATGTAACCAGTAAAACCTTGGTTTGCTTTGGGTCTTGAAGCTGCATCATTGGCGTACTGAAGCGGGTATTGCTGCCTTGCATTTGCCGAGCGATGTCACGGTGATAGGCACCCGTGGCATCAAGCAACAAAAGGGTATGCCCGGTCGGCGCTGTATCCATAACCACAAACTGCTTGCCCGCCTCCCGAATAACGCGCGAGAAGGCCTGAAAGACTGCGATTTCTTCAGTGCAGGGCGAGCGAAGATCCTCTGCCAAAAGCACTTTTCCCTGCTCGTCTAGCTTTGCGCCTTTAGAGGCCATTACCTGATCACGATAGCGTTGAGTTTCAACGTGAGGATCTATGCGGCTGAGGGTCAGGTTATTCATCGCCCCATCCAGGGTTTCTGCCAGATGAGCCGCTGGATCGGACGTAGTGAGGTGAACCGGTAACCCTCTGTGTGCCAACTCGACTGCCACCGCCGCCGCGAGTGTTGTTTTGCCGACTCCACCTTTACCCATGACCATAATCAGTCCATGACCATCAGCGGCAATTTCATCGACCAAATCACTCAGGCTTGGCGCATGAATCTCGACCGTTGCAGATTCAATCTCATCAACGGCTTGGCTATCTTCATTCAGTAACTGTTTCAGTGCTTCAACGCCGACTAGATTGAAGGCTTTCAGGGGAAGCTGATCAAAGGGCAGGGCCTTGAGCTCGTCCGGCATCCCGGTAAGGGCCGCCTGCTCCCGTGCATACACTGCTGCGGCTAAAGAGTCTTTCTCGGCCTCAGTGCTGGGCAACACGCCGTTGACCACCAGGTATTGCTTGCTCAGGCCAATACTTGCGAGCTCTTCGTGGGTGCGTGCGGCTTCACGCAGTGTGGCCGTTTGGGCGCGAGCAACCAGTACGAGCCGAGTACGTGCGGGATCGGACAGGGCTTCAACGGCCTTACGATATTGATCGCGCTGTTTATCGAGACCAGCCAATGGCCCCAAGCACGAGGCATCACCCTGGCCAGCCTCTAGGAAACCACTCCAGGCTCCCGGTAGTTGGAGCAGGCGAATGGTGTGACCGGTAGGGGCTGTATCAAAGATGATGTGGTCAAAGCCATCAGTGTGCCTGGAGCCCACCAGGAGCTCGGTAAACTCATCAAAGGATGCAATTTCTGTTGTACAGGCTCCAGACAACTGTTCTTCCATGCCTTTGACCACATCGGCGTCCAACACGCCTCGCGCAGGCCCGACAATACGGTCTCGGTAGGCCTGAGCTGCGGCCTGGGGGTCAATTTCGAGCGCTGACAAATTAGCAACAGCAGGTACAGGGGTGATGTTGTTGCCAATGCTGATGCCAAACACTTGTCCAACGTTGGACGCCGGGTCGGTACTCACCAGCAGGACGCGTTTGCCTTGAGCCGTCAGCTGCAGCGCTGTAGCGCAGGCAATCGACGTTTTGCCAACACCGCCTTTGCCAGTAAAAAACAGAAAACGTGGTGCGTTCTCAAGAAACTGCATGAGTATTTCCCTAGCGATTCGACAGTCAGAACTCGTACGCACGAGTGCCATTGACCCTTTTTACTAATCAGAGCATTACCCGCACACTGATTAGTGCGCTTACCTGATAGTCGTTATGCCCAGCGATCAGTATTGATAGCGCGTCCTGAGTCTAGTCCCTGTGTGGATGACACGATCTGATACTCGTCAAGCTTTGAGTATTAGCCGCAAGTGTATTAGGCACCTGAGCAGGGGTCGCATGGTGTTTCATTGCGTTAGTGGTTCATCGCTGCGCTGCTATCACCAGTTCTGTGTCTGTGGAACGCAGATGGCGTAGCAAATGTGGGAGGATGACTTCAGCGTCAGGCCCTACACCTCTGAGGGTTGCTGAAGCGAAATTGCGCTGTTTTGGTAACCCCATAAAGTACAGGCCCAGGATGTGCAGTGCTCGTCCATCGCGCTGCATCAATCGCCCTCGATCATCCGTCACCGCGAGGTCTTCAAGAAAGGAAATATTTGGGCGGAACCCAGTGGCGAAGACTAGGCAATCAACTGCTTCGTGGTGACCATCCGCCCAAACAACTCCGGTTGGGGTTACTTTTCCGAACATCGACCGCTGGTTGAAAAGGCCTGACTTCAGCGCTTTTTTGTAAGTCCCGTCATCCAATACCGGCGTGCTCTGATCATTGATCCAGCGGGTTCTTTCCAGACCTGTCCATTTCAGCCAAGCGTGGAAATCCGCGCCGAGTAGCTTCTGCGGAAAGAATCGGATCGCCTCGCGCGTGGCAAGCGTGACCTCGGCCACCTTGGCTAGCTCGTAAGCAATCTGCACTGCCGAGTTCGCCGCTCCAATCACTACGATGCGTTGCCCGCTGAACATTTCCACATTCCGATACTCGGCACTGTGAATGCAAACACCTTGGAAGCTTTCGAGCCCAGGAACTTCAGGTGTATAGGGGCGACTGAATGCCCCCGATGCCACGATCAGCGCCCTGGTGAAGAAGCGCTGCCCGTTGGTAGCCACTATCTGAAACCCCCCAGCTTCTTGATTCACCTTTATGACCTGTATCCCCGGAAGAATCGGCAACTGGAAAAAGCTGGCGTACTGCTCCAGGTAGCGCACTACTTCATCGCGGGAGGGGTAGTGCCCCGGTTCTCCAGGAAATGGCAGCCCCGGTAGTGAGGAGTACGCTGCCGGCGAGAACAGTTCGAGGCTGTCGTAGTAGTTACGCCAGTTACCACCAGGTTGCTGCTGCTCATCCAAGATAAGAAAATCGAGCCCCTGCTGTTTCAAATGCCAGCCACAGGCGAGCCCTGCTTGCCCCGCGCCTATTACGACAACATCAAATGGGTGTTCTGTTGTGTTCATGTGTGCGCACCTATACACATATTAAGATAAGAAAAAATCAGCGAGATCCGCCTGGGCAGCACAATAAAGCAATGCTTTTGGTGTGATGGAGGATGTCCTCCAGTCGCTTGACGATGGCGGGGCCGTCCACCTCATAGAACATCTGACGTCCCACCTTGGTGGCGCGCACGATCCCGGCGTCCAGCAGCACCTGAAGATGACGAGATACCACAGAACGCTCTTGGGGTAGGTCAGCTGCAATCGCGGTCACATCTGCTCGACCTAATTGCATCACGCGCTTCAGCACCGCGACTCTTGGCGGCTCGCAGAGGGCTTTGAAAAATGTGCCGTCGAGAGACTCAATGGCAGACTCAATGGCTTGAGAGCGGTTAGGGGTGACGTTCATGTCGAGAATATATGTGCATGTTGATGCACATGTAAAGCCCTGTTTGGAGGCTGGCACAGCCCCTTTAGCAAAAAGCAGTTAGGGTCAGTTTTTCATCGCAAGGTTCCTGCTTGGGGTTGAGGTGCGGGAGAGCCTCAAGACACCCAATGACAGTTTAAATACCAGATGCTGATATGTGAATATACAGATGTTAAGCGGCTGGAGGCGTGCATTTGGCCGCAATCCCTTAGGTTCATGAGCGTTTGGTGCTTAAAATTGGCTATTTTCAGGGGAACTGGCCTTGCTGCTTTACCTGATATATGGAAAAACGTATATTCTAAAAACCATATCTAATTTGAGACTTGGCTATGATCGATAAGACCCGCGTGCTGTTTGTTTGTGTGGCTAATGCTGCCCGCTCGCAGCTGGCTGACGCGCTGCTGCGCCACACTGATTCCGAACATTTCGTGGCCTTCAGTGCAGGTACCGCGCCCAGCGAGATCGATCCCCGCACCTTGGGATCGCTTCAGCACCTAGGTGTAAGTACCGAAGGGTTGTACAGCAAGTCTATCGATGAGTTTGTGGGAGAGCGTTTCGATTACGTCATCACGCTGTGCGATAAATCGTCTCTGGAATGCCATGCCCTGCCAGGCGCCGGAGAGGTGCTGGCCTGGAACTTTGAGGATCCGGTGACCAGCACCAAGCACGATGCATTCCGTCACACCCTTCACGAGATCCATGAACGCATCAAGATGTTCGTGCTGGTGAAAACCAAACGTTGAGACCCCTATGGCTGACCATCTGACACCGACCACCGTATTCAAATGCCTGGCCGACGAAACCCGCATTCGCCTTATGTTGCTCATCACCCGTGAGGAAGATCTTTGTGTTTGCGAACTGACCTGCGCACTCGATGAGAGCCAGCCGAAGATTTCCCGCCACCTGGCGCAACTGCGCAACTGTGGTTTGCTGGCGGATCGTCGGCAAGGTCAATGGGTGTATTACCGCTTGCATCCCAGTCTGCCGGATTGGGTGATCGCCGTACTGAAAACCACGCTTGACGCCAACCAGCATTGGCTCAGTCCCGACGCCAAACGCCTCGACGTAATGGGTGATTGCCCTCAGCGCCTAGCCGCTTGCTGCTGAGTTAACGCCTGCCCGAGCAGCGCTCGGCCTTTACGAGATAGCCTGATGAAGATTCTGTTTCTGTGCACCGCCAACAGCTGCCGCAGCATTCTTTGTGAAGCCATGTTCAATCATTTGGCTCCGACGGATATGCACGCCTACAGCGCCGGCAGCCATCCGAAGGGTGAAGTGCATCCGCTGAGTCTGAAAACGTTGGATAAGGCTGAAATCTCGCCCGCAGGGCTCTATAGCAAGTCCAGCGATGTCTACGAGAAATTGGCGCCTGATTTCGTCATCACGGTGTGTGACAAGGCTGCCGGCGAAGCCTGCCCGGTGCTTTTCGGGCCGGCCATCAAGGGCCACTGGGGCTTGGCAGACCCTTCGGAATACCAAGGGACTCTAGAAGAAATCGAGGCCGCTTTCGAAGCCACCCTGGAACAGATCAGAACCCGTATCGAAGCCTTCCTGGCTTTACCGCTCAAGCAGTTAAGTGCCGAACAACTCAAGGCCGAACTGGCCCTGATCGGCACCCTCTGACACCGGAGCATGACGATGAGTAAAAGCCGTCTTTCTTTTTTGGATCGCTATCTGACGGTCTGGATCTTTCTCGCCATGGCGATTGGTGTCAGCTTGGGCAGTCTGTACGAGGGGCTGCCGGCCTGGCTTGACAGCCTTTCGGTGGGTTCGACCAATATCCCGATTGCCATCGGCCTGATCGTGATGATGTATCCGCCGTTGGCCAAGGTCAGGTACGAAGAGCTGCCGGAGGTGTTCAAGGATAAGCGCATCTTGGCGCTATCGCTGATCCAGAACTGGGTGATTGGCCCAGTGCTGATGTTCGTACTGGCCATCGTATTTCTCGCCGACAAGCCTGAGTACATGACCGGTCTGATCCTCATCGGCCTGGCGCGCTGCATCGCCATGGTGCTGGTGTGGAATCAAATCGCAGGTGGCAACAACCAATACGTCGCTGGGCTGGTGGCCTTCAACAGCATCTTCCAGATTTTGTTCTTCAGTGTGTATGCGTGGATCTTTCTCGGTCTGCTGCCGCCATTGTTCGGCCTGCAAGGCAGCGTGATTGACACCAACTTTGTCAGCATCGCCGAGTCCGTGCTGATCTACCTGGGCATCCCATTCCTGGCTGGTTTCCTGACGCGCAAGATCCTCATCAGCCGCAAAGGCGAGACCTGGTACAGCCAACGCTTCATTCCGCGCATCAGCCCGCTGACGCTGGTCGCGCTGCTGCTGACCATCGTTGCCATGTTCAGCCTCAAGGGTGACGTGGTGCTGCAATTGCCATTTGATGTGTTGCGCATCGCGATACCCCTGACGATCTACTTCGTGGTGATGTTTTTCATCAGCTTCTGGATGGGCAAGGTGCTCCACGCTGACTATCCACGACCCACGGCGCTGGCCTTTACCGCCGCCAGCAACAACTTCGAACTGGCCATCGCTGTGGCCATCGCCACATTTGGCCTGGCCTCGCCAGTGGCGTTCGCTACGGTGATCGGCCCACTGGTTGAAGTGCCGGTTTTGATCATGCTGGTCAGTGTGGCCCTTTGGCTCAAGCGCCGCTGGTTCGATCACCCAAAGGGCGCCCTCGCTGAGGAGTAAATGTATGACAGATGAACATATTCCCAATCTCGATGCCGAATTGGTCGATCTGCCGACCCTCGATAAGCTCGGCAGTACGCTGTCGGCCACGCACAAGCCGCGCATCCTACTGCTCTACGGCTCGACCCGTGAGCGTTCGTTCAGCCGCCTGCTGACCGAGGAAGCTGCACGTTTGTTGCAGCACTTGGGCGCAGAAACACGCATCTTCAACCCCTCTGAGCTGCCGTTGCCGGATGACGTGCCGGACAGCCACCCCAAAGTGCAAGCGCTACGCGAACTGGTGCTCTGGTCAGAAGGTCAGGTCTGGTGCTCCCCCGAGCGCCACGGTTCGATGAGCGCGGTGTTCAAGGCGCAGATCGACTGGATTCCATTGACCATGGGCGCGGTGCGCCCAACCCAGGGTAAGACGCTGGCGGTGATGCAGGTCTGTGGTGGCTCGCAATCCTTCAACGTGGTCAACCAGCTGCGTGTGCTGGGTCGCTGGATGCGTATGTTCGCCATTCCCAACCAGTCCTCGGTGCCGAAGGCCTACCTGGAGTTCGATGAAGCCGGGCGCATGAAGGCCTCCGCATTCTACGACCGTGTCGTGGATGTGATGGAGGAGCTGGTGAAATTCACTTTGCTACTGCGTGAGCGGCAGGACTATCTGGTCGACCGCTATTCCGAACGTAAGGAATCGGCGGAAGAACTCTCCAAACGCGTTGATCAACGCTCTGTCTGAAGGACGCCTGATCGTGCACCAACATCCGTACTCCGTGCTCACCACGACAGCTGTGCAAGGCCAACTGATCTTCACGCCTTGCCCAGGCACCCAAGACGCGTCGGTCGCTGAGGCGCTGGACACTCTGAAGGCTGCAGGTGCTTCGGCCTTGCTGACGCTGATGCCCACCGAAGAGTTGAGCCAGAACGAAGTCGAGAATCTGCCAGAGCTATGCCAACAGCACGGCATCGAGTGGTTTCATCTGCCCGTGGAAGACGATCAAGCACCTGCTGAGCCGTTTCAGGCTGCCTGGGAGGCCAATCGTGAGCGGATCAAGCAACTGCTCACCGAAGGCAAGATTATTGCCATTCACTGCAAGGGCGGCTCGGGCCGTACCGGATTGATTGCCGCGCAACTGCTGATCGAATGCGCAGTGCCATTGCGCGAGGCGGTAAGCGAAGTTCAAACGCTGCGTCCGCGTGCGATTCAGCACCCTGTGCATATCAACTACATCAGCCAATTCGACATCGCCAAGTCGTAATTGCCCGCAGACAGTAGCCCCAAGAGAGCAACAGCATGAGCATCAAAGTAGGTATCAACGGTTTCGGTCGCATCGGTCGTCTCGCCTTGCGTGCAGCCTGGGGCTGGCCAGAGTTCGAGTTCGTGCAAATCAACGACCCGGCAGGCGATGCAGTAACCCATGCGCACCTGATCAACTTCGACTCTGTGCATGGTCGTTGGCACAACGAAGCCAGCGCAGAAGGCGATCATGTAGTGATTGGCGGCAAGCGCATCAAGGTCACCGCGAACAAAGCGATTGCCGACACCGACTGGTCAGGTTGCGATCTGGTGATCGAGGCCAGCGGCAAGATGAAGACTGTGGCGGTGTTGCAGGCCTACCTGGATCAGGGCGTTAAGCGTGTGGTGGTCTGTGCGCCGGTCAAGGAGCTAGGCGCCCTGAACGTGGTGATGGGCGTTAACCAGCACCTGTTCGACCCGGCGCAGCACCGTATTGTCACGGCGGCCTCCTGCACCACCAACTGTCTGGCACCCGTGGTCAAAGTGATCCACGAGAACCTGGGCATCCGCCACGGCTCGATCACCACGATTCACGACCTGACCAATACCCAGAGCATTCTCGATCAACCGCACAAGGATCTGCGCCGTGCCCGTGCCTCGGGCATGAGTCTCATCCCGACCAGCACCGGCTCGGCCACCGCGATTGCGGAAATCTTCCCCGAACTACGTGGCCGCCTGAATGGTCATGCGGTGCGCGTACCGCTGGCCAACGCCTCGCTCACCGATTGTGTGTTCGAAGTGGAGCGCGCCACCTCGGTGGATGAGGTCAATGCGTTGCTCAAGGCGGCGGCAGAAGGCCCGCTGAAAAATATCCTCGGCTATGAAGTGCGCCCACTGGTGTCCATCGACTACCGCACTGACCCGCGCTCATCGATCATCGATGCTCTGTCGACGCTGGTGATCAATGGCACTCAAGTGAAGATCTATGCCTGGTACGACAACGAATGGGGTTACGCCAACCGCGCTGTTGAGCTGGCCAAACTGGTCGGTTTGGCCGATTAACAGGGAGCGATCATGAACGCGTTGTCAGCCCTTTCCCCGCAAGTGATTTCTGGCACCCAGTCTTTAATAGAAAACGCCGCTGCGGGTGAAGGGATAGTGATTTCGGCCTGTGTTGATCAAGTCCGCGCGCTCGATGCCCAGCCGCCGCAATGACTTGGTGGTCAGGTCGACCAGGTTCATCGCCCTCTCAGTCCGGATCATCTAATGCAGGTGCCCCTGCAGCTTCGCTTTCGCATAGAGCTTGTAGCCTGGCGCGTTCGGCACGCCTTGAAACACGGTCTCCATCGCTGCGCAGCTGAAACTCGTTCTAGCATAAAGGGTAGGGAAGACCTGACCGGTTCCCGGACCTCTCGACCAAGGCGGTTCCAGCCGATTCAGTAACTCACATACTCAATCGACAGGTCACCGTAACCCGTTATTCGGATATAGGTGTATCGAGGCTTGGAAGTCGTTCTCCACAGATTTTCCTCATCAATCGCGTACAGATTTTACCTACGCGATTCAGGGGAGGGTGGTCCAAATACGACTTGAGATCTTCATAACTTTTGAAGCCCATTAACTGTGTGCTATGGCGCGGTTAATTGGCAGTGAGAAAGGTCTACGGGAGCATCCGCCACCTACATGGATTTCACTGAGTCTGTGGCATGTCGATGGTTGAATCCTGGAGCGAAGCGGCTGCTGCTGGATGTCAGTGGTTTCGGTACGAAAGTGGTGATACCAGTTTGCTCGTAGGCAACGATTTCCATGCCCTTGTAATAGCATCGATCGGCAACCATCGTCAGTGACTCGACCCGATCTCTTCACGCGCCTGATTCGCCGTATTGCTCAGTTGTGCTCGGTCATTGCCAATATTGGTGACCGCGATGATCAGGTGGTGTTTGTCATCGACTGCTGTGTGGCCTTCACCTGCTGGCCTATAACCTCAAGCGAATAAGGAGGAGGGAGCTTGTATGAGAGATGAGCATTTAAACCGAGCAGCGAAAACAGCATGGCGTTTAACTCGCTAACTCGACACTGCATAGTCTAACTCGGGCAAAGCCTGTTTTACGGTGAAAATACGCTAACTATTAACTCAACTAAATAGCTGTTTAGTTGAGTTATAACTTTTGGTTATTAGCAATGCATGCATGGAGGGGTGAACTTGCCCAGTTCTTGCGCCGAGGGAAAACTCGTTCCGTTAGACTAGCGGCTCCCCATACTAAAAGAGAAGGCTGTAATGGAGCATTTTCCAGGCTGGATGGTCGAGAGCGATTATCGCTATTTGAAGGCTGCCGAGGTATCGCAGCAGGACTCTCTGCAAAAGGATGAAGCCCTGGTGAATGCCGTGGCGGGCATGGAGATTTTTCTGAGTAGCTTTGTTTCGACTCAAGATGATAACGCTGGAAAAGCTAACGAAATTTATAAGCTTGATATGGTTTTGATCAACGCCGCGCATGCCGATCACCAGCAATTGGGCAAGGTGCTGACCGATAAACCAGACAAGCACGACGTGTTAACGCTGTTCCATGCGATTCCTGAATCTACGCGCCGCCGTGTCGGCCTTGATCGCTACGAGAGTTTGATTGATCAATATCGAAAGGTCTCTACGATCCAGCGCGAGGTCCTACGATACGATTCTGACCCGGGTACTCGCCGAGTTGATTCGCAAGGTCGTCGAGCATTACCGCAAGCGTGGATGCCAACACATGTTCATTCAGTTCTACGGCGCGCTCAGGCCTAACGTTGAGGAGTCGTTCCTGGACGACCTCGAAGGCCAGCCCTAGGCTTCAAATCTGACCACCCGAGCCCCCCACGTCAGCATACAGCACTACGCATAATGTATATTATGTTAAATCAGGTATTACTCTACAGGTGCGCATAGGTCCTGTCCGTTTCCCTACCGTCCGCTTTCCTCTTGGCATACATCTCCAGCAATCGACGCTCGAACCGTCTGATCATGTAAGACCCACCCCGGGCAGCTTCGGCTCAGAGTTCGATGACAGGCACCCAGATCAAAGCGTCAGCCGGCTACCGCTGCGGCGACAAATAACCCCTTCGATCCTGCTAAGGATCTATATCTACGGCTATCTCAACCTCATCAAGGCCGGCGCAGCGAACTTCGCCTACGGGGCATCAGGACTTTATAGATCTCAGAAATCACCTGCATCGTTGCGTCTTCGATCGTTCCTTCATTACGGCATAAAACCCAGCCGTGATCTGCAATCGCTCGCTCGAACGCCTTGGTACAAGCGACATGTTCTTCCAGCTTATGGATCACAGTACTGCTCAGCCCACGCCGTCGTGCCGCTGCCCTCGCCCATGAAATATCAGGGGCGGTGACAACCCCGACATGCAGGTCTGGCACTCGCACGTTTCGATCAATGTTCAACTGTAGAATCTCTGCAAACGGGACTGTCCAGCGAAACGCGGCATCAGACGGGTACCAACGATCGATCAAGATGATGCTGCCTGGTGGCTGTTTAGCCAGCACGTGCTGGGAAATCCAGGCACGGCTTTCAGCAAAGCGCTCACAAACCTCCAACGCCAAATCCTGGGTGGGATTTCTGACGAGTTTGTTAACGAGGGCCATTGTTTCACCCCTATAGGGATCGCTTTTTTTCTCGCAAAGTCGGATCACCTTTTTGTTGTCTGCCCTCAGTACTTTCGTAACGGCCTCCAACAGTGTGGTTTTGCCGGTTCCCTTGGGCCCATCTAGAGAAACAAACAGCGGACGATTCATTCTTCACATAACGATTGATATACGGTTTTTTTTGCCCTGTTCGTTCGCTGGAACCGCTTGGCGCGACTACGTGAATCGAGTGGAGGGGCCTTATTAACAGACATTGATGAACACTCTAACCTGGTTTCTGGCTCACGAGTCTCAAAACCAAGACTTACAGCCGGTCATCTCCCATAAGTTAAATCGTGTATTACACTCATGGTGAATCGACGCTCTGCCAGCCTTCTAGTACTGTGAGCACTGACAATTAATCGGACTGGTAAAGGGTTAACCGGAATCCTGGTCTCCTCAATGCATTGCATGCTCCATCTCGCGCATTGTGTCACCTTGCACCACCGCGTGTATGGAAATCGTCCCTCGGCCAATCTTCAGTAATCCCTACGATCCCAATGTTCCTCAAAACCTTTCCCTCCCAATGCCGAGCATTCGAATCGGATGAGCTCTGCCATACCCAATTTCTCGCCGTTCCCAAGCGTTTCGAGCGTGGTTAGATCGACTTGGCGATCCTGGCAACGCGTCGTTCTGCGATGTTCACTCCGCTCGCCGCACACCTTACTGGTAGACCAAGAGCATCCCGAAAGGCAATCAACTGCGATCGAACGGAAAATTGGGAGTTATGATTTCACCCCGCAGATTCGATTTATTCGAGTTATTTAAAATATACCCTTAGAACCCTAGAGCGGCGTTGGCTACACGACATGCAGCCAAGTCCCACGCGCCAGTGCCCACGCTTTTAAATACGACGGGACGATCTAGCACGGGTGGAACATCTAATGCCGAGGCCAAAGAACGCACCTTTTCCCAAACAACGTCGGCTTGAATGTAATCACCAGCCTCATGCCGGGCACCCACTGGATCATCGGCATACAGGTCACTACCCGCTAACGTAATTTTACCTATTTCACACATCTGCGGCGTAAATGCCCCTACACCTATTATTAACTTCCCTGTGCGCGCCCTTTCATTGTAAACAGCTACGTTGCTGGTCGTCAGGGTAATGACTGACGAGGTATCAGGCATTTTATTTGCTGCGCACGCCTCAAGGTTATGATGAGTGGTTTTATTTGCTTCACAGAAGATACTCGTCTCATCATAGTCAATTCCGCACACCCAGACTTTAGCATCAGGATATAGCGCATTGATCGCTTTGATGTGATAGGCAGCCTGGGTGCCAGCCCCAATAATCAGAATGGATTCTGGAGTTCTGTTCATGAAGGTTTCTAGCGCGAGCATTGATACAGCGGCTGTACGCCGCCCTGTCACCTCGGGCCCATCGAGAATAAAACGTGGTTCCCCTGATTGAGCATTGAAAACACTGACTTGCCCGTGGATGGTCGGTAACCCATTTCGCTTATTGGCAGGTTGAACGTTGACTAGTTTGTGCGTCGCAATATCCGCTGCAACAGCTGGCATACTTAACAATACGCCATTGTTGGGTAACGGTACGACCATCCGCTCAGGGCTTAAAATTTCCCCGCTGATTAATTCGCGGGAGGCAATCTTCAACGCGTCAACCAGCGAGTGCCAATCCAGCAATTTCGCTGTTTGCGCCTGGTTGTAGACGATTACACTTTTGGTGCCAAAATCGGGTGTGCATTTCATTCCAAGACTCGCTCCACAGAAAGAAATAATTCGAACGACCGGATATTAAAACCCAAGGGTCTATCCCCTCCCCCTTGGCAACCGCTCAAACGAATTGGAAAAGGCTTAGCGAACGTGCGATTTCGAAAAGTTGAACACATCCTGAATAGTTTGCCCGCGTCTGATGGCCGCGATCCAATCGACTTCTTTGGCGATGTGGGCTTGGGCCGCAGCCAATACTTCGCTTGCTCGCTCCAATGGTACGACGACGACACCGTCGTCATTACCCAACACGATGTCACCCGGACGTACGACTGCACCGGCAACCGCGATAGGTCCATCGATGACGCCACCGAACCCGTGATGTGGTCCGCGTGGCACTATGGCCTTGCAGAACATGTTGAATCCCAATTCGCGCATGTCAGCCACATCGCGTATCGCGCCGTATACCACCGCACCGCCAATACCGCGCTGTACCGCTTCCTCGGTCATGATGCCGCCCCACACGGCCGTGTCCTCCACGCCGCCGGCGTCGACTACAACGATCTCACCGGGCAAGGCCATGCTGATCAGCTCGCACACACTGGCGCAGTCGCCGACCATTGTGGTGACTGTTCGCGCCTGCCCACACAGGATGGCGCCGGAGGAAATCGACTTGATTGTCGAGTTCATCACCTGGGTTCTGTTCATACAATCGGACGCAACCGCGGGCGCAATGGAGCGCCAAGCGTTAAGTTCATCGACTGTCAGTTTGCGAAATTGCGCATCTATCCGCTCGAAAGCCATAGTCATTCTATCCAGAGTTCTTGATCAGTTATGGAGTGGCGCCCTGCTCTACCGCTTACTTCTGCCAACCGGGGTTTACGTTGTTGCGCACCGTCTTGTGCACCAGGTAATCCACCAGGATCTGCGCAGAAAAACACCTCATGTCCAAGTAACCAGCCTGCGAGTAAAACGCTGAGTGCGGTGTCACGACCAGGCGTCCAGCCAGCCACGGCTCCTCATTGCGCCATGCCTCAAGAAGCGCGGGCAGCGGTACCGGCGGTTCATTGGGCAACACATCCAGCCCGACGGCTGCCAGCTTCGCGCTGCGTAATGCGCGCTCAACCGCATTGATGTCGACCAACCCACCACGAGCGATGTTTATGAGGATGCTGTCGTCTTTGCACATATCAAGGAAGGTATCGTCCACCATGCCTCGCGTGCTGCTCGACAGGGGCACGTGCAGACTGACCACGTCCGCCCGTGCCAACAGTTCTTCGAGCGTCTTGACCCGTTCGAAACCCAGGCCCAACTCATGCCCCTCGGGAAGCAAGGGGTCGTGGTAAATGACCTGCATATCCAGCGCGGCAACGCGGCGCGCCACGGCTGTGCCGATACGGCCCATGCCGATAGCACCAAAGGTTGCCCCCCGAATACGCCGCACGACAGGCACATTCTCTGCCACGAACCCATTGACCGGGTCTGCCTTGAGCCTGCGCTCATATGTTCCGAGGCCGCGTACCAGATAAAGCAACATGGCCACGGCATGGTCGGCGACTTCTGTCGTGCCGTAGTTAGGCACGTTGGATACCGGGATGTGCCGCTCGCGACAGGCGTTGATATCAACGTTGTCAAAGCCCACACCGACACGAACGATCAGCTTGCAGTTGTCCAGCATCTCGACGACTGACTTGTCGATCTGCATTCGGTGCCAGAGCAGCACGGCATCGCAATCCCGCCAGTCACTTTCGGGTATCGCGTGCGCACTGGTTTCGTCATAGACGGTGTAATCAAACAACTCTTTGGAAACCTGTCGCTCGACCGCCAGGTCGCGCAGATGCGCGTCGGGCACCAATATCTTGAATCCCATAGGTTTTCTCCGCTTTGAGGGTTGCAGTCAGAGCACCTTGTCCAGGAACGCCTTGAGGCGCGGATCGACAGGGTTGTGGAAAAACTCGGAGGGCGGTGCGTGTTCAACGATCACCCCCTTGTCCGTGAAATACACGTGATCGGCCACTTCCTCCGCAAAGCGCATTTCATGGGTGACCAGCACACAGGTCAGGCCGCCATCGGCCAGGTCCTTGATGACGTTGAGTACTTCCTTGACCATTTCGGGATCGAGCGCGGCGGTCACCTCATCAAACAAAATGATATTTGGCTCCATTGCCAGCGCACGAGCGATAGCGACTCGCTGCTGTTGTCCCCCCGACAACGAACCGGGGTAACAATCCGCTTTGTCTGATAGCTGTACCTTTTCCAGCAGCCGAAGCGCTCGTCCACGGACTTCATCACGGGCATGCTTGAGCACCTGGATGGGCGCCATCATGATGTTCTCCAGTACCGTGCGGTGCGGGAACAGGTTGTATTGCTGGAACACCATCGCCACTTCCTGACGCAGCGGGACCAGAGACTTCTCTGTTCGCAAGCTCTCTACCTGGTGTGCCCCGACCCGGATGCTGCCGCTGTCGATCGGCACCAAACCGTTGATGCAGCGAAGAATCGTCGACTTTCCGGAGCCCGATGGGCCGACGATGCACACCACGCTTGCAGCGTCGATTTCCAGTGAGATGCCGCGCAGCACTTCGATATCTGCATAGGATTTACGGACGCCGGAAAGCGATACGATGGGCGTTGAAGTTTTGTTCATGTCAGCGATTCCGTCTCAGATGGCTTTCAAGGGCACGGCTTGCCACCGAAATCGGGTAGCAAAAACTGAAGAAGATCAACAGGATGTAGAGGTAGATGGCGGTGGCGAAACGATCGCCATCGCTGGCAATCACGGTCTTGGCGATGGACAGCACATCGGAGGTTCCGGTGATGACCACCAGGCTGGTTCCAATGAACAGCATGGCGTAGGTGGTCATGATGTTTGGCAACATCTGCGGGAAGGCTTGTGGCAGGACAATGCGCCGCAGAATGGCCCCCCGCCGATACCCCAACGACAAAGCCGACTCCCATTGACCCGAGGGAATGGTCTGAATCCCGTTACGGAAAACTTCAGCCATGTACGCCGTCACGGGCACCGACAAGCCGACCACGGCCTTGAAAAATGGCGAGACCCAGAACTCGACGCCCCCTACGCTGATGCGGAACGGAATCAGGTAAAGCATTGCGTAAAGCACCACCAGCCACGGCGAGTTTCGCATGATGTTCATCAGCACTACGCAAGGCGCGCGTATCACCGCGTTGTGCGAAGTCATGCCTGAGCCAAGTAGTACTCCCAGTACAGTAGAAATCGCCATTGCACATAGGCTGATCAAGATGTTGGCGGTAAATCCTCCTCCCATACTTTCGAAGTTAGCGGCTCCCGTCAGTAGTAACGAAGAGCGCGATACCAGTACTTGAAAAGCTTCTGCACTGTCCTTGCCATAAGCGCAATAAAAGATGCCGGCGATCAAGGCAATCACGCCAAAGAAACCTAATCCGCTATATCTGATTGACCCGTTCATTATGGCTGTACCCCAACACCAGGAATCATTACCGAGCGCGCAATCATTCGAGCGGCCAACGCTACCAACGTAGCGATAGACAGATAGACGACCCAAAGGACGATCATTACCTCAATATTGAGGAAGGTCTCGAGCATGACTTGGGTGGCGTAGTACATCACGTCCGCGACCGCGACCAGCGATGCCTGGGCCGATGTTTTGATCAGGCTGACAATGTTGTTGGTCATCCCCGGAATAGTCAGGCGCAGCGCGAGTGGCAGTTCGATCAATCGAAAGATTTGCAGGCGGGTATACCCCAGACTGCGAGCCCCCTCGACCGTTTGCACGGGCACGGCGCCAATGCCCGAGCGCAGCACCTCAATAGCGATCGCACCATTAAATAGCACCAACGACATCACTACGCAGGTGAACCCGCTGAACAAGGGAATGGATCCGCCGCTCAACGGGTCAGTGACAGTCGCGCCCAGGTCCGACAGCATGAAATAGAGAAAGAACAACTGCACCAGCGGCGGGGTATTGCGAAAGAGGTCAACCAGAATCACCGTCAATTGCGCCAGTACCGGTACTTTAAAGTGCATGGTCGCCACCCCGACGATGCCTACGATAAACATGCACAGGGTGCCAATAAGGCTTAGCGCAAGTGTGGTGCCCAGGCCCGTGGCGAACCAGCGCAGATACACCGGATCCGCTAGCCAGCTAAAATCGAGTCCAAGTAACATCGATGACATACCTACTGTGAATGGGCCACTGTTCGGTTCGCTATTTAGAATCCTGACGCCTTGGCGTCGTCAGCCCGCTTGGTCACATAGTCGCTGGTGCCCATCGAATAATTTTTTTCGGCATTCACCATGACGCCGTCGGCTGCTGCAGAGCGGATGGCTTTGTTTACAGCTTCGAGAAAGGCCGGTTCGCCTTTGCGCACGCCACCTGCGATGGGGATGTAGCTGAAGGTCTCAAGGGCGATCTTGTACTTGCCGGCCCAATCAGGATCGCTGAGTTTTTGCTGCAGAATCGGTCCGTCGAAAGCGATCCCTTCGCAACGACCATCCTTGAAGGCGTTGAACAACTCGGAAGTTCCGGAGAACAACACGGGCTGCGCCCCGTACTTTTCCGAGAGGATGCGGTTAAACATATTTCCCTGAACACCGCAGAGTTTTCGGCCTTTGGTGTCGTCCCAGGTCTTTACCGTCGTCTCCTTCGGTGCCAGCAGTACGATGCCGGCCATGGAGTAATAGGCGTCGGTAAAATCCACTACCCTGGCGCGCTCGGGCGTCTCGCCCAACGTTGCGAGAACCAGGTCGATGCGACCGGCCTTGAGCAACTCGATACGATTACTGGCCACAACAGGTACAAATTCAATTTTGCCCGCCGGGCCGAGAATTTTTTTGGCCACAGCCTCGGCGAGATCAATTTCAAAGCCTTTGAGATTGCCTTCGCGATCAAGAAAACCGAAGGGCATATAGTCGTTTTTGATTCCGACGGTCAACGTGCCGCGGCCTCTAACATCCTCCAGCTGGTCGGCCATCGCGATTGCGCTAACCGATGCCATCGCGACCACCCCAACACACAACTTCTTGAGTACTTCGAGCATTTCGACACCCCTTTTATGATTTTTGTGAATGTTCGATGGAGAAGATCATAGGCAGCCAATGATCATTAGAGATAATATTATTTAGTTAATGGTGAATAAGTTAATCTTATGGAGAGGTGTCTATGCACATCCGCCAGCTGGAAGCGTTCCGTGCTGTCATGACAAGTGGCGGAGTGAGCCGTGCCGCCGAGCTGTTGCACGTGTCACAGCCGGCTGTCAGTCAGCTCATTTATCAGTTGGAAAGTTTTTACGATCTTGAACTTTTTCAGCGGGTTGGTAATCGTCTTAAACCGACACGGGAAGCCCAAGCGCTCCTTGTGGAAGTGGAAGCCATGTTCGCAGGCGTCAAGCGAGTGGCTCGTGTGGCCGCATCACTACGGGAACAGCATTGGGGGGCGCTAAGCATCGCTTCATTTCCCATCATTGCGCGCAATCTGCTCCCGCGGATTGTCGCCCGCTATTGCCGGGACCGCGCCGATGTGCAGTTTCACCTGCAGAGCATGCGCTCACGAAGCCTGATCGACGCAGTGGCTACCCAACAGATGGAAATCGGACTGAGCTTCATCCCTTCCGACCGCGAGGAAACAGAGAGCGAGCACCTGATGGCGTTGAGAGCCGTTTGCATACTTCCAGCCGATCATCCATTGGCATCCAAGCAAACGATCCACGCTAGCGACCTGGCGAACCAACCCTTTATCTCTTTAGGGCCTCATGACCAATCCCGGGTACTGATCGATAAAATCTTTGATGACAGGCAAATCCCCCGTCGCTTGCGTATAGAAACCGGCCAATCCGACGCGGCCTGCGCAATTGTCGCCGAAGGGCTGGGCGTATCTGTCGTCGATCCGATCAGCGCCTCAGAGAACCTCGGCATGGGCATTGTGGTGCGTGCGTTCGAGCCACAGGTTCTGTTCGACATATGGCTGATACGCTCCAGGAGCGCGAGCAAATCGAGCCTGAGCGACAGTTTTGTCGCATTTCTAAAGGAAGAACTGGCATTAGCAGCTTTTCATCAGCTACGGGGCTGACGCTCAATCAAAAGTATTGCAAAGCCTGACCGGTGGCCGATTCGACATGGCTACCGATCTGGCTGACGGAGCCGCTGCCAGAGAGGGCCCCGGCCACGGTCATCGTATTGTTGACTACTACACAGCACCAATGCCGTCAGCCCTTAGGCGCTATGAGTTGATGTCCAACCTGTGGTGCATGGATCGACTGAACACCTGCCGACTTTCATGTGGTTAGTTGATACCTTGCCCCAGCTTCACGCCGTTAACGGACTCTCCATACAAGTTTACGCCATCACCCTTGTGGTATTTTTCGCGGGTCTTTTCAACGGAACCATCGACCAGGCGTGGGTCCTGAGGTCGCTCATGACTATTGATGTAAGCAGCCACATGCCAGGCTTCGTCATTGGTCAGCGAACCGCCTTTACCTAGAGGCATGTTTTGTTTGATAAAGCCGGCAGCAGTATTGATACGGTGCATGCCCGCCCCCCAGTTGTAAGAGTCCTTACCCCAAAGTGGTGGAAATACGAATTTCCCGGCGGACTTTTGGCCCTGCCCTTCCCCGCCATGGCAGATGGAGCATTGCTCGGCATAAATTTGTTTCCCTTTAACCAGATCAAAACCTTTTTCCGGGGCAGGGATAACAGGATAGAGGCGTCCTGGTAAGTCCACACCCACAGGCGCTTTGGTCGCCAGCCAATAAGCATAGGTACTTAACGCTTTCATTACATGGCTATCACTCGGGGGTGCCTTGCCGTTCATGCTGAATTCGAAGCAGCCCTGCAGGCGCTCTGTAAACGTATTGACCTTGTTGTTCTTTTTTCGAAAGGCAGGGTACATGCCATAAGCTCCCCAAAGAGGAGCTGAATTCGCCATACGACCTTGATCGAGGTGGCAGTTGCTGCAGCTAAGTCCATTACCAACAAACTCAGGTGCATTTTTCTGGGTGTTGACGAAAATATCTCGCCCTTCCCGCACCATCTCTCCAAATGCGTTGTCTGGAAGCTCCGCTTCTTGAGGCGGAGTAAAAACCGAAGGGCTGAATGGCTTGGCCGGCTCACCAACCGCGACAGGATCGTTGTGAGCATTTTCAACTTTTGGACGCGTGACCGAGTCCATCGCTACTGGCAGCATGTCGCGCTCTTCGTAAAACGTCTTCGCTGCTAAAAGAGGTACAGCTATCGCTACGCTGAGCAATATCTTCGCTGGAAAGTTCATTGGTTGGCCTCCCCGTTCAGGTTGGCGAAATAGGCTGACAAGTCTTTAATTTCAGTGTCGCTCAGCGAGCGCGCGATATGACTCATCAAGTCATTGGGATCATTCTTGCGCGTACCACTACGCCAGGCATTCAACTGTGCCGCGATGTAGACACCGGACTGGCCAACGAGCGGAGGAAAACTTTCTCCCACTCCAGTGCTACCCACCCCGTGACACGCTACACATGAAGGAATATTGCGACTCCAGTCTCCTTGTTTCACCAACCTTTCAGCGGCGCTGCCAATACTTCCTGTGGAATCTAAATCAGCGCTCGAAGCCGCGGTATCTAAAGCACCAAGATAGCTCGCAACAGCCTTGCCTTCGGAATCGGTAAGCGCCAATGCGATGGGTTGCATCACGGCATTGGTCCGCTTGCCTGAGCGAAAATCCTCAAGCTGCTTGACCAGATAACCTTGCGGCAGGCCCGCCAAACGGGGAAACCCGGCGCTAGCGGTGCCCATCCCATTATCTGCATGACAGGTGGCGCAGGCCATGGCTGCAGGTGACTCGCCCCCTTGAGTGTAGATTTTCTGTCCCTGGGGGACGGCATGTGCTGCTGTTGCAAGCATAAAAACACACACGCTAACGCTGGTCTTGAGACCAAATCGATTGGCAAGATTCATGGTTTTGAACTCCTTTTCCGGCTAATTCACAGCGTCAATCGACTATTACGCCCCCGGCACGAGAGTTGCGGGCAGGGGGCTTTAGATTGCACCGTAATATTTATTTGGAATATCCTTATACTCTTAGAGTATATCGAAAAACCAGGCTGTACCACCAACATTCAGCTGATTTGAGGCTCGATCGATCTCGTTCACGACATGAACATGCCAATTTGGACAGGTTTTCACCGGACACCTTCTGTGGAGTGCCACGCCGCCGCCTCTCTGCCGCGCCTACGCGATACATCTTCGCGCGGCCCTGTATCGATTTGAGCATTTTCCTGCCCCAGCGGGACTCGAAATACTCATCTCAGTTGGGCTCATGCGGATAGACGACGGCCTTGATCTTGTGCCGCACGATCGGCGTATCCGGTGCGCGGACGCCTTCTTACCGCCTGACGCCAAAGCATTGTCCAGACTTCGCTGTCTACCTGGTTGAAGACTTTCTTGGCAACCACATGGCTATGGTAGTTCGCCCAACCCCGTAAAAACTCCAGCCACCCTTTCGAACAACCACTGATGATGAGGTCATCTGCATAACGCACCACGCGCATCTTTCGGGCTGTCCACTTCGCATAGGGAAATTTCTTCGCCAGCATCGCTTCCAAACCATCCAGTGTCATGTTGGCCAGATCGGGGAAATGATGCCTCCTTGCGGAGTTCCGGCGTGGCTGGGGAATAGTTCGTTCTGGTAGACGTAACCCGCCTTGAGCTATTTCTGCAAAATCGCCGTATCCATAGGGATGTGGCGATCAACCAGTCATGGCTTATATTGTCGAAACAGCCGAGCTTTTCGACGTGTTGATCCAGGTTCTCGACACACTGCATCAATTGCGCCGCCAGGGTGCGCAGTTGTTCAGGATTCAGTTTGTCGAGAGAGGGGGCAGAAGTCATGCCGCCGATTTTGCCAATTACGATCCGCAAAGCAAACTCGTAATCGAGGTCACGCTGAACACCTCTCACGGGGCAGATAGAGGTTTCTTTCGAGTCGGCTACGACTATTCAATTAAGCGCTCAGGCGATTATCTTCACGTTTGCTTCTTGAACGCCCAGACGAAGATGGAGGCCGGCCACTTCGGGCGATATTCTGTGGGAAGAGCCACGAACGAAGTTTTGTGGGGTCGATGAACGAGGTGACCACGCGTAACGCCGCGCTCGCGGAGCCCCCAAAGCTCAAGCTGGTGGCGTTAGGGGTATTCCTGTCTTGCATGCAAAACGCTCACGATCTCGATTCGATCCGTCACTTGATAAACCACCAAGTAGTTGGGATGCACAACTATTTCCCGAGTACCTGGTAGTCGGCCAAATCGATAGAGGTAAGGATGTTCGGGAAGGGCTGATGTAGCAGCCTCAATGGCTTGGTACAGCTCACTAGCCGCTACAAGGTGACGGTCGCCAATATAATCCAGGATTTGCCAGAGTTCGGCCCGCGCTTCGGGCCGCCACTCAACCAGCATCGTGCTTGTTGCGCTTTGATTCGATGAGGGCTCGCATTTCAGCCATCACCTGATCGTGCGGGATACTTGGGCGCGGATCATCCAGCGAAGCCTGTACCTTGGCCCGGAACCAACGGTCATAGCTGGCGGCCTGTTCTTCGGTGTCGAACTCTGAAACGATGGGAGAAAGTTGGGCACTCATAGTGACCTCCGGGATCAATGCGTACCAGTCTAATCGGTATGTGGCTCGTTGTCGTCGCTGTCTAGATGAAGTACGCCCCGCCAGGCGTCGGGTTGGTCACTCCAACCAAGTCAAATCGTAAACGCCCCGCTTCCGACGGCCAACCCTGAAAAACCGTCAGAAAATCCCTCGATTTTTCTACACGTCCACCCCATGCAACGTGATCGAGGCTATATCAATATCCGGCTCACGCCACCTGCAACAGCTTTGCATAGGATCAGGCTGGCGGTTACTTCAGGCTGCTCGACCTTGCGCACTACGCTCAGCGCATCCGGGGCTGAGGTAGGACTACAGCTATTCCTGAGTGACCAGGGCTACTCGTTCGTGAGTCCGGCTGTTTTTTTACCCAAGCCTGGGTGATGGTCGCGACCACCCTCCTCCAACAGTTTCTTTCTACAACGGATCAAGGGGTTGTAGCTCATTTCTCATGTAATCTAGAAAGGTTACGATATCGGTTGAACCTTCCTTTCGCATGTAACACCCCGCAACCAACGTGACTGGATGACCGCACACAGTTCCTCTAGTTTCTCAAGCGTTGGGAGAGTCATTCCTCGCTCTAGCAAATTTAGGTTTTTGCGGCTGCTGACCCGTGAGAAAGCCTCTTGGATGAGACCTCGCTGAAGGCAAACCTACCTCAGCGTTGCCCCAAAGGCTGGCATCAATAAAGCGGTCTATTGATCATTCAAATACGCGCTCTATCACAAAGTGCCTAGCGAATGCCGGCACCTGCCATGGACTCCGGTGACCATTGCGCCACCGACAGCGGTTCGATGTACTTGATACCGCCGTGAGGCCCTACCACACCATTGATGTTGTAAGTGCCGAGCGACAGATCGTAGGTCATGAAAGGTGTGGCATCCGGAACCAGCTTGTCATAGCTCTGGCTGAGGAAGGCGAAGGAGCCACGGTAGAGCTCGCCATTTGCGTTGTACTGATCGGAGGCCAGAGCGGCCCAGCTGTCTTCATCCAGGTAGAAGCGGCGCTTCTGGTAGATGTGCTGTGCACCGGGTTTGAGGTTGCCCTCCACAACCCAGACGCGGTGTTTTTCCCAGCGCACGAAATCGGGTGCAAGGTGGTGGGGAGTGGTCAACGAGTTGGGATCCTGGGCGTAGGTCAGCTTGTAGGTATTGTAGGGCACGATCATTTCTTGCTTGCCCACCAGCGTCCAGTTGTAAAGATCCAGTGCACGGGCGGTACCGGGGTTAGGGGTATCGTAGGCCAGGATCGATACCAACTTGACGCGGCGCTGGCCAGGCAGGTACTGCCAGCCGCGCCCCGGCTGTTGCAGTGGGTTGATGGCGTTTTTAAGCATGATCGACTCGCCGGCCCGACGCGCAGGGCCGGTGTAGGACAACTTCATTTGATGGTAAATGTCGGTGTTGTTGATGGGCTTCGACATGTTTTCATACATCGGGAAGGAGATGAACGCTTCGCCGGTGACAGCCAGGCTCGGTACGCCGGCCGAGTCGACGTTCCAGGAGTCGTACTTGGAGTGGATGCTGACGCCTTGGTAGCGTAGCAAGAAGTTCCACATCGCCTCGGCGCCCGATTGCGGGATCGGAAACGGCACACCGGGCAGTGCGTTATCGATGGCCGCCCCGCCATCCAGGGATTTGGCATGGGTGGCATTCCTGCGACTGTTGTCCAGTACCACCTGCGGCAGTGCTGCAGTGCGGTGGGTCGGATACAGGTCGATGCGGTAGCTGGGGAAGCGCTTGGCCAGTTCCACCGTGGTGGCAGTCAGCATGCCCTTGTACTGGTCGACATTTTTGCCATTGATCACCAGCAGCGGCTTTTCGCCGGCAAAAGGGTCCGGGCGCATGCTGTCGCCCGTCTTGAAACCGGCCGGAGCAGAGGTCAGACCACCGTTATAAGCCGGAATGGAGCCATCGGCATTACCTGCCTTTTCGGCACCTACCAGGGTCAGGCTGGTGCCCAGCCTGGCCGCTTCCTGACTGGACACGGACGCCTGAGCACCCATGACCACCGTCATGGCCAGCGAAGCAGCCAGCAGACTTTTCCCGGATTTCATCTTTTTATTCTCCTGCTTAGATTGACTAAGCAATTCGTGAGATTTTTATAGTTATGACATTAGGGACTCCTCCTCCGGTGCGCTTTTCATTTGACGACAGTTACTTTGCTATTGATGACAGTTCAGAGCGGCTGCCGTCTGGGCGCACTGAGCAGCGACAAGCTGGAAAATGACTCACGAACAAAAAAGGCCCCGCCCGGAGAACGGAGCCTTTTGAGTAAACCACTCGATGTGCAGCTTACCGAGACAACTCGTTTTCCCGGATCAGCTTCTTGTTGATCTTGCCGACACTGGTTTTGGGGATATCGGCAACGAATCGGATCTGCCTGGGAATCGCCCACTTGTTGATACGGCCGCTTTCAACATACTGGTGCAGATGGGCCTCCAGCATTTTGGAGTCAACGTCTTGTCCCGGCGCGCGCACCACCAGGGCCACCGGCCGCTCCCCCCACTGCGGATCAGGAATACCCACCACCGCCACAGCGGTGACGCCCGGGTACTCGCTGATCAGGCTCTCCAACTCCAGCGAGCTGATCCACTCCCCACCCGTCTTGATGACGTCCTTGATCCGGTCCTTTATTTCCACCACACCCAGCGCATCGATCGAGGCGATATCACCGGTGTGCATCCAGCCGTTTTCCCAAAGCTGGGCGCCCTGCTCCGGCTCTTTCAGGTAACCCTGGGTCAGCCAGGGCGCACGCAACACGAGCTCGCCCTGGGCTTCGCCATCGTGAGGTGCATCGTTACCGAGGGCATCGATGATCCTCATGTCGACCATCGGCACCGCGACCCCTGTCTTGATCCGAGTGGCCACCTGGTCTTGCGCACTTAATTGATAGTCCGCTTCGCGCAAGTGCGTGAGGCAAATCAACGGACAGGTCTCGGACATGCCATAGCCACTATGGACACGCATGCCTTTTGCCGTCGCCTGGGCAGCGATGCCATGGGTCAAGGCACTGCCGCCCAGGAGCATTTTCCAGCCGCTGAAATCGGTCTGCGCCGATTCCTTGCAATCGAGGATCATCTGCAGAATCGTCGGCACGCAATGGGAAAAGCTGACCTTCTCATCGCGGTACAACCTGACCAGGCTGTTGGGTTCGTAGCGGCCCGGGTAAACCTGCTTGATGCCCATGAGTGTCGCGACATAGGGCACGCCCCAGGCGTGCACATGGAACATCGGCGTGATGGGCATGTACACATCGTCCGAGCGCAACAACGGCAAGCCCTGGTAGACGCCCAGGGTGCCGACCGCGTTCAGGGTGTGCAGCACCAACTGGCGGTGGCTGAAGTACACGCCCTTGGGGTTGCCCGTGGTGCCGGTGGTGTAGAACAGGGTCGCCACCGAGTTCTCGTCGAAATCGGGGAAGTCGAAGTGGCACGCACTCTGGGCCAACAGCGCTTCATACTCGCCTGCCACGGGCAGTTCGGTCGCAGGTGCGCCGACGTCACTGAGCTGGATATAGTGCTTGACGGTGGTCAGCTCGCCATGAATCTGCTCCATCAAGGGCAGGAAATCATCATGCACCAGCACCACGTCATCCTCGGCGTGGTTCATGGTGTAGAGCACCTGCTCCGGGGAGAGGCGGATGTTGACCGTGTGCAACACCGCGCCGATCATCGGCACGGCGAAGAAGCACTCCAGATAGCGGTGGCTGTCCCAATCGAGCAGCGCAACGGTATCCCCTGCCTTGACCCCTGCGCTGACCAATGCATTGGCCAACTGCCGGATCCGCTCATTGAGCGTGCGGTAGCTGTAACGCAGCTTGTCCGCATAGACGATCTCCTGATCGGGCGCGTAGCGCGCACCCGAGAGCAGCAGGCTTTTGATCAACAAGGGGTAGCTGTAGGCGCCTTCGGCGGGCGCGATTATTTTTGTTTTCGACACAGTGGTTCGTCCTGATTCAGTGGTTAGGCGTTCATCGCCAGTGTGTTGGGTCAGAACTGCCCTGCATCGAGCAGGTACAGCGACTCGCTACCGGCCTTGACCGATGCTGCCAGCGAATGGATACGCGGCAACAGGCGAGCGAAATAGAAGCGCGCGGTACCCATCTTGCTGGCGTAGAACTCGTCCTGCGCTTCCTTGCCCATCGCAGCCTTGGCCATCAATGCCCACATGTAGGCATAGGCCACGTAACCGAAGGTTTGCAGGTACTCGACCGAGGCTGCGCCGATTTCATTCGGATTGCCCTTGGCCCGATCCAGTACCCAGGCGGTCAGCTCGTCGAGGTTGTCCAGGGCAGCGTTCAGCGGCTTGGTGAATTCGGCCAGCTGCGCACCGGCGGTGGCGGTGAAGTGGCGGATTTCATCGGCGAACAATTGGTAGAAGGCACCACCGGTACCTACAACCTTGCGCCCAACCAGGTCCAGCGCCTGGATACCGTTGGTGCCTTCGTAGATCTGGGTGATGCGCACATCCCGCACCAATTGCTCCTGGCCCCATTCGCGGATGTAACCGTGGCCACCAAATACTTGCTGGCCGTGCACGGTGGTTTCCAGGCCGAGGTCGGTGAGGAAGGCCTTGGCGACCGGCGTCAGCAAGGCGACCAACTCGTCGCCGCGTTTGCGTGCGGCCGGGTCTTCGCTGTACTTGGCGGTGTCGAGTTGCATGGCCACATAGGTGGAAAACGCACGGCCGCCTTCGTTCAGCGCTTTCATGGTCAGCAACATGCGGCGCACGTCCGGGTGGCCGATGATCGGGTCAGCCACCTTGTCCTTGGCCTGCGGCCCGGTTGGCGCACGGCTCTGCAGGCGATCGCGGGCGTACTCGACGGCATTCTGGTAGGAGCGTTCGCCACACGCCAGGCCCTGGATGCCGACACCCAGGCGTTCGTAGTTCATCATGGTGAACATGGCCGCCAGGCCCTTGTTCGGCTCGCCGACGAGATAGCCAACCGCCCCGTCGAAGTTCATCACGCAGGTGGACGAACCCTTGATGCCCATCTTGTGCTCGATCGAACCGCAGTTGACCGGGTTGCGCGCGCCCAGGCTGCCGTCGGCATTGACCAGGAACTTCGGCACCAGAAACAGCGAAATGCCCTTGGCCCCGGCCGGTGCGTCCGGCAGCTTGGCCAGTACCAGGTGGATGATGTTTTCGGTCAGGTCCTGCTCGCCGCCGGTGATGAAGATCTTGGTGCCGCTGACTTTATAGGAGCCATCGGCCTGGGGTTCGGCGCGGGTACGGATGATGCCCAGGTCGGTACCGGCATGGGGTTCGGTCAGGCACATTGAGCCGGTCCAGACGCCGGCATACATGTTCGGCAGGTAGAGGGTCTTCAGTTCTTCGCTGGCGTGGGCCTTGAGCGACAGGCAGGCACCGGCGGTCAGCATCGGGTACAGGCTGAAGGAAAGATTGGCCCCATTGATCATTTCCTCGACCTGGGCGCCAATCACCTTGGGCATGCCCATGCCGCCGTAGGCCGGATCACCGCCCACGCCGACCCAGCCGCCTTCGGCAAAGGCACGATAAGCGGCCGGGAAGCCATCCGGAGTGGTGACCTCCCCGTTGCTCCAGGAACAACCCTGCTCGTCGCCACTGCGATTGAGGGGGGCAATGAGGCCCGCGGCAACCTTGCCGGCTTCTTCGAGCACGGCATTGGCGGTGTCTTCATCCACCACCTCGGCCAAGGCTGGCATTGCGGCCCACAACCGGGAGACCTCAAAGACTTCATTGAGTACGAAGCGCATATCGCGCAGGGGAGCTTTGTAATCAGACATGATCGAAACACTCAAGTTATGGCAGGGCAATGAATCAGCCCCGATGTGTAAAAATCTCATGCGCTCGGGGCGGCGCTAATGAATCCCTAGGGTTGCCATCAAGTGGCGGTGACGCTGGCAGAAGCCTTCATGCCGGTATCGCGCAGCAGGAAGTACGACAGAGCAGGAATCAGGATCAGCGCGCCGAGCATGTTCCAGATGAACATGAAGGTCAGCAGGATGCCCATGTCGGCCTGGAACTTGATTGGCGACCAGGCCCAGCACACCACGCCGGCGGCCAGGGTAATGCCCACCAGGCCGACCACCCGGCCGGTAAAGGCCACTGCATTGCGATACGCCTGCGACAGTGGCATGCCGCTGCGCTGGAAGTGCAGCTGCACACTGAGCAGGTACAGCGCGTAATCCACGCCAATGCCCACACCCAGGGCAATCACCGGCAAGGTGGCGACTTTCACGCCGATGCCCATGGCGACCATCAACGCCTCGCAGAGAATCGAGGTAAGTACCAGGGGCAGCAGCGCCACTACCGTCGCTCGCCAACTACGGAAGGTGATCAGGCAGAACAGGGTCACCGCCAGGTAGACGTACAGCAGCATGGTGCGATTGGCTTCACGCACCACGATATTGGTCGCAGCTTCAATGCCCGCGGTACCGGCGGCCAGCAGGAACTGGCGATCCGGACTGCTGTTTTCCTGGGCGAACTTGTCGGCGATCGCCACCACCGCGTCCAGGGTTTCGGCCTTGTGGTCCTTGAGGAAGGCGATGACCGGCATCACCGAACAATCGTTATTGAACAACTCCGGGGCATTGACCGAGGCCTGTTGCGCGCCATAGTTCAACACGTCCTGGTTGCGCTGGATGTTGTTGAGCTTGGGGTTGCCCTCGAAGGAACCGGCGGTGATCTGGCGTACCGCATTGACCAGCGATGAGGTCGCCTGCACGCCCGGGTATTGTTGCAGTTCCCAGGCCAGGCGGTCGGCCAGGATCAGCGTCTGATAGTCCAGGCAGCCTTCGGCCGGGGTCTTGATCATGACCGCGAACAGGTCGCTGGACAGCGCGTAGTGGCCGGTGATGTAGGCGTTGTCGCGGTTGTAGCGCGAATCGGCGCGCAGCTCCGGAGCGCCGCTGTCGAGGTCGCCGATCTTCAGATGTGTACTGACCGCGAAACCTGCAATGCCGAGCACCAGGGCCCCCAACACGGTGCCCAACGCCCACTTGCGGGTGGTGAAACGGTCGAGCAGATCCCACAGTTTGCCGAAACCGCGACTCTCGGCGGCCCGGTTGTCGATCTTCAATGCACGCGCGGCGGCCTTGGCGCCAACGCCGACATAGGACAGCGCTACGGGCATCAGCAGCAGTGAGGTGAAGATCAACACGGCCACGCCGATACTGGCGGTAATCGCCAGGTCCTGGATCACCGGAATGTCGATCAGCATCAACACGGCGAAGCCCACCGCGTCGGCCAGCAATGCGGTGACACCGGCGATGAACAGACGGCGGAAGGTGTAACGCGCGGCGATGAGTTTATGGGTGCCGCGGGCAATGTCCTGCATGATCCCGTTCATCTTCTGCGCCGCATGGGACACGCCGATGGCGAAGATCAGGAATGGCACCAGTACCGAGTAGGGATCGATGGCGTAACCCAGCCAGGCGACGATGCCCAGCTGCCAGACCACCGCCGTCAGCGAGCAGAAGATCACCAGCAAGGTGCTGCGGATGCAACGGGTGTAGCCGTAGATAATGACGAACGAGGTGACCACGGCGAGGCCGAAGAACATCATCACTTGGATCAGGCCATCGATCAGGTCGCCGACCAACTTGGCGAAACCGATCACGCGGACCTTGTACTTGCCCTCGCCCTCCTCCGCGCCCTTGCGCGCCGCGCTGTCACCGCCGTACTCGATCTTGTCGCGCAGCTTCTCTTCGAGCTGCTGGCCGAACTGATGGTAATCGATGCCTTGGCCGGTGGCCGAGGCTCTGTCCAGCAGCGGCACGATCAACATGGTCGACTTGAAGTCGCTGGCCACCAGGCTGCCGACGATGCCGGCGCGGTTGATGTTCTGGCGCAGCTGTTCGATATCTTCGGCCGAACCCTTATAGGTATCCGGCATCACCGGGCCGCCCTGGAAGCCTTCCTCGGTCACTTCGGTCCAGCGCACCGCCGGGCTCCACAGTGACTTCATCCAGGCGCGGTCGACGCCTTCGGTGAGGAACAGCTCGTCGTTGACCTGCTTGAGCAACGCCAGGTACTCGGGGTCGAAAATATCACCCCGGGTGTTTTCGATCACCACCCGCACCGAGCTGCCCAGGCCGCGCAAGGACTTGCGGTTTTCCAGGAAATTCTTGATGTACGGCTGGCTCTGGGGAATCATTTTTTCGAAGCTGGGGCGCAGCTCCAGGCGGGTCACCATCATGTAGCCCAGCACCAGGGTGATCAGCGCCATGCACAGCATGAACAGCGGACGGTGATTGAACACCCACCGTTCGAGCCGGTTACCGGAGCTACGATCGAAGTCATGCAGGTCGCAGATCACCGGCATGGTGTCTTGCTGGATATTGCCCATGTCAGGGTTCTCGCTCTAATTGTTGCAGTTCTTATTCTTGTGAAAGCACGCGTGCACCACGGTTGCCGACCAACACCAGCGCGCCATCGGCGGCCTGGACGGCGCCGGCCACCGGTGACGGGTTGTGCTGCGCCATCAACTTCAAGGCCCCCCCGTCATCCTGGCTGACCAGCCTGTGCCCGGCCTGGGTGAACAGCTGGTAATGGCCGCCGGCGTCGAGTGTGGCGGCCGTGATGTTGACCTGCAGGCCCGTATTGATCGGGCTCCAGCGGGAGCCGCCATCGGTGCTGCGAAACACATGGCCGCGCAGGCCGTAGGCCAGGATTTCGCCAGGCTTGCCGACCACACCGAAAAAGCTGCCTTGATAAGGCGTTTGCACGGCCAGGAAACGCTGCCGGGCGTCATCCCACTTGAGCAGCAGCCCCTGTTCGCCGGCGATGTACAGCGCATCGCCGGTGGAGGCGATGGCATTGAGGTGAAAACCCTGCGGGTTATCGGTACGGTCCTGGAAGGGAGTCCAGTGCTTGCCACCGTCTTCAGTGCGCAGGATCAGGTTGAACACACCCACCACGTAACCGAGTTGGTCATTGGCAAACCAGACGTCGAGCAGCGGCTTGTCGGCGCCCTCCTTGGTCAACCGCTGGCCTTCTTCGACCCGCTGCGCCCATTGCTCGTTGCCAGGTTCGGCCGCAGCCAGTGCGCCGTAATGCTTGACCAGCAAGTCGCCGATCTCGCGGCCATCCAGCTGTTTGCTCCAGGTCGCGCCGGCATCGTTGCTGTGCAGCACCACGCCATCGCTACCGACGGCCCAGCCTTGCCGTGCCGAAGGAAAGGACACGGCGTTGAGGTCGGCACTGACCGGCACGCTGGCCTGCAGCCAGTTCGTGCCGGCATCATCGGAATAAAGAATGTGGCCACGCTGCCCTACGGCAACCAGTCGTTCACCTGCACGGGCCGTGGCCAGCAAGGGGCTGCGCACGGCCAGGGCACTGAGCCGGGCCGGCTGGTCCAGCACGTCGACGAAGCTGGCGGCCTGAACGTTTCCCTGCATCAGCACCAGCGTGGCGCCCAGCGCCAGCAACGCGCACTTCTTGTACGAACCCATATTGCATCCTCTTGAGGAAACTGCGCCGGGAACACCCTGGGGTGAACCCGCCGTTGGAGTCGGGCGCCCGGGTCGTGCGGCCACCGCACCGACGGTGGACCGCATGGGCGCTTTGTCACAGGGTGTTTAGCGGATGCCTGCCCCGGCCAGGGATTCCGGCGCCCACTGCGCCTTGGACAGCGAGTCGATGTAGCGGATGCCGCCGTAAGGGCCTACCACACCGTTGATGTTGTAGGAGCCACCCACCAGGTCGTAGATCATGAAAGGCGTCGAGTCCGGCACCTGCTTGTCATAGCTCTGGCTGAGGAATGCAAAGGAACCGCGGTAGAGCTGGCCACGTGCGTCGTACTGATCGGAAGCCAGAGCGGCCCAGCTGTCTTCATCGAGGTAGAAGCGACGCTTCTGGTAGATGTGCCGTACACCGGCCTTGAGGTTGCCTTCCACCACCCAGACGCGGTGTTTCTCCCAGCGCACGAAATCGGGTGCGAGGTGGTTGGGGGTGGTCAGCGACTTGGGATCCTGGACGTAGGTCAACTTGTAGGTGTTGTAGGGCACGATCATTTCCTGCTTGCCCACCAGCGTCCAGTCGTAGCGGTCCAGCGCGCCGTTGAACACGAACACGTCGTCGAAGGTACCGGCACCGGCGGTACCCGGGTTAGGCGTGTCGTAGGCCAGGTTCGGTGCCAGCTTGACCCGACGCTGGCCAGGCAGGTACTGCCAGGCACGGCGCGGTTGCGCCAGCGGGTTGGCCGCGTCCTTGAGCATCAGCGCTTCGCCGGCTCGACGTGCGGGGCCGGTGTAGTACAGCTTCATCTGGTAGTACACGTCGGCACTGCTGATCGGCTGCGACAGGTTCTCGTAGATCGGGTAGGTAATGAACGCCTGCCCGGTGGTGGCCAGGCTCGCCACGCCGGCCGAGTCGACGTTCCAGGAGTCGTACTTGGAGTTGATGTTGACGCCCTGGTAGCGCAGCAGGAAGTTCCACATCGCCTCGCTGCCCGTGTGCGGAATCGGGAACGGCACGCCTGGCAGAACGTTGTCGATGGCCAACCCGCCTTCGAGGGACTTGGCGCCGTTGGCATTCTTCACGCTGTTGTCCAGCACGGCCTGGGGCAATGCCACGGTACGGTGGGTCGGGAAGACATCGATGCGATAGGTGGGAAAGCGCTTGGCCAGTTCAACGGTGGTGGCCGTGAGCATGCCCTTGTACTGGTCGACGTTCTTGCCATCGATCACCAGCAGCGGCTTTTCATTGGGGTAAGGGTCCGGGCGCATGCTGTCACCGGTCTTGAAACTGGCCGGTGCGGTGGTCAGGCCGCCGGCATAGGCGGGAATCGAACCATCGGCATTGGCGGCTTTTTCAGCGCCCACCAGGGTCAGGCTGGTGCCCAGTTTGGCAGCTTCCTGGGTTGTTACGGCGGCTTGCGCCTGTGCGCCGAGGGTCATGGCCAGGGACGCGGCCAGCAGTGTCTTGACGAATTTCATTTTATTGTTCTCCTGCTTGATGACTAAGCAATGGGTGAATCAAAAGGTGGTTTTCAGCGTCAGGTACACTGCGCCACGGTCTTCTGTGGTCGCACCGCCGCCCGAGAAAGCCGAATAGCCACCGGCGAAGCACGCATAGTTTTCGTTGCCACTGAAGGCGTTGGGGGTCGATCCGTCGCCGCTACCGGCATTCGCAGCACCGGTGCTGTTGCCGCTGGCGTTGCACTTGTCGGTCTTGCCGAAGGAGTCCACGTACTTGAGGTCGACAAAGTACTTGTTGTAAACGGCGGCACCGACGCCGAACGCATAGTTGCCGGTGTCTTTGGCGCCACCGCCCGATACCGGTGAAACACCGTCGATGCCCACGTTGACGGACATCGGCATGCTCATGTCCACGCCGGGAAATACCTGGTACCAGGTGGGGATGAAGTTGACCGCGATACCCCAGTTGTCGCGGGTCGATGCATCGATGCCGTGGTAACTGCTCTTACCCTTGTAGAGCGCCGAATTCTTGTCATCGAGCTTGAGCAGGTTGCTGTAATACAACTCGGCGAGCACGACGGCCTGATCGAACACGGGCGTCTTGGGAAGGGTCATCAGACCGTTGACTGTCCAGTGCAGCGTGTCGCCAGTGGCGCTCATGCTGTCCCCATCGCTCGGGGTGTCGTAGACGATACCGGTGGCCGCCGAACGTGGAGGCAGCAGGCCAAGGCCGTTACCCAGCCCGCGGGGGCTGGACGTGCTGACGATCGCCGGGATACTGGCCAGCGGCATGTTGTGGCGGATGTTCAAGTCACTGCCAACACTGATGCCGCCGACATCCTTGGACAGGCTCAGACCGAAGATATCGATCTTGTCGGAATAGGCCAGTTGATAGGTAGCGGTGTTCAACGAGTTCAGCGTGTTGACGACACCCGCCCCCAAGCCCGCTGGCGGCGTGCCATTAGGATTGGACGAAGTGATCCCTCTAGCGTCGAGCCAGGCCTGAGGCAGGATGTCCGAAGTCTGGCGGTAATAGGCGCCGAGCGTGCCGTCCAGCCATGCCGGCGACCACTTGGCCATGACGCCCCAGTCGCCACGATTGTCCGGTGTCAGGTCATCACCGCGACGCACGTTGGTCAGTGCGTTGCAGGGTGCCACGCCACAACCGAGCGGGCTGCCGGGTGTCACCGAGTTGGTGTTGCCCAGCAGGAACGATTGCGCGCCGAAGCCCACCAGATCGGAACCGCCGTAGTAAGTACCGGCCTCAGGCAGACGAGCAGCATCCCAATCCAGGAAGTACTGGGCACCGACGGTCAACTCGGGATTGACGGTAAAGGACATCGAAACCTGGTTACGTGGAACGAACAGTTCCTTGGCCTCGGTACCGGGCGACGCTGCAAGCTTGGCCAGGTCCAGGCCGGACTGGCCATAGCTGATCGAATGCACCGGGTTGAGAATGGTCTCGCCCCAGAATACGTTGTGTTGACCGGCCTTGGCGCTGAACAGCGACTCCTCACCCACTTCAGTGCTGTAGAACACGAAGGCGTCCAGAATCTCACCGGAAGGACCTGAGTAGTAACGCTGGGCATAGTTACTCAGATGGGGGCTGCCATTGCCGACATTGTCGTTGGTGACTGGCGCCAGGCGTGGGTCATTGGCGACCAGCCCCGACGTTTCACCATTGCCATTGACGAACGGATTTGAATTGGAACCGGTGTTTTCATACGCCTTGTCGTACCAGCTCGCCGCACTGACGCGAAAACCCATACTGTCTTTGTAGACCACATCCATCTCGGTCAACAGGTCAACACGGTTGGTCATGTTGGTCCCGGCATGGCGGAAGTTGTAGTCGCCATCGTTGTTGTTCGGCGTCCCCAGCATGCGCTTGTCGGCGCTTTCGGTGCGCACTCCATAGTTGTACTTGACGGTGTTGTCAAAGCGCACAGCCCAGTCGGGGTTGCCGGTATCGAGTTCGAACCCATGGGCAGCCGGTATGGAAGCAGCAAGGGTGGCCAAGGCCAGCAGACTGCGATGCGAGGGTTTGTGGCTGTGACTCTTATTGTTATGCATTACGTTGTCTCCGCCGTGTTGTACTTGTGTTTAAGCGCAGCCGTCCTTGCGCAAGCCCTGGTGAAGGGGCCAACGTTTTTCAAGCGTTAGAGCAATTATGGAAGTCTTGCGACCGGGCACATGCCGGGTTAGCAATCCAGTTCCTGTAGGAGGGCTTCGGCGCCCGGCCAGTGGCCAAAACCCGATGCCGGATTGAGGTGGCCAACCTGACCGAGGTTGACCAGTTCGCTGCCCCAGCCCCGGGCCATCCCGGTGACAGCTTCAAGGCTGGCCAAATGATCGTTGGTGCTGCCGGCCACGATGCTGCGAAACGGCAGCGCGCCCTTGGGTAGCGGATCCCAGCCATTGGCCCGCAGGGCTTGTGGGGATGGATAGTGTTCTGGCCAGGTGGCATCGAGGTCCGGCGGTGCGGCCAGCAGCGCGCCCTTGATCGGGCGGCTGTGACGGGCGGCCCAGTGGGCCACCATCAACACACCGGCGCTGTGGGCGACCAGAATCACCGGGCCGTCGATCCGGGCGAGTTCGTTCTCGATGGCCTGAACACGGGCAGCGCAGTCGAGCTTGTTGGTTTCCAGTGGCGGCACGCTGTGCACTTTGCGCAGTCTGGCCTGTAACAGTGTCTGCCAATGCTCGGCAACATGGTCGCGCAAGCCAGGTACGATCAGAACGGTTGCGACAGTTTCTAGTGTGTCCACTTGCTCACCTTCTTGAGGGCTCGACTGGCTCGTTGGCCAGAAGTTTTTTGTTGAGCTCACATTAAAGAGCCCCCAGCCGGTGCGCTTTTCATTAGACGTCAGGCGCTTTTCTTTTCATGACAAATGCACGACCACTCATGCGTTGAAACGTTCAACCAGCAAGTGCAAAGAGTGCGCCGTGGCCTCCAGGTCGTTCCTGGTCAGTGATCGCGGTATTGACTCGCATGGTTGCTTCCTTGGGGGTTTCGGGGAAGCAGAAAGTACTGAAGAACGTCGGCGTGAACCGCGCAGATCGCGTCAAATACTTTTCATTTGATGACTCGCTGGCTTATAGTCAGGAACGCTTTTTTCCATAAAAAACAACACCAGGAAAAGCTCCTGCATGACCAAGCTCGTTCGCGCTGCTGTCTTGACCAACTACCTGGAAGTGGCTCATTACCTGGGGCTCAATCCGCACGACCTGCTGGCCCGCGTGGGCCTGAGCAAAACCCAGCTGCAAACGCCCGAGCACCGTATTGCCATCGATGCGGCGGTGCGATTGCTGGAGGATTCGGCCGCTGCCAGCGGTTGCCAGTACTTCGGCCTGAGCATGGCCGAGTCGCGCCCGCTCTCGGACTTCGGTGTCGTCAGTCTGTTGCTCACCCACCAGCGCACCCTGCGCGATGCCTTGCAGGTGCTGGTCAATTACCGCCATCTGCTCAACGACTCGCTGGCGATCTTCATTGAAGAGGCCGGCAAGATGGTGATCATTCGCGAGGAAGTGGTGCCCGAGTCATCCATGCCCTGCCGCCAGGCCAATGAACTGGCGATCGGCGTGATGTTCCGGCTCTGCGCCGCCCTGCTCGGCGCCCATTGGCAGCCCTACAGCGTCAACTTCACGCACCAGGCGCCGGACAACCTGCAGCTGCATCGACGGTTGTTCGGCTGCAAGCTGGAATTCGGCAGCGAATTCACTGGCATCGTCTGCCCCAACGCCAACCTGGACATTACCAACCCCCACGCCGACCCTGCGATGGCGCGCCACGCCCAGCGTTACCTCGACTCGCTGCTAGGCGATGAAGGGCCGTCGACCCTGTTCGAAGTACGCAAGGCCATCTATCTGCTGCTACCGATGGGGCGCGCCACCATCGAGCAGATCGCCCAGATCCAGGGCGTTAACGTGCGCACCTTGCAGCGACGTCTCAAAGAAGACAATTGCACGTTCAACGACGTGATCAACGACGTACGCCGTGACCTGGTACTGCGTTACATGGAAAACCCGAATTATTCGCTGGGGCGTATCGCCGACATGCTCGGTTATTCCATGGCGAGTTCGTTCACCCGCTGGTTCATCACCCAGTTCGGCATGCCGCCGGCCTCCTGGCGCAGCACGCACAAGAATGCCCAGCCTGAGTGAACGACGCACTGTGCGTGAGGGAAGCCGAGAAATGGAGGTCCTGCGGACCTTGATGCAGCTGCCGTCAGGCTGCGTCCTGCTTTTCAAGTAGGTTGCAGGCAAAAAAAAAGCGGGAACTGCCGTCACAGTTCCCGCCAAAAAAACCGGTGTCTGTGACACCGGTCGAGTGCCGCGCTACGTCACGGAGTAAACGTAGCGCGGCGCCACTTGCAAAATTTATTACAGCGCGATCTCGTCCAGGGCTTACATCCCCCAGTGCAGCAACAGCAGCACCAGGGCGACGAGGAACACGGTTTCCCCCACCATCAACAGGATCGGCTTGATACCGACCGAGGCCAGCTCCTTGAGCTGGGTTTTCATGCCCAGTGCGCTGATGGAAATCACCAGGGCCCAGCGCGACAGTTCGTTGATCCCGCCCTGCACTGCCGGAGCGACCCAGCCAGTACTGTTGATGCATGCCAGGATGACAAAGCCGACGGCGAACCAGGGCAACAGCGGCGGCCGCTTGCCCGTCGGGTCGGCGCCTTGCATGCGGGTGATCATGGCGGCGCTGACAATCACCGGCACCAGCATGGCGACACGCATCAGCTTGACCACCGTGGCCGTATCGCCGGTCTCGGTCGACATGCTGTAACCGGCACCGACCACCTGGGCGACATCATGGATGGTCGCGCCGAGAAACACCCCGGCGATTTGTGGCGACAAATGGAACCAGTTGGCAATCATCGGGTAGAGAATCATCGCTGTGGTCGACAGCGCCGACACGCCGATCACGGTGAACAATGTGGCGCGTTCTTTCTGTGGGTGGTTGGGCAGCGCCGCTGCCAGCGCCAGTGCCGCCGATGCACCGCAGATCGCGGTGGCTCCGCCGGTGAGCATGCCGAACAGGCGCTGGAAGCCCATGGCCTTGGCCGCCACCACTGACACGCAGATGGTCACCACCACCAGGATCACCACCAGGGCCACTGGCTTCCAGCCCAGGGCCGCAATCTGCTCGAGGGTGATGCGCATGCCCAGCAAGGCCACGCCAAGGCGCAGCACGCTGCGTGCGGTGAACTCGATGCCGGCCTTGCAAGTGCCTTCGCCGGAGAGAAAGTTCAGCGCCATGCCCAGCAACAGGGCGAACAACATGACCGGGGCACCGTAGTGTTCGGACAGGAAGCTCGCCGCTGCGGCAACGATCAGGCTGACGATGAAGCCCGGCGCCAATTCACGCACCCGGCTATGAATATTGGTAAGAGCAATGGCGGTCATGACGCGGACACCTCTGGAACGATAACGATGAACGCCTGGCCGTCGACGAGCTCGACCGGGTAATTGGCGACCTTGAGTTTGGTTGAATTGAGCAGGTAGCCACTGGCCAGGTCGAAACGCAGGCCATGGGCGCAGCACTGAATCACCCGCCCATCCAGGCGCCCACCACACAGTGACGCCCCTTGGTGCGGGCAGCTGTCATCGATGACATAGAGGCTGCCCTCTATGTTGAACAGCGCCAGGCTCTTGCCATCGAATTCAAACAGCGATCGGCCTCCGGCCTCCGGGAGTTTGCCGGCAGGCACCGGTACTCGCAGGCTCATGACAGTTGCCGCTGCGGCACGTTGTGCTGCAGCACTTCGCACATGGCGCCGAGCAGCACCTCGGCAGCTTGTGCCCCGGCGATCATCCGCTCACGGTTGAGACGGAAACAAGGCACGCTGCTGACGCCACTTGCCGCTTGGCCCACAAAGGGCGTGGCATCTGCACGCAAGCAGTCGATCAACGCTGCACGGTCAAAGCCGCATGTCTCGCCTATATCCACCAGGGTGTTGCTGCAACCCAGGTTCTCACCGAGATGGAAATAGGCGGCGAACAGGAGTTCGAGCAAGGCTTCACACTGCTGTGGGCTGCCAATCGCGGTGGCATGTTCCAGTAGTCGATGGGCATTGGCGGTATTGGGCATTCTCTGGATGGTGCTCAGGTCGATGTTCACACCGACCGCTGCGGCGGCCTGCTGCACCTGGGCCTGACGCAGACGCACATTCTCGGCACTGCCCAGGCGCTTGAGGTAAAACTCGGCGAACGGTTCGCCCTCGGGCGGCAGGTTCGGCAGTAACTGCACCCCCTGCCATTGCAGCGTGATCACGACATCCGGCTGCTCGCTGCGCAACTGCGCCAGCGCGCGTTCCAGCTGGCGCTTGCCGATCAGGCACCAAGGGCAAATAAAATCGAAGAACACTTCGATATGCAAACGACGACTCACGATCTCACCTCTGACGCTGTTTCGCCGACCGGGTCCTTGACCACCTCGCCCTGCAGGCGAGCAATGTCGGTGCGGTAATAACACTTGGCATAAAAGAACACTGTTGCCGCCGCGATACTCACCAGCGGCACACACTGGAAGGCCGCCTGCAGGCCAATAAGATCGGACAACTTGCCGGTGAGGAACGGCCCCGGGGCCAGCCCCAGCATATTGTTGGCCAGGGTCAGCGTGGCAAAGGCGGTACCGTGCACCGAGTAGTGGGTCAGGTTGGCCACCATGGCACCGGCCGGGCCCGTGGTGCCTGCGGCAATCAGCATGCCCAGGCAGATCAGCACCAGTTGCGCGGGCCCTGGCGGCAAGGCGAACGCCAGCGACAACAGCAGGCAACTGCCCAGGCAATAGGCGATAGCCAGGGCGATCTTGCGCTCAGGCGACGCCTGGCACAGCCGGTCACTGAGCATGCCGCAGAGAATCATCCCCGCGCCGCTGCACAGTACGATGATCGCCGCGACGCCACCGGCCTTGTCCGTAGGCATTTCGTAATAGCGGTTCAGGTAGCTGGGCAACCACACGATCACCGTGCCACCCACGAACAGCTGCAGGCCGCTGCCGATATAGGCAGCGATCACCGAACGGCTGCCAAACAGCGAACGCAACGGACGCTTGACCGCGTTGGCTGCCTTGTTCGCGGCGGCGACCGCACGTTTTGGCGCGATTCGCGCTTCCTTGACGATGATCGGATATAGCACCGCCAACAGCAGGCCGAACAACGCCATGCCGGCAAACGACCAGCGCCAGCCCAGCTTGGCTGCCAGCGCCCCGCCCAGGGCCATGCCCAACACCGAGCCGAACATACCGCCCGCCATGAAGGCACTGGCGAGCGTGGCGCGCATATGTTTGGGAAATACCGAAATCACCACCGCGATGCCGACGCTGCCGTAGGCCGCCTCGCCGACACCAACCATAAAGCGGGCGATGAACATCTGCTGGTAGTTCTCGGCCAGGGCACAGCCAAGGGTGGCCAGGCTCCACAGTAGAGCCATCAGCGCCAGGCTCCTGACCCGGCCAAAGCGGTCGGCCAACAGCGACAGGGGGAACGTCAGCAGACCAACCATCAAGGCGACGATGCCGCTGAGCAGGCCGAGCTCACCATCGCTCAACCCCCATTCGCTCTTGAGCATCGGGAACACGGCATTGAGTACCTGCCGTGACATGTAATCGGAAATCAACAGGCCGAAGGTCAGCGCAAAGACGACCCAGGCGTAACTGCGCGCAACGGTGACGGGGTTTTGATCCTCATCGCCTGCCGAGCTGTGGTGAAAGGCCATGCTGCCTCCTCGGGGAATTGCTTATATTTATTTTTATCTTGCAGGTATCACGTGTTGCATCGCGACGAGGCAGGCGACGTTCGCCGCCTGCCCCTCGGCGATCAGCGGCGCTGCGGCACGCCTTTCTGGCCAGGCTTGCGGTTTGGCGCCATGCCGTTGGCCAACAGGGTTTCTTCGATGCTCGAGTACTCCACACCGATGCGGTAGATTTCGCGCGCTTCCTGGCCGGAGGCGATTTCGCGGCCCAGTTCATGGGCGACGCGCACGGTCTGCTCGATCTGCTGCACGGACGAGAAGCGATTGCCTTTCTGATCGATGATGGTGTCTTCGATACCCACGCGTGGGTGCATCCCCATGGCCAGGGCCATGGTGTTGAACGGCAGCACGTTCTTCAGCAGCGACTCGGCGGTCAGGGTGCAGCCGTCTGGTGCGCGGTGGATGAAGTTGAAGAAATTGAACGGATTCGGGCCGTCGAAACCGCCGCCGATGCCGATCCAGGTCAGGTTCAGCGGGCCCTTGTAGACACCCTTGCGCACCAGGCGCTCCAGGGTTTCCATGGCGTGCATGCCGGTCAGCTGGAAATGCGGCTGGATGCCATTGGCCATCAAGCGCTTGAGGTGCTCCTCGACCCAGGCCGGGCCTGCCGGTACGGTCATCTCGCTGTAGGCCGCCTGGTAAGCCGGGTTGGCCAGGGAAGTACCTTCCAGGTATTGCGGATACAACAGCTCCATGATGTTCATCTGGGTGGTGTTGATGGCCACGGTGACCTGGTCAGGCTTGGGCGTCAGCTCGGCCAGCATGTGACGGGTGTCATCGCTCAGCCACTGGGCCGCTTCGCCATCGCTTTCGGGGGCGAAGGAAATCGAACCGCCGACCTGAATGATCATGTCCGGTACAGCTTCACGCACACCGGCGATCAGTTCGTTGAACTTGGACAGGCGCTTGGAGCCCTTGCCGTCCAGCTCACGCACGTGCAGGTGCAACACGGTAGCACCGGCCTCGTAGCAATCGACAGCCTTCTGCACCTGCTCGTCCATGGTCACCGGAATGTCTTCGGGGAAGTCTTCCGGCATCCATTCTGGGCCGTACGGGGCAACGGTGATTACCACCTTTTCCATATTTTCGGGGTGCAGGGAATCGTCGAAGAATTGCATGAATGTCTCCTCATTTTTATTGTTTCCCGCCCGGAAGTATTTTCCAGCGCGGGACGAGTGCCGATGGCTTCGTTAGTAGGTCTTGTCGCCAATGATGCCGGCGCGCTCCATCTTGCGATGGCAGGCGGGGTAATCCATGACGGCGTAATGTTGGGTGCTGCGGTTGTCCCAGATGGCAATGCTGTTGGGCTTCCAGCGCCAGCGCACCTGATACTCGGGGATGTAGGCCTGGCTGATCAGGTAGCGCAGCAGGTCGGCCGCGCCCGGGTTGGCATCCTGGCCGAAGCGCACCCGCTCAGGGGTGTGGTAGTTGCTCAAATGGGTGGTGAAGGCATTGACGAACAACACCTTTTCGCCGGTTTGCGGATGAGTGCGTACCACCGGATGCTCGGCGTCCGGGTATTGGGCCTTGAGCGCCAGGCGTTTTTCGATCGGCATGACCGCACCGAAGCTCGCCTCGATGCTGTGGCGGGCACGCAGGTCGGCAATCTTCGCCTTCACGTCATCGGGCAGGCGCTCGTAGGCCACCACCATGTTTGCCCACAGGGTGTCGCCGCCCACCGGCGGGCACTCCACGCAGCGCAGCACGCAGCCCATCGACGGTGTCTCACGCCAGGTGCCATCGGTGTGCCAGGCGTTCTCGTAACGGTCCACGGGCTGGTCCGGGCGCTTGTAGATCTGCACCAGCCCCGGATGCTCCGGATCACTGCCGGCCACCGGATGATCCTCCAGCTCGCCGAAGCGGCGAGCGAAGGCAACGTGCTCGGCGCGGCTGATGTCCTGGTCACGCAGGAACACCACCCGATGCTTGAGCAACTGGGCACGAATCTCGGCGAAAAGACCGTCGTCATGGATAGCGTCGGCGAGTTGGACGCCGATCAGTTCCGCGCCGATGTTGCAGGTCAATTGTTCGACGTTCATGGCAGATAGTTTCCTTAAATGACGAAAATCGACGAGCCCGTGGTCTTGCGCGACTCCAGGTCACGGTGGGCCTGCACGGCATCCTGCAATGCATAGTGCTGGTTGATCTCGATTTTGATTCGGCCGCTGCCGACATGATCGAACAACTCGCCGGCCAGGTCGGCTTTCTCCGCCGGGTCGGCAATGTAGTCGGCCAGGGCCGGACGGGTCAGGTACAGCGAGCCCTTCATTGCCAGTTGCACCGGGTCGAAAGCCGGGATCGGGCCGGACGCGGTGCCCACGCAGACCATCAGGCCGCGGCGCTTGAGCGAATCCAGGGAGCCCATGAAGGTGTTCTTGCCGACACTGTCGAACACGACGTTGACGCCGACGCCGTCGGTCATTTCGCGAACGCGCGCGGCGACGTCTTCATGGCTGTAGTTGATGACGTGGTCGCAACCGTGAGCCTTGGCGATTTCACCCTTGGCCTCAGTGGATACGGTGCCTATGACCGTCAGGCCGAGCAGCTTGGCCCACTGGGAAACGATCAGACCGACGCCGCCGGCAGCCGCGTGCAGCAGAATGCTGTCGCCGGCCTTGAAGTTGTAGATACGGCGCATCAGGTAGGATGACGTCAGGCCGCGCATGGTCATGGCGGCGGCAGTCTCGAAACTGATGGTTTCAGGCAGCTTGATCAACGGCTCGGCCGCGATCAGACGCTCGGTGCTGTACGCACCCAGGGTGTTGAGAAAGCCGGTGTAGGTGACGCGATCGCCAACGACGACATTGGTCACGCCCTCGCCCACCGCCTGCACCACACCGGATGCCTCGACGCCCATGCCATTGGCCAGCGGGATCGGGTAGGTACCGTTACGGAAATAGGTGTCGGCATAGTTCAGGCCGACCGCCACATGACGAAGACGAACCTGACCGGGACCGGGGTCGCCCACTTCGACGCTTTCATAGCGCAGGACTTCGGGACCACCGGTTTCGTAGAAGCGTACGGCTTTAGGCATGCCTGTTTTACTCCAATCTGCTAATCATGCGTGCTGCATCGATTTGTGTTGATTGGACTGTAGGCCGCAGGCTGGATGAACGCTTTTCATCAGACGACAATGGCTTTTCATTTCGTGACAAACACAGGGCCCTGCAGAGCGCGTAAGCACCCAGCCCTAAACCCTGGCATCACCGAAATCACGTCAGCCCGTCATCGGGCTATGCTCTAGCGATCCAGAGGGGTGGAGCATAATCAATAGTGCGGGCATGACGATCGTGCCACGAGGGTTGAAACCTGAAGGCACAAGTTGCAGCGTGCGTGGAATATGCTTGCCGCCGGGGCTCGACAGATTTGCACAGTCCACCCCTGCATGGCCGCGGTTGTGCCTGGTGTGATACCGATGAACTCAATGACGTTCATGCCGTAAAACTGAAAACCGAGGCGCTCTCCATGACTGCCTCTGAGGAGCCAGAGCATGCTCACCCAACGCCCTCTTCTGTTCGCTCTGCAAGGCAGTGAGCACTACGCGAACCGCGTGGCACAACGGCTTGGCTGTCAACTGGCCCTCCACGAGGAACGTAACTATGAGGATGGCGAACAGAAATGCCGACCGCTGGAGCCGGTCAACGGCCGCGAGGTCGTAGTGTTTCATGCGCTGTATGGAGATGATCGGCAGAGCGCGAACGATAAACTGTGTCGCCTGCTCTTCTTCTGCGGCGCACTCAAGGATGCCGGTGCTCGCCAGGTCCAAGTGGTGACTCCCTACCTCTGCTACGGGCGCAAGGATCGCCGCACCCACCATCAGGATCCAACCATTACTCGTTACCTGGCGGCCATACTCGAAGCGTGTGGCGTGGACCGTCTGGTCGCACTGGAGGTGCACAACTCGGCGGCGTTCGACAACGCCTTTCGCATTCCCACATGGAATTTGCAGTGCGCAGAATTGTTCGCCGAGTATTTCGCCGGGCTGGTCGGGGACACCGAGGTGGTTGCGGTTTCTCCCGACACCGGTGGTGCCAAGCGCGCCGAACACTTTCGTCAGGCCCTGGAGCGGCGACTGGGCCGCCCGGTGGGCGGTGCGCTGATGGAGAAGCACCGGGATCAAGCCACGCTCACCGGTACACTGCTGGTCGGCGAAGTCCTGGGCAAGACGGCTATCATTGTCGACGACCTGATCAGCACCGGTAATACGCTGATGCACGCTGGCCGTGCCTGCCAGAAGGCAGGGGCCATTCGCTTGCTCGCTGCAGCCACCCATGGTTTGTTCACCGGTGGCAGCGATCTGCTGGACAGCCCGCTGTTTGAACGGATCACCATCTGTGACAGCGTGCCGCCGTTTCGCCTGCCACCCGAACAGGTGACGCAGCGCTTGCACGTGCTCGACAGTACGGCCATGGTTGCCACGTTATTGGCTGAAAATGGAGCCTGGGTTTCAGACGACCTGCCGCTGCCCCTCTGAGCCCAGGCTCGACGTTCGCCTTGTCTGGGCGCCCATGAACAACCACATGTCGGACACCATCAGCAGTCTCCTGCGAAATTGATACAGATCAAGCCAATGAACCCGCATTGCAACACGATTGGGTAGCAGCCAATCACCCGATGCGTCATGGCTGCCGGGTACGACCGCAGCTCTTTGTGCCCATACGGGAGCAAGTCTCTCCCGCAATATCCTGACTTGAAGGAACACATGGAAAAGTATTCAACCTTCCAGTTCTGTCAGAAGGAATGCTGCCATGACCATGAACAGCGCCATCAACCTGAGCAATCAGCTCTTCTTTGAAGCAGATCAACTCAGCGCTCAAGCCTATGCGCTCTTGAGCGAGCAACCTGTTACGACTCAGATCTTGCAAAGGTTTTCCGAGATGAAAAAACAGGCTGATGAAATACATCGGCAAGCCAGGCAGGAGTGGTTGCGTACCAAGGATAAGATCCCTAACCGCTAGCCAAGCCTCATGCCGAGCGCCTGGAAGCGTTGCACAAGGCTCAGGGCATGCTGTACATGCGATGGCGTATGGATAGGGTGAACAGCGAAGACTTCGAAAAACTGAAGTTCAAGCTTCTCCAACCTGCAGCTCGGCCACCTGGGCGATCACTCTGTAAAGTGCCCTTATCGCTGGGATCGGGTAGATGACTCTGCCGGACGGTTACATAGCAAGATCGTACAAGCCATCCAAGCCTGGACTGATTACCATCACTTCCCATTCAAAAAAGGAAAATTGAGGCCATGACGCGAAAAATATTTTGGGACGACCCCTATCTAACAACGCTGGACACAATCGTCAGTCAAGTAAGCGGCGAGCAGGTGCAGGTCGAAGCTACAATATTTTTTGCCTTCTCTGGCGGCCAGGAAAGCGACTGCGGTTCACTTGCGCAATACCCGGTTATTAAGGCGCAGAAGCGTGGCTTGGAAATCGTTTACACCTTGCCTTCCAACCATTCACTGAGCGTTGGCGACTGCGTCACCTGGCGCATTGACTGGGAGAGACGGTATCGACTAATGCGTCTGCACTTTGCCGCAGAAATGGTTTTACAAATGGTGTATCAGCTACGCCCAGGCATAGAGCGGATCGGTGCTCACATAGCACAAGATAAGGCACGTATAGATTTCGCGAGTGATGTCAGCCTCGCGCATTTGTTCCCTGAGATTGAATCAGCGGCAGCTGATCTGACAACGCGCGCTGTTCCTATCCTCACCGATTTCAGCGATATCCAGACCCAGCGCAGGTATTGGGAAGTTGATGGTTTCGCCAAGATGGCCTGTGGAGGCACACATCCAAAATCAACTCGCGAGATTGGTAAAGTGAAACTCAAACGCAAAAATACGGGGCGGGGGAAGGAGCGAATTGAGATCATGCTGATGGAAGATTTACATTTTTGAAACTATGCCGGATGAGCGCCCCTGTTAACTTAAAGTAACCAGGCGATGCGCCCAACTCCGCTGACAGAAAAGGTTGATTTTGGTAAGCCGTGATAACGCCCAGACATGCGGACGAAAAACGCGTGGCTGCCAATGCCCGCTCAGGGTCGATTACCGCCCGAGCGACAGACAGCAATCGGTACAGACAGAGTAGAATCGCAGACGCGCTTTGAACGCTCTTGCTTCTATCTGGATGCATTCGATTAGTCAGCGGTCAGGGCACATTCGAGGATGCAGCCGCGGGTTTTTATCCCGCTTTCTTCTGGCCAGCGGAAGGCGACGGCAACTGGCCGGAAAATTCTCGACCAGGCCTTTCAATGTTCAAGTCAGGCTTTAACTCACATGCACGTAGGTGCCGGGTGCAGCCTCCATTGGCGGGTGGTTCTGGTTGCCCAGCGCCAGCCGAGTTTCGGTTTGCTCACCAGAGCGCGCCTGAATCCAGTCCAGCCATTCTGGCCACCAACTGCCATCGTGCTTCTGCGCGTCGAAATACCAGGCACGCGGGTCGGACGGCAGCGTTTCACTCTCCAGATAGCTGGCCTTGGGATTACCGGGCGGGTTGAGGATGCTCTGGATATGCCCGCTGTTGGAAAGCACGAACCGCCGCTCGCCACCGAGCAGTCGGGTGGAGCGATAGACCGCGTCCCAGGGCGTAATGTGGTCATTGATCCCGGCAATGCTGAAGCTGTCGACCGTGACTTTCTGCAGGTTGACCGGCAGGCCGCAGACCTCCAGGCCACCAGGGTGCGTGAGTGGGTTGTGTTGGAAGAAGTCCAGCAGATCTCCATGCAGGGCGGCCGGCAGGCGGGTGTTGTCGTTGTTCCAGTAGAGGATGTCGAAGGCCGGGGGTTGCTTGCCGAGCAGGTAGTTATTGATCCAGTAGTTCCAGACCAGGTCATTGGGGCGCATCCAGGCGAAGATCTTGGCCATGTCGCGCCCATCCAGTACGCCTTGCTGATAGGAGCGGCGCTTGGCGGCTTCCAGGGTTTGCTCATTGACAAACAACATGGCTGAGCTGTCGATCTGGCTGTCCAGCAGGCTGACCAGGTAGGTCGCGCTGGCGACTTTACCCAGTTGTCGTTTGGCTTGCAGGTAGCCTTGTAGCGCGGCGATGCTCAGGCCGCCGGCGCAGGCGCCCATCAGGTGGGCGTCTTTGCTGCCGCTGACGGCACGGGTCACATCGAGGGCTTTTGCGATGGCCTGGACATAATGCGAAAGACCCCAGTCGCGATGGCTGGCGTTCGGGTTGCGCCAGCTGACGATGAACACCTGTAAGCCGTTCTTCAGGGCGTACTGAACGAAGCTCTTCTGCGCGCTGAGGTCGAAGATGTAGTACTTGTTGATCTGCGGCGGCACGATCAGCAGCGGGCGGGCATACTGTTTTTCGCTCATTGGCTGGTACTGGATCAGCTCCAGCAGCTCGTTGCGAAATACCACGGCGCCAGGGGTGGTGGCGATATTGCGGCCGACCTCGAAAGCGCGTTTGCTGACCTGGCTGGGCAGGCCGCCATTGTGCCGCAGGTCGTCGAGCAGATGACCAAGCCCCTTGAGCAGGCTGGCGCCGCCGGTGTTGAACAGTTCCTTGACCGCCAGCGGGTTGAGCGGGCTGTTGGACGGCGACAGCGCATCGCCGAGCTGGGCCAAAATGAAGCGCGCGCGGGCTTGATCGTCGGCCGCCAAATGGCTCTCGTCGATCCAGGCACTCAGTTGCTTCTGGCAGGCCAGCCAGGCCTGCAACCTGCGGCGGTAGAAGGGGTTGAGACGCCAGGACGGGTCCTGGAAGCGCGCATCCTCAGCGAGGGGTTGGTGCGATGTATTGCCGAGCAGCACGCGGCCTAGTTGACTGCCGAGGGCTAGCGCATGGCGGGCGCTGTTGATCGGCTGTTTCACACCCTGCAGCGCCAGGGTACGCAGCGTGGGAAACAGATTGCGGCCACGCAGGCTGAGTGTTGCGCCTGGTTTTGTCTTCACAAAGGACGCAGGTACGGGCAAGACGCCCGCCTCTGGTTTCTTTCGCATGGACCAAACTCCATCGTCGTATTGTCATAAAGCCAAACAGAAAAGACCTGTACCAACGAATCAATCCAGAGCCAAGCGTCTCTAGCGGTGCATGTGACTAAAGATACGGTCACTGGTTGCGTAATGGTGCCGGCTGCCCAGCGGCGGCGTGCATCTCGGCGTGACCGGACTGGAGGCCGGCTGCAGAAAGCCGAGTAAGGCCTGCCGGGTTTCCTGCCAGGCCGCCTTGTGCTCCATATCAAGGAAGTGCCCGGTGTTCTTGATGGTGCTGAACTGGCACTGACGGACATGGCCGGCGAAAAGACGGGCGTCTTGCGCCGAGGTGTACTCGTCCCATTCGCCGTTGACGAACAGTAGCGGGATCTCGATGGCATCGGCGCAGTCGACGTAGCACCCGGTGTCCTGGGTCAGCACCTCGTTGATGTGGAAATGCATCTGCCTGTATTCGTGCTCGGCCAGGCTGCTGATGTGGCGATGGTTGAAGCGCTTGAACAGCGACGGCAGGTGTTTGCCAATGGTGTTATTGACCAGGCGCCCCACGTTGAAGCGGTCGCAGGCGTGGAGCAGACTCAGGCCGCTCTCCAGGTAGTCGCGCATCGGATTATTGATCCGCGCGGCGAATGAACTGATCACCGCCTTCTCGATGCGTCGCGGCCGCTGAGCAAGGGCCAGCAAGGTAGCCGCCCCGCCCCATGAAAATGACAGTACATGGTCGACACGAAAGTGTTCGATCAACTCCAGCAGTATCTGCGCTTCGTCCTCCTTGCGGATCGGCTGGTCGTAACGGTTGTGCGGTCGCGACTGGCCGGCGTAGGGCTGGTCGTAGAGCACCACATTGAACCGCGGCTGCAGGTAACGCACCGTTTGGGCGAAGGATGCGGTGGTTGCCAGTGAGCCATTGACCAGAATGATGGTCTTGTCAGCGGCGTTGTTTGGATAGCGTTCGGTGTAAACCCTGTACTTGTTGAAAATCTCGACGATAGCAGTCTCTGGCTTCATGTCGTTATCCTTCCGGCACAAGTCTGGTTCGCAGAACAGCGTGAGCGGCTGTTCGCAGAACCATTTCGTAAATTGCAGAACGCCCGGCCCCCAATTTGAGCACAGACAAATAAATCAATAAGTTGTTTTATTTCAAATAGTTACAAATAGCGATCTGGTGATTTTCGTGCGCCAAAGCAGAGAATTCCCCATTGAACACGGCAGCACAGCAGCGCGAGGACTCTCAGATGTTCGCCGTGACTGCTAAGTCACTAATCGACCTGAGGCTCAGATTTAAGCAGGCGGGCTCTCACATGCAAGAAAAAAATGAGCTATTCCGACGAACCGTGAGCTATCCCATCCGCCGCGACCCTATCACTGGCCGTATGCGGTCAATCGGATGCTGATGGCTGTTCATGAACGACAAAAAAGCAAATGCCCTTCCTCGGAGCAGGCATTGAAATCATGTGGCGTCACCGTTTTGGAGAACGTCGATGAGCAAGCACCCAATCCCCTTTGTCATGGCTGCCATTGTCATGGCGGTCAGCGGATCGTCCTGCCATGACTATGGGAAAAGTGACAGCATTGGAAGCTGGCGACAATAGCCGCACGGGTTACCCGCTTGTGCCTCGGCAGTAACTTGAACCTCAGATGCGGCCGCGGCCGAGCATCCATTCCGGCAACACACGCGTATCTGGCTGACGCCACACATTGTTGCAATGACCCAGCCCGAAACCGCCTTCGAGGTCTTGCTGGCCAATATCCGGCGGCATCAGCGTGGTGAACCGATGATTGGCACTATCAAACGCAGCGATGGCTACTGAGGTCGGTGTGTACACCTTGTTTAGTCCGGCCTACGGTGCCGGATCGCTTCGCTCCAATTCACGCCGCCTGCGCCCAAGCCAGCCGCCCGACGCGGCCCACAGCAAGGCGATGGCCGCGCCGATGAACATCGCCAGTTGCGGATGCTCGGCCAGTACATCCAGCCCGCGCTTGACCCAGCCGGCGACGGCATCGCCGCCGCGATAGACCACGGTGTCGATGAAGTTCTTGGCTTTGTATTTTTGCTCTGGCATCAGCACGGTGTAGAGCATCTCTCTGCCTGGGCGTACCAGCGCGTACTCACCGGCCCGGCGGATGACCATGACCACCACGAACACCGCAAACACCGGCGCCAGTGCCAGCCATAGGAAACCAGCGGCGATGACCAGCGGCACGACTACCAGCAACACTCCTACACCGAGCTTCTGCGCGATGCGTCCGGTGAGGAAGATTTGCGTCAGGATCGCCAGGGTTTGTACCACCGCATCGATCAGGCCGAACACCTGGGTCTGACGGGTGCGATCAGTGAAGGTCTGCGCCACCAGCCGCGCCTGCTCGAAATACAGGAAGGTGCTGACACTGGCCAGCAGTACCACGAACACAGCGATGCCCAGCAGGTAAGGTGAGCGCAGCACCGCGGTGGCACCGGCGAACGGATTGCCGCCCAGTGGCCTGGACCGAGGGTGTTCGACTTCCGCCGGCAGTGGATGGCGATCACGCCAGCGCTGCAGGTACAACGCCGCGCCGATGCTGCCAAGCAGAAACAGTACCGCCAGCAGCACCAGGCCTGAGTGGCCAATGATCCCGACCAGCACTGCGCCCAGAATCGGCCCGATCAGCCCGCCCAGGCTGGCGCCACCGGCCATCAGGCCGAACAGGCGTTTGGCTTGCTCGTTGGAGAACAGGTCAGCCAGTACGCTCCAGGCCAAGGAAATGGCCAGCAGGTTGAACACTGACAGCCAGATATAAAACGCCCGCGCGGCCCAGAGATTGTCCGGCTGCACGGCAAAGATCGCCGCGAACAGCAACAGGTTGCTTGCCAGAAAACCATAGGTCCAGGGCAGGATGCGCCGACGCTCGACCCTTGAGGCCAGCCATCCGAACAACGGCAGCGCCACCAGGGTGACAATGAACGTGCCGGTGAACAGCCACTGCAGGTTCTCCACGCCACCGGCCACCCCCATGGTCTCGCGCACAGGACGCAGCATGAAGTAACCGGCGAACAGCAGGAAGAACAAGGCCAGCCCGCCGCACACCGCGACACCCTCCTCCTCGCGGACGTTGGTGCCCCTGCCCAGCAGGCCGCTCAGGCGGTTGCGCATTGCCGGCTCAGCCATGAGTCCCCGGCGCTCAGGCGAATTGCTGGATCAGGCTTTGCTGTTGCCCGGCGCTGAGCAACGGGCCGGTTCCAGCCTTGAGCTGATCGAGCTGACGTTCGGGCCGGCTGGTGGCGGGGATCACCGTGGTCACGGCCGGATGGCTGATGGCAAACTTGAGGAACAGCTGCGCCCAACTGCCGATCCCCATCTCCGCTGCCCAGCCCGGCAATGCCAGGTCCTTGACCCTGGCGAACAATCGGCCGTCGTCGAAAGCCCGGTTGATCAGCACCGCCACGCCCTTGTCCCGGGCCAGCGGCAACACGGTTTTGGCGGCATTGGGCGAGTTGACCGAATAGTGGATCTGGATGAAGTCGAGCTTTTCAGTGCGTAGTATCCGCTCCAACTCTGCCAGGCCGCTGTCGGTGTAGTGAGTCACGCCGATGTAGCGGGTCTTGCCCTGGGCCTTGAGTTCGCGGGCATAGGTCAATTGCTCTTGCCAGTCGCGCAGGTTGTGGATCTGCAGCAGATCGACTTTCTCGGTCCGCAATTTTTGCAACGAACCTGCCCACTGCTCTTCGGCGGCGGCGCGGCTGTTGGCGGCGATCTTGGTCGCCAGGAAGGTCTTCTGGCGCCAGCCCCCCTCCTCCAGCAATTGACCGAGCACCGCGTCGGCGCCACCGTAGTTGGGCGAGGTATCGATGACCCGGGCGCCGTGCTGGAAGAACACCTGCAGCACCTGTTTGAGCTGCTGGTACTGCACCGACCCCGCCTCGACCTCGAAACTTCCAGAGGTGCCCGCGCCGATCACCGGCAGCGCTTCACCGGTGGAGGGAATCTTGCGAGTCAGCAAAGGCGTTGAAGCCGGTGACTGCCCGTTCGAGGTGCTTTGTGCGAAGGCGCCGGTATGAACGGCGAGTAAACCGAGGCCCGCGGTGGCGGTGGTTGCCAGGAAGTGGCGACGTGTATACATGCTTGATCTCCTTCCAGCAGGTCGAGTCCGTCAAGCTTAGGTGCGCAGCACAAGTGCTGTTTAATGAATGTCCGGAAGGTCCGGGCTGCCTTCGAACGCTCCTGGCGATCAGGGTTTGGGACTGGCCAATGGAATCCCGGCAGCGCTCAACTGCTTGAGAATCTCAAACAGCAGCTCGCTCTTGGTATTGCTGACGATTCTGGGGCTGCTGACATAACCGGTGATGCTCAGGATGATGCCAGCCGGCGTCAGCTGGCTGAATCTGACAGTAGGCGCGGGCTTTTCGAGAATGCTTTCGTGTTCGGTATAGACAGCCAGCAGCAGGTCCCGGACGTGTTCCGGATCGATATCGAAGGGAAAGGTCAGTTCCAGTGTCGCCACCCCTTGCGCACTGCCGCCCATGGTCACGTTGCGCAGGTTCTGTGAAATCAGTTGGGAGTTGGGGACGATCACGATCGAGCGATCACTGAGTTGTATTTCCGTGGCCCTGACGTTGATCCGCCGGATATCGCCTTCGACCCCGCTGATACTCACCAGGTCGCCCACTTTCACCGGGCGCTCGGTAAGCAGGATGATCCCGGAGACGAAATTCTTGACGATCTCCTGCAGGCCAAAACCGATCCCCACCGACAAGGCGCTGACGATCCAGGCGAGACTGTTCCACTTGATGCCGAGTGTCGACAAGCTCAGCAGGATGACCACCGCATAACCGACGTTGCTGAACAAGGTACTCAGGGAGGCTGACATGCCCGGGTCCATATCGGTTTTAGGCAAGAACTCCCGGTCCAGCCACCGGCTCAAGGTTCGAATCAGATACACCCCTAATGCCAGGGCCAGGGCGGCGTTCAACAGGTGCGCCGGAATAATGTTCAGTTGGCGCAGCCCGCCGCCACCGAGCACCGCGACGGTATTGTTAGCCAGTTGTCCAAGGGTGCTGCCGACTCCGCCGACGATCAGCACAATGACCGCGAGCAACAACAGCAGTGCCCTGCCCGCCCCCGACAAAACGATCTCTGTCTGCTCCAGGCGTACGTCGCCAATGCCCAATAGCTGCTTGATTGCTTTACCACTTGAGCTGCGGGGAGAAAAAGTATTTTCACAGGTGTCTTTGTGCAATTGGGTCAGCAGATAGAAACTGGCTACAACGATATAGATCCATACCAGCTCATACGTCAGGAACCTGGCCAGAGAGGTATAGCCAATCAACAAGGAGAACAGTGACAGAGCAACGACGATATAGGCGCCGGCAAAGAGCAGGCCAGCAAAGGTGCTACGTGCTTCAGGCGCTTCACCTGCCGCGGCCATCGCTTTGCGAACGTGACCGGTACGCACCAGCAACACTGCGATCACCAACGCGACGACCAGTGCTACCACGCCACGTCCGAAACTAATGACCTGTGTACTCATGCCCGCCACGTTGGCCATCTGCGTCAGAGCAACCATCACCAGCATCACACCGGCCAATATCCGTGGAAACGGCTTCATGGCCAAGGCTACCGGGTCGGAAATGTCTGGCAAGCGCCAGGAGGGATGTTTCGTCGATAACAAGGCGCGACCCAGGCCAGTAATCATGGCGCAGGTGTAGACCAGCTTCTCCAGCTCGTCAGCGTAGTTCTGCAGGGTCGGCGTCGGCTGAGATTCGCGGGTAAGGGCAAAGTAGACCAGTTGATACGCACAGCCTGTGGTCAGTACCGTGGCCAGGGTCGTGGTGATTGCCAGTGAACTGCGCCGTAGCCGTCCTTCGGGCAAGCGGTGAATGCAGAACCAGGTCAGCCCGCGCTCGACCAACCTGCGTCCCAGGCTCCATACCGCCAGGGCCGAGAGTAGCAGCAGCGCGGACCAGGTTCGTTGTCCCGGTTGCCACATGGCTTTAACCGCCGGGGCTGTCTGTTCGATGAAAATCTTGAAGCGCTGTTTATCCTCGGCATTTGGATCAAATATAGGCGACCAGAACTGGATGCCGAGAATGCTACCGGTGCGCAACACCAGTTCGGTTTCCAGCTGGCTGCGGCGGATTCCGGCGATCTGCAGAGTAAGATTGGCCGCGTTCTGCTTGATGCCTTCCAGCAGCTTCAAGTCGTTGTCCAACCGGGTTTTTTGACTACTGAGGTAGGCCCGCTGTTGCACGATATCAGGCTTTTCGATCGTCGCGCTGTCGGTGGGTGGCGGGCCTAATACGCCCAGTTGGGCTTGCAGCTGTGCCTGTTCAGGAAGCAGCGAGACTGTCAGCTTGTTGGCATCGCTGATCAGTTGCTGCACCAGGTCCTGAAGCCCGACCAACTGGTTGTAATTGGTGGTGACGGCGACTTGCTGTTTGAGTGTGTCCAGTCGTACCTGGAGTTTTTGCAGCTCGGTAGTTGTAGTGGTTTGCTCATCGGGTACTGGGACCGGCGGCGTGTCAGCCGCAGGGAGTGGCGCCGATGTCAGGCAAAGCAGCAGGATGAAGACGGCGCGAACTATTGGTTTCAATGAACTGCACATAGGAGGGCCAGCCCTTTGTTTTACTCGCCTTGTCCCTGGGCCACTGGATGAACCGGTCTAACGAATAGACAACAAGCCTCGAGTGGTGACGAGGCGAATCAGGGGCCACCTCGTTAAACGCAATGGGATGAGTCTAGGCGACGATCGCGAAAAATGTGGGAACGGCGCTGCGGCGATCCGACTTGCCCGCGATACAGGCCTGACAGCCGGCCTGTTTGTGTGGGTTACGCATTCCCCTGTAGGAGCTGCCGCAGGCTGCGATCTTTTGATCTTCGCTGACATCTCTGGGGTTGCCCTGTCCCTGGAAAAGATCGCAGGCTCCGCCAGCTCCTACGCCGACCGCGTGCACGTGCCATTTCGTGTGTGTCTGCAATCGCCCAATATCAGAAGTTCGCCGGCGTATTCGCGCTGATAATCTCGGCCTCATCCTGCCCGATATTACGAAAGCGGTGAGGCAAGGTCGTCGGGAAGTAGTAGCCATCACCGGCATTGAGAATGCTGACCTGCCCATCAATCGTCAGTTCGACAGTGCCACGGGTCACCAGCCCGCACTCCTCGCCTTCGGCATGGACAATGGGGTCCTCGCCGGAGCTCGCCCCGGGTGCGTACTGCTCACGCAGAAAGCGCATCTGCCGGCTTGGCACGACCGCGCCTACCAGCAGCAGGCGCACGCCATGACGGCCCAGGTCAGGCTGTTCATTGGCACGGAAGACGTAACGGCCCTCTCGAGGGGGCTGGTCGAAGGTGAAGAAATCCGCCAACGACATGGGAATGCTCTCGAGCAATTTCTTCAGCGAACTGACTGATGGACTTACGCGATTCTGCTCGATCAGCGAGATTGTGGCATTGGTAACGCCGCTACGCCTGGCCAGCTCGCGCTGAGAAAGCTTATAGCTTTCGCGCACTAATTTGAGTCGTGTGCCCGTGTCCATGACAGCCTTATGCGAAAAATACTCAAGGGTATTGGGGAGAGTGGACGATTGCCTGGAACGATCGCCGCGGCCCTGCCCCGGATACGTGGGAAGCCAAGTATTAAATCACGTTTGTTCGCGCAGCTCAGCAGGTTAGATAACTGACCGACAAAAAGGCCGGCGCCAGTGCCCGGCCGGCCGCCGCCGGTAACCCCCGGCTAGACGCCGAAACGGTCGCGCAGCGAGTAATAAGCGGCGCCCATGGCAGTCAACGGAGCCTGGAAGGTCCTGCCGCCGATCATCGGCATATGCGGTAGCGAGGCAAAGGCATCAAAGCGCTCGGCATCACCGCGGATCATTTCCGAGATCAGCTTGCCCGCCAGGTGCGAACAGGTCACGCCATGCCCGCTGTAGCCCTGCATGTAGTAAGCATTCTTTTCAATGCGCCCGAATTGCGGCATGCGCGACATGGTCAGCAGGAAGTTGCCGGTCCAGCGGTAATCGACCTTCACGCCTTTGAGCTGCGGGAACGTCTTGAGGATCTTCGGCAGGATCAGCTGTTCGATGTCATCCGGCTCGCGGGCACCATAGACCACACCGCCGCCATACAGCAGGCGATTGTCGGCGGTGAGCCGGAAGTAATCGAGCAGGTAGTTACAGTCTTCGACGCAGTAGTTGTTGGCGATCAGGCTCTTGGCCACTTTCGCTGACAACGGCTCGGTCACGACGATTTGCGAGCCGCAGGGCATGCTCTTGCGGGTCACCCGGGGGTCCAGATCCTGGTTCAGGTAGGCGTTGCCGGCAATCAGCAAGTACTTGGCCTTCACCACGCCTTTGGCGGTCCTGACAACAATCGGCTCACCGTAGCTGATGTTGACCGCCGCCGACTGCTCGAAGATTTTCCCGCCCAGGGCAATGATCGCGGCCGCCTCGCCCAGTGCCAGGTTCAACGGATGCACGTGCCCGCCCTGCATGTCCAGCAGGCCGCCGACGTAGTTGTCCGAACCGACTTCCCGGGCAATGTCGGCGCTATCGAGCATTCGCAGTTGCTGGTTGCCGTAACGCTCCCAGGCGCCTTTCTGTTCTTCGAGACCCTTGAGTTGCTTCTTGTTGAGCGCCGCGAAAATGCCGCCGGGACGGTAGTCGCACTTGATGTCGTAGTGCTTGATGCGCTGGCGAATAATGTCCGCGCCCTCGAAGATCATGCTCCCGAGGATTTGCGCGGTCTTGTCGCCATAGCGCTGTTCGATGACATCGACGTCGCGGCTATAGGAATTGACCAGTTGCCCGCCGTTGCGTCCGCTGGCGCCGAAGCCGACTTTGGCGGATTCCAGTACGGTCACGCTGTAGCCCGCTTCAGCGAGGAACAGCGCCGATGACAAGCCGGTGTAGCCCGCGCCGATCACACAGACATCGCATTCCACCAGTTCTTCAAGAACCGGGAAGTCGCCCGTCTGGTTGCGGGTCGCGGCGTAGTAGCTGTTTACATGAGTTTGCATCATAAAATTCCCCGGTGACCGCAGGCAGACGCCCGCGACCACCGTTGTAAAAGTATTAGAGCTTGATCCAGGTCGCTTTGAGTTCGGTGTATTTATCGAACGCGTGCAGTGACTTGTCCCGGCCGTTACCCGACTGCTTGAACCCGCCGAACGGCGCGGTCATGTCACCACCGTCGTACTGATTGACCCAGACACTGCCGGCGCGCAGGCCACGGGCAAAGGTGTGGGCCTTGCTCAGGTTGCTGGTCCAGACCCCGGCTGCCAGGCCGAAGATGCTGTCGTTGGCGATCTGCAAGGCTTCTTCGGCGGTATCGAAGGTGATCAGCGACAGCACCGGACCGAAGATCTCCTCCCGGGCAATCGTCATGGCATTGGTCACGCCGTCGAAAATCGCCGGTTCGACGTACAGGCCACCGGTGTCCTCAAGGGTGCGCTTGCCACCGGCGATCAGTTCAGCACCCTGCTCCTTGCCGATTTCGATGTAGCGCAGCACTGACTCCAGTTGCCGCTGATCGACGACCGCGCCAACGGTGGTGGCCGGGTCAAGGGCATGCCCGGGTTTCCAGGCCTGCAGCGCTTCCACCAGCATCGGAATGAACTGCTCGCGGATCGAACGCTCCACCAGCAGGCGCGAGCCGGCGGTGCAGACTTCGCCCTGATTGAAGGCAATGGCACTGGCCGCCGCCTGTGCCGCAGCGCGCAGGTCAGGCGCATCGGCAAACACCACGTTGGGACTTTTGCCGCCCGCCTCCAGCCAGACTCGTTTCATGTTGCTCTGCCCGGCATAGATCAGCAGTTGCTTGGCCACCGCGGTCGAGCCGGTAAAGGCCAGGACGTCGACATCCATATGCAACGCCAGCGCCTTGCCGACGGTGTGACCAAAGCCCGGCAGAACGTTGAACACCCCTTTCGGGATACCCGCGTCCAGCGCCAACTGAGCGATGCGGATCGCTGTCAGCGGCGACTTTTCCGAAGGCTTGAGGATGAATGAATTACCCGCCGCCAGGGCCGGGGCGAACTTCCAGCTGGCCATGATCAACGGGAAATTCCACGGCACGATGGCCGCCACCACGCCAGACGGCTCGCGAGTGATGAGCCCCAACTGATCATGGGGCGTCGCCGCGACCTCGTCGTAAATCTTGTCGATCGCCTCGGCGCTCCAGCGAATCGCGTTGGCGGTTGCCGGGATGTCGATGCCCATGGAGTCGCTGATCGGCTTGCCCATGTCGAGGGTTTCCAGCAGCGCCAGTTCATCCTGGTGCTGCAGAATCAGGTCGGCGAAGCGAATCAGGATGCGCTTGCGTTCTGCGGGTGCCAACCGCGCCCAGATACCGGATTCGAATGTGCGGCGCGCGACGGCGACCGCCGCATTGGCGTCGGCTTCGTCGGTGCTGGCGACGTTGGCCAGGAAACGACCGTCGACCGGACTCATGCATTCAAAGGTGTCGCCGCTGAGTGCCGAGCAGTATTGGCCGTCAATGAATGCCCGACCTTCTATTGATAAGGACTGAAAGCGTTGCTCCCAGTCGCTGCGAGTGTTTGCCATGGTTGTGACTCAACGCAGAGGAATAAGTAGTCATCGGACGTGTAGGAGCTGCCGAAGGCTGCGATCTTTTGACCTTGGTTTTTGACGTCCATGAAGCCCCCGAAGATCAAGATCAAAAGATCGCAGCCTGCGGCAGCTCCTACAGGGTTATTCACCCGCCATCAAAGATGTGTCGATACCTACACAGGTTCCGCATCCCCAATGACGGGTATTGGTCGTCAGACGGTATGCAAGTACCAGTTGTACTCAAGGTCCGAGATGGAGTTTTCAAACTCGGCGAGTTCGCTTTCCTTGCACGCCACAAACACATCGATGTACAGCGGGTCGATGTAGCGCGCCATGACTTCGCTGTCGTCCAGCTCGCGCAAGGCATCGCGCAGGTTGTTCGGCAGGCTCTGCTCGTTCTGTTCGTAGCTGTTGCCTTCCACCGGCGCGCCGGGCTCGATTTCGTTGGTCAGGCCGTGGTGAATACCGGCCAGTACCGACGCCATCAACAGGTACGGGTTGGCATCGGCGCCGGCAACGCGGTGTTCGATGCGCACGGAGTCCGGCGAACCGGTTGGCACCCGGACCGCGACGGTACGGTTGTCGATGCCCCAGCTCGGCGAGTTCGGCACGTAGAACTGTGCGCCGAAACGCCGGTACGAGTTGACGTTCGGGCAGAGGAAAGCCATCTGCGCCGGCAGGGTCTCAAGCACACCGCCGATGGCATGACGCAGTGCGGCGTTCTGCTCGGGATCCTCACTGGCAAAGATGTTGTTGCCTTCTTTATCGAGGATCGAGATGTGCACGTGCAGACCATTGCCCGCCTGTCCCGGATACGGCTTGGCCATGAAAGTGGTATCCATTTCATGGTCATAGGCGATGTTCTTCACCAAACGCTTGAGCAATACCGCGTAGTCGCAGGCCTTTATCGGGTCGGAGACGTGATGCAGGTTGACTTCGAACTGCGCCGGGGCGCTTTCCTTGACGATGGCGTCCGCAGGGATGCCCTGCTCTTTCGCGCCTTCGAGGATGTCTTGCAGGCAATCGACGTATTCGTCCAGGTCATCGATCAAATACACCTGGGTCGACATCGGACGTTTGCCGGAGACCGGCGAGCGTGGCGATTGCGGACGACCGTTCACGTTGTCCTGGTCGATCAGATAGAACTCGAGTTCAAACGCCGCGCAAATGGTCAGGCCCATTGCATCGAACTTGCTTACCACCTGACGCAGCACTTCGCGAGGGTCCGCGAAGAACGGCTGGCCTTCGAGTTCATGCATGGTCATCAACAGTTGCGCGGTTGGGCGCTTCTGCCAGGGTTCGATGCTCAACGTATTGGGGATGGGGAAGCAGATTCGATCCGAGTCGCCGATGTCCAGACCCAGGCCGGTGCTTTCCACCGTAGAACCATTGATGTCCAGAGCAAACAGTGACGCCGGGAGGTTGATGCCTTTTTCGTAAACCTTATGAAGACTGGTGCGCTCGATGCGCTTGCCGCGCACCACACCGTTCATATCCGCAATCAGAAGGTCGACGTACAAAACCTCAGGATATTTCTTAAGGAATGCGTTTGCTTCGTTGAGTTGAACGGCACGCAGAGGGACCGACATGATGCACCTATTAGCTGTTAATTATTATGTTCACTACCCTTTCACGAGCCCAGTCAATCCGAAAGGCAAAGTGAAGTCAATAGCGAACACTCAGCGTTTAATCGCTAGTTTTCTGGCCTCATCAGGGTACGACAGTGCCAAATAAGCCTTGAAACGAGCGTGAGCCCTCAACATCGGACGTGCGGTGTTTAGAATTTTTTACATGAGAGTTGTTAATTAAAATCAACAAGGCTAAGCTCCGGAAAAGCTCGTTCAAGTGTGAAACTTCGAGGTGATAAAAATGGCATTCAAGCCATTGATCGGCGTTACTGCGTGCATCAAACAGATTGGCCTGCACCCCTACCACGTCAGCGGCGACAAGTACTTGCGTGCTGTCAGCGTCGCGGCTTTGGGACTGCCGGTAGTCATTCCTTCCCTGGCTGAACTGACTGAAATAGATGAGCTGCTTGAGCATCTGGACGGCCTGCTGCTGACCGGCTCACCGTCCAATGTGGAGCCGTTCCACTATCAAGGGCCCGACAGTGCCCCAGGCACGGAACACGATCAGCAACGGGACGGCACCACCCTCCCCCTGTTACGTGCAGCCGTGGCTGCCGGCGTTCCGGTGCTCGGCATCTGTCGCGGCTTCCAGGAAATGAACGTGGCGTTCGGTGGCAGCCTGCATCAGAAGGTCCACGAACTCCAAGGCTTCCTCGATCACCGCGAAGCGGATCATCCGGACCTGGCCGTGCAGTACGCACCGGCTCACGCGGTCAGCGTGCAACCGGGCGGCGTGTTCCAAGCGCTGGATCTGCCTCAGGTGTTCCAGGTCAACTCGATTCACAGCCAAGGCATCGACCGACTCGCTCCGGGCCTGCGCGCCGAAGCCATTGCACCGGATGGCCTGATCGAGGCGATCTCTGTCGAGCACAGCAAGGCTTTCGCCGTTGGCGTGCAATGGCACCCGGAATGGCAGGTCCTGTCGAACCCTCCTTACTTGAGTATTTTCCAGGCGTTTGGCGACGCATGCCGGCAACGGGCAGCGCTTCGTTATGCGCGCTGACTGACGACCTCAAACACCATTCAACGATTTAACTGCCCCCGTGAGTCAGGCGGGTGCGCCTTTGCGCGCCCACCCCTCAGGAAAACCACACTTTTCGACAGCACTTTCGACAACAACAAGCACCACCAGGCAGCCAGGACGGCGGCGCCGAATAAACCCGCGCGGTGCGGGTTGGTAATCACTCTATTAAGTCAGGCCGTATTGGCCCGACTCCTCACACCTGTTGGGAGTTTCACATGGCAAACGCCTCCAGCACTTACAGGAAGGCTCTTGAAGGCAACCCGCACCCGAAAAAGGTGTTGGTTAAAGTCGACCGGGTCACCAAGAAATTCGACGAGACCATCGCCGTGGACGATGTGTCCCTGGAAATCCACCAAGGCGAAATTTTCGCCATGCTCGGTGGCTCCGGCTCAGGCAAGTCGACACTCCTGCGCATGCTGGCAGGCTTCGAGCGTCCTACCGAAGGGCGGATCTACCTCGATGGCGTAGACATCACCGACATGCCGCCCTACGAGCGGCCGATCAACATGATGTTCCAGTCCTATGCCCTGTTCCCGCACATGACCGTGGCGCAGAACATTGCCTTCGGTCTCAAGCAGGACCGGCTGCCGGCCAGCGAGATCGAAGCCCGCGTCGAAGAGATGCTCAGGCTGGTGCATATGACCCAGTATGCCAAGCGCAAGCCCCATCAGTTGTCCGGTGGCCAGCGCCAGCGGGTGGCATTGGCACGTTCCCTGGCCAAGCGGCCAAAGCTATTACTGCTCGACGAGCCCATGGGCGCGCTGGACAAGAAGCTGCGCTCACAGATGCAACTGGAGCTGGTGGAGATCATCGAGCGGGTCGGTGTGACCTGCGTGATGGTGACCCACGACCAGGAAGAGGCCATGACCATGGCCCAACGCATCGCCATCATGCACTTGGGCTGGATTGCCCAGATTGGTAGCCCGGTCGATATCTACGAAGCGCCGGTCAGCCGCATGGTCTGCGAATTCATCGGCAACGTGAATGCCTTCGACGGCACCGTCACCGAAGACCAGGAAGGCCATGCAATCATTCATAGCCCGGACCTGGAGCAGAAGATTTACGTCGGCCACGGCGTCAGCACTTCGGTCGAAGACAAGTCCGTCACCTACGCCATTCGCCCGGAGAAGTTGCTGGTCACCACCCTCAAGCCCGACGCCCGCTACAACTGGTCCCAAGGCAAGGTGCATGACATCGCCTACCTCGGCGGGCACTCGGTGTTTTACGTGGAGCTGCCGGGCGGCAAGATCGTTCAGTCGTTCATGGCCAACGCTGAACGCCGCGGGGCACGCCCGACCTGGGATGACCAGGTCTACGTGTGGTGGGAAGACGACAGCGGCGTGGTACTGCGTGCATGATTACCATCAATAAGCGGATTCTGCGACTGATCCCCAGTGGCCGCAAAGTGGTCATCGGGATTCCTTTCCTCTGGCTGTGTCTGTTCTTCATGCTGCCGTTCTTCCTGGTGATGAAGATCAGCTTCTCGGAAGCTGCCCTGGCCATTCCACCCTACTCGGAGATCTACAGCTTCGCCGAGCAGAAATTCCAGCTGTTCCTCAACGTTGGCAACTATGCGCTGCTGGCCGCTGATGACCTTTACATCTCGGCCTACCTCGGCTCGTTGAAAGTGGCCTTTTTCAGCACCTTGATCTGCCTGCTGATCGGCTTCCCGATGGCCTATGCCATCTCCAAAGCCCGTCAGGACGCGCAGACCGTGTTACTGCTATTGATCATGATGCCGACCTGGACCGCGATCCTGATCAGGGTTTACGCCTGGATGGGGATCCTCAGCAACAACGGTCTGCTCAATGCGTTCCTGCTCTGGACCGGCCTTATCCAGCACCCGATAGAAATATTGAACACCAACATCGCGGTGTATATCGGGGTGGTGTATGCCTACCTGCCATTCATGGTCCTGCCGCTCTATGCCAACCTGGTCAAGCATGACCAGAGCCTGCTCGAAGCCGCATCGGACCTGGGCTCAAGCACCTTCAACAACTTCTGGAAAATCACCGTGCCGCTGGCGAAAAACGGCATCGTCGCAGGCTGCATGCTGGTGTTCATTCCAGTGGTCGGTGAGTTCGTCATTCCGGAACTGCTCGGCGGCCCGGAAACCCTGATGATCGGCCGCGTGCTATGGCAAGAGTTCTTCAACAACCGTGACTGGCCGGTGGCGTCCGCCCTGGCGGTGGTGATGCTGGCGATCCTGATTGTGCCGATCATCCTGTTCAACCGCAGCCAGGCCAAAGAGATGGAGGGACGGGCATGAAACGTTTCGGCTTTGCAAAATTGATGTTGGTACTGGGGCTGTTGTTCATCTACCTGCCGATGCTGATCCTGGTGATCTACTCGTTCAACGCCTCGAAACTGGTGACGGTCTGGGGTGGCTGGTCGGTGAAATGGTATGTCGGCCTGCTGGACAACTCGCAACTGATGGGCTCGGTGGTGCGCTCGCTGGAAATCGCCTGCTACACCGCGATAGCCGCTGTGGCCCTGGGCACCCTGGCGGCGTTCGTGTTGACCCGGGTGACCCGCTTCAAGGGCCGCACGCTGTTCGGCGGCCTGGTCACCGCGCCGTTGGTGATGCCTGAGGTGATCACCGGTCTGTCGCTGTTGCTGCTGTTCGTCGCCATGGCGCAGATGATCGGCTGGCCCCAGGAGCGCGGCATCATCACCATCTGGATCGCCCACACCACCTTCTGCGCGGCCTACGTGGCGGTGGTGGTCTCGGCGCGCTTGCGTGAACTGGATCTGTCCATCGAAGAAGCGGCCATGGATCTGGGGGCGCGGCCGCTGAAGGTGTTCTTCCTGATCACCATCCCGATGATCGCACCCTCGCTGGGCGCGGGCGGGATGATGTCCTTCGCCCTGTCGCTGGATGACCTGGTACTGGCGAGCTTCGTCTCGGGGCCGGGTTCGACCACCTTGCCGATGGAAGTGTTCTCGGCGGTGCGCCTGGGGGTGAAACCGGAGATCAACGCGGTGGCCAGTCTGATTCTGCTGGTGGTCTCGTTTGTCACCTTCCTGGTCTGGTATTTCAGCCGCAAGGCCGAAGCCAACCGCAAACGCGCGATCCAGGAAGCCATGGACCAGACCGCGAGCGAATCCTGGAAGCAACCTGAGCGTCAATTGGCAGGTGCGGCTGCCTAGGCGGCCGCGTTTCAAACAAACCGCCACACATCACAAAAAAAACGGAGTTGTACGGATGAAAATGTTTGGCAGGACTCTACTCACGCTGTCCTTACTGGGTGGGTCCTTATTCAGCACGATCAGCACCTGCGCCCTGGCCAATGACCAGGTGCTGCGCGTCTATAACTGGTCGGACTACATTGCCCCGGACACGCTGAAGAAATTCGAAGAGGAAACCGGGATCCGCGTTGTCTACGATGTATTCGACAGCAATGAAACCCTCGAGGCCAGGCTGCTCGCCGGCAAGTCGGGTTACGACATTGTCGTACCCTCCAACAGTTTTCTGGCCAAGCAGATCAAGGCTGGGGTCTACCAGCCGCTGGACAAAGCAAAACTGTCCAACTGGAAAAACCTCAACCCGACCTTGTTGAAAAACGCCTCCGCCAGCGACCCCGATAACGGCCATGCCTTCCCCTACCTGTGGGGCTCGATCGGTATCGGCTTCAACCCGGACAAGGTCAAGCAAGCCCTGGGCACCGACGCACCGGTAAATTCCTGGGACCTGCTGTTCAAACCCGAGAACGCTGCAAAACTGAAAGCCTGCGGCATCAGCTTTCTCGACTCACCGACCGAAATGCTCCCGGCCGCCCTGCACTACCTGGGCTACCCAGTGAACTCCCAAGACCAGAAGCAGATCGCCGAGGCCGAAGCGCTGTTCATGAAAATCCGCCCTTCGGTGGCCTACTTCCATTCGTCCAAGTACATCTCGGACCTGGCCAACGGCAACATCTGCGTTGCCGTTGGTTACTCCGGCGACGTGCTGCAGGCCAAGGCCCGCGCCAAAGAAGCCGGCGACAGCGTGAAAATCAGCTACAGCATCCCGAAAGAAGGGGCAGGCAGCTTCTATGACATGGTCGCCATCCCCCGGGACGCGGCAAACGTCGAGAATGCCTACCTGTTCATGAACTTCCTGATGCGCCCGGAGATCATGGCCGAAATCACCAACAACGTCGGCTACAGCAACGCCAACGCCGCGGCGACACCCTTGGTCGACGACGCGATTCGTAACGATCCTGGCTCGTACCCGCCGCACGAGGTGATGGCCACCCTCTATGCCGTCCCCGACCTGCCCATCGGCACCCAGCGCCTGATGACCCGTGGCTGGACCCGGGTAAAACTCGGCCATTAGATCCCCGCGCCCCTACCGGCGCGACACCCTATTCCGTTCACGCCGCGACTTACCAACGCGGCAACAACCTGAACGGCTTCACCTGGCCTCCCTCGGTTAAGGTGATTCCTGGCGCCTTCGGGCGCTTTTTTTGTTTCGGTCCGGCTATTTGAAGCGCAGGTGATGCGGATTGCCCTGCTCTATTCTTTGCATGGAGTGACAGAGCAAAGATTTTTTGCGGGTGAACCTTATCCCCCGATACCCGGTCGATACTTGCAACCTAAGCTATGTTTGCCGGTACCCGCATCGACGGTGGTCACTGGTCAGCTTCATTTTCTGGAGAATGCCCGATGATATCGACTCTACACATAGCCAGGCTCAAAGCATGGGGCGCCCATGGGTTTACCGCCACCGGCGTGGTCACCGCATTCCTGGCGACCATCGCCTTGTTCGAGGACCATCCCAAGGCCTGCCTGCTGTGGCTGGGGGTGGCGCTGATCGTCGATGGCGTCGACGGCTCGCTGGCGCGCAAGGTCAATGTCCAGACGGTTCTGCCGGGATTCGATGGGTCGGTGCTGGATCTGGTCATCGACTACCTGACCTATGTGTTCATCCCGGCCCTGTTCATCTATTGGTATGTCGAGCTGCCGGGCTACACACCGCTGCTGACCGTATCGGTGATCCTGGTCTCTTCGCTGTTCTGCTTCTGCAACGTCAACATGAAGAGCAAGGACAACTACTTCCAGGGCTTCCCCGCCGCCTGGAATGTGGTCGCCCTGTGCCTCTACATCATCTCCCCGCCACCCTGGATCACCCTGCTCAGCATCATCGGGCTGGCGCTATTGACCGTGTCCCGGATGAAATTCCTCCACCCCTTCCGCGTCCGCCGGTTCATGCCGATCAACATCGCCGTGACCGCCGTCTGGCTGCTGTGCAGCCTGTCGCTGGTGCTCAACCATCCAGGCAAAGACCCGATGGTGATGGGGCTGTGGCTGGCGATGTCGGCTTATTTTCTGGGCATTTGTATTTGGCGCACTTCGCTGGAGTGGCTCGACAGGTCTCGCGCGCAATAAAGCGCCGCGGTTGGCGAGGACGTGATGCCTCGCCAAGTGGACCTCGCTGTCGTCGCCTAGCCCTATCTGTCAGGCCGCTTTCCCTGTGGGAGCGAGCTTGCTCGCGATGGACGTTAACGATAACGCGTGTTTTCTGAATAAACGCGCCGCCCTTGAGTCCATCGCTAGCAATCGAGTGTCGACCGGCTGCTCCTACAGAGACCTCATTTCCTTAACTGACGGGCATTGAGGCAAGCCAGTTCCAACAAGATCAAGATCAAAAGATCGCAGCCTGCGGCAGCTCCTACAGGGGAATGCGTACGCCCAGGCCGAATGGAGGTGTTCATCAGGGGACTGGAGCTCGTGCGGCCTACCCAATTGCGTGATCAGCGGCTCGGTTTCTCTGTTGACTCAACAACTTCAATCATCGACAACCCGTGCATCTGTAAACGAATCAATGCCCTGCTGCGCACAAACCTCCCGAAGGCAACCCCGCAACCAGCGATGCGCCAGATCGGCATCCAGCCGTGGATGCCAGAGCATTGCGACGGTGAACGTTGGCATTGAGATCGGAAGCAAAAAGCTGTGCATTCCAGCGCGCAGGTTGGCGGTGTGCCGTTCGGGAACGCTGGCGATCAGGTCGGTGGCCCGGGCGAGCGCCAGCGCGGTCGAAAAGCCGGCGACGATGGTTACTATCTCCCGCTCAAGCTCGAGCGGCTTCAGCGCTTCATCAATAGGCCCCTTGTCTTGCCCCCGCCGGGAGACGCTGATGTGCCTGCCAGCCGCATAACGGGAGGGAGTGATCTCGCCCTGACTCAGCGGGTGCCCGATTCGCACGACGCCAATCAAACGGTCCCGGAACAAGGCCTGGGTGCGCAGCTCCGGGCCAGCGGTCTTGCCCACCACGCCTGTTTCCAGATCGACCGTCCCGTCGCGAAGTGGCGTGCTGTCTTTATCTGGCTTGGGCACGAAGCGCAGCCGCACACCAGGCGCTTGTGCGTCGATGCGGGCAATGAGCTGCGCGCCGAAGTTCTCCACGAAACCGTCACTGGTGCGCAGCGTGAAGGTTCGAACCAGCTGTTTGAGGTCGATCTGCTCGGCAGGACGTAGAACTGCTTCGGCGTTTTGCACCAACTGACTGACCCGCTCGCGCAGTTCCAGCGCTCGGGGGGTGGGAACCAGACCGCGTCCGGCTCTGACCAACAGCGGATCGCCGGTGGTTTCCCGCAAGCGCGCCAGTGCCCGACTCATCGCCGACGGGCTAAGCCGCAGCCGCTTCGCAGCGCGCGCAACGCTGCCTTCTGCGAGCAACACATCCAGGGTGACCAGCAAGTTGAGATCGGGTATCGACATGCATTGCTCCTGGCATGGCGTGATTGTGGCATGGCGTTAAACGCACGAATAAAGTGCAAATGCTGCGCCTTCCGCCATGTTATGCGCAGGCGTAGATTTCTGACAGCTCCGTATCGGGAGTCGCCAAAAACAGGGGACATGATGAAGCCAGCAATCGCAGTACGAAATGAGGTGGCAGCGGGAGATATACCGCGGACACCTACAGTGCGCTGGGCGCTCGCCAGCCTTTCGCTATCCATGTTGCTGTCCTCGCTCGGCACCAGCATTGCCAATGTGGGCTTGCCGACCCTGGCCCAGGTGTTCAACGCCTCCTTCCAGGAAGTCCAGTGGGTCGTCATCGCCTATCTACTGGCCATCACCACCCTGATCGTCAGCGTTGGACGGCTCGGTGACATCATCGGCCGTCGGCGGCTGCTCCTGGCGGGAATCGCCTTGTTCACGCTGGCCTCGGCCCTGTGCGGCTTCGCGCCCTCGCTCTGGCTGCTGATTGCCGGCCGGGCGCTGCAGGGCCTCGGTGCGGCGATCATGATGGCGCTGACCATGGCCTTTGTCGGCGACACGGTTGCGAAGGCAAAGACCGGTAGCGCCATGGGTTTACTCGGGACAATGTCCGCGACGGGCACTGCTCTGGGGCCGTCGCTCGGCGGAGTGCTGATCGCCGGACTCGGCTGGCAGGCCATCTTCCTGATCACCGTACCCCTGGGCCTCCTGACTTTTCTGCTCGCCCATCGCTACCTGCCCGCCGATCGCCAGCGGCCGAAAACCGATCGTGTCGGTTTCGACCCTCTGGGCACGCTGCTGCTGGCTCTGACGCTCGCGGCTTATGCGCTGGCCATGACGCTTGGCCGCGGCAATTTTGGCCCGCTGAACATCGCCCTGCTGTTGGCTGCGTTGGTCGGCGCCGGCCTGTTCGTGCTCGCCGAGACGCGAGTCGCCTCACCCTTGATGCGCTTGTCGCTGTTCCGCGATCCGGTGCTCAGTGGCAGCCTCGCCATGAGCGCCCTGGTCTCGACGGTGATGATGGCGACGCTGGTGGTCGGGCCCTTCTATCTCGCCCATGCGCTCGGGCTGGAAGCCGCTCTGGTGGGTCTGGTGTTATCGGTCGGACCGTTTTTCGCGGCGCTGACGGGAGTGCCCGCCGGGCGCATTGCCGACCGTTTTGGCGCGCAGCGCATGACCCTCTTCGGGCTTGGCGGAATGGCGGCCGGTTGCCTCATTTTATCGGTGATGCCAGAGACGCTCGGGATCTTCGGCTACATCGCGCCCATTGTGCTCATCACCATCAGCTATGCACTGTTCCAGACCGCCAACAACACCGCGGTCATGACAGATATTCGCCCGGACCAACGGGGCGTCATCGCCGGCATGCTCAACCTGTCGCGAAACCTGGGGCTGATCACGGGTGCCTCCGCTTTGGGTGCGGTGTTCGTGTTCGCCTCGGCGACGATCGACATCACCACGGCGCGTCCCGAGGCCGTTGCCTGCGGCATGCGAACTACGTTCGCCGTCGCCCTGGCGCTGATCGTCAGCGCGCTGGTCATTGCCTTTGGAAGCCGGGCCCTGGCTACGCGCGCTACGTTCCCTGGAGACGTCGGATAAAATTTCTCTCGCTGTTCTGCTCTCTCTTCCCTTGATGGCAGCCCGGTAGCGGCTAACATTATTCTCATGTCGGATCCCGCGCCACGCTTGCGGAGCACGTTCATGGCAGATACCAAGACAAGGTTGGAATCGGTGGTGACCCTGGTCCAAGTCATAAGCGTGGTCGCGGGTGTCGTCATCAGTGTTCTGAGTTTCAATTCAACCCGGCAGAAAGAGGCCGAGGCGCGCATTGTCGAAGCGACGAAACCGCTCTACGAACTTCGTCGGGCGATTTACATCGAGACGGTGAAAACAGCTGCCATAATCGCCAACCCTGACGACCGTACGCCAAGAGAAGTCGCCAGGGCCAAGCGTCGCTTCCGCGAGCTGTACGTGGCGGAGCTGAGTATGGTGGAGGCTCCGGGCGTGGAGCAGAAAATGGTTGCGTTCGCCCAGCAGGTAGATCCATCGCTGGTTCAGCTCACGCCAGCGCAAAGTGCTGCACTCAATCTTTCCCACGCGCTACGCGATTCCTACATCAGCTTGCCGTCCGGCCGTTAAAACAGCGCGAGAAAAACGCGAACCCTGGTACGAGCTGACTGCTCGCCGATCACTCACCCCTCAGTCCGAAAACAAGTCGAACATCAACTGGCGAAGCCAGCGGTTGCCCGGATCCTTGTGATATTTGGCGTGCCAGAACAGATTGATGGCAATCTCTGGCAACGCCACCGGATGCGGTAGCGAGGTCAGACCGAAAGGTTCTTCGCAGCAGGCGGCGAAGCGCTCAGGCACGGTCGCCAGCAGGTCAGTGCGCTGAAGAATGTGCCCTACCGCAACGAAATGCGGCACCTCCAGACGTACCGAACGCTCGATACCTTCCCGGGCCATGAAGGCATCAACTTCGCCATGGCCGGTGTTGGCCGAGATCACCCTGACATGCCCGTACGAGCAGAATCGCTCCAGGGTCAAAGGCTCTCGCGTGGCCGGGTGGTCCTTGCGGCACATGCACACATAGCGATGGTGGAACAGTCGACGCTGGAAAAACCCCGCCTGCAGGTGCGGCAGCAAGCCGACAGCCAGATCTACCGTGCCGCTCTGCAGGTCCTCGCGCAGGCTCATGGGATTTTCCCGCACGGTACTGATCCTGCATTTGGGTGCCTGCCTGGCCAATGCATCCATCAGCCGGGGAGTGAAATAGATCTCGCCGATATCGGTCATCGCCAGCGTGAACACCCGCTCGCTGGTCGCGGGATCAAAGCTGTCCTGCCGGTTCAAGGCATCGCGCAACGTATGCAGGGCAAGGCCGACGGGCTCGGCCAGTTGCTCGGCATAGGGCGTCGGCTGCATGCCCTGGTAGGTGCGCACGAACAGTTCGTCCTGCAAGGCCAGGCGCAAGCGTTTGAGGGCATTGCTCACCGCGGGCTGGGTCAGGCCCAGATTGTCGGCGGCGGTGGAGACTCTTCGGTCCCGCAGGAGCTGGTTGAACACCACCAGCAGATTCAGATCCAGATCGCGCAGCTCCATGGGACTCCAACGCTTGCGCCTACTCCAATGGATGGGAGGAGATGAACGCAAAGCAATATTCATAGTGGAAATATCGTGTATGGGTTTAGGCCTATTTATTAATACTACTCGAGCCGTGATGATCGGTCGCACAAAAACAAAGCGACCATAGGTACCACAATGAATAACAACAGCAGCTCAGCCTTGCGTATCGGGATTGTTGGCGGCGGTATTTCCGGTGTCGCGCTTGCCCTGGATCTTTGCCGCCATCGCCATCTCGACGTCCAACTGTTCGAATCCGCTCCTGCCTTCGGTGAGGTCGGCGCAGGTGTTTCCTTCGGCGCCAACGCGGTTCGCGCGCTGGCCGGCCTGGGGCTGGCCGAGCCCTATCGACAGATCGCCGACCGTACGCCCGAGCCCTGGCAGGACGTGTGGTTCGAGTGGCGTCGAAGCAACGATGCCCACTACCTCGGTGCCAGCGTGGCGCCGGGGGTCGGTCAGTCCTCGGTTCACCGTGCGGACTTTCTCGAGGTGCTGGCGAGTCGCCTTCCCGCCGGCATCGCCCGCTTCAACAAACGCGCGGCCGCCGTCGAGCAGCACGCCGACGAAGCCCGAGTGGTGTTCACCGACGGCAGCGACTATCGCTGCGACCTGCTGATCGGCGCGGATGGGATCAAGTCGGCGTTAAGAGGCCATGTCCTGGAGGGGCTGGGTGCGCCACCTGCCGCGCCGCGTTTCAGCGGCACCATCGCCTATCGCGGGCTGATCGACAGCCAGCAACTGCGCGAAGCCTACCGCGCCCGGGGCATCGATGAGCACCTGATCGATGTGCCGCAGATGTACCTGGGGCTGGACGCTCATATCCTCACCTTCCCGGTCAAACAGGGTCGACTGATCAACGTGGTCGCCTTCGTGTCCGACCGTAGCGCGCCGGACCCGGTCTGGCCCAAGGACGCTCCCTGGGTCCGCGAAACCAGTCAGCGCGAGATGCTCGACGCCTTCGCGGGCTGGGGCGACGCCGCGCGAATCCTCCTGGAAAGCATTCCGGCGCCAAGCTGTTGGGCCCTGCACGATCTGGCCGAACTACCGGGTTACGTTCATGGCCGGGTCGCGCTCATTGGCGATGCCGCTCACGCCACGCTGCCCCACCAGGGTGCCGGTGCTGGACAGGGTCTGGAAGACGCCTTTTTTCTGGCACGCCTGCTCGGCGACCCACGGCTGAGCAACGACAAGCTGCACGCCCTGCTTGCGGCCTACGATGCGCTGCGCCGTCCACGTGCCTGCCGCGTGCAGCGAACCTCGCGAGAAGCCGGCGAGCTGTACGAGCTGCGCGATCCGGCTGTGGGGGCGGACGAACCAGCCTTGTCCTCGACGCTGGAAAGCCGCTTCGACTGGCTGTGGAATCACGATCTGGATGCAGACGTAATCCGGGCTCGCGAACTACTGGGCTGGGAAGCCCTGTGCAGCAGTCACTGAAGGGGGTGTGTTCATCCGGCAGCTCGTGGATGTACACGATCGGCGTAGGAGCTGGCGAAGCCTGCGATCTTTTGGCGGTTCTGCATATTGCCCGCAAGCAAAATCAAAAGATCGCAGCCTGCGGCAGGTCCTACAGCCCAGCGGCCGTCACCGGGGACTCCGTCGCCTTAGTCCCAGGCCTTATAACAATGACAAGAAGAGCCAAGCCATGCGTACTATCGACGTAAACGCCCTGATCGACGGGGCTCGCTTCAATTCATTTCATGGGCGCCTGTTGTTCTGGTGCGCGCTGATCATCGTCTTCGACGGCTATGACCTGGTTATCTATGGCGTGGTATTGCCCGCCTTGATGCAGGACTGGGGCCTCACCGCCGTGGAGGCCGGTCTCCTGGGCAGTTGCGCACTGTTCGGCATGATGCTCGGGGCACTGTTCTTCGGCCCGCTGTCGGACCGGATAGGACGGCGCAAGACCATCATGACCTGCGTGATCCTGTTCAGCGGGTTCACCGTGATCAATGCCTTTGCGCGTACTCCCACGGAGTTTGCGCTCTGTCGCTTCATCGCCGGGCTCGGCATCGGCGGGGTCATGCCCAACGTGGTCGCCCTGATGAACGAATACGCGCCGAAGAAAATGCGCAGCACGCTGGTGGCGGTGATGTTCAGCGGCTATTCGATAGGCGGGATGCTGTCGGCAGGCCTGGGCATGCTGCTGATGCCGCGCTGGGGCTGGCAGGCGGTGTTCATCGTGGCGGTGATTCCGCTGCTGGTCTTGCCGCTGCTGGTTCGCCAACTGCCGGAATCCCTGAACTTCCTGCTGCGCGCCGGCCAGGTCGACAAAGCCCGGGGGCTGTTGCAGAAGGCGGCGCCAGACTACCAGCCACGGCCCGATGATCAGCTCGGCCTTGCCAAAGGCCAGGCGAGTCACGTCTCCATCCTCCAGTTGTTGCAGGATGGCCGGAAGCTGAACACCCTGATGTTGTGGCTGGCCTTCTTCTGTTGCCTGTTGATGGTCTACGCCCTCAGCTCCTGGCTACCGAAACTGATGCATACGGCCGGCTACGGCTTGAACTCGAGCCTGGCCTTTCTGCTGGTGCTGAACTTCGGCGCCATTTTCGGTGCCATTGGTGGCGGCTGGCTCGGCGACCGTGTCGGCATCGAACGGGTGCTGCTGGGGTTCTTTGCCCTGGGCGCACTGTCACTCAGCCTGCTGGCACTCAAGTCGCCGGTATGGGTGCTGTACCTGCTGATCGCCATTGCCGGTGCCAGTACCATCGGCACGCAGATCCTGGCCAACGCCTGCGCCGTGCAATTCTATCCCGCCCATATCCGCTCGACCGGCCTTGGTTGGGCGATGGGTATCGGACGCATAGGCGCGATCATCGGCCCATTGCTCGGCGGCGCGTTGCATGCGGCGCAATTGCCGCTGCAGTTCAGTTTCCTGACATTTGCCGCTCCCGGAGTGATCGGCTTTCTGGCCATGCTGGTGTTCCTGTGGCACTCGCCACGCCGGCCAGCGCTCATTCGCCCCGCAGCGGTACGCCCTCTGGAATCTTCCTCCACCAGCGAAGCACGTTGACTCCGCACGGCCCCTTTTCCTAATGCCAGTCAGTTAACAGAAATCTATCGTCGGACGATCAACTGTGGCGAGGGGGCTTGCCCCCGCTCGACTGCGAAGCGGTCGTAAAATCGATGAATGCGGTGTGCCTGATACAACGCCTTTGCAGTTTTTAGGGCCGCTACGCGCCCCATCGGGGCGGTGCGGCGTTCCGACAAGCCCCTCGCCACAAGTGTTCACAAGACTCTGGATTTTCGTTAACTACTTCAACCCCCACCTACCCGATCGGGTTATGGCGCGATGGCCGGCGTTGCTTGAGAGTGAGTCCAGCAGCTCGACCCGGGCCCGACAATAACTACAAGGTGGGACTGATATGCGCAAAATCCTCGCAGCAGTACTCAGCACGGCACTGGCCGCACTACCAACGCTCAGCCATGGCTCGGAGGCCGCCGGCAATTCCCTGCGGCTGTACAACTGGTCGGACTACATTGGCGAGCACACCATCGCCAACTTCGAAAAGGCCACCGGCATCAAGGTGACTTACGACACCTTCGACTCTTACGAAACCGTCCAGGGCAAGCTGCTGCCGGGGCGCTCCGGCTACGACCTGGTGGTACTCAACGCCTCGTTGGTGCCGCTGCTGATCAAGGCCAAGGTGTTCCAGCCACTGGACAAGACGCTGCTCCCCAGCTGGCGCAATCTCGACCCGCAGGTCCTCAAGAGTCTGGAAAACTACGACCCCGGTGTGACGTATTCGGCGCCCTACACCTGGGGCAGCAACGGTGTCACCTACAACGTCGACAAGATCAAGGAACGCATGCCGGATGCGCCCCTCGGTTCGCTGGCGATGATCTTCGACCCGAAAGTCGTCGCGCGCTTTGCCGACTGCGGGGTGACCCTGCTCGATTCGCCCACCGACATTATCCCCTTGGCGCTGACCTACCTCGGCCGCGATCCCAACAGCGCTGATCCGCAGGACCTCAAGGCGGCTCAAGAAGTGCTGATGGCGGTGCGTCCGTACATTCGCAAATTCGATTCGACCAGTTACCTCAACGGCCTGGCCAACGGTGACCTGTGCCTGTCCACCACCTGGTCCGGCGACTACGCCACCGCCCAGGCGCGCGCCGAGGAAGCCGGGGCGAAGATCAAGCTCGCCTACTTCATTCCCAAGGAAGGTTCGCTGATCTGGTTCGATGACCTCTACATTCCGGTCGATGCACCCAACGTTGCCAATGCCCACCGCTTCATCGAGTACCTGCTGCAGCCGCAAGTGATCGCCGAGGTCAGCGACTACATCCGTTATGCCAACAGCAACCAGGCGGCGACGGCACTGGTCAGCGCCGAGGTTCGCGACAACCCGGCGATCTACCCCGATCCGCAAACCCTGCAGCGGCTGTTCACTCAAAAGACTCAACCGCAGGCCAGCGTGCGCTTGATCACCCGTACCTGGAACACGGTGAAGACCGGTAAATGATGCCGCGCCCTGCCCCGCCAGATATCCACCCCACAGTGATGCCGAAGGTGAAGCTAATGCCAACTCAATCCCCAGCGTTCTTCGCACAGTTCGATCAAGACAAGCTGGTCGCCGCCGACAAGGCGCATTACATGCACGGCTTCCACATGTTCGACGAACATCGTGAGCAAGGCTCGTTGAACATTGCCGCAGGCGATGGCGCCTATATCTACGACACCGCCGGCACTCGCTATCTCGACGCTGTCGGTGGCATGTGGTGCACCAATATCGGCCTGGGTCGCGAGGAAATGGCCGAGGCCATCGCCAACCAGGTGCGCCAGCTGGCCTACTCCAACCCGTTCTGCGACATGGCCAACGTCAGCGCTATCCAGCTCTGCGAGAAGCTCGCCAGCCTCGCTCCCGGCGACCTCGACCATGTATTCCTCACCACCGGTGGTTCGACGGCGGTGGACACCGCCTATCGGCTGGTCCAGTTCTACCAGAACTGCCGCGGCAAGCATGCCAAGAAACACATCATCTCGCGGCTCAACGCCTATCACGGCTCGACCTTCCTGACCATGTCGATCGGCAACAAGGCCGCCGACCGCGCGCCGGAATTCGACTTCATGAGCGAGCTGTTCCATCACGTCTCCTGCCCCAACTACTACCGCGCGCCGAGCGGCATGAGCGAAGCGGACTTCCTCGACTTCCTGGTCAACGAGTTTGAAGACAAGATCCTCACCATCGGCGCCGAGAATGTCGCGGCGTTCTTTGCCGAGCCAGTGATGGGCTCGGGCGGCGTGATCATCCCGCCAGAGGGTTATCACCGGCGGATGTGGGAAATCTGCCAGCGCTACGACATGCTCTACGTCGCCGATGAAGTCGTGACCTCATTCGGGCGTCTGGGCAGTTTCTTCGCCTCCGAAGAGGTGTTCGGCATGCAACCGGACATCATCACCACCGCCAAGGGCCTGACCTCGGGCTACCTGCCGCTGGGCGCGTGCATCTTCTCCGAGGGTATCTGGCAGGTGATCGGCGAACCGGGCAAAGGCCGCTGCTTCACCCATGGATTCACTTACAGCGGGCATCCGGTGAGCTGTGTCGCGGCGCTGAAGAACATTGAAATCATCGAGCGGGAAAACCTTCTGGCTCACGTCGAGGACGTCGGCAGCTACCTGGAGCAGCGCCTGCAGACCCTCGCCCATCTGCCGCTGGTGGGCAACGTGCGCTGCAAACGATTAATGGCCTGTATCGAGTTCGTCGCCGACAAACAGACCAAGGCACTGTTCCCGGAGGCGCTGAACGTCGGCGAGAAAATCCACCTGCGGGCACAAGCCAAGGGTTTACTGGTGCGGCCGATCGGGCATCTGAACGTGATGTCGCCGCCATTGATCATCACCCACGCACAGATTGACGAGGTGGTCCGCACCCTGCGCGAATGCATCCTGGACACCGCCGATGAACTCCAGCGCAGCGGCCAGTACCAGGGCCAATGAATACCCGGCAATACGGGGGTGGAGAACCGGCCCCATGGCTTCTCGGCATTTTGCCTGCAACGTGCCCGGCGAGTAGACTGCCGGGCATGACCGAAGCCCTGAACACTACTCCCGGCGCGCTCTCGTTCCAGGCCCTGCTGACCTGGAACGTGGGGCTGGCCAAAGCCTTCATGGCACTGGACGACAGCGTCTTTCTCGAAGCGTTGGCAGCCGCCCTCAACGGCCTGACACCCATCGAGTCGATGATGATCAGCCTCGAACGCAAAGGCCTGCCGCCGCAGCTGCTGCACCAACGGGGTATCCCGGGCGATCACCGCGACGACATCATCAACCGCTACTTCTCCCGTGGTTACCTGCTTGACCCGTTCTGCCTGGCGGTGGAAAACGGCCTCGCCGAAGGCTTCTACCACCTCTCGGAAATCGCCCCGGATGACTTCTTCTGCAGCGAGTACTACAAGACTTACTACCTCAAGAGCGGCGCCGTGGAAGACTGCTACTACATCGTCGACCTCGACCCGCAGAGCAAAATTTCACTGTCGATGTTCCAGGGTCTGAGCACCACGCCCTTCAGCGCCGAACAACTGGCACTGATGCGCGCTGTAGAACCCATGGTCCGCGAACTACTGCGCCGTTTCGGCACCCAGGGCGGCCTGCGGCACCTGTTTACCGAGGTTGACCGCGCCACTCAACCGGCCAGTCCCCAGTCCAGCCTCAATCAGCAAATCGAAGCCGCCTTCATGAATTTCGGCAGCCCGCTGCTGACCGTGCGCGAACGCGAAATCGCCCACCTGATCCTGCGTGGCCACTCGGTAAAATCCACCGCACGGGTGCTGAACATCTCCCCGGAAACCGTGCGCATGCACCGTAAAAACCTCTACACCAAACTGGAAATCAGCTCCCAGGCGGAGTTGTTTGCGTTGTTTATCGATTGGTTGACACAGAGCCGGGGTATCCGGGTGGCTTGAGGCAGTCGCGGACCTTTGAACCAGACACGATCAGCGTGTATGCCGCAGATCCTTTTGCCACCCATGATCGGCGAGCTGGCGCAGCCTGCGATCTTTTGGCGGTTCTGCAGATTGCCGAGAATCAGGATCAAAAGATCGCAGCCTGCGGCAGCTCCTACGGGAGATTGTGTGTATTCGGCAGATCTATGCCGAACACGGTGATTACGGGCATCGTGCAGATCTTTTTGCCACCCACGGTCGGCGTAGGAGCTGGCGCAGCCTGCGATCTTTTAGCGGTTCTGCAGATTGCTCAGAATCAAGATCAAAAGATCGCAGCCTGCGGCAGCTCCTACGAGGGAAACGTGTATCCACAACAAACAGGCCGGCCGGTCGGCCGCCTCGCTTGGCTTTTGATCTGGCTTTTGATCTACCCGCCCCTTCGGCAGGCCGAGTGGAGGTGTTCATCAGGGGGTGGCGCGTAGCGCCGTCAGCGTAGCTGACTCCGCCGCATTGCGGCGCCCCATGATGGACACCGGAGCGAGGTGCCGTACGCTCGGGGCGAGACCTTTGCTTCCTTTGGGCTGGGCCGGCACTCCGGCGTTTGCCAAAGGGAGGCGCCGTAAGGGCGAAACCATAAGTGGCCGTTACCGCAGAAATGGATATGTACACCAGCCCAGCAAGAGCCAGGCCGGCTATAAGGCCGCCTTCACAGGCAAGCCATCCGCAGGAGACAGGTCGGCTGCCAGTCCGCCATCGTCGGAACGCCGCCCGGAGCAAGCTCGCTCCTACAGACAGACCGTTGGTCCATTCGCCCCACACTGGCGCAGGCACAGACGGTTCAGGTGGCGGAACCAGCGGGGCTGGGGGCTGGGGGCTGAGTTGGCGGGTAACTGAGGCCGCAGCCAAAATGAGCCGCGAAAGAATAATCAGAGTTGTTTCGAGGTCAGGCTTCGGGATCGTCCAGCCGAGTGCTGACCGCCTCTTCAAGCGCCTGCGAATAGGCGGTGTCCGCCAGCGCCTTGAGCTCTACCCAGCCTGGTGCGTCGATCACGTCAGCCTTAAGTAGTTGTTCGGCCAGGCTCAACAGTGCAGTGTGATACGCATCCGGTGAGTCGGTGCGATAGGCGGTGTCGTCGAGCAACTCATACCAGGCTTGCAACGTCTTCTCGTTGCTCATCGCTGATCCTCACCACTTCTTCATTTCCGGTTGCTTCGGCCAGGGCTTCGAGAAGCGCTTGGGTATGGTTTATCGAATCGCGTATTTCGTCGAACGCGTGATCCAGTGCCTGTCCGCCGTCCAGTGCCGGCCCTCCGCTCAGGGTGCGTCGAATGACCAGTTCATCGTGCTTGAACTCACACACATGGGCACGCAAGGCCATGAGCCGAAGGGATAATTGTGAAAGATGGTGCCTACGTCGTTGAACCATGTTGGTGCTCCTGACGAAAGTCTCTATCAATTGAGAGTTACTTTGCCATCAGACGTTCAGTATCACGGACCAAAGGTGTCAGCCATCAAGCACGATCTGCCTCATAGGCGATGATCGAGATCTTGCCGTTACGCTCGATAATCGCAAATTTGATCTGCTCGATGGTTTCCAGGCCCTGACTGAAGCGAGCCGCTTCGAGAATATCTGCTTCGACCAATCGCGCTTTACGCATACGCTCGCGCAGCAACTGTCCGTTCTCGACAATAATCGTCGGTCCTCCATCAATCAGTCGGGCGGTCCGCGGCGAACGTAGCTTGAGCAACGACAAACCGACATCAACAGCGATCAGCGTGATGATCACCAACAACGCATTGGTCAACGAAAAGTCATCGCCCAACAGCGCTTGCTGCGTTGCCTCGCCGATGATCAGCAGCAGCAGGAAATCGAAGGTGGTCAGATCGGCCAGTGAGCGACGTCCGGCAATCTTGAACAGCACCATCAACGCAAGATAGATCGCGACAGCCCGCCATACCGAATCCATAGGTCACCTAGGGATAAATGAACTGATCGAGGTCCAGCGGCTCGGCACCCGCCGTCACGACGCGAGTGTGATAGAAGCCCAGACCCTCACCACGCAGTGTCAGGTAAATCCTGGCGTATCCTTCTGCGTCTGCCTGCAGCAAGAACTTGATTCCCTGCCCTGCGCTGGTTGATCGCAAGGGTTGCGGTTGCAGTGTCTCAATACTGAAGCCCTGCAGGGCATTACCCAGCAGCTCAAGCTGAACCGGTGTGTTGGGTAGGGCCTTGACCTGGATGATCATCGGATTGATCGCGCCATTGCGATGGAACCGCTCGTATTGCACGCCGATCCGCCCATCGGCACTCTGGACCTGCCTTGAACTGAGCGGGCCGCTGGAAAACAACCCGAGCAAAGCCAGCATCACCACCAACAGCATCACGTACCAGCCCCAACGTTCGAAACGCCAGACCTTGAGCTGGAACTCCATGTCCTCCCGGACCGGATACTGGCGGCTGTGAAAGTCGTGACTCTTTGGCTTTTCCATCATCAGCCCGTCCGTTATCCGCTTTCGCCCTTTCGCGCCAGGCGGTGAAAAACCGGCAGTTGCTCCAGGGCATGCTCAGAGGCCCACAACTGAACCTCTTCCCTCGAACCGCAAAAACGCCGCTTGCGGGTAAATACCGCACTCTCACCACTCAGGGCGAAGGCCCAGGCGAAACAGACGGTTCCGGCCGCAATGCCATCAACGTCGTCCGGGCCGAGAATGCCGGTGGTAGCCACCGCTACGGTGGCCGTGCTGTCACGCAGGGCGCCCAGCGCCATTTCCCGGGCGACCTCGCAACTGGTTAGATTGAAGGTAGCGATGGTCGCGGGATTGACGCCCAGCAAGCGCTGTTTGGCTGCTGGCGAATAGACTACATAACCACTTTCGATCAGGTCGCCGCTGCCCGGTACCTCGGCCAGCAAGGTGACGATTTTTCCGGCGGTGCAGGACTCCGCAGTCGTCAACAGCAGGGAATGCTGACGCAGGTATTCAACGGCTTCTTCTGCACAGGTCATAAGCATCGGCCCTTGTCACAAGATTGATGTCCTGAAGGGTTGACCGCTGCCTGAGGTATTCATTCAGTCGCAGATCTTTGCACCTGCCACGGGTAAAAAGATGAGACCCTTGCTCATCCCGCGGCTCAAAACGCTATAGCGTCTGATTCGGGCCGTGAAAGGCCCAGGAGGTCGTCATGGCACCGCATTTCGTTAAACTTCACCGCGACGCCCTTCTTCATCGCCGGGATTGCCGGTCTGTATCCGGGGCGTGGTGGGTCTCGCGTCGATCTATTCGACCTTTCTGCTCTTCACCGGTTTGCCAAACTTCATGCGCGTGGGCAAGGAGAAAGGCATGCTGTACTCGACGAGCGCCTGGGGCGTCGGATTGCTGGTGCTGGTGACGATACTGGTGTCGATGATCCTGTTCTGGTTCAACGTGTTGACACCCGAGTATCTGCGTGCGCCAGCGGGTTAGCCGCGCAATAACAATTGATCGACCACCCGCGCCAGAGCGGCCGGGGTCGACAACCCGGCCGCCTGTGCCTGGTCGAAGCAGTGCAATTGCCGGTCGGCGCTGCTGCCCTTCTCTATAATCTGCCGGGCCTGATCGAATACCCGGGTCTCACCCAGTTGCTCGGCGGTGGCAAGAAAGGTTTCCTGCGCCCAATCCAGCCAATGCCCGGCCGATAGCATCATCAAACTTCCCTCGCGAATGAAGTGGCCATGAATGCCAAACCGTTTGGCGCGCCAGCGGTTTTCCTTGAGGATCCATTGCGAAGTATGGCTATAGCCCGCACCCGGCTGCGGAGTGGCAATGGCGTGGCCGACCATGATCCGGAACAGCGAGGCGATGCATAACGCATCACTCAGCCGCGGGCAGGCATCGGTCATGCGCAGCTCAAGGGTCGGATAACGTGCCGCCGGCCGCAGGCCCCACCAGCATTCACTTGGGGTGCTGATCGAGCCGGTTTGCAGCAACAACTGCAGGTAGTCACGGTAGGCCCGTTCATTCTCGAAGTATTCCGGCACCCCCATTCGCGGCCACTCATCACACGCCACCTGACGATAACTCATGAATCCGCTCGGGCCACCGTCCCAGAACGGCGAAGAGCTGCTCAACGCCAACAACAGTGGCAACCAGGGCAGCACCTGGTTCATGACGCAGATACGGTCGAGCTGGTCCGGTACCTCGACATGCACATGCAGGCCGCACAGCACGCTACGTTGCGCCACCCGCTGGAAATCCCTGAACAGCTTGTGGAAATGCTCCTGGTCGGTGGCTTGCTGCAAGCGCCAGTCCGCCAGCGGATGGCTGCCGGCGCAGAGCAGGCCCAAGTCGTGGTTTTCAAGAATTCGCACCAGCCTGCCGCGAGCGTTCGTCAGATACTCGTTGGCCTGGGACAGATCGGCGAAGACCGGTGACGCGACCTCGATCTGACCCTGGAACATCTCGAAGGCAAAATGACTGCCCAGCGCCGTCTGGCACTCGGCAATCAGCTGCTTCGTTGGCTGGCTGAGCATGGTGCGCGTCGCCAGGTCGGTGATGAGGTATTCCTCTTCAATTCCGAAGTTCAAGGTCTTGTTCATAGGCGCCTGCGCAGATTCAAAGGCTGCGCGTCACGATCAACGCGACCACGGCAATCCGTTCCACCCGCTGGTAGCCGGGCGTCAACAGTTCCTCGCCAAACACGTCCGGATCCAGCTCGCGGTAGGTCCAGGCATGCACCGCCGACGCCAGCCGGGGCCGCAAGGCTTCAAGAAATGGGTCGTGGCCCGCGACCATGGCCACCCCGGTGTACAGCACCAGGGACCCGCCCGGCGCCAGGCGTGGCAATGCCTCTTCGACAATTCGTAGCGACAGCTCCGCGCCGAAGGCACCGCCGCCGTGACGATAGGCCCGTTGCGCCGGGTCCTGCATATACGGAGGATTGGCAACGATCAGGTCGAATTCACCGTCCACGCCGTCCAGTACATCACTGACGCTGATACTGACATTCGCCACATCGGCCAATGCCGCGTTGACGGCGGTCATGCGCAGCGCCAATGGATTGATATCTACCGCCAGCACCTGGGCGTCACGACGCGCCCGGCCAATCAGGATAGCGCCAACGCCCGCGCCGCAGCCGATATCGACGGCCCGGCGGATGCCTGCGTAGTCATGTTGCAGGTGCGACCTGATCAGCTGTGCGAAGCGGTAACTGTCCGGACCAAAAAACACCGCATCGCTGGCGCTGGTCGGAAAACCCGAGTGCACGAACAGCAGACCCTCCAGGCTCGACCAGCGCACACTGCTGGACATCAGTCCATCGCGCTGCTCGACAATACCGGCCTGTTGCATCTGCTGCAGTTCGGCGGCCGACAACAGTCCGGGGGCAAACGGCCGCGACCAGCCAAAGACATCGCACAGGGATTTCGCCCGTTGATTGGCGGCTCGCGCATTGACCCGCTGGTGAGTCAGTGGAGTGCTGGTGATGAAATGATAGCCGTCCGCTTGCAAGCGGCGGCCCAGATGCAACAGCGCCAGGTCGGCGCTGCACAATGGTGCTGGCTGATCCATGCAGAGCTCCTAGCGAAGGCTGGCCTTGAGTTCGCCAAATAGCCGAGTGGCCAACAGCCCGGCGGGATGGGAATGACGTTGCGGCGACAGCCAGGGAATCAACAGCTCCATTTGCTGGTCGACACTGCATCCGGCCAACGCCGCTTGCAGCTGCTGGATGTCCGGGTCGTCTTCTACCTGGGCCATTGACCCATCACGCTCACGCCAGGTCGGCGCAGGGCGGTTTGCGGGTTGCCAGTCGCCAGCGATCCAGTCGTGCAACAGCTGTTTCTCATAAGGGCCGAATACCCCGAACATTGCTGCCCCGGAACCGTCAATCAACTTCCAGAATCGACTGGCCTGGGGGTCCTGATGACGTTTGATCCAGCCCTGGCTCTCCAGCATTGCCAGGAATGCTTGCAGTTGCCCCGGGACCGCCAGCCATTGGTTGACGGTCTTGCCGGCAAATCGGCAGAAATCCGAGTGCATGTGCTGGCCGAATGGCCGTTTGCGTTCGAGCATCTCCAGCACTTCGCGCTCTAGATCGAAGGACTGGATCACCGCGTTTGAACCCAGGCCGAGGTCGTTGAGCCGGTAGCCCAAGGCCACTCGCCGGTAGAAATCTTCGCGCCCGGCTGTAACCGGCAGCAGCTGCAATACCGACTGCACGGCCTTGTGGGCATGGCCGCTGCTGGCATTGTCGATGGTCACGTGCAGGCTGAAGTAATAGGGGTCGATACCCAGTTCCCGGAGTTCATAAGCGCTGATCAGCAAATGCAGCGGCAATTGTTCATAACCCAGGTTATAGCCGATGACTTCGGCTAGAAACTCGTCGGCGCATTCGCCCAGGGCCAACTGCACCGTGCCTTGCAGATAGTGCCGGTCCTGGGCGCAAGCAGTGGCGTCCAGCCCATGGTCGGCAAGCAGCTTGCGGTAGATCAGTACATGATTCTGCGCCGGCTTGCCCTCCCCCAGCTCTTCCAGATAGGTGCACAGCAGGTTATTGAAACGCTGATCGCGCCACTGCCGCAACAGCCCATGGAGCCACGCGCCATCCACCAGTTTGGTCGGCGCGACAGCCTGCAGGAAGTACAAAGCGTGGGACTTGCTGTTGAAGAAACACCGCGAACCACCCGCCTTGCGCTCCTGCAGGTATTCGGCGTACTGACGAGCGACGCCGGCACTGTGTTGTTCGACCCAGGCCTGCAGTGCCAGTGGATCCTTCGGCAAATCATCCGGCAAGGTTTCAGCGACCCGTAACTGCTCTTGAAGAAATACCCTGGCAATCGCGCGCTTGTCGAGTTCGTCTGTTCCATTGAGCAGCTCATCGTAGCGCTGACGCAAGGCTCCCGAGGGCAGAGTTGACTGAACGTTGGCCGCATTCAGCGTTAGTGTCGTCAGCGCGGTCATGGCCTACCTCTCTGGTTCCGATTGTCCTTTAGCTCAGTACGTCCCTATTGCAAAAGAGCAAAACATTGCAGGGAAAATTCATTCGGCTTTTCAAAACACCAGACCAACGGCAGCAGCGCCATGGCCCGGTTGGCGCCGCGCCGGTTTGAACCAAGCGAGGTACCGGCCCCTCGAATAGTCATGGGAGCAGCAGCCTTGCGCCGCAGGGTCGTTCGGCTGCGCAGCAACACGGCGGGAATCGAACATGAGTTTCATCCTATGGGTGGCTGTTTTAGGTGCCGTGTTGCTGACACTGGCGCTGACCTCCTCCTACCTGCGCTGGATGCCCGTCACTACCTCGGCGGTGTGTCTGGCGCTGGGCGTGGCCATTGGTCCGTCGGCGCTGGGTCTGCTGCAGTTGAATATCGACGACGCTTCCGTGTGGATGGAGCATCTGACGGAAGTCGCGGTGCTGTTCTCGCTGTTCGTCAGCGGTCTGAAACTACGCCTGCCGCTGACCCATCGAACCTGGCGCGTGGCGTTCGGTCTGGCCGGTCCGGTAATGGTCTTGAGTATCTGCGGGCTATGCCTGGTTCTGCATCTGCTGTTCGGGCTGTCTTGGGGGATGGCGCTGTTGATTGGTGCCATCCTGGCACCCACCGACCCGGTGCTGGCGGGGCTGGTTCAAGTCAACGATGCACAGGATTACGACCGGGTGCGCTTCGGCCTGTCGGGCGAAGCCGGGCTCAATGACGGTATCGCCTTTCCTTTCGTGATCCTCGGTTTGCTGGTCCTGCAACAGGAAGGCCGCAGCAGCGCCTGGCTTGCCGACTGGGCTTTGTACAGTCTGCTGTGGGCGGTGCCTGCCGGGCTGCTCATCGGCTACTGGATGGGCAAAGGCCTTGGCCACATGACCCTGCTGATGCGCATCAAGAATGCTGATAGCACCCTCTCCCCCAATGACTACCTGACCCTGGCTCTGATCGCCCTGGCCTATGTCGCGGCCGAATCGATTCACGGGTACGGCTTTCTATCGGTGTTCGCCGCCGGGCTGGGCTTGCGCCAGGCTGAAGTCAAATCCAGCGGCGGCTCGCAAACCCCGGCCGAACATCTGGCGCAACCAGTGGTCGGGCATTTGAATGTCGAACCGGAGCAAGCGGTTCATGGCGATATCGAGAATCTTGAGGACAGCCAGGTTGCCGCCGCAATCATGATGGGCGACATGCTCGCGTTCGGAAGCCTGGTGGAGCGCTCCATGGAAGTATTCCTGGTGACCTTGCTCGGTGTCGTGCTGGCGACCCACTGGGACTGGCGGGCACTGGCCATAGGCTTTGCGTTATTTTGCGTGATCCGTCCGCTGTGCGTGCTGGCCATGCCCTGGGGCAAGCTGCTGGACCGCCATCAGCGCCTGTTGATTGGCTGGTTCGGCATTCGCGGGATTGGTAGCCTCTTTTATCTGTTTTACGCCTTGAATCACGACATTGGGCAATCCCAGGCAGTAGCCTGCACGGACCTGACCTTGTCGGTCATCGCCCTGAGCATCCTGGTGCATGGCATCAGCACTCAACCGATGCTGGCCCACTACGAGCGACGGCGCTCAGCTAGGCCGACCTGAGCCATCCTTGCCGGCAATGTCCGGATCATCCGGGTCAGCCTCGACCTCGTCGACTCGCACGCCACTCTCCGGCATATCCTCCTCTTCGAGTTCGACCCGGGTTTTCTTGCGTTCCGGGTCTCGTGGATCGATCGGTGCCGAGAGTGGATATTCCGGCGTTGTGTCCGTATCAGGACGTTTTGATCGGCTAGTCATGGAGCACCTCGCTTAAGACCCTGAAGTCAGGTCATGCTGTTTTGAGAGTAGAACCTGAGTGCCGTTCGGTTCAAAAGACCACCAGTCATCGGACAATGTCCTAATGCCGGTCGGTTAAGGAAATGAGGTCTCTATTGAGGGAACAGCCGGGGGAACGGCCACGCACCGAGGAGGTCTTGAGTAAAGAATGCTCAGGAAACCTGCGAATGGACTATCTGGATTGGGTGCAATGGCCAGCCATGGTCGTCACCGTACTCGCCGCATGGCTGATCGGCTCCCGCCAACCGCAGCGTAGGGTCAGCGGCTTCAGCTGTTTTATCGCGAGCAATATCTTGTGGGTGATCTGGGGCTATCACACCGATGCCTATGCCTTGATCCTGCTGCAGTTCTGCTTGTGCGCGATGAACTTGCGCGGGTTCAAAAAGAACACCGAGCCCGAAGGCTCGGCTTGAACAACACTAACCGAGCATCTGACTCAAGGCTGCGCGAAGCTTTCCGGGCTTGACCGGTTTGTTCAACAGTGGCGCGCCGAGTTTTTGCAACGAGCGTCGACATTGATCGCTGCGGTCAGCGGTGATCATGATCGCCGGAATGGGTTGCGCGAAATGTTCGCGCAGGTGCCGGACCACCTCGCAACCGATCACGCCGTGATCCAGGTGAAAGTCCGCCAGAATCAGTTCCGGCGCCCGTCCTTGCAAGGCTTGCAGAGCGCCGACTTCATCGGTGGCGGTGACCACTTCACAGCCCCATTGCCCGAGCAATGCGCTCATGCTTTCGAGGATGCTCAGTTCGTTGTCCAGCACCAGCAGGCGGCGGCCCGGCAAGGGGTTGCCGGTAACCAGTTGCGGCGCCGCCTGACTGATGGGCAGCGGTATTTCAAGGGAAATCGGTACCTCGATACTGAACATCGAACCGCGGCCCGGCCGCGAGAGCACCTGCACTCGATAGCCAAGGATTTTCGCGATCCGCTCGACGATAGCCAGGCCAAGCCCCACGCCCTTGCGATCGGCGGCGCGGCCGACATCGAGTTGGTTGAATTCGAGGAAAATCGAGTCCAGCCGGTCGGCGGCGATACCGCGACCGGTGTCCCAGACCTCAAGCCGCAAGAATTCGCCGCGGCGTCTGGCGCCCAGCAAAATGCTGCCCTCGACGGTGTAGCGACAGGCATTGCTGAGGAAATTGCGCAGGATCCGGGTCATCAGCCGCAAGTCGGTGTGCACCGCATAATCGCCGATGCGCGCCCGCAGATTCAGTCCCGCCGCCTGGGCGACCGACTGGAACTCCGAGACCAGCGGCGCGAGCAATTCATCCAGTCGATACAAGGCAATGTCCGGTTTGACCGCGGCCTGATCGAGTTTGGAGATGTCCAGCAAGTCGGTGAGCAAATCTTCGGCGCCTTCCAGGGCCTGATGGGTGCGCTCGACCAACACCTGCTCGACGTCGGGCAAGGCCCGCTCGCGCAAGGTGGAAATCAGCAGGCGTGCGGCGTTCAACGGCTGCAGCAAGTCATGACTGGCGGCGGCCAGGTATTTGTCCTTGCTGCGATTGGCCGCCTGGGCCGCATCCCGGGCATCGCGCAAGTCCTGCTCCACCTGTTGGCGCTGGGCGATTTGCTGCTGCAGGTTGTGATTGGCTTCCAGCAACTCGTCGGTGCGGGCCGCGACCCGTTGTTCCAGTTCATCATTGAGTTGCTGCAAACGTTGCTGGGCCAGTTTGCGTTCGGTGATATCAGTGACGAAGCCTTCCACCAGTCCATCCTGATCAGGCTTGAGCAGCAGGTTCATCAACACATCGAGACAACTGCCGTCCTTGCGCCGCAGCCGTGTTTCATAACCGAGCAGGCTGCGCTGGCTCTGCAGCTGCTCGCCGATCGCCTGCAACTCGTCAGCGCCACCGACGAACAGGTTGCCGGCCAGGCCGGTCAGGGAAAACAGCACCTCCTGGGGTGTTTCATAACCGAGCATCCGCGCCAGTGCCGGGTTGGCGGCACGCATGCCCTCTTGCAGGCTGGCCTGGAAAATCCCGTGCACCGCATGCTCGAACAGCCATTTGTAGCGGTTGCGCTCGGTTTCCAGGTCCTCGAGACGCGCTGCCAGCTCTGGATAGTGGCTCTTGCGCGCCGAATGGCTGCCCAGCCCCAGCAGACCGGCCAGGGCCCGCTGTTGCTCTTCAGAGGGCTTCGCCATAGACGACCTCGACGTCACGCTGACTGGACTCGCGCGGGTTGGTGAGGATGCACGGATCGTGCATCGCGTGCTGCGAAAGGAACGGAATATCGGCCATGCTGACGCCGTGCAAGCCAAGGGTTTCATGGAAACCGATGGAATGCTTGAGGGCGATCAGGTGCTCCACCAGCCGTCCGCAGATCTGCCGGTGATTGAGGCCGCGACAATCGATGCCGAACGTCTCGGCAATCACCTTGAACCGATCGGGCGCCGAGTTGTAATTGAACGCCACCACGTGCTCGACCAACACCGCGTTGCACAACCCATGGGGCAGATCGAGAAAACCGCCCAGGCTGTGGGACATGGCGTGCACCGCACCGAGAATCGCGTTGGAGAACGCCAGCCCGGCCTGCATGCTGCCGAGCATGATTTTTTCCCGCAGGACGATGTCATTGGGGTTGGCGATCATCTGCACCAGGTTGCCATTGATCAGGCGCATCGCCTCCAGTGCATGGGGGTCGGTCAAGGGGCCGTGGCCGGTGGAGACGAAAGCCTCGATGGCATGCACCAGTGCGTCGATACCGGTACAGGCGGACAGGAACGGGTCCATGCTCAGGGTGGTTTCCGGGTCGATCAACGACACGTCCGGCACCACCGCCTTGCTGACGATGGAGAACTTCATCCGTTCCTGCTGATTGGAAATGATCACGAATTGCGAGACGTCGGCCGAGGTGCCGGCGGTGGTCGGAATCAGAATCAGCGGCGGGCTCGGCACCCGAATGGTGTCCACGCCTTCGAACTCGAGGATATTGCGCCCGTGGGCGACCACGATGCCGATGCCTTTGCCGCAGTCCATCGGGCTGCCGCCGCCGACGGCGACTATCACATCGCAGTGATTTTCCCGGTACATCTCGGCACCGAGCATCACCTCCTCGACCCGCGGATTGGGCGAGACGGCGCTATAAAGGCAGTACTCGATGCCCTGGGCCTGCAGGCTGGCTTCGACATCGGCGACCCAACCGGCGGCAATCACCCCGGGATCGGTGACCACCAGGACCTTGCGGGCACCGAAGGTCTTTGCGCAGTTGCCGACGTTATGCCGGCAGCCGGCGCCAAAAATGATTTCAGGAGAAACGAATTTACGCAGCTGACTGAGGTTCGGGCTCATGGAAAGCCTTTTTTATTGTTTTAGAGATAAAAGCCAGCCTAAAGCATCTAGTTACGAATGCAATCAGACTAATGGTTACAGGCGCTTTAGCGCTTGTAACCACCATAGGTGATTCGGGTGCCGAAAAGCGCCCCCTGGAGTAACAACCCGCAGGCCGCCACATCGATCAGCAAGCAGATCAGGATCAAACCCGGACCGCTATCCGCCAGGCCGGCGATCAGCAGTTTTACACTCATCGCGCACCAGACCAGGGTCGTGCGCACCCCGTGCCGGGCGGCCAGCCGGACATCGTTGCTGCCGGTTTCGGAGAGGTGGATATAGTCCATCAGGCCGGTCATCAGGGCGAATACGCCAGCCACCACCCCGGCGGCGCTGGCGCCCAGCGCAAGGCCCCACCACAGGGGTGCCGCAGACCACAGCGCAACCCCATCAAGGAACGGCACACAGAGCCAGAACACCAGCGGGAAATGCACCAGCATCGGATGCAGGGGAAGACCCAAAAAGTATCGGGGCCAGCGCATGGTGCGACCCTCGCTCGGTACACAGCTATTAGAAGGCTAGTCGAGCCAAAGGCATTTGCGCCGACGACCTCGACACACTGGAACTGCCGCCGCCGGCCACGCGTCTACACTGGTGGAAGCAGTCGAACTGCGGCGGACTCCGCATCCATCTGAAGCACTGACCGGCCCAGCCTATGCAGAACACGCCGCCAGCACCGACTTTTGACTACCACGATCTGTTCGAGCGCGCGCCGATCGGCTATGTGCTGCTGGAAGCCTCGGGGCGTATCTGCAAGATCAACCAGACCGGCGCCGCGCTGTTGGGTTGGGACGCCGCATGGCTGACCGGTGAGTCGTTCGCGCGCTGGGTGGTGAGCGCCGACCGAGCGCAGTTTCACGCACACCTGAGCAAACTGAGCAGTCCTGGCGGCTGCGTCAGCCAGAAGTTGCGGGTCAAGAACCGCCAGGGACGGATAGCCACGCTGTGGCTCAAAAGCGACCGAGAGCCCAACGCCTGCGCACACACTGAACACTTTCGCACCGCGATGATCGACGTGTCGGGCGAACAGGAGTCCGCACGGAAATTGCGCAGCCTGCAATCGCAGCTCACCCGGCTGGCTCGCCTGAATACCGCGGGTGAGCTGGCCTCCAGTCTGGCGCACGAACTGAATCAACCGCTGGGGACTGTTGTGCTCAGCTGTGAAGCAGCATTGCGGCTGTTGACCCCGGGTTCTGCCCAGACTGACGAATTCATCGAAGCGCTGACTCAGGCCAGAGAGGCTGCGGCGTTTGCCAGCGACGTGGTTCGCCACTTGCGCGGTTTTTTGCAAAACAACGACGAAATGTCTACCGATTGCGAGTTTTCTTCGCTGATCCAGGAGGTGACGATGCTGATCGAGGTCGATGCCAGGGACAGCGATATCGACCTGCGACTCGATATCCAGCGAGGCATGCCTTACGTGCGAGTCGATGTGGTGCAGATTGGCCAGGTGCTGGTGAACCTGGCCCATAACAGTATCGAAGCCATGCGCGAACAGGGCGGTATCGGCAATCGATTGACGATCATGGCCCGGGGGCAGGCCTCGGGAAAGATTCAGGTCAGTGTCACCGACACCGGTCCGGGCCTGGACCACAAGGAGATCGAGCGCATCTTCAGCCCCTTTTACACCACCAAGAGCAACGGCATGGGCCTGGGGTTGTCCATCAGTCGCACGATTATCGAGGCCCATGGCGGAGAGCTGTGGGCCGATCCCGGATCCACAGCCGGGGCCACGGTGCATTTCACCCTGCCGACACTTCAAGGTAACGGCCATGACGACTGAGCAGGTCATACACGTGGTGGATGATGACCGGCTGTTTCTCGCCGCCCTTGAGCGCACCCTCGGATCCACCGGCCTGGAGGTCCGCACCTATACCTGCGCGAAGATCTTTCTCGAGCGCTTCGACCCCCAGCAGCCCGGATGCCTGATCACCGATCTGCGCATGCCGGACACCGGAGGCCTGGAGTTGCAAAAACGCCTGAAAGAACTGCAGGTCCGAATACCCATCATTTTCATCAGCGGCCATGCCAACGCCAGTACCGCGGTGGCCGCACTCAAGTCCGGCGCGGTGGATTTCCTGGAAAAACCCTTCAGCGAAAAGGACTTGCTGGCCAGCGTCCATCAAGCCCTGGACAAAGACCTCGACGACCGCCGGCTGGCCCGCGAACAGGCGCTGGTGCAGCAGCGCTACAGCAACCTGTCGCCCCGGGAGCAGCAAGTCTTCGTGCTGGTGGTGTCGGACCTGCCCAACAAGAAAATCGCCCGGGAACTGATGATCAGCCCGCGGACCGTCGAACACCACCGCGAGCACCTCATGCTCAAGATGCAGGCGCACTCCACCGCCGAACTCATCACCATGGCGGTCCTGTGCGGTATCCACCAACTGCGTTTGTAAACACCGCCCCCCGTTCTCAACGCCTGATAGGTAGCCACACCTAGGTAGTCGCACGCTTGGTCAGGCTTCCTGGCTTGGGATACAAAGCAAGCTGAGTAGCCCGGTCTGATGACGGCCCTGCTTTACGCATCGACCGAACCCTGCAAGGCATGAATTCATGCGATCAGGAGGCAGACCATGGCCGATATGCCCAGCGTCCCCTACGGACGCAAGACACAACGCAAACCCGACCTCAAAGAAGTCCACATCATCTGGATCAACGATGGCATGAGCTGTGACGGCGATTCGATCTCGATCACCGCCGCCACCCTGCCCAGCATCGAAGACGTGGTGCTGGGCGCGATTCCGGGCCTGCCCAAGGTCCATTTGCACAACCCTGACCTGTGTTATGAGGTCGGTGAAGAGTTGATGCAGTACTGGCACCAGGCAGCGCGTGGCGAGATCGATTTCGTGCTGGTGATGGAAGGCTCGATCCCCAACGAAAACCTCAGCGGTGAAGGTTACTGGGCCTACATGGGTAACGACCCGCAGACCGGCGAACCGATCACCATTCCCGAATGGCTTGACCGCCTGTCTCCCAAGGCCCTGGCGGTGGTGGCCTGCGGCACCTGCGCGACCTACGGCGGCATCCACGCAATGCAGGGCAACGTCACTGGGTGCATGGGCGTCAACGACTACCTGGGCTGGAACTGGAAGTCCAAGGCCGGATTGCCGGTGGTGAATGTGCCGGGCTGCCCGGTGCAGCCGGACAACTTCATGGAGACGCTGCTGTACCTGCTGCGCCAGCTTGCCGGCGTCGCGCCGATGATCCCGCTGGACGATGCCGGTCGTCCGACCTGGCTGTTCGGCAAGACGGTGCACGAAGGCTGCGACCGCGCCGGTTACTACGAGCAGGGTAACTTCGCCAAGGAATATGGCCAGCCGCAGTGCATCGTCAAGCTCGGCTGCTGGGGGCCGGTGGTGCAGTGCAATGTGCCCAAACGCGGCTGGATGGATGGCATCGGCGGTTGCCCGAATGTCGGTGGTATCTGCATCGGTTGCACCATGCCCGGTTTCCCCGACAAGTTCATGCCGTTCATGGATGAGCCGCCGGGAGCGGTGTTCTCCTCCAATCTGGTCAGGCCTTACGGCAAGTTGGTCAGGTGGCTGCGCGGCTTCACCAACGACACCCTCAACAAAGAACCTAAATGGCGGCATAACCGGCCGGAACTGACCACCGACCCACCTCCAGAAATTCGTCGTTAGTGGCCAACCGTATCGAGCCAGGAGGAATACCCCATGGCGATCACCGAGAAAGACGTCACCACCCAGCCCAGGGACGCGACCGAGAAGCAGCCCGGAAAACTGATTGCGATGAACTGGGACCCGATCACCCGGATCGTCGGCAGCCTGGGCATCTACACCAAGATCGACTTCGAAAACCGCGAAGTCGCCGAATGCCACAGTACCTCTTCGATCTTCCGCGGCTATTCGGTGTTCATGAAGGGCAAGGACCCGCGTGACGCGCACTTCATTACCAGCCGTATTTGCGGCATCTGTGGCGACAACCACTGCGTGTGCTCGGTCTATGCGCAGAACATGGCCTATGGCATCCGCCCTCCGGCCATCGCCGAATGGATCATCAACCTGGGTGAAGCGGCCGAATACATGTTCGACCACAACATCTTCCAGGACAATCTGCTGATGGTCGACTTTTGCGCGAGGATGGTCCAGGAGACCAACCCGGGCGTCTGGGAACAGGCGCAACACACCCCGGCACCGAATGCCGACAAGCACGGCTACAAGACCATCGCCGACATCATGACCGCGCTCAACCCGTTCGAAGGCGAGTTCTATCGCGAGACCCTGATGGTCTCGCGCTACACCCGGGAAATGATCTGCCTGATGGAGGGGCGCCACGTTCACCCTTCGACCATTTACCCCGGTGGCGTCGGCACCGTGCCAACGGTGCAGCTGTTCACCGACTACCTGACCCGGCTGATGAAGTACTGCGAATTCATGAAGCGTTGTCTGCCGCTGCATGACGACATCTTCGACTTCTTCTACGAAGCCCTGCCCGGTTACGAGGAAGTCGGCCGGCGGCGCATCCTGCTCGGGTGCTGGGGCGCGTTCAACGACCCCGACCATTGCGACTATCAGTACAAGCATATGACCAGTTGGGGACGATCGATGTTCGTCACCCCCGGGGTGGTGGTCGACGGCGAACTGGTGACCACCGACCTGGTGGAGATCAACCTGCAGATGCGCATCCTGCTCGGCAGTTCCTACTACGACAGTTGGGAAAAACGTCCGCGACTGGTTGAGCGAGACCCCTTGGGCAACGTGGTGGACATCAACCACCCCTGGAACCAGACCACCGTCCCGCGTCCGCAGAAACGCAATTTTGACGACAAGTATTCCTGGGTCATGTCACCCCGCTGGCTGGATAAACGCACCGGCGATCACCTGGCGCTGGATACCGGCGGTGGCGCGCTGGCCCGGCTGTGGGCCACGGCACTGGCCGGGCTGGTCGACATCGGCTACATCAAGGCCACCGGCCACAGCGTCAGGATGTACCTGCCACAAACCGCGCTCAAACCCGAGGTGGAGTTCGAGTGGCACATCCCCCAATGGAGCAACGCCATCGAGCGCGATCGCGCCCGGACCTACTTCCAGGTCTACGCCGCGTGCTGCGCCCTGCATTTTGTCGAGAAGGCCCTCGGCGAATTGCAGGCCGGCCATACCAAAACCTGGACCGAGTTCAAGGTCCCCGATGAGGCTATCGGCTGCGGCTTCCACGAAGCGGTTCGCGGGGTGCTGTCCCATCACCTGGTGATCAAGAACGGCAAGATCGCCAACTACCACCCCTACCCGCCTACCCCCTGGAATGCCAGCCCTCGGGATATCTACGGGACCCCCGGGCCATACGAAGACGCGGTGCAGAACACGCCGATATTCGAGGAGAACGGACCGGATACCTTCAAGGGCATCGACATCATGCGCGCGGTGCGCAGCTTCGACCCTTGCCTGCCTTGCGGCGTGCATATGTACCTGGGTAACGGCAAGACCCTGAAAACCATCCATGCGCCCGGCAACTGCGGGCTTGGCCAGCCGGTCGATAGCGATGATGAGGACTCGACATCATGAACGGATACCGTCAGCAGGAACTGGATGAACAAGTGGAACGTCTGCAAGAACTGCTGGGCGCGCTGGACGAGCTGGCGGACCCCGCCGCCCGAAGCGCGGCCCGGGAACTCCTGCGGGTGGTGATCCGGCTGCACAGCCTGGGTCTGGCGGATCTCCTGGAAATAGTCCAGGAAGCGGGCAGCCAGCCGGCGGACACCTTGTTGCCGCGCTTCACCGCCAACCCCCGGGTGCGCGGCCTGTTGTTGCTGCACGATCTGCACCCGGAAGACCTGCCGACCCGCGCGCGCAAGGCGGTCGAGCGCCTGCGCCCGCACCTGGGAGTGAAAAATGTCCGCGCCGAGCTGGTCGCAGTGGAAGGCAATCGGGTGCGGCTCAGCGTCAGTGCCAGCGACCCGAATGGCGTGCTGCCAACGGCCGAACTGCTGCGCCAGGAGATCGAGCAGGTGTTACTGGAAATGATCCCCGATACCGATGAGTTGCTGATCGAGGGGTTGGACACCCTGGCCGCCCGTGCCGGGTTTGTCCCGCTGGTGTGGGTGAATCAACCGGTTGTGGCTGATAAGTGAACGAGCGGCCCGCTCTATTAATGTGGGAGCGAGCTTGCTCGCGATAGACGTTAACGATAACGCGTGTTTTCTGAATGAACGCGCCGCCCTTGCGTTCATCGCGAGCAAGCTCGCTCCTACAGGGGGCCGCGTTCGGTAACTGACTGGAGTGAGGACCGAGCAAATGACCGAGACCACCGTAGCGCAACCGGATGCCTGGGTGGCCTCTCTCAAAGGCTTTCTCGGCATCGAGCGCAAACCGGTCGAGCACTGCGAGCTGTGCTACGCCGAGATCGAGCCCGGGCATGATCACCTGATCGAACCCGACACCCGACGCCTGCTTTGTGCCTGCCAGGCCTGCGCCCTGTTGTTCGACAGCCCCGAAGCCCGACGCTACCGCCGTGTGCCGCGCGAAGTGACTCGGCTAGAGCATTTCAATCTCAGCGATGCGCAATGGGACGCCTTGCTGATCCCGATCAACCTGGCTTTTTTCGTTCGCAGCTCAACCCAGGACCGGGTACTGGCCCTGTACCCCGGCCCGGCCGGTGCCACCGAGTCGACGCTGGCACTGCAAACCTGGGACGAACTGGCCGCCGCCAACCCGCTGCTCAAGGCGCTGCAACCGGATGTCGAAGCCCTGTTGGCCAACCGGATGGACGGCGCCCGCGAGTACTACCGCCTGCCCATTGACCGTTGTTATGAGTTGGTCGGGCTGATTCGCAGCCACTGGCATGGCCTGTCCGGCGGTCAGGATGTGCGGGCGGCGCAGCTGCGGTACTTCGAGCAACTGCGGGCCGAGACCAGCGCGGGAGGCCAAGACGATGCCTGAGCTCACTATCAGCGTCCAGGGTGCGACGCCGGACAAATACTCGGCCGCCCCGACCCTGAACTTCGAACTGCTTATCCGTCAGCGCGGGCGACCGGTGCCGATCCAGAGCATTGCCTTGCAGTGCCAGATCCGCATCGAGACCAGCAAACGCCACTACGATCCGGCGGAGCAGGCACGCCTGAGCGATCTGTTCGGCGAACCCTCGCGCTGGGGCCAGACCCTGCACAACATGCTCTGGACCCATGCCAGCGTGGTAGTCCCGGGGTTTTCCGGCGAACGCAGCCAGGTCAACCTGCCGGTGCCCTGCAGCTTCGATTTCAACCTCGCCGCGACCAAGTACTTCCATGGCCTCGATCAAGGGTTGGTGCCGCTGCTGCTGTTGTATTCCGGGAGCGTGTTCTATCGCGACGACGAGGGCGCGCTGGCGATGGACCTGATCTCCTGGAATGAAGAGGCCCGATACGCCCTGCCGGTCGAGGTCTGGAAACAGATGATGGACCTTTACTACCCCAACCAGAGCTGGCTGTGCATCAACCGCCAGGTGTTCGAAGCGTTGTACGACTACAAGCGCCGCTATGGCCACCCGGGTTTCGATGAAGCCCTGCTCAGCCTGCTGACCGACGTCAAGAGGGCCGCCTCATGAACCTGACACAGGTGCAACCGGTGGTCGATGCCGTCCTCTACGAAGGCTATATCCTCTACCCCTACCGCTCCACCACGGCGAAGAACCGCCAGCGCTGGACCTTCGGCGGCATCTATCCGCAGGTCTGGTTCGACGCCACCGAGGGTGGCGAACCCTGGCAGATGCAGACCCAGTGCCTGCTCGAAGGCCAACCCGACGCGCGTCTCGAGGTGCGGGTGCGCTTCCTGCAGCCGTTGGCCCGCGAGGTCGGCGAGCTGCAATCGGCATTGCCGGCCTGGTCAGAGGATCTGGAAGGTTTGAACCGGGCGCAGTGGAATCCGGTGCCATCGCTGACCCTGGGTGACCAGCAGTTTCATTGCTGGCAGGAAGCCGTGGAACGCGATCTGCTGGTGGCCGACTGTCCACTGAGCGAACTGCTGCAAGACGCCCGGAGTGTGCCTTTCGCTTTCGAAGGTCGCCGGGAACTGGAACCGCTGCGCAGCGACGGCGCCATTCGCGGTGTGCTGCTGCGCAATCAGTGCGCGATCCAGGGGCGTGTCGAGCTGAAGCTTGCGCCCATCAGCGGACGGGTCTATCGCCTGACAGTGCGGATCGAAAATCATACCCGGATGGACCCCGCCAGCGTGACCGACCGTGAGCAGGCGAGTCTTTACAGTTTCGCCTCCACCCATACCATTCTCGCGGTGCAGGACGCAGGCTTTGTCAGCCTGATGGACCCGCCGCCGGCGCTCCGGGACGCAGCGGCAGCTTGCGACAATCAAGGCACTTATCCGGTGCTGATTGGTGAGCCCGGTGCCCGCGACACCCTGCTGTCTTCGCCGATCATTCTCTACGACTACCCGCAAGTCGCCCCGGAAAGCCTCGGCGAGTTTTTCGACTCCAGCGAGATCGACGAAATCCTCAGCCTGCGCATCCTGGCCATGACCGACGCGGAAAAACGCGAGATGGCCGCCCTCGACCCGCGCACCGCGGCGTTGCTGGCCCGCACCGAGGCCCTGGACAGCGACAGCTTCATGCGCCTGCATGGCGTGTTGCGTGATCCCCTGTCCGGGTCCGCCGCCGGGCCCCCTGCACTGCAGCCTGAGCCAGGCGGCCCTCGTCTGGCGTTTGACAGCAACGGCGGTGCGGCGCTGCGGGTCGGTGATCGGGTGCGCCTGCAACCCAAGCGTGGCGGCGACACCATGGACCTGGTGCTGGCGGGCAAAACCGCCGTGATCGAGGCCATCGAACGCGACTTCGAGGACCGGCTGCATGTGGCGGTGACCATCGACGACGACCCCGGCCGCGAGTGGGGCCTGCAGCGAATGCCCGGGCACCGGTTCTTCTTCTCGCCCGAAGAAATCCAGCCGCTGGATTCCCCACCGCATGGGGGAACGCCATGATGAAAATCCTGGTCGCCGGCATCGGCAATATCTTCATGGGCGATGACGGTTTTGGCTGCGAGGTCGCCGGCCGACTGAGTCAGCGCAAGGTGCCGGCCGGTGTCGACGTGGTGGACTTCGGCATCCGCGGCCTGGACCTCGGTTATGCGCTGATGGATGGCTACGAAGTGGTGATCCTGATCGACACCGTGGACCGTGGCGAAGCGCCGGGCACCCTGTATCTGATCGAGCCCGAGATCGGCGACGCGGCGGCGCCGGCACGCGGTGAACAGCTGATGGCACCCCACGGCATGGACCCGGCCAGCGTCCTGCGCTTCATTGCCGCGCTCGATCAACGGCGCCCACGGGTGCTGATGGTCTGCTGTCAGCCGGCGTTCCTGGGGGGAGAACAGGGGCATATGGGCTTGAGCGAAGAGGTCACCCAATCCGTCGACAAGGCGCTAACCGAGGTTCTCGGTTTGGTGGACGAGTTACTGGCATAAGTGCAACAGGAGCCTGCAAGCTCCGGGAGGATCGCGATGAGTGGCTGGACGATTTTCTGGGTTTTTCTGTTGGTGGTGATCGTCGTTCTGGTGGTGGTGAATTTCCACGACATCAAACGCTATTTCAGAATCCGCAATATGTGATCCCGAGCACCGCTTGGTCTGGGAGATGGCAATGGTGATGGCTTGCAAAGGGTGTGATCAGGTTTTGCATGCAGCGGCAGGTGCCGGTGAAGTGATTCGTGTCAGAGGTTTGGTGCAAGGCGTGGGTTTCAGACCCACCGTCTGGCGTCTGGCCCGCGATTGCGGGCTGTACGGAGACGTCTGCAATGACGCCGAAGGCGTGCTGATTCGCATCTGGGGCACGCGTGCGGACCGCGAGCAGTTTCTCAAGCGTCTTCGCGAAGAAGCCCCGCCGCTATCGCGGATCGACTCACTCGAGTCCATGGCGCTGAGCGGACAGTCGCCGCTGAGCGATTTTCGTATCGTCAAAAGCTCCGGCGGGCGGGTGCATACCGGGATAGTCGCCGACGCCGCGACCTGTGCGGCCTGTTTGCGCGAAGTGTTTGACCCCGTCAATCGGCGCTACCGTTACGCCTTCACCAATTGCACCCATTGCGGGCCGCGGATGTCGATTGTCCGTGCCATCCCCTATGACCGCGGCACTACCAGCATGGGGGCATTTACCCTGTGCCCGGCCTGCCTGCGCGAATATCGGGATCCCGCCGACCGGCGCTTCCATGCTCAACCCAATGCCTGCCCTGTATGCGGGCCGCGGCTATGGCTCGAAGCTGCCAGTGGATCCGCGGTCGATTGCAGTGGTGATCCACTCAAAGCGACCCGCCGCTTGCTCAAGGCCGGGCACATCGTGGCCATCAAAGGCATTGGCGGCGTGCATCTGGCTTGCGATGCCTCGAATGCCAGCGCCGTGGCTCGACTGCGCCAACGCAAGCGCCGCGAGCATAAACCCTTCGCCCTGATGGCCCGCGATACGGCAATGATCCGCCGCTATTGCAGCCTGGACCCGGCGCAAACCGCGCTGCTGCAGGAGCCCGCCGCGCCGATCGTGCTGCTGCCCATCGAGGGCCCGGAACGCCTGGCCGATGGCGTGGCTCCCCGGCAGTGCTGCTACGGTTTCATGCTGCCTTACTCGCCCCTGCACCATCTGTTGATGGCCGGCCTGCAGGCACCGATCGTGCTCACCAGCGGTAACCGCAGTGAAGAACCGCAGTGCATAGGCAACGACGAGGCCCGTGAACGCTTGGGCGATATCGCTGACGCATTGCTGCTGAACGACCGGGAGATCGTCAACCGGCTGGACGACTCGGTGGCCAGGCTGGTGGACGACAGTCCCGCCCTGTTGCGTCGCGCTCGTGGCTATGCGCCGACGCCGCTGCGCTTGCCTGCGAGCTTTGGCGCTGCACCTGCGGTCTTGGCCCTGGGCGGCGAACTGAAGAACAGTTTTTGTCTGATAAAGGACGGTCAGGCGATTCTCTCCCAGCATCTCGGCGATCTGGCCAACGCCAGCGCCAACGCGGCCTACCGCCAGACCCTGGCGCTGTACCAGCAGCTGTTCGAGTTCCAGCCACAGGTGCTGGCGATTGACTGCCACCCCGACTACCTGCCGAGTAAGTTCGGCCGCGAGTGGGCTGCGGAAAAGGGCCTGAAGCTGGTCGAAGTTCAGCATCACCACGCGCATATCGCCGCCTGCCTGGCCGATAACGCTGTCGAACTGGATTCGCCGCCGGTGCTCGGCATTGCGCTGGATGGCACCGGTTATGGCGATGACGCCAGCCTGTGGGGCGCTGAGTTCCTGCTCGCCGACTACCATGGCTATCGGCGCCTGGCCAGCCTGGCAACGGTCGCCATGCCGGGCGGCGAAGTGGCTATCGAGCAACCCTGGCGCATGGCCTATGCCCACCTGCGGCGCGTCGCGCAATGGTCAGTACTGATCAAGCAATTTGGCGATCTGCCGTACTTCCAGATGCTGGCGGACAAACCCCTGGCAACCTTGGACGGCATGCTCGCAACAGGCTTCAACAGCCCCCTGTGCAGCTCCTGCGGACGCCTGTTCGACGCGGTTGCAGCGGTCATTGGCCTGTGCCAACAGGTTAGTTACGAGGGTCAGGCGGCTATTGAGCTGGAGGCCGCCGTCGATGCATCGGCGCTGGCCGACCACCCGGGCTATCCCTTTGCGATTGTGTCGGACGACGGCCTGCCACGCCTGGAGCCGCAACCGATGTGGCAGGCGCTGTTGACTGACCTGCACACAGGTGTGGCCCGCGGGGTGATAGCGGCGCGCTTCCATCTCGGCCTGGCGCAAGCCGTTGTTCAGATGATCGAACACCTGACGCAACTGCATGGCGATCTCTGGTCCGGGCGCATTGCGCTGTCGGGCGGGGTATTGCAGAACGCGGTACTGACCCGCGAGCTGATCCAGCGCCTTGAATTTCGTGGCTTGCAGGTGCTGCGCCAGGCACGGGTGCCGGCCAACGACGGCGGGCTGAGCCTGGGCCAGGCGGCAGTCGCCACGGCGCAAACCCTCGCGGCACAAGAGGAGCGGCAACCATGTGCGTAGGCATCCCTGGACAAATCGTCGAGATCGTCGATGCGGCGACCGACACCGCCACCGTGGAGATCGGCGGCATCCGCCGCGCGATCAATATTTCTTGCGTGGTCGGCGACGGTCGCAGCCACGCCGATTGCCTTGGTGAATGGGTGCTGGTGCACGTCGGTTTTGCCATGAGCCGGATCGATGAACAAGAGGCGATCAAGACCCTCGAACTGCTCCAGGCGCTGGGCGAAATGGCCGAAGAAATGCGCCTGATGCAGGACAACCGATAGGGAGGCACGACCATGTCCCAAGGTGATAGTCCACTGCGTGGCTTGTACCCGTTCTTGCACGGCGACAAGCAAGAGGTCGGCGCGCTCGATGCGGCGCTGCTCGAATCCGTGCAACAAAAGGCCGCCCACAGCGTCGAGGTCAAACAACGGTTTTTTGCCGAAAACGCCGAGGCTGTGGTGGCGACCGCTCGCGCCATTGCCGCGGTTTATCGGCGAGGTGGGCGGATGTTGTCGATGGGCAACGGCGGTTCTTCCTGCGACGCCGCGCACTTCGCGGTGGAGTTCCTGCACCCGATCACCGCTGGCCGGCCGGCCTTGACCGCCACCAACCTGGCGGCCGATCAGGCGATGATGACGGCGGTGGGTAACGACGTCGGCTTCGATCACATTTTCGTCCGTCAGCTGATTGCGCTGGGGCGGCCAGGGGACGGGTTGGTAGGATTTTCCACCAGTGGTAACTCGGGCAACCTGCTCAAGGCGTATGCCAAGGCCCGGGAAATGGGCATGACCACCATCGGCCTGGCCGGTGGCGACGGAGGGGCAATGGCTCGCTCGGCGGACCTCGATCATTGCCTGGTGGTGCCCACCGACAGCATCCACCGCATCCAGGAAGTGCATGTCGCCACCTACCACATTCTCTGGGACCTGGTGCACACCTTGCTCGCCGATGAGCGCGGCGGCCTGGAGGCCCGGCCATGAAGTTCGTCGATGAGTTCCGCGACCCGGCCAAGGCCCGGGTGCTGGTGAAGCAGATCGAGAAGCTGGTGCTGCGGATCCCGGTGTGCCGCAAGCGCCCGCTGCAACTGATGGAAGTCTGTGGCGGCCACACCCACTCGATCTTCAAGTACGGCATCGAGCAGATGCTGCCCGACGCCATCGAACTGGTGCACGGCCCCGGTTGCCCGGTGTGCGTGCTGCCCATGGGCCGGGTCGATGACTGCGTGGCGCTGGCGCAGCACCCGAACATCATCTTCACCACCTTCGGTGACGCCATGCGCGTCCCCGGTTCGAAAAAGAGCCTGCTGCAGGCCAAGGCCGAAGGCGCTGATGTACGCCTGGTCTACTCGCCCATGGACGCGCTGAAAATCGCTCGCGACAACCCGGCCCGCGAAATAGTGTTCTTCGCCCTGGGCTTCGAAACCACCATGCCGTCCACCGCCCTGACCATCCTGCGGGCCGACGCCGAGAATCTTGAAAACTTCTCGGTGTTCTGCAACCACATCACCATCATCCCGACCATCAAGGCGATCCTCGACTCGCCGGAACTGACCCTGGACGGCTTCCTCGGCCCCGGCCACGTGAGCATGGTGATCGGCAGCGAACCCTATGAATTCATCGCCAGGCACTACAAAAAACCTTTGGTGATTTCCGGCTTTGAACCCCTCGATATCCTGCAGTCGTTGTGGATGCTCACCCAACAACTCGCCGAAGGTCGTTGCGAGGTGGAAAACCAGTACCAGCGAGTGGTCCCCGACGCTGGCAACAACCCGGCCCTGCGTGCGGTACAAAAGGTCTTCCAGTTGCGCGAGTTCTTCGAGTGGCGCGGGCTCGGCTCGATCGACCATTCGGGGGTCAAGCTGCGCGAGGCCTATGCGCGCTTCGACGCCGAGCGCAAATACCCGGTGCCGAACCTGAAGATCGCCGACCCCAAGTCCTGCCAGTGCGGCGAAGTCCTCAAGGGCGTGATAAAACCCTGGCAGTGCAAGGTATTCGGCACCGCCTGCACCCCGGAGATGCCCCTGGGCTCGTTGATGGTCTCCAGCGAAGGGGCCTGCGCCGCCGTATACAACTACGGGCGCATCGACCTGGTGGACATTCTCAAACAACGCGAAGCCACTGCCGATGAAACCCACAGGGAGCACCAGACATGAGGCTACCCGACCCACTGAATCTGCTCCTCGAGCAACCACCTGCGCGTATTCGTCAGCGCAGCGGCAAGGTGCGCGGCGACACCATCACCCTCGCTCATGGCAGCGGTGGCAAGGCCATGCGCGACCTGGTGGACGATGTATTCGTCGGTACCTTCGACAACCCGCTGCTGGCACCGCTGGAAGATCAGGCGCGCTTCGCCTTGAGCGACCTGGCCAGACGCGGTGACCGCCTGGCGTTCACCACCGACTCCTATGTGGTCGATCCGCTGTTCTTTGCCGGGGCCAATATTGGCGACCTGGCGGTCAACGGTACGGTCAACGACCTGGCGGTGTCTGGCGCCCTGCCCCTTTATTTGTCCTGTGCGGTGATCCTCGAAGAGGGATTCCCGGTGGCCGACTTGCGGCGCATCGTCGCTTCCATGCAGCAGGCTGCGCAAGTCGCCGGGGTGCAGATCGTCACGGGCGACACCAAGGTGGTGGAGCGTGGCGCGGTGGACAAACTCTTTATCAACACCTGCGGCATCGGTGTGATTCCGGCGGGGGTCAACATCGCCGCCACCCGTGCCCGGCCCGGCGACAAGGTCCTGGTCAATGGCTACATCGGCGACCATGGCGTGGCAATCCTCGCCGCCCGTGACGACCTGGCGCTGGATGTGCCGATCAGCAGCGACTGCCAGCCACTGCACGGCCTGATTGCGGCGCTGCTCAAGGCCTGCCCGGATGTGCACTGCCTGCGCGATGCCACACGCGGCGGCATCGCCACGGTGCTGAACGAGTTCGCCCAGGCCGCCGATGTCTGCGTCAACCTCGATGAACCGACCATTCCGGTGCGCGAAGCGGTCAAGGGCGTGTCGGAGATCCTCGGTCTCGACCCGCTGTATTTCGCCAACGAGGGCAAGCTGGTGGCCGTGGTCCCCGGCCATCTGGCCGAGGCTGCGCTGACGGCGATGCGCACACACCCGGCCGGTGTCGACGCGGCGATCATCGGTGAGATCGGCGCCAGCCCGGTCGGCTGCGTGATCATGCACACCGCTTTCGGTGGAGAACGCATCGTCGACATGCTGATCGGTGAACAACTGCCGAGGATCTGCTGATGCACGAGCTGTCCATCACCCAGAGCATTGTCGAAGCCTGCAACGAGCGCGCTGCGGGGGCGCGGGTGTTGCGGGTCACGCTGGAGGTCGGCAGTTTGTCCTGCGTGATGCCGGACGCCCTGCGCTTTTGCTACGAGGTGGTCTGCGAAGGCACGCCGCTGCAAGGCTCGACCCTTGAGATCATCCGCATTCCCGGCCTCAGCCGCTGCCACGATTGCGGTGCAACGGTGCAAATGGACGACCTGCTGTCCAGCTGTCATTGCGGTTCGATCAATCTGGAGCGTCCGCGCGGTGGCGACCAGCTGCGGATCAAGTCGATGGAAATAGAGGAGGCAGCCTGATGTGTACCACCTGCGGTTGCTCCGATGGCGCCGGGGCGAGGATCACCGACTTGACCGGCAGCAAGCTGCAACGGGTCACCGAGCAGCAGCTGCAAGGCCTGCCTATGCGCAGGCGGCAGCACGAACCTGCACACTCACATGCCCAGGTGCATGGCACCACCCTCAATCTCGAGCAGGAGATTCTGGCCAAGAACAACCGTCTGGCCGAGCTCAATCGCCAGTGGCTCAAAGACCGCAACATTCTGCTGCTGAACCTGATGAGCTCCCCCGGTGCCGGTAAAACCACCTTGCTCGAGCACACCCTGCGTGACCTTGCCGGTGATCTTTCGATCAGCGTGGTCGAAGGCGACCAGGAAACCCTGTTCGATGCCGAGCGCATCCGCGCCACTGGCTGCCCGGCGGTGCAGGTCAATACCGGAACCGGCTGCCACCTGGAAGCCGGAATGCTCGCCGGCGCGCTCAAGCAGCTCGCGCCTGCGGCCAACTCGCTGGTCATGGTGGAAAACGTCGGCAACCTGGTCTGCCCTGCCCTGTTCGATCTTGGCGAACGGGCCAAGGTGGTCATCCTCTCGGTCACCGAAGGTGCCGACAAGCCGCTCAAGTACCCGCACATGTTCAGAGCCTCGAGCCTGATGATCATCAGCAAGATCGACCTGCTGCCCTATGTGGATTTCGACCTGGATGCCTGCATTGCCTTCGCCCGTCGGATCAATCCCGACATCGAAGTGCTGCCACTCTCCGCGACCCGCGGCGAGGGATTGCCCCACTGGTACGCCTGGTTGCGCGGCCAACTGTTCAGCGCCGTCTGAGAGGGCATCATGTTCGAACTGCTGATCCTCGGTTTTCTGCTGGGAATGCGCCACTCCATGGAAGCCGACCATGTCGCTGCCGTGGCAACCCTCACCACTGGCAGCCGCGGCACCCGCGAGGCGATTTTGCTGGGAGCGGCCTGGGGCCTGGGACACACCCTTACCTTGCTGGTGGTGTTCGGCCTGGTGTTGTCCATGGACGGAGTGATCCCCGAGCGCCTGGCACAAGGGCTCGAAGGCGCGGTCGGGGTGATGCTGATCCTGCTGGGTCTGGACCTGATACGGCGCATGCGCCGCGAGCGGGTGCATTTTCATCTGCATCGCCATGCTGACAACACCCTGCACGTGCACGCCCACTCCCATGCCGGTGACAGGGGGCCGCACAGCCTGAATCACGCGCATCCACACCCCCGGCAATTCCCGCTGCGGGCACTTTGCGTTGGCCTGATGCATGGGCTGGCCGGCTCGGCGGCGCTGATTCTGCTGACCCTGGGCCACGTCTCGTCACCGCTGACCGGGCTGGTCTACGTCGGCCTGTTCGGCCTCGGTTCGATTGCCGGCATGGCTCTGTTGTCGTTGATTATCAGCGTGCCGCTGCACAGCGTGCGGCACATCACCTGGCTGTGTAACGGCCTGCAAGCTTCGGTCGCCGTGACGACCATTGCCATAGGCAGCCTGCTGGTTTATCAGAACTACCTGACGCCGCTCGTGTGAGGGGCAGCGGCTAGAGGGTGATGTCCATGCCATCGAACGCCACTTCGATCCCGCGACGTTCCAGCAGTGCCCGTTCGGCCGAGTCCTCATCGAGGATCGGGTTGGTGTTGTTGATGTGGATCAGAATCTTGCGCTGCTCGGGGAAACCCTCGAGCACTTCGAGCATCCCGCCGGGACCGCTTTGCGGCAGATGGCCCATTTCGCTGCCGAGTTTGTCGCCGACCTCGCAGGCGCGCATTTCATCGTCGCGCCAGAGGGTGCCGTCCACCAGCAGGCAGTCGGCGCGCTGCATCCAATCGAGCAATTGATCATCGACCTGACCGAGCCCCGGGGCATAGAACAGGCTGGCGCCGCTGCGCCGGTCTTCGATGAACAGGCCGATGTTATCGCCCGGCTGCGGGTTGCCGCGATGGGGCGAATACGGCGGCGCGCTGCTACGCAACGGGATTGCCCGCAGCCGCAGGTGGTTGCAACCGGGGATGCTGAAGGGTTCGCCGTCCAGGCCGATGGGCTGCCACTGCAGGCCGCCATTCCAGTGGCTGAGCATATTGAACAAGGGGAATCCACTGCTGAGGTCCTGATGGACCATCTCGGTACACCAGACTTTATGCGGGCAGCCTTCGCGCAGGCTTAGCAGGCCGGTGCAATGGTCGATCTGGCTGTCGAGCAGGATCACTCCGGCAATCGCCGTATCGCGCACCTGGCGGGCCGGTTGCAGCAACGGGAAAGACTCCTGCTGGACGCGGATGTCCGGCGAGGCGTTGCACAGAATCCAGCTCAAGCCGTTGTCGCTCAGGGCAATCGACGACTGTGTCCGCCGTTGCGCCCGCACGCTGCCATCGCGCACGCCGGCGCAATTGCGGCAGTTGCAGTTCCATTGCGGAAAACCACCGCCAGCGGCGGAGCCGAGAATCCGGATATGCATGGGGCAATGCTCCAGTGAGGAGGTCCCGGCCAATGTAAAGACTGGCCGGGAGAACAATCAGCGGCTGGCGAAATACATGGTCACTTCGAAGCCAATGCGCAGATCGGTAAACGCGGGTTTAGTCCACATGGGTCAATCCTCTTCTTATGCCGGGCTATTCCGGTAGAGGCATTAATGCACGGGGTTGGGCGAGACTGAATGCTACTTTGGAAGGAGGTTGCGGGGTGCATTGGTAGGGGGGGGGTCGGCGGGGTGTCAGGCACTCAAGATCAAAAGATCGCAGCCTTCGGCAGCTCCTACAGAGGTTGTGTACACCCGATTATGCGCGAGTGTACCGGGTCGGTGTAGGAGCTGCCGCAGGCTGCGATCTTTTCGACCTGGCAACGGGAGCTACCGACAAGCGAAGATCAAAAGATCGCAGCCTGCGGCAGCTCCTACGCCGGTTGGGTTAGAAGAAACCCAATGGATTAATGTCGTAGCTGACCAGCAGGTTTTTGGTCTGCTGGTAGTGGTCGAGCATCATCTTGTGGTTTTCGCGGCCGACGCCGGACTTCTTGTAGCCACCGAACGCGGCATGGGCCGGGTACAGGTGGTAGCAGTTGGTCCAGACACGCCCGGCCTTGATCGCCCGGCCCATGCGGTAGGCGCGGTTGATGTCGCGGGTCCAGAGGCCGGCGCCAAGGCCGAATTCGCTGTCATTGGCAATCGCCAGGGCTTCGGCTTCGTCCTTGAAGGTGGTGATGCTCACCACTGGGCCGAAGATTTCTTCCTGGAACACGCGCATCTTGTTGTGGCCCTTGAGCAGGGTCGGCTGAATGTAGAAACCCGTGGCCAGGTCACCCTCAAGCCGCTCGACGGCACCACCGGTGAGCAGTTCGGCACCCTCCTCCTGAGCGATTTTCAGATAGGACAGGATCCGGTCGAATTGCTGCTCGGAGGCCTGGGCGCCGACCATGGTCTCGGTGTCCAGCGGGTTGCCGCGCTTGATGTTGACGATCTTCTTCATCACCACTTTCATGAAGTCGTCGTAGATCGATTCCTGGACCAGCGCCCGCGACGGGCAGGTGCAGACTTCGCCCTGGTTGAAGAACGCCAGCACCAGGCCTTCGGCGGCCTTCTCGATGAACTGCGGCTCGGCCTTCATGATGTCTTCGAAGAAGATGTTTGGCGACTTGCCACCCAGCTCGACAGTCGACGGAATAATGTTTTCGGCTGCGCATTTCATGATGTGCGCGCCGATCGGGGTAGACCCGGTAAACGCAATCTTGGCAATGCGTTTGCTGGTAGCCAACGCTTCACCGGCTTCGCGACCGAAGCCCTGGACGATGTTCAGCACGCCTGGCGGCAGCAAATCGGCGATCAGCTCGGCAAACACCATGATCGACAGCGGGGTCTGCTCGGCCGGCTTGAGCACTACGCAGTTACCGGCAGCCAGGGCTGGAGCGAGCTTCCAGGCGGCCATCAACAGCGGGAAGTTCCACGGAATGATCTGCCCGACCACGCCCAGCGGTTCGTGGAAGTGATAGGCGGTGGTCAGTTCGTTGATTTCGGCGGCGCCGCCTTCCTGAGCGCGAATGCAGCCGGCGAAATAACGGAAATGGTCGGCAGCCAGCGGCACGTCGGCGTTCAGGGTTTCGCGCACGGCCTTGCCGTTGTCCCAGGATTCAGTGACCGCGAGGATTTCCAGGTTCTGTTCGATGCGGTCGGCGATTTTCAGCAGCACCAGCGAGCGGTCCTGGGCCGAGGTCTTGCCCCAGGCATCGGCGGCGGCATGGGCGGCGTCCAGCGCCTTCTCGATGTCGGCAGCGCTGGAGCGCGGGAATTCGGCAATCACTTCACCGTTCACCGGCGAGGTGTTGGTGAAGTATTCGCCATTGACCGGCGCGACGAACTCGCCGCCAATGAAGTTGCCGTAACGCGGCTTGAAAGACACGACGGCGCCTGGTGTTCCGGGTTGAGCGTAAATCATGGTGGGCCTCTGCTTGGTCGATGCCTGTCGGTCGGACAGGCCATGAACCGATAGTAGAGAGCCCCGCGTGCCAGACGAATGCGCCGTTGGCAGGGGGACTCTCGTCATTTGGTAGTAGTTTTTGCCAGTCTGTGGAGCATTTGCGGCGAAAGGGCTGTTGTGGCGAGGGGGCTTGCCCCCGCTCGGCTGCGAAGCAGTCGTAAAACCTGCGCCTGCGGTCTCTCTGAAAGTGCGCGGCGTCTGATTTAAGGGCCGCTTCGCGACCCAGCGGGGGCAAGCCCCCTCGCCACAAGAAGCCCGCTCCCACAGGGGGATTGAGGGCTTCGTCAGATCAATGCTTGGCCACTACCAGGTCTTTCGGCAACTTGAAGGTCCAGAGCATGCCGCCCTGGTTGAAGTCCTTGATCCGTTTCGCGACTTCGCCGCCCCACAGTGGAACCGCGCCACCCCAGCCGGAGAGGACCGAGACATACTGTTCGCCGTCCATCTCCCAGGTGACGGGTGAGCCGAGGACGCCGGAGCCGGTCTGGAATTCCCAGACTTTCTCACCGGTCCTGGCGTTGAAGGCTTGCAGGAAGCCTTCCGGGGTACCGGTGAAGACCAGGTTGCCTTTGGTAGTCAGCACCCCGCCCCAGAGCGGCGCGTAGTTCTTGTGGCGCCAGACTTCCTTGCCGGTTTTCGGATCGATGGCACGCAGCACGCCGATGTAGTCTTCGTTCAATGGCTTGATGGTGAAGCCGGCGCCGAGGAACGCCGCGCCTTTTTTATAGGCAATGCCTTCGTTCCAGATGTCCATGCCCCATTCGTTGGACGGCACATAAAACAGGCCGGTGTCCTGGCTGTAAGCCATGGGCATCCAGTTCTTCGCGCCGAGGAATGCCGGTGCGACGAACACCGAGCTGCCCTTGGCTTCAGTGCCTGGAGCGCCAGGACGGCTGGCTTCGTTGTAGATAGGCCGACCTTCCTTGTCGAGGCCGGTGGCCCAGGTGATTTTGTCTACGAACGGGAAGCCGCGGATGAACTTGCCGTTGGTGCGGTCGAGCACGTAGAAGAAGCCGTTGCGGTCGGCGGTGGCTGCGGCCTTGATCTCTTTACCTTCCTTGTCCTTGTAGTTGAAGGACACCAGCTCGTTCACACCGTCATAGTCCCAGCCGTCGTGCGGGGTGCTCTGGAAGTGCCATTTGATGGTGCCGTCGTCCGGGTTCAGCGCCAGACGCGACGAGGAGTAGAGGTTGTCGCCCGGGCGCAGGTGCGAGTTCCACGGCGCCGGGTTGCCGGTGCCGAACAGCAGCAGGTTGGTTTCCGGATCGTAGTAGCCACCAAGCCAAGGCGCGGCGCCACCGGTTTTCCACAGATCGCCGGGCCAGGTCTTGCCCGCCTCACCGCCGGAAATACCGTTCTCGACCGCCTTGCCGTCCTTGTAGACGAAGCCCATGTGGCCTTCCACGGTCGGCCGGGTCCACAACAAGTCACCGTTTTTCGGGTCGTAGGCTTCGATCTTGCCGACTACGCCGAACTCGCCGCCGGCGACCCCGGTGATCAGCTTGCCGTTGATCACCAGTGGCGCGGCGCTGATGGAATAACCTTCCTTGTGGTCGGCGACTTTCTTGCTCCAGACCACCTTGCCGGTGTCCTTGTTCAGGGCTACCAGCTTGGCGTCGAGAGTGCCGAAAAACACCAGGTCGCCATACAGCGCGACGCCACGGTTGATCACGTCGCAGCACGGGCGGATGTCATCCGGCAGGCGTGCATCGTATTGCCAGAGCTTCTTGCCGGTGCGGGCATCCACCGCGAACACCCGTGAGTAGGAACCGGTCATGTACATCACGCCGTCCTTGATCATCGGCTGCGCCTGCTGACCGCGCTGTTTCTCGCCACCGAAGGAAAAGGCCCAGACCGGCCGCAGGTCTTTGATGTTGTCGGTGTTGAGAGCATCCAGTGGGCTATAGCGCTGGCCCTGGACACCCAGGCCGTTGGTGACAATCTGCCCCGGGTTCTTCGGATCCTGGAGGATGTCTTGATCGGTGACTGCGGCAAGGGCCGAGGCGGACAACAACATGGCGCTGAGCAGCAGGCTCAAGGCGAAGGGTTGGCGGCGTGCGGATTGGGTCATGACGGCTACCTCTGCGGTTTTTGTTATACCCGGGAAATTTTCCCGGTCTGGTGCAGATTCTTGGTCCGTAGGGCTCTGGCGACAATTGGCCGCAGTGCGGAGTTTTCTAGTTCCTTGGTACAAGGAACGTGTAGGAGCTGCCGATAGGCTGCGATCTTTTCCAGGGTTTCGCAGATTCAAAATCAAAAGATCGCAGCCTGCGGCAGCTCCTACGCTGACCGTGTGGAAACACAAATCCCGTAGGAGCTGCCGATAGGCTGCGATCTTTTCCGGGGTTTCGCGGATTCAAGATCAAAAGATCGCGGCCTGCGGCAGCTCCTACGCTGACCGTGTGGAAACACAAATCCCGTAGGAGCTGCCGATAGGCTGCGATCTTTTCCAGGGTTTCGCAGTTTCAAAATCAAAAGATCGCAGCCTGCGGCAGCTCCTACGGGCGCCGGTTTATGGCCGCGAGCCGGAATCCACCCGCGTCATCTGCCCGCGCTCATAGCTCGGGTACAGATGGCTGACGCTGCGAATCAGCTCATAGCGGCTCAGGCTGATGGCGGCAAAACGCTCGGGAATCGGGCTGCGGATCATCTCGCCCATTTCGCTGCCGCTGCTGGCGCCGTCGCGCATCAACTGGTCGAGCCAGCCAAGGTAGTCACGCATCTGAACAAAGGGCGCGTGGTCGGAGGTCACAGGCCCGTGGCCGGGCACTATGAGTGTCCAGGGCAAGGCTTCGAGCTGATCGATATCCGCTTGCCACGCCTCCAACCCCGGAGAGTTGGGAGTGGTCAGGGCACGTTCATAAAACACCAGGTCGCCAGCAAACAGCACGCCGGTTTTCTCGTCGAGGATCGCCAGGTCGGCGCCGGTATGTCCGCGCAATCCCAGCAGCCGTAACGAATGACCGCCGATGTTCAGGGTTCCCGGGGTCAACTCCTGGGTCGGCAACACCACTTCAGTGCCGCGCATCCAGTCGCCCACCAGTCGATACAGGTTCTCGGCCATGGCCTCGCCTTGCTGACCCAGCAATGTGCTGGTGCCGGCCAGCGCGCCGATCGGCACATCACTGAACGCCTGGTTACCCAGCACGTGATCGGGATGATGGTGAGTCAACAAGACCTGAATCACCGGCTTGTCGGTAGTCGCGGCAATCGCTTTGCGCAGGGCTTCGCCGTAGCGTTTCGACGGCCCGGTGTCGATTACCACTACCCCGTCATCGGTGACGATGAACCCGGTATTGACGATATTCCCGCCATTGGCCTTGGCGAAATTGTCGGTACTGCCTTCCAGCAGCCAGGTGTCCTCGGCGATCTGCCGGGGTTTGAGTTGATAGTCGAAGTCCGCCAGGGCCGGCAGACTGAACGTAAGGCACAACAGCAGCATCCAGCGCATGGCGCTCTCCTGGGGTTAGGGAATCGCCGCATCGAATTGATTGCCGCTGTTATCGCGCAGCAGCAAGCGCGTCTGCCCTGCCCCTTCGACGTCGAACGCCAGATTCGGGTTTTCACTGACCGCCGGGAACAGTTCAAGACTGGCCAGCAGTTGGCCGTCGGCGTCACGTAACTCGGCATGATTGAGAAAGAACTCGGGAATCCCGCTGACCATGCCGTTATCCATCGGGTGCGCCACCTGCAATCGCAAACGGCTGAACTCGCCACGGGAATAACGTCCACCGAGGACTTCACCGATATGTTCTTCCCAGCCCGGCTGGCTGCGCACCACACTGGGTGCGGTGCAGCCGCCGCCGGCGGCGTCGATCAGGGTCGAGCCGACATGCCAGAGCCCGTCGCGGGTCAGCACCGCCGCCCGCAGCGGCGTGGCCTGTTCGATACGGATGCGGATCGCCAGCCAGGGCAGCACCCGCTCTCCCGGCTGGAAGTCGACGATCTGCGGCAGCGGGTTAAGCTCGGCCCAGGCCAGAATCCTCACCACCTCGCCCTTGAATGCCCGAGCGTCGATTTCCAGAGGCACCTGTCGAGCGTCTTCGGCGAACGGCGGCGCCAGCAGCTTGACCCGCTCATCAAAAACGAACGGCGCATCACCGAGGATCTGCTTGTGATAAAAGGCCCACATCACCGAGGGCACCGGGTCCTTGCCCGGGTCAACCTCAATGGCCTGGGCCGCCAGCGGCAACCAGCAGGCCAACAGATAACTCGCTCGCCAGTTCATCAACCGCTCCTATTGATACATCTCCGGTACTTCATAACGCAGGCCGTACTCGGCATAGATCGCCTTGAGCGTGCCGTCGAGGATCAAGCCTTCGAGTGCCTGTTCCACGGCATAGGCCAGCTGACGGTTGCTTTCATGCACCGCCATGCCGATCTCCCAGAGTTGCTTGCCCATGTTCGGGTAGGCGTTTTCCGCCAGCGCCAGTTGCGCGTCCGAGGCTTCGTGCACCTGCCAGTCGATCTCGCCGCGCATGGCCATCACCGCATCCACCTCGCCGGCTTTCATTGCGGCAAAGGCTTTGGCTACGGTGGGGTAATGGTGGGTCTTGGCACTGAGCATGCCGTTGAACACCGAGGTCAGGTAGAACGACGGCACGCTGTCCACCTCGACACCGATCGGGTGGTGCTCGAACACCGCGACGCTGCCCACCTTGTCGAGTCGGCGGCGGTCATAGGCGACTTGCCAGGACTCGTTCTGGTACGGGCCGAACATCACCACGTGGCCGTTTTCCAGCTCACCCAGTTCATTGCGCTTTTGTGCGTAGTCGCGGTCATAAGGCGCGCGCATCATCAAGTCGGCCAATTGCTGGTTACGCAGCTGATTGCCGCGCCAGATGTAATCGCGCAGATCGTCGTCGAGCTTCTCGCCGGCAGGCGCCCAGATCAGTTCCAGGCGCACGCCGAGGGCCTTGGCCAAGGCCTTCGCCAGGTCCACATCGACGCCCCGCGGCTGGCCGCCGTCTTCAAAGCTGTAGGGGGCGAAATCCTTGTAGACCGCGACCTTCAACTCGCCGGCGGCGATCATTTCATCATAGGTACGGACCTGCGCCTGCAGCGTCTGACAGCACAGCAACAGCGCAGTTAACAGCACAGCGAACCGGCCCATGGGTTACTCCTCGATGTGCACGCTGTCCAGGTAGGTGCGCACCGCCCACAAGGCTTCCTGGCTCAAGTAGTCGGCCATTTTCGGCATGTAGACGCGACCGTCGCGCACCGCGCCATGGCGCACCCGCTCGACAAACCACTCATCTCCGAGCTCACCGGCATCGAGCATGCGCAGATCCGGGGCGATTCCGCCGGACTTGGCTTCCAGACCGTGGCAGGCCGCACAGTTCTGGTTAAAGGCCGAGGAACCGATTTCGACCGCCTTGTCTTTTTCCGGGGTAGTGCGATAGGGGTTTACCGCAGCCCAGCCATCACCATCGACCGGTACTCCGGCATCCTTGATCGAGGTCAAGCCCTTGGTTTCCACCGCTTGTGGCACCACGTTGCCGTGGGCCAGTGCTGAACCGGTAGTGATAAGGCCAGCCAGCAGACCGGCGACGAGTATGGCGTTGCGTTTTGTTGTCATTGTTATGCCCTCAGGATTGCACGCTAAACCTCTCTGCAGAGGCTCTGCCCTCATCTTAAGAACAGTGAACTGTAAGCCGAATGCTGCTTTGGTGTCCGCCCTCTACTCCCTTGGTAGTAGGGCTTGTGGCGGTGGTCTAATTCAGGTGCCAACCGGGAACTAATCCCGGCAAGGGCGGGACTTTTTCCGTATCACCGCGCGGCGTTGGGTTCCATCGTAGGCAGGCCAAAACCTCCACTGGGAACTGCAACCATGACAATAAGATCGTTACCCGCCCTCTCCCCGCTGGCCCTTGCCGTGCAAGCCTTCTTGCTGGTGAGCTGCCTGTCATTGACGGCCGGAGTAAACGCCGCCACGCCAGCCGCGACGACTCCCACTAAAAACGTGACCTGGGAAGACATCGCCAACGACCACCTGACCACCAAGGACGTGCTGCAATACGGCATGGGCAACAACGCCCAGCGCTGGAGCCCGCTGGCCCAGGTCAACGACAAGAACGTGTTCAAGCTGACCCCGGCCTGGTCGTATTCCTTCGGCGATGAAAAGCAGCGCGGCCAGGAATCCCAGGCCATCATCAACGACGGCGTGGTCTACGTCACCGGCTCCTATTCGCGGGTGTTCGCCCTCGACGCCAAGACCGGCAAACGCCTGTGGACCTACAACCACCGCCTGCCGGACAACATCCGTCCGTGCTGCGACGTGGTCAACCGCGGCGCGGCGATTTTCGGCGACAAGATTTATTTCGGCACCCTCGATGCGCGCCTGATCGCCCTCGACAAAAACACCGGCAAGGTAGTCTGGAACAAGAAATTCGGTGATCACGCCGCCGGCTACACCATGACCGGCGCGCCGACCCTGATCAAGGACAAGGTCACCGGTAAGGTACTGCTGATCCATGGCAGCTCCGGTGACGAGTTCGGCGTGGTCGGCCAGCTGTACGCCCGCGATCCGGACACCGGCGAAGAAGTCTGGATGCGCCCGTTTGTCGAAGGCCATATGGGCCGCCTGAACGGCAAGGACAGCACCACCACCGGCGACGTCAAGGCACCGTCCTGGCCGGATGACAAGACCACCGCCACCGGCAAGGTCGAGGCCTGGAGCCACGGTGGCGGCGCGCCGTGGCAGAGCGCCAGTTTCGATCCCGAGACCAACACCATCATTGTCGGCGCGGGCAACCCCGGCCCGTGGAATACCTGGGCGCGGACCTCGAAAGACGGCAACCCCCACGACTATGACAGCCTCTACACCTCCGGCCAGGTCGGCGTCGACCCGAGCACTGGCGAGGTGAAGTGGTTCTATCAGCACACCCCGAACGACGCCTGGGACTTCTCCGGCAACAACGAACTGGTGCTGTTCGACTACAAGGACAAGGACGGCAAGGTGGTCAAAGCCACCGGCCACGCCGACCGCAACGGCTTCTTCTATGTGGTGGATCGCAACAACGGCAAATTGCAGAACGCCTTCCCCTTCGTCGACAACATCACCTGGGCCAGCCACATCGACCTGAAGACCGGCAAGCCCGTGGAAAACCCTGGCCAGCGTCCGGCCAAGCCGTTACCGGGTGAAGCCAAGGGTAAATCGGTGGAAGTCTCGCCGCCGTTCCTCGGTGGCAAGAACTGGAGTCCGATGGCGTACAGCCAGGACACCGGCCTGTTCTACGTCCCGGCCAACCATTGGAAAGAGGAATACTGGACCGAAGAGGTCAACTACAAGAAGGGTTCGGCCTATCTGGGCATGGGCTTCCGGATCAAGCGCATGTACGACGATCACGTCGGCTCGTTGCGCGCCATGGACCCGACCACAGGCAAGGTGGTCTGGGAGCACAACGAAGCATTGCCGTTGTGGGCCGGCGTACTGGCGACCAAGGGCAACCTGGTATTCACCGGTACCGGCGACGGTTTCTTCAAGGCCTTCGACGCGAAAACCGGCAAGGAACTGTGGAAGTTCCAGACCGGCAGCGGCATCGTCTCGCCGCCGGTCACCTGGGAACAGGATGGCGAGCAGTACATCGGCGTGACCGTGGGTTACGGCGGCGCAGTACCCCTGTGGGGCGGCGACATGGCCGAACTGACCAAGCCAGTGGCGCAAGGCGGTTCATTCTGGGTGTTCAAGATCCCGAGTTGGGATAACCAGACCGCGCAGAAGTAAGGCTTGCCCTTGTGGGAGCGAGCTTGCTCGCGATGGACGTTAACGATAACGCGTGTTTTCTGAATAAACGCGTTGCCCTTGAATCCATCGCGAGCAAGCTCGCTCCTACACGGGAATGCTCTCCCATCCACACCCGAGAACCCAGCCATGAACTACCTGCCTCTGCTTCTCCTGCTCACCCTGCCCCCCGCCTTCGCCACCAATGACGGTGACATCACCCCGCTGACCATCAACGGCTGCCTCATCGCCGAATCCAGCCAATGCCCCGGCGCCAACCTGCGCGGTGCCGACCTGAGCAACCAGGACCTGCGCAAGATGAACCTCAGCGGCGCCGATCTGCGCGACGCCAACCTGCGTCACGCGCGGCTGGATCTTGCCAATCTCGAAAAATCCCAACTGCAGAACGCCAACCTGACCCGCGCCAGCCTGCAGCAAAGCAATCTGCGCCTGGCCGACTTCAGTGGCGCGAAGCTGGTGGCGATCCAGGGCTGGGGCCTGTTCGCCCAGGGCGCGCAGTTCCAGGACGCGAACCTGAGTGGCGCCTACCTGCAATTCGCCCGTCTCTCCGGTGCCAGGCTGCACAACGCCAACCTGCAAGCCGCCGACCTGGAAATGACCTGGCTGAGCAAGGCCGACCTCAAAGGCGCCAACCTCAGCGACGCCAACCTGCAAGAAGCCAAGTTCGGACAAAGTAACCTGGAACAGGCCGACCTCAGCGGTTCGCGCCAGCATTATGCGAATTTCGAGGACAGTAATATGGAGGGGTGCAAGGGGTGTCCGACGACTTGGGATAAATGAGCCAGCAGAAGAACCAGGCTTGCGAACACAAACCCCGTGGCAAGGGAGCTTGCTCCCGCTCGGCTGCGCAGCAGTCGTAAAACCTGTGGATGTGTTCTACCTGAAAAACCGCGATTGCAGGTTTTAGGGCCGCTTCGCGACCCAGCGGGAGCAAGCTCCCTCGCCACAGGGGTATCACCAGGCTCTGATCAAACCGCCACCCGCACCACCCCCATATCAATCCCCAGATGCACCAGTTCGGTATGGGAGGTGACCTGCAGTTTGCTTTTGAGCAACGTCAGGTGGTTGGACACGGTCTTGGCGCTGATGCACAGCTGTTCGGCGATCTGCCGGGTCGGGGTGCCTTTGGCGAGCATGACGAAGATTTCCAGCTCGCGCTGGGTCATGCTTTGCAAGCGCGGGTCGCTGGCATCCCGTTGCTGCGGGTTGCACGCCAGCTGGGTGGCCAGGGGTTGTTCGATGTAGGCGTGGCCGGCGAGGATGCGCCTCACGGCTTCGATCAACACTTCGGGGTCGGAGTTTTTCGTCAGATACCCCGAGGCGCCGGCGTCCAGGGCCTGGCGCACCAACGGCAGTTCATCGTGCATGCTGAAGAACAGCACCCGCAGCTGCGGCAAGCGCTGACGCAGGCGCCGGGTGGTTTCCAGGCCGCTGATGCCCGGCAAGCCGAAATCCATGATCACCAGATTGGGAATCTGTTCCTGGACCCGCACCAGCGCCTCTTCGCCATTCGCCGCCTCGCGCACCTGCATCGCTGGCAATACCGCCCGCAACAGGCTGGCGTAGCCCTGTCGAACCACCGCATGATCGTCCACCAGTAAAATGTTCATCAGACCTCCGAGGGAATACTCAAGGCCAGCGCCCAACCGGCGCCGGGCTGACTGAAAATACGCAGCTCGCCACCGAGGCTGCGGGCCCGTTCCTGCATCGAGTACAGGCCGACCCCAGGGCGTTGCGGCTGCCGGGCACCACAACCGTTATCGCGAATCAACAGGCGCAAACGCGAGCCCCGGTATTGCAGGCGCACCCGCACCTGGCTGGCATCGGCGTGGCGGGCAACGTTGGTCAGGGCTTCCTGGAGGAATCGGTAGAGGTGGGTTTTGTCCGGCGTGGACAACGCCGGCAGCTGATCGCTGATCCATAACCGGCAGTCGATGCCTTGACTGCTCCGCCACTGTTGCACCAGCAGTTGCAGCGCCTCAGGCAGCGGTAAATGCTCAAGCACCACCGGGTACAGATCGCGGACCAGGGCGCGGAAACCGTGCTGCAAGTGCTGGCAATTGAGTTCCAGGGCCTGCACGGTCTGCGACACCGCTTCAGGCTTGTCGGCGACCACCCGTAGCAGGCAGACCTGGGCACGAATCCCGGCCAGGTATTGGCCCAGATCATCGTGCAGGGTTTGCGCAAGCTGAGTGCGCTCTTGCTCCTGAACGGCGATCAAGGTGCAGGTCAGTTGAGCATTATCTGCCCGCACCTGTTCCAGGGTGGCAGTCATGCGATTGAAATGACCGCTCAGTTGCCGCGCTTCGGGCGAACTGCTGTGGTGCAGGCGCACCTGGAGTTGGCCGTCGGACACCTGTTGCAAGGCCTGCAATAAATCATCGAGCAGCCTCAGGCCACGGCGTAGCGCCCAGCGGATACTCAACAGGCTGATGGCCAATGCCAGGGCGCTGAGGCACAGCAGTTGCTGCAAGGAATCCCAGACTTCATCGATTTCGTCCTTGGGGTCGACGACAATCAGCACTCGTCGGCCATCGGCCAGCTCCACCACCCGAGGCGGATGGCGATCTGGCGCAATCAGTTGTCGCCCCAGCCAGGCATCCAGTCCTTGGTCCCCGGCCTGGCGGGTGCTGGTTTGGCCTGGCTCCAGCCAACTGACCCGCACATGCCGAAGGCTGGCAGTCAATCGCGGTTGCAGGCTGCCGGGATTACGTTCGGCAGTTTCGCTGAGGTACTCGACCACCGCTTCGGCGGCCTGCAGTTCGCGTTCGACATCGGTCGTCGCCTGCCGCACCAGCAGCGTCAGGCAACCGAAGGTGACCACGGCAAAAAATACCGTGACCCACAGGTTGATCCGCCAGAGCGCCGACATGCCTAGCGCCCCGGCGCCGCGGGCGTGACCAGACCTGGCAAGGTCACCGGCGTGTGCAGCTTGTCCAGGCCGATCAGGCTCAGAATCAGCAGCAAGGGCAGCAGCAAGGCTTTGAGAATGCGCATGGCCGGTGATCTCCAGGGTGATGGCCGTTACCGCCATCCTAAGACCCTGCCCGGTGCTATGAGCTACTACCTTGGTACTGGCCGACTGGTACTTTCTGCATATTTCCCTGCACCCCATGACTTCCTATGCTGACGCAACCTGTAGTGGAGTGCCTTATGCGCCAGCTTGTCAGTTACGCTTTGTTCTACCTGTTGGCGATTGCCAGCGCCGCGTTGCTGGCAACCCACAGCCAGGCGGCCGACGGCGGCTTGCAGATCCCCATCGGTTACCTGGGTTATCGACCCGATCCCGGTCCACTGCTGTCGAACGTGATTCCCGAGCCGGTCGATGCCGGGCTGCGCGGAGCGGAACTGGCGATCAGCGACAGCAACAGCACCGGGCGTTTTCTCAATCAGAGCTACAGTCTGGTCAGCGCCAGCGTCGACAGCCCCGAAGCCTTGCTCGATGCAGCTAAAACCCAGCATGCCCAAGGCCTGCGGCTGTTCGTAGTGAACGCTCCGGCTGAGAGCCTGCGCCAGCTCAGCGCCGCCCTGCCCGATAGCCTGCTGTTCAATGCTGGCAGTGCCGATGACCGCCTGCGCAGCACTGATTGCCTGCCGAATGTGCTGCACAGCCTGCCGAGCCGGGCGATGCTCGCCGATGCCCTGGCGCAGTTTCTGGTGGTGCGCAAATGGCAGCGCGTTTTGCTGATCGTCGGCCCGACCCCGGACGACCAGGCCTATGCCGCCGCCCTGCGGCGGGCGGCGAAACGTTTCGGCGTGCAGATCGTCGCCGAGAAACCCTGGTCTTTCGACAATGACCAGCGCCGCAGCGCCCAGGCCGACATGCCGCTGTTCACCCAGACCGCCGAATACGACGTGGTGCTGGTGGCCGATGAGCGCGGTGACTTTGGCGAATACGTGCCGTACCAGACCTGGTACCCGCGCCCGGTGGCCGGCACCCAGGGCCTGACCCCGACCGGCTGGCACAAGACCGTGGAAACCTATGGTGCGGCGCAGTTGCAGAAGCGCTTCGAAGCCATGGCCGGACGCTGGATGAATGACCGTGATTTCGCCGCCTGGATCGCCGTGCGCAGCATTGCCAGCGCGGTGAGCAAATTGCGCCAGAGCGATGCCCAGGCGATTCGCCAACTGGCGCTGGGCGATCAACTGCCACTGGATGGCTTCAAGGGTCGCAAGCTCAGTTATCGCTCGTGGAATGGCCAACTGCGCCAGCCGATTCCGATCGTGCAACCGCGGGCGCTGGTCAGCACCTCGCCGCAAGAAGGTTTCCTGCACCCCTTCAACGAAATGGACAGCCTCGGCTACGACAAGCCCGAGGTGAGTTGCCGCTTCCCCTGATTCCCCTGATTCCCAAAACGACAATAAAAGGAACTTGCCATGCGCCGCACCCTGCTTGCATCCGCCTTACTGCTTGCCACCGCGCCTGTGCTGGCGAGCACCGCCTGGGTCTCCAATGAAAAGGACAACAGCCTGAGCCTGATCGACCTGCAAACGCTGCAAGTCACCGAGACCCTGAAGGTCGGCCAGCGCCCACGCGGCTTGCTGCTGTCCCATGACAATAAGCTGCTGTACATCTGCGCCAGCGACTCGGACCGGGTCCAGGTGATGGACGTCGCCACCCGCAAAATCATCAAGGAACTGCCTTCCGGCAAAGACCCCGAGCAGTTCGCCCTGCACCCCAATAACCGCTGGCTGTACGTGTCCAACGAGGATGATGCGCTGGTCACGGTGATCGATACCGAATCCTCCAAGGTGCTGGCGCAGATCGGCGTCGGTGTCGAACCGGAAGGCATGGCGGTCAGCCCCGACGGCAAGTGGGCGGTGAACACCAGCGAAACCACCAACATGCTGCACTGGATCGACACCAGCACCCAGACCCGGGCCGATAGCACCCTGGTCGATCAGCGACCGCGTTTCGTCGAGTTCAATCAGGACGGCAAACAGCTTTGGGCCTCGGCCGAGATCGGCGGCACGGTGACGATTCTCGACGTCGCCAGCCGGCAGGTCCTCAAAACCCTGAAATTCCAGATCAAGGGCGTGCACCCGGACAAGGTCCAACCGGTCGGGGTCAAACTCAGCGCCGATGGCAAATACGCCTTCGTCGCCCTCGGCCCGGCTAACCATATCGCGGTGATCGATGCCAAGACCTTCGAGGTTCTCGACTACTTGCTGGTCGGTCGCCGGGTCTGGCAGTTGGCATTCACCCCGGATCAGAGTCAGTTGCTGGCCACCAATGGCGTCAGCGGCGATGTGTCGGTGATCGATGTGAACAGTCTCAAGGTCATCAAGTCGGTCAAGGTCGGGCGTTATCCATGGGGCGTGGTGGTCACCCCATGAACGCCCTCGACGTCTGCGACCTGAGCTTTGCCTACGGCGCCCGTGAAGCGCTGCGCCAAGTGACATTCAGCCTTGAGCCCGGGCGATTCGCCGCGCTGCTGGGGCCAAACGGTGCCGGCAAATCAACCCTGATCGCCCTGCTGACTCGCCTGTACGACCTGCAACACGGCGATATCCGGGTCGGCGCTCATTCGCTGCGCAGCGCCCCGCGTCTGGCCTTGCGCCAATTGGGCGTGGTGTTTCAACAGAGCACCCTGGACCTGGACCTGAGCGTCGAGCAGAACCTGCGCTACCACGCAGCCTTGCACGGCATGCCCAGGCGCCTGGCGAATGCCCGGGTCGAAGCCGAACTGGCGCGCCAGGCATTGACCGAACGCCGCCGTGAGCGGGTCCGCGAACTCAATGGCGGCCACCGCCGGCGGGTGGAAATTGCCCGCGCCTTGCTGCACGAGCCGCGGCTATTGCTGCTCGATGAAGCCAGCGTCGGCCTCGACCCGGCCAGCCGTCTGGCGCTTAACCAGCACATCCGCAGCCTGTGCCGGGATCAGGGCATCAGCGTGCTCTGGACCACCCATCTGCTGGACGAGGTGCAGCCCAGCGATGACCTGCTGATTCTGCATCAGGGACGGCTGGTGGCCAGTGGTCAGGCGGATGCCCTGAGCCTCGAACACGGCACTGACCTGAGTTCGGCGTTCCAGCGCCTGACCACTCCAGGAGTAGCGGCTCGATGAACGCTTATTGGCAGTGTTTCAGCGGTATCGTTCTGCGCGAATGGCTGCGGTTTATCCTCCAGCGCACACGCTTTCTAAGCGCGCTGGTGCGGCCACTGTTGTGGCTGCTGGTGTTCGCCGCGGGCTTCCGGGCGGCGCTGGGCATCGCGATCATCGAGCCTTACGACACCTACATTCCCTACGAGGTCTACATCATCCCCGGGCTGGCCTGCATGATCCTGCTGTTCAATGGCATGCAGGGTTCGCTGGCGATGGTTTATGACCGGGAAATGGGCAGCATGCGGGTGTTGCTGACCAGTCCCCTGCCCCGGGCCTTTCTGTTGGGCAGCAAACTGCTGGCGACCGCCTTGATCTCGTTGCTGCAGGTCTATGCCTTTCTCGCCATCGCCTGGGTCTACGGCGTGCAGCCGCCGGTCTTTGGCCTATTGGCGGCCTTGCCGGCCCTGCTGCTGGTGGCGCTGATGCTCAGTGCCCTGGGGTTGTTGCTGTCGAATGCCATCCGCCAACTGGAAAACTTTGCCGGGGTGATGAATTTCGTGATCTTCCCGCTGTTTTTCCTGTCTTCGGCACTGTATCCACTGTGGAAAATGCGCGAATCCAACGAATGGCTGTATTGGCTCTGCGCCCTCAGTCCCTTCACCCATGCCGTGGAACTGGTGCGATTTGCCCTGTATGAACGCCTTAACCTGCTGGCCCTGGCCGTGTGCCTGGGCTTGACGCTGTTGTTCTCGCTGCTGGCGGTGCTGACCTTCAATCCGCAACATGCGGCGCTGCGAAGGGCTGGGTGATCGGGTACACAGATGATCTGGATGTCCCCCTATCCTGTGGGAGCGAGCTTGCTCGCGAAGACTGCATCTCAGGCGACGGATATGTTGCGGCTGCAATAGCTTTCGCGAGCAAGCTCGCTCCCACAGGGTCAGAGTCGTCCTCCGGCCCTCATAATTACGACTTTAGTACTGGTTTTCCTGTCTATCGTCGCATTCACAAAGCATCAACACTGGCATGTAATGGGTCTATAAGAAAAAGGACCACCTCCGATGCTGCGTGCCCCGCGTAATTGGCTCCACCCCGCCCTTGCAGTCTTGTCGCTGAGCCTGTTGCTGGGCGTCGCACAGGCACAAACCGCGCTGTTTTCCCCGGCGGGTTACCGCACCAGTCTCTATCGCAGCCCGACCCCGGATCATCTCGACGGCGGCCGGATCATCGACACCACACACCTGCAAACCTTGCTGGCACACACCCCGAGGCCGGTACTGATCGATGTGTATCGTCGTCAATGGTTGCAGGGGCGTTTCATCGAAGACCAGCCCCACGCCAACCTGCCCGGCAGCCTCTGGCTGGCCAACACCGGTGACGGGGAACTGAGCCCGCCATGGCAGGACTATTTCGCCCGCAACTTGCAAAAAGCCGCAGCCGGGCGCAAGGATCAACCCATCGTATTCTACTGTCGCGCCGATTGCTGGCTGAGCTGGAACGCGGTAAAACGCGCCACTGAAATGGGTTATAAAGATGTGTATTGGTACCGCGATGGCCTGGATGCCTGGGAGGCGGCGAACCTGCCAGTGGAAGCGGCCCGACCCGAACCGTTCCCCTGATTCACTCTGCAGCGTATTCGCGCCCTACCATAATTAAAATAACGAGGTGAAAGGCCATGTACAAAATTCTGATTGCCGATGATCACCCACTGTTTCGCGAAGCCATCCATAACGTCATCAGCGATGGCTTTCCCGGCAGTGAAGTCATGGAAACCGCGGACTTGGACAGCGCCCTGGCGCTGACCCAGGAGCATGACGATCTGGACCTGATCCTGCTCGACCTGAACATGCCCGGCATGCACGGCCTCAACGGCTTGATCAACCTGCGCAACGAGGCGCCGACCATTCCGGTGGTGATCGTCTCCGCCGAGCAGGACAAGCAGGTGGTGCTGCAAGCCATCACCTATGGCGCGGTGGGTTTCATCACCAAGTCATCGCCGCGTGCACAGATGACCGACGCCATCCAGCAGATCCTCAACGGCAACGTCTACCTGCCCTCGGACATCATCCGCACCCAGAAGCCCGGTACCCGGCGCAGCATGAACGACATGCCGAACTTTGCCCCCGAACTGCTCCAGGCCTTGACCCGCAAGCAGCTGCTGGTATTGGAACGGATGACCAAGGGCGAGTCGAACAAACAGATCGCCTACACCCTGGAAATCGCCGAGACCACGGTCAAGGCCCACGTCTCGGCGATCCTGCGCAAACTCAACGTGCACAATCGGGTGCAGGCGATCCTCAGTGCCGGGGATATTGATTTTGCGGCGTATTTGCGGCGGTGAGGTGATACAACCCCAAGGGTTGGCGTAAAATCACAAAGATCGCAACCTGCGATCTTTTGGTGGTTCTGGAGATTGCCGGGTAGCAAGATCAAAAGATCGCAGGCTTCGCCAGCTCCTACGCCGACCGTGTACATCCATGGGTTGCCGGATGAACACAAATCCCCCGTAGGAGCTGCCGCAGGCTGCGATCTTTTGATCTTCCTGGGGGGCTACCCCAACAAATGACTCATCGCCATCTTCAGCTTCATCGGCCGCACCGGTTTGTGCATCAGGGTATGGCCCAGCTCGCGCATTTGCAGTTTCAGCTCGTTGCTGTAGTTGGCGGTGATCATCAGCGCCGGCAAGGGTGAGGCGCGCCGGGCGTTGATCAGGGCCACGGCATCGACGCCATTCTTACCATGGTCCAGGTGGTAGTCGGCGATCAACAGGTCAGCCTCGGCATGGTAGTTGTCCACCTGGCGCGCCAGGTCTTCCTCCGACAGCGCCGTCACCACCTGGCAACCCCAGCTTTCCAGCAGCGTGCGCATCCCGGCGCAAATCGCGGCGTCATTGTCCAGCACCCAGACCCGCGCCCCGTGCAAGCGCTCCAGCATCGGCTCGCTCATGGGCAATTGCGCCACCGCCTTCGGCGCGCTGTTGGTCAGTGGCACCTCAACGGCAAACACCGAACCCTTGCCCGGCCAGGAACGCACGGTAATCCGGTGCCCGAGGATGCCGGCGATTTTTTCGACGATCGCCAGACCCAATCCCAGACCCCGATCCTGATTCGGCCGTTGCACGTCACCGCGTTTGAACTCCTGGAAAATTTCTTCCAGCTTGTTTTCGGCGATACCCATGCCGCTGTCCCAGACCTCGATCGACAAGCGCTGACGATGCCGCCGACAGCCGAGCACCACGCGGCCGCTGGTGGTGTAGCGAATGGCGTTGCTCAACAGGTTGCGCAAGATGCGGGCAAGCAACTGGATGTCACTGCGCACCAATGCCGAACAGCCCACGAAGTGCAACTGCAGGCCTTCGCTGCGGGCTGCCTGGGCATATTCGGTCGCCAGGTTTTCCAGCAATTCGCTGAGGGCGAACGCGGCGATATCGGCCTTGATCACCCCGGCGTCAAGCTTGGAGATATCCACCAGAGTACCCAGCAGGCTCTCCACGTCTTCCAGGGAGTTGCTGACGTTGCGCACCAGAATCGCGTTGGCCACCGGTTCGCGGCGTTCGAGCAGTGCACTGGTGAACAGCCGCGCCGCGTTGAGCGGCTGCAGCAGGTCGTGACTGACGGCGGCCAGAAATTTGGTTTTCGACAGGTTGGCCTGCTCGGCTTCCAGCTTGGCCTCACGCAGACGCGATTCGACCCGGCTGCGTTCGTCGATCTCGCGCAGCAGCTGATCGTTGAGACTGGTCAGCTCGGCGGTCCGCTCGCGGACCCGCAACTCCAGGTTCTGATAGGCCTGATGCAAGGCCTCGGCGGTGCGCCGGCGCTCGGTGACGTCGCGGATCAGCACAAAGATCCCCACCACCTCGCCGGTGGCCAGGCGATTGGGCACATAGGAGCGCAGCATGTAGCGCTCCTGATTGTTGATGTTGGTTTCGGGACACTCGAAGGTCACGCTCTCCCCGGCCAAGGCCCGTGCCACGTAGGTTTCCAGGCGCTGGTAATGCTCTTCGCTGTGGACCTCGCGCAGGCTCTGGCCAAGCATCACCCCGCGCGGCCAGCAGTACCACTCCTCATAGACCTTGTTGGTGAACTCGTAGACCAGGTCGGCGTTGAGGTAGGCGATCAGTGCCGGCACGTGGTCGGTGATCAGGCGAATCCAGCGTTCGCTCTCGCTGAGGGCTTCGACATGCTGGTAACGCTCGGTGATGTCGGTGAAGGTGTTGACGAAACCACCGGTCGGCAAGGGATGGGTGCGAATTTCCAGGACTCGCCCGTCATAGAGCCGCTGCTCGCACTCGTGGACCACCCGCCCGTTGGTGTCGCGACTGGACGGGGTCAACAGGTTCAGTTCGCTGTCGCCGATCACCTCGGCGAACTGCCGATGGGCCGCCACCGGGGCCAGTCCGCTCAATTCGAGGAATCGACGGTTCCACAGTTCCAGGACGCCGTCGGCGTTGACCATTGCCACGCCCTGGGACAGGTTGTCGACCGCCCGCTGCAACAGGTGCGACTTCTGCGCCACCGCCTGTTCGCGACGCGCGGTTTCGCTGAGTTTGATTTCGGTGATGTCGGTGAAGAGGATCACCCGTCCACCTTCCTGGGTCGGCCGTTCACTGATCTGCAACCAGCGGCCATTCTGCAGCCGGTAGAGCAGATGTTCATCGGCATGGCCGCGCGGTTCTTCACTGAACAGGCCAGTGCCGGTCATCAGCCGCTTGACCTCGGCCAGACGCATGCCGGCAATGATCCGCACCCGGCTGTCGGCCCAGAGGGCCTTGAAACGGCTGTTGAACAGCACGATGCGCTGGTCTTCGTCGAACAGCACAAAGGCATCGGAAATGCTTTCGATGGCATCGATCAGGTGACGGTGCGCGGTTTCCGCCCGCAACCTGGCCTCGCTGAGCAGATGATTGCCGGCCTTGAGTTCGGCCATGGCCTGATTCAGTGCATCGGTGCGCTCGCGAACCTGTTCGGCCAGTACAACCGAATGCTGGAACGCCGAATACGGATCGTTGCCACGGGTGCCCCCGGACTCGATCCGTTCGATCAGCGCGGCATTGATGCGGTGCAGCTTGCGGTTTTCATGCTGCAGGCTGGCGATCTGTTCCTGCAGCTCAGCGGGCGACGGGGGGCCGGTTTCGGGCAATGGCAACGCCGGTGAAAGTCTGGTTGATATGCATGCCATTGAACTGTTCTCCGTAGGTGTTGAAGCCCATCACCCGCTGCTCGCGCAGGAAGGCGCCAATTTGCTCCAGGCTGCCATCGTCTTCGAGCTCCAGACGCCTGAGAAAACAGTCACAACCAATGGTCAGCAGCAGTGGGCCGAGCCGCGCTTCAAGCCCTTCGAACAGCGTCTGCAGATTCGGCAACAGCTGCCCCGGGGTCATGGCTGTCAGCACGATGCCGTTCTCCACCGCGCAATAGAAACTCAGGCTCAGGTCCGGGTGAACCTGCTGGATGGCCCTGACGTAGTACTGTTCGTTGATGCGCACTGCCAGCGGATGGGCGGCGAACACTCGATGATCGAGCTCGGCCACCGGCACGCCGATATGCCGGGCGTACTCTTCGGCGGCAGGTTCGGCATTGAGCTCGTAAACCCGGCGTGAGGGACTGTCGGCCTGGGTGACCACCAGTTTTTCTTCACGCGGCAGGATGTGGTGGGTGGTGAACACCTCGAAATCCAGCCAGGTGTTGACCAGCACCACCACTGCCGCGCCGCTGTGGAACTCGCCGCCGAAATACACATGGGTGTGGGTCAACTTGTTGTCATCGCCGGCCGAGCCGCCGAAATGCGGAATATCGCCGAGGGCCGCGCTCAGCGCCGCAAGAACCATTTCCTCGCGACTCGACAACCCGTCGAGCAGGGTCAGGGCGAAACTGTTGCCCTTGATCGGTGCCAGGGTATTGCTACGACAGCCGCCCACCAGGCGCTCGACCATTTGCTGGGCGTCGATCAGGCTGAAGTGTTCCATCTGATCGATCAGCTCGATGGCGATGGAAAAATGCCGGTGATCGAAACCCACCGCTGTGATGCACCCCCGGCCATAGCCATTGGGAGTGATTTCACCGGCACTGGTGCAGCCCACCAGGCGAATCCCGCCAAAGCTTTGCTGCAAGGCCGGACCTAACGCCTTCAAGTCGTACTCGGCAGAACAAAAGAACAGCACGAAGCCCAGGTGCGGATGCAACAGTTGCCGCGCCAGGTCCTGGGCGGCCTCCTGGGCATCGGTGGCCTGGGACATTGCACTGACGACGCCATCGGTCTGGCCCTGTTGCATATTCGCCTCCCGCCGGTGCGTAGTCTGAGGCATGAGTGTACGAAGCCCGGGGCGTCAACCCTATGCTACTTGGGTAGCGGGTAGGCGGTTCGATGGGATGAAGTGTGGGGTGGCGGTTGATGGTGGTGAGGGGGATTGGAGTTAAGGCGCAAAACCTGTGGGAGCGTGGCTTGCCCGCGAAGAACGATAACGCGCAGTGCCTGAAAAACCACGGTGTTCGCTTCGCGGGCAAGCCCGCTCCCACAGGATCTTCATCGCTCGAATTTCTTAATCAGTCCTGCAAAAAACGGGCGCCTCTGAGGTCGCCCGTTTTGTTTATGGCGCCATCTGCGCGCGCAACCGTCGACCAATTACATCCAGCAAATCACAGCCGTCACGCAGCGGGATGGCGAGGACCTGGGCGAAGTCGTGCAGGATCACGGCGTCGGAGTGGATCTCTTCGCGCAGGGCCAGGTTTTCCAAGAGTTGGGTGACGGCGCGGATGCGGTAGTCGGCGGTTTCGTGCAGTACGTCGAGGGGTGCTTGGGTGTCGATCAACAGGGCGTGGAAGTCGTTGTCGACTCCGGTGATGGGCATGTATCGATTCATGGGTAAAACTCCATCCAAAACTGAAGAGAGCTACCGCTCAGTCGTCGCCAAACGATAAGGGTGGCAGCTGTACGCAGGTTGGCGAACCGGGGATGGATACCGGCAGACCCGAAGGTCTCCCGCGCACAGCCGCCATAAAGCAGCCTTGCGGGTGCAAAAACGCCTGCAAGCAAGCAGAAGCTTTTGCATATCATCCTCTGGGTCGCCAAACCCGATCGCCATATGGGCGACCGGCGGACTATAAGCTTCATCATTGGAGCGGTGCAAGGTGTTGATGTGACGGGATTTCCGAGGTTGGTGTAGGACCTGTGGCCAGGGGATCCACCCCACACCGCGATGCGCGCAGCGCGGGCGGATCCGGCGGGGTTACCAGGTCAGTACTGCGCCGACGGCGAAGGTGTCGGTGTCTTCATTCTGGGCGACGGTGTCGTGGCCGTCGATTTCGAACTGGTTGTACTCGGCCACCAGCTTGAGGTTGTCATTGACGTCATGGAATAGCGCAATCCCGCGGGTTTCATAATCCGCGCCGCTGCCGACCACGCCGTTGCCGTCGTCTTTGGTTTTGCCATAGGACAACGCCAGGCGGTTTTTGCCGAGTTTGTAGGAGCCCTGCACCAGGTAGCCGTCGCTGTCGACTTCACGCAGGGTTGCTTCGCCGGCGTTGTTGGTGAAGAACGGATTGATACCCTTGGCCTGGAAGCCCGAACCGGTCAGCGACAAGCCGCCCATCTTCGCCTGCACGCCGTAGCCGACGCCTTTGGAGGTGACCGACTGCACCGCGGAGTCGGTGTTTTCCGAAGTCTGGTAGCTGCCGTTGAGCCAGCTGTAGATCTTTGCGCCACCGACGTCGAACTGGTAGGTGATCTCGCTCTCGGTCCGCGGGTTTTCCTGGTAGGCCTTGCCCAGCGCGCTGTCGTCGTTGGTGTCCACCGGGTCCATGATCCCCACCGCGATGCGCAGGCCGTCCATGACCGGCGTGCGGTAGGTGATCTGCGAGGTCGGGAACGGGTACGGGTAGCCGGTGCCGATGTTGCCGAACGACACCCCGCCGCCATCCACCAGCCCCAGGGTATCGCTGACCTGGCCGTAACCGGCGAGCATCTCGTCGAGCAGGATGTTGGAACGGGCGAACAGCCCGAAATCTTTACCGATCAGCACTTCGCCCCAGCCCGGATTGCCCACGGTGCCGTAGAACTGCCGCACATCAATGGCGGTGTCAGTGCCGTTGGTTTGACTGTCGTTGATAGTCACCCAAAACGACGCCCGCGCGCCGAGTTTCAAATCCTCGACTTGCTTGCCCATGTTGAACCCCAGGTAGTTGGGCAAGAAGCCCATCTTCACCCGTGACTGCCGGCGGTCGAACTGCTCGCCCTCGCGGTCGACGTCGCTGTTGACGTAGAAGGCGTTGATGTAGCCATCGGTGGAGAAAGTAGTTTGGTCCTTGTCGTACAGCATGATTTCAGCCTTGGCCATCGAACTCATGCCCAGGGCCGACAGGCTGGCAATCAGTGCAGGCAAGAAACAGTGCTGAAAATTCTTATTGTTGTGCATGGCGCGCTCCGCAACCGGGGGACTTGATGTCGGAGGCGATTATCGAAAGACAGGGCCGCGCCTTATATGCTGCCTTGGCGGCAATTGGCAGGTGCTTTGGATTGGCGCGGGCGGCCCGGCAAATTCGATCCGGTACCGGACTGCTACGAGGCGCGAAACTTAAGGCTTATGAGCCCGGGTCGATGGGATGATCGACCCGTGCGCCCATACACCCCCCGTAGCAGCTGCCGAAGGCTGCGTTCGGGCGCGAAGCGGTCGTAATAGGGCAAACCGCGTCCGTGCTGAAAGAATGAGGTTGCTGGTTTTACGACCGCTTCGCGCCCGAACGCAGGCTGCGCCAGCTGCTACGAAGCGGGTTGTTCCTGAGTCACTGCGCCAGTTCACGCAACTTTTTCAGTTCAGCTGCAGCCAGGGGAATGCCTGCGCTGCGGGATTTTTCCCGCGCTTGATAACGCCGGTCACCCGGCATGCGTTCCAGCCCGACGGCGTGCATCTGCCGCACCAGTTCTTCGCTGCGACTGGCGAAGCTGTTGCCGCCGGCCTTGCTCGGGTCGATCAGGATCATCAGTTGGCCGGTCCAGGGCGTTTGCGCACCGGGGTGTTTCGACCAGTCGAACTCAAAGGAGAAATTGCCTCCGGTCAGCGCGGCGGCCAGCAGTTCAACCATCATCGACAACGCCGAGCCCTTGTGCCCGCCAAAGGGCAACAGCGCGCCGCCGGCGAGGATTGCTTGCGGGTCCCGGGTCGGCTGGCCCTGGCTGTCGACGCCCATGCCCGGTGGCAATTGTTCGCCTTTGCGCGCAGCGATCTGCACATCGCCATGGGCAATGGCGCTGGTGGCGAGGTCGAAGACAATCGGCTCGCCGTCGGCACGGGGCGCGGCAAAGGCAATCGGGTTGGTGCCGAACAACGGCCGTTGCGCGCCATGGGGCACCACGCAGGTCATGCTGTTGACCACACTCAAGGCCACCAGCCCCTGCCTGGCAAAGGGTTCGACGTCTGGCCATAGCGCGGCGAAATGGTGCGAGTTGCGAATCGCCAATACCGCGATCCCGGCGCTGCGGGCCTTTTCGATCAGCAGTTCGCGGGCGGCAGCCAGTGCCGGTTGAGCGAAACCGTTGGCGGCGTCTACCCGCACAAAACCCGAGGCCAGATCCTCGACAATCGGCTGCGCCTGGCCATCGACCCAACCACTGGCCAGCGACGACAAGTAGCCGGGAATGCGAAACACCCCATGACTATGGGAACCGTCGCGCTGCGCCCTCGCGCAGTTGTCGGCGAGAATCCGCGCGACCTCGCTGGAGGTGCCGTGGCGCTCGAAGATCTGTTGCAACAAGTGGCTTAACTCGGCCAGGCCAAGATGCTCTACCTCGGCCGATACAGGGGTGGATTGGGACATTGCGAAGCTCCGGGGGACATTGTTATTGGGGGTGGGCTGCAGCAGCCTGACTATCTAGTCATGCTAGTTATCTGTCAAATATTGACTTAATGACAGAAAACATTCACCTTCTGCTCAAGCGCTGAATAACAACAGGAAACAGCCTTGAGCCAGCCCATCAAACAACGTCTTGAAAGCAGCTTGTCGACCGCCGCCGCCTCGGGCCGGGCGATCGCCAATTACATGCTGGCCAACCTTTACGAGTTGCCCTTCCAGACCTCGGCGGATATCGCCGCCAAGCTGGGCGTCAGCGAGTCCACGGTCGGGCGCTTCTGCCGCTCCATCGGCTACAGCCATTTCAAGGATTTGAAAAACGACCTGAAAACCGACCTGGGCGAAGGTCCATGGCTGGTCGGTGAACGCTTGCAGGAGTTCCGCCAGCAGTCCAGCCAGAGCCCCCAGGGCTTGCCGCACAGTTTCGAGCTGGAAGTCGGCGCGCTGATGAAAGTCTACGAATACAGCCTGACCCCGACCTGGCAAACCGTCAGCCAGCGCCTGGCCACCCGGCGCAAGGTGTTTGTCGCCGGTTTCCAGACCGAACGCGGTATCGCTGCATCCATGGTCCATCTGCTGCAGTACCTGCGCGATGGCGTGCAGCTGGTGGATGGCGCCGCCGGACATTACGCCGACGTGCTGCTGAGCAAACCCGAGGAATGCGCGCTGGTGGTGTTCGAAGCCCGGCGGTATTCCCGTCACGCCCTGAATCTGTGTCGCAAGGCCCGCGAAGCCGGGATCCCGGTGACCCTGGTCACCGACACCTTCTGCGACTGGGCCGAACAGAACGCCGATGAAGTGTTCCGCGTGCCCACCGAGTTCAACCTGTTCTGGGAGTCCACGGCGGCCATGCTGTCGCTGGTGCACCTGCTGGTCAACGAGGTGTGCAAGCAGTTGGGCCCCGAAGTCGAAAGACGTCTTGAAGCAACCGCAGCCTTACATAACGAGTTCGTTGGATATACATCCTCACCAGGACCAAAACAATAATCGAGGTGTCACTTGAAAAACGTCATTCGCTTTGCAGCTACCTGTGCAATGGTCATCGCCGGAGTCTCCGGGGCCCAGGCTGAAGTACTGAAAATCGCCACCGAAGGCGCTTACCCGCCGTTCAACTATGTGGACTCGGACAACAAGCTGCACGGCTTCGACGTCGATATCGCCAACGCCCTGTGCGAACGCATGAAAGTCGAGTGCAGCATCGTCGCCCAGGATTGGGAAGGCATCATCCCGGCGCTGATGGCGAAGAAATACGATGCGGTAGTCGCCTCGATGATTGCCACCGATGAACGCAAGAAGAAGATCGCCTTTACCAATCACTACTACCGCACTCCGCTCTCCGTCGCGGTGGCCAAGGACTCGGCCATCACCGACGCCCAGACCAGGTTCAAAGGTCTGACGGTCGGCGCCCAATCGTCTTCGACCCAGGCGATCTACGCCGAAGATCATTACGCCCCGGCCGGTGCCGATGTGAAGTTCTACCCGACGCTGGACGAAGCCAACAGCGACCTCGCCGCCGGCCGCCTGGACGGGGTGATTGCCGACAAGTTTCCGCTGCTGGCCTGGGCCGAAAGCACCGGCAAGGATTGCTGCAAGATCATCGGCGACGTCAACGGCACCACCGCCGATGCCTCGATCGCCGTGCGCCAGGAAGACAACGCCCTGCGTGAACGACTGAACAAGGCGCTGGATGAAATCGTCGCCGACGGCACTTACAAAAAGATCTCCAGCCGCTACTTCGCCTTCGATATCTACTGAGCCTTCGGGTCCGCGGCACTGGCCTCGGACCTGTCCCCCTGACACCCCTGCCCCGCGCTCGCCCTGAGCGCGTCGGCGGCGTGCAGGCTTAATTTCGCGAGAGGGTTCGGGCATGTTCGAACATCTGTCACTGTTATCTTTCGCCAGCGGCGGCTGGGGCTCGGCCTTGTTGGCCGGGGCCCTGGTGACCATCGCGCTGGCCCTCAGCTGTGTGCCGATCGGTTTGCCGCTGGGCCTCGGCGTGGCCCTGGCAGCCCGTTCCAAACGGCGCTGGTTGCGGACTTCGGCCACGGTGTTCTCTACCGTGTTCCGTGGGCTGCCCGAGCTACTGACCCTGCTGATCATTTACTACGGCTGCCAGATCGCCGCGCAGAAAATCCTCGCCGCCATGGGCTACCAGACCGAGGTCACGATCAACACCTTCGTCGCCGCGATGATCGCCTTCAGCCTGGTGTTCGCCGCGTTTTCCAGCGAGATCTGGCTGGGCGCCTTCAAGACGGTGCCCAAGGGCCAGTTCGAGGCGGCCGCGGCGCTGGGTTTGTCCAAGGGCACGACCTTTCGCAAGGTGGTGCTGCCGCAACTGGCGCGCATTGCCCTGCCGGGCCTGTCGAATAACTGGTTGTCGCTGCTCAAGGACACCTCACTGGTCTCGACCATCTCCCTGGTGGACCTGATGCGCCAGACCAACCTGGCGGTCAGCGTGACCAAGGAACCGATGTTCTTCTACGCCGTAGCCTGCTTCGGCTACCTGTTTTTCTCGGCATTGTCCGGTCGCTTGTTCCACTTTCTCGAACAGTACTTCAGCCGCCATCAACGGAGTGCCCGGCCATGAGCTTCGATGAACTGTTGAACCTGTTCCTCAGCCCCGAACTGCTCGAACGCTACGGCCCACGCTTTATCGACGGCTTGCTGGTGACCGGCAAACTGGTGGCGATCTCCTTCACCCTCGGCGCCCTGCTCGGCCTGCTCATTGCTCTTGGCCGGTTGTCGAGCAACCGGTTTTTGCGCGGCTTCACCGGCGCTTATGTGTACTTTTTCCGCGGTTCGCCGCTGCTCGCCCAGTTGTTCATGCTGTATTACGGCCTGGGTTCGTTCAAAGGCTTCTGGCAGGATGTCGGCCTCTGGTGGTTCTTCCGCGATGCCTGGTTCTGCACCCTGCTGGCCTTCACCCTGAACACCGCGGCCTACCAGGCCGAGATCCTGCGCGGCGCCCTGCTGGCCGTCGCCCAGGGCCAGCGCGAAGCGTCCAAGGCCCTGAGCCTGTCGCGCTGGACCACGTTTCGCAAAGTCATCCTGCCGCAGTCGTTGCTGGTGGCCATCGGGCCGCTGGGCAACGAGCTGATCCTGATGATCAAGGCCAGCGCCATTGCCTCGCTGGTGACCATCTATGACTTGATGGGCGTGACCAAGCTGGCCTTCTCCCGCAGCTTCGACTTCCAGATCTACCTGTGGGCCGCGGTGCTCTACCTGCTGATCGTCGAAGTGGTGCGGCGCAGCCTGAAACTGCTTGAAGGCCGTCTCGGCCGTCATTTGAACTGATCCGATTTTCCCGGGCCGCCAAGGTGGCCCGCGTACCAGGGATTTACCCATGCATTGTGAAACCATCGTTCTCGGCGCCGGGATTGTCGGCGTCAGCACCGCCCTGCAGTTGCAGGCCCGCGGCCGCAAAGTGGTGCTGCTCGACCGCGAGCAACCGGGCAACGGCACCAGCCATGGCAACGCCGGCTTGATCGAGCGCGCCAGCGTCATCCCCTATGCGTTTCCGCGCCAGCTGTCGAAGCTGCTGCGCTATGGCCTCAATCAACAGTCGGATGTGCGCTATAGCCTGCGTTACCTGCCCAAAGCCGGTCCCTGGTTGCTGCAATACTGGCGCAACTCCGGGCCCAAGGGCTTGGCCGCGGCGACCCGCGCCATGCTGCCGCTGGTGGAACGCTGCGTCAGTGAACATGAGCTGCTGGCTGAACCGGCAGGCATGAATGGCCTGATCCAGGGCGGCGGCTGGATCGAAGCCTTCAGCGATCAGGCGGCATTCGAACAAGCGCAGCGGGACGCCCTGGACCTGAGCGAGTACGGATTGAACTATGCGGTGCTCGACCGGCAGCGGATCCACCAACTCGAGCCCGGGCTGCACGCCGATGTGGTGGGAGGCCTGCACTGGCTGGACCCCAAGACCGTCAGCGATCCCGGTGGCCTGACCCGTGGTTACGCCGAACTGTTCCAGAAACGCGGCGGGACTTTTGTCCTCGGCGATGCCCTGAGCCTGCGCCAGAACAATGGCCAATGGCAGGTGCAAAGCGACCGGGGACTGATCAGCGGCAATGAAGCGGTGGTTGCCCTCGGGCCCCAGGCCCGGGGCATTTTCGAACCCTTGGGCTATCGCATTCCGCTGGCGATCAAGCGCGGCTATCACATGCACTACGCGGCCAGACCCGGGGTCCCGATGCAGCATCCGATTCTCGACCCGGTGGGTGGTTACGTGCTGGCGCCGATGGTGCGTGGCATTCGATTGACCACCGGCATCGAGTTTGCCGACAGCGATGACCCGATCAACGAAATCCAGCTGCGCCGTTGCGAAGAATTGGCGCGGCACTTCTACCCGCTGGGCGAGCGCCTGGATGCCGAACCCTGGCTCGGTCGCCGGCCGTGCCTGCCGGACATGTGCCCGGTGATTGGCCCGGCCAGTCGCCACCCGGGGTTGTGGTTCAACTTCGGCCACGCGCATCACGGCCTGACCCTGGGCCCGGTCAGCGGCCGCCTGCTGGCCGAGATGATGACCGGCAGCATGCCGTTTACCGACCCGACACCCTACAGCGCCGAGCGCTTCCACTGATCGCTGGAGAGATAAGCATGCAATCCGCCACTGCCCTGCTGCAAACCCCGACGATCGCCGCCCCTGACACGCGCAAGGTGGTGGTCGATATCGCCGGCCTGAACAAGTTCTACGGCGCCTTTCACGTGCTGCACGACATTGACCTGAAAGTCCGCGAAGGCGAACGCATCGTGCTCTGCGGCCCGTCCGGTTCCGGCAAATCGACGCTGATCCGTTGCATCAACCGCCTGGAAATCGCCGAAAAAGGTCGCATCCTGATCGACGCCACCGACCTCTCGCAAAACACCCGAGAAGCTGCCAAAGTCCGCAGCGAAGTGGGCATGGTGTTCCAACACTTCAACCTGTTCCCGCACATGAGCGTGCTCGACAACTGCACCCTGGCGCCGATCTCGGTCCGCGGTCTGCCGCGCAAGAAGGCCGAAGAACTGGCGCGCAATTACCTGAACAAAGTCGGCATCGAAAACCAGGCCGACAAATACCCCAGCCAACTCTCCGGCGGCCAGCAACAACGGGTAGCCATTGCCCGAGCGTTGTGCATGGAACCGAAGATCATGCTGTTCGACGAACCGACCTCGGCGCTGGACCCGGAAATGGTCAGCGAAGTGCTGGATGTCATGGTCAAGCTCGCCGGCAGCGGCATGACCATGCTCTGCGTCACCCACGAAATGGGCTTCGCCCGGCAAGTGGCCGAGCGGGTGCTGTTTCTCGATGGCGGGAAAATCATCGAAGATGCGCCGCCGAACGACTTCTTCGGCGCGCCGAAAAGTGCTCGGGCCAAAGCCTTTCTTGCGCAGATAGTGCATTAAGGTCGGCACACGCTTGCGGTGACCCGGATGGGTGCCGCAGGTGCCGGTTCGAGCGGTGACATCCGGCACAAAAGCCGGAATTTTGCATGTTTATGTATCCATGGCGAGCTGGATACACTGCAATACAAAGGCCTGGGGGAAAGTCGGGAAAGGCTCGATATGCTGTGTCACAAACAGACACAGACAGGGCTGAGCAGATGGAACATGTCGATCACATTCTGATAGTCGATGATGATCGCGAGATCAGAGAACTGGTGGGCAACTACCTGAAGAAGAACGGTCTGCGCACCACGGTGGTCGCCGATGGGCGGCAGATGCGCAGCTTCCTCGAATCGACGCCGGTCGATCTGATCGTACTCGACATCATGATGCCCGGCGACGACGGCCTGATGCTCTGTCGCGAGCTGCGGGCCGGCAAACACAAAAACACCCCGGTGCTGATGCTCACCGCCCGCAACGACGAAACCGACCGGATCATCGGCCTCGAAATGGGCGCCGACGACTATCTGGTCAAACCCTTCGCCGCCCGCGAGTTGCTGGCGCGGATCAATGCGGTGCTGCGGCGCACGCGGATGCTGCCGCCGAACCTGGTGGTCAGCGAAAGCGGCCGGCTGTTGGGTTTTGGTCGCTGGCGCCTGGATACCTCGGCCCGCCACCTGCTCGACAAGGACGGCACCCTGGTGGCCCTGAGTGGTGCCGAGTATCGTCTGCTGCGGGTATTTCTCGATCATCCACAACGGGTGCTCAGCCGCGACCAACTGCTCAACCTGACCCAGGGCCGCGACGCCGAGCTGTTTGACCGTTCCATCGACCTGCTGGTCAGCCGCCTGCGCCAGCGTCTGTTGGATGATGCCCGGGAACCGGCGTGCATCAAGACGGTGCGCAGTGAAGGTTATGTGTTCTCTATGCCGGTAGAAGTCCTCGGGGCGCCAGCATGAGATTCTCCTTGAGCTGGCCGCGCACGCTGGCGTCGCGGCTCTCGCTGATTTTTCTGGTCGGGCTGATTCTCGCTCAGGGGCTGTCTTTCGGCGCGCAGTTCTATGAACGCTACCAGAGCGCGAAATCGACCATGCTGGGCAATCTGGAAACCGATGTCTCGACCTCCATCGCCATCCTCGACCGCTTGCCGGCTGCCGAGCGAGCAGACTGGCTACGGCGTCTGGATCGGCACAATTATGGCTACCTGCTGAACGCGGGCGAGCCCGGCACCCCCCTGGAACTGGCTGACGCGCCGGTCGCGATGCGCTCGATCGAGGACGCCATCGGCCATGATTACCCGCTGGTGTTTACCGATATCCCCGGCCCGCAGAAACATTTCCAGGCGCACCTGCGCCTCGCCGATGGCAGTCCACTGACGATCGACGTCCGGCCGGCGATCATGGCGCTCTCCCCCTGGCTGCCGTTTGTCCTGCTGGGCCAACTGGCGCTGTTGATCGGTTGTACCTGGCTGGCCGTGAGGATCGCCATCCGCCCGTTGACGCGGCTGGCCCGGGCCGTGGAAACCCTCGACCCGAACAACCACGCGATCCACCTGGATGAATCCGGGCCCACCGAGGTTGCCTACGCCGCAGCCGCCTTCAACGCCATGCAGAAGCGCATCGCTGCTTATCTCAAGGAGCGCATGCAACTGCTGGCGGCGATCTCCCATGACCTGCAAACCCCCATCACCCGCATGAAGCTGCGGGCCGAATTCATGGACGAGTCTGCCGAGAAGGACAAGCTCTGGCAGGACCTGGGTGAAATCGAGCATCTGGTCCGCGAAGGGGTTGCCTATGCCCGTAGCGTCCACGGCGCCACCGAAGCCAGTTGCCGGATCGATCTGGATTCATTTCTCGACAGTCTGGTCTTCGACTATCAGGACATGGGCCAGGCGGTGCAACTGAGCGGGAAGAATGCCGCGGTGATCGATACCCGGCCCCATGCGTTGCGCCGGGTACTGGTCAATCTGCTGGACAACGCGCTGAAATTCGCCGGCGCCGCGCAAATAGAGATCCACACCAGGGCCGACCGGAGCCTGTCGATCCAGGTGCTGGATCGCGGCCCAGGGATCGCCGAACAGGAACTGGCGCAGGTGCTCAAACCTTTCTACCGGGTGGAAAGCTCGCGCAATCGAAGCACCGGCGGCACCGGGCTGGGCCTGGCCATCGCCCAGCAACTGGCCCAGGCCATCGGCGGCTCGCTGACCCTGCGCAACCGCGAAGGCGGTGGACTGTGTGCGGAGCTCCAACTGGGCAATCCGCGGTTGACCTGATTAACCGAGTCGCCTGCATCGTCGGAACGCCGCCCGGAGCAAGCTCGCTCCCACACCAGGCCGCAGTCGTACTCAAATTCGGTGTTCGCTGAAGATCAACTGTGGGAGCGAGCTTGCTCGCGATTGCGGTCTGGCAGGCACAGCAGCTTTGAATGTACCGCCCTCATCGCGAGCAAGCTCGCTCCCACAGGATCTGTGCCACCAGGATCTGCCAGGCCGCGGTTTGTATCGGACTGTGTATGAAGCGTTCCTGATACATCCGCTTTAGTTCACGCAACCACAGGACACAGACCGGATACACCCCTGCGATTAACTCTGTCTACCGGCGCACCTTCCCGTCACTGGATCAAAGGACATCAAGCTCATGCAGACCCATCGCTCTTCGACTGTGCAGCAGGCATCCATCGAACCTGTGCTCTCCTCGTCCCAGGCAACCGTAGGTCTTGGCTTGCGTCGTTCGCTGCTCAACCCGTTGCGCGATGCCCCAGCCGGCAACTTCGATTTTCTGGAGGTCGCTCCGGAAAACTGGATCGGCATCGGCGGTGCCCATGGTGCTGCGCTGCGATCGCTGGCCGAACGTTATCCGTTGTCCTGTCACGGGCTGTCATTGTCCCTGGGCGGCACAGCGCCACTGGACGTGGCGTTCCTGCAGGAAGTGCGGGTGTTTCTCGACCAGTACAAGGTGCCGCTCTACAGCGAGCACTTGAGCTACTGCAGTGACGACGGCCATCTCTACGACTTGCTGCCACTGCCCTTCACTGAAGAGGCGGTGCATCACGTCGCAGCCCGCATCCGCCAGGCCCAGGATGTCCTGGGTCGGCGCCTGGCAGTGGAGAACGTCTCCTACTATGCCGCGCCGCAACAGGATATGGACGAACTCACCTTTACCAATGCCGTGCTCCAGGAAGCCGATTGCGACCTGCTGCTGGACGTCAACAATGTCTATGTGAATTCGGTGAACCAGCGCTTCGACCCCCAGGCCTTCCTTGCCGGCATTACGCCCGACAGAGTGGTCGCCATGCATGTTGCGGGGCACTACGACGAATCCGACGAGCTGAAAATCGACACCCATGGCGCTCCGGTCAAACCGGTGGTGTGGGCATTGCTGGCCCAGGCCTACACACGGTTCGGGGCAAAACCGACCTTGCTCGAACGGGATTTCAACTTCCCGGCCTTCGAGGTACTGGTGGCTGAGTTGAACATCATTCGCCAACTGCAAACCGGGGCGCAAAACCCTGCTCTGGTGGTGGCCCATGGTTAAGCCAAGTGCAACCTTGCAGCAGCAACAACAGTCACTGACCCGCTATCTGCGCGATCCCGATAACTGCCCATCACCCGCCGGAATGGACCCGGCGCGGGTGCAAATCTATCGCGAGCTGGTCTTCGAAAACCTGCTGTCCCTGTTGAGCGGAACCTTTCCGGTGCTGGTGAAGATCCTCGGCGATACAAACTGGCGGGTACTGGTGAGGGCGTTCTTGCGCGATTACCGTTCCCCAACGCCGAAATTTGGCGAAATCGCCAAAGAGTTCGTTGGCTTTCTTGCGGCTGAGCCGGCGGTACTCAAGGACGCTACTTGGCCTCCGTTCATGGTCGAACTGGCCCATTACGAGTGGATCGAGATGGCGCTTCAGCAGGATGAAGCCGAGCCCCTGCCCGCCAGCGATGGCGGGTTGTTGCTGGATCGCCTCTTGCAGGTTTCAGCGCTGGCCTGGCCCCTGGCCTATAGCTGGCCGGTCCATCAGCTGGGGCCCGACTACCAACCCAAGGCGCCGCCAGCCCAGCCTACCCTACTGCTGGTTCGTCGAACGACCGACTGGAGCGTGCGTTTTTCCGAGCTCAGCCCGTTGGCCTGGCGACTGTTGCAACGCATCGAACAGTTCCCCGAGTTGCAGGGACGTGTCCAACTGCAGGAATTGGCCGTCGAGGCCGCGGCCACCGACCTCAGCGATTTCATGGACAGCGGCCTGATCCTGTTGCAGCAGATGCATGCCGAAGGAGTCATTGGCATACACAGTGGGCAGTGACAGGTATGCGTAAATCACCGAGACCGGGCCGATCAAGGAATCGGCCCGCGACCTCCCTTAGAAGGTCCCCGGATAGGCGCCACCGTCCAGCAACAGGTTCTGCCCGGTGAGATAGCCGGCGTGGCGGCTGCATAAAAACGCGCACAAGGCACCAAACTCGTCGGCATTACCGAACCTGCCGGCCGGGATTGCCCGGCGTTTGTTTTCCAGTGCCTGGTCAAGCGCCTGGCCTGCCGCGCTGGCGGAAGCCTGGGTCGATTCGCGCAGGCGATCGGTGTCAAACAGCCCGGGCAGCAGGTTGTTGATCGTCACGTTGTTCGAAACCAGCTGCGGCTGGCGGGCCAGTCCGGCAATGAAACCCGTCAGCCCGCTGCGAGCGCCATTGGACAAGCCCAATATGCCGATCGGCGCTTTCACCGCGCCCGAGGTAATGTTCACGATGCGGCCGAATCCGCGTTCGGCCATGTTGTCGACGCTGGCCTTGATCAGCTCGATAGGCGTGAGCATGTTGCCGTCAAGGGCAGCGATCCAGTCCTCGCGGGTCCAGTCGCGGAAGTCGCCCGGTGGCGGACCTCCGGCGTTGGTGACGAGGATGTCGACCACCGGACAGGCTGTTAATGCCGCTTCGCGCCCGGCAACGGTGGTGATGTCGCCGACCACGGTTTTAACCGTGACACTGCTGTTCAGTTGACGCAGTTCAGCCGCTGTTTCTTCCAGCGCCTGGGGGTTACGCGCAGTAATCACCACGTTCACCCCTTCCGCGACCAGGGCTTTGGCGCAGCCTTTGCCAAGACCTTTGCTCGCGCCACAGACCAGTGCCCAACGTCCTTCGATTCCAAGTTCCATGCTGACCTCTCTATGAATGATTAAGTGATACGGATGCCAGGCTCAATCGAGTTGCGGCCCGTCATACCCCTCGACAATGATCAGATCAATGATGGAAATGGGCTGACGAATCTTCGCCGCGTCCTGATATTCCGGGGAGTTCCAGCAATCCATGGCAGCCTGATAACTGGGAAACTCGATCACCACATTGCGCGCCCGACTCTGACCCTCCACCGTTTCGAATCGACCGGCGCGAATGACAAACCGCGCGCCGTACTTTTTGTAAGCCACGGCGTTGGCCGTGGCATAGCGCTGATACGCTTGCGGATCGTTGACGTCGACCCGGCCAATCCAATAACCCTTGGGCATAAATCCTCCCGCTCAATAGTGTTCGATAAACAGCTAACGGTCAGTCGCCGACCGGCCCTTTGAGCAGCACCCAGTAGGCCAACGCCGCGACCACTGCGACCACCGCGCTGACCATGAAGGCCGTGGCGAAGGAGCCTGATTGCTGGATGCTGAAACCGGTGACGATCGGCGCGATGGAGCCGGCAATGTAGCCGCCGAAATTCTGGATCGAGCCAAAGGAGGCGACCCGCCGAGTGGAGACAATGGTATTGGCGATCATCCAGGCCGTTGAACTGGCCAGGTTGATGCTGAACAACGCCAGGCACAGCAGCACCACACTCAGGGTCAGACTGCTGCCAAACGACAGCGGCAGGGTGAATAACGCCGCCATCAACAAGCCGGAAATAGCCGTCACCTTGCGACTGCCCAACACGCTCATGCCGCGCTTGACCATACGGTCGCAAATGCGCCCGGCGGCGATGGTGCCAAAGGCCCCGAACAGATAAGCCAGCGAAACCACCCAGGCGGTTTTGTACAGGCCCAGGCCATGCTCGCGCTCGAAGTAACCCGGCAGCCAGGTCAGGTGCAGCCAGAGCATGTAGATGACGCCCATGAAACCCAGTACCGCGCCCCAGGTGCTGCGGTGCTGGAACAGGCTCAGCCAGTCGGCGAACAGCGCTTTGCGCGGAGCCTCCTCGGCGGTTTTCTCGGTGACCTCTACGACTTCCGGCGACAGTTGACCGCTGGCGGCCAGTTCGGCCAGGTACTGTTTTTTGCTCTTGTAGAACATCAGCCAGCACGCGGCCAGGACAATGCCGATCAGCCCGGTAATGACGAACATCCCGCGCCAGCCGAAATTGATCATGAACAGCGTCAGCAACGGTGGTGCCAGGCACGGCCCGATGCAGGTCGAAGACAGCACGATGCCAGTCGGCGTCCCGCGCTTCTCGGCCTCGAACCACTCCGACAGGGCCTTGGCCGCCGACGGGAACATCGGCGCCTCGCCCACTCCCAGCAGGATCCGCAGGCCGATGAAGCCGGCGAAACTGTTCACCAGCCCGGAGACCGATTGCGCCACGGACCAGGTCAGCAAGGCGGCGCCGAGGGATATTTTGCTGCCCAGTCGATCGATGATGATGCCCAACGGCAGTTGGGCGAACGCGTAGGCCAGGGAAAACGCCGACAGCAGAATGCCCATTTGCGAGGGGCTGATCAGCATGTCTTTCTGGATCGAGGTATTGGCTATCGAGAGCGCGCTGCGGTCCAGATAGTTGACGATGCCAATCAGCAGCAGCAACACCACGGTGATGCTCTGGTACTTCTTCAGGGAAGAGGTCCGGGCGCCAGTGCGCGCGAGACCTGCAACCTCGGTTGCGGATTCAGGGATCATATCGATACTCTTTTTATTATTGTTCAGGTGGGTCGCGCCAGGCGGCGCGATGTTCTTCAGGCGCGCCTTACATCGACTGCTCCAGCAGCAGTTGATAATCGGCAGCCGAAGCCTCACGGGGATTGGTTCGATGACTATGGTCGGCGAGCGCGCCTTCGATGATCCGCGGGAACAGTTCGCGGGTAACCCCCAGCTGGCTCAGACCGGTAGGCAGGCCCAGGGCGCGGGTCATGTCGACAATGGCGGTTTCGACGGCTTCGTGTGACTGGAGTCCCATTGCCTGGGCGATACGCGCGAGCTTTTGCTCGTTCTGCACGGTTGGCGCCTGGCGATTGAAGCGGATCACCGCCGGCAGGAAAATCGCGTTGAGCGTGCCATGGTGCAGGCGCGGATCGATGCCGCCCAAGGCATGGCTCAAGCTGTGTACGCAGCCCAGGCCTTTCTGAAAGGCCAGCGCGCCCTGCAGCGATGCGCTCATCATATTCATCCGGGCTTCGACATTCCCAGGCTCCCGAGTCGCCCGTTCAATGTGCCGCCAGGCCCGCCACAAGCCGTCCAGGGCAATGCCATCGGCCGGTGGATTGAACGCCGGCGCCATGAAGGTTTCGAGGCAGTGGGCAATTGCATCCATACCGGTGGCGGCGGTGAGACCCGCAGGCAGGCCGAAGGTCAATTGCGGATCGCAGATGGCAACTTTCGGAACGACATAGGGTGAGATGACCCCGACCTTGCGCCCGTCATCGAGGATCAGGATCGCCCCGCGCCCGACTTCGCTGCCGGTCCCGGCGGTGGTCGGGATCGCAATGAGTGGCGCGGTTGCGGCGGTGATCCGCGCCAGTCCGCCTTCGATCACCGCGAAGCTTTTCAACGGCCCGGCGTGGGTGGCGCACACCGCAACGCCCTTGGCCAGGTCGATGGAGGAGCCCCCGCCTACGGCGATAATTCCATCGCAATCATGCTGCCGATACATCGCCACCGCATCACGAACCGCTGATTCGTTCGGATTCGATGGAGTCCGGTCATAAACCGGCAACCCGGCATTCGCCGGCAAGGTGGCCAATACCGCATCCAGAATGCCCGCGGCCTTGACACCGGCATCGGTGACGATCAACGGACGCTTGATCCCGATTCGCGTGCACTCACCCGGCAGCAATGCAACGGCCCCGACCTCGAACTGGATCTGTGTGACGTAGTTTATAAGCGACATACATTACCCCGCAGGTATGACAACGAGCTTTACCCGTTTTTAGTGGGTCCCCGAGAATCCTTGTCGATGGGCTCGGAAGCAGTTGCGCTGGAGTATATGTACGTTGAAGAAAGGGCGGTATTGACAACAATCCATACCGGTATAACTAATCCTCAAGTCCAATGATCGGAGTGTCATTGGACTCAAGCGGCTTGCGCCGGCCTTGAGGGGCCAAAACGGCATGGGGCGGGCCGACCCTGTGGAAAAGGTCGGTCCGCCCCATCAGTTCATCGCCGGGCTATCAGTTCTTGAACGCGGAATGCTTGCGTCCCTGGTCGCACAGGGCAAAAACCACCACCAGCACCGAGGCGATCGCCAGGATGATCACCACCCCGTCCGTGGAGTGCGTGGCGGACGCCGAGACCAGCGACAAGGCCCCCAGTGGCGCCAGGCCGCCCGCGACCGCGGTGCCGATTTCGCGCCCGGTGCCAAAGCCCGAGGAGCGGGTCTGGGTCGGGAACTGGCGACTGAGGAACGAGCCCTGTGGAGCGAACATCATCGGCGCGAGAATGCCGGTGCCGATGCCGATCGCGACATAGATCATCAGGCTTTCACCGGTGTTGAGCAGCGCCAGGAATGGATAGGCGAACAATAACGACAACACCCCGCCGATCATCAACACAGTCTTGCTGCTCCACTTGTCGCACAGCCAGCCGAAACACGGCACGGCGACAATCGCAATCAGGCTGGCGATAGTGACCGACAACGAAGTGACATGCACATCAACGCCTTTGAACTGGGTCAGGTAGGCCAGCGAGAAGGTTTTGAAGATGTAGCTCAGGGCGTTGTAGCCGATGGCTACGAAAAACACCACCGCCAGGCCTTTGAGGTCGTTCTTGAACAAGATTTTGAGCGGTGAAACCTGGGCCTTTTGGGTGTCCTTGCCGTGCTCCTTGCTCAGCTCCTTGCTCATTTCGCTGAACTCCGGGGTTTCCGGAATGCTGTTGCGTACCCACAGCCCGACACCGACCAGGACAATGCTGCACACGAATGGAATGCGCCAGCCGCCTTGCAGCAGGAACTCATTGCCATTGATGGTCAGCAGGTAAACGGTCAGCGATGACAGCAGCAGGCCCAGGTTCAGACCCAGCGCTGGCCAGGCACCCTGACTGCCGCGTTTGCCTTCCGCGGCATGCTCATAGGAAGTGACTGCCGCGCCGGACAGCTCGGCCCCGGCCCCCAGCCCCTGAATGATCCGTACCGCGACCAGAACGATCGGCGCCCAGATGCCGATCGAGGCATAGCTGGGGATCAGCCCGATCAGCGTGGTGCAGATGCCCATCATGCAGAAGGTCACTACCAGCACTTGCTTGCGGCCGTACTTGTCCCCGAGGTAACCGAACAGAATCCCGCCAAACGGGCGAGCGATGAAGCCGATGGCAAAGGTGGAGAACGCCAGCAGCGACGCCGTCTGCGGGTTGCTGTTATCGAAGAAGATTTTCGAGAAAACGATGGCCGCCATCGTTGCGTACAAATAGAAGTCGTACCACTCCAGCATTGAGCCAAAAATAGTCGCTGCGGCGACCTTGCGCAGGCGCTTTTTCGTTTGTTGCGGGGTTTCAGCCAACTGGCCGGTCGCATTGATAGCGGTCATTCACTGTTTCCTTGTGCGTCTTTATAGTTATTTTCAGGGAGTACTGGCTGCCTCTAGTCGCCCAAGGCCAACAGAGACAGATGCACGGAGCGGTACTAACCGCGGTTCAAAATTCGCTTGGCAATCATCGAGCCGATGGGAATGGCCGAAGTGGCCGCGGGAGAAGGTGCATTGCAGACATGGAGCATCCGCGAGGTTTCGGCGAACAGAAAATCATGCACCAGGGAGCCGTCGCGCATGACCGCCTGGGCACGAATGCCCGCCTCATACGGCAGCAGATCTTCAATGTTCAGCGAGGGGCAGTACTTTCGGCACTGCTCCAGATAGCCGGATTTGAACAATGAGTTCTTCATCTCGACGCTGCCGGAACCGAGGTTCTGCCAGATGGTTTTCCAGAAGCCGGGGAAACTTGCGTACTGGGCAACATCGCGCCAGTTGATCGAGAACTTCTTGTAGTCCTCGCGACTCAGACCCAACACGGCATTCGGGCCGACAGTGACACTGCCATCGATCATGCGAGTCAGATGGACCCCCAGAAACGGCAGATCCGGGTCGGGAATCGGGTAGATCAAGTGATTGACGATGTGGTTCTTCGACGCTGGCAGACGAAAGTATTCGCCGCGAAACGGGATGATCTGGTGATCGATTTTGATCCCGGCGAGTGTCGCCAGGCGGTCCGATTGCAAGCCTGCGCAGACCACCAGCTTCTTCGCCCGCCAGTGACTGTCTGCACTGCTGACCGTCACGCTGTCAGGGTTTTCCTTGATCGCGGTGATGGCCTTGTTCAGACAGATCTCGCCACCCTGTTGCTGGATGACCCGGGCCATGGTTTCGCAGATTTGCCGGTAATCGACGATGCCGGTGGCGTCCAGAAACAACCCACCGAGCCCGACGATGTTCGGTTCGCGGCGCTGCAGCTCATCGGCATCGAGGCGCTCGACTTTCATTCCGTTGAGTTGCGAACGCTCATACAGGGCTTTCATCCGCTCGACTTCAAGGGGCGTCGAGGCCACCAGCAACTTGCCGCAGACGTCGAATTTGATCCCGTGTTCGGTGCAGAACTCTTTGGTGGCCTGGGCCCCGAGCTTGCACAGCTCGGCCTTGAGGCTGCCAGGCGCGTAGTAAATACCGGCGTGGATCACCCCACTGTTATGGCCGGTCTGGTGCCTGGCCAGGGAGCTTTCTTTTTCCAGCAACAGCAGGGACGCGGTCGGCTGGCGCTTGAGCAACTCCATCGCCGTGGCAAGGCCAACGATCCCGCCGCCGATGATGCAAAAGTCATAAATCATTGTGGTGGTTACCTTGGATCAGTAAGTGCCAGTCTAGTTATCAGGTTGTCAGACTAATGCTTTCGCGAAAAGCCTGCGTGCTATCGCACGCATTAATGGTTCAGGGCTTCAGTGATCGATCGATTCAGTCGGTAAGGGGAAGCTCAAGCTGCAGGCGTTTGGCCGATGCGCGCAAATGGGCGTCGGCACAGGCTGCGGCGGCCTGACGGTCGCCATCGGCGATGGCCTGGTACAGCGCCTGGTGCTCGCGGCCGGCATCCGCCGAACCGCCGACAAAACGTGACGCGGAGTTTTCCCAAGCGGTTCGGCGCGCGCTTGCCAACTGGCTGCGCAGAAAGTCATGAAAGGCGACGAAATAGTCGTTCTTGCTGGCTTCGGCGATGGCCCGGTGAAACGCCACATCGGCCGAGGCCGCGGCTTCGAAATCGGTGCGCTTGTCATGCATCTCTTGCAACGCGTCTTTCATGCGTTGCAAATCCGTTGCATCACGTCGCTGAGCGGCAATCGAGGCGGCCTGGGTTTCGATCCACAAGCGCATTTCGAACATTTGCGCCAGGTCGGGCTTGCGCCCGCCTTGCTCGGGAAAGCGGAAAACCGTGCCGGCAGGGGTCGCCGAGATATAGGAGCCAAGGCCGCGCCGGGCAATCAGCACGCCATCGGCTTTCAACTGGGCGATCGCCTCGCGCACTACCGAGCGGCTGACGTGCAGCTGCTCCGACAGTTGCTGTTCGGTCGGCAATCGCGATTCGGGACCCAGTTGGCCGGAGTCGATCTCTGCGCGGATGGCGCTGACAACACGCATGACCAGAGAATCGGGGCGCTGTAGCTCAAGCATAAGACAACCTTGGTATGTCAGGTTGTCAGACAATAGACTGCCTGTTTTCCCCTTGTCAAGCGTGAGCCGCGTCGTTGAGCACTCGCCCGGGTCTGCGAAAGGCCCTGGTGCGGTTATTGCACCGGCAGGAAATTCATCAACAGCAGACTCTGGGCATAGTTCAGGCCGATTCGCCGATAACGCTCATCGAGCATTTGCGTGAGCAGGTCCAGGCGCGCGACGATCTTGCCAAACTCCACGGCGAAGCTCAGGTTGCTGCCCTCCTCCGAAATTTCATTGGAAAACAGCAGCAGTTCGCCGTTGGCATTCTGACGCTGGCTCAGCAGCCAGGTGGCTTTCTCGATATTGCGCGCAGCGTTATTGACGAATTGCGGGTTGATCACGTCGGTGATGTAGAACTCCTGCCGACCGCCATGAGCCGTGATCAGCATGCTACCGATCGCGTAAATGAAGGCGCCGACCCGGTCACCGAGAAATTCCGGGCTCAGGGCATAACTGAGCGCCGCCAGGTTCCGTCGTTCGCCCAATTGCGGCAGCGGTTGGCGCTGCTCGATCGCATGACGCACCTCGCGCTCGGCGGTGCGCGCATCGAGGAACCCGGACTTGCGCCACTCGGCGGGATTGCGCTGGTAGAGCTTGTTCATCAACAGATAGAGGCTTTGCAGATTGTCCTGCATGCTCAGGGTGGCGATGCGATCGACGCTGGTTTGAAACAGTTCGGTCGGGGTTCCTTCGCTGAGCTGAGTGGCCATATCCCGACCCTGCTGTTGGCTGCAACCACCGGCGCAGAACAGCAACACGCTGCCGAGCAGTAACGGATGACGAAGATATCTCGCGATAATAGAAGGAGTAGCGTTGGCCATTGGCAAAGGTCTTGGACAATCCGGATGCGATGGGAGTCGCCGCAGCCTGGCCAAGAGTAGAGCCGCAAAACCCGAAAAAGTGCGATGGCCTGTAACGGCCATCGCCAAGGCGACCAGGCGGATACCCAGCCGAGCGGCTGCCCCACGGGCAGCCGGGCATTCCATCAGTGTTGCTGCACAAACTCCAGAATCAGACGGTTGACCTGTTCCGCCGCTTCCATTTGCACCATGTGCGCCTGGCCCGGCAGCAATTCGACCTGCGCCGACAAGCCCTCGGTGTGCGCCGCCGGGATGATCGCGTCGTCGCTGCCCCAGATCAGCAGCACCGGTTGTCGGCCCTCTTGCACCACCGCGCGCAGGTCGAGCTGCTGCCGGCCGTCGACGAATAGCGCCGAGGCCAGTTGGCGCAATGCGCTGTCGACGCCTTCCAGGCGCTTGTACTTGAGCATGTCTTCGAGCATTTGCCGGTTCACCAGCCCCGGGTCAGAGAACAACTGCACCAGTTGCGGCTTGAGTGCGTTGCGATTGGCCGCATCGATAAAGCCTTGCAGGTAATCGCCGTTGATCTGCGGACCGAGACCGGCGCTGCCGATCAGGGTCAGCGAGCGCACCCGCTGTGGCGCCAGCCGTGCGGTGTTCAAGGACACCGCGCCGCCCATGGAATGGCCGACCAGATGCACGGCCTCGATATCCAGGTGGTCGAGCAGCGCCAGCACCACGTCGCTCAGCTCATCGAGGTCCCCGCGCTGCAAGACTTTGCCGGACTCACCATGGCCAGGCAGGTCAAGGGCGATGACCCGGCGCCCGGCCGCCAGCGCTTCGTGATTGAACATCCAGTTGTTCAGGTCACCGCCGAAACCATGGATCAGCAGCATCGGCGTGCCGCCTTCGCCGCGCTCGAAATAGCGGATGATCCGTCCATCGAGTTCGATCTTCTGCGGGGCCGGGCCGCTGTCTTCATCACTGACATCTCCCGGTACGAAGCTGGCCTGGAACTGCTCGACCACCGCGTCGATTTCGGCCTCGCTGGCTTCCCCCTCGACCACGATGCCAAGCAAGGCACCGACCGAGAGGGTTTCGTCCTGGCGCGCGATCTGCCGACGCAACACTCCGGAAAACGGCGCTTCGACGCTGCTGGAGATCTTGTCGGTTTCCACATCCAGCACTTCATCGCCCTTGGTGATGGTCGCGCCCTCCTCCTTGAGCCAGGCGTCGACCCGGCCTTCAGTCATCGACAGGCCCCACTTGGGCATGGTCAGGGTATGGATCTGACTCATGGGCGCTTCCTCCACTCGATGAGCTTGAGCACCGCGGCTTCGATCTTCGGCGCGTCAGGGATATACAGATCCTCCAGGGCGTCGGAAAACGGCACCGGGGTGTGCGGCGCGGTGACCATTTCGATCGGCGCCTGCAAGAACGAAAAGCCTTTCTGCGCCACCAGCGCAGAAATGTCGGTGGCCATCGAACAGCGCGGGTTGGCTTCGTCGATCACCACCAGGCGCCCAGTCTTCTCGACGCTTTCGAGGATGCTGTCCTCATCCAGCGGGCTGGTGGTGCGCAGGTCAATCACTTCGCAATCGATGCCGCGACCCGCCAGGCTGCGGGCCGCGTCCATAGCCAGATTGACCGTGCGGCCATAGGACACCAGGGTCACGTCCTTGCCTTCGCGCAGAAAGTTGGCCTCGCCAAAGGGAATGGTGTAGAGCTCTTCCGGCACTTCGCCCTGCATGCTGTAGAGCAGTTTGTGTTCACAGAAAATCACCGGGTCGTTGTCACGGATCGCCTGGATCAGCAGGCCCTTGGCATCGTAGGGCGATGACGGGCACACCACTTTCAGCCCGGGAATGTGGGTCCAGAGCGAGGTGAGCATTTGCGAATGCTGGGCGGCCGCCCGCAGGCCGGCACCGACCATGGTGCGGATCACCAGGGGGGTCGAGGCCTTGCCGCCAAACATGTAGCGGAATTTCGCCGCCTGATTGAGGATCTGGTCCAGGCAGCAGCCGGCAAAGTCGACGAACATCAATTCACAGACCGGCCGCACGCCACAGGTCGCGGCCCCCACGGCGGCGCCGACATAGCCGAGTTCCGACAGCGGCGTATCCAGCACCCGTCCGGGAAACTGGTGGTACAAGCCCTTGGTGACCCCGAGCACACCGCCCCAGGCGTCGTCTTCGCCGGGTGCTCCGGCACCGCCGGCGACGTCCTCGCCCATGATGAATACGCTCGGATCGCGGCGCATTTCCTGGGCCAGGGCTTCATTGATTGCCTGTTGATAGCTGATTTTTCTCGCCATGATGAAGGTCTCGATTCTTGTTTTAGGGGGCGTTCAGGGATAGGAAACGTAAACGTCGGTCAGCAGGTCGGCGGCGCTCGGCTTGGGGTCGGACTTGGCCTTGCGCACGGCGTTTTCGATCAGGCTCTCGACGTCCTCATCGATCTGGTCCAGTTGCCCGGCAGCGACCAGTCCGGCGCGGGTGGTGCGCTCGCGAAACTGCATCAGGCAGTCGTTGTGTTCACGAAAATGCTTCACTTCATCCGGGGCTCGATAGGTCTGGGCATCGCCCTCGAAGTGGCCGTAATAACGGGTCAGCTTGACTTCGATCAGTGACGGTCCTTCGCCAGCCCGGGCCCGTTCAACGGCGGCCCCGGCAGCTTCGTGAACGGCGAAGAAATCGAAACCGTCCACCGTGACCCCGGGCATGCCGAAGCCGGCGGCGCGATCGGCAATGTGATCGCAGGCCACCGACCAGTTGGACGCCGTGGCCTCGGCATAGCCGTTGTTCTCGGCAATGAACAGGCACGGCAGGTTCCACACCGAGGCCATGTTCATCGCCTCGAATACCGCGCCTTCGTTGGAGCCGCCATCACCGAAGAACACCACCGCGACGCTGTCGGTGCCCTTGAGCTTGGCCGCCAGTGCCGCGCCGACCACCAGCGGCGCCCCGGCACCGACTATGCCGTTGGCGCCGAGCATGCCCTTCTCGAAATCGGCAATGTGCATGGAGCCGCCCTTGCCCTGGCAGACCCCGGTTTTCTTGCCGTAGATCTCGGCCATCATCCCGTACACATCGACGCCTTTGGCGATGCAATGGCCGTGACCACGGTGGTTGGAGGCAATGCAGTCGGCATCGCCGAGATGGGCCATGACCCCGGCGGCGGACGCTTCTTCGCCGGCGTAAAGGTGGACGAAACCGGGAATCTCGCCGGTGGCGAACTCCACATGCAGGCGCTCTTCGAAGGCGCGGATGGTGCGCATCACCTTGTAGGCATGCAGCAATTGATCAGCGGACAGGTGTGTCGACATTTTTATTCTCCAGGGTTGTCTCGGGACAAAAGGTTCAGGGGGTGTTGCGGGTGTTCCCGGCCGATGGCCAGCAGCCGCTGTTGCGCGGCGTAAGCCAGCGCCGCGTTGACGTCGATGCTCAGCGGGCCGTGGTTATCGAGGGTGACGCTGGGCCGGTCATCGACGTTGAATTCGATCTCGCGCTCGCCATCCAGGGCCAGGGTGCCGCTGGCCAATGCCAGGGAATGGGCGACGCCCGGCTCCAGGCTGCCGGCGGCGAGCACCCCGCAGCCTTGCAACAGGCCTGGAGCCAGGGGTACCAGCAGTGCCTCGGGGGACTGCGGATCGAGGCGCATCCAGGCCCCGCCCGGTGCTTGCCGGGAGACCGGAAACCACAGCCCGCAGAGTGCCGAAAGGCCGATGGCCTGGGGCTCGGCGAAGGTTACGAAGACCTGCGCCAGATCCGCCGCGCGACTGATCGCCCGGGCGCCGACAAATGGCAGCGAGGACACCGCAACGTCCACCAGTGCCCACTCGCACAAACCGCGGCTCGGTACGCGCACCAACAGCCGTTTGTTGCGGCGCAAGGCAATCTCGGCGGGAATCCGTCCGCTGACGAACAACCCGCCAGCCAGACCGGCGCTGGTGGCTTCGCGCAATTCGGGAAAGGCGTTGTTGGTGCCGGTGGACAGGGTCAACAGCGGGATATCGCCGATCTCCGCGGCGACGGCCTTGTGGGTGCCGTCGCCGCCGAGTACGGCAATCAGCGAAACCCCGCGCTCAGCCATCAATCTCGCGGCCTTGCGGGTGTCTTCGACGCTCTGGCGCAAAGTGATGTCAAGGAACTCCAGGGCCGGCCAGTGACTGGCGCGGGCCTGGCGCCCCTGGCTGTTCTTCAGCACGGCGGCGGCGATTCCGGTCATGTCGGTGGGCATCAGCACCTGTTCGATGCCCGTTGCACCGAACGCCGCCAGCAGTCGCTGGATCACCGAGACCTTGTCGGTGCTGGAAAACAGCCCGGCATTGGCGGTCAGCCGTCGCACGTCGCGGCCCGAGGCCGGGTTGGCGATGATACCCACGGTCAATGGCCGGCGATTCATGGCGCAATCCGCCCAGGCGTGCTGTCAGCCAGGGACAGGTATCGGCAGTCGAACATAGGGCACCTCTGGTTATTGTTATGCTTTGCAGAGCTAGAGCAAGGCCGGTGCCATAACCTGAAAAACCCATGGAGACGTCCGGATTAGAGCGGTCAAGGCGCAGAGCAGGAGAACTGTCGGGGAGCTGTTGGCGAGACGCGACATGTCAGGTTGCCCGGGCCCGGCATGAGACGCTGAGACGTTGCGTCTCACTCGCGCGCGGCATCGCCCGGGTGCTTGTCTGACGGTGATGAACAGCGCTTAATGGCCGCACAACTACAAAAAGCTGGAAACGGAGGCCCTATGCTTTCCGCACACTCAAAGGCCCATGTGGATTGCGTCAGCCGCGTATTGAAGAACGCCACGCAGTTGCCGCAAGTGCCGGTGTCGAGCCTGATTCTCGACTCCTGGCGCCGCTCCATGGAGCAACACCATCTCGACCCCGGCTCGCTGCAGGGGCCGCGCATCCTGTCGCAGAACGTGCTCAAGGAATGCCGCGAGCGCTCGGAACTGTTCCTGCGCATTGCCAGCGAAGAAGTTGCCCGCCTCCACGGCCGGGTGCGTGGCGCCGACTACTGCGTGCTGCTCACCGATGCCCAGGGCCGGACCATCGATTACCGGGTCGAGATGGCGATTCGCAACGACTGCCGCAAGGCCGGGCTGTACCTGGGGACCTGCTGGTCGGAAGGCGAGGAAGGCACCTGTGGCGTGGCGGCGGTACTCACCGCCAGGGCGCCGGTCACGGTGCACAAGAGTGATCATTTCCGCGCCGCGTTCATTGGCCTGACCTGCTCCGCCGCGCCAGTCTTCGACCCCCAGGGTGAACTGCTCGGAGTGCTCGATGTGTCCGCCGTGCGCTCCCCCGACGAGCGCCGCTCCCAGCATCTGATCCGACAAATGGTGGTGCAGAGTGCCCGGGAAATCGAACAGGCGTTTTTCATGAGCAGCGCCCAGGGATATTGGGTACTGCGCGCCCATAACAGCCAAGGTTATGTCGATAGCCAGCCCGACTACTTGTTCGCCTGGGATGACGATGGCTGCCTGCAGGCGCTGAATCCGGCGGCGCGACAGTTCCTGCTGCAGCGCTATGGGCGGCTGCCCGAGCATATCTGCCAGGTGTTCGACCAGCAGCTGCTGCATCGGGCCAGGGACGAGTCCTTGTGTCTGTTGCGCAACCACGGTGGGCAGAACGAATTGCATGCGCGCTTGAGCGCACCTCGACGGCCGCTGGCCAGACCTTCGCCAATCGACAATGCGGCGCCACAACTCGACCCGCGCATCGCCGAAAGCCTGCGCCTGGCGGTGCGGGTCAAGGACCGCAATCTACCGATACTGATTCAGGGCGAGACCGGCTCGGGCAAGGAGGTCTTTGCCCGTCAACTGCACCAGGCCAGCCGCCGCCGCGACTGCCCTTTCGTCGCGGTGAACTGTGCGGCGATCCCGGAAAGCCTGATCGAGAGTGAACTGTTCGGTTATGTCGCCGGAGCCTTCACCGGCGCCTCGAGCAAGGGCATGCAAGGCCTGCTGCAACAGGCTGATGGCGGCACGCTGTTCCTCGATGAAATCGGTGACATGCCGCTGGCCTTGCAGACCCGCCTGCTGCGAGTCCTCGCGGAAGGCGAAGTGGCGCCTCTGGGCGCTTCACGGCGCAAGGTGGTGGACATCCAGGTGATCTGCGCAACCCACCGTGACCTTGAAGCCCAGGTGGCCAGCGGCGACTTTCGTGAAGACCTGTATTTCCGCCTGGGTGGCGCGCGCTTTCAGTTGCCACCGCTGCGTGAACGCAGTGACCGCCTGGCATTGATCAGGCGGATTCTCGACGAAGAGTCGACGCTGTGCGGGGTGCAATTGAAACTCGCTACGACAGCACTGGAATGCCTGCTCGGCTACCGCTGGCCGGGCAATGTCCGGCAGTTGCGCCACGTTCTGCGTTATGCCTGTGCAGTCTGCGAGACTGACCTTATCCAGTTGAGCCATTTGCCGGAGTTGCTGCAAGGGACCGAAAGCCGGCCCCTGGACGCTTTCGCCGAAGCCAGCGACAGTCCGGAGCGCCAGGCCTTGCTCGATGCGTTGGTGCGTCACCGCTGGAAACCGATTGCCGCGGCCAAGGCGTTGGGGATTTCCCGGGCGACGCTGTATCGACGGGTAAATCAGCATCGGATTGATATGCCTGGGAGGGGGCCGGGGTGAAGTGGGAGTGGGAGGAATTCGTGGCTGCTGCAGAGCGGCTGGCTCTGATGCAGTCAGTTAGCGCGATTCTTCAGTTTAGCGAGATTTGTGGCGAGGGGGCTTGCCCCCATAGGCGCTAACCAAATCTCAAGAGATAGTAGAATCTGATTCACCAAGCAAAGTGAGCAGCAGGGAAAGCAAGCGTGACACAAAGACTGGATGAAGATTGGCCGAAGCTGTTGGCGCTATTGCCGCAGGGATGGGAAGCCAAGGCAAAAGAGCTGGGAGCGCTGAAGTTCGGTCGCCGCTTCAGCGGCCCGGAGAGTTTATTGCGCACGTTATTGATGTATCTGAGCGCTGATTGCTCGATGGTCGAAACGGTGGAACGCGCGCGCGCTGGGGACTGGGTGGAGCTATCGGACGTTGGCCTGCTCAAACGGATCAATAAATCGGGTGCATGGCTGGGCTGGATCACTGAACAGTTGATCCAGCAGGCACCGACCGTGGCGATGAAATGTCCGGCGCTGCAGGGGCGCAGATTGCTTGCCGCTGACGGCAGTGTCGTGGCAGAGCCGGGAGCGGCCACATCGACATGGCGCCTGCATTACACGATGGACGTCAGAACGCTGCGTTGTTGCGAAGTGCAAGTGACGCCGTCCAAAACAGGCGAATCGCTGGCACAGTTTTCGGTGCAACAGGGCGATGTGT